>NZ_JBVOQE010000002.1:0-1118234 GCF_055668065.1 Streptomyces sp. NPDC097129 | reverse complement strand
CGCCCGGTTACATTCCGAACCCGGAAGCTAAGCCTTACAGCGCCGATGGTACTGCAGGGGGGACCCTGTGGGAGAGTAGGACGCCGCCGAACAATCATTCAAAGGGTTGGACCCCGAACTTCGGTTCCGGGTCCAACCCTTTTTTGTTTGCCGTCACTTCGGGTTCAGCTTCCGCATCGACCATCGCTCCCATGGGTGCTGCTGCAATGCTCAGGGCCGCCGGCATCGGCGTGGGTGACGAGGTCGTCGTACCGGCCTTCGGGAACGTGGAGGTCGCGGGCGCGGTGGCCCGGGCCGGCGCGCTGCCGGTGTTCGCCGACATAGACCCGGTGACGTACTGCCTGGACACCTCCGCGGTCGAAGCGGCGGTAACTTCGCGGACGGCGGCCGTCGTTGTCGTACACCGCTTCGGACGGGTGGCCGATCTGGGGGCGCTACGGGCGCTGGGGCAGCGGCACGGGCTGCTCGTGCTGGAGCAGGGAGAGCCGGAGGCGCCGTACAGCGAAGTCGCGCAGCGGCGGGAGCGGGCGGCCTATCTCGATGCCAGGCTGCGGGGGGTGTCGACCCCCGACGGCGGTGACGGGCACACCTACCAGCAGTACGTCGTGCGGGTGCCGGGCAATGGGCGGCCCGACCGGGACGCTTTCGCACGGGCCGTCCGCGCCAAGGGAGTCGACTGCCGGGTGCCGGTGAAGACGCCGGTGCACCGGCTGCCGGAGTTCCGGCGGTGCGTTTCTCTGCCGGTGACCGAGCGGGCCGCCGACGAGACACTGGCGCTGCCGGTCGACGCGGGTCTGACCAAACGGGATATGCAGCGCATTGTGGGAGCCTGTAATGCGCTCGGCGGGCTGCTCGCGCCGGCCTTCTGAACGAGTTTGGGAATCCCGGACCGGCCGGGGTATGCTTTCTTTCGTTGCCGGAGGGAAACCTCGGAAAAGCGACAAGCCCCTATAGCTCAGTCGGTAGAGCGTCTCCATGGTAAGGAGAAGGTCAACGGTTCGATTCCGTTTGGGGGCTCCACCAGAAAAGCCCCCCGCCCGATGGGCGGGGGGCTTTTTCATGTTCACTCCACGTTCAGTCCACCTTCAGTCCTTGTGCGGTTCCGGCACGCGCATGGCCAGGATCGCCATGTCGTCCGACGGGGCGTCCGACGCGAAACGCTCCACGGCCCGCATGATGCGGGCGGCGACCGCGCCGGCCGTCAGGCCCGTGCAGGTGGTCAGGACATCGGCGAGGCCGTCGTCGCCCAGCATGCGCGTGCCCTCGCGGCGTTCCGTGACGCCGTCGGTGACGCAGAGCAGGACGTCGCCCGGGTCGAGCGTGACCGTCTGCTCGTACAGCTCCAGGTCCTCCATGACGCCGAGCAGCGGCTGGGGTTCGGCGGCTGCCTCCACCGAGCCGTCCTGGCGCAGGCGCAGTGGCAGCGGGTGGCCGGCGCAGACCACCTTCAGTTCGGCGCTGCCGTCCTCCTGCGGGCGCATCTCGCCGTACAGGAGGGTCAGGAAGCGGCTGCGGGCGCCCTCGTCGAGGATCGCGGAGTTCAGGCGCTCCAGGACGGCCGGGCCGCTCAGGCCCTCGCGGGCCAGCAGACGCAGGGCGTGCCGGGCGAGGCCGGTGACGGCGGCGGCGTTCGGGCCCGTGCCGCAGACGTCGCCGATGGCGAAGCCGTAGGCGCCGTCGCTGATCGGGAACAGGTCGTAGAAGTCGCCGCCGACCTCGTTGCCCTCGCCGGCCGCGCGGTAGATGACCTCGACCTCGACGCCGTCGATGTGCGGCAGCTCCGGCGGCAGGAGGCTGCGCTGGAGGGACTGGCTGATGGCCGTGCGCTCCGAGTACAGGCGGGCGTTGTCCAGGGCGAGGGCGGCCCGGCGGCTCAAGTCCTCGGCCAGTTCCAGGATCTCCTGGCGGAAGTGCTCGTCGGTGGGCTTGCCCAGGGTGAGCATGCCGATGACGCGGTTGCGGGCGACCAGCGGCAGGACGACCGTCTCGCCGCCCAGCGCGGAGGCCACGGCGAGCGTGGGGCCCATGCCGGAGGCGATCTGGCGGATGGGGCCGCCGGTCAGGCCGAGGCTGCGCATGGACGTGCGCAGGGCCGCCTGGTGGGCGGTCTCGCCGGGCGCCGACCAGACCCGGGCGCCCGGGGTGGGCACCGGGTCCGGCGGGGCGATCTTCGAGAGCAGCGACTTGATGCCGTCGATGAGTTCCTCGTCCTCGTGCAGGACGTACGACAGATACGGCTCGGAGGCCTGGTCGGCGATCGTGTAGACGGCGCACCAGGTGGCCAGCGTCGGGACCGTCATCTGGGCCATGAGGGCGAGGGTCTGGTCGCGGTCCAGGGTGCCGGCGAGGAGGTCGGAGGCCTCCACCAGGAAGCTCAGGGAACCGCGGCGCAGGCGCTCCAGCTCGCCCAGGCGGGCCGACTCCACGGCCAGCGCGATGCGGTCGGCGGCGAACTGCAGCCGCAGTGCCTCTTCGTTGGAGTAGCGGCCCGGGGCCTCGGCGGCGACGCCGAGGGAGCCGGTGAGGCGGCCCTCGACCTTGAGCGGGACGGTGACGACGGAGCGCATGCCGGTGCCGTTCAGCAGGGGGACGGCGCCGGGGACGGCGGTGAGGTCGTCGTGGACGGCGGGCATGCGGGCGGAGCCGTAGCGGCCGGGGCCGGCTTCGACGGGCACGCGCGCGAAGCGCTGGCGGGCGGAGGGCAGGCCGGTGGACGCGCGGACCTCCAGCTCGGTCTCGTCGTCGGTGGCGAGCAGCAGGAAGGCGGAGTCGCCGTCGAGCATGTCCCGGGCGCGTTCGACCGTGCGCTGGAGCAGGCCGTCGAGGTCGTCGGGGGCGGGGGAGCCGATGAAGGCGTCGAAGGGGTCGCCGCTCTGCCCGTCTCCGGGTGAGGCCGTGTCCGTGGCGGGGGCGCGCAGGGGCGTCTGCAGGACGGCGCGTTCGTGGTCGCGGACCAGGAGGCAGACGGTGGAGGGCTCGCCGGAGGTGTCGCGCACGCGCAGGTGGGAGGCGTAGACCGGGAGGACTCGGCCGTCGGCGCCGCGGATGCCGTAGCTGCCCTCCCAGCGGGAGAGCCGGAGGGCCTCGGCGATGCCGGTGCCGGTGCCGGGGGTCTGCGGCCAGGCGGCGAGGTCGGTGAGGGGCTTGCCGGTGACCTGGTCGGCGGCGTACCCGAAGAGTTCCTCGGCGTCCTCGTTCCAGGCGCTGATCGCGCCGCCGCGGTCGATCTGGACGACGGCGACGCGGATCCGGCCGTCGGCGATCGGCAGCAGCTCGGCCGGCAGGGCGGGGCCGGCGGTGCGGGTGCCGACGGGGCGTGCGGGCAGGTCGAGCTGGAACCAGACGTTCTTGTGGGTGGGCGTGTACTCCACGCCCCAGCGCCCCGCCAGGGCCGCGCAGAGCTGGAGGCCGCGGCCGCCCTCGCGGTCGGGGCTGCCCATGCTGACGGCGGCGCTCTGGACGGGGATCTCCCGCTCGGGGTAGCGGTCGGAGACCTCGATGCGGACGCCGTCCTCGGTGCGCAGGCACAGCACGTCCGCGTGGGTGCCGGCGTGGACGACGGCGTTGGTCACCAGTTCGCTGGTCAGGACGACGGCGTCGTCCACGATGTCCGCGAATCCCCAGCCCTGCAGGGTGTCGCGGACGAAGGAGCGGGCGGTCGCGACCGATCGCCCGACAGGCTCGAAGCTGGCAGCCGCGCGGGCGGTGATCACGGAACTCCTCGGCCGGTCGTCGACGTGCTGGGCTGTCCCCTCGCCGGGCTCGCTGCGCTGGTGCGGCGGGCGCGCGCTCGTCGGCCGGGGTTCCGGGGGTTGTCCCCCCGGGATCAGTCCGGTGGTCATGTCTGCGGCCGCCCCTCCGATGCCCGCTCGTACTCGTGCCACCGCCCAGGCCGGACGGACCGGCGTGGCTGGACAGCCGCATGCAAGGGTACTTACCTTCCGCGTCCGAGCGGATGCCGGTCAGCAGTGTTTCCGTCCAGAGGGTGTGCGGACGATGTGCGAAGCTGCCGAACTGTTATGGCCTGGTTCGGCGAGGGTGAAACACTGGGCAGGCTCCCGGTGAAGGTCCGGGCAGGCAGAGTGTCGTTCGCTCAGAGTGGGCAGCAGCCCGTTCGTGTGGCCTGCCGGCAACGGGCTGACACACGCGGTGGCACCTGGTAGGCCGGAGCGGCGGGCCGGGGGCACCACGAGCAACGAGCACGGCAGTAACGGTCGATCCCTGCGGGAGGGACACAGTGGAGTCTGGCGCAGCGACGCGGGGCACGAAGACGCGCGCGAAGAACCAGCGCACATCGCGGGGCGGCACGACCGTGGTGGACACGGCCGCCCTGAACCGGCTCCTGGCGGCTCTGGTGTCCATGCGTGACGGGAACTTCCGCAAGCGGCTCACGGTGTCCGGGGACGGCGTGATGTCGGAGATCGCGGCCGTGTTCAACGAGGTCGCGGACCGTAATCTGCATCTGACGGGTGAGCTGTCGCGGGTGCGGCGCATGGTGGGACGTGAGGGAAAACTCACGGAACGGCTGGAGACGGGGGCCTGCGAGGGCTCGTGGGCGGCCGCCATCGACGCCTCCAACGACCTGGTCGATGATCTCGTACGGCCGGTCTCCGAGGTCAGCCGGGTGCTGTCGGCGGTCGCGGACGGTGATCTGTCGCCGCGCATGGAGCTGCGCACGCAGACGCCGGAGGGGGCCGGGCATCCGCTGCGCGGGGAGTTCCTCAAGGTCTCGCGGACTGTGAACAACCTTGTCGATCAGCTGTCGACGTTCACCGACGAGGTCACGCGGGTGGCCAGCGAGGTGGGTACCGAGGGCAAGCTCGGCGGGCAGGCACGCGTGCGTGGTCTGTCGGGCTCCTGGAAGGACCTGACGGACTCCGTCAACACGATGGCGTCCCGGCTCACCGCGCAGGTGCGGGACATCGCCCTGGTCACGACGGCGGTCGCCAAGGGTGATCTGTCACGCAAGGTGACCGTGCACGTGGCCGGCGAGATGCTGGAGCTGAAGAACACCGTCAACACGATGGTCGACCAGCTCTCCGCGTTCTCCTCGGAGGTGACGCGGGTCGCGCGCGAGGTGGGCACCGAGGGCATTCTGGGCGGTCAGGCGCAGGTGCCCGGCGTGGACGGGGTCTGGAAGGAGCTGACCGACTCCGTCAACACGATGGCAGGAAACCTTACTGCCCAGGTGCGCGGGATCTCCGAGGTGACGACGGCGGTCGCCAGCGGTGATCTGTCGCGGAAGGTGACCGTCCCGGCGCGCGGTGAGGTCGCGCAGCTCGCCGACACGATCAACCAGATGACCGAGACGCTGCGGATCTTCGCCGACGAGGTCACGCGCGTGGCGAACGAGGTCGGTGCCGAGGGGCGGCTCGGCGGGCAGGCGAACGTACCGGGCGCGGCGGGCACCTGGAAGGACCTGACGGACTCCGTCAACACCGTCTTCCGCAACCTGACGACGCAGGTGCGGGACATCGCGGCCGTGACGACGGCGGTGGCCAACGGTGATCTGTCGCAGAAGGTCACCGTCGACGTGGCCGGCGAGATGCTGGAGCTGAAGAACACCGTCAACGGGATGGTGGACCAGCTGCAGGCGTTCGGTGCCGAGGTCACGCGCGTGGCGCGGGAGATCGGTGTCGAGGGTGAGCTGGGCGGTCAGGCGCAGGTGCCGGGGGCGGCGGGCACCTGGAAGGACCTGACGGACTCGGTCAACACCGCGTTCCGCAACCTCACCGGGCAGGTGCGCAACATCGCCCAGGTGACGACGGCGGTGGCCAACGGCGATCTGTCGCAGAAGGTCACCGTGGACGTCTCCGGCGAGATGCTCCAGCTGAAGAACACCGTGAACACGATGGTGGACCAGCTGTCGTCGTTCGCCGACCAGGTGACGCGGATGGCGCGGGACGTGGGCACGGAGGGCCGGCTCGGCGGTCAGGCCCGCGTGGACGGCGTGTCGGGCACCTGGAAGGAGCTGACGGACTCCGTCAACTTCATGGCCGGCAACCTCACCTCGCAGGTGCGGCAGATCGCCCAGGTGACGACGGCGGTGGCGCGCGGTGATCTGTCGCAGAAGATCGACGTGGACGCGCGCGGCGAGATCCTGGAGCTGAAGAACACCATCAACACGATGGTCGACCAGCTGTCCGCGTTCGCCGACCAGGTGACCCGGGTGGCCCGCGAGGTGGGCACCGACGGCCGTCTGGGCGGTCAGGCGCAGGTGCCCGGTGTGGCCGGCGTGTGGCGGGACCTGACCGATTCCGTGAACGGAATGGCAGGAAACCTCACCGCCCAGGTGCGCAACATCGCGCAGGTGGCCACGGCGGTGGCGCGCGGTGACCTGTCCCAGAAGATCACCGTGGACGCGCGCGGGGAGATCCTGGAGCTGAAGAACACCCTGAACACGATGGTCGACCAGCTGTCGTCGTTCGCGCAGGAGGTCACGCGCGTGGCCCGCGAAGTGGGCACCGAGGGCATCCTCGGCGGCCAGGCGGAGGTGCAGGGCGTCTCCGGTACCTGGAAGGACCTCACGCAGTCCGTGAACGGCATGGCCAACAACCTGACCCTTCAGGTGCGGTCCATCGCCGAGGTCACCACCGCGGTCGCCAAGGGCGATCTGTCGAAGAAGATCACCGTCGACGCCAAGGGCGAGATCCTCGAGCTGGTGACGACGGTGAACACGATGGTGGACCAGCTGTCGTCGTTCGCCGAGCAGGTGACCCGGGTGGCCCGTGAGGTGGGCACCGAGGGCATCCTGGGCGGCCAGGCGCACGTACCGGGTGTCACGGGCATCTGGAAGGACCTCAGCGACAACGTCAACCTGATGGCGAAGAACCTGACCACGCAGGTGCGCAACATCTCCCAGGTGTCGGCGGCGGTGGCCAACGGCGACCTGACGCGGCAGGTGACGATCGAGGCGCGCGGCGAGGTCGCGCAGCTCGCCGACACCATCAACACCATGGTGAAGACGCTGAGTTCGTTCGCCGAGCAGGTCACCAAGGTGGCCCGTGAGGTGGGCACGGACGGCATCCTGGGCGGTCAGGCGCACGTACCGGGTGTGGCCGGGACGTGGAAGGACCTCACCGAGTCGGTGAACCAGATGGCGTCCAACCTGACCGGTCAGGTGCGCAACATCGCGCTGGTCACCACGGCGATCGCCAAGGGTGACCTGAGCAAGAAGATCGACATCGACGCCCGCGGCGAGATCCTCGAGCTCAAGACGACGATCAACACGATGGTCGACCAGCTGTCCAGCTTCGCCGAGGAGGTCACCCGTGTGGCCCGCGAGGTGGGCACCGAGGGGCAGCTCGGCGGCCAGGCACGCGTGCGTGACGTCGACGGCACCTGGCGCGACCTGACGGAGTCCGTGAACGAGATGGCCGGGAACCTGACCCGGCAGGTGCGGGCCATCGCCCGCGTGGCGACCGCGGTGACCCGCGGCGACCTGAACCTGAAGATCGACGTCGATGCCTCCGGCGAGATCCAGGAGCTGCAGGACTACATCAACAAGATGATCGCCAACCTGCGCGACACCACGATCGCCAACAAGGAGCAGGACTGGCTGAAGGGCAACCTGGCGCGCATCTCGGCGCTGATGCAGGGCCGGCGCGACCTGGAGGACGTGGCCTCGCTGATCATGAGCGAGCTGACGCCGGTGGTGTCCGCGCAGCACGGCGCGTTCTTCGTCGCGATGCCGCTGATGGAGGCCAAGGACGCCTCCGGCGGTGACGACGACTACGAGCTGCGCATGCTCGGGTCGTACGGCTACTCGATGGGGTCCATGCCGGCGTCGTTCCGGCCCGGTGAGGCGCTGGTGGGCACGGCCGCCGAGGAGAAGCGCACGATCCTGGTGGAGAACGCGCCCAGCGGCTATCTGAAGATCTCCTCCGGGCTCGGTGAGGCGCCGCCCGCGCAGGTGATCGTGTTGCCGGTGCTCTTCGAGGGCAAGGTGCTCGGGGTGATCGAGCTGGCGTCGTTCACGGCGTTCACGCAGATCCAGAAGGACTTCCTGAACCAGATCGCGGAGATGATCGCGACCAGCGTCAACACCATCTCCGTCAACACCAAGACCGAGCAGCTGCTGAAGCAGTCGCAGGAGCTGACCGAGCAACTGCGGGAACGTTCGGCGGAGTTGGAGCAGCGGCAGAAGGCGCTGCAGGCGTCCAACGCCGAACTGGAGGAGAAGGCCGAGCTGCTGGCCCGGCAGAACCGCGACATCGAGGTGAAGAACACCGAGATCGAGGAGGCGCGGCAGGTCCTGGAGGAGCGCGCCGAGCAGCTCGCGGTGTCGATGCGCTACAAGAGCGAGTTCCTCGCCAACATGTCGCACGAGCTGCGCACGCCGCTGAACTCGCTGCTGATCCTGGCCAAGCTGCTCGCCGACAACGCCGAGGGCAATCTGTCGCCGAAGCAGGTGGAGTTCGCCGAGACCATCCACGGCGCCGGTTCGGACCTGCTGCAGCTGATCAACGACATCCTGGACCTGTCGAAGGTCGAGGCGGGCAAGATGGACGTCTCGCCGACGCGGATCGCGCTCGTCCAGCTGGTGGACTACGTGGAGGCCACGTTCCGGCCGCTGACCGCGGAGAAGGGCCTGGACCTGTCGGTGCGGGTCTCGCCGGAGCTTCCCGCGACGCTGCACACCGACGAGCAGAGGCTGCTGCAGGTGCTGCGCAACCTGCTGTCGAACGCGGTGAAGTTCACCGACTCCGGTTCGGTGGAGCTGGTGATCCGGCCGGCGGGCGCGGACGTGCCGCAGTCCATCCGTGAGCAGCTGCTCGAGGTCGGCTCGCTGGCCAGCCCCGACGAGCCGCTGATCGCGTTCTCGGTGACCGACACCGGTATCGGCATCGCCGCCAGCAAGATGCGGGTGATCTTCGAGGCGTTCAAGCAGGCCGACGGCACGACGAGCCGCAAGTACGGCGGTACGGGCCTCGGGCTGTCGATCTCGCGGGAGATCGCCCAGCTGCTCGGCGGTGAGATCCACGCGCAGAGCGAACCGGGGCGCGGTTCGACGTTCACGCTGTACCTGCCGCTGCACATGAGCGAGCTGCCGCCGCAGGGCTACCAGCAGGCCGCGCCGGCACTCGGGGTCGGCCAGCTGGGGGCGTCCCAGAACGGCGCCCGGGAGCTGTCGGGCCCGGAGTTCGAGACGCCGGCCGAGGTGAAGTCGTACCGGGAGACGCAGAACGGTGCCGCGGCGCTGTTCCGGCGCCGTCGTCGGGCCTCGTCCGCGGCGCTGGAGCAGCGTCCGGCGGCCCAGCCCGAGCAGTGGCCCGGGACGGCGTCCGGCCCGTCCGCGGCTTCCGGGGTCTCCGAGGGTTCGGGGGCCGAGCAGGAGGGGGCGCCGCAGCCGCACCGCGGCATCCGCTTCGGTGGCCAGAAAGTGCTGATCGTCGACGACGACATCCGCAACGTCTTCGCGCTGACGAGCGTTTTGGAGCAGCACGGCCTGTCGGTGCTGTACGCGGAGAACGGCCGCGAGGGCATCGAGGTGCTGGAGCAGCACGAGGACGTGGCGGTGGTCCTGATGGACATCATGATGCCGGAGATGGACGGGTACGCGACGACGACGGCGATCCGCAGGATGCCGCAGTTCTCGGGGCTGCCGATCATCGCGCTCACCGCGAAGGCGATGAAGGGCGACCGGGAGAAGGCCATCGAGTCGGGTGCGTCCGACTACGTCACGAAGCCGGTCGATCCCGACCACCTGCTGACCGTGATGGAGCAGTGGATGCGTGGGGAATGATCGGTGACGTTCACCGGGCGTCGCTGACGCACGGTGTGCGCGCCCGTGTAGAAGTACGGGATTCGGGGAACCTTCTGGTCTCCCACTACGTTTCTGCTACGTGCACAGTGACATCACGGTGACAGGGTGTGGCGACAGGCGGGGTGCAGCTACCATGACCGGCACGAGGACGGGCGGCGCAACGGAGTCGTCCCATGGGGCGGCGCCCGGTGCACTGCCGGGGCGAGGAGGGCGGGCCATGGTGCAGAAGGCCAAGATCCTCCTGGTCGATGACCGGCCGGAGAATCTGCTGGCGCTGGAGGCGATCCTCTCTGCGCTCGATCAGACGCTGGTGCGGGCATCGTCCGGGGAGGAAGCACTCAAAGCACTGCTCACGGATGACTTCGCGGTCATTCTGCTGGACGTCCAGATGCCGGGCATGGACGGATTCGAGACGGCCGCGCACATCAAGCGGCGGGAGCGGACCCGGGACATCCCGATCATCTTCCTCACCGCGATCAACCACGGCCCCCACCACACCTTCCGCGGCTACGCGGCGGGCGCGGTCGACTACATCTCCAAGCCGTTCGACCCCTGGGTGCTGCGCGCGAAGGTCTCCGTCTTCGTCGAGCTGTACATGAAGAACTGCCAGCTGCGCGAGCAGGCGTCGCTGCTGCGCCTGCAGTTGGAGGGCGGCGGCAAGGGCGGTGTGGCCGGCAAGGAGTCGGCCGGGCTGCTCGCCGAGCTGTCCGCGCGGCTCGCCGCCGTCGAGGAGCAGGCCGAGGCGCTGTCCAAGCAGCTGGACGAGGAGTCGGCCGACGCGGCCGCGGTCGCCACGGCGGCCCATCTGGAGCGCAAACTCACCGGGCTGCGCCGGGCCCTGGACGCCCTGGAGCCGGGCACCGGCAGCGGCTCCCCGGTGCCCCCGCAGGGCTGACGCGCACGCGTGCGGAACGGCGCGTGCGGTGCCCCTAGTTGGGTGTGAGCGCGCGTCAGTTCCTCCCGGTCTCCCGTGGGAAGTTCCGCGTGCCGTCCAGCAGGCCGGTTCCCCTTGACGACTTGGGCGACACGAACGGGTGAAGCAGTGGGCACACGTGTCCGCTGTCCTCTCCACCGGTAACCTCACACCCATGGCCTCACGTCCCTCCGCAGCCAAGAAGCCGCCCGCGAAGAAGGCGGCCGCTCCCGCGAAGGCTCCGGCGAGGAAGGCCGCCGCGAAGAAGGCACCGGCCAGAAAGGCACCCGCCAAGAAGGCCGTGGTGAAGAAGGCCGCGCCCAGACCCGCGCCGAGTCCCACCGGGGGCCTGTACCGGGTGGTGCGCGCGCTGTGGCTCGGCGTGGCGCACGCCGTCGGGGCCGTCTTCCGCGGCATAGGGCAGGGCGCGAAGAACCTCGACCCGGCCCACCGCAAGGACGGCATCGCGCTGCTGCTGCTCGGCATCGCGCTGATCGTCGCCGCCGGCACCTGGGCCGACCTCAAGGGCCCGGTCGGCGACCTGGTCGAGATCCTGGTGACCGGCGCCTTCGGCCGGCTGGATCTGCTGGTGCCGCTGCTGCTCGGCGCGATCGCGGTGCGCTTCATCCGCCACCCCGAGCAGCAGGACGCCAACGGCCGGATCGTGATCGGGCTGTCCGCGCTGGTCATCGGCGTGCTCGGGCAGGTCCACATCGCCTGCGGCTCACCCGCCCGCAGCGGCGGCATGCAGGCCATAAGGGACGCCGGCGGCCTCATCGGCTGGGCGGCGGCCACCCCGCTGACGTTCACCATGACCGAGGTCCTCGCCGTACCCCTGCTGGTGCTGCTGACGGTCTTCGGGCTGCTGGTGGTGACGGCCACCCCGGTCAACGCGATCCCGCAGCGGCTGCGGCAGCTCGGCGTGCGGCTGGGCATCCTGCACGACCCGGCGGCCGACGAGTACACGGACTACACCGAGTACACCAACGACGACGAGCGCTACGACGAGCAGTGGCGCGAGGCGCTGCCCGCGCGCTCCCGCCGGCGCTCGAGCGCCCCCCAGGGATACGACCCCGACGGCGCCGAGCAGGAAGCGCTCGCCCGGCGCCGGGGCCGCCCCCGCCGCTCCGCCGTGCCGCAGCCCGCCCCGGACCGCCAGCTGGACGCCGTGGACATCGCCGCGGCGGCCGCCGCCGACCTCGACGGCGCCGTCCTGCACGGCATGCCGCCCTCGCCGGTCGTCGCCGACCTCACCCAGGGCGTGCGCGTCGGCGACCGCGAGGACACCACCCCGACACCCACGCCCGCGTCCGCGCCCAGCCCGGTGCCGGCCGCGCGGCCCCAGCCGCGCAAGCGCACCCCCCGGCCCGAACCGGCCGAGCCGGCCGAGACCAGGTCCGCCGTCCCGGACCTCACCAAGAAGCCGCCGGCCGAGCCGCGCGATCTGCCGCCGCGCGCCGAGCAGCTCCAGCTGTCCGGCGACATCACCTACGCGCTGCCCTCGCTGGACCTGCTCACCCGCGGTGGCCCCGGCAAGGTGCGCAGCGCGGCCAATGACGCCATCGTCGCGTCGCTGACCACTGTCTTCACCGAGTTCAAGGTCGACGCGCGGGTCACCGGCTTCACTCGCGGCCCGACGGTCACCCGTTACGAGGTCGAGCTCGGGCCGGCCGTCAAGGTCGAGCGGATCACCGCGCTCACCAAGAACATCGCCTACGCCGTGGCCAGCCCGGACGTGCGGATCATCAGCCCGATCCCGGGCAAGTCCGCGGTCGGCATCGAGATCCCGAACACCGACCGGGAGATGGTGAACCTCGGCGACGTGCTGCGGCTCGCGGAGTCCGCGGAGGACGACGACCCGATGCTGGTCGCCTTCGGCAAGGACGTCGAGGGCGGGTACGTCATGCACTCGCTGGCGAAGATGCCGCACATGCTGGTCGCCGGCGCCACCGGCTCCGGCAAGTCGTCCTGCATCAACTGCCTGATCACCTCGGTGATGATGCGGGCGACCCCCGAGGACGTGCGGATGATCCTCGTCGACCCCAAGCGGGTCGAGCTGACCGCGTACGAGGGCATCCCGCACCTGATCACGCCGATCATCACCAATCCCAAGCGGGCCGCCGAGGCGCTGCAGTGGGTCGTACGCGAGATGGACATGCGCTACGACGACCTCGCGGCGTACGGCTACCGGCACATCGACGACTTCAACCGGGCCGTACGCGAGGGCAAGGTGAAGTTGCCCGAGGGCAGCGAGCGGGAGCTGCAGCCCTACCCGTACCTGCTGGTGATCGTCGACGAGCTGGCCGACCTGATGATGGTCGCGCCGCGTGACGTCGAGGACGCGATCGTGCGCATCACGCAGCTCGCCCGCGCGGCCGGCATCCACCTGGTGCTCGCCACCCAGCGCCCGTCCGTCGACGTCGTCACCGGTCTGATCAAGGCGAACGTGCCCTCGCGGCTCGCGTTCGCCACCTCCTCGCTGGCCGACAGCCGCGTCATCCTCGACCAGCCCGGCGCGGAGAAGCTGATCGGCAAGGGCGACGGACTGTTCCTGCCGATGGGCGCGAACAAGCCGACCCGTATGCAGGGCGCCTTCGTGACCGAGGAGGAGGTCGCGGTCGTCGTCCAGCACTGCAAGGACCAGATGGCGCCGGTCTTCCGCGAGGACGTCGTCGTCGGGACCAAGCAGAAGAAGGAGATCGACGAGGACATCGGCGACGACCTGGACCTGCTGTGCCAGGCGGCCGAGCTGGTGGTCTCCACGCAGTTCGGGTCGACGTCCATGCTCCAGCGCAAGCTGCGGGTCGGCTTCGCCAAGGCGGGCCGGCTGATGGACCTGATGGAGGCGCGCAACATCGTCGGCCCGAGCGAGGGCTCCAAGGCACGCGACGTGCTGGTGAAGCCGGACGAGCTGGACGGGGTGCTGGCGGTGCTCCGGGGCGAGTCCGAGGGGTAGGTTCCTGCCGCAGGGTCCGCTCGAGTGCGCCTCACCCGAGCGGACCCTCCGTGACTCACCCGTTAGAGAACAGCGGGCAACCGTTTCCCTTGGACACACGTCAAGTTGAGCGAGAGGACGGGTAGGGGTTTCATCATGGGCTCCGCGCCCGGCCCGTCATCGGTGTGTCCGTGGCCATTCCGATGGCGTACAAAGTCCTTCCGCCCGGTTGCCCCACCCTTTCGTACCCCCCCTAGACTGAACCTCCAGCACAGGTGGCTACACGCTCGAAAGGCGCCCCCGTGTCCCTCGGCAACTCCCCTGAAGACGAGCGTCCCTTCGAAGACGGTCGTGAGGAAGCCAGCCTCTCCGTCGGCCGTGCCCTGCGACAGGCCCGTATCGCCGCCGGGCTGACCGTCGACGACGTCAGCAACGCCACCCGGGTCCGCATCGCGATCGTGCACGCGATCGAGGCGGACAACTTCGCCCCCTGCGGCGGGGACGTCTACGCCCGCGGTCACATCCGGACCCTGGCCAAGGCCGTCCACCTCGATCCCGAGCCCCTGATCGCCCAGTACGACGCCGACCACGGCGGGCGTCCCGCGCCCACGCCGGCGGCGCCCCTCTTCGAGGCGGAACGTATCCGCCCCGAGCGGCGCGGGCCGAACTGGACCGCGGCGATGGTCGCCGCGATCGTCGTCGTGATCGGCTTCGTCGGCTTCACCTTCGTCAAGGGCGGCGGCGACAGCGGCGCGGGACAGCAGGTCGCCGAGGGCTCCGAGGCCGCGACCAGCGCGCCCGCCGCGCCGAAGCCGGCCAGGACCAAGCCCGCCGACCAGAAGCCGGTGCCCTCCGACAGCGCCATCGCCGCCGCGCCCCAGGACAAGGTGACCGTCCAGGTCAGCGCGACCGACGGGCGCAGCTGGATCTCCGCCAAGGACCACAACGGCCGGCTGCTCTTCGACGGACTGCTCAAGCAGGGCGAGTCCAAGACCTTCCAGGACAACACCAAGGTCAACCTGGTCCTCGGCGACGCGGGCGCGATCCAGCTCTACGTCAACGGCAAGAAGATCGAGGACGACTTCCAGCCGGGCGCCGTGCAGCGCCTGACGTACACCAAGGGCGACCCGCAGGTCGGATAGCAGTTCGGAAGCAGCCGGACAGCAGCCGGACGGCGAAGGCGTGAGTCGAAGGGGCCGGCCAAGATCGGCCAGCCCCTTCGACATGGGGTGTCGGTGGGACGAAGTAGTCTTGAGCCCATGCCTGAACGCCGTACCGTCGCACTCGTCACCCTTGGCTGCGCCCGTAACGAGGTGGACTCGGAGGAGCTCGCAGGCCGTCTGGAGGCGGACGGCTGGCAGCTCGTGGAGGACGCCTCGGACGCCGACGTCGCCGTCGTGAACACCTGCGGCTTCGTCGACGCCGCCAAGAAGGACTCCGTGGACGCCCTGCTGGAGGCCAACGATCTCAAGGACCACGGCAGAACGCAGGCCGTCGTGGCGGTGGGGTGCATGGCCGAGCGGTACGGCAAGGAACTCGCCGAGGCGCTGCCCGAGGCCGACGGCGTGCTCGGCTTCGACGACTACGCGGACATCTCGGACCGGCTCCAGACCATCCTGAACGGCGGCATCCACGCCGCCCACACCCCGCGCGACCGGCGCAAGCTGCTGCCGATCAGCCCGGCCGAGCGCCAGGATTCGGCCGCCGCGGTGGCCCTGCCCGGGCACGGCCCGGCCGACCTGCCCGAGGGCGTCGCCCCGGCCTCCGGCCCGCGCTCCCCGCTGCGCCGGCGCCTGGACGGCTCCCCGGTGGCCTCCGTGAAGCTGGCCTCCGGCTGCGACCGGCGCTGCTCGTTCTGCGCCATCCCGTCCTTCCGCGGCTCCTTCATCTCGCGCCGCCCGAGCGACGTGCTGAACGAGACACGCTGGCTGGCCGAGCAGGGCGTGAAGGAGATCATGCTGGTCTCCGAGAACAACACCTCCTACGGCAAGGACCTCGGCGACATCCGTCTGCTGGAGTCGCTGCTGCCCGAGCTGGCCGAGGTCGACGGCATCGAGCGGGTGCGCGTCAGCTACCTCCAGCCGGCCGAGATGCGCCCCGGCCTGATCGACGTGCTGACCTCCACCCCGAAGGTCGCCCCCTACTTCGACCTGTCCTTCCAGCACTCGGCGCCCGATGTGCTGCGCGCGATGCGCCGCTTCGGTGACACCGACCGCTTCCTCGAGCTGCTCGACACCATCCGCAGCAAGGCCCCCGAAGCGGGCGTGCGCTCCAACTTCATCGTCGGCTTCCCCGGCGAGTCCGAGGCCGACCTGGCCGAGCTGGAGCGGTTCCTGAGCGGCGCGCGGCTGGACGCGATCGGCGTCTTCGGCTACTCCGACGAGGACGGCACCGAGGCGGCGACGTACGACAACAAGCTCCACGAGGACGTCGTCGCCGAGCGCCTCGCGCGGGTGTCCCGGCTCGCCGAGGAACTCGTCTCCCAGCGCGCCGAGGAGCGCGTCGGGCAGACCGTGCACGTCCTGGTCGAGTCCGTCGACGAGGAAGAGGGCGTGTACGGCCGGGCGGCGCACCAGGCGCCCGAGACGGACGGCCAGGTGCTGCTCACGAGCGGCGAAGGCCTGAGCGTCGGTCGTATGGTCGAGGCGAAGGTGGTCGGTACGGAAGGTGTCGACCTGGTGGCCGAGCCGCTGGCGTGTCCTGAGGAGGCGGGCAGATGACGGGTGTCCCGGCGTCGTCCGCCGCGGGCGGCTCCTCCCAGGCGAAGGGGGCGTCGGCGCCGTCCGGCTCGGACGCCTCCGGCGCATCGGCGGGCGCCCGCCCGCCGCGCGGCGGCAAGATCGCCGCTGCCGCCGTCAACCAGGCGAGCGTGTGGAACGTCGCCAATCTGCTGACCATGCTCCGGCTCCTGCTGGTGCCGGGCTTCGTCGCGCTGATGCTGACCGACGGCGGGTACGACCCGGCGTGGCGGTCGCTGGCCTGGGCCGCCTTCGCCGTCGCCATGATCACCGACCTGTTCGACGGGCACCTGGCGCGCACCTACAACCTCGTCACCGACTTCGGGAAGATCGCCGACCCCATCGCCGACAAGGCGATCATGGGGGCGGCGCTGATCTGTCTCTCCGGTCTCGGCGATCTGCCGTGGTGGGTCACGGGCGTGATCCTCGGCCGGGAACTCGGCATCACGCTGCTGCGTTTTCTGGTCATTCGTTACGGTGTCATCCCGGCCAGCCGGGGCGGCAAGCTGAAAACGCTCACCCAGGGCGTCGCCGTCGGCATGTACGTGCTGGCGCTGACGGGATGGCTGGCGAGCCTGAGGTTCTGGGTGATGGCCGCGGCGGTCGTTCTGACCGTTGTGACCGGTCTGGACTACATCAGACAGGCCATCGTGCTGCGCCGGCAGGGAATCGCCGAGCGGCAGGCCGCGTTGGAGGAGAAGGAAGCGTGAGTTCCCCGGCCACCGACGTGGTGCGACTACTGACGGTGAGGGGCCTGACCGTGGCTGTCGCCGAGTCGCTGACCGGCGGGCTGGTGGCGGCGGAGATCACCGCGGTGCCCGGGGCGTCCAAGGCGTTCCGTGGCTCCGTGACGGCATACGCCACCGCGCTCAAGCACGAGCTGCTCGGCGTCGACGCCACCCTGCTGGCAGAGCGAGGAGCGGTGGACGCGCAGGTCGCGGCCCAGATGGCGGTCGGCGTGCGCAAGGCGCTGGGTGCCGACTGGGGCATCGCGACCACCGGCGTCGCCGGTCCGGAACCCCAGGACGGGCAGCCCGTCGGGACGGTCTTCGTGGCCGTGGACGGCCCCCGTGACGGGGATTCCCGTTCCGCCGGTGGCGGAAAAGTGGAGGCCCTGCGGTTGAACGGCGACCGTGAGGAAATTCGTAGAGAGAGTGTACGGAGCGTGCTCGTACTGCTTCTGAAAGAGCTTACGGGCGAACAGACCGGGAATGAGCGGGCACAGGATACGGAACGGAACGGGGGGTTTTGATGTTTGCAGCCCTGAGTGAACACGACATCGCTCCCCGCACGGCCGCGGCGCGAGGCGGTACGGTGGGGCGAGAAGGATGCGGCTACGCGGTCCGAGGAGGGAGCCACCGATGATTCTGCTCCGTCGCCTGCTGGGTGACGTGCTGCGTCGGCAGCGCCAACGCCAGGGCCGTACTCTGCGCGAAGTCTCCTCGTCCGCCCGAGTCTCGCTCGGCTATCTCTCCGAGGTGGAGCGGGGGCAGAAGGAGGCTTCCTCCGAGTTGCTCTCCGCCATCTGCGACGCGCTGGACGTACGGATGTCCGAGCTCATGCGGGAAGTGAGTGACGAACTCGCCCTCGCCGAGCTGGCGCAGTCTGCTGCGGCCACTCCCAGCGAATCCGTGCCCACACCGGTCCGTTCGATGCTGGGCTCTGTGTCGGTGTCCGGCGTGCCACCGGAACGGGTGACCATCAAGGCGCCCAGCGAAGCGGTGGACGTCGTCGCCGCCTGACACACCTGTCCGTGGCCCCGGCCGGGGCTTCTCCGAAACGAACGGAGGAGCGCGGTCGGGGTTTTTGCATGCCCGCGGACTTCCGTCGTGTCGTATGCGCAGACGGATCGGGTGTCGCATGCGCAGGCCGGTTTGGTCCATTTGCCGGTCCTGGGGGAGGCCGTCATGGTGGAGGGGACGACCGGGTGAACCAACGGAGGCGTGGATGAACGTCGTGAAGAGCCCCCTGTCCGAGACCGACCTGAAGATCGTCGCCGAGGCCCTGCAGGGCGCGCTCGTCGACCTGGTGGACCTGTCGCTGGTCGCCAAGCAGGTGCACTGGAACGTGGTCGGACCGCGGTTCCGGTCCGTGCACCTCCAGCTCGACGAGGTCGTCGACAGCGCGCGCGTCCACATGGACACGGTCGCGGAACGGTCGTCCGCGCTGGGCGTGTCGCCGGACGGCCGGGCCGCGACGGTGGCCGCCGGCAGTGGCCTCGGCCAGGTCTCCGAGGGCTGGATCAAGGACGCGGACGCGGTGCGGACCCTCGTGGACGCGCTCGGCGCGGCGATCACCCGGATGCGGGAGCGGGTGACGGCGACGGCCGACCCCGACCCGGTCAGCCAGGACATCTTCATCCAGATCACGCAGGACCTCGAGAAGCACCACTGGATGTTCCAGGCCGAGAGCAGCTGACGGCCGGGCCCGGAGGCACCCCGGTGCGCCGCTCGCGTGCCCTGGCGGCCTCCCGGGCGGCCTGCGGGCGCCCGGCTGGAGGTGGTGGTGGCATGGCGGGGCGGACGGCGCGCTGGGGTTCCATAGCGCGTTGCGGGGCCGGTGCGGGCCTCGCGGCGGTGTGGTGGTGGGCCGTCCTGCGGCTCGCCCTCAGCCCCGCGGCGGGAGCCCTGGAGGGCGCCGTGGCGGCCGGCGGATGGGGACTGAGTCTGCTGCCCGTGCACTGCGTGCCGAAGGGGCGGGCTGCGGGGGCGGTGCGTGCGGGGCGGTGGCGGGAGGCTTGGGGCGGGGGTGCGGTGCCGGGGGCCGCGGATGTGGATGTGGTGGCCTCGGGCGCCCTGGGTGCGGATGTGGTGGGTTCGGATGTGGTGGCCTCGGGGGCCGTGGATTCGGATGCGGCGGATTGCGGTGGGGCCCGCGGGGTGACCGGCGTCGCGGACGGGGACACCGGGGCGTCACCGCCCCGCTCGGGCGGAGAGTCCGGACCGGGGTGAACGGCCGGCTCCTGCATTGCCGCGCGGCGTAAGGGCCGCGTCGGCCTCGTCACCCGGTCGTGCGGTACCGCTGCCCGCGGCGCGGGGCCGGGCTGGGTGCGGGGCCCGTCTGGCACCTCGGGCACCAGTACGTCGGGCGTTCACGGGAGCCGTCGCCCTGGTCGGCCAGCCGGACCGAGGTGCCGCAGCGCAGGCAGGGGCGGGGCGCGCGGCCGTAGACGAACAGGTCCTGGCCCCGCAGGCCCGTCGTGGCGCGGACCAGGCGGTCGCGGTTCGTCTCCAGCAGCTTCTTGGCCAGGGCGGGCAGCTGCGCGGCTCGATCGGCGGGCAGGGCGCCGACCGGGAGCCACGGGGTGACGCCGAGCAGGAAGCACAGCTCGCTCTTGTAGATGTTCCCGATGCCGGCGAGATTGCGCTGGTCCAGGAGCGCTTCGCCGAGCTCGCGCGCGGGGTCGCGCAGCAGGTTGGCGAGCGCCCGGTCGCCGTCCCAGTCCGGGCCGAGCAGGTCGGGGCCCAGGTGGCCGACGACGCGTTCCTCGTCGGCGGTGCGCAGCAGGTCCAGCACTGGCAGGCGGTAGCCGACGGCTGTGCGCTCGGCGGTGCCCAGGATCGCGCGGATCTGGTGCCCGGGGCCGCCGCTCCAGCGCTGGCCGGAGGCGTACACCTTCCAGGAACCGTCCATCTTCAGGTGAGAGTGCAGGGTCAGGCCGCCCTCGATGCGGGTGAGCAGGTGTTTGCCGCGCGGTGTGACGTCCAGGACGGCGCGGCCGGTGAGGTCGACCGTGGCGTACCGGGGGACACGCAGGTCGCTGCGGGTCAGCACCTCGCCCGCGAGCGCGCTGTGCAACCGCCTCGCGGCCTGCCAGACCGTGTCACCTTCGGGCATGGGTCAAGGGTGACATGCGGCTCCGTCAGGCCCGTAGCCGCAGACCCCGGGGGGTGGCGATGAATCCCGCTCCCTCCAGGAGGGCGCCGAAGGGGGAGGTCAGGGCGGAGGCGCCGTTGACGCGCTCCACCGTGACCGTGCCGAGTGAACCGGCGCGGGCCGCTGCTGCCAGGGCCTCCGCGGCCGCCCGCAGACGCTGGTCCTCGGTCGCGTCGGCGTCCGGCTCGGCGGGCCAGGCCAGCAGGGTCTTGCCGCCGCGTTCCATGTACAGCGCCAGCTCACCGTCGACCAGCACCACCAGTGAGCCCGCCTTGCGGCCGGGTTTGTGCCCGGCGCCGGTCGGCGGCTCGGGCCAGGGCAGGGCTGCCCCGTACGCGTTGGCCGGGTCGGCGGCCGCGAGGACGACGGAGCGGGTGACGGCGGTGGGATCGGCGCGGCGGTTGCCGTACGTGCTGTGGCTGCCGAAACGGCGGTCGTACCCGGGTGCCGGGCCGGCGCCGGTGCCGTAGCCGCCGCCGTAGCCGTCGTACGGCGAGCCGGTGCTGTGGCCCGGGCCGCCGCCTCGGGGGCCGCCGGCGCCGGGGGATTCGACATCGCGCGGGGAGACGTAGTCACCGGGGGAGAGCGGGAAGTCCGGGAAGTCCGGGAAGTCCGGGAATTGCGTGCCGTCGGGCGCGTCGAAGGCCTTGGCCCAGTCGGCGTCGGTGGCGGGGAAACCGCCGGAGGGCAGGTCGCCGGGCCTGCCGTGGCCGTCGCCGTCGGGGGCGCCGAAGCCCGGCGGGGCCGCCGCCCGCGCGGCGTCACCGCGCTCGCGGGCGGTGGCCACCGCGCGGAGCCGGTCGACCGCGCCGTCCATGGCGAACTGGGCGGCGCCGAGACCCTCCACCACGTACCCGCGGCGGGCCTGCCCGCTCTCCTCGAAGACCGACAGGACGCGGTACACCGCCGAGAAGCCGCCTTCGACGCCCTCCGCGCCGACGGCGCCCCGCGTGACCACGCCGTGCCGGTCGAGCAGCGTGCGGGCCAGGGCGTGGGCGCGGACCGTGAGGTCCGGTTCCTGCGCCGGGAGCAGGGACCAGCGGCCGGCGACGGTCGGCGGGCCGCTGCGGGATGCGGGGCGCGCCGCGGCGGTCAGCGAGCCGTAGCGGCCGCGCGGGGCCGCGCGTTTGGCGCGGTGGGCGGTGGAGCCGGCGGTGCGGCCGGAGCCCAGCAGGGAACGCATCGGGGCGAGCGTGTCGTTGGTGAGCCGGCCGGACCAGGCCAGGTCCCACAGCGCGTCGGCCAGTTGGGGATCGGTGGCGTCGGGGTGGGTGGTGGCGCGCACCTGGTCGGCGATCTGACGGAAGAACAGGCCGTATCCGCCGGACAGGGTGTCCAGCACGGACTGGTGCAGGGCCGTCAGCTCCACCGGGTGCGGCGGGGGCAGGAGCAGCGGGGCCGCGTCCGCCAGGTACAGGGAGACCCAGCCGTCCTTGCCGGGCAGCGCGCCCGCACCGGCCCAGACGATCTCTCCGGCGGCGGTGAGCTCGTCGAGCATCGCCGGGGTGTAACCGCTCACGCGGGACGGCAGGACGAGTTTCTCCAGGGCGGACGCGGGCACGGACGAGCCCTGCAACTGCTCGACGGCCCGCACGAGTCCGTCGACGCCTCGCAGCGCGTGGCCCTTGCCGATGTGCTGCCACTGCGGCAGGAACTGGGCCAGCGCGGCCGGCGGCACCGGCTCCAGCTCGTGGCGCAGCGCGGCCAGGGAGCGGCGGCGCAGCCGGCGCAGTACGGCCGCGTCGCACCACTCCTGACCGATGCCGGCGGGGTGGAACTCGCCCTGGACGACCCGGCCGGCCGCCGCGAGCCGCTGGAGGGCGCCGTCGGTGACCGCGACGCCCAGCCCGAACCGCGCGGCGGCGGTGGCCGAGGTGAAGGGGCCATGGGTGCGGGCGTAGCGGGCGATGAGGTCGCCGAGCGGGTCCTTCACCGGCTCGGTGAAGGCCTCGGGGACCCCGACCGGCAGCGCGGTGCCGAGCGCGTCGCGCAGCCGGCCCGCGTCCTCGATCGCCGCCCAGTGGTCCCGGCCGCCGATGCGGACCCGGATGGCCCGGCGGGCGGCGGCCAGTTCGGACGCCCACGCGGGCTCGGCGCCGCGCTCGGCCAGCTCGGCCTCGGTGAGCGGGCCGAGCAGGCGCAGCACGTCCGCGACGCCCTCGACGTCCTTGACGCGCCGGTCCTCGGTGAGCCACTGCAGCTCCTGCTCCAGCTCGGTGAGCACCTCGGCGTCGAGCAGTTCGCGCAGCTCCGCCTGGCCGAGCAGCTCGGCCAGCAGCCGGGAGTCCAGCGACAGCGCGGCCGCGCGGCGCTCGGCGAGCGGGGAGTCGCCCTCGTACAGGAACTGGGCGACGTACCCGAAGAGGAGGGAGCGGGCGAACGGGGACGGCTCCGGCGTGGTCACCTCGACCAGGCGCACCTTGCGGGACTCCAGGTCGCCCATCAGCTCGGTCAGGCCGGGGACGTCGAAGACGTCCTGAAGGCACTCGCGGACCGCTTCCAGGACGATCGGGAACGAACCGAACTCGCTCGCCACCTCCAGCAGTTGCGCGGCGCGCTGGCGCTGCTGCCACAGCGGGGTGCGCCGCCCGGGGCTGCGGCGCGGCAGCAGCAGGGCGCGGGCGGCGCACTCGCGGAAGCGGGAGGCGAACAGGGCTGAGCCGCCGACCTGATCGGTGACGACCTGGTCGACCTCGCCCTTGTCGAAGACGACGTCCGCGGCGCCGACCGGCGCCTGGTCGGCGTCGTACTCCGTGCCCGCCTTCACCGGCGGCTGGTCCAGCAGGTCCAGGCCCATCAGGTCGGCGTCGGGCAGCCGCAGCACGATGCCGTCGTCGGCGTGCATGACCTGCGCGTCCATGCCGTAGCGCTCGGCGAGGCGGGCGCCCAGCGCGAGCGCCCACGGGGCGTGCACCTGGGCGCCGAAGGGGGAGTGCACCACGACGCGCCAGTCGCCGAGCTCGTCGCGGAAGCGCTCCACGACGATCGTGCGGTCGTCGGGGATGTGGCCGCAGGCCTCCCGCTGCTCCTGCAGATAGGCCAGCACGTTGTCCGCGGCCCAGGCGTCCAGGCCTGCGGTGAGCAGCCGCAGCCGGGCGTCGTCCCGGTCGAGGGAGCCGACCTCGCGCAGGAACGCGCCGACCGCGCGGCCCAGTTCCAGCGGGCGGCCCAGCTGGTCGCCCTTCCAGAAGGGCAGCCGGCCCGGCACTCCCGGCGCCGGGGACACCAGCACGCGGTCACGGGTGATGTCCTCGATACGCCAGGAACTGGTGCCCAGCGTGAAGACGTCGCCGACCCGCGACTCGTAGACCATCTCCTCGTCCAGCTCGCCGACCCGGCCGCCGCCCTTCTTCGGGTCGGACCCGGCGAGGAACACCCCGAACAGGCCACGGTCGGGGATCGTGCCGCCGGAGGTCACCGCAAGCCGCTGGGCGCCGGGGCGGCCGGTGACCGTCCCGGCGACGCGGTCCCACACCACGCGCGGGCGCAGCTCGGCGAACGCGTCCGACGGATAGCGGCCCGCCAGCATGTCGAGCACGGCGGTGAACGCCGACTCCGGCAACGACGCGAAGGGCGCGGCGCGGCGCACCACGGCGAGCAGGTCCTCGACCTGCCAGGTGTCCAGCGCCGTCATGGCGACGAGCTGCTGGGCGAGGACGTCGAGCGGGTTCGCGGGAACCCTCAGCGACTCGATGGAGCCCGTGCGCATCCGCTCGGTGACCACCGCGGCCTGCACCAGGTCACCGCGGTACTTGGGGAACACGACGCCCGTGGAGACCGCGCCCACCTGGTGGCCCGCACGGCCGACGCGCTGGAGACCGGACGCCACCGAGGGCGGGGACTCGACCTGGACGACGAGGTCGACGGCGCCCATGTCGATGCCGAGCTCCAGGCTGGACGTGGCCACCACCGCGGGCAGCCTGCCCGCCTTCAGATCCTCCTCGACGAGGGCGCGCTGCTCCTTCGACACCGAGCCGTGGTGGGCGCGGGCGATGACCGGCGGGGCGCCCTGGGCCGCGCCCGAGCCGCCCATCAGCTCCGCCGGCGCGTGGTGCTCGTCCAGCGTCTCGCCGGTCGCCCGCTCGTAGGCGATCTCGTTGAGCCGGTTGCACAGGCGCTCGGCGAGGCGGCGGGAGTTCGCGAAGACGATCGTGGACCGGTGGGACTGCACCAGGTCGGCGATCCGCTCCTCCACGTGCGGCCAGATCGAGGGCCGCTCCGCGCCATCGGAGGCGTCGGCCGCGGGGGAGCCGCCGAGCTCGCCCATGTCCTCGACCGGGACGACGACCGACAGGTCGAACTCCTTGCCCGACTGCGGCTGGACGATCTCCACCTTGCGGCGCGGTGAGAGATAGCGGGCGACCTCGTCGACCGGGCGCACGGTCGCCGACAGGCCGATACGGCGGGCCGGCCTCGGCAGCAGCTCGTCAAGCCGCTCCAGGGACAGCGCGAGATGCGCGCCGCGCTTGGTGCCCGCCACCGCGTGCACCTCGTCCAGGATCACCGTCTCCACGCCCGCCAGCGCGTCGCGCGTGGCCGACGTCAGCATCAGGAACAGCGACTCCGGGGTGGTGATCAGGATGTCCGGCGGGCGCGTGGACAGCGCGCGGCGCTCGGCGGGCGGGGTGTCGCCGGAGCGGATGCCGACCTTCACCTCAGGCTCCGGCAGGCCCAGGCGGACGGACTCCTGACGGATGCCGGTCAGCGGACTGCGCAGGTTGCGCTCGACGTCGACCGCCAGGGCCTTCAGCGGGGAGACGTACAGCACCCGGCAGCGCTTCTTCGGGTCGGCCGGGGGCGGAGTGGAGGCGAGCTGGTCCAGCGCGGCGAGGAACGCGGCGAGGGTCTTGCCGGAGCCGGTCGGGGCGACCACCAGCACATCCGACCCGGCACGGGTGGCCTGCCACGCGCCCGCCTGGGCGGCGGTGGGCGCGGAGAAGGCCCCCGTGAACCAGCCGCGGGTCGCGGGGGAGAAGCCGTCGAGGGCCGGATGGGCGGAGCTGACCATGCGTCCATCCTGCACCCAGCCACTGACAACGGCCCTGAGCTGCGGGGACGCGCGGCGGATCCGGAGCGGTGGCGGGACGGTGGCAGGGCGGCGGTGGTGGCAGGGCGGTGGTGGTGGCGGGCCGTGGTGGGACGGGTGGCGGGCGGGGCGGGGCGTCGTGCGACCCGGCGAGATCGCCCTTCTGCCGCCGGCCGGAGCCGCCCGCTCAACCCCATGGCTCAGCCGATGGCTCAGCGCTGATGGCTCAGCCGATGGCGCGGCCGTACGCCCTGAGCGTGCGCAGTGCCTCGATGGTCACCATGGGCCGTGCCTCCAGCACCGTGCCCGGTGCCCACTGGCGCCACCGGACCGGCCAGCCGCCGTCCTCCTGCTGCTCGCCCGCCAGATGGTCCAGGGAGCGGGCCATCTCGGCGTCGGTGAACCACCCACGCGCGAGCGAGTTCGGCGTCGGCGCGAAGTCGTGCGGGAAGTGGTGCTCGCCCGGCGCGTAGCCCGGCGCGACCGGGTAGGCGTCGAGGCCGTCCGGGTCCAGGGCGGCGAGCCGCTGCTCCCGCACCAGCCGGCCCAGCCGGTCGGCAACGGCATGTGCACGCGCGTGGTCGGGCGCGGAGTCCAGGAAGGCGACGGCTGCCTCGATCTCGTACGGATGGGACTTCTCCAGCGCCTCGACGCGCTGCCAGCAGAAGTCGGTGGCCCGGAAGAGCCAGGCGTGCCACACCTCGTTGCGGTGCAGCAACCCCACCACGGGACCGGTGGCGAGCAGGTCGCTCGGCGGGTCGTCCACGATCGGGAGGAACGGCGCGGCCGGGTAGCCCCGCTGGCTGGGATGGATGGCCGGCAGCGCGCCGTCCGCCGTGGACACCGAGGTCAGATAGCGGCACACGCGTTCCACGCGCTGCCCGGTGCAACGCCCGATGAGGTCCAGCACCCGCAGCGCGTGCGCGGTGTGCAGCGGCTGGCTGACCGGACCGCGCAGATCCGGTTCCAGGGCGTGGCCGTATCCGCCGTCGTCGTTGCGGTAGGCGTCCAGCGCGGTCTCCACCGGGTCGGCGTCGCCCCGCAGGAAGTGGTACGCGAACAGACGCTGCTCCAGCACGCGCGCGGTGAGCCAGACGAAGTGCTCGGCGCGCGAGAGCGGGGAGCGCGCCGGGGTCGGGGGGAGGAGTGGGGATGCTCCGGTTTCGGCCATGGATCAGACCGTAGGCCGGTAAGCGGTCTCGGTGGGCGGTCCCCGGCCGGAGCCCACTCTCAGGGGCGGGATACTGGTCGCATGCGGTTGACGGTCTTCTGGGAGCGGATGGCGGAGCACTTCGGCGCGGGCTACGCCGACACCTTCGCGCGTGACCACGTGATGTCGGAACTGGGCGAGCGCACGGTGCACCAGGCGCTGGCGGCCGGCTGGGAGGCCAAGGACGTGTGGCGTGTGGTGTGCACGGTGATGAACGTCCCGCGAGAGAGGCGCTGAGCGCGACCCGACCACGACGGGCCCGTGCTCAGTACGGGGAACGAGGTGAAGGTCGCGCGACGGCGCCCGGTCGGCGGGGGCAGGGCGGTGTCGGGTTCGCGGCGGCGCCCGGTCGGCAGGGGCAGGGCGGTGTCGGGTTGTCGGTGGCGTCGGCGAGACTTGGTCCGTGGCATCCACTGACGACACCGGGCAGTCCGCCCCACAGGCATTCACCGACGGCACGACGCCCTCCACCCGGCCCCCGGCCGGGAGCGACGCCGGGCCGGCCGGCCGCATGCCCCGCTGGCTGCCGCGCGCCATGGTCCTCGCGCTCGCCCTCATCGCGGCCTTCCAACTGGGCAGCTGGGCGTTCCACCAGCTCACCGGGCTGCTGATCAACATCCTGATCGCGTTCTTCCTGGCCCTGGCCATCGAACCCGCGGTGAGCTGGATGTCCTCACGCGGCCTGCGCCGCGGTCTCGCCACGTTCCTGGTCTTCCTCGGCCTGCTGATCGTCTCCGCCGGGTTCGTCACCCTGCTCGGCTCGATGCTGGCCGGCCAGATCATCAAGATGATCGAGCACTTCCCCGACTACCTCGACTCGCTCATCCACTGGATCAACAGCACGTTCCACACCGACCTCAAGCGGCTGGACATCCAGCAGGGCCTGCTCCGCTCCGACTGGCTGAAGAAGTACGTGCAGAACAGCGCCGCCGGCGTCCTGGACGTGTCCACACAGGTCCTCGGCGGCCTCTTCCAGCTGCTGACGATCGGCCTGTTCTCCTTCTACTTCGCCGCCGACGGGCCCCGGCTGCGCCGCGGCATATGCTCGGTGCTGCCGCCCGCCCGGCAGGCCGAAGTGCTGCGCGCGTGGGAGATCGCCGTCGACAAGACCGGCGGCTACCTCTACAGCCGCGGGCTGATGGCCCTGATCTCGGCCGTCGCGCACTACGTCATGCTGCAGGCCCTCGGCATCCCGTACGCGCCCGTGCTCGGCATGTGGGTCGGCGTGGTGTCGCAGTTCATCCCCACCATCGGCACGTATCTCGCCGGCGCGCTGCCGATGCTGATCGCCTTCACGGTCGATCCCCTGTACGTGGTGTGGGTGCTGGTCTTCGTCGTGGTCTACCAGCAGTTCGAGAACTACATGCTGCAGCCGAAGCTGACCTCGAAGACGGTGGACATCCATCCCGCGGTCGCCTTCGGTTCGGTGATCGCCGGCACCGCTCTGCTCGGCGCGGTCGGTGCGCTCATCGCCATCCCCGCGGTCGCGACGCTCCAGGCGTTCCTGGGCGCGTACGTGAAGCGGTACGCCGTCACGGACGACCCCCGCGTCCACGGCCACCGCGGCCGCGGCGCGGGCGCTCTCACCCGGGCCCGGGGCCTGTGGGGGCGGACCCGGACGCGCGGGGAGGACGACGACGTCAGTACCTGACGGCCGGCACGTGACGCCAGTACCTGGGGGCCGGCACGTGATGCCCGTACCTGGGGGCTCGCACGTGATGCGAATGCCTGAGGGCTAGTACGTGAGGAGCGCCCATACGCCCGCTCCGGCCACCGCCGCGGCGTAGGCCCACACCGCCGCCTCCACCACCCGCCTGCGCACCGCCGCGTCCCACGAGGTGCGCGCCAGCAGCCAGGCCAGCGCGGGCAGCACCAGGACGGCGTGCAGGCTCACCCCGTGCAGCGGCTTGAGCGGGGCCGTCGAGTGGTAGGCGGCCTCCTGGTGGCCGGTGCGGGTGAGCACGACACCGCGCGCGATCATCGCGGCGCCCGAGGCGAGGCCCACCAGCAGGAGGGCGAAACCGGAACGCACCGCGAGCGGCATGCCCGCGGGACCGGACGGCCGCCGGCGGAAGGACGCCACCGCGAAGACGGTCAGCAGCACGATCAGTACGCCGCCGCCCACCGCGAGCGTCATCGAGACCGCCGTGTCGAAAGGCGTCTCCATGTCCAGGTGGGAGGGAACCCGCCGCCACGCCTGCAGCGTGATGCCGCCGACCTCCACGACACAGTCCACGGCGAACACGGCGAGCAGCGCGGAGCGCAGCCGTGCTCCCACCCTGAGGTACGTCGTGACCCAGGCGATGGCGAGCAGCGTCACGCCGAACGACAGCCCGAAGGTCACCGGTTTCCGCCAGGACACCGGCCCGAACCAAGGGCCGCCGTCGACGGCGAAGACCAGCAGATGCGCCAGCCCGGAGACGATCAGCGCGGCGCCGATGACCAGACACAGCCGGTCGACGGGACGTAGCGGGAGGGAGGCGCGAGGCGTGGCCGCAGGTGTGCCGCGGTGGATGTCCTGTGCTCGAGCCGCCGACCTGTTGTCCATGCCACCGAGCTTCTCGGCTGCCGCGCGGGCCGTCGTCGTACCGTCGGAGACACCTCGCGTACGGCGCGGGGAGCAGCGGTTCGCGGTGATTCCCGGCGGCGCCGAGGCGCGGGCGTACGCTCGGAGGTGCCGCGTGGCGCGCTTGACACGAAAATCGAACATCCATTCATATGGAGGCTCCGGCAAGGCTCAACGGAGGGGATTTCGTCCCAGTTCGAGCGGGTGTGTCCCAGGGTTATCCACAGGCCGAACCGGCGTCGGGGCGCGTTGTCAGTGGCAGGCGTTAGCGTCTTTGACGTGAAGCGATCGACTCAAGCAAACCGGGTGGAACCCATGGCAGGAACCGACCGCGAGAAGGCCCTCGACGCCGCGCTCGCACAGATTGAACGGCAATTCGGCAAGGGCGCGGTGATGCGCCTGGGCGAGCGGCCGAATGAGCCCATCGAGGTCATCCCCACCGGGTCGACCGCACTCGACGTCGCCCTCGGTGTCGGCGGCCTGCCGCGCGGCCGTGTGGTGGAGGTCTACGGCCCGGAGTCCTCCGGTAAGACGACCCTGACCCTGCACGCGGTGGCCAACGCCCAGAAGGCCGGCGGCCAGGTCGCCTTCGTGGACGCGGAGCACGCCCTCGACCCCGAGTACGCGAAGAAGCTCGGCGTCGACATCGACAACCTGATCCTCTCGCAGCCGGACAACGGCGAGCAGGCGCTCGAGATCGTGGACATGCTGGTCCGCTCCGGCGCGCTCGACCTCATCGTCATCGACTCCGTCGCCGCGCTCGTGCCGCGTGCGGAGATCGAGGGCGAGATGGGCGACAGCCACGTCGGTCTGCAGGCCCGTCTGATGAGCCAGGCGCTGCGGAAGATCACCAGCGCGCTCAACCAGTCCAAGACCACGGCGATCTTCATCAACCAGCTCCGCGAGAAGATCGGCGTGATGTTCGGCTCCCCGGAGACCACGACCGGTGGCCGCGCGCTGAAGTTCTACGCCTCGGTGCGCATCGACATCCGCCGCATCGAGACCCTGAAGGACGGCACGGAAGCGGTCGGCAACCGCACCCGCTGCAAGGTCGTCAAGAACAAGGTCGCCCCGCCCTTCAAGCAGGCCGAGTTCGACATCCTCTACGGCCAGGGCATCAGCCGCGAGGGCGGCCTGATCGACATGGGTGTGGAGCACGGCTTCGTGCGCAAGGCCGGCGCCTGGTACACGTACGAGGGCGACCAGCTCGGCCAGGGCAAGGAGAACGCGCGCAACTTCCTCAAGGACAACCCCGACCTGGCCAACGAGATCGAGAAGAAGATCAAGGAGAAGCTGGGCGTCGGCGTGCGCGCCGAGGAGCCCGCCGCCGAGCCGGGCGCCGACGCCGCGGTCTCCGCCGGAGCCGGGGCCGAGGACGCTGCCAAGGCGGCGCCTGCCCTCGCGGCGGCCAAGGCCACCAAGACCAAGGCCGCCGCAGCCAAGAGCTGACCGTGACACGACGAACCGACTGGGCCGAGTACGCCCACCTCGACGCCCCCGCGGAGCGGGCCGAGAGGCAGGACGTGGCCCCGGCCCGGAGCAAGGACGGCACCGAGTACGACGACGCCGCCGGGTACGACAGCGGGGAGCCGCGTCGCGCGGGCGGTGCACGGGACGGCGCGCGTACCGGGGGGACGCGCGGCGGCCGTGGGCGTCGACGGCGCGGCTTCGGGGAGCACCCCGGGGAGCCGTCCGCCGAGGACGGGGGCGCCTCTTCCTTGTCGAGGGCCGAGCAGGGGGAGCCTCCGGGGGACCCGGTTGAGCGGGCACGGGCGATCTGCCTGCGCCTGCTCACCGGGACCCCGCGCACCCGCAAGCAGCTCGCGGACGCCCTGCGCAAGAGGGACGTCCCGGACGAGGTCGCCGAGGAGGTGCTGTCGCGGTTCGAAGAGGTCGGGCTGATCAACGACAGCGCCTTCGCGGACGCCTGGGTGGAGTCCCGGCACCACGGCCGGGGCCTGGCCCGCCGGGCTCTCGCCCGGGAGCTGCGCACCAAAGGCGTCGACTCGGCCCTGATCGACGAGGCCGTGGCGCAGCTGGACAGCGAGCAGGAGGAAGCGACCGCGCGTGACCTCGTGGCCCGCAAGTTGCGCGCCACCCGCGGCCTCGATCGCGACAAGCGCCTGCGCCGCCTCGCCGGCATGCTCGCCCGCAAGGGCTACCCGGAGGGCATGGCCCTGCGCGTGGTCCGGGAGGCGCTCGAAGAAGAGGGCGAGGAGACGGACTTCCTCGACGAGGACGGGATCTGACTCGGCGAGGGATCGGCGAGAGATTGATCCCGCCTCGACGCGGAACGGACTCGACTCGACGGGGGAACGGTCCGACGCCCTCCACGGCGCCGGACCCGTACCGGCGTACGCCTGGTTCCGCGCGGGTCTGCCGCTCTCACCGTCCCTCTGACGCCACCGGCAGCCCCGCCGCCCGCCAGGCCTGGAAGCCGCCGACCAGATCGGTGGCCCGGTGCAGACCGAGCTGGTGCAGGGAAGCGGCCGCCAGGCTGGAGGCGTAGCCCTCGTTGCAGATCACCACGATCCGCAGATCGTGGCTCGTGGCCTCGGGGAGGCGATGGCTGCCCTGCGGGTCGAGCCGCCACTCCAGCTCGTTGCGCTCGACGACGACCGCGCCCGGGATCAGGCCGTCCCGCTCGCGCAGGGCCGCGTACCGGATGTCGACCAGCAGCGCCTCACCGGCGCCGGCGGCCGCGTGGGCCTCCCGGGCCTCCACGCGCGCGTACCCGGCACGCACCCGCTCCAGCAACGCGTCGACGCCCACCGCGTCGGTGCTCACCGCGTTCCTGCTCACTGCGTCGCTCACTGCCAGTCCTCGGGGCGCTCGACCTGCTCCAGGCGCAGCACCTGGCCGGTCCGGCTGTAGCGGCGGATGAGGGGCAGCGGCGGGTAGTAGGCGTGCACGGAGACGGCGTGCTCGGCCGTGGACTGGTTGAGCACCTCGTGGACATGGTGGTGACCGAAGGAGCGGCCGCGGCCTGCGGGCAGCTGCCGGGACCGGTCCACCCCGTCGGTCAGCTCCAGCGTCTTCCAGCCGTCGGCGGGCAGCCGGGCCGCCAGCGCGTTCTCCCGCAGCTCACCGCGCGCGGTGACGAAGGCACCCACGGACTCGGCGTGGTCGTGCCAGCCGGTCCCGGTGCCGGGCGGCCAGCCGATCAGCCAGGCCTCGCTGCCGCCGGGCCCCTCGAGGCGCACCCAGGTGCGGCCCTCCGGGTCGAGCGGGAGCGAGTCGATCAGCGCGGTGTCGGCGGCCGTACGCCGGACGAATTCCAGAAGATCCGCCTGCGTGGGCACGGAGGCGGCGGCTGAGACGTTGTTCAGGGCAGAGGGGAGCGAGGGGGAGACAGACACGGGCACCGTCCTGTTGAGCGTTCGCGTCGGCGGCGCGCGACGGCACGACGGGCACGGGCGCGCGCGGCAGAGAAGAAGGCAGAGAAGAAGGGGGGATGCGAATTCAGCAGGACGGACGACACACGCAGCCCGCGTACCGGAGCAGGTCCATATGGACCCTCCGCCACAGGCGCACATCGGTGTCGGTCACGCTCCGGAGTACACCACGACGCTCCGGAGCGGTCAATTCACCGTCACTATGCGGACGCACAGTGACGGCGAGGGGCGTCATGTCGCGGCGGAGCCGGCCGTCACCTCGGTCCGCGCGGGTCCGCCCAGGGTTGCCTCGGCGGCGGCGTAGAGGTCGGCCGGGCGTACGCCGCTCAGCGCGGTGACCAGGTGACCGTCGGGGCGCACCAGCAGCACCGTGTGGGCGGCGGCGCCCGGGTACTCCTCGGCGACCAGCAGTTCCGCCGGATGCGGCAGCGCGGTCACCGCGGCGGCCAGCCGCGGCATGATCCCGGCCGTGACCCAGTGCTTGCGTTCCCATACGCCGGTGCCCGGTGCGATCAGGACGACGAGCAGCGCCCCGCGGCCGAGCCGGTCGCGCAGCGGGACGAAGGAGCCGTCCTCCGCCGTGACCAGGACGTCGGTGATCTGCGCGCCGGGCGGCGTGCCGACGGGGACCTCCGCCTCCAGATGCCGGGGTGCGAGCGGGGAGTCGGCGTAGTCGGCCGTCTCGCCGAGCGGGCCGCGGCCGAGGTGGCCCTCGGTGAGCAGGGCGTCGTGGCCGCGGGTCGCGCCGGGGACGTAGGACCGCAGTCCGCCGCCGCCCCGCAGCAGCGGCAGCACCTGGTCGGCGGCGCGCAGCCGGGCGGCGACGGCGGAGCGGCGTTCGGTCTGGTAGCTGTCGAGCAGCGCCTCGCGCGGCCCGTTGTGCCAGGCCGACGCCAGCTTCCACGCGAGGTTGTCGGCGTCGCGGAGCCCCTCGTCCAGGCCCTGCGTGCCGAGGGTGCCCAGCAGGTGGGCGGCGTCCCCGGCGAGGAAGACCCGGCCGGAGCGCCAGCGGCGGGCGAGGCGGTGGTGGACGGTGTGCACGCCGGTGTCCAGCAGGTCGTACGGCGGCGTGGTGCCGTCGTGCCAGCCGGCCAGGGTCTCCCGCACGCGGGCGATGAGCAGCTCCGGCGTGACCAGGTCCTTGCCGGCCGGCAGCAGCCAGTCCAGCCGCCACACCCCGTCCGGCAGCGGCCGCGCGGTGACCTCGCCGGCGCTCGGGCCGGAGGTGCGCCACGGCGGCAGGCGGTGCAGTACGGCCTCGCCGTCCCAGGGGAGTTCGGTGCGCAGCGCGGCGACGGCGTACCGTTCCACCGCCGTACGGCCCGGGAAGCGGATGTCCGCGAGCTTGCGCACGGTGGAGCGGGGGCCGTCGCAGCCGACGAGGAAACTGCCGCGCCACCAGGTGCCGTTCGGGCCGCGGGTGTGGGCGGTGACGCCGGAGGGTTCCTGCTCGACGGTGTCCAGGCGGCTGTCCGTGGCGATCTCGACGAGGCGCTCACCGGCGAGTGCGTCGCGCAGGACGCCAGTCAGGACGTGCTGGGCGATGTGCAGGGGAGCGGGCTCGGTGTCGTCGTCGAAGGCGATCTCGCGCATCACCTGCTTGCGCCGCATCGACCGCCATCCGGCCCAACGCAGTCCGGCCCGGTCCAGCGGCACTCCGGTGAGCCGCTGAAGCAGGGCGGCGGTGTCCTCGCGCAGGACGACCGTACGGGCGAGCCGGGGTTCGTCCTTGCCGGGTCCCTCGTCCAGGACGACCGACGGCACCTCCTGACGCGCCAGCGCCAGGGCGAGCGTGAGCCCCACAGGCCCCGCTCCGACGATGATCACCGGGTCCACGGCGCGGCGCCCCCTGCTCGCAGCGGTGCCCTCGGGGACGTAGGTGAACAACAGGTTGGAGCAGGGTGCGCGATCACAGAACGTATGCAACCCATTGCCGCTGCTTGCGTCAAGTGACGGAGGCAGTGGCGATCACGCCACTGCCTCCGTTTCTCTCAAGCAACCTGATTGGCCGTCATGGCTTCTTGCCGCCGGGGTGGGTGAAGCCGCTGGGGCCGCCGCCCTCACCGCCGGTGCCGAAGGTGCCGCCCACCGCCGCCGGGTTCAGCTCTTCCATGTCCTCCGCGCCGAGGACCGCGCCCGTGCTGCGCTTGCTGCGCCGCAGATAGCCCTCGAGCCAGCTCGCGAAGGACGTCAGGATGAAGTTCAGCACGATGTAGATGACCGCCACGACGATGAAGCTGGGAATGACGTTGGCGAAGTTGGCCGCGAGGGTGCTGCGCGAGTTCAGCAGCTCGTTGTAGCCGATCATCACACCGCCCAGCGCGGTGTCCTTCACGATGACCACCAACTGGCTGACGATCGCCGGCAGCATGGCCGTGACCGCCTGCGGCAGCAGGATGCTCGTCATCGTCTGGGTCTTGCGCAGACCGATGGCGTAGGCCGCCTCGCTCTGACCCCTGGGCAAGGACAGGATGCCCGCCCGGACCACCTCCGCGAGCACGGAGGCGTTGTAGAGCACCAGGCCGGTGACGACGGCGTAGAAGGGCCGCTCGTCGCTGGTGACGTTCGTGTAGCGGGAGTAGAGCTCGTTCGCGAACAGCATCAGCAGCAGCACCGGGATGGACCGGAAGAACTCCACCACCACGGCGGACGGCCCCCGCACCCAGCGGTGGTCGGACAGGCGTGCGATGCCGAAGAACGCGCCCAGCGGCAGGGCGATGACCATGGCGAGCGCGGCCGCCTTGAGGGTGTTGCCGAGGCCCGGGATCAGGTAGGTCGTCCACGTGTCGCCCTGGACGAACGGCTTCCACAGGGCGCTCGTGAGCTGGCCCTTGTCGTCCAGCGTCTGCACGACCCACCACAACAACAGGGCGAGGAGGACGAAGAAGACGACCGAGAGCAGGACGTTGCGCCGTTTGGCACGGGGTCCGGGTGTGTCGTAGAGGACGGAACTCATCGCTTCACCGCCAGTCGCTTGCCCAGCCAACCGAGGATGAGGCCCGTGGGCAGGGTCAGGACCACGAAACCGAGGGCGAAGACCGCGCCGATGGCGAGCGTCTGGGCCTCGTTCTCGATCATCTTCTTCATCAGGGAGGCCGCCTCGGCCACACCGATGGCCGCGGCCACCGTGGTGTTCTTGGTCAGCGCGATCAGCACGTTGGCCAGCGGGCCGATGACCGCCCGGAAGGCCTGCGGCAGCACGATCAGGCGGAGGGTCTGGCTGAAGTTCAGCCCGATCGCGCGGGCCGCCTCGGCCTGGCCGAGGGGCACCGTGTTGATGCCGGAGCGGATCGACTCGCAGACGAAGGCCGCGGTGTAGGCGACCAGGCCGAGGATCGCGAGCCGGAAGCCCTGCAGCGCGAAGTCGTTGGGAGCGCCCAGGGTGATGCGGAAGATGTCGGCGAGGCCGAGCGAGGTGAAGACGATGATCACCGTCAGCGGGATGTTCCGGACGATGTTCACGTAGGCGGTGCCGAAGCCGCGCATCAGCGGGACCGGGCTGACCCGCATCGCCGCCAGCAGGGTGCCCCAGACCAGGGAGCCCACGGCCGAGAAGACGGTGAGTTTCACCGTCATCCAGAACGCCCCTAGGACGTCGTAGCCTTCAAGAAAGTCGAACACGATCTCCCGCGCTTCCGGGTGGGTGACGTACGTGGAGGGCGGGGCGCGCCGCCGCCGGCAGGGCGACGGGCGGCGGCGCGCACCGGGGGGACCCCGAGCTGACTGCGGTGGGCCGCGTTACTTGACGATCTGGCCGATCTTCGGAGCCGGCTCGTTCTTGTAGTCGGCCGGGCCGAAGTTCTTCTTCACGGCCGCCTCCCAGGCGCCGCTGCTCTCCATCTTCTCGATCGCCTTGTTGATCTTGTCGACCAGCTGGGCGTCGCCCTTCTTCACGCCGATGCCGTAGTTCTCGTTGCTCAGCTTCAGACCGGCGAGCTTGAACTGGCCCTTGTACTTGTCCTGCGCGGCGAAGCCCGCCAGGATCGAGTCGTCGGTGGTGACCGCGTCCACCGCGCCGCTCTGCAGGCCGGAGATGCACTCGGAGTAGCCGCCGAGCTCCTTGAGCTGGGCCTTCGGCGCGATCTTCTGCTGAACGTTCTGGGCCGAGGTGGAACCGGTCACGGAGCACAGCCTCTTGCCGTTGAGGTCCGTGCCCTTGGTGATGTCGGAGTTCTTCTTGACCAGCAGGTCCTGGTGGGCCAGCAGGTACGGACCGGCGAAGTCGACCTTCTGCTGCCGCTTCGGGGTGATGGAGTACGTGGCCACGATGAACTTCACGTCGCCGCGTGAGAGGGCGTTCTCGCGGTCGGCGCTCTTGGTCTCCACGAATTCGATCTGGTCCGGCTTGTAGCCGAGCTGCCCCGCGACGTACGTGGCCACGTCCACGTCGAAGCCGGAGAACTTGCCGTTCGGCTCCTTCAGGCCGAGACCCGGCTGGTCGAACTTGATGCCGATCTTGACCTTGTTGCTGCTGCCCGAGGACGACGAGCTGTTGTCCTTGTTGCCACCGCCACACGCCGTGGCGGACAGGGCGATGCTGAGGACGACGGCCGAGGCGGCGGTCACCTTGCGGAGCTTCATGGTGGACATCCTTTGCGTGAGGAACGATGCGGGGCGCTCGACGGCGCGGCGGGCGCGCGGCCGGTTCAGTGGTGCAGGATCTTCGACAGGAAGTCCTTGGCCCGGTCGCTGCGCGGGTTGCTGAAGAACTGGTCGGGCGCAGCCTGTTCGACGATCCGGCCGTCCGCCATGAACACCACGCGGTTTGCAGCCGAACGTGCGAACCCCATCTCGTGGGTGACGACGACCATCGTCATGCCCTCGCGGGCGAGCTGCTGCATGACCTCCAGCACCTCGTTGATCATCTCCGGGTCGAGCGCGGAGGTCGGCTCGTCGAAGAGCATCACCTTCGGACCCATGGCCAAAGCCCGCGCGATCGCGACGCGCTGCTGCTGGCCGCCGGAGAGCTGAGCGGGGTACTTGTCGGCCTGGGTGCCCACGCCGACCCGGTCCAGCAGGGCGCGGGCGTTCTCCTCGGACTGCTTCTTGTCGGCCTTGCGGACCTTGATCTGGCCCAGCATCACGTTCTCGAGCACGGTCTTGTGCGCGAAGAGGTTGAAGGACTGGAAGACCATGCCGACGTCGGCCCGCAGCCGGGCCAGGGCCTTGCCCTCGGCGGGCAGCGGCTTGCCGTCGATGCTGATGGAGCCGGAGTCGATGGTCTCCAGCCGGTTGATGGTGCGGCACAGGGTGGACTTACCGGACCCGGAGGGCCCGATGACCACGACGACCTCACCGCGCGCGATCGTCAGATCGATGTCCTGGAGCACGTGCAACGCGCCGAAGTGCTTGTTGACGCTCTTCAGGACGACGAGTTCGTCGCTGGAGGCCACGTCTTGCTTGGCCACCGATACTTCGCTCATCGCTCTCAGGCTCCGTCCTCCTCGGTTTCGGAGGAATGTAGTAACCAGCCCCGACCAGCGTCATTACATCTGAGGGGAATCTGAGCATCACGATCCGATAGCAATCGGACACCTGTCGTAGCACTTGTGCCGCGCGGAGTGACCTGGGCACGTATCGGGCGGGTAACTAAAGCCCCGACCAACCGGAACCCTCTTGACGCCGTCCTCGTCCATCAGCGTGACTGCCATGGTGCACGCGCGCGTGCACGCGTTGTTACTCAGACAAACCGTACGCCCGATGAATCGGAGGAGGCCGGGATGAGACTGCTGCTCGTCGAGGACGACAACCATGTCGCCGCCGCACTGTCCGCGGTCCTGGCCCGGCACGGTTTCGACGTCACGCACGCGCGCAACGGCGAGGAGGCCCTGCAGGCGCTCGTCCCGGAGGGCCCCGGCTTCGGCGTCGTGCTGCTCGACCTGGGCCTGCCCGACCAGGACGGCTACGAGGTCTGCAGCAAGATCCGCAAGCGCACCGCCACCCCGGTGATCATGGTCACCGCCCGCGCCGACGTGCGCTCCCGCATCCACGGCCTCAACCTCGGCGCCGACGACTACGTGGTCAAGCCGTACGACACCGGGGAACTCCTCGCCCGTATCCACGCCGTCAGCAGGCGCCGTCCCGCCGCCGAGGAGGCCACCGAAAACACCCGCACCGCTGTCCACCTCGGCGCGGTCCGCATCGAGCTGCCCACCCGTCAGGTCACCGTCGACGGCAGCGTCGTCCAGCTGACCCGCAAGGAGTTCGACCTGCTCGCACTGCTCGCGCAGCGGCCCGGCGTGGTCTTCCGCCGCGAGCAGATCATCAGCGAGGTGTGGCGCACCAGCTGGGAGGGAACGGGCCGGACCCTGGAGGTGCACGTCGCCTCCCTGCGCGCCAAGCTGCGCATGCCGGCCCTCATCGAAACCGTACGCGGCGTCGGCTACCGCCTCGTCGCCCCGGCCGCCTAGCGGGGACGGGTTGCGCACACGCCTGCTGCCGCTGCTCATCGTCCTGATGGCGGCCGTCCTGCTCGCCCTCGGCATCCCGCTGGCCGTCAGCGTCGCGGCCGGCCAGCAGCAGAAGGTGGTCGTCGACCGGATCGACGACACCGCCCGCTTCGCGGCCCTCGCGCAGTACGTCGACACCGCAGCCACCGCCGACCGCAACCCGGGAGACGAACGGCTGGAGACCCTCAGCCACGAACTCGCCAGCTACTACGAGGTGTACGGCATCCGCGCCGGCGTCTTCTACCGCACCGACACGCCCATGGTGCACGCCCCCGCCGGGTTCTTCCTCCCCCGCACGGGTGAGGTGCGGGCCGCCTTCGAGGAAGCGCTGCTCAGCCGGCGCAGCCACGACCCGCAGCAGGTATGGCCCTGGCAGCGCGGCCGGCTCGTCGTCGCCTCACCGGTGATCCGCGACGGGGACGTCGTCGCCGTCGTGGTCACCGACTCGCCCACCGGCGAGATGCGCTCGCGGATCCTGCGCGGCTGGCTGGTCATCGCCGCCGGCCTGGTCGCCGCGATGCTGCTCGCCGTCGGCGCCGCACTGCGGCTGACCGGCTGGGTCCTGCGGCCCGTGCGGGTGCTGGACGCCACCACCCACGACATCGCCACCGGACGTCTGAAGTCACGGGTGGCGGCGGCCGGCGGGCCGCCGGAACTCCAGCGGCTGGCCAAGTCGTTCAACGAGATGGCGGACCACGTCGAGGACGTGCTGGAGCAGCAGCGCGCCTTCGTCGCGGACGCCTCGCACCAGCTGCGCAACCCCCTCGCCGCGCTGCTGCTGCGCATCGAACTGCTGAAATTCGAGCTCCCGGAGGGCAATACGGAGATCGCCTCGGTCCAGGCCGAGGGCAAGCGGCTGGCGCAGGTCCTGGACGACCTGCTCGACCTGGCGCTCGCCGAGCACGCCGAGGCGGACACGAAGACCACGGACATCGGCGCGCTCGCCGCCGAGCGCGTCGCGGCCTGGGCGCCCACCGCCGAGGCCAAGGGCGTGCGTCTGGTCGGCGACTGCCCGGCCACGACCGGCTGGGCCGACCCGGTGACCCTGTCGTCGGCGCTGGACGCGGTGATCGACAACGCGGTGAAGTTCACGCCCGCCGGGCAGCGCGTGGAGGTGGCGGTCGCGGCGGGAGGCGACACCGTGACCGTCGTCGTCACCGACAACGGCCCCGGCCTCACCGACGAGGAGCTGACCCGCGTCGGCGACCGTTTCTGGCGCAGCGGCCGGCACCAGAACGTCAAGGGCTCCGGCCTCGGCCTGTCCATCACTCGCGCGCTGCTCGCCGCGGGCGGCGGCTCCATCTCCTACGGCCACCACGAGCCGCACGGCCTGGTGGTGACGGTGACGGTGCCCCGGCACGCACCGCAGCCGGCGTCCACGCAGGGTGCGGCGTCGGCCTGAGCGAGCGACGACGTGGCCGGCGGCGTCACGGCTTCACCGAGCGGTAGTACCGACGTGCGCCCTCGTGGAGCTGCAGCGGGTCCGTGTAGATCGCCGTGCGCAGGTCCACGAGCTGCGCGGAGTGCACGTGCGCGCCGATGCCGTCGCGGCTCTTGATGACGGTGCGGGTCACCCACTCGGTCAGCCGTGGATCGATGTCCGCGCGCGTGATCAGCAGGTTGGACACCGCCATCGTCGGGACGGCCGCGCCGTTCTGCACGGTGGGGTAGGCCGACTCCGGCATGTTGGTGGCGCGGTAGTAGCGCGAGGCGTCACCCTCACGGTGCAGCCGCGCGACGAGGTCCGGCCCGATCGGCACGAACCGGATCGGGAACGAGCCGGCGAGCTGCCGTACGCCGTCGGTGGGCACGCCGCCCGACCAGAAGAACGCGTCGATCGCGCCCTCCCGCAGCCGCTTCGGCGCACTGCCGATGCCGTCGGCCTCGGGCGTGATGTCCTTGTCCGCGTCGATGCCCGCCACCCGCAGCACCCGGTCGGCGATCAGCCGCACACCCGACTCCGGCGGCCCTATGGCCACTCGCTTGCCGCGCAGATCGGCGACCGAGTGGATACCCGAGTCGCGGGCGACGACGAGCTGGACGTAGTCGTCGTACAGGCGGGCGACGCCGCGCAGCCGGTCCGCGCCCTGGCCGCCGTTGAGCGCGTACGTCTCCACCGCGTCGGCCGCGGCGATCGTGAAGTCGGCCTGGCCGCGCGCCACGCGCGTGACGTTCTCCTGTGAGCCGTCGCTGGTCAGCAGGCGCACCTTCAGCCGCGGCATGTCCTTGGCGAGCGCGGCGCGCAGCCGCTTGCCGTAGTCCTGGTAGACCCCGCTCGGAGTGCCCGTGCTGATCGTGACCGATCCGCTCGGCGGCTCCTCGCCCAGCGGCAGCAGCCACCACAGCAGCAGGCCGAGCGCCAGGACGCCGGCCGCCGCGCCCATCAGGGCCCGGCGCCTGCCGATACGGGGGAGGAGCGTGGACATGGGCGCGATCCTGCCAGGCGGCGCGCCGTGCTGGCCAGGGGCGGCGGGCACCGGCCGGCGGGGCGGCGCGGTGGCGGCGGGCCGGGCGGGGCTGTCAGTGGCGCCCATTACAGTCGCGCGTATGAGTTCCTCCCCCGCCGACCTGGTCCGTGCGTTCCACCTCGCCTTCGGTCTCGACGCCCGCAGCACGCCCACCGAGGTGTCGCCCGCGCTCGCCGCCCATCGCGGTGAACTGCTCGCGGAGGAGGCCGCGGAGGTCGCCGAGGTGTCGGTCACCGGACCACTCGACAAGCTCGCCCACGAACTGGCCGACGTCGTCTACGTCGCGTACGGCACCGCGCTGGTGCACGGCATCGACCTCGACCAGGTGATCGCCGAGATCCACCGCTCCAACATGACCAAGCTCGGCCCCGACGGCCGGATCGCCCGCCGCGCCGACGGCAAGGTGCTCAAGGGGGAGACCTACGAGGCGCCGGACGTCGCGGGCGTGCTGCGCCGGCAGGGATGGGAGCCGAGGGGTGAGTCGGGGGCTGAGAGCGCCGCCTGAAACCATGGTCGGGTGGTCCGGTGGTCCGGTGGTCCGGTGGTCCGGTGGTCCGGTAGTGCGGCAGTCGGGTAGTGCGGCAACCGCGACCCGGGCCGCACGTCTCAGTCCCGTGGCACCGCCGTCCGCTCCCGTGCTCCGGCCTGCGCCGCCGACCCGCCCTCCACGTCCGCCGGTCCCGCCACCGCAGGCGTGGCGGCGCGGCGCCGGGACCAGCGGGCCGCCAGCGGTTCCGTGCAGCGGGCGGTCACCGGACCGAGGACGACCAGGATCAGGACGTACGCCGTGGCCAGCGGGCCCAGGGACGGTTCGATGCCCGCCGTCACCGCGAGCCCGGCGATGACGATCGAGAACTCGCCGCGCGCCACCAGCGCACCGCCCGCCCGCCAGCGCCCCTTGGCCGATATCCCGGCGCGCCGGGCCGCCCAGTAGCCGGTGGCGATCTTCGTCAGCGCGGTGACCACCGCCAGTGCGAGCGCGGGCAGCAGCACCGGCGGGATGCTCGCCGGATCGGTGTGCAGCCCGAAGAAGACGAAGAACACCGCGGCGAACAGGTCCCGCAGCGGGCTCAGCAGCGTGTGCGCTCCCTCCGCCACCTCCCCGGACAGCGCGATGCCGACCAGGAACGCACCCACCGCGGCCGACACCTGGAGCTGCTGCGCCACACCGGCGACCAGGATCGTCAGGCCGAGGACGACCAGCAGCAGCTTCTCCGGGTCGTCGCTGGAGACGAAGCGTGAGATGAGCCGGCCGTGGCGGACCGCGACGAACAGCACCACGCCCGCCACGCCCAGCGCGATCGCCAGCGTCACGCTGCCGGCCGCGAACCCGGCGCCCGCCACCAGCGCGGTGACGATCGGCAGGTAGACCGCCATCGCCAGGTCCTCCAGGACCAGCACGCTGAGGATGACCGGTGTCTCCCGGTTGCCGACCCGGCCCAGGTCGCCGAGCACCTTGGCGATGACCCCGGAGGAGGAGATCCAGGTGACCCCGGCGAGCACCACGGCCGCCACCGGCCCCCAGCCCAGCAGCAGCGCGGCGGCCGCGCCCGGCAACGCGTTCAGCGCGCAGTCGACCAGGCCCGCCGGATAGTGCGTACGCAGATTGGAGACCAGGTCGCTCGCGGTGTACTCCAGGCCCAGCATGAGCAGCAGCAGGATGACGCCGATCTCGGCGCCGGTGGCGACGAACTCCTCGCTCGCCCCCAGCGGCAGCAGCCCGCCCTCGCCGAACGCCAGACCGGCCAGCAGGTACAGCGGGATGGGCGAGAAGCTGAACCGGGCCGCCATCCGGCCGAGCAGGCCGAGGCAGAGGATGATCGAACCGAACTCGATGAGCAGAACCGCGGAGGAGTGCACCGGCGGCTCACTCCCGCCCGAGGATGGCGGCGGCGGCGTCCACGCCCTCGCGGGTGCCGATCACGATCACGGTGTCGCCGCCCGCGAGCCGGAAGGCCGGCGTGGGGGAGGGCACGGCGTCGGCGCGGCGCAGCACCGCCACGATCGACGCACCCGTCTCCGTGCGCATCCGGGTCTCGCCGAGCAGCCGGCCGTTCCAGTGCGAGGCCGCCGCGATCTCGATCCGCTCGGCCACCAGACCCAGGTCCGTGGTGTGCAGCAGGTTCGGGCTGTGGTGGGCGGGCATCAGCGCGTCGCCGAGCGAGTCCGCCTCCGAGCCGGTCAGCCGCAGCGAGTGCGCGCAGGAATCGGGGTCGTCGGCCCGGTACACGCTCAGGGTGCGGCTGCCGTCCCGGTGCGCCACCACCGACAGATGGCCCTGTTCCCGCGTCACCAGGTCGTACTTGACGCCGATCCCCGGCAGCGGTGTCGCCCTCAGGCGCGGCGCAGGCACGTTTCTTCCCCTTCATTCGCCGGTCGTACGGGCACCGCCGGAGATCGTTCCGGCCGGTGCGGAGCGGCCATGCTGCCACCCTTCCGTACGGTGACGACATGGGTGTCAGCACGGATGGACGCGGTGAGCGGGCGGCGCGGAGACTGGCGACGGGAGGGCTGTGGGCGCGAAGCGGAAGAGGAGGTGCCAGGCGAGTGTCGTTGTTCTGGCGGATCTTCTTCCTCAACGCCATCGGCCTCGTCGTCGCTACCGCGCTGCTGCTCGGCCCGGTCACCGTCTCGACCCCGGTGCTGCCCGGCGAGGCGCTGGTGGTGGTCGGCGGGCTGGCCGCGCTGCTCGTCGTCAACGCGGCCGTCCTGCGCATCGGACTCGCCCCGCTCACCCGGCTGGCCGGAGCCATGGCCACCGCCGACCTACTGCGCCCCGGGGCGCGGCCCGAGGTCGCCGGTCCGGCGGAGGCGGCCGGGCTGATCACGACGTACAACGCGATGCTCGACCGGCTCGCGGCCGAGCGTGCAACCGGTGCCGCCCGTGCGCTGTCCGCGCAGGAGAGGGAGCGCCATCGCATCGCCCGCGAGCTGCACGACGAGGTCGGCCAGACCCTTACCGCCGTCCTGCTCCAGCTCCGGCGCGTCGCCGACCGGGCCCCGGCGGAGCTGCGCGAGGAGGTGGGTCAGGCCCAGGAGGCCACCCGCGCGGGGCTGGACGAGATCCGCCGCATCGCCCGCCGGCTGCGGCCAGCCGTGCTGGAGGAACTGGGGCTGCTCAGCGCGTTGCGCTCGCTCGCCGCCGAGTTCACCGGGCACGGACTGACCGTCCGCCACGACCTCGTCGCCGATCTCACGCCGCTACCCCGGGAGACGGAACTCGTGCTGTACCGGGTCGCGCAGGAGGCCCTCACCAACACCGCCCGCCACTCCGGCGCACACCGCGCCGCGCTGCGCCTGCGGGCCGGCGCGGCGGGCGTCGAGCTGCTGGTGCGGGACAACGGCCGGGGCACGGCCGGGACGGCCGAGGGCGCCGGCATCAGCGGCATGCGCGAGCGTGCCCTGCTGGTCGGCGCCGAGCTGAGCGTCGCGGCGGCGCCGGGCGGCGGGACGGACGTACGGCTGCGCGTACCGCTCACCGCCGAAGGAGCGGACGGTGACCGCGCGGCGGAGGGCGTGGGCGCAGGCGAGGGGGGCTCCACGTGACCGGCCGCCCCGTGCGCGTCCTGCTCGCCGACGACCACACCCTCGTACGGCGGGGCGTGCGGCTCATCCTGGAGTCGGAGCCCGACCTGACCGTCGTCGCCGAGGCCGGCGACGGGGCCGAGGCGGTTGAGCTGGCACGCGCGCGTGAGGTGGATCTCGCCGTGCTGGACATCGCCATGCCCCGCATGACCGGCCTGCAGGCGGCCCGCGAGCTGTCCCGGCGGCTGCCCGGTCTGCGCCTGCTGATCCTGACCATGTACGACAACGAGCAGTACTTCTTCGAGGCGCTCAAGGCGGGCGCGAGCGGGTACGTGCTGAAGTCCGTCGCCGACCGGGACCTGGTGGAGGCGTGCCGCGCGGCCATGCGGGACGAGCCGTTCATCTACCCGGGCGCCGAACGCACGCTGGTCCGCTCCTACCTGGACCGCCTCCACCGCGGCGACGGGCTGCCCGAGCGCGCCGTCACCGAGCGCGAGGAGGAGATCCTCAAGCTGGTCGCCGAGGGACACACCTCCAAGGAGATCGGCGACCTGCTGTTCATCAGCGTCAAGACGGTCGAGCGGCACCGCGCGAACATCCTGCAGAAGCTCGGCCTGCGCGACCGCCTGGAGCTCACCCGCTACGCGATCCGCGCGGGGCTCGTGGACCCCTGAGCCCCGCCCGTCCGCGGGCCGGCGTCCGCTTGTCCACAGGGCCGGGCGGACGTTGTCCACAGCCCGGACCGGGCTGGTTCCGGAACCGCCTACCCTGTATGGCATGAGCAGCAGCGACCGGAGCCCCGCAGTGGACGTCAAGACCTATGAAGTGCGCACCTACGGGTGCCAGATGAACGTCCACGATTCCGAGCGGCTCGCCGGCCTGCTCGAAGACGCGGGGTACGTGCGCGCCCCCGAGGGCTCCGACGGTGACGCCGACGTCGTGGTCTTCAACACGTGCGCCGTCCGGGAGAACGCCGACAACCGGCTCTACGGCAACCTCGGCCGGCTCGCGCCGAGGAAGGCCCAGCGGCCGGGCATGCAGATCGCGGTCGGCGGCTGCCTCGCGCAGAAGGACCGCGACACCATCGTGAAGAAGGCCCCCTGGGTGGACGTCGTCTTCGGCACGCACAACATCGGCAAGTTGCCCGTCCTGCTGGAGCGCGCCCGCGTGCAGGAGGAAGCGCAGGTCGAGATCGCCGAGTCGCTGGAGGCCTTCCCCTCCACGCTGCCCACCCGCCGTGAGAGCGCCTACGCGGCCTGGGTGTCGATCTCGGTCGGCTGCAACAACACCTGCACCTTCTGCATCGTCCCCGCGCTGCGCGGCAAGGAGAAGGACCGCCGCCCGGGCGACATCCTCGCCGAGGTCGAGGCCCTGGTCGCCGAGGGCGTCTCCGAGATCACCCTGCTCGGCCAGAACGTCAACGCCTACGGCTCCGACATCGGCGACCGTGAGGCCTTCAGCAAGCTGCTGCGCGCCTGCGGGAACATCGAGGGCCTGGAGCGCGTCCGCTTCACCTCCCCGCACCCGCGTGACTTCACCGACGACGTCATCGCCGCCATGGCCGAGACGCCGAACGTGATGCCGCAGCTGCACATGCCGCTGCAGTCCGGTTCGGACACGGTCCTGAAGGCGATGCGCCGCTCCTACCGCCAGGAGCGCTACCTGGGGATCATCGAGAAGGTCCGCGCCGCCATCCCGGACGCCGCGATCACCACCGACATCATCGTGGGCTTCCCCGGCGAGACCGAGGACGACTTCGAGCAGACGCTGCACGTGGTGCGCGAGGCCCGGTTCGCGCAGGCCTTCACCTTCCAGTACTCCAAGCGGCCCGGCACCCCGGCCGCGACCATGGAGGACCAGATCCCCAAGGAGGTCGTCCAGGCGCGCTACGAGCGGCTGGTCGCCCTGCAGGAGGAGATCTCCTGGGCGGAGAACAAGAAGCAGGTCGGCCGCACGCTGGAGCTGATGGTCGCCGAGGGCGAGGGCCGCAAGGACGACGCCACCCGCCGCCTGTCCGGCCGCGCCCCCGACAACCGCCTGGTCCACTTCACCAAGCCGGAGCAGGAGGTGCGCCCCGGTGATGTCGTCACCGTCGAGGTGACGTACGCCGCGCCGCACCACCTCCTCGCCGAGGGCCCGGTGCTGAACGTGCGCCGCACACGCGCGGGCGACGCCTGGCAGAAGCGCCAGGAGGCGGAACAGGCCAAGCCGGCCGGCGTGATGCTGGGCCTGCCGAAGATCGGCGCGCCCGCACCCCTGCCGGTCGCCACGGGCAGCGGCTGCGGCTGCGACTGACCGGACGACCGCCCGGGCGCGGCGAACGTGCCACGCGCCGGCGCGGCGAACGTGCCCGTGTCGCCGGGGTGAGCCGTGCGCGCGCCGCCGTGTCATCGGGGCTGGCTGCAGCGGTCTCCAGGTCACCGGCCGGGGGGCCTCGCCGACTTCGGCGTCACCGGCGGCGGGTTGGTGTCTCCCGTCTCCGTGTCGGTGGCGGCGGGCTGGTGTCTCCGGTCTGTGTGTCGGTGGCGGCTGGTTGGTGTCTCTGGTTCTGCGTGTCGGCGGCGGCTGGTGTCTCCGGCCTCCGCGTAACCGCTGGGGCCGGCCGGCGTCTTGTGCTTCGGTCGTCATCGCCGGCCGCTGGTGTCCCCGCCCTCCCCCCGGCACCGCTGGCGGCGGTCGGCCCCGGCCCTCGCGGCGCTGCCAGTGGCAGCTGGCCCCCCGTCCCCGCGGCGCCGCAAGGGGCGGCTGCTCCCGGCCCTCGTGGTGCCGCCGGTGACAGCTGGCCCCCGGTCCCCGCGGCACCGCTGGCGGCGGTTGGCCCCGGCCCTCGTGTCACCGCCAGTGGCGGCCGGCCTCGGCCCTCGCGGCGCCGGCGGCGGCCGGCCCGGCCCTCGCGGCGCCGGCGGCGGCCGGCCCCGGCCCTCGCGGCACCGCCGTCGGCTGGCGTGTCCGTTCGGCTACTGACCGCGTAGTCTGCTGATCATGCTTGTCGCCGCCGCCGTCTGCCCCTGCCCGCCGCTTCTCCTGCCCGAGGTGGCCGCGGGCGCCGCTCCCGAGCTGGACGCCGCCCGCGCGGCCTGCACGGACGCGCTGGGCGTGCTCGCGGCCGCCCGCCCCGACCGGCTCGTGGTCGTCGGAGCGGCCGAGGAGACGGGGACGTACCCGCAGGGAGCGCGGGGCTCGTTCCGTGGCTTCGGCGTGGATGTCGACGTAACGCTGGGGCAGGGCGGGGATACGGCTGCCGAGCCCGTGCTGCCGCCCTCGCTCGCGGTCGCCGGCCGGCTGCTGGAGCGGACCGGCTGGTCGGACGCCCCGATCGAGGGGCTGGCCGTGGCGCGGACGCTCGCGCCGGAGCAGTGCGCCGAGCTGGGCGCGGACCTCGCCGCGGCCGCCGAACGGGTCGCGCTGCTGGTGATGGGCGACGCCAGTGCCTGCCGCACCGTGAAGGCGCCGGGCTACCTGGACGAACGCGCGGCGCCCTTCGACGCCGAGGTGGCGCGGGCGCTCGGCGCGGCGGACGTGGTTGCGCTGCGGGCGCTGGACGTGCGGCTCGCTGACGAGTTGCAGGTCTCCGGCCGGGCCCCGTGGCAGGTGCTCGCGGGCGCGGCGGCGGACGCGGACCTGGGCGGGGCGCTGTTGTACGAGGACGCGCCGTACGGTGTGGGCTACCTGGTCGCCACCTGGTCGTAGCGCCTGTCACGGGCGACGCGAGCGCACATGCCGGACGGCCGCGCGCCGTGAGGCTGCGCGGCCGTCCGTGGTTGCGCTGCGGGCTGAGGCCCTGGCGGCCCCGGCCGTGGCGGGACGGGGTCAGGAGGTGGGCGGCGGGCCCTGGGGCGGGGTCGCCGGGGGAGGGGTCGGCGGGGTGGCCGCGCCGCCGTCGGCCGCGGCGCCGCCCATGTGCGCGAGCCGGTCCATGGCGCCCTTCGCCTTGCCCGTACCCGTCTGGATGCTGTCGCTGTACTTGCCCTTGGTCTTCTCGTCGACGACCTTCGCGGCCCGGTCGATGCCGTGCTGGATCTTGTCCCCGTGCTGCTGCGCGAGGTCCGACACCTTGTCCTTGGCCGGGCCGAGCTTGGCTTTCAGATTGTCCATCAGACCCATGGTCCACCTTCCCTGGCGGGACAGTTACGTGTGGGCGCCCTCACCGGCCTCACTGTCGGCGGCCGCTTCGGCGGACTGCTGCTGAGGGATACCGGCGGCCTCCGCGTTCTCCTCGCCCTTCTCGCTTGCCCCGGGATCCGCAGCCTCACTCGCCTTGCTCGCCTCCGCGGTCTCGGCGGCTTCCGTGTGGTCCGCGCCGCCGGTGCTCTCCGTGCCGCCCGTGCCGCCCGTGATCTCCGCGCTCGCCGCCGTCTCAGCCTCGTCGGCGGAGGGCTCGCTCACGGCCTGCTCGGCCGCTGCCGCGGTCTCCGACCTCCGAAAAAGTTTCGCAAAAACGCCCATATCAACTCCATACGGTACTCGTCCGGGCGAAATTCCGCGTGGCCCGGTGCGTCCGATTGCGCCACCGGGATCACCGCCCCGCACGAGCCGGTGACGGGATCTCGCAAGGTGGCAACGACCTCGCGGAGACCGCGTCACGTAACTCGTTCGAGGACACGGTCCGGGGTTTGCGAAACTGGTGCGGTGAGCAGCGCACCTCCCGCCCCCCGCGTCATCGCCGTCGTCGGTCCCACCGCGGCCGGCAAGTCCGACCTCGGCGTCTTTCTCGCCCGGCAACTCGGCGGCGAGGTCGTCAACGCCGACTCCATGCAGCTGTACCGAGGGATGGACATCGGCACCGCCAAGTTGACGCACGAGGAGCGTGCCGGCGTACCGCACCACCTCCTCGACATCTGGGACGTGACCGTCACCGCCTCCGTCGCCGAGTACCAACGGCTCGCCCGCGGACGGATCGACGAACTGCTCGCCGCCGGACGCTGGCCCATCCTGGTCGGCGGCTCGGGCCTCTACGTCCGCGGGGCCGTCGACAACCTGGAGTTCCCCGGCACCGACCCCGAGGTCAGGGCCCGCCTGGAGGAGGAGCTGGCGCTGCGCGGCTCCGGCGCCCTGCACGCCCGGCTGGCCGTCGCCGACCCCGAGGCCGCGCGGGCGATCCTGCCCAGCAACGGGCGCCGGGTCGTCCGGGCCCTTGAGGTGATCGAGATCACCGGCAAGCCCTTCACGGCGAACCTCCCCGGCCACGACTCCGTCTACGACACCGTGCAGATCGGCGTCGACGTGGCGCGACCCGAGCTCGACGAGCGCATCGCGCGCCGGGTCGACCGGATGTGGGAGGCCGGCCTCGTGGAGGAGGTGCGCACCCTGGAGGCGCGGGGGCTGCGCGAAGGGCGTACGGCGTCGCGCGCCCTCGGCTATCAGCAGGTGCTCACGGCGCTCGCCGGGGAGTGCACGCTCGAGGAGGCGCGCGCCGAGACCGTCCGTGCCACCAAGCGCTTCGCGCGCCGCCAGGATTCATGGTTCCGGCGCGATCCGCGGGTGCACTGGCTCAGTGGGGCCGCGGCGGACCTCGGGGAACTTCCGCAGCTCGCGCTGGCGTTGATCGAACGACCGGTTACAGCCTGATCACGTCATGGCATCGGGACGCCCAGGCCGTCATCCCGGCCTCCGGCGCCGTGCCATCATCGAGCTTCGATCGACCAAGTGGAGTCCGAGTTGGGAGGGCGCGTGGCGATGGAGGCCGGCCCTCGCGACACCGCACAAGACACCGAGCCCGTCACCACCGACAGGGGTGAGGAGCCGCAGGGCACAAGCGGTTCGGGCCTCGACGGCGACCGTCCGGTCCCGGACGGGGACCCGCTGAGCCCGGACGGCCCCGACGACACCCAGGGCGGCGTGACCGCGGACGGTCCGGAACCGGAAGAGATGTTCGCGGGCGGGCCCGAGGTCGAGGTCGAGCTGCGCCCGCAGCGCCGGCTGCGGCTGTGGCAGCTCGCGCCGATCGTCGCGCTCGCCGCGAGCGGCTCCCTGATGTTCGCCTTCCCGCTCGCCTTCGACTTCGGGGACAGCGGTGCCGTCATCGCCATGCTGGGCCTGCTGATCTGCTCCTGCGCGGCCGGCTGGGGCATGACGGCCGCCCGGCGCGTCGGCTACACATGGCCGGGCCTGCCGCCCCGCGGCTCGGGCCGCCGCCCTGACTGGCGGGTCGTCCTCGGGTACGTCCTGCTGGTGGCCGTCGTCGTCACGCTCGCCGTGTGGCGGGTGGCGCGGCTGCGCTGAGCGCGGCTGCGCGCGGCCCCCGCGTTGAGCGGGTTCGCACGGGAGCGCCTCCGCGCGAGGGGAGCACGCCGTGTGTGCGGGCCAGCACCGAGGGCCCACCGCCGGGTGAGCGAGCCGCCGCCCACGGACACCGCCGGGCGAGCAAGCCACCGGCCACGGACCCACCCTCGGGCGAGCAAGCCACCGCCCACGGACCCACCCTCGGGCGAGCAAGCCACCGCCCAGCGACCCACCGTCGGGCGAGTGGGCCACCCCAAGCGGGCCCGTCCGCCGCGTCGCACCACCGCTCACCTGCCACCCAGCCGTACGCGCCCCGGCGGAGCGCTCCCGTACGATCGAGGCATGAGCACGCGGATCGCCTTCCTCAAGGGTCACGGCACCGAGAACGACTTCGTGATCGTCCCGGACCCGGAGAACGCCCTTGACCTGTCCCCGGCCGCCGTCGCCGCCCTGTGCGACCGCCGCGCGGGCATCGGCGGCGACGGAGTGCTGCACGTCGTGCGGTCCGCGGCGCATCCCGAGGCGAAGGCCATGGCCGCCGAGGCCGAGTGGTTCATGGACTACCGCAACGGCGACGGCTCGATCGCCGAGATGTGCGGCAATGGCGTGCGCGTGTTCGCGCGCTACCTCCAGCACGCCGGGCACGTCGACGAGGGCGACCTGGCCGTCGCCACGCGCGGGGGCGTGAAGAGCGTGCACATCGCCAAGAACGGCGACGTCACCGTCGGCATGGGCAAGGCGGTCCTGCCCGACGGCGACGTCACGGTGAGCGTCGGCGAGCGCAGCTGGCCCGCGCGGAACGTCAACATGGGCAACCCGCACGCGGTCGCCTTCGTCGACGACCTCGCCCACGCGGGCGACCTGTGCTCGCCGCCGCCGTTCAGCCCGGCCTCCGCCTATCCGGACGGCGTGAACGTCGAGTTCGTCGTCGACCGCGGTCCACGCCACGTCGGCATGCGCGTGCACGAGCGCGGCTCCGGCGAGACCCGCTCGTGCGGCACGGGCGCGTGTGCCGTCGCCGTCGCCACCGCCCGCCGCGACGGCGCCGACCCGGCCACCACCGGCACTCCGGTGACGTACACCGTGGACGTCCCCGGCGGACGTCTCGTGATCACCGAGCGCCCCGACGGCGAGATCGAGATGACCGGCCCCGCGGTGATCGTCGCGCAGGGCGAGATCGACGCGGAGTGGCTGCGCGGCGCGATCGGATGACACCGGCGTGACCGGATGAGACCGAGGTGATCGGATGACACCGGGGTGATCCGCTGACATCGACGCGTTCGGCTGACATCGACGCGTTCCGCCGGCACCGACGCGTTCCGCCGGCACCGACGCGTTCCGCCGGCACCGACGCGTTCGGCCGGCACCGGCCACGGCTTCCGGCCCCGTACCGCTCGGACGGCGGTTGACGCCACGCCGTAAACCCGTCGACCGTCGCTCGAATGGGTGATCCGTTTCACGCTCGCCGAGAGACGGTCCTACGCGCGTGGTGGGCTCGGTAGCATCAAGCACCGGCTCGGACGGGGGAGTCGCCCTCCCCTGAGCCGTGTCCGCCCTGGGGCACCCCGTCCGCCGGTCCACGCAGCCGGAGGTGCCCATGAGTGCGGAGGCAACGAACCCCGCGACCCCAGGCCCGGTGACGGGGCAGGTCGCACCCGCTTCCACCGCGGCGCTCGAGCAGGGCGCGCCCCCTTCCCCGCGCCGCAAGGCCCGCCCCCGCATCGACCTGCGCCGCCTGGGCCGCGCCGCACTGCTCGGCCCGGCCGCCCGTGGCCGGCTGCCCGACGCCATCAGCCATGTCGTCGACGCCCACCGCGCCCACCACCCGGACGCCGACCTCGAACCCCTGCGCCGCGCCTACGTGCTGGCCGAGTCCTCGCACCGCGGCCAGATGCGCAAGAGCGGCGAGCCGTACATCACCCACCCCCTCGCCGTCACCCTGATCCTCGCCGAACTCGGCGCGGAGACGACGACGTTGACCGCCTCCCTGCTGCACGACACCGTCGAGGACACGGACGTGACGCTGGATCAGGTAGGGGAGCAGTTCGGCGAGGAGGTGCGGTATCTCGTCGACGGCGTCACCAAGTTGGAGAAGGTCGACTACGGTGCCGCCGCCGAACCGGAGACGTTCCGCAAGATGCTCGTCGCCACCGGCAACGACGTCCGCGTGATGTCGATCAAACTCGCGGACCGGCTGCACAACATGCGCACCCTCGGCGTGATGCGCCCCGAGAAGCAGGCCCGCATCGCGCGCGTGACCCGTGACGTGCTCATCCCGCTCGCCGAACGCCTCGGCGTCCAGGCCCTCAAGACCGAACTGGAGGACCTGGTCTTCGCGATCCTCCACCCCGAGGAGTACGAGCACACCCGCGAGCTGATCATCGAGAACGCGGCCCGCGCCGACGACCCGCTCGCCGAGATCGCGGACGAGGCGCGCAGGGTGCTGCGCGAGGCCGACATCTCCGCCGAAGTCCTCATCCGGCCCCGCCACTTCGTCTCCGTCCACCGCGTCGCGCGCAAACGCGGTCAACTGCGCGGAACCGACTTCGGCCGGCTGCTCGTGCTGGTCAACGAGGACGCCGACTGCTACGCGGTGCTGGGTGAACTCCACACCTGTATGACGCCGGTCGTCTCGGAGTTCAAGGACTTCATCGCCGTACCCAAGTTCAACCTGTACCAGTCGCTGCACACCGCGGTGGCCCGCGCGGACGGCCAGGTCGCCGAGGTCCTCATCCGCACGCACCAGATGCACAAGGTCGCCGAGGCCGGCGTCGTCGCCCTCGGCAACCCCTACGCGCCGCCGTCGGACGAGCAGTTCCCGGCCGACGGCGAGCGCGCCGACCCCACCCGGCCCGGCTGGCTCTCCCGGCTCCTGGACTGGCAGCGGGCCGCCCCCGACCCCGACACCTTCTGGACGACCCTGCGTGAGGACCTCGCCCAGGACCGGGAGATCACCGTCTTCCGGCCCGACGGCATCCCGATCGGCCTGCCCGAGGGTGCGACCTGCGTGGACGCCGCGTACGCGCAGTACGGCGAGGACGCCCACGCCTGCATCGGGGCCCGCCTCAACGGTCTGCTGGCGCCGCTGGGCACGGTGCTGCGTGACGGCGACACCGTGGAGCCGCTCATGGGGCAGGACCCGGCCTCGGAGCCGTCGCGGGAGTGGCTGGAGTACGCGCACACGCCCGCGGCACGCATCGCGATCCAGCGGTGGCTGACCTCGCACCCGGGGCCGGACGCCCAGGGCGCGAGCACGGCGGGGGACAGGGAACAGCAGGAGCGCCCAGGCGCGGACCAAGGCGAAGTGAGCGCGGCTGCGCCCGGCGTGCGCCCGGCGCATGGGGGAGTGGGGGGCACACCCGGGTGCGCCGTGGGCGTGATCGGACGGGGAAGCGAGGGCGCGCAGTCGTTCGGTGGCGCGGACGCAGTCCCCCTGGTGGGCACCGCCGAAGACGCGACCGGCCCCACCCGCGCAGGCACGCCCGAGAACGCCTCGGCAGAGTCCGCCGCCGCGGGGGCCCGCCCTGCCGGGGAAACACACGGCCGTCAGAAGGCCGAGACCGGCGAGGAGGAGCCCGCGCCCGGCGCGCGCCCCGCGCTCCGCCCGCGTGCCGCGCGCCCCCGTGCCGCAGACGTGGTGGTCCTCGGCCGTGACGGCGCCACCGCACGGCTCGCCCGCTGCTGCACCCCCGTGCCGCCCGACGAGATCACCGGCTTCGCCGTGCGCGGCGGGGCCGTCACAGTGCACCGCGTGGGGTGCGCCGCCGTGGCGCGCATGCGGGGCGGGGGGCGCACGGAAGCCGACGTGCGCTGGGGCGAGACCGCGGCATGCCGGGTGACCCTGGTCGCCGAATCGTTCGGCCGCCCCCACCTCCTCGCCGACCTCACCGAGGCCATCGCGGTGGAGGGCGCCGAGATCGTCTCCGCGACCGTGGAGCCCCCGAACCAGCAGCGCGTCCGTCACACGTACACGCTCGAGCTCCCGGACGCCGCCCACCTGCCCGCCCTCATGCGGGCGATGCGCAACGTCCCCGGCGTCTACGACGTGGACCGGGCCCAGCACCACGCCCCACCGTTGCTCTGAGACACGTCCGGGACGCTTCCGCGCGTCCGCCCGGCCACCCGGCGTGCCCCTCTTTCGGGTGGGCCGGGCGCGCGCCGTCGCCGCCACGCGCGCGTGCGCTGGTAGCGGTGTTCCATGCCGCGCACCCCCCGTACGAAGACCATCCGGCGCCTGAAGACGGCGCTGCTCGCCTCCGCCGTTTCCGTCTGCCTCATCGCCGCGAGCGCCCCTGCCGCCCCGCTCGGCGTCGGCGACCGCCTCTTCCCGTACCTCGGGAACCCGGGGTACGACGTCGCGTCGTACGACCTGGCCCTGACGTATTCCGGCAGCAACGACAAGCCCCTCCAGGCGGTCACCACCATCGACGCCTGGACCACCGGCGCCCTCGACCGGCTGAACCTGGACTTCGCGCACGGCACGGTGTCCTCCGTGGAGGTCGACGGCCGTCCCGCCTCCTTCGCGCAGGCCGGTGAGGACCTGGTCGTCACCCCGCGACGGCCGCTCGCGCCGGGCAGCTGGACGCGGATCACCGTCCGCCACACCAGCGACCCGAGGCCGGTCCAGGGCCGCGACGGCGGCTGGGTGCGCACCGCGGACGGCCTCGCCATGGCCAACCAGGCCGACGCCGCCCACCTGGTGTTCCCGTGCAACGACCACCCCTCCGACAAGGCCATGTTCACCTTCCGGGTGACCGCGCCCAACGGGTACACCGCCGTCGCCAACGGCCTGCCCACCACCGTCGACCGGGCCGGCGGGGCCACCACCTGGACGTACCGCACACAGCACCCCATGGCCACCGAGCTCGCGCAGGTCTCCGTCGGCCGCTCCAGCGTCCTGCACCGCGACGGACCGCACGGTCTGCCCGTGCGGGACGTCGTGCCCAGCAAGGACCGCACGGTCCTGGAGCCGTGGCTGAAGAAGACCCCGGACCAGATCGCCTGGATGGAGAGCAAGGTCGGGCCCTATCCCTTCGAGACCTACGGGCTGCTGATGGCCCAGGCCGCGACCGGCTTCGAGCTGGAGACGCAGACGCTCTCCCTCTTCGAGCGGGACCTGTTCACCGATCCCGCCTACCCGGCCTGGTACGTCGAGTCGATCATGGTGCACGAGCTGTCCCACCAGTGGTTCGGCGACAGCGTCAGCCCGCGGACCTGGTCCGACGTATGGCTCAACGAGGGACACGCCACCTGGTACGAGGCCCTGTACGCCGAGGAGAAGGCGCACAAGCCGATGGAGGCGCGCATGAAGGCCGCCTACGCCGCCTCCGACCGCTGGCGCGCGGCCGGCGGGCCGCCCGCCGCCCCCAAGCCGCCGCAGCCCGGCCAGAAGATCGGCATCTTCCGGGCGAACATCTACGACGGGGCCGCGCTGGCCCTGTACGCCCTGCGCCAGGAGATCGGCCGGCCCGCCTTCGAGCGCCTGGAACGCGTCTGGGTGCAGGACCACCGCGACCGCACCGCGACCACGGCCGACTTCATCCACCTGGCCTCCGGCATCTCCGGCCGTGACCTGCGCGGATTCTTCGACGCCTGGCTGTACGGCACGAAGACGCCGCCGATGCCCGGGCACCCCGACTGGAAGCCGGCGGCACCGCAGAAAACCGCGCCCTCGCAGAAGACGGCGGACCGGAAGACGGCGGACAAATAAGCCGGTGACGAGACGGGCCGTTCCGTGCGACCATCTTCGGGTCGCCGCGACGCGGGACGCGGGAATCTCCCGGGGTACTCGCGCGTTGTGACCAATGACGGAATCCCCAAAGACGTAAGGACCCAATGACCTCCTCTTCTTCCTCTTCCCAGGCCACAAAGCGCCTCGCGCACACCTACCCCGAAGGACTTCGGGCCGATGCCCTGATGGAAGAGGACGTCGCCTGGAGCCACGAGATCGACGGAGACCGGGACGGCGACCAGTTCGACCGCTCCGAGCGCGCGGCTCTGCGCCGTGTGGCGGGCCTCTCCACCGAGCTCGAGGACGTCACCGAGGTCGAGTACCGCCAGCTCCGTCTGGAGCGGGTCGTGCTCGTCGGTGTCTGGACCTCGGGGACCGTCGACGACGCGGAGAACTCGCTGGCCGAGCTCGCCGCCCTCGCGGAGACCGCGGGCGCGCTCGTGCTCGACGGCGTGATCCAGCGCCGCGACAAGCCCGACGCGGCCACCTACATCGGTTCCGGCAAGGCCGAAGAGCTGCGCGACATCGTCCTGGAGACGGGCGCGGACACCGTCATCTGCGACGGTGAGCTCAGCCCGGGTCAGCTCATCCACCTCGAGGACGTCGTCAAGGTCAAGGTCATCGACCGTACGGCCCTGATCCTCGACATCTTCGCCCAGCACGCCAAGTCCCGCGAGGGCAAGGCGCAGGTCGCGCTCGCGCAGATGCAGTACATGCTGCCGCGGCTGCGCGGCTGGGGTCAGTCGCTGTCCCGGCAGATGGGCGGCGGCAAGGGCGGCGGCCTCGCCACCCGTGGCCCCGGTGAGACCAAGATCGAGACGGACCGGCGGCGGATCCGCGAGAAGATGGCGAAGATGCGCCGGGAGATCGCGGACATGAAGACCGGCCGCGAGATCAAGCGCCAGGAGCGCAAGCGCCACAAGGTGCCGTCCGTCGCCATCGCGGGCTACACCAACGCCGGCAAGTCCTCGCTGCTCAACCGCCTCACCGGCGCGGGCGTCCTGGTTGAGAACGCGCTGTTCGCGACCCTGGACCCGACCGTGCGCCGGGCGCAGACCCCGAGCGGCCGGCTCTACACGCTGGCCGACACCGTGGGCTTCGTACGCCACCTGCCCCACCACCTGGTCGAGGCGTTCCGCTCCACCATGGAGGAGGTCGGCGAGTCCGACCTGATCCTGCACGTGGTGGACGGCTCGCACCCCAACCCGGAGGAGCAGCTGGCCGCGGTCCGCGAGGTGATCCGGGACGTCGGCGCCACCGACGTACCCGAGATCGTCGTGGTCAACAAGGCGGACGCGGCGGACCCGCTGGTGCTGCAGCGGCTGATGCGGGTGGAGAAGCGCTCCATCGCCGTCTCGGCCCGCACCGGCCAGAACATGGCCCAGCTGCTCGCCCTGATCGACGCGGAGCTGCCCCGGCCGTCCGTCGAGATCGAGGCGCTCGTGCCCTACACGCACGGCAAGCTGGTCGCACGCGCCCATGACGAGGGCGAGGTGATCTCCGAGGAGCACACCGTGGAGGGCACCCTGCTCAAGGTGCGGGTGCACGAGGAGCTGGCCGCCGACCTCGCGCCGTACGTCCCGGCGTCGGCCGCCTGAGCGCAGGCTGCCGCGTCACGCGTCACGCGTAACGGGTGACGCCCGAAGGCCCGCCCCCTCGCAAGCGAATTGCGGGGGGCGGGCCTTCGGCGTGTTCCGGCGTACCGGTGTCTCACTGACCGCCGTACGTCCTGCTCATGTTCTGGTACAGCGCCTCGGCCTGCGGGCCCAGTTGCGGGCCTGCCAGCCAGGTGTTGTCCGTCGGGCCGATGGAGGTGTTCGACACCAGCTCGGTCCGGCCGTCGACCACCCGGAACCAGCCGCCGCCGGAGCTGCCGCCCGTCATGGTGCAGCCGATGCGGTACATCGACGGCAGGGACGGGGACAGCGAGAACCGCCCGGGCCGGTCGAGGCACTTGAACATCTTCAGCCCGTTGTAGGGCGGCGCCGCCGGGTAACCCCAGGCGCCCATCGTGCCCGCCTGCCGCGCGGACGGCGCGGAGAAGTCCACGTCCAGCGCGTTACCGACCGTCTCCTCCAGGGACTTCGCGCCCCGCTCGGGCTTCACGTGGAGCACCGCGTAGTCGTACGCGGCACCCGCGCCACCCGTCTCCGAGCCGCCCTGGATCCACTGGTTGGAGGTCGAGGCCCAGTCCGCCCACCAGGCGCCGTACGGGGCGACCTCCTGCGCGGGGGCGTCCGCCAGCTGCGCGTCGGACTTGCCGAGGTCGTTGTAGGCCGGAACGAAGGCGATGTTGCGGTACCAGCCGCCGTTTCCGCCGGCGTGCACACAGTGACCGGCGGTCCACACCAGGTTGGACTTGCCCGGGTGGTTCACGTCCTTGACCACCGTGCCCGAGCAGACCATCGAGCCCTCGGGCGAGTCGAAGAAGACCTTGCCGACCGGCGCCGCGTTCTCGTGGTACGGCGTCTTCTCCGGCTCGGCCGGCACCGGAGCCGGCTCCGGGTCGCTGACGCCCTGGTCGGCCGGGGCGTCCTTGGCGGTGACCGTCTTGTCGGCCTCCTTCGCGGACTTCATCCGCTCCGGTTTCCACAGGCCCTGGATCACCGGGTTGACGAAGTCCTTGGCCTCACTGAGCCACTTGTCCCTGTCCCAGTTCTTCCAGCCGCCGTTCTTCCACTGGTCGACGTCTATGCCGTGCTTCTTGAGCTTGTCGGCCAGGTCCGCCGGGATCTTCACCTGCCCCGGGTCCGTGCTCTGGGAGGCGTCGGCGCCGGCCGCGCCGCTCGCCTTGTCGCCGTCCGAACCGTTGCAGGCGGTCGCGGTGAGCGCCAGGGCCGCGACGACGCCGGCGGCGGCGAGCGCCGTACGGCGACGTCTGCCGTGTGGCGCCGTGGTGCGTGCGGATATGGAACGCATGCTGCGTGTACCCCCGTTGATGTGCTGTCGTTGAGCCGATGGGAAAGCAGCGCTGTGGGCGCGCTGTGAGTGAAGTGCTGTCATCATGCACGGACGGATGAGGGCGAACGGCGGCGGGATCGTGAAGGTTCCTGAGGTACCCCACCCCCGCTCGTCCTCAGCGTGCTGCTACTGCCCGGCGAACTTCTTGCTCACCGCGTCGTACACGCCCTTGGCCACCTTGCCCAGCCGGGGACCGGCCAGCCAGCCGGACGTCACCGGGCCGATCGAGGTGTTCGACACCAGCGCCGGCTTGCCGTCCGACCCCTGCGCGATCCAGCCACCGCCGGAGGAACCGCCGGTCATCGTGCACCCGATGCGGTACATCGTCGGGTCCGTCGCCTTCAGCGACAGCCGCCCGGGCTTGTCCTGGCACTGGTACAGCCTCTGCCCGTCGTACGGCTTGGCCGCCGGGTAGCCGGTCGCCGTCATGCTCTCGATCTTCGGCACCGCCGGGGCGGCGAAGTCGACCGGCAGCGCCGAACCGACCGTTTCCTCCAGCGACTTGCCGCCGTTGCCCTCCTCCGGCGTCACATGGATCACCGCGTAGTCGTACGACGCCCCGTCACCGCCGGTCTCGCCGCCCTGCTCGATCCACTGGTCCGAGGTCTGCGCCCAGTCGCCCCACCACACGCCGTAGGGAGCGACCTCGGGCCGGGTGGCGTTCTGCAGCTGGGCGACCGACTTGCCGGAGTCGTTGTACGACGGCACGAACGCGATGTTGCGGTACCAGCCACCCTTCTTGCCCGCGTGGACGCAATGCCCGGCCGTCCACACCAGGTTGGACTTGCCCGGGTGGGCGGGGTCCTTCACCACCGTCGCCGAGCAGACCATCGTGCCCTCGGGCGAGTCGAAGAACACCTTGCCGGCCACGGGCACGCTGGCGTGGTACTCCGGCGCGACGGCCTTCGCCTGCACCGGCGCCGGAGTGGGGTCGGTGACGCCCTGGTCGCCGGAGAGGTCGTTGTCGTCGACACCGCGGTCCGGGTCCTCCGCGCCCCGCATCCGGTCCGGGTCCCACAGGCCCTTGATGATCGGGTTGACGAAGTCCTGGGCCTCACGCAGCCACTGGTCCCGGTCCCAGTTCTTCCAGGCGCCGTTCTTCCACTTGTCGAGATCGATCCCGTGCTCCCTGAGCCGGTTCTTCAGGTCGTCCGGGATCTTGATCTGCGTGTCGCCGGCCGCGGACGCGGTCGTGCTCGCGGTGGGCCGGCCGTCGGCGCTGTCGTCCGTGCCCTCACAGGCGGTGGCGGTGAGGGCCAGCGCCGAGACGAGGGCCAGCGCGGCCAGCCCGGGGGAGGCGCCGCGGCGTGCGCCTCCCTCCCGGCGAGCGGTGAACGACGGCCGTATGGATCGCATGCTGCTGACTCCCCCTGGGGTGGACTTACTGCCGCCGTGCCATGGCCCCTCTTCGCTGCTCGGGGCGTGCGCACGGCGTCCGGAACGGGATCACACACTATGCGCTCGCTGTGGGGGAGTTCCGGTGGAACGGCAACGGTTCGGCTACAGACGGTCAACGGGATCGGGCCGTCCCACCTGGGATGCCTCGTCCTCCGTGCGGTGTCGTCCCCTCCCCGGTCTGCGGTGCCGTCCGTATGGTGCCGCCTCACCCGTAACCAGTGCGGCGGTGCGCTGTTGGTAGCGGTGGGGCCCGGCGCTGCGGTGTGCTGCCGTACGGCTCCGGCATACCGGGTGAGGGGGCGGGACACAGCCTGTGGGCGACAACTCGCCTCCGGTCGGCGGGAGGAGAGGGAGCCGTGGGCGTGACGGAGGGGATCCTGCGACGGCAGGCGGCGCGTGAGTCGGCGGCACGCACCTATGCGCGTGCCTTGCCGATCGTGCCGGTACGGGCGCGGGGCCTCACCATCGAGGGGGCGGACGGCCGCCGTTACCTCGACTGTCTGTCCGGCGCCGGAACCCTCGCGCTGGGCCACAACCACCCCGTCGTCCTCGAGGCGATCCGGGACGTCCTCGACTCCGGTGCGCCGCTGCACGCCCTGGACCTCGCCACGCCCGTCAAGGACGCCTTCGTCACCGAGCTGTTCGGCACCCTGCCGCCCGGACTCGCGGGCCGGGCCCGCGTCCAGTTCTGCGGGCCGGCCGGGACCGACGCCGTCGAAGCCGCGCTCAAACTCGTCCGCACCGCGACCGGCCGCCCCGGGATCCTCGCCTTCACCGGCGCCTACCACGGCATGACCCGCGGAGCCCAGGAAGTCTCCGGCCACGCCGCCGACCTGCCCGGCTCCGGCAGCGCCGTGACCCGTCTGCCGTACCCGCAGGACTACCGCTGCCCCTTCGGCGTCGGCGGGCAGGCGGGTGCCGAACTCGCCGCCCGCTGGGCCGAGTCCGCGCTCGACGACCCCAGGTCCGGCATCCCGCGGCCCGCTGGCTTGATCGTCGAACCCGTCCAGGGCGAGGGAGGCGTCATCCCCGCGCCCGACGCCTGGCTGCGGCGTGTCCGCGAGATCACCGCCGCCCGGTCCATCCCGCTCATCGCCGACGAGGTCCAGACCGGGGTCGGCCGCACCGGCGCCTTCTGGGCCGTCGAGCACAGCGGGATCACTCCCGACGTCATGGTCCTGTCCAAGGCCATCGGCGGCAGCCTGCCGTTGGCCGTCGTGGTGTACCGCGACGACCTCGACGTCTGGCAACCCGGCGCCCACGCCGGCACCTTCCGCGGCAACCAGCTCGCCATGGCCGCGGGCACGGCGACCCTCGCGTACGTCCGCCGCCACGGCCTCGCCGAACGCGCGGCCACCCTCGGTTCGCGGATGTTGACCCAACTCCGGCAGCTTTCCGACGAGTTCCCCTGCGTGGGTGACGTGCGGGGGCGGGGGCTGATGATCGGGGTGGAGATGGTCGAGCCGGAGCCGGCCGAGACGGAGCCGGCCGAGACGGAGGCGGACGTCATGGAGAGCGGCGGCGCGTGCATGGGCGGACTCGCGCCGGACGGCATCCCGCGCCCCCGCCCGGGATTCGCCCGGCGCCCTCGCCCGGCGTCCCCTCGGCTTGCCGCCGCCGTTCAGCGGGAGTGCCTGCAGCGCGGACTGATCGTCGAACTCGGCGGCCGGCACGCGAGCGTCGTCCGGCTGCTTCCGCCCCTGACGATCACCGACGAACAGGCCACCGCGGTCCTCGACCGGCTCGCCGACGCGGTGGCGGCGGCCGCCCGTACCGCCTCGAGCGCCCAGGAGCGCGCCCAGGACCGTGAGCAGCGCGGCGCCCACAGCCCACAGGCGGGCTGAGCGTCCGGCCGCATCGCGCACCCCTTCACCGCACGACGTCTCGAGGAACCTCTTGAACACCATCTCTGCCTCCACCTCCGACTCGGCCGACCACTCCGCCTCCGACCGCGACTCGGCCTTCCCCTCCGGCGCCGGCCCCGATCCGCTCGCCCCGCAAGCCCCCGTCGTCGCGTCCGTCCCCCAGCAGGGAGGGCCGGGGCGCGAGCGGCGGCCGCACGGTCAGCAGCACGGCGTCCCCGGGCCGGTGACGGCCGCCGGCAGTGCGCCGCCGGTGACCGACGCTCCCCGGCCGGTGCCCTCCGGCGCGGACCCGGTGGCCCACCCCGATCCGCACACGGCGGCGCAGGCCGCGGCCGTGGAGAACCTTCTCCGCTGCTGGGTGCGCGAGACCGGCGCCCCCGCCCCCACCGGAGCGACCCTGCGCATCCCACTGCCGGCCACCGGCACGGCCCTGCTCGTCCCCGTCCGCCACTGGTCCCCGACCGGCTGGCACCGCTTCGGCCCGCCCCGACTGGCCGGCGCCCCCGAAACGGCCCCGCCGGCCGACGCCGTCACCGTCGCCGCGCTGCTCACACGGGAGAGCCGCACCACTGACGGCGGCAGCGCCGACGCCGACGCCACCGACCTGGTCGCCCGGGTCGCGGACTCCGTGCGCCGCACCACCTCCTTCGTCAGCGAACGCCGCGCCCGTCCCGCCGACGGGCCGGATCTGTTCCTCACGGCCGAGCAGGCCCTGACCCTGGGGCACCCGCTGCATCCGACCCCGAAGAGCCGTGAGGGCCTGTCGGATGCGGAGACCCGGCTCTACTCACCTGAGTCGCACGGCTCCTTCCCGCTCCACTGGATCGCCGTTGCCCCTTCCGTACTGGCCACCGACACCGCCTGGACCGAGCGCGGCCGAGTCGTCCCCGCCGACCGGCTCACCGCCCGGCTCGCCGGCCCCGGCCTGCCGTTGCCCGACGGCTACGCCGCCCTGCCCGTGCACCCCTGGCAACTCCGCGAAGCCCGTCACCGCCCCGAAGCGGCCGCCCTGTTCGACTCCGGTCTGCTGCGCGACCTCGGCGCCCACGGTCCCGCGTGGCACCCCACCTCCTCCGTCCGCACCCTGTACCGATCCAGCGCCCCCGCCATGCTCAAGCTGTCCCTGGGCCTGCGCATCACCAACTCCCGCCGCGAGAACCTCCGCAAGGAACTCCACCGCGGCGTCGAGGTCCACCGGCTGCTGCGCTCGGGACTGGCCCGGCAGTGGCACGCCGCGCACCCTGCCTTCGACATCGTCCGCGACCCCGCCTGGCTCGCCGTCGACGACAAGGCCGGCCAGCCGGTGACCGGACTCGACGTGGTCATCCGGCACAACCCGTTCACCCCCGCCGACGACGTCTCCTGTGTCGCAGGGCTCGTCGCCCTCCGGCCGTCCGCCGCATCGGCACCGGTCCCCGGGCCGTCCGGCGTGGTCACCTCACCGGCCTCCGGCGCCGCCGGCGTGGTCACCTCCCGCCTGGCCGAGGTGGTCACACGCCTGGCTCACCGGACTGGACGCCCCCGAGGAGCCGTCGCCGCCGAGTGGTTCCTGCGCTACCTCGAACACGTCGTCCGCCCCGTCCTGTGGCTCGACGGCGAGGCCGGTGTCGCGCTCGAAGCCCACCAGCAGAACACGCTGCTCCTGCTGGACCCCGACGGCTGGCCCGCCGGCGGCCGCTCCCGGGACAACCAGGGCTACTACTTCCGCGAGTCCCACCGCGCCGAACTCGACACCCGGCTCCCCGGCATCGGCACGCACAGCGACACCTTCGTCGCCGACGACGTGACCGACGAGCGCTTCCTCTACTACCTCGCGATCAACAACGTGTTCGGCCTGATCGGCGCGTTCGGCTCGCAGCGCCTCGCCGACGAACGGCTGTTGCTCGCCGCCTTCCGCCGCTTCCTCGACGCCGCCGCGACCGGTCCCGCTCGGCTGCGCAGCTCGCTGCCGGCCCGGCTGCTCGACTCGCCCACTCTGCGCTGCAAGGCCAATCTGCTGACCCGGCTGCACGGACTGGACGAACTCGTCGGACCGGTGGACACCCAGTCCGTCTACGTCACCATCGCCAATCCCCTCCTCTGACAGGAGAGCCGCCGTGCCTCCCATCGACTCCCTTGTGACCGGCACCGCCGACTCCGAGGACACCCTCGACCTTCATCTCCCCGCGGACTTCCTCGCCCTGCGCGCCACCGGTGGTGACCCCGGGGCCGGGCAGGACGCCGAGCTCGCGCGGGACTCCTCCCGTGCGCGGAGCACCGGCCTGCCGCTCTTCGGCGGTGACCTGCTCGACCAGGTCCCTGAGTGGGGCCCGGCCGCCACGGCCGCGGGGGAGTTCCAGCTGCTCCCCGTCCGCGCCGACCGGGACGTGCCGCTCATCAGCCGGTGGATGAACGACCCCGCCGTCGCGGCGTTCTGGGAACTCGCCGGCCCGGCCGACGTGACCGAGGCACACCTTGCCGCGCAGTTCACCGGTGACGGACGCAGCGTGCCCTGCCTCGGCGTCCTCGACGGCACGCCGATGAGCTACTGGGAGCTGTACCGAGCCGACCTCGATCCGCTGGCCCGGCACTACCCCGCCCGTCCGCACGACACCGGTCTCCACCTTCTCCTCGGCGATGCCGCCGATCGTGGGCGCGGACTCGGCAGCATCCTGCTCAGAGCCGTGGCCGACCTGGTCCTCGACCGGCGTCCGGCCTGCACCCGCGTCGTCGCGGAACCCGATGTACGCAATGTCCCCTCCCTTGCCGCGTTCCAGAACGCTGGTTTCCGCTGCTCCGCCGAGGTGGATCTGCCCGGGAAGCGGGCCGCCCTCATGGTCCGGGACCGGACCCCGCGGAGTCTGCCGTAACGGTATGTAGTGGCACTGTCACACGGAGAACGTCCCTCTCCGCCCGTTGGTTCCCGCCCCGTCCCACCCCTTCATCCGGAAACGCCCACGCCCTTGATCCCGTCCCAGGTCTCCACCGCGATGCCCCGTTTGTCAGTGCCGAGCCGTAGGGTGGTCGCGCTATGACGAAGCCCTCACTTCCCGAACTCCTGCACGCTGCCGTCGCCGCCGTCGGCGGCACGGAGCGTCCCGGCCAGGTGGCCATGGCCCAAGCCGTCGCCGACGCCATCGACGACAGCTCGCATCTGCTGGTCCAGGCCGGCACCGGCACGGGAAAGTCGCTGGGCTATCTCGTGCCCGCGCTCGCGCACGGCGAGCGGGTCGTCGTCGCGACCGCCACCCTGGCCCTGCAGCGCCAGCTCGTGGAGCGCGACCTGCCCCGCACCGTGGACGCGCTCCATCCGCTGCTGCGCCGCCGCCCGGAGTTCGCGATGCTCAAGGGCCGGTCGAACTACCTGTGCCTGCACCGCCTGCACGAGGGCGTTCCGCAGGACGAGGAGGAGGGCCTGTTCGACCAGTTCGAGGCCGCGGCGCCGACGAGCAAGCTGGGCCAGGACCTGCTGCGCCTGCGGGACTGGTCGGACGAGACGGAGAGCGGCGACCGGGACGATCTCACCCCGGGCGTCTCCGACCGGGCGTGGGCCCAGGTGTCGGTCTCCTCGCGCGAGTGCCTGGGCGCCACCAAGTGCGCCTACGGCGCCGAGTGCTTCGCCGAGATGGCCCGCGAGCGCGCCAAACTCGCCGACGTCGTCGTCACCAACCACGCGCTGCTCGCGATCGACGCCATCGAGGGCGCCCCCGTGCTGCCGCAGCACGAGGTGCTCATCGTCGACGAGGCGCACGAGCTGGTCTCCCGCGTCACCGGCGTCGCCACCGGCGAACTCACCCCCGGCCAGGTCAACCGTGCGGTGCGCCGCGCCGCGAAGCTCGTGAACGAGAAGGCCGCCGATCAGCTGCAGACCGCGGCGGAGGGCTTCGAGCGGCTGATGGAGCTGGCTCTGCCGGGTCGTCTGGAGGAGATCCCGGAGGACCTCGGGTACGCCCTGATGGCGCTGCGCGACGCGGCGCGCACGGTGATCTCCGGAATCGGCGCCACGCGCGACAAGTCCGTCCAGGACGAGGACGCGGTCCGCAAGCAGGCGTTGGCATCGGTGGAGAACGTCCACGACGTGGCGGAGCGCATCGTCAACGGTTCCGAGTGGGACGTCGTCTGGTACGAACGGCACGACCGCTTCGGCGCCTCCCTGCGCGTGGCCCCCATGTCGGTGTCCGGCCTGCTGAGGGAGAAACTGTTCGCCGACCGGTCGGTGACCCTGACCTCCGCGACGCTGAAACTGGGCGGCGACTTCAACGGCGTGGGCGCCTCGCTGGGGCTCGCCCCCGAGGGCGTGGAGGGGGACGACGCCCCGCAATGGAAGGGCGTCGACGTCGGCTCGCCGTTCGACTACCCCAAGCAGGGCATCCTGTACGTCGCCAAGCATCTGGCGCGTCCGGCACGCGACGGTGACCGCGCCGACATGCTGGACGAGCTGACCGAGCTGATCCAGGCCGCCGGCGGCCGTACCCTCGGACTGTTCTCCTCGATGCGAGCCGCTCAGCTGGCCGCCGAGGAGCTCCGCGGCCGTATCCCGGAGTTCCCGATCCTGCTGCAGGGCGAGGAGACCCTGGGCGAGCTGATCAAGAACTTCGCCGCCGACCCCAAGACCTGCCTGTTCGGCACGCTCTCGCTGTGGCAGGGCGTCGATGTGCCCGGTCCGAGCTGTCAGCTGGTCGTCATGGACAAGATCCCGTTCCCGCGCCCGGACGACCCGTTGATGAGCGCCCGGCAGAAGGCCGTGGAGGAGGCCGGCGGCAACGGCTTCATGGCGGTCGCGGCCACCCACGCGGCACTGCTGATGGCCCAGGGCGCCGGCCGTCTCGTGCGCGCCTCGGGTGACCGCGGAGTGGTCGCCGTACTGGACCAGCGTCTGGCCACGGCCCGTTACGGCAGCTATCTGAAGGCGTCCATGCCTGACTTCTGGTACACGACCGACCGTAATCAGGTCCGTAGGTCGCTCGCGGCCATCGACGCGGCGGCGAAGCAGGCCGAGGTGGCGAGCGCGGACGAGTCTGCGAACGCGGCCGAGTCGGCGAGCGTGGCCGGGACGGCGAGCGCGGAGGCCGAGTCGGCGAGCGAGCAGCCCGAGGCGGTCTGATCAAGCGTTCCGCGATGGTGTGATCACTTCGGCCGCCGCGGCCGTGTGAGCACGGCGTGGCCGGCCCGGCTGCGAAGTCAAGCCCCGCGCCCGGCTGCACGGCCGCGCGGGCGCAGGTGCGCACCGCTGACGGTTCGGGGTGGCTACCGGCTCTCCAGCGTGCCGGCGGCTCGGCACAGGGGCCCCGCGGGAGGTGGTCCGTCCAGGACAGGGCAGCACAAGGGCCCCGGAACCGGCGCAGAGGTCCCGGGGCCCAGTCAGGGAGCGGCGGGCCGGCGATGCCCGCCTGACGGTGGTGCGGCGTCGAGGCGACCGTACCCGCGTGTTCGCCGCCGCGGCGCTCAGACGCGGCGCAGAACGGCGACCACCTTGCCGAGGATCGTCGCGTCGTCGCCGGGGATCGGCTCGTACGCGGAGTTGTGCGGGAGGAGCCAGACGTGGCCGTCCTCGCGCTTGAAGCGCTTGACCGTGGCCTCGCCGTCCAGCATGGCGGCCACGATGTCGCCGTTCTCCGCGACCGGCTGGCGGCGCACGGTGACCCAGTCGCCGTCGCAGATCGCGGCCTCGATCATCGAGTCACCGACGACCTTGAGCACGAACAGCTCACCGTCGCCGACGAGCTGCCGCGGCAGCGGGAAGACGTCCTCGACGGACTCCTCCGCGAGAATCGGGCCACCGGCGGCGATCCGGCCCACCAGCGGGACGTACGACGCGGCCGGCTTGCCCGCGGTGTCCGTCGGCTGGATCGGGGCGGCCTGGTCGGAGCCGCGCACCTCGTAGGCGCGCGGGCGGTGCGGGTCGCGGCGCAGGAAGCCCTTACGCTCCAGTGCCATCAGCTGATGGGCGACGGAGGACGTGCTGGACAGGCCGACCGCCTGGCCGATCTCCCGCATCGACGGCGGATAGCCCCGGCGCTGCACGGAATCCCGGATGACCTCGATCACCCGGCGCTGACGATCGGTGAGCCCCGAGCTGTCGGCCCGGATGCCTGGAGGTCGGCCCGGCAGGGAGCGCTTGGGCCCCTCGGGGTTCACGGATTCGTTCATCACATGCACCGGCTCGAGTCGGCCCTGGGAGCGGTCCTGGGCGGTGATGGTGGCGCTGTCTGCGGTGGTGGTCACGTCGGCCCCTCTCGGTGGTCTCCCTGCCAGCACAACGGTAGTGGCTTTCGAAAGGTTGCGCCAAACACACGTTCGAGTGAAAAACCGCGAATAAGGTGTCGCGATCCTGTGTCCAGGTGTATGGCTGACGCGGCCCCCGGCGGGCAAAAGCGTCCATTGCTGTACTCTTCACCGCCGGGGTACGGACCTCGTGGTGCGTCGCCCCAGTCTGCCACCCGGCGTCCCGGGCGCCGTGACGCGGTCCCCGCCCTGCGCGGGAGTCCCACCCCGTCTCCGTGCGGCGCCCACGGTATCTCCGTGATGTGCCGGAACGATACGGCCGTGCGGCGCCGTACCTCCTTGTCGGCCCGGCGTGTCACGCTCGGCCGTGTCGCCGACCGGCAAAGGCCGCCTCCCGGCGCAACATGCAGCCGCTTCCCGGCGCAATGCGCGCCCGCTTCCCGGCGCGACACGCGCGCGTGGTGTGGATGTATGAGCCAATCCCCACATCTAGTGGTTGGATGGCTACAGCAGCCCACAAGTTGTGGTCCCCCTGGTCTCCGAGCCCGCAGCGATCGCCTATGCTTGGGGCTGCTTCGCGGGGCTCATGAGGTCCGGCGAGGCCAATGAGTCTGCTGTGAGGAGGGTTGGGAGTTCATGCACTGCCCCTTCTGCAGGCACCCCGACAGCCGTGTCGTCGACAGCCGTACGACCGACGACGGCACGTCCATCCGCAGGCGCCGTCAGTGCCCTGACTGCTCCCGTCGTTTCACGACGGTGGAGACGTGCTCCCTGATGGTGGTCAAGCGGTCCGGAGTCACCGAGCCCTTCAGCCGCACCAAGGTCATCAACGGTGTGCGCAAGGCGTGCCAGGGACGGCCTGTCACCGAGGACGCCCTCGCCCAGCTCGGCCAGCGGGTCGAGGAAGCCGTGCGGGCGACCGGGAGCGCCGAGCTGACCACCCACGACGTGGGTCTGGCCATACTCGGCCCGTTGCAGGAGCTCGACCTCGTCGCCTATCTGCGGTTCGCCTCGGTCTACCGGGCGTTCGAATCGCTCGAGGACTTCGACGCCGCCATCGCGGAGCTCAGGGAACAGACGGGACGCCCCGCCGCGGTCGACGACGACCGCGAAGGCGACGCAGGCGCCGGCGCGGGGAGCCAAGAGAACGAACGCGGGTCCTCGGGGGCGGTCCAGGTCCCCGAACCCGCCGGCACCGCCGACTGACCGACGGGCCGGACACGGGCGCAAGCCCCGGGTCCGGTCGGCGGCGGCGATGCGAAGACCTGTTGCGGGCGGCAGCGAGAGGGTGCCCGCGACACCAGACAGAACACCGTGCCACGGGAACATCGGGGCACTTCAGGGCGTTTTTGCCCGTACAGGGAGGCGGCATGACAGAGACGGCGAGCGGTCCGGCACGAGGTTCCCGAGCAAAGGGCGCCAAGGGCACCAAGGGCCTGCGGATCGAGCGCATCCACACCACCCCGGGCGTGCACCCGTACGACGAGGTGGCGTGGGAGCGCCGTGACGTCGTCATGACCAACTGGCGCGACGGCTCGGTCAACTTCGAGCAGCGTGGCGTCGAGTTCCCCGGCTTCTGGTCGGTGAACGCGGTCAACATCGTCACCAGCAAGTACTTCCGGGGTGCCGTCGGCACCCCGCAGCGTGAGACCAGCCTCAAGCAGCTGATCGACCGCATCGTGAAGACGTATCGCAAGGCCGGCGAGGACCACGAGTACTTCGCCTCGCCCGCCGACGCCGAGATCTTCGAGCACGAGCTGGCCTACGCCCTGCTGCACCAGATCTTCAGCTTCAACAGCCCCGTCTGGTTCAACGTCGGCACCAAGCAGCCCCAGCAGGTCTCGGCCTGCTTCATCCTGTCCGTCGACGACTCCATGGAGTCGATCCTCGACTGGTACAAGGAAGAGGGCATGATCTTCAAGGGCGGCTCCGGCGCCGGCCTGAACCTCTCCCGCATCCGCTCCTCCAAGGAGCTGCTGTCCTCCGGCGGCAACGCCTCCGGCCCGGTCTCCTTCATGCGCGGCGCCGACGCCTCCGCCGGCACCATCAAGTCCGGTGGCGCCACCCGCCGCGCCGCCAAGATGGTCGTGCTCGACGTCGATCACCCCGACATCGAGGACTTCATCGAGACCAAGGTCAAGGAAGAGGAGAAGATCCGCGTCCTGCGCGACGCGGGCTTCGACATGGACCTGGGCGGCGACGACATCACGTCCGTCCAGTACCAGAACGCCAACAACTCCGTCCGCGTGAACGACGAGTTCATGACGGCCGTGCAGAACGGCGGCAAGTTCGGCCTGCGCGCCCGCATGACCGGTGAGGTCATCGAGGAGGTCGACGCCAAGTCGCTCTTCCGCAAGATCGCCGAGGCCGCTTGGGCCTGCGCCGACCCGGGCATCCAGTACGACGACACCATCAACACCTGGCACACCTGCCCCGAGTCCGGCCGGATCACCGCGTCGAACCCGTGCAGCGAGTACATGCACCTGGACAACACGTCCTGCAACCTCGCCTCGCTGAACCTGATGAAGTTCCTGAAGGACGACGGCAAGGGCAACCAGTCCTTCGAGACCGAGCGCTTCCAGAAGGTCGTCGAGCTCGTCATCACCGCGATGGACATCTCCATCTGCTTCGCGGACTTCCCGACCCAGAAGATCGGCGAGAACACGCGCGCGTTCCGCCAGCTCGGCATCGGCTACGCCAACCTCGGCGCCCTGCTGATGGCCACCGGCCACGCCTACGACTCCGACGGCGGCCGCTCCCTCGCCGGTTCCATCACCTCCCTGATGACCGGTACGGCCTACCGCCGCTCCGCCGAGCTGGCCGCGGTCGTCGGCCCGTACGACGGCTACGCCCGCAACGCCGACGCCCACAAGCGCGTCATGAAGCAGCACGCCGACGCCAACGGCACCGCCGTCCGCATGGACGACCTGGACACCCCGGTGTGGGCCGCCGCCACGGAGGCCTGGCAGGACGTCGTCCGCCTCGGCGAGAAGAACGGTTTCCGTAACGCCCAGGCGTCCGTCCTCGCCCCGACCGGCACCATCGGTCTGGCGATGTCCTGCGACACCACCGGTGTCGAGCCCGACCTGGCGCTCGTGAAGTTCAAGAAGCTGGTCGGCGGCGGCTCCATGCAGATCGTCAACGGCACCGTCCCGCAGGCCCTGCGCCGCCTGGGCTACCAGGAGGAGCAGATCGAGGCGATCGTCGCCCACATCGCCGAGAACGGCAATGTGATCGACGCCCCCGGTCTCAAGCCGGAGCACTACGAGGTGTTCGACTGCGCCATGGGCGAGCGCGCCATCTCCCCGATGGGCCACGTCCGCATGATGGCCGCGATCCAGCCGTGGATCTCCGGCGCCATCTCCAAGACGGTCAACATGCCGGAGACGGCGACCGTCGAGGAGGTCGAGGAGATCTACTTCGAGGCCTGGAAGCTCGGCGTCAAGGCGCTCGCGATCTACCGCGACAACTGCAAGGTCGGCCAGCCGCTCTCCGCCAAGACCAAGGACAAGTCCGCGACCGACGCCGTCACGGAGAAGGCCGAAGCGACCATCCGCGAGACGGTCGAGAAGGTCATCGAGTACCGGCCCGTGCGCAAGCGCCTGCCCAAGGGCCGCCCCGGGATCACCACGTCCTTCACGGTCGGCGGCGCCGAGGGCTACATGACCGCCAACTCCTACCCGGACGACGGTCTCGGCGAGGTCTTCCTGAAGATGTCCAAGCAGGGCTCCACCCTCGCGGGCATGATGGACGCCTTCTCCATCGCCGTCTCCGTCGGTCTGCAGTACGGCGTGCCGCTGGAGACGTACGTCTCGAAGTTCACCAACATGCGCTTCGAGCCGGCCGGCATGACGGACGACCCGGACGTGCGGATGGCGCAGTCGATCGTCGATTACATCTTCCGCCGCCTGGCGCTGGACTTCCTGCCCTTCGAGACCCGCTCCGCCCTCGGCATCCACTCCGCCGAGGAGCGTCAGCGCCACCTGGAGACCGGCTCCTACGAGCCGTCCGAGGACGAGGTGGACGTCGAGGGCCTGGCCCAGTCGGCGCCGCGCGCGCAGGAGCTGAAGGCCGTGGCCACGCCGCAGTCGGACGCCGCTGCGACCAAGGCCGCCCCGCAGCAGGCTCACACCAACGCGGAACTGGTGGAGATGCAACTGGGCATCCAGGCCGACGCCCCGCTGTGCTTCTCCTGCGGTACGAAGATGCAGCGGGCCGGTTCCTGCTACATCTGCGAGGGCTGCGGCTCGACCAGCGGCTGCAGCTGAGGTGAGCGCCCTCCGGGCGCGCATCGACTGAGCGGGGCGGTGGAACCGGATGTCCGGTTCCACCGCCCCGCGGTTCTTCGCGCCATCGCGTTCAGGACGGCCGGTTCCGCCCCATCACCCTCGCGAAGTCCGCCGGATCCTCGAAACCGTGGACGCCCGGACGGAACTCCCACTCGCCGGAGGTGTCGCGGACGAACTCCGCGACGGTCGCCGCCGTGGCCCCGAGTACCTCGCCGAAGTCGCTCAGGAAGAGATCCGTGTATCCCTCGCGGATCCGCAGACCCGGATTGAGCACCCCGATGAAGGTCCGGTGCGCCGACCGCTGCTGGATGACCGCGCCGACGACCACGCGCGCGTACCGGTCGTCGAGCCGGTCCAGCTCGAGCGTCATGACCTCGTCCCAGCCGAAGCCCCGGCCGTCCCTGCTGTCGCGGTCGAGATAGATCGTGCCGTCGGGGGAGCGGCTGTCGAAGTGGACGACATAGGCCGGATCGCCGTACGGCTCGGCCGCCGTGTACGTCCCGGCGACCAGGTCCAGGTCGACCGGTGGCTGCCCCGCCGGACTCGGATCCCATCTCAGCGCGACCTCGACCTTGCGGATTCCCTTGCTGAGGCCGTTCACGGACTCCCCCTTCCCGACTGTGCAACCGCCCTTGTCCCGAACTGCCCGCCGGGCAGGGCCGATTGTCCATCCTGCCACGCGCGCGTGCCTCCTCGTACGAGCACAGTCGGCCGGACAGTGACCCCTGCCACGTTTCCTGGCCTTACGATGGCGCGGTGCTGGTCAAGTGGATTCGCTGCACCGTGGTGGACCGCCGCGGCTTCGAGCGGGGGCAGCGGAAATGGGCGGGGCTGCTGGGGGAACCGGGCTTCAGGGGGCAGGGTGGTGGCTGGAGCCGTAAACGCCCGGAGGTGGCGAACCTCTTCGCCTTCTGGGAGAGCCGCGCCTTCTACGACTCCTTCATGGCCCGCTCCCACGACCGGCTGGCCGCCGCGCAGGCCGGCACCTTCAAGGACGCGCAGGTCCGGCTGTTCGACTACCGCTTCGACGTGAAGACCGGGTTCGAGCCCCGTTTCACCGACGCCGACCTGATCCGGGCGGCTCTGTGCCGGGTCCACGAGGAGCGCGTCGAGCACTACACGCTGATGCAGGAGAAGGTCTGGAACCCCGCGATGGCCGGATCTCCCGGCATGATCCGCGGGCTGTTCGCTCAGGCCCCGGGGCACGAGTTCCTGGTCCTGTCGATGTGGCGCTCGGCCGCTGAACACGGCAAGTACCGCACCGAGCGGGTGGAACGCCTCGCCCTGCGCGCCCAGACAGAAGCGGACATCGCCTCGCTGTCGGGCGAGATCGTGGAGCTGGAGCCCACCTGGACCGTGTGACCCGCCGGCGCCTGCTCGCGTGTCCCCCTCGCGCGTGCTCGCGCATGACCCGCCGCCGCCCGTTCAGTGTGACCTACGCCGGACGGGCCCGGTCCGATTACCCGCTCGGGCGGCACCCCCTCTAGGGTTTCGGCATGGCACGACCACGGCGCATCGTCCTTGTCCGGCACGGTGAGTCAACCGGCAACGTTGATGACACCGTGTACGAACGCGAACCCGACCACGCCCTCGCCCTCACCGAGCGGGGCTGGCAGCAGGCCGCGGAGACCGGCAAGGGGCTGCGCGAACTCTTCGGCCAGGAGCAGATCAGCGTCTACGTGTCCCCCTATCGCCGTACGCACGAGACCCTGCGCGCCTCCCACCTCGATCCGGAGCTGATACGGGTGCGGGAGGAGCCCCGCCTGCGCGAGCAGGACTGGGGGAACTGGCAGGACCGCGACGACGTCCGCCTCCAGAAGGCCTACCGGGACGCCTACGGCCACTTCTTCTACCGCTTCGCCCAGGGGGAGAGCGGCGCCGATGTCTACGACCGGGTCGGCGGCTTCCTGGAGAGCCTGTTCCGCAGCTTCGAAGCCCCGGACCACCCGCCGAACGTGCTGATCGTGACCCACGGCCTGGCCATGCGTCTGTTCTGTATGCGCTGGTTCCACTGGACCGTCGCCGAGTTCGAGTCGCTGTCCAATCCCGGGAACGGCGAGACGCGGATGCTCGTTCTCGGTGACGACGGCAAGTACACGCTCGACCGGCCCTTCGACCGGTGGCGAGATCCGGAACCCTACGGGATCACCGGATAGAGTGGCAGGGCGATGACCGCTGATTCCTCTCTCGACGGCCGCCTGGTCCGCGCCCTGACCAGCCTGCGCGGACTGGCGGTGGGGGACGCGCTGGGCTCCCAGTACTTCGTCCCCGCGAACTACCCGCTGCTCAAGAACCGGGAGCTGCCGCCGGGCCCGTGGCAGTGGACCGACGACACCGAGATGGCCTGCTCGGTGGTCGCCGTCCTCGCCGCCCACCAGCGCATCGACCAGGACGCCCTGGCCCGTTCCTTCGCCGAGCACCACGACTTCGACCGCGGATACGGCCCTGCCGTCAACCGTCTGCTGCGGCTGATCCGCGAGGGCGGCGACTGGCGTGAGCTGTCCGCGGCGCTCTTCAAGGGGCAGGGCTCCTGGGGCAACGGCGCCGCGATGCGGATCGCGCCGCTGGGCGCCTGGTACGCCGACGATCCCGAGCAGGCCACCCACCAGGCCGAGATCTCCGCGTACCCGACGCACCAGCACCGCGAGGCCGTGGTCGGCGCCATGGCCGTGGCCGCGGCTGCCTCACTGGCCGCTGCTCCGGGCGGTCCCCCGACCGCCGAAGCGCTACTGGACGGGGTGGTCGCGCTCGTGCCCAGGAGCGCGGTCGGGCAGGGCCTGCGACGTGCGCGGGACATGCTGGACTACGGCGACGCCGCGACCGTCGCCGCGGTGCTGGGCTGTGGCCGGCGCACGAGCGCCCATGACACCGTTCCCTTCGCGCTCTGGTCGGCCGCTCGGCACCTCGGCGACTTCGAGGAAGCGTTCTGGACCACCGCCCAGGTGGGCGGCGACGTGGACACCACCTGCGCCATCGTGGGCGGGGTTCTGGCCGCCGGGAAGGCCGGCGGGCCGCCTGCGGCCTGGGTGGAGCGGACGGAGACGCTGCCGGACTGGGTGCCGGTTTCCTTGTGAGGTTTCCCGCCTCGCACCGCGAGCGGTGATTCACGAATGCGATCCGATGCAGGGCGACCGCTTCCACACGGTGATCGTCGAGGGAACGGTCCAGCCGATGCGAGCCGCGGACGCGCCGGCGCACCAGGGGGACTTGTCGCCGGGAGGGGGACCGGGGTGTCGCTCGAGGATCACGGCGGCGTACGCTAAGTGCGCCATGCCGTACGAAGCACCTACTCACACCGTCGAGCGCTCCCTGCGCGCCACGACCGGAGCGAAGGTCATCGCCGGTGTCGACGAGGTGGGGCGCGGCGCCTGGGCCGGTCCCGTCACCGTCTGCGCGGCGGTCACCGGACTGCGCCGGCCCCCCGAGGGGCTCACCGACTCCAAACTGCTCACCGTCAAACGACGCAACCAGCTCTCGGAGACACTGCAGCAGTGGGTGACGGCGTACGCCCTGGGGCACGCCAGCCCCGAGGAGATCGACGACCGAGGGATGACGGCCGCGCTCCGGCTCGCCGCGGGTCGGGCCCTGGACGCCCTGCCCGTTCGTCCCGACGCGGTGATCCTCGACGGGAAGCACGACTACCTCGGCACACCGTGGCAGGTCCGCACGGTGATCAAGGGGGACCGTTCGTGCGTGGCGGTCGCGGCGGCCTCGGTCATCGCCAAGGTCCAGCGCGACAAAATGATGGCCGAACTGGGCTTCGAGCATGCACACTTCGGTTTTGCGGACAACGCCGGGTATCCCTCGCCCGTGCACAAGGCCGCGCTGGCCGAGTGGGGGCCCACCCCCCACCACCGGCTGTCGTGGGCGTATCTTGATGCGCTGCCCCAGTGGCGGCACCTCAAGAAGGCCCGCAGCTGGGCGGACGGAAGCGTTCCGGAGATCGAGGGCCAGCTCGGCTTCGATTTCTGACCGTTTCGCTCGCACTCATGTGCCACCCGTTCACGTGAGCCGCACCAACGTTTGATAAATAAAAGCCCATGCCTCTCATTCCCGAGGAGCCTCAGATTCACGAGAGTGCCCAGGGTCCCCGCGCCACTCCGGCCAGTGGCCGCACCGCGCCGACCCCTCGCCCCGTACCCGGTCCCCGCCCCGCGGCTCCGGCCCGTCCCGGCCGTCCTGGCCCCCTCCGGCCCGCGCCGCCGGTGCAGCGCACGCCCCGCGAGGCCGTTCCGGCCCAGCCGGCGCCGGCCGCGGCCGCCCCGGCGGCCCCGCAGATCCAGCTCATCCCGGCTTCGGCCGAGGGTGCCCTCGACGCCGCCGAGGAGGCCGTGGACCTGCTGCTCGACTCCGGTCGCGCTCCCAGCGACGTGCTGGTGATCACCACCGGTGAGCAGCACCCGTGGGCCACCCACGAGCTGTCCTTCGGCGAGACGTCGTACTGGGCGCAGCACGACGCGCGCGACGACGTCTTCTACGCCGACGCCGCCCTGGTCGGCCGTGCTGCCTCCCGGCCGGTGGTCGTCGTCGCGTTCAACGGAGGAACCGACGCCGCTGCCGCGACCGCGCTGTCCATCGCCCACGGCAAGGCCGGCGCCCTGCTGATCGTCTGCGGCGACCCGCAGAAGATCAACGCGGTGCTGGGCGCGGGAGTCTGACGGACAGGACCGGCCCCCCGTGACGGGCAGGACCGGCACCCCCGCGTGACGGGCAGGACCGGCACCCCCCCCGTGACGGGCAGGACCGAACGGGTTCAGCTCGCGTGACGGGTGAGGTCGGACGGGTCGGTGACGGGCGGTTGCCGGACAGGGGCCTTGCGAGCCACGCCGCCTCGGGTGTGCGCCGTATCCGCTGGGTGACAGCGGCTGCGGCCGCTCGCGTGGCGGGGCTGTTTCCGGGTCCGGGCCGGCTGCCTCAGTAAGTGGCTGTGGCTGGCCGGGGTCGGCGCAGGAGCCCGGCCAGGGGAGCGGGTGTGGCCCGGGCCGTGCGCGCCTGGCCCCTGAGGCCGAGTGCTGAGGCGGGTCATTGGCCTGCCGTGGGGCCATGGGCCTGCCGTGGTCGACGGCCTCACGGGGGCCGCGGTGGCACCGGTTCGGCCGGGCGGTCGGCCCTGTGGTCGGCCCAGTCGGGTCAGCGGGCCGCTGCCCGGCGCAGGATCTCCGAGGCGACGCCGCCCGTGCGGGGCAGCTGAGGCGGTGCCTCGGCCGTCGCGAAGGGCTCCGGCGCCGAGGAGGCGTGCGGGCGGCGCCCGCCGCGCCCTTCGCCGAGGACCTGCCAGCCGTCGCGAGTCAGGGTGATGTAGGCCCCGCAGCGCAGTCCGTGCAAGGTGCAGGCGTCTCGCAGGCCCCACATCCACGCGCCGTCCTCCTCCGTCCACCGTGCGTCGCCCTCACGGCAGTACAGCAGCACGGCGGTCCGCACCGGAGTGCGGCGCCGCAGATCGTGCGGGATCACCCGGCGCAGCTGGGACAGGAGCGCGTTGCGGAACTGCCAGCCGTCCGCCGGTGCCGGGCGGCGGGTGAAGGAGGCGCTCGCCCGCAGCCGTTCGTCGGGGTCGAGAACGGCCACGATCGCGGTCGAGGGCCCGGGCTGGTGCCGGGCGTGCAGTCCGCTGACGACTTCTCTGGGGTTGCGCAGCAGGGGAATTCCCGCGGCGGCCCACTCGGCGGGTTCGAGCAGACGAGCGGTGGACGCGGCGGACGCGGACGTCGACAAGGACGCCGCCGAGGACGGAGCGAATCCGAAGGTCACGTTCCTCCCTTCGGCTACGCGCCCACACTGCGGGCGAGTCGGATTCGGGGGAGCCCACACCGCAGCAGAGCTCTGCCGGGCCACGGGCGGGCCGCGCGGGGAGCGGACTTCAATTCTTCCTGTCGAACTGGGATGCGGCAACGAGCAATTGGGGCCACAGACCGGTATGAGCTGGCGTGAGGCTTATATCTCGGCAATGTATTTCTTCCCCTGTTCCCGGCCGCTGATGCACCGCCACGGCCCGGGCGGAAGGCGCCACGGAGAGTGAGACACGGGCGCGTCAGCGACCGCGCCGGCGGCCTGGCACGGCGGGCGGGCCACCGCAACGGGCCGCCTCGCCTCTCCGCGCCGAGCCGGTGGGTCAGCCCTGCACCGCCAGGACGAGCGGCAGCACCCTGGGCGCCCCGGCCCGTCGGAGAAGCCGGGCGGCGACCGCCAGTGTCCAGCCCGTTTCGGTGAAGTCGTCCACGAGAAGGACCGGGCCCTGGGCCTCTCCCAGAGCGGCGGCCAGCGCCGGCGGCACCGTGAGTGTGCCTGTGAGGGCCTTGAGGCGCTGGGCGCTGTTGCTGCGCGCGACCGGATCGGCATCGGGTGCGTACTCGACCGACCCCAGCAGCGGCAGCCGTCCGATGTCCGCGATGCGCGCGCCGAGTGAACCGATCAGCTGCGGTCGGCTGCGCGAGGCGAGCGTGACCACACCGACCGGGCGGGGCGGGGCGTCCGCCGCTCCCGAGGCCCAGCCGCCCGGTCCCTTCGCCCAGTCGGCCAGCACGCCGACCACGGCCTTCGCCACATCGTCCGGAACCGGCCCGTCAGGCGTCTGCGGTGCCAGCAGCGGCCGCAGCCGGTTGCCCCAGCCGATGTCCGACAAACGCCCCAAAGCCCGCCCCTGACCCGCCTGTTCCCCGGCCGGAATACGCCCCTTGAGCTCGATGCCGATCGCCGGCAGGCCCGTCGGCCACATGCGCCGCGGCTCGACCTCGATACCGGCCCGGCCGAGGTCCACGCGCGCCGCGTCCACCGCGGACGCCGAGGTGTCGGCCGTGAAACGGGAACCCGCGCAGTTGTCGCAGCGACCGCACGGCTTGGCGCCCTCGTCGTCCAGTTGCCGCTGCAGATACTCCATGCGGCAGCCCGTCGTCGACGCGTACTCGCGCATCGCCTGCTGCTCCGCCTTGCGCTGCCGCGCGACCCAGGCGTAGCGCTCCGCGTCGTACGTCCACGGCTGCCCGGTCGCGACCCAGCCGCCCTTGACCCGCTTCACCGCCCCGTCCACGTCGAGGACCTTCAGCATGGTCTCCAGCCGCGAGCGGCGCAGCTCCACCAAGGGTTCCAGCGCCGGAAGGGACATCGGCCCCTCGGTGCGGGCGAGGACGTCGAGCGTGCGTCGCACCAGGTCCTCCGAGGGGAAGGCGAGCGAGGCGAAGTACTCCCAGATCGCCTCGTCCTCCTTCCCCGGCAGGAGCAGCACCTCGGCGTGCTCCACCCCGCGTCCGGCGCGGCCGACCTGCTGGTAGTAGGCGATCGGTGAGGAGGGCGAACCGAGGTGGACGACGAAGCCGAGATCGGGCTTGTCGAACCCCATGCCGAGCGCGGAGGTGGCGACCAGAGCCTTCACCTTGTTGCCGAGCAGGTCGTCCTCGGCCTGCTGGCGCTCGGCGTTCTCGGTCCGTCCGGTGTACGACGCGACGGTGTGACCGCGTTGCCGCAGGAAGGCGGTGACCTCCTCGGCGGCGGCCACGGTGAGCGTGTAGATGATCCCGGAGCCCGGCAGATCGTCGAGATGGTCGGCGAGCCAGGCCATGCGGTGCGCGGCGTCCGGGAGCCGCAGCACGCCCAGCGTCAGGCTGTCCCGGTCCAGCGGACCGCGCAGCACCAGGGCGTCGGAGGCGTCGCCGGTGCCGAGCTGTTCGGCGACATCGGCGGTCACCCGGGCGTTGGCGGTGGCCGTGGTCGCCAGCACCGGCACTCCCGCGGGCAGATCCGCGAGCATGGTCCGCAGCCGCCGGTAGTCCGGCCGGAAGTCGTGCCCCCAGTCGGAGATGCAGTGTGCCTCGTCCACGACGAGGAGGCCGGTGGCGGCCGCCAGGGCGGGCAGGACCTGGTCGCGGAAGTCGGGGTTGTTCAGCCGCTCCGGGCTGACCAGGAGCACATCCACCTCACCGTCCGCGATCTCGGCCTGGACGGTCGCCCACTCCTCGGTGTTGGCCGAGTTGATCGTGCGGGCGTGGATGCCGGCCCGGGCCGCCGCATCCACCTGGTTGCGCATCAGCGCGAGCAGCGGGGAGACGATGACCGTGGGCCCGCTGCCCTGGGCCCGCAGCAGCGAGGTCGCCACGAAGTAGACCGCGGACTTTCCCCAGCCCGTGCGCTGCACGACCAGGGCACGGCGTCTGTCCGCGACGAGCGCCTCGATCGCCCGCCACTGGTCCTCGCGCAGGCGCGCCGCGCCGGTGGGATCCCCGACGAGGCGGGCGAGGACCGCGTCGGCGGCCGTCCGGAGTTCCGCGTTGCTCGTGTGCTCCATGCCTCCATCCAACAGGACGCCACTGACAATCCGGGCGGCGACGGTCGGTGGCTCGCTCACGACCGCCGCCTCGTCCGGGCCTGGTTTCGGCCTGATCTCGGCCTCGCCTGGGCCTCGCCTGGGTCTTGGCGGGGTAGGGGCGGGGATCGGCACGGCGGTCGGGGGCCTGGTTGACGCGTCCCTGACCGGACTTATCCACAGCCCCAACCGGAATATCGAAATCCGCGAGATCGTCTCGGCATGACGAACCACAGCGAAACCACAGGATCCTTCGAAAACGACGCCTTCCGCCACCTTGTCGGCCCGTTCGGACCCGACGACCGCCCCGCACACCAGGTGACCCTGCGTACCCCCGCCGAACTGGCCGACGCCCTGCCCTACGTCCTCGGCTACCGCCCCGAGGACAGCATCGTCCTGGTCGCCCTGTACGACCACGGCGGACGCGGCCGGTTCGGCGGCCGGGCCCGGCTCGGCATCCCTCGCAACGCCGAGGACTGGCCCACTGTCGCCCGCGAGCTGACCCGGGGCCTGATCACCGGAAGCCGCCGCCGGGGCGCCCCGCCCGAGCAGATCGTCGCCTACCTCTGCCAGGAGCCCGGGCCGGGCGAGACCGGCCGGCAGGTCATGGAACGGCTGCAGCCGCTCGCTCACAAACTCCGCACCGAGTGCGGATCGCTCGACGTACCGGTCATCGAGGCGTTGTGCGTCTCGGACGGCCGCTGCTGGTCGTACGTCTGTGAACGCGAGGCATGCTGTCCTCCCGAAGGCACCCCGATGGGACTGCCCGGCACCTCCGTGCTCGCCGCCGCGGCCGCCTACGCGGGCGTGCGGGTACGCGGCACCCTGCGCGAACTGCGGGAACGCCTGCTGCCCTGGGAGACGGCCGCCGCCCTCGAACAAGAGGTGGCCCTGGACACCGCCGGCATGGCGCTGGTCCCCAGGATCATCGACGGCGCAGGCAGCGAGGTCGCCCTGGAGACGGTCACGCTGGCCGAACGGATCATGCGGCGTCTGTCGGAAGCGACACCGCTGCCCGACGCCGCGGCAGCGGACCGGCGCGACGACGAACTGCTGGACCACGACGAAGCCGCGGCCCTCATCCTCGGCCTGCAGGACCGCACGACACGCGACCGGCTGGCCGAGTGGATGGAGGGCGACGAAGCCGGCCCCGCACTGCGCCTGTGGCGCGCACTCGCCCGCCGATGCGTCGGTCCCTACGGCGAGCACGCCGCGGCGCCCCTCACCCTTGCCGGCTGGGTCGCCTGGTCGACGGGCGACGAGATCGAAGCCCGCGAAGCCCTCGCCATGGCGCTCGGCGCAGACCCGGCGTACGTCTTCGCACGCCTCCTGCACCAGGCCGTCAACGAAGGACTGGACCCCGAGTCGGTGCGGCGTTGCCTGCGCGCGGAGCGGGATGAACGCACGCGTGCCACGAGCTCACCGGAGCGTGCCGATGCCGTGGCAGGCAGCCAAGAGGCCACGGACCGGCAGTGCGCCGACGAACCGTCCGCGACACCCGACCCCGGCACGGCCGACGCCGCCAACGCAGATGCGGACGCGGCCCAGCCTCTCGCCGGCACCGGGCCGAAGGTACCGGCCAGGTCCGGCGCCGCCGAGCGACGACGGCGCCCTGGAAGCGGACGCGTGCGCGCGGGAACCCGCCCGCGGTCCGCACGGCCGGCCGGTACACGTCCACGCGCCGCGGGCAGGACGAGCGGCCGACCGGAAGGCGCCGCTGGGGAAGGCGCCCTGCAGACCGGCGCGGACGCCGAGGGGGAAGGGTGAGCGCGCCGCTGCTCGGTGGCCAGGGGCAACGCACCGGTGCGGACGGCGGCGGCGCCGGGCGCGAACCCCGGGCGAGCCGTGGTGCGACGGGGCGTCGATCGACGGGCGGTCCGCTGCGAGCAGTCCTCGATCGCATGCGTCACCTCCGCCGTGCCTCAGAGCCACTCAAGTGCGGGCGTGACCCCGGAGAGCCCAGCTCCGTTCACCTGAGTGGCGGAACACCAGGACCCGGTGCGTGGCCGCACCGAACCCGCTCCGTCGCAGCCCGCCATCCGGCGCCGACCACGCCCGAGACGCACCGCGCGCAGAAGAGCCAACGCATGCAGCAGCCCACGCCGCCGTCCGCGGCCTCGCCGGACACACCCACGGCCCCTTTGTCCCGGTCGCCTGGCAGCCCGCACCCGACACGGCCCCCTCTGCCCAGGGCCTCCACGACCGCCCCGCAGCCGCACCCACATCCAGCCACGCCACCGCACGCCACCCCGCCTGGGACGCCCGGTGCCGCCACGGCGGTCACACCGCCGGCCACGCCCCGTGCCGCCGCGACCACCGCATCCGCCGCACCGGGCACCCGCGGCAGTACCGCCACCACCGCATCCGCGACGCTGGGCACCCGCGGCAGTACCGCGACCACTGCATCCGCCGCACCGGGCACCCGCGGCAGTACCGCGACCGCCGTGTCACCCACCTCCCGTGACGCCGCGCTGCCCGCCCGTTCGTCCGCTCCCCGGCGGCTGGTCGATCTCCCGCCCGTCCACACCAGCCTGATCTGCGTCGCTCTGCCGGGGCTCGCCATCTCTCAGGACGGGCAGCTCTCGGGCAAAGGACTGGACGGCATCTACCGCGCCGGCCGGCGTCTGCTCGCCCGCTGCCAGGTCCGGGTGGCCGGCCGCGAACCGCTCCCCGTGCAGGCACGGATGACCTCCGCCGACCGAGCCCGCTTCGTGGCCACACTGCGCGCCTCCCCGCACAGCGGTCCGGACCCGGACGTCGTGGTCGAACGGATCCGCTCCGCCGACGGCACCGAGCGGATCACCCTGCACAGCACCGCTCCGCGCCCCCTGCGGCTCCCACTCGAAGTGGCCCTCGGCACCGACCTGGCAGACCTCGCCGCCATTGCCTCCGGCGACGCCGGCCCCGAACTGCCCGCCACGGTCCACGACTGCGGTCTGCGCTGGACCTCGCCCGCCGGTACCTGCTCGGTCAGCGCCGACCCGCCGCCCACCGACGCGCTGGCCTCGGCCGGACTGCTGCGCTGGGACCTGGAACTGCGCCCGGGGGAGACCGCGACCGTGGAACTGCGCGTCCGGCCGGACGGCGCGGGACCCGTCCGCGCCGCCGGCCGTACGGCGACGAGCCCGCTCGCATCGGCACACGCCGGAGGCGACGACCCACGAGCACCAGCGCTGCTGCGCACGAGCGTGGAAGACCTGCAAGCCCTTCTGCTCAGAGACCCCGCGCACCCGGGCGACACCTACCTCGCGGCCGGCGCCCCCTGGCGCTGCGGCCTCGCCCCCGCCGAAGCACTTGCCGCGGCCCGCATGGCCCTCCCCCTGGGCACCGGGCTCGCCGCGGGCACACTGCGCGTCCTCGCCCGCACTCAAGTCACCGGCGCCGGACCGCGGTACGGGATGATCCCAGGCCCGCGCAGGGACGCGGGCCCTCATCTGCCACCGAGCTGTACCGGCACGGAAGCGACGCTGCTCTTCCCCGTCCTCCTGGCGGAAGCCCGTCGATGGGGGCTGCCGGACCAGCAGACGGACCAGCTGCTGCCCGCAGCCGAACGCTGCCTGGCCTGGCTGCGAGCCACCGTGCGTGACCGTACCTATCTGTGCGATCCGCAGCGGGGAGGCCCGGCCCGCTGTGAGACGCAGGCGCATGCCCACCGCGCGGCGCTGCTCGGAGCCGACCTGCTCGACACCTGTGGCAGGCCCGGTGCCGACGAACTGCGGCACTGGGCGAAGGCGCTTCGGACAGCGTTCCGGGAGGAGTTCTGGGCGGACGCCCCAGGTGGCGGACGTCCGGCCGCTGCCCGCGCCCACGACGGCCGGCTCGTCACACACCTCGGGGCGGGCGCGGCCCACCTCCTCGACACAGGCCTGCTCGGCGGGGGAGAGCAGGCGCCGGGGCTGCTGGACCGCGTGCAGACCGAACAACTCGCCCGACTGCTCGGCAGCCCCGCGCTGGACTCGGGCTGGGGACTGCGCGGACTCTCGGCGAAGGACGCCGGCTACAACCCGTTCGGCCACCGCAGCGGCGCCGTGCGGGTCCACGAGACAGCGGTGGCCGTCGCCGGACTGACCGCGGCCGGCTACGAGAAGGAGGCGTCCTCGCTGCTGCGCGGACTCCTCGCGGCGTCGGAAGCCTTCGGGCACCGGCTGCCCGAGATGTACGGCGGCGAGCAGCGCGCCGAGGGCAGACTCCCGCTCCCGCATCCAGCCGCCTGCCGCCCCGCCGCGACCGCAGCTGCCGCAGGGGTGCTGCTGCTGACCACGCTCGCCGGCATCCGCCCCGACGCCGCAGCCGGAACCGTGACCCTGCGCCCCATGCCGAGTGCCCCGCTCGGCGAGCTCGTCCTGACGGGCCTCAGAGTGGCCGGCGCCCCGTTTTCCATACGGGTCAGCAGACTCGGCCTCGCCATGGTCGAGGAGGCCGCCGAGGGACTCCAACTGGGCTCCTGACCACCTCGGCACTCGCCCGGCCTGTCCCGAACCTCATACGGTCGGCATGGGACCTGATCCGGCCTGCCCCGGACCTGATCCCGTCCTCCTGCGGCCGTCCCATGACCTCGCCCGGCAGCGATCACACTTCCGCGCACGGCCATCCTGACCTCGACAGACCGGCCAGAATCCGGTACGGACGGAGCGGAGTGGAAGGGAGCTCGACGCACAGTGCGGCGCACGGCGAACGGAAGTGGATCAGTGGGCGATGCGACCGACGAAGGGCGTGTTTATCGTCAGGCAGACGACTATGATCGCCGCATGCCCTACGACCCGTCAGCCTTTCCGCCCTTCGCCGTCACCGTGGACCTGGTCGTGCTGACCGTGCGCCGCCATGCTCTGTGCGCGCTGGCGGTCCGCAGGGGCGAGGCACCGTTCAAGGGACGCTGGGCGCTCCCCGGCGGCTTCGTACGGGCCGACGAGGACCTGGCGCAGGCCGCAGCGCGCGAGCTGGCCGAGGAGACGGGACTGCGTGTCCACGACCCCTCGGCGCCCGTCCAGGACAACGGCGCGCACCTGGAGCAGCTCGCCACCTACGGCGACCCCAAGCGCGACCCGCGGATGCGCGTCGTGAGCGTCGCCCACCTGGCGCTGGCCCCCGATCTTCCCGCGCCCCGCGCGGGCGGTGACGCCAGCAACGCACGCTGGGCCCCGGTCGAGGAACTGCTGCAGCAGGGTGGTTACGGCCGCGACGAGGAGCCGGTCGCCCCCCTCGCCTTCGACCACGCGCAGATCCTCGGGGACGGTGTCGAGCGGGCCCGTTCCAAGATCGAGTACTCCTCGCTGGCCACGGCGTTCTGCCCGCCCGAGTTCACGGTCGGCGAGCTGCGCCGCGTGTACGAGGCGGTGTGGGGCGTCGCGCTCGACCCGCGCAACTTCCACCGCAAGGTGACCGGCACCCCGGGCTTCCTGGTCCCCACGGGCGGGACCACCACGCGGCAGGGCGGCCGCCCGGCCCAGCTCTTCCGCGCGGGCGGCGCCACCCTCCTCAACCCGCCGATGCTGCGCCCCGAGGTCTGACAACCCCCCTACGGCAGACCCTGCTCCAGGGGGCACGCGCTGTCCCACCGGCCACGCCCGCTCGGGGGCTCACGCGGTGCCGTACGGAGGTGACCAGGGCACGAACGCGCCCGTGATGCCCGAAAAACCCGAAATGGCGCGCTATCTTGCTGCGGTGATCCAGGCCTTCGGACTGACCAGCAATCCGCGCAAGGACCTTCCCCCCGCCCTCGACGACGTCTCCTTCGAGGCACACGCGGGCCGCGTCACCACGCTGCTGGGCGCAGCCGGCGCGGGCAAGACCACGGCGCTGAGACTGATGCTCGAACTCCAACAGGGCCGTGGCATCACCTACTTCAGAGGACGCCCGCTCCACCGCATCGCCCACCCGTCCCGCGAGGTCGGAGTGGTGCTGGGCGATGTCCCCGGACATCCCGCCCGCTCGGTCCGCGGCCATCTGCGCATGCTGTGCGCCGCGGCCGGCGTCCCGGTGCGCCGGGCCGACGAAGTCCTCGAGGCCGTAGGACTCATCAGCCTTCGCGAAGAACGCCTGGGCACCCTCTCGCGCGGCATGGACCGTCGGCTCGGACTGGCCTGTGCCCTGCTCGCCGACCCGCACACCCTCGTCCTCGACGATCCCACCGACGGACTGTCCGTCCGGGAGAGCCGCTGGCTGCACGGCATGCTGCGCGCGCACGCAGACCAGGGCGGCACCGTCCTGCTCACCACGACCGATCCCAAGGAGGCCGCCCGCACGGCCGACCGCGTCGTCACCCTGGAAGGGGGCAGACTCGTCGCCGACCAGGAGGCCGTGGCCTTCTCCCGGACCCGGCTGCGGCCCCGGGTCGCCGTGCGCAGCCCGCACGCTCCCCGCCTGGCGGCCCTGCTCGCCAAGGAGGCCCGCACCGGCCGGCGCTCCGTGGAAGTCGTGCCCGAAGCGGGAAACCACCTGTCCGTGTACGGCAGCACCTGCGCCGAGGTCGGAGAGATCGCCTACCGCTACGGCATCCTCGTCCACCAACTCGCCGACGAGGTCGGCGACATGGGCCCCGGGGCGACCGACCAGCCCTGCGGCGAGGCCGAAAACGCAGCCGCAGCCGCAGCCTCAGGGGAGCTCGAGCAGGCGTATGGCGGAGAAGGCGCGGCGGAAGATGTCCCTGCGGAAAACGGCGAGACGCCGGAGGAATCCGCCCCGCACGCCCTTGAGGAGCCGGAGCCGGAGCCGGACGGTGACGCCGGGGACGGCAGCGGCGACCGCGGCAGTCGGGATGTCCCCGGGGCCCGGACCCCCCTCCCTCCCCTCCCGCCCCCCATCTCCGTCCGCGCCGCGCCCAGCCCGCTGCGTCCGCTCCGCTACGAGGTGCGGCGCGCCACGGGTATCAGCACCGGTTTCGTCACCTGCGCCGCCGTGCTGATCACCTCCGCTCTCACTGCCGTGATCCTGGCTCGCATCGGGCACACTCCGCAGCACCGGCTGCTCGCCGCCTGGCCGCAGGAGCTGCCCTGGCCGCCCGCGGCGCTCGGGGCCGGGCTGCTGGGCGCGCTCGCGTTCGGTGACGAGTTCCGCCACCCCGCTCTGGCGGCGGACCGCGGCACCGTGCCCCGCCGGCTGGGGCTGCTCACGGCCAAGCTCCTGGTTTCCGCGGCCACGGCGCTGATGCTGGCTTTTCTGTCCGTGGGCTGCGATGCCGAAGTGCTGTACCTGTTCTACGGGCGGGAGCTCACGGAAGTTCCCGGGGACTGGCTTGTGATGTCCGCGAGTTGGGCCGGACTCGTCGTCGGGTGCGCGTGGGCCGGCGTTCTGGCCGCCGGTGTGTTCCGGTCCACGACGGCCGGGCTGGCCGCCGTGGTCGCCGTACCGATCGTCGTCGTACCCCTCGTACACCAGGCCGTTGCTGGGGCATCCGTGCGAGAGGCCGCCGGGCTGTCCGCGCGGATGCGCGAGGTGTTTCTCGTGCAGTGGCCCTTCGGCGGAGAGCGCTATCTGCTCGCCACCGTGCGCTTGGTCGTGCAACCTGTCGGAGGTGCGCTGATGTTGTCACTCACGGCTCTGCTCTGCGCATATGTGCTCACGAACCTGCGCAGCCGGGTCCGGTGAAGACCGTCCCTGCCCTCCCCTGCACGCCTTGTGCACAACTCCCCCGAGGGAAGCTCATTTCTTTCCGATAAGGCGTCAATTGCGACGGGGTGAGCGATCACCCTTTCGTGTGCTTTTCACCAAAGCCCTCAAGGGAGTTGAGGGCAGCGCCGAGAAAGGAATCCGTGAGTACCCTTGCGCACACCATGATGACCGCCGCCCGCTCCGCAGACTCCGGCCTCGCCGGCCCGGGCGAACTCGACCGCTACCCCTACGCCGAGGCCCCCGCCGACCGCGTCGGCGCACCCGTGTGGGAAGGAGCGGACCCCGAGCTGGGCCGGGTGGGCCGGCGGGCCGGGGGCAACCGCGGCCGCGGGCTGCACGGCCAACTCGTCCAGCAGCTGGGACAGATGATCGTCTCCGGTGACCTGGGAGCCGACCGTCCGCTGGTCCCCGAGGAGATCGGCCAGCGCTTCGAGGTCTCCCGCACCGTCGTGCGCGAGTCGCTCCGCGTGCTGGAGGCCAAGGGACTGGTCAGCGCCCGCCCGAACGTGGGCACGCGCGTGCGGCCCGTGAGCGACTGGAACCTTCTCGATCCGGACATCATCGAATGGCGTGCGTTCGGGCCGCAGCGCGACGACCAGCGTCGTGAGCTGAACGAGCTGCGGTGGACGATCGAGCCACTGGCCGCTCGCCTCGCGGCGGGGCACGGACGTGAGGACGTCCAGCAGCGGCTGGGCGACATGGTCGAGATCATGGGGCACGCCCTGGCGCAGGGCGACGCGCTGACCTTCGCCCGTGCCGATGCCGAGTTCCACAGCCTGCTCATCCAGATCGCGGGCAACCGCATGCTCGAGCACCTTTCGGGGATCGTCTCCGCTGCGCTCCAGGTCTCCGGCGCTCCCGTCACCGGGTGTGACCGGCCGAACGAGGCGTCCCTCGCGCTGCACGGCAGGATCGCCGACGCCCTCGCCGCCGCGGACGGCACCGCGGCCGAGACGGCCATGCGGCAACTGCTCACCGTCCACCCCGAGGTGGAGCGCGTGGTCCCCGCACCGCGCGAACACTGACCCCCTCCCGCGGACGGCACGGCCGGGGTATGCCGCCCCCCTCCTGCGGCATACCCCGGCCGGCCACCGCCCCGCCGGACCCCGCGGCCTCCGCGCGATGCCCCGGGGTCCGGCGACCGGGCCGCGCGAGCCGGGCCGTACGGCGGAAGCGGCAGAGCGGCAGAGCGGCAGAGCGGCCGACCGGCCTGAAGCGGTGCCCGCGGCCACCGGTCGGCCGCGAGCGAGACTGCGGCCGGCAGCCGGCCAGGGCGGTGCCGGCGGTCACCGATCGGCACGGGCGGTGCGGGTGACGGGATCGTGAACCCGTGCCGAACGGGGATTCGACGCTCCCCTCACGGGTACAGGTGACCATGTGTGCCCGTGTCTGGCCGCTTTTGAGCGCTTACGGGGTGTGACTCGGGCCACGAAGATTGGGCGTAACGCTCGTGGGAACCACGCGATGACCTAAGAGGTGACAGCCGCGGAGGGAATACGGACGCCGTTCATGGCGCTGTGCATCTTCCCGGCGCCCGCCCGCGCCGTCGGCCCATCCCCAAGCCGGTGGTCGGCTCCTGTCCGCAGTGGACGGGGCCGGAAGCCGTTTTCCAACGTTCCGAGAGGTTGTTCGTGTCGGCCAGCACATCCCGTACGCTCCCGCCGGAGATTGCCGAGTCCGTCTCTGTCATGGCGCTCATCGAGCGGGGAAAGGCTGAGGGGCAGATCGCCGGCGACGATGTGCGTCGGGCCTTCGAAGCTGACCAGATCCCGGCCACTCAGTGGAAGAACGTACTGCGCAGCCTCAACCAGATCCTCGAGGAAGAGGGTGTGACGCTGATGGTCAGTGCCGCAGAGCCCAAGCGCACCCGAAAGAGCGTCGCAGCGAAGACCCCGGCCAAGCGCACCGCCAGCAGGACGGTCGCGGCGAAGGCGGTGACCACCCGCAAGGCCACCGCCACGACCGCGGCTGCCCCGGCGGCACCGGCCGACCCCGCAGCCGATCCCGCCGAGGACGCCGCGACCGAGAACACGGCCGCGGCGAAGAAGGCCGCCCCCGCCAAGAAGGCGGCGGCGAAGAAGGCCGCGCCCGCCAAGAAGACGGCGGCCAAGAAGACGGCCGCCAAGAAGGACGACGCCGAGGTCCTCGAGGACGAGGTCATCGAGGAAGCCAAGGTGGGCGACGAGCCCGAGGGCACCGAGAGCGCCGGCTTCGTCCTCTCCGACGAGGACGAGGACGACGCGCCCGCGCAGCAGGTCGCCGCGGCCGGCGCCACCGCCGACCCGGTCAAGGACTACCTCAAGCAGATCGGCAAGGTCCCCCTGCTCAACGCCGAGCAGGAGGTCGAGCTCGCCAAGCGCATCGAGGCGGGTCTGTTCGCCGAGGACAAGCTGGCCAACTCCGACAAGCTCGCCCCGAAGCTCAAGCGCGAGCTGGAGATCATCGCCGAGGACGGCCGCCGCGCCAAGAACCACCTGCTGGAGGCCAACCTCCGTCTGGTGGTCTCCCTGGCCAAGCGCTACACCGGCCGCGGCATGCTCTTCCTGGACCTGATCCAGGAGGGCAACCTCGGTCTGATCCGCGCGGTCGAGAAGTTCGACTACACCAAGGGCTACAAGTTCTCCACGTACGCCACCTGGTGGATCCGTCAGGCGATCACCCGCGCGATGGCCGACCAGGCCCGCACCATCCGCATCCCGGTGCACATGGTCGAGGTCATCAACAAGCTCGCGCGCGTGCAGCGCCAGATGCTCCAGGACCTGGGCCGCGAGCCCACCCCGGAGGAGCTGGCCAAGGAACTCGACATGACCCCGGAGAAGGTCATCGAGGTCCAGAAGTACGGCCGCGAGCCCATCTCCCTGCACACCCCGCTGGGTGAGGACGGCGACAGCGAGTTCGGCGACCTCATCGAGGACTCCGAGGCCGTCGTCCCCGCCGACGCCGTCAGCTTCACGCTCCTGCAGGAGCAGCTGCACTCCGTCCTGGACACCCTGTCCGAACGCGAGGCAGGCGTCGTCTCCATGCGGTTCGGTCTCACCGACGGTCAGCCGAAGACCCTCGACGAGATCGGCAAGGTCTACGGCGTGACGCGTGAGCGCATCCGCCAGATCGAGTCCAAGACCATGTCGAAGCTGCGCCACCCGTCCCGTTCCCAGGTGCTGCGCGACTACCTCGACTAGGTCGCGGTCGTACGACGCACAAGGCCCGGTCTCCCGCGAGGGGGGCCGGGCCTTCTGCATGGTCCAGCGGGTGCGGGGCGCCCCGAGCTGGATCACTCTGGGTGTTCCATGGCGAACCCCGAGTAAGGAGTGTGCATGCGTCGTTCCCTAGCCCGCGCGTTGATCCGGCCGCTGGTCCTTGCGGCCGCCGCAGGGGCCATACCGCTGCTGTCCACCGCCCCCGCGTCCGCTGGCAGTGTGGTGGTCGGGGGCTTCCCCGTGGATGTCGCACAGAGCCCCTGGACGGTGGCGCTGTCCAGCCGTGACCGGTTCGGGGGTACGCGGGCCGGACAGTTCTGCGGAGGCGTGGCGATCGGCCGCACCACCGTGCTCACAGCCGCCCACTGTCTCGGTGAGGACGTCCTGGGCGGACCGCCGGAGCGGCTGCGGGACTTCAAGGTCATCGCCGGGCGCAGCAACCTGCTGTCGGACCAGGGCAAGGAGATCCCCGTCCGTCGCACCTGGGTGAACCCGGCCTACGACGCCGGCAACAACGCCGGCGACTTCGCGATCCTCACCCTGTCCCGGGCCCTGCCCAGCAGCACCGTCATCGCCATGGCCCGCGACGGCGACCCCGCCTACGCGCCCGGCACGCGTGCCCTGGTCTACGGCTGGGGTGACGTCACGGGGGCGGGAGACTACGCCGCCAGTCTGCGGGCCGCGCCCGTGCGTGTCCTGTCGGACGCGCTCTGTGAACAGGCCTATCCGGGCAGCGGCGACGGAACGTACAACGCCGAAAGTATGGTGTGCGCCGGCGAGCGGTCCGGCGGCAGGGACGCCTGCCAGGGCGACAGCGGAGGCCCGCTGGTCGCCGAGGGGCGGTTGATCGGCCTCGTGTCGTGGGGGAGTGGTTGCGGACGGGCAGGCAGCCCGGGCGTCTACACGCGCGTGTCGGACGTCGTCCGCACGCTCAGCCGTGGCGACGGCTCCGAGGAGCCGGGCAGGTCCTGAGGGGTCCTGACGGCCCCTGTGCGGCGCCTCACAGCCCCGGATGCGGCTCACGGGACCTGATGGGGTCCTCACGGGACCTGACCGGGTCCCCGGTCCTCTGGCGCGGATCTGGGGCGCCGAACCGATGTACTACGCCTTGTACCGCGACGAGAGCGGGCGGCCGCCCCCTTTCGGGGACGACCGCCCGTCGCCGGCCTGTGCCGGACCTGGCTCGTCGTGGTCGCGCAGGATCAGCCCTCTTCTTCGGAGGCTGCCGCCGGAACGGAGGTCAGCCGCTCCGTCTCGTCCTGTATCTCAGCGGCGATCTTCTTGAGTTCCGGCTCGAACTTGCGACCGTGGTGGGCGCAGAAGAGCAGTTCTCCGCCACTCAGCAGGACGACGCGCAGATACGCCTGGGCGCCGCAGCGGTCGCAGCGATCAGCGGCCGTCAGCGGGCTCGCGGAAGTCAGAACAGTAGTCACGTCGCCTCTTCTCTAGCTCGACGAGCTGTCGTACCAGGGTCAACATCCAACCAGCCCCAAAACGTTCCCGCTCGCGGCTTTTCCTCGAAAAAAATCTCCGAGGCGGCTGGCTGCTGCCGGGTTGGCGGCGAATGTGCCGTATTGCGTGTCTGTCGTGTCCTACGGTTTCGCTCTGTCGGTCATGGTTCCGCCCTCCCGGCCGGATTGCCGGTTTGTTCATGAGGACGTGCCCGGAGCCTAAACGGTTCATGCCTCCCAGGGAACGTGATGTGCACTTCACCCCATCGAGGGATCGAACAGGTATGCGACCCTGCACTAGGGTGAACGCAGCACGAGGGTGGCGTTACAACGGCTCTACCAGGCCTCGGTACCCTCTCACCGGTGACCGAAGCCGGCCCCTTACCCATGAGGGCCCCATCTGAAATTCAGCGAGGAGCGAACCGCGTGACCGCCGAGACGTCCGTGTCGTCCACAGCGCTGCTGGCAGGAGCAGAGCGGGACGGATCCAACTACACCGCGCGGCACCTGCTCGTCCTCGAGGGGCTCGAGGCCGTGCGCAAGCGTCCGGGCATGTACATCGGGTCCACCGACAGCCGTGGCCTGATGCACTGCCTCTGGGAGATCATCGACAACTCCGTGGACGAGGCCCTCGCGGGCGTCTGCGACCACATCGAGGTGATCCTCCACGACGACGGCTCCGTGGAGGTACGTGACAACGGCCGCGGCATCCCCGTGGACGTCGAGCCGAGGACGGGTCTGTCCGGCGTCGAGGTCGTCATGACCAAGCTGCACGCCGGCGGAAAGTTCGGCGGCGGCTCCTATGCGGCGTCCGGCGGTCTGCACGGCGTGGGCGCCTCCGTGGTCAACGCCCTGTCCGCACGGCTGGACGTCGAGGTCGACCGCGGCGGCAATACGCATGCGATCAGCTTCCGCCGCGGTGCCCCCGGCGCCTTCGCCGGTGAGGGCCCGGACGCGAAGTTCGAGGCCAAGGGCGGCATGCGCAAGACCAAGAAGATCCCGAGGACCCGCACCGGCACGCGCGTGCGCTACTGGGCCGACCGGCAGATCTTCCTCAAGGACGCCAAGCTCTCCCTCGACACGCTGCACCAGCGCGCTCGCCAGACCGCCTTCCTGGTGCCGGGCCTGACCATCGTCGTCCGTGACGAGTACGGCCTGGGCGAGGGCGGCAGCAAGGGCGAGGAGTCGTTCCGCTTCGACGGCGGCATCAGCGAGTTCTGCGAGTACCTGGCCAACGACAAGCCGGTCTGCGACGTGCTCCGCTTCATCGGCCAGGGCTCGTTCAAGGAGACCGTCCCGGTCCTGGACGAGCACGGCCAGATGACGCCCACCGAGGTCACCCGAGAACTCGGCGTGGACGTGGCGCTGCGCTGGGGCACCGGTTATGACACGACGGTGAAGTCCTTCGTCAACATCATCGCCACCCCGAAGGGCGGCACCCACATCGCCGGCTTCGAGCAGGCCGTCGCCAAGACGATGAACGAGGTCCTGCGCGCCAAGAAGCTGCTGCGCGTCGCCGAGGACGACATCGTCAAGGACGACGCCCTGGAGGGCCTCACCGCCGTCGTCACCGTCCGGCTGGCCGAGCCGCAGTTCGAGGGCCAGACCAAGGAGGTCCTCGGCACCTCGGCGGCCCGCCGCATCGTGAACAACGTGGTCACCAAGGAACTCAAGGCGTTCCTCACCTCCACCAAGCGGGACGCCGCCGCCCAGGCCCGGGTGGTCATGGAGAAGGCCGTCGCCGCGGCACGCACGCGTATCGCCGCGCGCCAGCACAAGGACGCCCAGCGTCGCAAGACGGCCCTGGAGTCCTCCTCGCTGCCCGCCAAGCTCGCCGACTGCCGCAGCGACGACGTGGAGCGCAGCGAGCTGTTCATCGTCGAGGGCGACTCCGCGCTCGGCACGGCCAAGCTCGCCCGGAACTCCGAGTTCCAGGCGCTGCTGCCGATCCGCGGCAAGATCCTCAACGTCCAGAAGTCCTCCGTGACCGACATGCTGAAGAACGCCGAGTGCGGCGCGATCATCCAGGTCATAGGAGCCGGCTCCGGGCGGACCTTCGACATCGACGCGGCCCGCTACGGCAAGATCATCATGATGACCGACGCCGACGTCGACGGCTCCCACATCCGCACGCTGCTGCTGACCCTGTTCCACCGCTACATGCGGCCCATGGTCGAGGCGGGCCGGGTCTTCGCCGCGGTGCCGCCGCTGCACCGCATCGAACTGGTCCAGCCGAAGAAGGGCCAGGACAAGTACGTGTACACGTACTCGGACCGCGAGCTGCGGGACAAGCTGATGGAGTTCCAGACCAAGAACATTCGGTACAAGGACTCCATCCAGCGCTACAAGGGTCTCGGTGAGATGGACGCCGACCAGCTGGCCGAGACGACGATGGACCCGCGCCGCCGCACCCTGCGCCGGATCAACCTCACCGACCTCGAGGCGGCTGAGCAGGTGTTCGACCTGCTCATGGGCAACGACGTGGCGCCGCGCAAGGAGTTCATCTCCAGCTCGGCGGCGACGCTGGACCGCTCCCGCATCGACGCGTAGCCGTTGCGCTGAGCCTGAACGACCCGGGGACCCCGGCCGGACGTGCGTGAACTGCGTCCGGCCGGGGTCCGGTCGTAAGTGGCGTCCCTCGCCCCGTCGAGCCGCCTTCCGCGGCCGTCCTCCGCACGCCCCCGACATGCACTCTCCACCCCTGGGTGGAGGAAGCGCCGTCTGCGGTTCCACCCGGTTTTCCACCCCCGCTCCGATCCCTCCGACCTGGTCTTTTCCGTAGCTTCGTAGGCGTCGGCGGCACCCGCTGCCGGGTCCTCGTTTCCGCTCACGGAGGCTTGCATGTCCGGGCTCGTCAATGTGCTGGTGATGATCGCCGTCGGCGTGCTGGTGATCGGGCGCCAGTTCCGTGCCCGCCGCGTCAGCGCCGACCGCCGCTGGTGGCTGGTGCCGGTCGTCCTCGCGGTCATGGCGGTGCGCTCGCCGGGGCTCCTGGACGCCCATCACCGTGTCGGGTCCGTGGCATTGCTCGCCGCCGAACTCCTCATAGCCGCCGCGACCGGGGCCGCCTGGGCCTGGACGACCCGCATATGGGTGGAGGCCGACGGCACCGTGTGGAGCAAGAGCACCAAGGCCAGTGGTGCGGCCTGGGCCGCCGGCATCGCCCTGCGCCTGGGCCTTATCGCCCTCGGCCTGCTGCTGGGCATACACCAGCACAGCTCCGCCCTCCTCCTCGGCCTCGCGTGCACGCTGCTCGTCCGCTCCCGGATCCTGGTCGTGCGGGCACAGTCCCTGCCACCGGTGACCGCACCCGCGGCGACGTACGGTGACGACATGGTCCGCCAGGCACGGAAGGAAAGCGTGTGAGGGAGAACGCCTGGACGCGCTGGCCCTCCCGGGAGGCACTCGGCAGTGAGGGCATCTCACGGGCCCGCCGCCTGCTCGCCTGGGCGGTCAGGCTCGTCGCGATCGGTGCGCTGCTGTGGAGTTCCTTCACCGGCGGCCACGTCCACGGCTGGGGCATCGCGGCCGCGGCAGGCGTCGTCTTCGCGGCCACCGCCGCCGGCTGGGCGTTCTACCGGACCACCCTCGCCCACCGGCTCGTCCCGTCCGTCGCGCTGTGCCTGCTGCTCGTGGCTCTGGCGGTCGGTGCGCAGGCCACCGAGTTCAAGGTGCCGGCTCTGGTCATCTGGTGCGGCTGCGGTGTCGCCGCCCTGGAGCGGCTGCCGCTCGCAGCGGCGCTGCCGGTCACCTGGGTGTCCTTCCAGGCGTACGCCACCGTCACCAACGACGCGTGGCTGACGACGGTGGTGACGACGGCCGGCCTGGCTCTCGGCGGATACACCCTGCGGCTGGACGCGGAGGCGCGCGGCAGCGCCCAGCGGCTGCTCGCCCAGGAGCGAGCCGCCCGTGCGGCCGAGGCCGAGTCGGCGGCCCTGGCGGAGCGGGCCAGGATCGCCCGGGAGATCCACGACGTGCTCGCCCACAGCCTCTCCGCCCAGCTCGTGCATCTGGAGGCGGCCCGGTTGCTCGTCGAACGCGGCGCGGACCGCGAGCAGATCCTCGAACGCGTCGTGGCGGCGCGGGGCATGGCCCGGGAGGGCCTCGCCGAGACCCGGCAGGCGCTCTCCGCTCTGCGTGGAGAACTGACCCCGGTGGAGGACTTCCTCAGAGAACTGGTCAGACAGACCGACGGCGCGGGCGTCACCGTCTCGGGTGAGAGCCGGCCGTTGCCGGCGGAGGCCTCGCAGGCGGTGCGCAGGGTCGCCCAGGAGGCCCTGACCAACGTCCGCAAGCACGCCCCCGGGGCCAAGGTCGATGTGCGGCTGGACTACACCGAGCACGAAGTGGCCCTGGAGGTAAGGGACTCGGGCGGACGACCGGGGGAGCTGACCGGGGCGGGCGGCGGGTACGGTCTGCTGGGGATGCGTGAGCGGGCCGAGCTGCTGGGCGGATCGCTCGACGCCGGGCCGGGTGAGGAAGGGTTCGTCGTGACGTTGAAGGTGCCGGTATGACCGAGGGGGAGGGAGCGGTGACCGCCCGTGTCGTGGTCGCCGACGATCAGACCGTCGTCCGTGAGGGCATCGTGATGCTGCTGGGGCTGCTGCCGGGCGTCGAGGTCGTCGGCGCGGCGGGAGACGGGGACGAGGCGGTGAAGCTCGTCGCGGAACTGGACCCCGACGTCGTGCTGATGGACCTGCGCATGCCCCGCTGCGACGGGGTGGAGGCCACCCGGCGGATCCGCGACGAGCATCCACGCACCCAGGTCGTGGTCCTGACGACCTACGCCGATGACGACTCACTGTTCCCGGCGCTGCGCGCGGGAGCACGCGGATACCTGACCAAGGACGCGGGCGGGGACGAGATCGTGCGGGCCGTGCACAGCGTGCTGTCCGGGGACGCCGGGCTGTCCCCGAGCATCCAGCGGCGCCTGCTGGAGCGGCTGTCGGAACCCGAACCCCGGCAGCAGACGCCCGCCGGGGCGCCACCGGACGGCCTCACCGTGCGGGAGACGGAGGTGCTGCTGCTCATCGCGGAGGGCCTCAGCAACCACGAGATCGCGCAGAGACTGCACGTGTCCACGGCGACGGTGAAGACCCACATCAACAACCTCTTCGCCAAGACCGGGCTCAAGGACCGGGCCCAGGCCGTGCGTTACGCGTATGCGAAGGGGCTGGCACGGCCACCGGCCGGGGAAGTCACCTGATGGGGTGAAGAGCGCGAGGAAAAGAGTCGGGGATCTTCCCGTTCTGTCCATCCTTGGGCATGCAGTCAAGCAACGGTCGTCCGTGCGGGGGCGGTCCAGAAGGCTCCGCCGCGCACGAGCAACACCCCGCCCCCTTCGCGGTCGGCACTCCCGAGGGCGCCCGGCACGACGACCCCTGGTACGACGCGCTCGCCTCGGGGTGGGGCGAGTCGGTCGCCGGCGCGCCGCCGGCCCCCGCCGTTCCGGCCGCGCGCCGGGAGCCGACGCGGCCGGCCGCTGCCGACGTCTACCTCGAAGTGCAGCGCAGCGCGGCCTTCCAGGAGGTCCGCAGCCGCTACCGGAGGTTCGTGGTGCCGGCGGTCACCGGTTTCCTCCTGTGGTACGTCGGGTACGTCGTGGCGGCGACGACCGCACCCGGCTTCATGGCGCACCGGGTGGCGGGCGCGGTCAATGTGGCGATGCTCGCCGGGCTCGGGCAGTTCCTCAGCACCTTCCTGCTCACCTGGGCCTACGCGCGGCACGCCCGGCTGCGCCGGGACCGGGCCGCACTCGAACTGCGCTGGGACACCCAGGAGATGACACGCGGCGCCCGGGGCGGTGCCGTATGACCGGAAACCACCACACGCTCGCCCTGGCGCTGTTCAGCGTGTTCGTCGCGGTCACGCTGGCGATCACGACCTGGGTGAGCCGTCACCGGCACGGGTCAGCCGAGGAGTTCTACGCCGGGGGGCGGCTCTTCTCCCCGATGGAGAACGGTTTCGCCATCGCGGGCGACTACATGTCGGCCGCTTCCTTCCTCGGCATCTCCGGACTCATCTCGCTGTACGGCTACGACGGCCTGCTGTACTCGGTCGGTTTTCTCGTCGCATGGCTGGTGGTGCTGTTCCTGGTCGCGGAACTGGTACGCAACTGCGGGAGGTTCACGCTCGCGGACGTGGTCGCGGCCCGTATGCGGGAGCGGCCCGTGCGGATCGCGGCGGGAACTTCCTCGGTCACCGTGTCCGTTCTGTATCTGGTGGCGCAGATGGTGGGCGCGGGCAGTCTGGTCGCCCTGCTCCTGGGGCGTACGAGCGGGGCGGCGCAGTCCTGGACCGTCATCGGCGTGGGCGCACTGATGGTGATCTACGTGTCGTTGGGAGGGATGCGGGCCACCACATGGATCCAGATCGTCAAGGCGGTCATGCTTCTCGGCGGCACGATCGCGCTCACCGTGCTCGTCCTCGTCCGCTTCCACGGCGGCTTCGACCAACTGCTGCTCACCGCGGCCTCCCGCAGCGGACACGGGGACGCGTTCCTGGCCCCCGGGCTGCGCTACGGCGCGAACTGGACCGCCCGGCTGGACTTCATCAGCCTGGGCCTGGCGCTGGTGCTGGGCACGGCCGGGCTGCCGCACATCCTCTCCCGCTTCTACACCGTGCCCACGGCCCGGGCAGCCCGGCGCTCGGTGGTCTGGTCGATCGGGCTCATCGGCGGCTTTTACCTGATGACGATCGTCCTCGGCTTCGGCGCCGCCGCGATCGTCGGGCCCCAGGCGGTACGGCAGTCCAACGCCGCCGGGAACACCGCGGTCCCGCTGCTGGCGCTCGACCTGGGCGGCGGACTGGACTCCACGGGAGGCACGGTGCTGTTCGCGGTCGTCACCGCCGTGGCCTTCGCGACGATCCTCGCCGTGGTCGCCGGCATCACGCTGGCCTCGTCCGCCTCCGTCGCCCACGACCTGTACGCCTCGCTGCGCCGCCCTACGAGCAAGCAGCGCAGTGAGGTCGCGGTCGCCCGGGCCGCCGCGGTCGGTATCGGCGTGGTCGCGATCGCCCTCGGACTGCTCGCCCGCGACCTCAACGTGGCGTTCCTCGTCGGGCTCGCCTTCGCGGTGGCCGCGTCCGCGAACCTGCCGGTGCTGCTCTACTCGCTGTTCTGGCGCGGCTTCACCACGCGCGGGGCGGTGTGGGCCGTGTACGGCGGACTGATCCCGTCCCTGCTGCTCGTCCTGCTGTCCCCGGTGGTCTCCGGCGGCCCGAACTCCCTCTTCCCGGGCGTCGACTTCCAGTTCTTCCCGCTGGAGAACCCGGGCCTGATCTCGATCCCCCTGGGCTTCCTCGCCGGCTGGCTCGGCACGGTCACCTCCGCGGAGGTCCCGGACGAGGCCAGGCACGCCGAGACCGAGGTGCGCTCGCTGACGGGTGCGGGAGCCGCCTGAGGGGCGGGGCGCCCTGCTACGGCGCCACCCATGCGTACCGGTGTTCCGGGCGGCCCGTGTCGCCGTATTTCAGGGACAGCCGCAGGCGGCCGGCCTGTTCGAGGTGGCGCAGATAGCGCTGGGCGGTCGAGCGGCTCAGGCCGGTGCGGGCCGCCACCTCGTGGGCGGACAGCGGCTGGCCGGCGCGGTGCAGCACCGAGCAGATCAGGTCGGTGGTGGGCTCCGAGTGGCCGCTCGGCAGCCCCGGTGACGACGGCGCCGGGGCCGTCCGCAGGGCGCCGAAGATGCGGTCGACCTGCTCCTGGCCCGCGACACCATGGCCACCGACCCGGTCCACGGTGCGGCGCAGCGCGGCGTAGGAGTCCAGGCGGGTGCGCAGGGCGGCGAAGGTGAACGGTTTCACCAGGTAGTGCAGCGCGCCTAGGCGCATCGCGGTCTGCACGGTCGTGACGTCACCGGCCGCCGTGATCATGATGACGTCGGCGACGTGCCCCTGCTGGCGCATGCGGTGCACCAGTTGCAGGCCCGTCTGGTCGGGCAGGTAGTGGTCGAGCAGCACCAGGTCGATGCCGCCGCGCTCGACGGCGGCCAGGGCCTGGGCAGCGCTGTGTGCGCGGGCGGCCACCCGGAAGCCGGGAACCTTCCCCACGTATTTGGCGTTGATCTCGGCGACGCGGAAGTCGTCGTCCACCACCAGGACGTCAATCATCGGGCCTCTTTCTGTCAAGGCCAGGCGGGCGTTACACCCGTGTTTCGGCTCCGTTGTTCTAGCGCGAGCAAAATGAGCACAACAGGCTGTTGCAAGCAAAAGAAACGCATGTGCTCACAAGACTGCTGCTGTGGCCCCGGCCACATCTACGGTCCCGCCCCATGAGCACAGACACCAGCCCCGCCATCGAACTGCGGGGCGCAGGCAAAACCTTCCGGACTCCGTCCGGTGGTCTGCACACGGCCGTCAGGGATCTCGACCTGACCGTGCGCCAGGGTGAGTTCGTGGCGGTCGTCGGACCGACCGGCTGCGGCAAGTCCACGACGTTGACGCTGGTCAGCGGCCTGGAGGAGCCCAGCGAGGGCGAGGTTCTGGTCACCGGTGAGCCGGTGCGCGGGGTCGGCGACAAGGTCGGCTTCGTCTTCCAGCAGGACGCCACCTTCCCGTGGCGCACGGTGCTGTCCAACGTCATGGCCGGCCCCCGATTCCGCGGCGTGCCGAAGGCCGAGGCGAGGGAGAAGGCCCGTGCCTGGCTGTCCCGGGTCGGTCTCACGGCCTTCGAGGACCGCTATCCGCACCAGCTCTCCGGAGGCCAGCGCAAGCGGGTCGCCCTCGCCGCGACCTTCGTCAACGACCCCGAGATCCTGCTCATGGACGAGCCCTTCTCGGCGCTCGACGTGCAGACCCGGGCCCTGATGTCGGACGAACTGCTGGAGCTGTGGGAGGGCACGCGGGCCTCCGTCGTCTTCGTCACCCACGACCTGGAGGAGTCCATCGCCCTGGCCGACCGGGTCGTCGTGATGACGGCCGGTCCCGCCACCGTCAAGCAGGTCTTCGACATCGACCTGCCGCGGCCCCGCAAGGTCGAGCAGGTGCGCCTCGAGCCGCGCTTCCTGGAGATCTACCGGGAGATCTGGGAGTGCCTCGGCGAAGAGGTGCGCATCACCCGGGAAAGGGGCGCCGCTCATGTCGCCTGAAGTGCTCAGCACGCCCGTCGTCGACACCGTCAAGACCCCGGACCGCGCGCACTCACGCGCGCGTGCCGCGCGCAGACGCAAAGTCGTCGTCATGTCCGTCCGTGCCCTGCTACTGGTGGGCGTGCTCGGCCTGTGGGAGGCGCTCTCCCGCGCCAAGGTCATCGATCCGTTCAACTTCTCGATGCCCTCGCAGATCTGGGACCAGATCTCCACCTGGGTCCTGCACGGGACGGCGCTCGGCTCCCTCGGCGAACAGATCTGGTACACGCTCTACGAGGCGCTCGTCGGGTGGATCGTCGGTGTCATCGCCGGCGTGGTCCTCGGCATCGCGCTCGGACGGATCGCCTTCCTCGCCGATGTCCTTGGTCCATACATCAAGGTGCTCAACTCGATACCGAGGATCGTCCTGGCCCCGATCTTCGTGATCTGGTTCGGCCTCGGCCCCGTCTCGAAGGTGGCCTCCGCCGTCGTCCTGGTCTTCTTCCCCGTGTTCTTCAACGCCTTCCAGGGCGCCCGTGAGGTCGACCGCAACCTCGTGGCCAACGCGCGGATCCTCGGCGCGAGCAACCGGAGGGTGACCCTCCAGGTGGTCATCCCGTCGGCGACGTCCTGGATCTTCACCAGCCTCCACGTCAGCTTCGGCTTCGCCCTCATCGGCGCCATCGTCGGCGAGTACATCGGCGCCACCAAGGGCATCGGCCTGCTCGTCGCGCAGTCGCAGGGCACCTTCAACGCCGCCGGTGTGTACGCGGCGATGGTGATCCTCGCAGTCGTCGCCCTCCTCGCCGAGGGCCTGCTGACCTTCGCCGAGCGGCGCATCTTCCGCTGGAAGCCCTCGCGCTCCGACAGCTGACGCCCTCGCCCGTCCCTCCACCGCTCCACTCCGCCGCCCGCCCGGCCTCTCCCAAGGACGTGAACCCTCATGCGCAAGAACCCCCGCCAGGCCGCCAGATACGCCTCCCTGGCCGCCGCCGGCCTGCTCGCCGTCACCTCGCTCACCGCCTGCGCCAACGACGCCGCCGGCACGTCCGCCGACGCGGGCAGCAAGGGCGACGGCAAGGGCGAGAAGGTCAAGATCATGGTCGGTGGCCTGGACAAGGTCATCTATCTGCCCGCGATGCTCACCCAGCGCCTCGGCTACTTCGACACCGAGGGCCTGGACGTGGAACTGCTGAGCGAGCCGGCCGGCGTGCAGGCCGAGACCGCACTCGTCTCCGGCCAGGTGCAGGGCGCCGTCGGCTTCTACGACCACACGCTCGACCTCCAGGTGAAGGGCAAGGCCATCGAGTCCGTCGTGCAGTTCTCGCACGCGCCCGGCGAGGTGGAGGTCGTCTCCACCAAGGCGGAGAAGGACATCACCTCGCCCAAGGACTTCAAGGGCAAGAAGCTCGGTGTCACCGGCCTCGGCTCCTCGACCGACTTCCTCACCAAGTACCTGGCGGTCACCAACGGCGTGCAAGTCAGCGAGTTCACGCCGGTCGCCGTCGGCGCCGGACCGACCTTCATCTCCGCCCTCCAGCAGGGCCCGATCGACGGCGGCATGACGACCGACCCCACCGTCACCACGATCCTCGACAAGAACGCGGGGAAGGTGCTGCTCGACATGCGCACACCCGAGGGCTCGCAGGCGGCGCTGGGCGGCCCGTACCCGTCGTCAAGTCTGTACATGCAGACGGACTGGGTGAACAGCCACAAGAGCACCACCCAGAAGTTGGCCAATGCATTCGTCAAGACGCTCAAGTGGATGTCCACGCACAGCGCCTCCGAGATCGCCGACAAGATGCCCGCCGACTACTCGCAGGGCAACAAGGTCCTGTACGCCGCCGCCATCAAGAGCACGCTGCCGATGTTCACCAAGGACGGCGTGATGCCGCAGAACGGCCCCGAGACCGTCGAGAAGGTTCTCAAGGCGTTCAACCCCACCATCAAGAACGCCAAGGTCGACCTCAGCAAGACCTACACCACCGAGTTCGTCGAGAAGGCCGCCGGCTGACGCCCCGGAGGAGGCCCATCGGCGGATCGAGAAGGCGGGGGGCACGGTCCGTACTCCTGTGCGGGCACGGCCCCCTTCCCTCGCCCCCACGGGCCGTGCCTCAGGCGCGGGTCGCCCACACGTAACGGTGTTCCGGGCGGCCCGCGTCGCCGTACTTCAGCGTCAGCCGCGCCCGGCCGGTGCGCTCCAGCAGCTTCAGATAGCGCTGCGCGGTCTGCCGGCTCAGCCCCGTCCGCTCGGCGATCTCCTGCGCCGACAGCGGCCCGTCGGCGTTCATCAGCGCCTGCCGGACCAGCTCCGCGGTGGTGGGGGAGTGCCCCTTGGGCAGGCCCGGCTCCGACGACGCGGACAGCGCGCCGAAGATCCGGTCCACGTCCGCCTGCTCCGCCTCACCGCCGCCGTCCAGCCTGCGGCGCAGCTCCGCATACGCCTCCAGCTTGGCGCGCAGGCCCGCGAAGGCGAACGGCTTGACCAGGTACTGCAGCGCGCCCTGCCGCATCGCTGCCTGCACCGTCGCGACGTCCCGCGCCGCCGTCACCATGATCACATCCGTCTGGTGGCCGCGCCGCCGCATCTCCGAGACGACCTCCAGCCCCGTCTCGTCGGGCAGGTAGTGGTCCATGAGGACCAGGTCCAGGCGCGGCAGCTCCTCCACCCGCCGCAGCGCCTCCGCGGCGCTGCGGGCCTCACCGGCGACGTGGAAGCCGGGCACCTTCGCCACGTAGGCGGCGTTGACCTGGACGACCCGGGCGTCGTCGTCCACGACGAGGACCTCGATCATCGCGCCTCCTCATCGAGCGCCGTGTCCGCCGATGCGGCCAGGGCGGGTTCCAGTTCCAGCTCGGGCTCGGCCAGCGCCTCGGGCAGCACGATCGTGAACTGCGCGCCCCCGCCGTCCGCCTCGGCCACCGTCGCGCTGCCGCCCTGCCGTTCGGCGAGCCGGCGCACCAGCGACAGGCCGAGCCCGCGCTTGCGGTGCGCCGGCGGCTTCTTGGTGGACCAGCCCTCCGTGAACACCAGCTCCCGCTGCTCCTCCGGGACACCGGGCCCGGTGTCCCGCACGCGAAGTACCGCGGTATGGTCCTCGGCGCGCAACTCCACCTCCACGCGCGCGTGCGGCGCGCCCGCGACGGCGTCGAGCGCGTTGTCGACCAGGTTCCCCACGATCGTCACCAGCCCGCGCGGGTCCACCAGGCGGTCCGGCAGCCAGGTGCGGTCCGAGACCCACAGGGCGACGCCGCGTTCGGCCGCCACGGTCGCCTTGCCCACCAGCAGCGCGGCCAGCAACGGGTCCTGGATCTTCTCCGTGACCTGCTCCGCGGTCGCCCGGTGGTCGCCGACCACCTCCCCGACGAACTCGACGGCGTCGTCGTACATCTCCAGCTCGAGCAGGCCGAGCAGGGTGTGCATGCGGTTGGCGTGCTCGTGGTCCTGGGCGCGCAGCGCGTCGATCAGACCGCGCGTGGAGTCCAGTTCGCGGCCCAGCTGCTCCAGCTCGGTCCGGTCGCGCAGCGTGGCGACCGCGCCGCCGTCGTCGGTGGGCATCCGGTTGGCCACCAGGACCCGGTGCCCGCGCACGGTGAGCAGATCGGTGCCGGTGACCCGGCCCGCCAGCACGTCGGCCGTACGCCCGTCCCCGAGCGCCTCGTCGGGGGTGCGCCCGACCGCCTCCTCCCCGATGCCGAGCAGGCGCTGCGCCTCGTCGTTGAGCAGCCGGACGCGGCCGACGCGGTCCAGGGCGACGACGCCCTCCCGGATACCGTGCAGCATCGCCTCACGCTCGGCGAGCAGCCCCGAGATGTCGGAGAACGCCAGGTCCCGGGTCTGCCGCTGGACGCGCCGCGAGATGAACCAGGCGGCCAGGGCGCCCACGGCCAGGGCACCGCCGGCGTACGCGAGCAGCCCGGGTATCGCGCTGATCAGCCGCGCCCGCACACTGTCGTACGCGATGCCCACGGACACCGCCCCGACGATGTGCCCGCTCGCGTCGAGCAACGGCACCTTGCCGCGGGCGGAGCGGCCGAGGGTGCCGTTGTCGATCTCCATGACCTCGTTGCCCTTCAGCGCGTCGCCGGGGTCGGTCGAGACGTGCCGTCCGATCTGCTTCGGGTCGGTGTGCGACCAGCGGTAGCCGTCCTTGTTCATGATCACGACGTACTCGGCATGGGTGGCCGTCCGGATGCGCTCCGCCTCCCGCTGCACCGGTCCGTGGACGCCGGCCGGGGTGGTCTGCAGGTCCTTCGCGATCTGCGGCTGCTGCGCGGTGGTCTCCGCGATGGCGAGGGCGCGGCGCATCGCCTGGTCGTCCAGCTGGTGGCTGAGCGGCGCGAGGAACAGCCCGGTCGCGAGCACCGCCACGCCAGCGGCGATCGCCACCTGCATCAGCAGCACCTGCGAGAACACTCGCCTCGGCAGGCCGAGGCGCAGACGGCGTGCGGGGGGAGTGGGGGTCATACCCATGACGGTACGTGCCGGTGACGGTGGAGCCGTAGGGGGTGTGGCCTGGATCTCTTGACCCGTGCTTGACCCGATCTTGATTGAGGTCCACCCCTGGGCGGATCAAGGACAACGGTCGATGTGATCAACCATGAGGTGGCAGATGTGCCGGACTCGTCAAGACCGGGCCCTCAGCGGTTCGCTGCCGTCACTTCCTCGATGGCCACGACGTCCATCCGCGCGGGCGTCCCCAGGACCGTGGCCCCGCAGCTCTCCGGGCGCGGCGGCAGCGCCTCGCCCGGGTCGACGGTGACCCGCCAGCGGCGGCCGTCGACGTGGGCGACGAGCACCTGCCGGCGCGCTGCCGCGCCTTCGGTCCGTACGACGCTCAGTGCCTCCGCGGCGTACTCGCCTGTGGCCCTGCGCACGGCCAGCTCGGCCGCCTGTCCTGGCCGGTCCCAGGCCGACGCTCCCCGGCACCCCTCGACCACGATCCGGCCCTCCTGGACGCCGTGCAGCATCTCCTTGACGGCGTGCGCCTGCGCCCTGCCGTAGGCGTAGCCGTACGGCAGGGCGAGCACCGTCGGCGAGAAGCGATGTCCACCCAGATGGGTGACCTCCCAGACGCCTGTCACGCCGGAGGCCGTGAGCTCGGCGGCGAGGGGCCGGCCGAGCAGCGCGCAGCACCGGTCGCGCTTGCCGTTGGTGCATACCAGGGCCAGCGGTCCGCCGGTGTGCGGGCTTCCGTCGAGCGCGGCGTCGAAGCCGGTGGGGTCGCCCCGGCCGAGCGCGGTGAGGTCGAGGTCGAGGAGGCGGCGGGGATCGGTGAGGGCGGCGCCGTGCAGCCAGACCTTCCCGGGGACGGTGTGGGCGGCGTACACCTGCCGTATGTCCGGGGTGCCGAAGTCGGCGTGGCGACCCGGGCGCCGGATCAGCGCGATCCGTACGCCGGTGTCCTCGGCGGCGGCTTCCAGGGCGCGGCCCAGCGCCGGGTCCAGGTGGCTGGAAACGAGCGCCTTGGCGCCCCACGGGCCGGGCTGCTCCAGCAGCAGCCAGGTCGTCGCCGTGGGCGCGGTTCCGGAAACGGGCTCATCCAGGGCCCGCGAGACGGTCGCGCACGTACTCACAGAGGTGAGCCTAACCTGACTTCCCATGGCGTGACTTCCGGCCGCGTCCGTGTTCTGGTCCGGACGAGTACCCGCCGGCTCACTGCGGCAACGGCTGCGGCGGTTTCGGCCCCACGTACTGCCCGCTCGGGCGCATCCGCAGCGGGCGCTCCGCGTACTCCTCCAGGGCGTGCGCGATCCAGCCGGCGGTACGGGCCACGGCGAAGATCGTCTCGCCGGCCGTGGGCGGCATCCCGTGGGAAACGGTGAACACGGCCAGGGCCAGGTCGACGTTGGCGTGCAGCGGGGCGTGGCGGGCGGTGGTGGCCACGATGTCGCGGGCGGCGACCAGGGCGGGCTCGGCCTGCGGGATCTGCTCCAGCAGCGCGAACAGGGCACGCGCGCGTGGGTCTTCGCCGGCGTAGAGCCGGTGGCCGAGCCCCGGGATACGGCGTCCCGCGCGCAGCTCCTCCGCGATCACCGGACCGGCGTTGCCCTCGTCGAGCACTTCCTGCAGCAGGCGGTGGGCGAGTCCGCTGGCCGCGCCGTGCAGCGGCCCCTCGATGACGCCGAGGCCCGCGGAGACGGCCGCGTAGGCGTGCGCGCGGGCCGAGGCGGCGACGCGGACGGCGAGTGTGGAGGCGGCCAGGTCGTGGTCGACGAGGAGGCCGAGTGCGGCGTCCAGGGCGCGCAAGGAGGCCTCGCCGGGTTCCCGGCCGGTGAGCGCGGCCCACAGGCGGTGGGCCAGCGGGCCGGTGGCATCAGGGGAGCGGTGGGCGGGGGCGAGGGCGGCGACGAGCGTGGGGATGAGGGTGCGCGCGGTGCCGAGGACGGCTTCCTCGGAGAGGTCGAAGCGCAGCGGATCCTCGGCTGCTGCGGCGATCGCGGCGACCCGCAACCGGTCGGCCGGGCCGGAGTGTCCGGGCAGGGAGCGCACGGCGCGGCGGGCTGCCGCCACGGACGCCTTCGGGGCGGTGAACGAGACACCGGGGGTCAGCCGGCCGGTCCACAGCCAGTCGGCGATCTCTTCGTAGGAGTACCGGGCGGCCAGTTCGGTCGCGTCGACGCCGCGGAAGTAGTAGCGGTCCTTCTCGATCAGGGTGATGCGGGTGCGGACGGACAGTTCACCTCCGGAGCCCGAACCGGCCGCGCTCTCCCGTCTGTTGCGGCGTGCGAGCGCCTCGACCTCCGCGGAGTCGAAGGTGCTGCCCCGTCCGCCGGGCGCACGGTGGCTGCTGAGCTGACCGCGGCTCACGTACGCGTACACGGTCTCGGGCTTCACGCCCAGCGCTTCGGCGGCCTCCTTGGTGGTCAGCCGCCGTCCCGGATGGCCGGGGTGGGGTTCATGGTCACGCATGGAGGTCACCGTAGCCGTCCCTCTTTGCATTGATTCAATCAATATTGACAGGAAACGAGTCAAGCATAGACAGTCGGATCAATAACAGGAAGTGACTGTCGAGGAGGAAGCATGTCCGTCAATGGATCCGCCGCCAGGCCCTCCACGCCGCTGATCGAGGCACCCCGCGGCCTGGCCGGCGTCGTCGTGACCGACACCGAGATCGGTGACGTCCGCGGACGCGAGGGCTTCTACCACTACCGCCAGTACTCGGCCGTGGACCTCGCCCGGACCCGCTCCTTCGAGGACGTCTGGCACCTGCTCGTATGCGGTGAGCTGCCGGACGCCGCGCGCGCCGCCGCCTTCGCCGCACGCACGGCATCGCTGCGCCGGCTCCCCGACGAGGTGCGCGCGGTACTGCCGGCCGTCGCGGCGGCGGGCTCCGCCTCCGGACCGCTCGCCGGGATGCGCACGGCGCTGTCCCTGCTCGGCGCGGCCAAGGGATTTCGCCCCGTCTACGACATCGACGCCGACCAGCGCCGGGAGGACACGCTCGTGGCCGCCGCGGCCGTGCCGACGCTGCTGGCCGCGCTGCACCGGTTGGGCCAGGGGCTGGAGCCGGTGGAGCCCCGGGAGGACCTGTCGTACGCAGCGAACTATCTGTACATGGTGACCGGTTCCGAGCCCGACACCGAGCGGGCCCGCGCGATCGAGCAGTACTTGATCTCAACCATTGATCACGGTTTCAACGCGTCAACCTTCACCGGACGGGTCATCGCGTCGACCGGGGCGGATGTGGCCGCGTGTCTCGTCGGGGCGGTGGGGGCGCTGTCCGGGCCACTGCACGGGGGCGCGCCCAGCCGTGCGCTGGACACTCTGGACGCGATCGGCAGCCCCGACCGTATCGACGGCTGGATCCGCGAGCGTGTCCTGGCCGGTGAGCGGATCATGGGCTTCGGCCACGCGATCTACCGCACCGAGGACCCCCGCTCCCGGATGCTCCGCGAGATCGCCCAGCGCTTCGGCGGCCCGCGCGTGGACTTCGCCGTCCAGGTGGAACGCCAGGTCGAGGCGATCCTGGCCGAACTGAAGCCCGGACGCGAACTGCACACGAACGTCGAGTTCTACGCGGGTGTCGTCATGGAACGGTGCGGCCTGCCCCGGGAGATGTTCACCCCCACCTTCGCCGCGGCACGGGTGGTGGGCTGGAGCGCCAACCTGCTGGAACAGGCACAGGACCCGAAGATCATCCGTCCGGTGGCGCGGTATGTGGGCCCGCAGGCGCCGGTGGCCGTTCCCGGGGCCGTCTGAGCAGACGTGCGGCCTGGTGCCGTTCCGGGCGCCAGGCCTCAACGGTGGGGCGTCGAGCGGGAGCGGGGTGCCGGGCTGCTCGCCGGATGACTCGTCCGGCTCGGGCGCGGTTGGCGTGCGGCCGGGGGTCAAGGGTGGACGTGCCCCCGTCGGGTGACGTCAGGCGTCGGGGATGTCCGCCTTGGCGCGGGCGCATGTGCCGGTACAGCTCCTCCCGGTCCAGGAGTCCCGCCCGGTGGCTGTGGTACAGGTCACCGGGGCCAGTGAGGGATCGTCGATCGCCTTGGCCAGCAGCTCCCAGTGCATGCGCTGCTGATGCGCGAGGGCCTGGCGCAGCGAGGCCACTTCCTCGAGTTCGGCCGGCGTCATGCCGGCCGCGGTGAGCAGCAAACCGGCGGCGGAGCCGAACCTCCCTGCCGTGAATTTCTGTGTGGCCATGCCAACCCCCGAATCAGGCGACCGTCCGCCGGCCGTCGGATGTGGGACGACTGGTGTGGACCGGCGAGCGATGGGCGGCGCTTGCCGCCGCCAGGGTCCGCAAGTGCTGCTAACAATCGTTCACTTCGCCGTGATTCTTACGGCTCGTATCCTGGGGCGGCATTCAATCCTCAGACGTGTGCCGGGCCGCGAGCCGGTGTACGCACAGGCGTGAGAGAGGTCGTACGTGGGGCACAGCCCGAGTCCGCAGCAGATCCCGCTCGTCGTGCTCGCCGGATTCCTCGGCTCCGGCAAGACGACGCTTCTCAACCACCTGCTGCACCGCAGCGGCGGCAGCCGGATCGGCGCGATCGTCAACGACTTCGGCGCCATCGAGATCGACGCCATGGCGGTGGCCGGCGCCCTCGGCGACTCCACCGTCTCCCTCGGCAACGGCTGTCTGTGCTGCGCAGTCGACGCCACTGAACTTGATCAATATCTTGAGCGGCTCGTCCAGCCGTCCCTAGGCATCGATGTCGTCGTGATCGAGGCCAGCGGACTCGCCGAGCCTCAGGAACTCGTCCGCATGCTGCTGGCCAGTGAGAACCCGCGGGTCGTCTACGGCGGTCTCGTCGAGGTCGTGGACGCGGCAGAGTTCGACGGCACCCGGGCCCGGCACCCCGAGATCGACCGGCACCTCGCCCTCGCCGACCTCGTCGTCGTCAACAAGCTCGACCGGGCCGCCGACGGTGAGCGCGTCCTCGGGCTGGTCCGTTCCCTCACCGACCGGGCCGCCGTCGTACCCGCCACCTACGGCCGGATCGACCCGGAGTTCCTCTTCGACTGCCGGCCCGGCGAGGAACGCATCGGGCAGCTGTCCTTCGACGACCTGCACCAGCACGACGACGAGACCGGCGACCACGCCGGGCATCTGCACAGCGGGTACGACAGCCTCTCCTTCACGTCCGACCTGCCGCTGGAGCCCCGCCGGCTGATGGAGTTCCTGGACAGCCGCCCCGAGGGCCTGTACCGGATCAAGGGGTACGTCGACTTCGGACCGTACGACCGGCACAACCGGTACGCCGTGCACGCCGTCGGACGGTTCCTGCGCTTCTACCCCGAGCCGTGGGACCCGGCGGACGCGCGGCTCACTCAGCTCGTCCTCATCGGCGCCGGCATCGACGCACGCGCTCTCGCGGATCAGCTCGACGCATGCAAGAACGGCGCCCCACACGCCGACGAGCACGGCATGTGGGGCGTCCTTCGCTACGTCCGCGATCCGGAGGGCGAACTCGAGGACGATCGCGGGGGCGATTCCGGGATCGTCGTCGAGCCGCCGGTCTAGACCGGGCCCGCCACCGCCGCGACCGTCTTCGGCAGCGACACACCCGAGCCGTCGCGGCGCGGGTCGGGCTCGGGCAGCTCGGCCGGAGTGCCGTTCTTCTGCGCCGCCTTGGCCGGCGCGGGACCCGCCCAGGCCACCGACAGGCAGTCCTCGCCCTTGAGGAACCGCTGGCAGCGCACCCCACCGGTCGCCCGGCCCTTGCGCGGATACTGGTCGAACGGAGTCAGCTTGGCCGTCGTCTGCACGGAGTCGTCCAGCGTGCCGCGCGAGCCGGCCACCGTGAAGACGATCGCGTCGGCCGCCGGGTCCACCGCGGTGAACGAGATGACCTTGGCGCCGTCGGTGAGCTTGATGCCCGCCATGCCACCCGCGGGCCGGCCCTGCGGACGGACCATGGACGCCTGGAAGCGCAGCAGCTGGGCGTCGTCGGTGATGAAGACCAGGTCCTCCTCGCCGGTGCGCAGTTCGACCGCGCCGACGATCCGGTCGCCCTCCTTGAGGGTGATGACCTCCAGCTCCTCCTTGTTGGCCGGGTAGTCGGGCACCACCCGCTTGACGACACCCTGCTCGGTGCCGAGCGCCAGACCGGGGGAGGACTCGTCGAGCGTGGTCAGGCAGACCACCTGCTCGTCGCCCTCCAGCGGGACGAACTCCGCCAGTGGGGCCCCGCCCGAGAGGTTCGGCGCGGCCGCCGTGTCGGGAAGCTGCGGCAGGTCGACCACGTTCACCCGCAGCAGACGGCCCGCGGACGTGACCACACCGACCTCGCCGCGCGCCGTCGCCGGCACGGCCGAGACGATCACGTCGTGCTTGCTGCGCCGGCCGTCGCCGTCCTCGAACGGCTCTGCGGTCGCGGTACGGGCCAGCAGCCCGGTGGAGGACAGCAGCACGCGGCACGGGTCGTCGGCGACCTGCAGCGACACCGTGGCCGCCGGGGAGCCCGCGGACTCCAGCAGGACCGTGCGCCGGTCGGTGCCGAAATTCTTGGCCACCGCGGCCAGTTCGTTGGAGACCAGCTTGCGCAGCTCGGCGTCCGAGTCGAGGATCCGGGTCAGCTCCTCGATCTCCGCGTTCAGCCGGTCCTTCTCCGCTTCCAGCTCGATGCGGTCGTACTTGGTCAGCCGGCGCAGCGGCGTGTCGAGGATGTACTGCGTCTGGATCTCGCTCAGCGAGAAGCGCTCCATCAGGCGCTGCTTGGCCTGCGCGGAGTTCTCGCTGGAGCGGATCAGCCGGATGACCTCGTCGATGTCGACGAGCGCCGTCAGCAGGCCCTCCACCAGGTGAAGCCGGTCGCGCTTCTTGGTCCGGCGGAACTCCGAACGGCGGCGGACGACCTCGAAGCGGTGGTCGAGATAGACCTCCAGCAGCTCCTTCAGGCCCAGCGTCAGCGGCTGGCCGTCGACCAGCGCGACGTTGTTGATGCCGAAGGACTCCTCCATCGGCGTCAGCTTGTACAGCTGCTCCAGGACCGCCTCCGGCACGAAGCCGTTCTTGATCTCGATGACCAGGCGCAGTCCGTGCGCACGGTCGGTGAGGTCCTTGACGTCGGCGATGCCCTGGAGCTTCTTGGAGCCCACCAGGTCCTTGATCTTGGCGATGACCTTCTCGGGTCCGACCGTGAAGGGCAGCTCCGTGACGACCAGGCCCTTGCGGCGCGCCGTGACGTCCTCCACGGAGACCGTCGCGCGCATCTTGAAGGTGCCGCGGCCCGTCTCGTACGCGTCGCGGATGCCGGCGAGGCCGACGATGCGGCCGCCCGTGGGCAGGTCGGGGCCGGGGACGAGCTTCATCAGCGAGTCCAGGTCGGCGTTCGGGTACCGGACCAGGTGCCGGGCGGCGGCGATGACCTCGCGCAGGTTGTGCGGCGGCATGTTCGTCGCCATGCCGACCGCGATCCCGGACGAGCCGTTGACCAGCAGGTTCGGGAAGGCGGCGGGCAGCGTGACCGGCTCGCGCTCCTGGCCGTCGTAGTTGGGCTGGAAGTCGACGGTGTCCTCGTCGATCGACTCCGTCATCAGCCCCGTGGCCTCGGCCATCCGGCACTCGGTGTACCGCATGGCGGCCGGCGGGTCGTCGTTGCCGAGCGAGCCGAAGTTGCCGTGGCCGTCGACCAGCGGCAGGCGCATGGAGAAGGGCTGCGCCATACGGACCAGGGCGTCGTAGATCGACGCGTCGCCGTGCGGGTGCAGCTTGCCCATGACCTCGCCGACGACGCGCGCGCACTTGACGTAGCCGCGATCGGGGCGCACACCCATCTCGTTCATCTGGTAGACGATGCGGCGGTGCACCGGCTTGAGGCCGTCCCGGGCGTCCGGCAGGGCGCGGGAGTAGATGACCGAGTACGCGTACTCGAGGAAGGAGCCCTGCATCTCGTCGACGACGTCGATGTCGAGGATCTTCTCCTCGTAGTCGTCGGGCGGCGGGGTCTTCGTGCTGCGGCGGGCCATCGCTGCCTGGCTCCTTGCTGAAGCGTGAACGGTATCTGACGCGGACCATTGTGGACCGTGGGACTGACAAGCCGGGCGCGGACCCGGCCCCGGCGCACCCGGCAGTGCCTGGGCACCCGGCTCCGGCTGCGTGAAACAGTGCCTGAACGCCCGGCTCCCCGGCACCGGCGGCCGTAGGGGAGCGCCCGAGCCGGGGCACCGGGACCCCGGCCTTGCCGATCCGCGCACGACGATCGCCCGAAGGCTACGCGATCTCGCTGTCGGCGTACCTCGTGCGGGAACTTGGCCGCCGGTCCGCACGCTTGCATACAGTGGCAGGACGGCAGGAAACACGCGGTTTCACGACCGCTTCCGCGATCGAAGGGACGTACATGCCCATGGGTCACACGGCCACAGCCGAGGCAGGCTCCGGCGGGCTGACAGCAACCGAGCACCGCCTGGCCAACGGCTTGCGCGTGGTGCTCTCCGAGGACCACCTGACCCCGGTCGCCGCGGTGTGCCTCTGGTACGACGTCGGCTCGCGCCACGAAGTCAACGGGCGTACGGGTCTGGCTCACCTTTTCGAGCACCTGATGTTCCAGGGCTCCGCCCAGGTCAAGGGCAACGGTCACTTCGAGCTGGTGCAGGGCGCCGGCGGGTCGCTGAACGGCACCACCAGCTTCGAGCGCACCAACTACTTCGAGACCATGCCCGCCCACCAGCTGGAGCTCGCCCTCTGGCTGGAGGCCGACCGCATGGGCTCCCTGCTGGCCGCCCTGGACGACGAGTCCATGGAGAACCAGCGCGACGTCGTCAAGAACGAGCGCCGCCAGCGCTACGACAACGTCCCCTACGGCACCGCCTTCGAGCGGCTGACCGCCCTCGCCTACCCCGAGGGCCACCCCTACCACCACACGCCGATCGGCTCCATGGCGGACCTGGACGCGGCCACCCTGGAGGACGCCCGCCAGTTCTTCCGCACCTACTACGCGCCGAACAACGCGGTCCTGTCGGTCGTCGGCGACATCGACCCGGAGCAGACCCTCGCCTGGGTCGAGAAGTACTTCGGCTCCATCGCCTCCCACGACGGCAAGCCCGCGCCCCGTGACGGCGCGCTGCCCGACGTCATCGGCGGCCAGCTGCGCGAGGTCATCCACGAGGAGGTCCCGGCGCGCGCCCTGATGGGCGCCTACCGGCTGCCGCACGACGGCACGCGCGCGTGCGACGCGGCCGACCTCGCGCTGACCATCCTCGGCGGCGGCGAGTCCTCCCGGCTGTACAACCGGCTGGTGCGCCGCGACCGTACGGCCGTCGCGGCCGGCTTCGGTCTGCTGCGGCTGGCCGGGGCACCCTCCCTGGGCTGGCTGGACGTCAAGACGTCCGGGGACGTCGAGGTGCCGGTCATCGAGGCCGCCATCGACGAGGAGCTCGCCCGCTTCGCCGCGGAGGGCCCCACGGCCGAGGAGATGGAACGCGCGCAGGCCCAGCTGGAGCGCGAGTGGCTGGACCGGCTCGGCACCGTGGCCGGCCGCGCCGACGAACTGTGCCGCTACGCCGTCCTGTTCGGCGACCCGCAGCTCGCCCTCACCGCCGTCAAGCGCGTCCTCGAAGTGACGCCCGAGGAGGTGCAGGAGGTCGCCAAGGCCCGCCTGCGTCCCGACAACCGCGCGGTGCTCGTGTACGAGCCGAAGACGCCGGAGGCCGCCCAGGACGCCGACGTGCCGGAGGACCCGGAGCAGGAAGCGACCGTAGAGGCAGGCAACGAGAACGAGGAGACGGCCAAGTGACCGAGCTCGCCACGATGGACTTCCACCCCCGGCCCCAGGCGGGCGAGGCCAAGCCGTGGGCGTTCCCGGCCCCCGAGCGCGGCACGCTCGACAACGGCCTGACCGTGCTGCGCTGCCACCGCCCCGGCCAGCAGGTCGTCGCCGTCGAGGTGCTCCTGGACGCGCCTTTGGACGCCGAGCCGGCCGGTCTGGACGGCGTCGCCACGATCATGGCGCGCGCCTTCTCCGAGGGCACGGACAAGCACTCCGCCGAGGACTTCGCCGCCGAGCTGGAGCGCGCCGGCGCCACCCTCGACGCGCACGCCGACCACCCGGGCGTCCGGCTCAGCCTGGAGGTGCCCGCCTCCCGGCTGGCCAAGGGCCTCGGTCTGATCGCCGACGCCCTCCGAGCGCCCGCGTTCGCCGACAGCGAGATCGAGCGGCTGGTGCGCAACCGCCTCGACGAGATCCCGCACGAGCTGGCCAGCCCCGCCCGCCGCGCCGCCAAGGAGCTGTCCAAGGAACTGTTCCCGGCGACCTCGCGCATGTCGCGTCCGCGTCAGGGCACCGAGGAGACGGTCGCCACCGTCGACGCGGCCGCCGTGCGTGCCTTCTACGAGCGGCACGTGCGCCCCGCCACCGCGACCGCGGTGGTCGTCGGCGACCTGACCGGCCTCGACCTCGACGACCTCCTCGGCGACACCCTGGGCGCCTGGACGGGCTCGCGCACCGAGCCGCGCCCCGTGCCGGCGGTGACCGCCGACGACACCGGCCGCGTCGTCATCGTCGACCGCCCGGGCGCCGTCCAGACGCAGCTGCTCATCGGCCGGATCGGCCCCGACCGGCACGACCGCGTATGGCCCGCGCAGGTGCTCGGCACGTACTGCCTGGGCGGCACCCTCACCTCCCGCCTGGACCGCGTCCTGCGCGAGGAGAAGGGCTACACCTACGGCGTGCGCGCCTTCAGCCAGGTGCTGCGCTCCGCCCCCGACGGCACGGGCGCGGCGATGCTCGCCATCAGCGGCTCCGTGGACACGCCGAACACCGGCCCGGCGCTGGACGACCTCTTCAAGGTGCTGCGCACCCTGGCGGCGGACGGCCTGACCGACGCCGAGCGCGACGTCGCCGTGCAGAACCTCGTCGGGGTGGCCCCGCTGAAGTACGAGACGGCGGCCGCCGTCGCGGGCACGCTCGCCGACCAGGTCGAGCAGCACCTGCCCGACGACTACCAGGCGGCGCTGTACCGGCAGCTCGCCGCGACCGGCACCGTGGAGGCCACGGCGGCGGTCGTCAACGCCTTCCCGGTGGACCGTCTGGTGACCGTGCTCGTCGGTGACGCGGCGCAGATCAAGGAGCCCGTCGAGGCCCTCGGCGTCGGCGCCGTCACCGTGGTGAGCGCGGAGTAGCCGCACACGCGCGTGGGGCCCTGGTTCCTGACGGAGCACCAGGGCCCCTGCCATGTCCACAGGCCATGTCAGGGCCGTATCCACAGGTCTGTTTGTGATCGAAGGCGCGGCATCCCACATATGCCCGAATTGGGACGGAGGTTGCCTGTCTGACCTGTGGGATGCGCTACAAAACCCCTGTTTCGTTTGAGGATTGAAGGTCGATCACCGTACTTTCGTCCGGGCTGTCCGTCAGGCAGTGCGCCGCACCCGCGGCACCGGACAGCCATCGCCGAGTCCCCGTACGGCGCGAGCCAGGGGAGCCGGGGACCCACACGTCCCTGGGGTGAATCGGGCGCCCGCGAGGGAGTCCGTAGGAGACCTTCCTGCTCCGAACCCGTCAGCTAACCCGGTAGGCGAGAGGGAAGGAAAGGACAAGCCACCACATGGCGTTCGTCAGCGCCACCGGGAAGCACCGCCGTCCGAGCCGGATGAAGCGCACCACCACGCAGGCCGCCGGCATCGCCGCGCTCACCACCACCGGCGTCATCGGCGCCCTCGCGGCCCCCGCCCTCGCCGCCGACACCTCCGCCGAGCAGACCGGTCTGCTCCCCGTCATCAGCGTCGACGACACGGTCGCCGCGCAGATCGACGCCCAGGCCGAGGCCCAGAAGCAGGCCGCCGAGCAGACGGCCATCGAGCAGGCCGCCCGCCAGGCCGCCGCCGCGCGGGCCCACGAGGCCAAGGAGCGCGCCGCCCGCGAGGCCGAGCGCAAGCGCCTGAACAGCTTCACGGCCCCGATCGCGCACTCCTACGTCTCCACCGGCTACGAGGCCAGCAGCTCCCTGTGGTCCTCCGGCCACCACACCGGCATCGACTTCCACGCCGCCACCGGCACCACGGTGCACGCGGTGGGCTACGGCACCGTCGTCGACACCGGCTGGGGCGGCGCCTACGGCAACCAGATCGTCATCCGCATGCACGACGGCACGTACAGCCAGTACGGGCACCTGTCGTCGATCGGCGTCGTCGTGGGCCAGCAGGTCGTCACCGGCCAGCAGATCGGCCTGTCCGGCGCGACCGGCAACGTCACCGGCCCGCACCTGCACTTCGAGGCGCGCACCAGCCCCGACTACGGCTCCGACATGGACCCGGTCGCCTATCTGCGCGCGCACGGCGTGAACGTCTGACGCCCGAGAACGGCACCAGCATCGCGAAGCCCCGGCCCACCGTGCCGGGGCTTTCGTCGTTTTCGCCTCCTCTCCCGGAAACCCCGGTGAACTGACCAAAAAATATCCATGGAATCCGCTCTGCCGTCGGAAATTCCGTCCCCTTGGAATAGAGTCACGGAACACGCGTCCATCGTCGGCGTTTCACGGGGATCAAGGCGGAGGTCGGACATGCGTATTCCGGCGCACTCGGTGTGCACGGCGATCCGGGACGACATCGTCGCAGGCGTCCACGAACCCGGCAGCCGGCTCACCGAGGAACTCCTCGCCCGCCGCTACGGCGTCTCCAGGGTGCCCGTGCGAGAGGCGCTGCGCACCCTGGAGGCCGAGGGCTTCGTCGTGACACGGCGGCACGCGGGCGCGTGCGTGGCCGAACCCACCGAGCAGGAGGCGGCCGACCTGCTGGAGATGCGGATGCTGCTGGAGCCGCTCGGCGTGGCGCGGGCCGCCCAGCGGCGCACCGAGGCGCATCTGAAGGTGCTGCGCGGCCTGGTGCGCCTCGGTCAGGACCGGGCCAGGCACGGCACCGGCGACGACCTGCGGTCCCTGGGCGGCTGGTTCCACGAGACGCTCGTCCAGGCGTGCGGGAGCCAGGCGCTGACCGCGACGCTCACCCAGCTGCGCCACAAGCTCGCCTGGATGTACGCGGTGGAGCCGTCGGCCGACCCCGTACGGACCTGGACCGAGCACGGCGCGATCGCGGACGCCGTGGCGCGCGGCGACGGGGAGCGGGCCCGCGCGGTCGCCGCCCTGCACACCGAGCGCTCCACCGCCGCGTACCGGCTGCGCCGCTTCAGTGGCGACGGCCCCGGGCGGGTGAGGAGTTCGCAACATCCCGTAAACACGTCGGGCCTACGGCATTAACACGAGCGCCGTATACAAAGAACGGGATATCTGTGCCCCGCTGAAAGTGCTGCCCTTTTGACGCTTTCTTTCGAGTCGTCGATTCCCTCCTGTGTCACGGAGGGGCGGGAAAAGAAAAGCCGCGCCGGCCTCGAAAGGCCGACGCGGCTTCTTTTATGCGTGACTCAGACGGTCATGCGTGACTCAGACGGTCTCGGGGAGCTCCTCGAGGCCCTCGGAGACCAGCTTCGCCAGACGGTCCAGGGCGGCGTCCGCGCCCTCGGCGTCGGAGGCGAGGACGATCTCCTCGCCGCCCTGGGCGCCCAGGCCGAGGACGGCCAGCATGGAGGCCGCGTTGACGGGGGTGCCGCCGGCCTTGGAGATCGTCACCGGGACGCCTGCGGCCGTGGCGGCTCGGACGAAGATGGAGGCGGGGCGGGCATGGAGGCCCTCGGCCCAGCCGACGTTGACGCGGCGCTCAGCCATGTGTTGCTGCCCTTCAGTTTCTCAGGGTTGTCTAGACCAGTTTCCCATAAGGTGAAGCATGCCCGGAGAGGTCCTGCGACCCCATCCGGACGCGATCACCGGGCCTCGGCCTCGACCCGGCATCCGTCCTCCACAGAGTGCCCCGCGCCGTTGTCGTACGCGAGCCGTACTCTGGGCCCCATGCAGAGCGCGTCGGACAGGCAGGAGTACCCCGCCCACTGGGAGGCCGACGTGGTGCTGCGCGACGGCGGCACCGCGCGGATCCGCCCCATCACCGTCGATGACGCGGACCGCCTGGTCAGCTTCTACGAGCAGGTGTCGGACGAGTCGAAGTACTACCGCTTCTTCGCGCCCTACCCGCGTCTGTCCGCGAAGGACGTCCACCGCTTCACACACCACGACTTTGTGGACAGGGTGGGACTCGCGGCCACGATCGGCGGCGAGTTCATCGCAACCGTACGCTACGACCGGATCGGCGTGAACGGAATGCCCGCGTCCGCCCCCGCCGACGAGGCCGAGGTCGCCTTCCTCGTCCAGGACGCCCATCAGGGCCGCGGTGTCGCCTCCGCCCTGCTCGAACACATCGCCGCCGTCGCCCGCGAGCGCGGCATCCGCCGCTTCGCCGCCGAGGTGCTGCCCGCCAACAACAAGATGATCAAGGTGTTCACGGACGCCGGGTACACCCAGAAGCGCAGCTTCGAGGACGGCGTGGTGCGCCTGGAGTTCGACCTGGAGCCCACCGAGCGCTCCCTCGCCGTGCAGTACGCGCGCGAACAGCGCGCCGAGGGCCGCTCCGTGCAGCGGCTGCTGATGCCCGGCTCGGTCGCCGTGATCGGCACCGGCCGCACCTCGGGCGGCGTCGGCCGCAGCGTTCTCGCCAACCTCCGCGAGGGCGGCTACACTGGCCGGCTGCACGCCGTGAACCGCGCCTTCGGACCCGGCGTCACCGAGCTCGACGGCGTCCCCGCCCACCGCTCGGTGCGGGAGATCGAGGGCCCGGTCGACCTCGCCGTCGTCGCCGTGCCCGCCGACCACGTGCCCCAGGTCGTCACCGAGTGCGGCGAGCACGGCGTGCAGGGGCTCGTGGTCATCTCCGCCGGGTACGCCGAGAGCGGTCCCGAGGGACGCGAGCGACAGCGCGAACTCGTCCGGCAGGCGCGCACGTACGGCATGCGGATCATCGGTCCCAACGCCTTCGGGATCATCAACACCTCGGCGGCCGTCCGGCTGAACGCCTCCCTGGCCCCCGAGATGCCGCGCCCCGGCCGCATCGGCCTGTTCGCCCAGTCCGGCGCCATCGGCATCGCCCTGCTGTCCCGGCTGCACCGGCGCGGCGGTGGCGTCACAGGGGTCACGGGCGTGTCGACGTTCGTCTCCTCCGGCAACCGCGCGGACGTCTCCGGCAACGACGTCCTGCAGTACTGGTACGACGACCCCGACACCGACGTCGCCCTGATGTACCTGGAATCCATCGGCAACCCGCGCAAGTTCACCCGCCTCGCCCGGCGCACCGCGGCCGCCAAGCCGCTGGTCGTCGTCCAGGGCGCCGGATCCGGGCCCCAGGGACACGCCGTACGGGCGACGCGCCTGCCGCACGCCACGGTGTCCGCGGTGCTGCGCCAGGCCGGTGTGATCCGCGTCGACACGATCACCGAGCTGGTCGACGCCGGCCTGCTGCTGGCCCGCCAGCCGCTGCCCGCCGGCCCGCGCGTGGCGATCCTCGGCAACTCGGAGTCCCTCGGGGTCCTGACCTACGACCAGTGCCTGGCCGCCGGACTGCGCCCGCACCGCCCGCTCGACCTCACCACCGCCGCCTCCGCGGAGGATTTCCGCACGGCACTGGCGCGGACACTCGCCGACGACAGCTGCGACGCGGTCGTCGTGACCGCCATCCCGGCGATCGGCGAGGGCTCGCCGGGGGACGCCGAGCTGGCGCAGGCGCTGCGCTCCGCGGCGGCGGCCGTGCCGGGCAAGCCGGTGCTGGTGGTGCACGTCGAGCTGGGCGGCCTCGCGGAGGCCCTGTCGGCCGCGGCGAGCACGGCGCCGCAGACGGACACGCGCGTGCCGCTCACGACGGGCCGGAGCGACACACCGGGCGCGCCGGTCACAGGGGCTGCGCCTGTGGCGGCGGGCCGCCCGGCGGACACGCACGTACCCGCCACCGCCGCGCGGGAGGCTTCCGCCGGCGAACCCTGGGCCTCCGGGGAATCCTCGACCCCCGGCGAATCCTCGACCCCCGGGGAAGCCGCGGCCGGCTCCGGGGGACCGCCGGCCGGTTCCGGGGAACCCCTTGCCGCCCCTGGCGAACCCCCCGCCCCCGGCGACGCCGCCGAAGGCACCCGCCTCATCCCCGCCTACCCCGCCGCCGAGCGGGCCGTGCGGGCCCTCTCCGAGGCCGTCCAGTACGCCCAGTGGCGGCGCGAGGCCGCCGACCCCGGCAAGGTCCCCGAGTACGACGACATCGACGTCAAGGGCGCCGCCCGCCGGATCGACGCCCTGCTCGCCCGCGGACAGGGCCTCACCCTCTCCGCCGAGGACACGTGCGAACTGCTCGGCCGGTACGGCGTCCACGTCCGCCGCGCGCTGCCCGCGCCCACCCCGGACGACGCCGCCGAAGCAGCCCGCACCCTTGGCTACCCGGTCGCCCTCAAGGCCACCGCGCCGCACCTCCGGCACCGCGCCGACCTCGGCGGCGTACGCCTCGACCTGGCCGACGAGGAGCAACTGCGGCGAGCGTACGCGGAATTGACCGACCTGTTCGGCAAGCCGGACGAGCTGCGGCCGGTCGTGCAGGGCATGGCACCGCGCGGCGTCGACACCGTCGTACGGGCCGTCATCGACCCGGCCGCCGGAGCCGTGCTCTCCTTCGGGCTCGCCGGAGCGGCCTCCCAGCTGCTCGGCGACATGGCGCACCGGCTCATACCGGTCACCGACCGGGACGCGACCTCTCTGGTCCGGTCGATCCGCACCGCCCCGCTGCTGTTCGGCTGGCGCGGCTCGACACCGGTGGACACGCCCGCCCTGGAGGAACTGCTGCTGCGGGTCTCCCGGCTGGTCGACGACCACCCCGAGGTCGTCGCGGTCACCCTGGAACCCGTCGTCGTCGCTCCGCAGGGCCTGAGCGTGCTCGGCGCCTCGGTACGCCTGGCGCCGCCCCCCGCCCGCGACGACCTCGGCCCCCGCACGCTCCCGGCGTACTGACGGCACCGGCCCCCGCGCCCCAGGCGTACTGACGGCCCCGGCCCCCGCGCCCCAGGCGTGCTGACGCACCCGGCCGGCGCCCCGGCGTACTGACGAGCCCGGCCCCGCGCGCCCCAGGCGCACTGACGACCCCGGCCGCGAAAGCTCCCCGCCGCACCGGCGCCCCCGGCTGCCGCCCCCCCCGCCCACGGACATCACAGCTCCCGCAGGTCCCCCGCCGGGACCACCGGGACCCCGTGACGGGTCCCTCGCAGTCAGTGGTCCCCCGTAGGATGGGGCGCATGGCCAAGACCAGTACGACGACCCAGGGGCTGCGTGCGGCGATCGAACGCAGCGGCTACTACCCGGCCCTCGTGGCCGAGGCGGTGGAGGCCGCCGTGGGCGGCGAGCCCATCCGGTCGTACCTGGTCCACCAGGAGACCACCTTCGACCAGAACGAGGTGCGGCGGCACGTGACCGTGCTCGTCCTCACCGGCACGCGCTTCCTCGTCAGCCACACCGACGAGCAGAGCGCCGACAGCACGTCCCCGACGCCGTACGCCACGACGTCCACGGAGTCCGTGAAACTCGACCGGATCTCGTCGGTCGTGGTCAGCCGCGTGGTCGCCAACCCGGAGTCCTACACGCCGGGCACGCTGCCCCGCGAGGTCGTGCTGACCATCGGCTGGGGCGCCGTCTCCCGCATCGACCTGGAGCCCGCCGCCTGCGGCGACCCCAACTGCGACGCGGACCACGGCTACACCGGCAACTCCACCGCGGACGATCTGAGCCTGCGCGTCAGCGAGGCGGGCGACGGCCCGGAGACCGTCCGCCAGGCGCTCGCCTTCGCCCAGGCGATCTCCGAGGCCACGGCGGACATCACCCGCTGATGGTCCACACCGCCTGGGAACCGCACCCGGAACCCCTCGCCCTCGCCTCCGCCCCCGTCCCCGAGTACGGCAGCGGTTCCCTGGCCGACCTGCTGCCCACCCTCGCCGCCGGCATGGGCGTACCCGGCATGACCGCGGCCATCCCGGAGCTCGCCCCGGCCGACCGCAACTGCGTCTTCCTCATCGACGGCCTCGGCTGGGAGCAGCTGCGGGCCCACCCGGACGAGGCGCCCTTCCTCACCTCCCTGCTCGCCGCCTCGCGCGGCGGCACCGGCCGCCCCGTCACCGCGGGCTACCCGGCCACCACGGCCGTCTCCCTCGCCTCCGTCGGCACCGGCCTGCCCCCGGGACGGCACGGCCTGCCCGGATACACCGCGCGCAACCCCGACACCGGCGAGCTGATGAACCAGCTGCGCTGGCAGCCCTGGACCCCGCCGCGTCCCTGGCAGCCGTATCCCACGGTCTTCCAGCAGGCCCACGAGGCGGGAGTGCACGCCGCCCAGGTGTCGTCTCCCACCTTCGAGAACACCCCGCTGACGAAGGTCGCGCTCAGCGGCGGAAGGTTCCACGGACGGCTCACCGGCGAGGAGCGCATGGACTTCGCGGCCGAACAACTGGCCGCCGCCGACCGCTCCCTGGTCTACACGTACTACGCCGAGCTGGACGGCTCCGGCCACCGCTACGGCGTCGCCTCCGACACCTGGCGCGGCCAGCTGATGTACGTCGACCGGCTCGCCCAGCGGCTGGCCGAGCAGCTCCCGCCGCGCACCGCGCTGTACATCACGGCCGACCATGGCATGGTCGACATCCCGTTCGACGAGGACCACCGCATCGACTTCGACGAGGACTGGGAGCTGCGCGCCGGGGTCGCCCTGCTCGGCGGCGAGGGCCGCGCCCGGCACGTCTACGCCGTGTCCGGCGCCGAGAACGACGTGCTCACCTGCTGGCGCGAGGTGCTCGGCGACCGGTTCTGGGTGGCCTCCCGGGACGAGGCCATCGAGGCCGGCTGGTTCGGCCCGCACATCGACGACCGGGTGTACGCGCGCATCGGCGACGTCGTCGCGGCCGCGCACGACGACGTACTCCTCATCGCCTCCGAGCGGGAGCCCAACGAGTCGGCGATGGTCGGCAACCACGGCTCGATGACCCCTGCCGAGCAGCTGGTCCCGCTGCTCGAAGTACGCTCCTGACGCGGCCCCTCGCCCGCCTCCCCCTCCTGCCGAAAGGTGCTCATCCCCCCATGTCCGAGCTGGTGTTCTTCTCCGGAACGATGGACTGCGGGAAGTCGACGCTGGCGCTCCAGATCGAACACAACCGTTCCGCCCGCGGCCTGGCCGGCATGATCTTCACCCGCGACGACCGCGCCGGCGAGGGCAAGCTCTCCTCCCGCCTCGGCCTGGTCACCGACGCGGTGGAGGTCGTGGACGGGACGGACCTGTACACCTATGTCGTCGACCACCTCTCGCAGGGCGGCCGAGCGGACTACGTGATCGCTGACGAGGCGCAGTTCCTGGCGCCCGAACAGATCGACCAGCTCGCGCGGGTGGTCGACGACCTGGAGCTCGACGTCTACGCCTTCGGCATCACCACGGACTTCCGCACCAAGCTATTCCCCGGCTCGCAGCGGCTCGTGGAGCTGGCCGACCGGGTGGAGGTGCTCCAGGTGGAGGCCCTGTGCTGGTGCGGCGCCCGCGCCACGCACAACGCGCGCACGGTGGGCGGCGTGATGGTCGTCGAGGGCGCCCAGGTCGTCGTCGGCGACGTCAACCAGTCGGCGGACGAGATCGGCTACGAGGTGCTGTGCCGCCGCCACCACCGCCGCCGTATGACGGCCGCGACGGCCCACGCGGCGGCCCTGTCCCCGGACGTACTGCCGGTCTCACCTGCCTGAAGCCGCCGCTCTCCGCCCGGGCCGCTGTCCCTCTCTCCTGCCCGGGCCGACCGATCTCTGCTGCCAGGGCGCGCCGCCCACCCTGCTGCCAGGGCGCGCCGCCCACCCTGTTGCCCGGGCCCGCCGCTCACCCTCCTGACTGAGCTACGCCGGCTCCGCGTCCGGCGGCTGGAGCAGTGAGAAGCGCGCCCCCTCCGGGTCGGACACCGCCGCCATGCGCCCGAACGGGCTGTCGCGAACGGGGCCGAGGACACGGCCGCCGAGTTCGGCGAGCCGGGTGCGGGCCGCCTCCACGTCGGCCACCTGGAAATACGTCATCCAGTGCGGGCCACGGTCGCGCGGCAGCGCGTGCCCCACCCCGCGGACACCGGCGACCGCACGGCCGCCGACGCGCAGGACCACGCGGTCCTCGTCGGCCGAGGCCCGCGGCTCCTCCTCGAAGCCGAACACCGTCTCGTAGAACTTGGCGACGTTCTCCGTCTCGAAGGTCATCAGCTCGTTCCAGACGGGCGTGCCCGGTACGCCGGTGAGGACGGTGCCGAGATGGGCCGAGGCCTGCCAGATGCCGAACACCGCGCCGGACGGGTCGGAGCCGATCGCCATCCGGCCCGCCTCGGCGGCGTCCAGCGGACCGACGCCGATCGTGCCGCCGCACAACCGGGCCGTCTCGGCGCTGAGGTCCACGTCCTCGGAGGCGAGGTAGGGCGTCCAGGCGACGGGCAGATGGCGGTCCGGCGGAATCTGCCCGATACCGGCCACCTCACGGCCGTCGAGGAGGGCCCGCACGTACGGGCCCAGTTGCTGCGGGCCCGGCTGGAACTCCCAGCCGAACAGCTCCGAGTAGAACTCCTGGGTCGCGGCCACCTCGTGCACCATCAGACTCACCCAGCAGGGTGTTCCCGGTGCGTACCGAGCGTGCGCCGCACCGTTCCGGTCGGCCGACCCGCCTGCCTCGGTCATCGTCACTCTCTTCTCGGCCCCTCGCGGTGGCCGTGTCCAATCCGCTCACCGGACGCGTGCGGGATACGCACACCAGCCGCGGACCGGGCCCGCCACGCGCGGTACGGGGCGGTCGGTACGTCGGGCTGTGCCCGGAGCGCGGTGTCCCGCGCGTCGCGGTGTACCGGCGGCGGGTGTCGATGGATGGTACGGCATGTGCTCGATCCCGTACGCATGGTGACCGAGCCTGTCCGGCCGAGCAGAGTAGCCGGACATGGACAACGCGGCCACCCGGTGCGCAAGGATGGGGGCCATGAACGCCATCATCACCGCATCCGAACTCGCAGGCGAGTCGACCGGCGAGAACCCGCCGGTCCTGCTGGACGTCCGCTGGCAGCTGAGCGTGGCCAAGGCGGCCGGCGAACCGCCCTTCGACGGCCGCGCCGCGTACGAGGACGGGCACATCCCCGGCGCCGTCTTCGTCGACCTGGACCGCGAGTTGGCCGCCGCGCCCGGACCCGCCGGCCGGCACTCGCTGCCCGACCTCGACGTCTTCGGTACGGCGATGCGCCGGGCCGGAGTGTCCGCGCGGCGGCCCGTGGTCGTGTACGACGGCGGGCAGGGCTGGGCGGCGGCACGCGCGTGGTGGCTGCTGCGCTTCACGGGTCACCCGGACGTGAGGGTCCTCGACGGCGGGTTGACGGCGTGGGACGGCGAGTTGGAGACGGCGGTGCCGCAGCCGCCGCAGGGCGACTTCGAGCCGGTTCCCGGAGCCGTGCGGCTGCTGGACGCCGACGAGGCGGCCGCGCTCGCCCGCTCGGGGCTGCTGCTCGACGCCCGGGCGGGGGAGCGGTACCGGGGCGAGGTGGAGCCCATCGACCGGGTCGGCGGCCACATCCCCGGCGCGGTCTCCGCGCCGACGACGGACAACGTCGGCCCCGACGGGCGCTTTTTGCCCGCGGAGGAGCTCAGCGCCCGCTTCAAGGGCCTCGGGGCCGCCGCCGACACGGAGGTCGGGGTCTACTGCGGCTCGGGCGTCTCCGCGGCGCACGAGGTGCTGGCGCTGGCCGTGGCGGGCATTCCGGCGGCCCTGTACGTCGGTTCGTGGTCGGAGTGGTCCTCGGACCCGGACCGGCCGGTGGCGGTCGGACCCGACCCGCAGTAGTCGGGACGCGCCCGGGCCGGTGCCTCCGCCCCGGTTCGTCAGGCGGTGCGGCGTCCACGCGCGCGTGGAGCGATGGGGGCTGTGGCGCGGTGGCGGGGAGTGCGTGGTGGAGGGTGCGACTCCGGCGCGCGGGAGTGCGTGGTGGAGGGTGCGACTCCGGCGCGGGTGCGTCACCAGTGGCGCGGAGTGCGGGCGTTGCCCAGCCGGGCGCGCCACGCGCGCGTCGAACCGCGGGCTCCTCGACGCGCGGGTGACGCGCCGAACGAGGGCAGGCCACGGGCGCTGAGGCGAGCGCTTCAGGCCGCGGGCGCCCATACGACCGGCGAGGCGGCGGCCACGTAGCCCAAGGGGCCGCCGCCCCGTTCCCGCGTCCTGCTCCTTCGGTTACTCCTGCTTCTTCCGGCGCGTGCCGAAGACGATCTCGTCCCAGCTCGGAACCGCCGCGCGGCGGCCGGGGCGTACTCCGTCGGCCTCCGCCTGGCGGTCGGTCGCGCCGATCAGACGGTCCCGGTGGCTGCCGACCGATCGCGGCATGAGCACGTCCGCGTAGGCGGAACCGGCCGAGGCGGCGGGCGCCGGCGGCTCCTCCGCCGCGGGCTCCGCGTCCGGCTCGTCGTCGTCCGGCTCGGAGGACGAGGGCCGCTCCGGCACCACCAGATCGCCCCGGAAGCTCGGTACCGCCTCCAGCAGGCTGGTCAGCGAGTCGCGCTCGCCGGTGCTCTCCTCGGCCGGCTCCGACGCCTGCGCGGGCAGGCTCGGCCGCTCCCGGTCGTACGAGCGGTCCAGCGGACGGTCGCGCGGCAGACGGGCGATGCGGGGCACGAAGGGGAAGCTCGGCTCGGGCGGCGCGAGGTCGTCGGACTCGCCGATGAGCGAACGCGCCTCGTCGTCGACGGCCTGCACGAGCCGCCGAGGCGCGTCGTACGTCCAGCTCGCCGAGTGCGGTTCGCCGGCCACCAGGTAGACGAGCAGCACCTCCCAGGTGCCGTCGTCGCGGCGCCAGGAGTCCCACTGCACGGTGTCCTTCTCGGCGCCACGCAGCAGCAGCCGCTCCTGCACGGCCTCGCCGAGCAGCGGCCCGGCGTTCTCGCCGGGACGGCGGACGGGGGTCTTGCGTGCCCGCTCGGCCATGAAGGCGCGCTCGGCGAGGACGGGGCCCTCGAACCGGCGTACGCGGTCGACGGGGATGCCGGCCATCTGCGCGACCTCTTCCGCGGTCGCGCCGGCGCGTATACGCGCCTGGATGTCGCGGGGGCGGAGATGGCTCTCCACCTCGATCTCGATCTGGCCGAGGCGGGGACGGTCGCCGCGCACGGCGGCGCGGAGCCGTTCGTCGATCGGAAGCGTGTACTCCGTGCTGTCCGCAGCCTTCAGCACCAGCCGTGTGCCGTCATTGGAGACGGCCACGACACGCAGTTCGGGCATGGGGACCTCCCGGGTGGTGCCTGCCGACGTCACGTGCGTCGCTGCTTCCGCTAGTCGAGTGTGGCCTGCCCGGGTGCAGCCTGCCACAACCTTGCCGAGTTGCCCGGCGTGTCGGGCACGGGCCCTGGATCGCCGTTATGGCACGGTTACCTGTTCACCACGCTAAGTGACCGAGTCTGTCACCCTGTGCAACAAGCCCCCCTCCCGGCGGTCCAGCAAGGGCCCCGGACATCCTGGCGGGAGACCGGACCCAGGGCTCGCAACAGTACTCCATTCGGACCATGCGCGTGGATCGGCGCGCCGCTCAACTTCTGGCAAGGGCTGGGACTTGGCCGCCCCTTGCCGCTTTCCGCGATCTTGAACGTGGCGTACTTCACGTAATCAGCAGAAACGGAACTATTGGTTTCGTCTGTACGTCCCTTTCTCGTGCAGTGGGTTGATCAAGTAGGAAAAGTCGATCACGTACGGGAATGAGGAGGAACGGACAGTTGACGCAGGGGCAGGACAAGAAGCGCATCGACCTGAGCCTTCCTCAGGTGGCGGGCAGTGCGGCGGCCGCGGTGGTGGCCGCCAAGCTCGCCTCCTCCTTCGGCGTCTACGGCACGATCCTCGGCGCCGGGGTGGTCAGCGCCATCGCCACCTGCGGCGGCACGGTCTTCCAGCACTTCTTCAAGCAGACCGGCGCGCAGTTGCGCACGGTCGCGGTGCCGGGCCGCACGAGGGTGCGGCCCTCGCCGCCCGCGCCCGGCGAATACACCGGCGGAACGGTCTACCGGGCCCGGGTCAAGAGCTGGCGACGGCCACTCGTCGCGGCCGCGCTGGTCTTCGGCGTCACCATGGCCGGCGTCACCGCCTTCGAACTCGTCTCCGGCAGCAGCTTCAGCGGCGGCAAGGGCACGACGGTCAGCCACGCGTTCACCGGCCGCGAGGCCTCGTCGCCCGCCCCGCGGTCCCCGTCGCCCGACCCGGGGGACGGCGGCGCGGGCTCGCCCTCGGGGGCGCCGTCGGCGGACGGGGGCAGCGCGCCGAGCGAGACGCCCTCCGGCTCCGGCGGCACGACCCCGGGCGCGACCCCCAGTGCGACGCCGACGCCCAGCGCCGGCGCCACGGAGGACGGCTCGACCGACGGCAGCGGCACGCCCGGCGCGTCCGCGACCGCTACGCCCCCAGCACCCGGCGCAAGTAGTCGTTCTGGAAGCGGCGCTCCGGATCCAGCCGGTCCCGCAGCGCCGTGAACTCGCCGAAGCGCGGGTAGACCTCGGAGAAGTACGCGGCGTCCCGGGTGTGCACCTTGCCCCAGTGCGGCCGGCCCTCGTGCGCGGTGAGGATGCGCTCGGCCTCCGTGAAGTACCGCTGGTAGGGCGTGCCCCGGAACATGTGCACGGCGATGTAGGCGCTGTCGCGACCGGAGGCGGTGGAGAGGGTGATGTCGTCGGCCGGGGCGGTGCGCACCTCGACGGGGAAGCTGACGCGCAGGCCCGATCGGTCCACCATGGCCTTCAGTTCGCGCAGCGTCCCGGTCAGGGCCGCTCGCGGAACGGCGTACTCCATCTCCACGAACCGCACCCGGCGCGGCGAGGTGAAGACCTTATAGGGGATGTCGGTGTAGGTCCGCGCGGACAAGGCCTTGCTGGAGATCCGCGCGATGGACGGGATCGCTGCGGGCGCCGCCCGCCCGACCCAGTTGGCCACCTGGAAGACGCCGTTGGAGAGGAACTCGTCCTCGATCCAGCCCTTGACCGGGCTCACCGGCCGGGCCGGCCCCGCGCTGCGGTTGTTGCGCTTGGTGTTGGTGCTGCCGGTGTGCGGGAACCAGTAGAACTCGAAGTGCTCGTTCTCGGCCCACAGTTCGTCGAAGTCGGCGAGCACCCGCTCCAGCGGCATGGGCTCCTCGCGCGCGGTGAGCAGGAAGACCGGCTCGACCGCGAAGGTGATCGCGGTGACGATGCCGAGGGCGCCGAGGCCGATCCGGGCGGCCGCGAAGACCTCCGGGTTCTCCTTCTCGGAACAGGTGAGCACCGAGCCGTCGGCCGTCACCAGCTCCAGGCCCTTGATCTGCGCGGCGATCGAGGCGGAGTCACGACCGGTGCCGTGCGTGCCGGTGCTGGTGGCGCCGGAGACGGTCTGCTCCATGATGTCGCCCATGTTGGTGAGCGACAGTCCCTCGCGCGCCAGAGCCATGTTGAGTCTCTTGAGCGGGGTGCCGGCCTCCACCGTGACGGTCCCCGCCTCACGGTCAATGGTGCGTATTCCGGTCAACAGTTGAGGGCGTATCAAGACGCCGTCGGTCGCCGCGATGGACGTGAAGGAGTGCCCCGTACCGACGGCCTTCACCGTCAGTCCGTCCTCGCCGGCCCGCCGTACCGCGGCGGCCAGCTCGTCGACGGAGGCGGGCGTGACCTCCCGCGCGGGGCGGGCCGAGACGTTGCCGCCCCAGTTACGCCACGTGCCGTTCTTCCCGCTCGCTGTGCTGCTCAACGGTGCCTCCCCGACGCGGAACCGGCCTGCTGAGCCGGCGGTACCCGAGGAAACCGACCGCCACCGCGACCGCTCCGGACACCGCCGGAACCGCGTACCCGGCACGCGCGCCGGCCGAGTCGATCACCCAGCCGGCCGCCGAGGAGCCGAGCGCGACCCCGACCGCGAGCCCGGTGCTCACCCAGGTCATGCCCTCGGTCAGGTGCGCGCGTGGTACGTGCTCCTCGATGAGGGCCATCGTCGTGATCATCGTGGGTGCGATGGACAGACCCGCAAGGAAGAGCGCCGCGGCCAGAAACGGCAGGTTTCCGACCAGTAGGAGGGGGATCATACTCACGCCCATGGCGCACACGCCCAGCAGCCAGCGGCGGGCGGGCGCCCCCGTGAAGCGCAGCAGACCGAACACGATCCCGGCGACGCACGAGCCGCCCGCGTACAGCGCGAGCACGACGCTCGCCGCGGCCTTGTGGCCCTGCTCGTCGGCGAAGGCCACCGTGACGACGTCGACCGAGCCGAAGATCGTTCCGGTGGCCACGAAGGTCGCCACCAGCACCTGCAGCCCCTTCGCGCGCAGGGCCGAGCCGCCGCCGTGCTCCTCACGCGGGTGCGGCGCGGGCTCGGTCGCCCGCTGCGCGGTCAGCCAGAAGACGCCGACGGCGAGGAAGCATGCGGCGAGCAGCGGACCCGCCTCCGGGAACCAGGCCGTGGACAGACCGATGGACACGATCGGCCCGAAGATGAAGCACACCTCGTCCACCACGGACTCGAAGGAGTACGCGGTGTGCAGCCGCTCGGTGCCCCGGTACAGCTCGGCCCAGCGGGCCCGGATCATCGCGCCGAGGCTCGGCACCGAGCCGATGCCCGCCGCGCACACGAACAGCAGCCAGTCCGGCCGGCCGAAGTGGGCGCTCAGCAGCAGCCCGGTAGCCGAGACGAACGCGACCAGCGTCGCCGGGCGCAGCACCCTGCGCTGCCCGTGCCGGTCCACCAGCCGTGAGATCTGCGGCCCCAGCGCCGCGGCGGCCAGCGCGATCGTCGCCGACAGCCCGCCCGCGAGGCCGTAGCGCCCGGTGAGCTGCGAGATCATCGTGACGATGCCGATGCCCATCATCGACAACGGCATCCGGCCGAGGAAGCCGGCGGCGGAGAAACCCTTGGAGCCGGGGGCGGCGAACAGGGCGCGGTAGGGGCTGGGCACGTGGTCTCCGGTGGTCCGGGTACGGCCAGGGACGGGGCCGTGCGAGTGGGTGGTGCCTGCGTAAGGCGCGAGGGCAGCCGATACAGCTTACGAGTCAAGCGCCCCGACGCACACGAGTAACCAGGCCATCGGGGCGGACGTGGACCAGCGGGTCCCGAAAAGCCGGGAGGAGGAAACCGGGGCGGCCGCCCGACGCACGGGTGACCTGTCGTTTCCCGGCTGTCAGTGACGGGTGGCAGGATCGACCCATGCCAGACGTGCTCGATGCCAGCCCCTACGACGCCCTGCTCCTGCTCTCGTTCGGCGGCCCGGAAGGCCCGGACGACGTGGTTCCGTTCCTGGAGAACGTGACGCGCGGCCGCGGTATCCCCACCGAACGCCTCAAGGAGGTCGGGCAGCACTACTTCCTGTTCGGCGGGGTCAGCCCGATCAACGACCAGAACCGCGCCCTGCTCCAGGCCCTGCGCAAGGACTTCGCGGAGCACGGCCTGGACCTGCCGGTCTACTGGGGCAACCGCAACTGGGCGCCGTACCTCGCGGACACCCTGCGCGAGATGGTGCGCGACGGCCACCGCCGCATCCTCGTCCTGGCCACCAGCGCCTACGCCTCCTACTCGGGCTGCCGGCAGTACCGCGAGAACCTCGCCGACGCCCTGGCGACCCTCGAAGCCGAGGGCCTCGAACTGCCGAAGATCGACAAGCTGCGGCACTACTTCAACCACCCCGGCTTCGTCGAGCCCATGGTCGACGGCGTCCTGGAGTCCCTCGCCGACCTCCCCGAGGACGTCCGCGCGGGCGCCCACCTCGCCTTCACCACCCACTCCATCCCGACCGCGGCCGCCGACACCTCCGGACCGGTCGAGGACCACGGCGACGGCGGCGCCTACATCAAGCAGCACCTGGACGTGGCGCATCTGATCGCCGACGCCGTCCGCGAGCGCACCGGCCTGGACCTCCCCTGGCAGCTCGTCTACCAGTCCCGCTCCGGCGCCCCGCACATCCCGTGGCTGGAACCCGACATCTGCGACCACCTCGAGGAGCGCAACGCCGCCGGGGTCCCCGCCGTCGTCATGGCCCCCATCGGGTTCGTCTCCGACCACATGGAGGTCCTGTACGACCTCGACACCGAGGCCAAGGCCAAGGCGGAGGAGCTGGGCCTGCCGGTGCGCCGCTCGGCCACCGTGGGCGCCGACCCGCGGTTCGCCGCAGCGGTGCGCGACCTCGTCCTGGAGCGCGCCGCTCTCGAGCGCGGCCAGGAGGTCTCGCCCTGCGCGCTGGGCGCCCTCGGCCCGAGCCACCAGCTGTGCCCGGTGGGCTGCTGCCCGTCCCGCGCACCGCGCCCCGCCGCCGCGGGCGCCGACAGCCCCTACGCGTGAGGAGCGCCGTGACCGAGCCCCTGCACACGGAGCTGCTCAGACTCGCCCGGGAGGCCGCCCACCGGGCCGGAACGCTGCTGCGCGACGGACGGCCCGCCGACCTCTCGGTCGCCGCGACCAAGTCCAGCGACGTCGACGTCGTCACCGAGATGGACATCGCCGCGGAGAAGCTGATCACCGGGCTGATCGCCGAGCGCCGCCCCGAGGACGGCTTCCTCGGCGAGGAGGGCGGCACCACCGAGGGCACCACCGGCATCCGCTGGGTGATCGACCCGCTCGACGGCACGGTGAACTACCTCTACGGCCTGCCGACCTGGGCGGTGTCCATCGCGGCGGAGCAGGACGGCGAGACGGTCGTCGGTGTCGTCGCCGCCCCGATGCGCGGGGAGACGTACCACGCGGTGCGCGGCGGCGGGGCGTGGGCGACCGGCTCCTGGGACGGCGAGCGACGGCTGACCTGCCGTGCGGCGGCGCCCTTGGGCCAGGCGCTGGTCTCCACGGGCTTCAACTACGTGGCCGACGTGCGGGACCACCAGGCCGAGGTCGCCCGGCGGCTGATCCCGCTCGTGCGGGACATCCGCCGCGGCGGCTCCGCCGCCATCGACCTGTGCGACGTCGCCGCGGGCCGCCTCGACGGCTACTACGAGCGCGGGCTGCACCCGTGGGACTACGGCGCCGGCGACCTGATCGCCCGGGAGGCGGGCGCGGTGACCGGTGGACGGCCCTCGGAGCCCCTCTCGGGGGATCTGACGATCGCCGCCACCCCGGCCGTCTTCCAGCCCCTCCAGCGGCTGCTGGAGGACTTCGGCGCCTGGCACGACTGACCCAGGCAGGGATACGGCACGCACAGCGGGGCCCCGGCGCTGGATTCGCCGGGGCCCCGCTGGGGTGCGTACGTGCTGATCAGACGCCGGACAGGCCGACTTCCACGCCATGCTCGGCGGCCAGGCGGCGCAGGTCGTCGAGCTCGCCCTGCTCCACGTCGACGAGGAATTCGTCGCCCTCGTCACGAGCCCGCGTCAGGTCGGACTCGGTCGCCCTTATGCGCTGCAGAAGTCCTGCGGTGAAAGCGTCCATGCTGCGCCCCCTCGTCCAGGGTCGTGGGTCGATGGCACGGGGGTGTGCCGGTTGGGAAGGGGCGATCACGTTGCCGTAGGTGCCCAGCGCTGCCCTGCTGGGCGGCGACGGTGCCGGACACCCACGCCCGCTCTGCGGAAGCGGCCTGTCATGCCGCATGGTGCTGCGGCACAAGCAGAGCGTGATCGCGGGGTGTAAAGCCGTCCTCCCCCCGCGGACATCCGGGGAAACCTCGCCCACCCGATAAATCTTCCCGCGGCCGCATCGTGCCGAATATGCCTCCGGCGGTGGCCGGAACCTGACGGCAGGCGGCGAGGGGGACTTGTGGGCGCGCGGCGCGGTGCTGCCGGGGCGCCTCCAGCGGGGGCCGACGGCCGCCTTACAACCGGTTTATGGGCGAACGCGGCAGGATGGAGGCGTAGACCCCGGTACGGATTCCGCCCGTGTGCGCCGATGCGGCGTGCCCGGCGGCTTTGAGGAAGGACAAGCGACGTGCGCGTACTCGTCGTCGAGGACGAGCAGCTGCTCGCCGATGCGGTGGCCACCGGACTGCGCCGGGAGGCCATGGCGGTCGACGTCGTGTACGACGGTGCGGCCGCTCTGGAACGCATCGGCGTCAACGACTACGACGTGGTCGTCCTCGACCGCGACCTCCCGCTGGTGCACGGCGACGACGTCTGCCGCAAGATCGTCGAGCTGGGCATGGCCACGCGCGTGCTGATGCTCACCGCCTCCGGCGATGTCAGCGATCGCGTGGAGGGGCTGGAGATCGGCGCCGACGACTACCTGCCCAAGCCGTTCGCGTTCAGCGAGCTGATCGCACGCGTGCGTGCCCTCGGCCGGCGCACCAGCGCGCCGCTGCCGCCCGTACTGGAGCGGGCCGGCATCAAGCTCGACCCCAACCGCCGCGAGGTCTTCCGGGACGGCCGTGAGGTGCAGCTCGCGCCCAAGGAGTTCGCCGTCCTGGAGGTGCTGATGCGCAGCGAGGGCGCCGTGGTCTCCGCCGAGCAGCTGCTGGAGAAGGCCTGGGACGAGAACACCGACCCGTTCACCAACGTCGTGCGGGTGACGGTGATGACGCTGCGCCGCAAGCTGGGCGAGCCGCCGGTGATCGTCACGGTGCCCGGTTCGGGTTACCGGATCTGATCGACGTGACCGCCACCCCCACGCCTGTCCAGGCGCCACCGAAGCCCACCTGGGATCCCCGACGGCCGCAGCCACTGTTCCCGTGGCTGCGTCCGACCATCCGGATACGGCTGACGCTGCTGTACGGCGGCATGTTCCTGATCGCCGGCATCCTGCTGCTGTCGATCATCTACCTGCTCGCCGCGCAGGCACTGAACGTGGGCAGCGAGCTGCCCTTCAAGATCACCACCGGGAGCGTCACCAGCACCGTCTGCAATCTGCCGGACAAGGCGTCGCCCGACGTCTTCAACAGCGCCATGAACGCGTGCGTCAACGAGCAGCGCCAGCACGCCCTGGACAACCTGCTCAGCCGCTCCCTGCTGGCCCTGCTGGGCCTCGCCGTGATCGCGTTCGCGTTCGGCTACGCGATGGCCGGCCGTGTGCTGTCGCCGCTGGGCCGGATCACCCGCACCGCGCGTGCGGTGGCCGGATCCGACCTGTCCCGCCGGATCGAGCTGGACGGACCGGACGACGAGCTGAAGGAGCTCGCCGACACCTTCGACGACATGCTGGAGCGCCTCCAGCGGGCCTTCACCGCCCAGCAGCGCTTCGTCGGCAACGCCTCGCACGAGCTGCGCACGCCGCTGGCGATCAACCGCACGCTGCTGGAGGTGCACCTGTCCGACCCGAACGCCCCCGTCGAGCTGCAGCAGCTCGGCAAGACGCTGCTGGCCACCAACGAGCGCAGCGAGCAACTGGTGGAGGGCCTGCTGCTGCTCGCCCGCAGCGACAACCAGATCGTCGAGCGCAAGCCGGTCGACCTGGCCGAGGTCGCCTCCCAGGCCATCGACCAGGTGCGCGGCGAGGCCGAGGACAAGGGCGTGGAGCTGCGCGGCAAACGCGAGCCCGCGATCGTGCAGGGCAACGGCGTGCTGCTGGAGCGGATCGCCCTGAACCTGGTGCAGAACGCCGTCCGGTACAACGTCCCCGAAGGCGGCTGGGTGGAGGTGACCACGCAGGTGCAGCACGGACACGCGGTACTGGTCGTGTCCAACACCGGACCGGTGGTCCCGGCCTACGAGATCGACAATCTCTTCGAGCCCTTCCGCCGGCTGCGCACCGAGCGCACGGGCAGCGACAAGGGGGTCGGGCTCGGCCTGTCGATCGCGCGGTCCGTCGCGCGGGCGCACGGCGGGCACATCACGGCCACGCCCCGTGAGGGAGGTGGGCTCGACATGCGTGTCACCATGCCGCTGTGAGACCGTCGGGACACGCGCGGAGGATGTTCGCTTTGGGCGGAATTTTCCGGGCACTCGAACACCCCCCGCGTGTGTGATCGATCACAAAGGCGATTTTCCGGCCATCTACTCTGAGTGATCATGAGAGGGGCCGGAAAGCCCGGAAAATCCGGGTTTTCGGGGGTCCTGATCACGGGAAGTACACGGTGGGACGCCTTTGTAGTGCGACATTCGGACCGTGTACGGTCCCGATCGCCATCCAACCCGATCACTCTTGGGGAGTCCGGTTGGGTGTCGATTGAGTAACAGACCTTGATGTGAGGCAAAATCTCCGCCTCGAGGCGGGCACAAGTCCGGCCTCTCACGCGTTACGTGCGCTGGAGACACCGCAGACAACCCAGAGGGGGAGAGCGACATGGCGACTGACTACGACACCCCACGCAAGACCGACGACGACGTCGATTCCGACAGCCTTGAGGAGCTGAAGGCCCGGCGCAACGACAAGTCGGCGTCGTCCGTCGACGTCGACGAGTTCGAGGCCGCAGAAGGCCTGGAACTGCCCGGAGCGGACCTCTCCAACGAGGAGCTGGCCGTCCGGGTGCTGCCCAAGCAGCAGGACGAGTTCACCTGCATGAGCTGCTTCCTGGTGCACCACCGCAGCCAGCTGGCCCGGGAGAAGAACGGCCAGCCGATCTGCCGCGACTGCGACTGAGGACGGGTCGGCCGTGACTGGCTCGACCCCTTCTCGGAAGCGCCGCTTCTCCCGAAGGGGAGCGGACCCGGGGCCGCTGGAGGGCCCCCACGGCGTGCGTGACGACGAGCGAGGCTCACCCCCTACGTCCTCTACGGAAGCGACGGGGTCGGCCTCGCTCGAAGCGGCGGGCGACCGGGCCGGCCTTCGGGACCGGGCCGGACGGATCACGCCCGTCGCCAAGAGGCGGGCCGCGGCTGCCCGCACCAAGGCCTCGGAGCTGGCCAGGACCGGAGCGAGCAAGGGCAAGGACCGCGCCCGCGCGGGCCTGAGCCACCTCGCGGACCGGATCATCGACCTCGCCCCACGCGTGCCCGTACGCGATCTGGCGACGCTCCGCGCACAGTTCCCGGGCCTCGGCCCGGAGCAGCTGGCGGACAAACTCGTCGCCGGCGCCACCAGGGCGACGGCGACGGTCGGAGCGGGAGTGGGCGCGGCGGCGATGCTGCCCGTGCCGCCGGCCATGCCGACCGAGCTGGCCGCCGAGATCACCGGCGTCGCGGCGATCGAGCTGAAGCTCATCGCCGAGCTGTACGAGGTCTACGGCGTGCGACCGCCGGGCTCCCTGAAGGACCGCAGCGCGGTGTACCTGCGCGCCTGGTCCGGCGAGCGGGGGATCGACGTCATGAAACCGTCGACGTATGACGCGGCCCTCGGGGGCCGGATGAAGCGCGAGCTGCGCCAGCAGATCATGAAGCGCCTGGTGCGCGATCTGCCCAACCTGATGCCGTTCATGGTCGGCGCCGCGGTCGGCGCGGTCATGAACCGCCGCGAGACCCGCAGACTCGCCGGACGCCTCCGCACCGACCTGCGCACGATGCGGGTGCCCTGGGAGAACCTGGCCGGCCTGCCGGCCCTGGAGCAGCCGGAGGAGCCCCTGGCGATGGGCGAGCTGACCAAGGACCTGGAGAACTGACCCACGGGCCCTCCCAGGACCGCTGAGGTCGTGCCGGGCTCACCGGACTCCACCGGGGCCGTCGGGGTCCTGCCGGGCCCGCTGAGGTCCGTGCCGGGCCCACTGGGGTCCGTGCCGGGCCCGCCGGGCTCGCTGAGGTCGCCCACTCGGGGGCCGTCGCTACGAGCCCTGCTGGGCCGCGGCCTCCCGTGCCGTCTTCAGCGCCTCGGCCAGCCGCTCCGGCTCGCGCGTCGACAGATACAGGTAGGGCGTCGGGTCGGCGGGGTCCGTGACCTCCACCTTCAGCGCCTTCGGGATGTAGGCGCGCAGCAGCAGGAACGCGCGCGTGTCCGCCTTGTAGGTGCGCCAGGCGCGCGCCTCCTCCGCGTCCAGCACCTCGGCCTCGCCCAGCGCCGACACGGGCACCTTCGCCTCGCCGGCGATCAGGAAGCCGTTCACCACGCGGATGCGCAGCGAGCCGTACGCGCTGGCCACGACCGCCGACACGGCCGTACCGCCGACCAGGGCGCCGAGCATCGGCAGCGTGCCGAAGGGCAGGAAGACCAGGGCGAGGGCGAACCCCACGAGGAAGGAGACCAGCCACCACGAACGGGGGGCGGTGAGGCGTTCTTCGTAGGGGATGGCGGAGAGCTGCATGAAGCCAAGCTTGGCATGGTGCGCGGACGCCCCCGCAATCAGGCGCCGTCCCTCACCCCCCGCCGCACCGGCGGCGGTGGCCGTCGGGCGATGGGCAGCGCCCGCAGTCGGGGACGGACGGGCGGGTAAGGTCTGCGGCTGTGAGTGGTACTTCCCCAGCTCTTCAGCCCCCGGCCGACGCCGTGCCACCCGTGCGGCATCCCGACGCTCCCGCACCAGGTGAGCTCCTCGGCGCGCACTACGAACACTGTTTCGGCTGCGGCGGCGGGCAGGCGCACGGACTGCACCTGGCGGCCCGGGCCGGCGACGGCGTCAGCATCACCGCCGAGTTCACCGTGCAGCCCGCCCACCAGGGCGCGCCCGGCCTCGCCCACGGCGGCGTCCTGGCCACCGCGCTCGACGAGTCGCTGGGCTCGCTGAACTGGCTGCTGCGCACGATCGCCGTCACGGGACGGCTGGAGACCGACTTCGTGCGGCCGGTGCCGGTCGGTACCACCCTGTTCCTTCAGGCCGAGGTCACGGCCGTGGCCGGACGGAAGATCTACTCCACCGCCACCGGACGCATCGGCGGCCCCGAGGGCCCCGTGGCCGTGCGTGCCGACGCCCTGTTCATCGAGGTCAAGGTCGACCACTTCGTCGACCACGGCCGCCGGGAGGAGATCCAGGCCGCCATGAGCGACCCGGACCAGCTGCGCCGGGCCCGCGCCTTCGAGGTGAACCCGTGAGCCGCGAACCGCTGCAGGTCCTGATCCGCCGCATCGATCCGCAGGTGCCGCTTCCGGCGTATGCGCAGCCCGGGGACGCGGGGGCCGATCTGCGCACCACCGAGGCCTGCGAACTCGCGCCCGGCGAACGCGCGGTGCTGCCCACCGGGGTGTCTGTGGCGCTGCCGGACGGGTACGCGGCCTTCGTGCACCCACGTTCCGGCCTGGCCGCCCGCTGCGGTGTCGCCCTCGTGAATGCCCCGGGGACGGTTGACGCCGGGTACCGTGGGGAGATCAAGGTGATCGTGGTGAATCTCGACCCGCGCGAGCGCGTGCGGTTCGAGCGCTTCGACCGGATCGCCCAACTGGTCGTCCAGCAGGTCGAGAGGGTCCGCTTCCAGGAGGTGGCGGAACTTCCCGGCTCGGCACGGGCCGAGGGGGGCTTCGGGTCCACCGGGGGCCATGCCGCGGTGGGCGGTGAGAGCGGCACGAGCGGTCAGGTCGCCGATGGCGGCCCGACGGGTGGGAATCGATACGCTTCGGTCGTATCCGACCGGGAAGGACAGTGACGTGTTCGGACGTCGCAAGAACAGGGATGCCGCCGAGGACGCGGCCGGCGAGGCCGAGCAGGTCGTCGACAGCGTCGACACCGAGGCGGACGAAGAGGGCGAGCGCGGGCGCGTACGGCTCGAGCCGGAGCCGCGGCCCGACGGGCCCTGGGACGTCTCCGAGGTGCGCGACCCGGCCGAGGGCCGGGTGGACCTCGGAGGCCTGTTCGTGCCGGGTGTCGACGGCATGGAACTGCGCGTGGAGGTCGCGGGCGACGCGATCGTCGCGGCGACCGTCGTCCTGCGCGACAGCGCGATCCAGCTCCAGGCCTTCGCCGCGCCCAAGCGCGAGGGCATCTGGGGCGAGGTGCGCGAGGAGATCGGCTCCGGCATCACCCAGCAGGGTGGCATCGTCGACGAGGTAGAGGGCCCGCTCGGCTGGGAGCTGCGCGCCCAGGTGCCGGTGCAGCTGCCCGACGGTACGGGCGGCTTCCAGGTCGTGCGGTTCGTCGGTGTCGACGGACCCCGCTGGTTCCTGCGCGGTGTGATCTCCGGGCAGGGCGCGGTGCAGCCGCAGGCCGCCGGTCTGCTGGAGCAGATCTTCCGGGACACCGTCGTGGTCCGGGGCGAGGGCCCGATGGCGCCGCGCGACCCGATCGTGCTGAAGCTGCCGAACGACGCGCAGATGGTGCCCGAGGGCGTGCAGCAGCACCAGGAGGAGGAGGGTTCCCGCTTCTCCGGCGGCATGGGCCAGCTGCAGCGCGGACCGGAGATCACCGAGGTCCGCTAGACACCCGCTCGACGAGCGACGAAGGGCCGCACCCCACACGGGGTGCGGCCCTTTCGCGTACGTGACCCCTTGACGGCGCATTGGTCCGTACCTATGGTCACCGGCCAAACGCCTGCGTTCACAAAGGCGCTCCAGGTTCACGTACGAGAACGGAGTCGCTATGCGTCGTGCCGCACTGCTCGCAGTGGTGGCCTCCCTCCTGCTGAGCGCCTTCACCGCGCCCGCAGCCCACTCCGCCCCCACCTCCTTCGTCCACCCCGGAGTCACCGTCTCCCGCAGCCAGCTCGACTTCGCCCGCACCCAGGTCCTGGCCGGCGCCCAACCCTGGAAGGGCGCCTTCGACCAGCTGCTGGCGAGCAAGTACGCCGATCCGAACCGCACCCCGAAACCCCGCGCGACCGTCGAGTGCGGCTCGTACTCCGACCCCGACCACGGCTGCACCGACGAACGCGAGGACGCGCTCGCCGCCTACACCGACGCGCTCGCCTGGTACGTCACCCGCGACGACCGGTATGCGAAGAAGGCCATCCAGCTGATGGACGCCTGGTCCGCCGTGATCCAGGACCACACCAACAGCAACGCGCCCCTGCAGACCGGATGGGCCGGTTCCACCTGGCCGCGCGCCGCCGAGATCATCAAGTACACGTACTCCGGCGGCGGCTGGCCGAACGCCGGCCGCTTCGCCACCATGCTGCGGAACGTCTACCTGCCCGAGGTGATCAACGGCTCGAACTCCAACGGCAACTGGGAGCTGTCCATGATGGAGGCGGCGATCGGCATCTCCGTCTTCCTGGAGGACAGGACGTCCTACGACCGCGCCATGGCCACCTTCCGCACCCGCACCGCCGCCTACGTCTATCTCGCCTCCGACGGCGACCTGCCCAGGACCGTGCCCAGCCAGCACCTCGACACCCGCGACAAGATCGTCAAGTACTGGCAGGGACAGTCCACCTTCACCACCGGCCTCACCCAGGAGACCTGCCGCGACTTCGTCCACACCGGTTACGGCATCTCCGCCATCTCCCACGTCGCCGAGACCAGCCGCATCCAGGGACAGGACCTGTACGGCACCGACGTCGGCGAACGGCTGCGGCAGGCACTGGGCTTCCAGGCCAGGTACGAACTGGGCGCGGCCGTCCCGAGCCGGCTGTGCGGCGGCTCGCTCAAGCTCGGACTGGGCCCGGTCACCGAGGTCGGGTACAACGCGCTGCACAGCCGTCTGGGCGTCGCCATGACCAACACCCAGGCCCTGACCGAGCGCAACCGCCCGGCGGGCAGCAACAACCTCTTCGTGGCCTGGGAGACCCTGACCCACGGTGACAATCCGGCGTGAACCGCTGAGGGGGTCTCGTCCGATGAGGAAGTGAGAGCACGCAACGGAAGCGAGAACCATTGAGGGACCGGGCGCCCGCTGGTGATACTGGCGCCCGGTCGATCAGCAGCAGGTCCATGGCGGATGGCCCATGGGCAGCAGGCGGTCGGACGGCACATCCACGGGCAGCAGGTCCGCGGGGGGAACAGGGGGAGCACACATGACCAAGGTCGTCACCGAGACGATGGTGCGCGTCGAGGACCTGCACAAGTCCTACGGCGAGGGCGCGGCCGCCGTCCACGCGCTGCGGGGGGTCTCCTTCGAGATCCCGCGCGGCGAACTCGTCGCCCTCAAGGGCCGCTCCGGCTCCGGCAAGACGACGTTGCTCAACATCGTCGGCGGCCTCGACCAACCCGACCGGGGCCGGGTGACCGTCGACGGCAGCGATCTGTCGGACCTGGGCGAGGAGGGACTGCTCGCCCTGCGCCGGGACCGGGTCGGATTCGTCTTCCAGTCCTTCGGCCTCATCCCGATCCTCACCGCCGCGGAGAACGTGGGCGTGCCGATGCGACTGCGCCGCGCCGACCCGCGCGAGCGCGAGCAGCGCGTGGAACTGCTGCTGTCCCTGGTCGGCCTCGCCGACCACGCCGCCCAGCGCCCCGGTGAGATGTCCGGCGGCCAGCAGCAGCGCGTGGCCATCGCCCGGGCCCTGGCCAACGAGCCGGCGCTCCTCATAGCGGACGAACCGACGGGGCAGCTCGACGCGGAGACCGGCCACGCCGTGATGGAGCTGCTGCGCGCGGTCGTCCACAGCGAGAACGTCACGGCCCTGGTCGCCACGCACGACGCCACGCTGCTGGACCTGGCCGACCGGGTCCTGGAGCTGAGAGACGGCGAGATCGTCGAGGCGGACGCCGGGGCCTGAGAAGGGACCCGTCAGGAACCGCCGTGCCTCCGGTACCACCACCGCACCGCCGCAGCACCGGGGTGGGCCGTTGCCCGTGCGTCAGGGTCGCGTCAAAGATGTCCGCTGCTCGGCCCCGCGCCCCATTTGTGGCCGGCGCGGGTCGTAGGGTCGACGCTGCGGAGGCGGCAGGCACACCGGAAGACAATGGGTTTCATGGCACGCGGCAAGCTTCGGATCTACCTGGGAGCGGCACCCGGCGTCGGCAAGACGTACGCGATGCTGTCCGAGGCGCACCGGCGGGTCGAGCGCGGAACGGACTGCGTCGTGGGGTTCGCCGAACACCACGGGCGGCCGCGTACGGAGGTGATGCTGCACGGCCTGGAGGCGGTGCCGCGCCGGGAGCTGGAGTACCGGGGCGGGCGCTTCACGGAGATGGACGTCGGCGCGGTGCTGGCCCGTGGCCCGCAGGTGGCGCTGGTGGACGACCTGGCCCACACCAACGTCCCCGGCTCGCGCAACGCCAAGCGCTGGCAGGACGTCGAGGAGCTGCTCGCCGCCGGCATCGACGTGGTGTCGACGGTCAACATCCAACACTTGGAGTCGCTCGGCGACGTCGTCGAGTCGATCACGGGGATGCGGCAGCAGGAGACGGTGCCGGACGAGGTGGTGCGCCGGGCGGACCAGATCGAGCTGGTGGACATGTCGCCGGAGGCGCTGCGCCGGCGGATGGCGCACGGCAACATCTACCAGCCGGACAAGGTCGACGCGGCACTGTCGAACTACTTCCGGCCCGGGAACCTGACCGCGCTGCGGGAGCTGGCGCTGCTGTGGGTGGCGGACCGGGTGGACGCCTACCTCCAGCGGTACCGCAGCGAGCACCGGGTGTCGGCGATCTGGGGTTCGCGGGAGCGGATCGTGGTGGGCCTGACCGGCGGCCCGGAAGGGCGGACGCTGATCCGGAGGGCGGCTCGGCTGGCGGAGAAGGGCGCGGGAGGTGAGGTGCTCGCGGTGTACATCTCCCGCAGCGACGGCCTCACCGCTGCCTCGCCCAAGGAACTGGCGGTGCAGCGCACCCTGGTGGAGGACCTGGGCGGCACGTTCCACCACGTCGTCGGCGACGACATCCCCGCAGCGCTGCTGGCGTTCGCGCGCGGGGTGAACGCCACCCAGATCGTGCTGGGCTCCTCACGCCGCAAGAGCTGGCAGTACGTCTTCGGCCCCGGCGTCGGCGCGACGGTCGCCCGCGAGTCGGGGCCCGACCTCGACGTGCACATCGTCACGCACGAGGAGGTCGCCAAGGGCCGCGGGCTGCCCATGGCGCGCGGCGCGCGGCTCGGACGCTCACGGCTGGTGTGGGGCTGGCTGGTGGGCGGCGCCGGTCCGGTGCTGATGACGCTGCTGCTGACCGGCATCGACGCCTCGCTGGGCCTCACCAACGACATGCTGCTGTTCCTGGGGCTGACGGTGGCGGCGGCCCTGGTGGGCGGGCTGCTGCCCGCGCTGGCCGCCGCGGCCTTCGGCTCGATGACGCTGAACTGGTTCTTCACCCCGCCGGTGCACCGGGTCACCATCGCCGACCCGAAGAACATCCTCGCCCTGGTGATCTTCGTGTCGGTGGCGGTGTCGGTGGCCTCCGTCGTCGACCTCGCCGCCCGGCGCACCCAGCAGGCGTCCCGGCTGCGCGCGGAGTCGGAGATCCTGTCCTTCCTCGCCGGGAACGTGCTGCGCGGCGAGACCAGCCTGGAGGCCCTGCTGGAGCGGGTACGGGAGACCTTCGGCATGGAGTCGGCAGCCCTGCTGGAACGCGAGAGCGAGGTGACGCCGTGGACCTGCGCCGGACGCGCGGGGCTCGGCCCACCCGTGCAGCGACCGGAGGACGCCGACGTGGACATGCCGGTCGGCGACCACATGGCGCTCGCGCTCACCGGGCGGGTGCTGCCCGCCGAGGACCGCCGGGTGCTGGCCGCGTTCGCCGCGCAGGCCGCCGTTGTCCTGGACCGCCGACGGCTGCAACTGGAGGCCGAGCAGGCCAGGGAGCTGGCCGAGGGCAACCGCATCCGCACCGCGCTGCTGGCCGCCGTCAGCCATGATCTGCGCACTCCGCTCGCCGGGATCAAGGTGTCCGTGTCCTCGCTGCGCTCCGACGACGTCGAGTGGTCCGAGGAGGACAAGGCGGAGCTGCTGACGGCGATCGAGGAGGGCGCGGACCGGCTCGACCACCTGGTCGGCAACCTCCTCGACATGTCCCGGCTGCAGACCGGCACGGTCACCCCGATCGTCCGCGAGATCGACGTCGACGAGGTGGTGCCGATGGCGCTCGGCGGCGTCCCCGAGGGCAGCGTCGAGCTGGACATCCCCGAGACCCTGCCCATGGTCGCCGTCGATGCCGGACTGCTGGAGCGGTCGGTGGCCAACCTCGTCGAGAACGCCGTCAAGTACAGCCCGCCCGCGCTGCCCGTGCTGGTGGCCGCGAGCGCGATGGCCGACCGGGTCGAGGTACGGGTCGTCGACCGCGGCCCGGGCGTGCCGGACGAGGCCAAGGAACGCATCTTCGCGCCCTTCCAGCGCTACGGCGACGCGCCGCGCGGCGCCGGCGTGGGCCTCGGCCTGGCCGTGGCGCGCGGCTTCGCCGAGGCGATGGGCGGCACCCTGAACGCCGAGGACACCCCCGGCGGCGGCCTCACCATGGTCCTCAGTCTCCGTGCGGCCGGGCGGCCCGCGCCGGAGCCGGCGCCGCACGGACCGGCGCGGTCGGTTTCCCCAGAAAGGCAGGCCACATGACCCGGGTGCTGGTGATCGAGGACGAGCCGCAGATCGTGCGCGCCCTCGAGATCAACCTCAAGGCCCGCAAGTACGAGGTCGACGCCGCCCGCGACGGCGCCGGCGCCCTGAAGCTCGCGGCCGCCCGCCACCCCGACGTGGTGGTGCTCGACCTGGGGCTGCCGGACATGGACGGCGTCGAGGTGATCAAGGGGCTGCGCGGCTGGACCCGGGTGCCGATCATCGTGCTCTCCGCGCGGCACTCCTCCGACGAGAAGGTGGAGGCGCTGGACGCCGGCGCCGACGACTACGTCACCAAGCCGTTCGGCATGGACGAGCTGCTCGCCCGGCTGCGGGCGGCCGTGCGCCGCGCCGAGCCCGTCGGGGCCGGCGAGGAGGAGGTGACGGTGGAGACGGCCGAGTTCACCGTCGACCTGGCCGCGAAAAAGGTCAGCCGCGGCGGCCGGGACGTACGCCTGACGCCCACGGAGTGGCATCTGCTGGAGGTGCTGGTGCGCAACAGCGGCCGCCTGGTCGGCCAGAAGCAGCTGCTGCAGGAGGTGTGGGGGCCGTCGTACGGGACGGAGACGAACTACCTGCGGGTGTACATGGCGCAGCTGCGCCGCAAGCTGGAGGCCGACCCCTCGCATCCGAAGCACTTCATCACCGAGCCCGGGATGGGGTACCGGTTCGAGCGCTAGCGCGGCCGTGCACCGCTTTCGGCCAGGGGAGCCGGGGAGGGCGTGTGAGGGCCGACACGGGGACTGCGTAGCTGTGAGTGCACCCCGGTACGCTTCAGATATGAGTGGTGTTCCTCGTTCCGAAAAGCAGGCGGGCCGGTTCCGGCGGATGCTCGACCGGCTTTCCTCGTCGCAGGAGGATCTGGAGTCCGAGGAGCTGCGCGAGGACGCCGCGACGGCGGGCTGTACCCGGATCGGTGACTGCAAGGACCGTCAGATCGTTACGGTTACTGGTACCTTGCGCACGGTCACCCTGCGTCCGCGTGCGGGTGTCCCGGCTCTGGAAGCGGAGCTGTTCGACGGCACCGCCGCGCTGGACGTGGTGTGGCTCGGCCGGCGCTCCATCGTGGGGATAGAACCGGGGCGCAAGCTGATCGCATCGGGCCGGGTCTCCATGAGCCGGGGCCGCCGGGTGCTGTTCAACCCGAAATACGAATTGCGACCCCTCGGACGGGAGTAGCCGGTGACGTCACTCGACAAGCCGACCGACGACACATCTGCCAATGACGCCCGGGCGGTGACGGAGGCCGCGCTGTTCGAGGCGTTCGGCGGAGTGCGGGGCATGGTCGAGACGGTGGTTCCCGGCCTCCTCTTCGTCACGATCTACACGATCAACAAGGACCTCCATCTGTCGGCGATCGCCGCGGTGGCCGTGTCCCTGGTGCTGGTCGTGGTGCGGCTCGCGATGCGCGACACCGTCAAGCACGCCTTCAGCGGCGTCTTCGGCGTCGCCTTCGGTGTCGTCTTCGCGATGATGACCGGCAACGCCAAGGACTTCTACCTGCCCGGCATGCTCTACACCCTCGGCCTGGCGCTGGCGTACATCGTGACCACGCTCGCCGGGGCCCCGCTGATCGGCCTGATCCTCGGCCCGGTGTTCAAGGAGAACCTCTCCTGGCGCACCCGCAACCCCGGCCGCAAGAAGGCGTACGCCAAGGCGAGCTGGGCCTGGGGCCTGATCCTGCTGGCGAAGTGCGCGATCCTCTTCCCGCTGTACTGGTGGGCCGACACCACCCAGCTCGGCTGGGTCCTGGTCGCGCTGAAGATCCCGCCGTTCCTGCTCGCCGTCTGGCTGACGTGGGTCTTCCTGGCGAAGGCGCCGGCGCCCATCGACGTGTTCGCGGAGATGGAGGCCGAGGAGAAGGCCGAGGAGGAGCGCAAGGCGGCGGCCCTGGCCGCGGAGCACGGCGAGAGCCCGCAGACTGCGGAGGACGCGGAGGTCACGGAGGCCGCGGAACCGACCGGCGGCCGTCACCGCAGGCAGGCGTAGGGCCTCCCGCCACCGCAGGCAGGGGTAGGGCCTGGCTGCCGGCGCCGGCAGGCCGTTACCTGCCGGCACGGCGGAGGGGCCAGCCGGCAGGGCGGAGACGCAGGCCTCGCCCCACGGCCGGGCACCGACGCCGCGCTCGCCGCACGGCGTCCCGCCAAGGCCCGTAGATCCCGTAGATCCCGTGGATCTCTTGATCCCGTAGGTCGAACGTTTCCGATACGGCGATGGGGGCGCCCGGTGATCACCGGGCGCCCCCATCGCCGTATCGGAGCGGAGCGAACCGTCAGCTGTCGTCGCGCCGGACCGACAGCAGGTCCTCCAGCTGGCCCTCGCGCGCCTGGGCGGCCACGAAGAGCAGTTCGTCGCCGGGCTCCAGGGAGTCCTCGCGGGACGGCGTGAGGACGCGGGTGCCGCGGATGATGGTGACCAGCGAGGTGTCCTGCGGCCACTCCACGTCGCCGACCTGGGTGCCGGCCAGCGCCGACTCCTCCGGCAGGGTCAGCTCGACCAGGTTCGCGTCGCCGTGGCTGAAGCGCAGCAGCCGGACCAGGTCGCCGACGCTCACCGCCTCCTCGACCAGGGCCGACATCAGGCGCGGGGTGGAGACGGCGACGTCGACGCCCCAGGACTCGTTGAAGAGCCACTCGTTCTTCGGGTTGTTCACCCGGGCGACGACGCGCGGAACGCCGTACTCCGTCTTCGCCAGCAGGGAGACGACGAGGTTGACCTTGTCGTCGCCGGTCGCGGCGATCACGACGTTGCAGCGCTGCAGCGCCGCCTCGTCCAGGGAGGTGATCTCGCAGGCGTCGGCGAGCAGCCACTCGGCCTGCGGGACGCGCTCGACCGAGATCGCGGTCGGCGCCTTGTCGACAAGCAGCACCTCGTGGCCGTTCTCCAGCAGCTCGCCCGCGATCGAGCGGCCCACCGCGCCGGCACCGGCAATGGCGACCCTCATCAGTGACCGCCTTCCTCTTCAGGGCCCTTGGCGAACGCCGCCTCGACCTTCTCCACCTCGTCGGTGCGCATCATCACGTGCACCAGGTCGCCCTCCTGCAGCACCGTCTGCGAGGTGGGCAGGATCGCCTCGCCCAGGCGGGTCAGGAACGCCACCCGGACGCCCGTCTCCTCCTGCAGCGTGCTGATCTTGTGCCCGACCCAGGCCGCCGAGGCGTGCACCTCGGCGAGCTGCACGCCCCCGGTGGGGTCGCGCCACAGCGGCTCGGAGCCGGACGGCAGCAGCCGGCGCAGCATCTGGTCGGCGGTCCAGCGGACCGTGGCGACCGTCGGGATGCCCAGGCGCTGGTAGACCTCGGCGCGCCGGGGGTCGTAGATCCGGGCCGCGACGTTCTCGACACCGAACATCTCGCGGGCCACGCGGGCGGCGATGATGTTGGAGTTGTCGCCGCTGGAGACCGCGGCGAAGGCGCCCGCCTCCTCGATGCCGGCCTCGCGCAAGGTGTCCTGGTCGAAGCCGACCCCGGTGACCCGGCGGCCCCCGAACGAGGAACCGAGGCGTCGGAAGGCGGTGGGGTCCTGGTCGATCACAGCGACCGTATGCCCCTGCTGCTCCAGGGTCTGGGCGAGAGCGGAACCCACTCTGCCGCAGCCCATGATGACGATGTGCACGACCGTCCTTCCGGTGTCAAGAGATCTCACTTGGCCCCAACAGGGTCTCAGACCGGCGACCAAGCTACACAGGGGCGCCGCGGGCTGTGCACCCCCGGGCCGGTCGGACCCTGCCCCTCGGGGGATGCCCGGGCCGGTTGGACCCGCCGTCGGGCGATGCTCGGGCCCGTCGGACCCTGCCCCTCGGGTGATGCCCGGGCTGGTCGGACCCTGCCCGTCGGGGGATGCCCGGGCCGGTTGGACCTTGCCCTTCGGGTGATGCCCGGGCTGGTCGGACCCTGCCCCTCGGGTGATGCCCGGACCGGTTGGACCTTGCCCATAGGGCGATGCCCGGGCTGGTCGGACCTTGCCCATCGGGCGATGCCCGGAGTCGGCCCCGCGGCGCGGGGATGATCCCGGAGGGCAGGGCTAGCGCGGCTGCGCGGCCCGGCGGCGAGTGATGCTGCGCACGCTGCGCAGGGTGAGGAATCCGAGGCCGAGGAGTGCGACGGCGGCGCCGATCAGCTCTGCGGTGGCGGGCACGGGGACCTCCGAGGTGCGGCGGGGGCGGGGGTCCAGCCATCTAGGCACGGACACGGCCGCGCCTGCGGAATCCGTAGCGCTGTGAAGCGCCGATTCCACTCGTGCGGCAGATCGGGCACGGCAGGTGGGCGAGCCGGTGTTCGAAGGCTTACGATCCTCTGTTGTGTCCAAACTGACCGACGTGCCCAAACGGATTCTGATCGGGCGCGCACTGCGCAGTGATCGGCTGGGCGAAACGCTCCTGCCGAAGCGCATCGCCCTACCCGTTTTCGCCTCCGACCCGTTGTCCTCCGTGGCCTATGCGCCAGGGGAGGTGCTGCTGGTCCTGTCCATCGCGGGCGTGTCGGCGTACCACTTCAGCCCCTGGATCGCCCTCGCGGTGGTCGTGCTGATGTTCACGGTCGTCGCCTCCTACCGACAGAACGTGCACGCCTACCCCAGCGGCGGTGGCGACTACGAGGTCGCCACCACCAACCTCGGCCCCAAGGCCGGCCTGACCGTGGCGAGCGCCCTGCTCGTCGACTACGTCCTGACCGTCGCGGTGTCGATCTCCTCCGGCATCGAGAACCTGGGCTCGGCGATCCCGTTCGTCGTCGAGCACAAAGTGGCCTGCGCCGTCGCCGTGATCATCCTGCTGACCTTGATGAACCTGCGCGGCGTGAAGGAGTCCGGCAAGCTCTTCGCGATCCCGACGTACGTCTTCGTCGCCGGCGTCTTCATCATGATCGCCTGGGGCGCCTTCCGCGGCCTGGTCCTCGGCGACACCATGCGCGCGCCCACCGCCGGCTTCCACATCAAGGCCGAGCACCAGGGCCTGGCCGGCTTCGCGCTGATCTTCCTGATGCTGCGCGCCTTCTCCTCCGGCTGTGCCGCGCTCACCGGCGTCGAGGCGATCTCCAACGGCGTGCCCGCCTTCCGCAAGCCCAAGTCCAAGAACGCCGCGACCACGCTGGCGGCGATGGGCCTGCTCGCCGTCACCATGTTCTGCGGCATCATCGTCCTCGCCCTGACCACCAAGGTCCGCATGGCCGAGAACCCGGCCACCGACCTGCTGAAGAACGGCGTCGGGCTCGGCCCCGGCTATGTCCAGAACCCGGTGATCACCCAGGTCGCCGAGGCCGTGTTCGGCAAGGGCAGCTTCTTCTTCATCGTCCTGGCCGCGGCCACCGCGCTGGTGCTGTTCCTCGCCGCCAACACCGCCTACAACGGCTTCCCGGTGCTCGGCTCGATCCTCGCCCAGGACCGCTACCTGCCGCGCCAGCTGCACACCCGCGGCGACCGCCTGGCCTTCTCCAACGGCATCGTGCTCCTGGCCGGCACGGCGACCCTGCTGGTCCTCATCTACGGCGCCGACTCCACGCGGCTGATCCAGCTGTACATCGTCGGCGTGTTCGTGTCCTTCACGCTCAGCCAGACCGGCATGGTCCGGCACTGGAACCGGCACCTGGCCACCGAGACGGACCCGGCCAAGCGCAGCCACATGATCCGCTCCCGCGCGATCAACACCTTCGGCGCCTTCTTCACCGGTCTGGTGCTGGTCGTCGTGCTGATCACCAAGTTCATGCACGGCGCCTGGGTCGCACTGCTCGGCATGTGCATCTTCTACGTGACGATGACCGCGATCCGCCGTCACTACGACGCCGTGGCCGCGGAGATCGCCGCCCCCGAGGGCCCCAGCGACGACAGCGTGCGTCCCTCGCGCGTCCACTCGGTGGTGCTGATCTCCAAGATCCACCGTCCGACCCTGCGCGCGCTCGCCTACGCCAAGCTGATGCGCTCCGACTCCCTGGAGGCGCTCACGGTCAACGTCGACCCGGCCGAGACCAAGGCGCTGCGCGAGGAGTGGGAGCGGCGCGGCATCGACGTACCGCTGAAGGTGCTGGACTCGCCGTACCGCGAGATCACGCGGCCGGTCATCGAGTACGTCAAGAGCCTGCGCAAGGAGAGCCCGCGCGACGCGGTCTCGGTGATCATCCCGGAGTACGTGGTCGGCCACTGGTACGAGCACTTCCTGCACAACCAGAGCGCGCTCCGGCTGAAGGGACGCCTCCTGTTCACCCCCGGCATCATGGTCACCTCGGTGCCCTACCAGCTGGAGTCCTCCGAGGCCGCCAAGAAGCGGGCCCGCAGGCGGCAGGAGTGGAACGCGCCGGGTTCGGTACGGCGTGGCCCGCTGTCGCAGGGTGAGCGGGCGAAGGGGGCGGAGAACCGGAAGTAGCCCTCCCGCGACCACGTAGACTGGTGGGCTGTTGTCCATCCGTCGCCCCTCACCCCCTCTGGAGTCACCCCGCCATGCAGGCACAAGAGAACAACTCGCAGGCGGGGTCGCTGGTCGGGGCCGAGTACGAGGTCGAGATCGGCCCGGTCGCCCACGGCGGTCACTGCATCGCCCGCACGCCCGAGGGCCAGGTCCTCTTCGTCCGGCACGCGCTGCCGGGCGAGCGGGTCGTGGCCCGGGTCACCGAGGGCGAGGAGGGCGCGCGGTTCCTGCGCGCGGACGCCGTGGAGATCCTCGACGCCTCCAAGGACCGCATCGAGGCGCCCTGCCCCTTCGCCGGTCCCGGCCGCTGCGGCGGCTGCGACTGGCAGCACGCCAAGCCGGGCGCCCAGCGGCGGCTGAAGGGCGAGGTGATCGCCGAGCAGCTGAAGCGGCTCGCGGGACTGACGCCCGAGGAGGCCGGCTGGGACGGCACGGTGGTCCCGGCCGAGGGCGACAAGCTGCCCGCCGGCCAGGTCCCGCAGTGGCGCACCCGCGTGCAGTACGCCGTCGACGCCGAGGGCCACGCCGGGCTGCGCCGCCACCGCTCGCACGAGGTCGAGCGCATCGACCACTGCATGATCGCGGCCGAGGGCGTCAGCGAACTGGGCATCGAGCAGCGCGACTGGGCCGGCATGGAGTCGGTGGAGGCGATCGCGGCGACGGGGTCGCAGGACCGCCAGGTGATCCTCACCCCGCGCCCGGGCGCCCGCCTGCCCCTGGTCGAACTGGACCGTCCGGTCTCGGTGATGCGCGTGGAGGAGAAGGACGGGGGCGTACACCGCGTCCACGGCCGCCCCTTCGTGCGCGAGCGCGCGGACGACCGCACCTACCGGGTCGGCAGCGGCGGCTTCTGGCAGGTCCACCCGAAGGCCGCCGACACCCTGGTCACGGCGGTCATGCAGGGCCTGATGCCGCGCAAGGGCGAGATGGCGCTCGACCTGTACTGCGGCGTCGGCCTGTTCGCGGGCGCCCTCGCCGACCGCCTCGGCGAGCAGGGCGCGGTGCTCGGCATCGAGTCCGGCAAGCGCGCCGTCGAGGACGCCCGGCACAACCTCGCCGACTTCCCCCGGGTCCGCATCGAACAGGGCAAGGTCGAGGCGGTCCTGCCGCGCACCGGCATCACGGAGGTCGACCTCATCGTCCTCGACCCGCCCCGCGCGGGCGCCGGCCGCAACACGGTCGCCCACCTTTCCTCCCTCGGCGCCCGCCGCATCGCCTACGTCGCCTGCGACCCGGCGGCGCTGGCCCGGGACCTGGCGTACTTCCGGGATGGGGGGTACCGGGTGCGGACGCTGCGGGCGTTCGATCTGTTTCCGATGACGCATCATGTGGAGTGCGTGGCGATTCTTGAGCCTGCTGCGAAGGGCTCCTGAATACCGGCCGCGTCGCGGCCGGTATCCCAACGGCGCCGATCTTCGGTGGTCCGGAAAGCACCAGCACCACGGCGGAAACGCGCAGGTCATCGCCCCCCGGACGGCTGGCCGCTGTGGGTCTCGCCGGTCCGCCCCGGCCGCGAGCACGACACTGCCTGCGCCCGCGCGCACGGCCTGGTCGATGCACTGAACCGACTCGCCGGCACCCTGGGCAGCCCCGCCCTGACCGACCTGGGCGACGAGAACATCGGCGATGGCTTCCGCCACCCGGTCAAGAAGCCCGAAGGCGGTGAACTCGCAGAGCCGACAAGGCGTTCAACGGCGTGATCCGAGGCGTCCACGGCCTGCGAGCCCGGGGTGCACTCGGGGTTCAGCCCATCAGCTTGCGGATCTCGGTGATGAGACCGACCAGGGCCTCACGCTCCGGGGCGGTCGTCTCCGGGTGCCACAGGTCGACGAGGAGACAGGTGCGCGGCCTGTCGCCCTTGTTCCACGCCTCGTGCTCGAAGGAGTAGTCGAAGAGCAGGCACCCGCCCTCCTGCCACTGCCGGGTCTCGCCGGCCACCGTGATGCCGCATCCCTCGGGGATGTCGATCGCCAGGTGCAGGTTGATGCTGAAGTTCCACAGGTCGCAGTGCGGGGCGATCGAGGCACCGGGCAGCAGCGTTGAGAAGTGGCTCTCCAGGAGGGGACAGAGCTTGCTCTGCTCGACGACCTCGCGGGTGAGGATGGTGTACGCGGTGGGCACCAGAGCGGCCGAGGACTCCACCGGCCCGCCGTCGCGGAAGAGGTACAGCGCCGGGGATCTCCCGGAAGCCGTGGCACGGAGTTGCTCGCTGCCGGCCCGCCAGGTGGTCGATCAGGGTGAGTGCGGGCGCGGTCAGCACCGTGGTGACCAGCGTCATCACCACGAGCATCGCGAACACGTGGGCGTGATGATCTTCGTCTGCAGTCCGACGCCGAGCACCACGAGCTCGGTCAGCCCCCGGCAGTTCATGAGTGCGCCGAGCGAGAGCGACTCCCGCCGGCCGAGCCCGGCCAGTCGGGCCGCACCGGTGCTCCCGGCCCACTTGGTGACGGTCGCGACGGCGACGATGAGGGCGCACCAGCCCCACAGGCCGGGCTCCGGCTGCCGGTGGCCCTGACCGCCGGCCCCAGGCTGATCCGTGATCGGCGTGTTCCCCGGCGGGTCCGGGTGGTCCTCGCTCTGGGCCTCGGCTATTGCTTCTCACCGGTCCAGCTGGTCCCCGGCTTCATTCCCGTACTCGGGCAGATGGACGACGTGCTGGTGCTGGCCCTGTGCATGCGGTACGCGGTGCGGCGCATTCCTCGGCAGATCCTAGGCGAGCACCTGGAGGGAACCCCGGCGAGCAGCTCGCGCGGCTCAGCCCTTGCCGCGCCTCTGGAAGTTCGCTGCACCAGCCGGCATCCGTGATGCTCAGCAGTTCCTTCGAAGGAGTGGTTTGCGGACTGACGGTCCACCGCGTCGGCGTCCGGTCCAGTGTGCTTGAGGGCGGATGAACGACGACGCAGGGGGATCGCATGACAACTGGTCCGCGTGGCAGGCACGGGCTGGACGAGCGGGCGGTGTTGCTCGTCGCGGGGCTGGCGGACCTGGCGGTGAGTGCCGTCGGGTCGGCTGCCGGCGCCGTTCAGCAGTTGCTGCGCCGCTCCGACGGGCCCGAACTCGCCCGGGACGCGCAGCATGACCTGATGGCCCGCGGGCGTATCGCCCTGGACCGTGTCGCGGCCGTGCCGCCGGCCCATCTGGAGGTGCTGGCCCAGCATGCCCTCGCCACGCGGGCGGCCTTGGGCGGCGATGTCTGAGCGGTGGGATCCGGCCGGGTTCAAAGACCGTGTCGACATCCTCTTGGCGGACTTCCTGGCCGAGGAAGCCGGGCACCTGCTCGCGATCGACGACATGCTGGAGCCGGTGGCCGAGCAGCTGAAGGTGTCGGCCTCGCACGGCAAACGGTTACGCGCGGCCTTCTGCTACTGGGGATGGCGCGCGGCCGGCCAGCCCGACAACGAAGCCCTCCTGCGGGCGGCCGCCTCGATGGAACTGGTCCACGCAGCGGCGATCGTCCACGACGACCTCATCGACGACAGCCCGCTGCGGCACAACCTTCCCACGGCCCACATCGCGCTGCGGGCCGCTCTCCCCGGCCGCCCGCAGGCGCGCGCCGCCGCACGCTCCCTGGCCATGCTGGTCGGGGATCACCTGATGGCGCTGGCCGGTCAGCTGTTCGCCACCAGCGGTCTGCCCGCCGCCTACCTCGCCAGGGCACGACCGATCTGGGCGGAACTCGCGCGGGAACTCGTCGCGGGTGAATGCCTGGAGATCCTCAGCACCGGCACCCCACCGGACGCCGACGTGTCCCTGAAGGTCGTCCGCTACAAGACCGCCAAGTACACCGTCGAACAGCCCCTGCTCATCGGCGGCCTGCTCGCGGGCGCCGCCCCCGAACTGCGTGCCGGTCTCTGTGCGTACGGGCTGCCGCTGGGGGAGGCGTTCCAGCTGCGCGACGACCTGCTCGGCCTGTTCGGCGAACCCGACCGCACGGGCAAGGCCGGCCTGGACGACATCCGCGGCCACCGGCCCACCACCCTGCTGGCCAAGGCCTGGCAGTCCGCGCTTCCCGCGCAGCGCGCGCAGCTCGCCGAGATGCTGGGACGCCGTGACCTCGACGAGCAGGACCTGCGTACGGTCCGCGAGCTGATGCTCGCGCTCAAGGCCCCGGAGCAGGTGGAGCAGTTGATCACCGCACGGGTGAGGGAGGCCGTCGGCCACTTGGGCGGCCTCGGCCTGCCCACGCAGGCGCGGCGGGCCCTGACCGATCTCGCCCACTCCGTCACCGACCGCCACCACTGACGGACCGCCACCACTGACGGACCGCCACCACTGACCGACCGCGCGAACGGGCCGCCCACGACAGCGTGCGCCGCCCGCCGAGAAGGGCTGCTGACATGACCTGCACGGAAGCCTCGATGAGCGCCCTGCGCCGATCCGGCGACGAACTCGCCGACGCCGTCGTGGCCACCCTGTTCGAACGCGGGGAGGTGGGCACGTTCAACACCCTGATGCGCTACGTCTCCACCGCCGGCGCGCCCCTGCCCGACGGGCTTCCCGACGTCGCGCGCGAGTACCTCCAGGCCACCAGCGTCCCGCCCGCCTGGGTGGACTGGGGGGAGATGGAGAAGGCGCGGCTGTTCTTCATCGACAACAACGTCCACATCTCCACGGCGCTGTCCTTCGCCTCCATGCCCGCCTGCTACGTCGTCCCCCACGTCGCGAAGCTGCTCTCCACGACCCATGGCCTCAGCTACCCGTCCAAAAGGATGGCGGAGACCGGCCAGTTCACCGTCTACCTGATGCAGCCCGACGCCTTCGAGGTGGGCAGCCGCTTCATCCCCGCCGCACAGAAGGTGCGCCTGCTGCACGCGTCGATCCGCCACCATCTCCAGCGCGAGGGCCGGTGGGACGCCGAGACGCTCGGGACGCCGATCTGCCAGGAGGACATGATCGGCGGCCAGTTGTTCTTCTCCCTCCTCGTCCTGGACAGCCTGCACCGTCTGAACATCCACATGTCCACCGAGGGCGCCGAGGCCTACTTCTACGCCTGGCGCGTGGTCGGAGCGATGCTCGGCGTCGACCAGGACGCCGTACCCAAGTCCCTGGAGGAAGCCCGGGAGTTCCTCGACCTGTACATGATCCGCCACATGGGCCCGTCCGACGAGGGCGCCCATCTGACCAGGCAGCTGATCGACCTCTACGAGGACGTCGTCCCCGGCACCTTCTTCGACCCCATCGTCTCCGCCCTCATCCGCTACCTGATCGGCGACACCTGCGCGGACTGGCTCCAGGTGCCCCGCACCGCCTGGGACAACGTCGCCAAGGCCGTCCCGACCCTGCTCGGGGTGCTGGAGAGCATCGAGGACCGCTCCCCGTTCGGCGCGTGGGCCCTGGACCGCCTCGGCCACCTCACCACCGTCTTCGAGCTGTCCTCCCTCACCCGCGGACGCGTCATGCACTACGCCATCCCCGAGCAGCTCAAGAAGGACTTCGGCGTCACCGGGACAGTCCCGCGCACCCAGCGCTGGACCCCGCCCGCACCGACCGTGCCCAAGTGACCTGCCCCCAGTCCTGACCCGGTCCGCTCAGGCCGCCGTCCGGCCCGTCATCTGCGGGGCGTCAGCAGCAGATGCCGTACGTCGACGCTCGACAGGGTCTGCGGGTCGCCGGTGAACGCCCGCAGCCGGACCCGGACCTTCGCGTTGTTGCGGGACACGGGGAACGTGCCCTTGGGCGGTCGCAGCGCGTAGACGGCCGTGCCGTGCGCGGGCATGGTGGCCGGGCCGCGCACCACCGACCAGTAGCGGCCCATGCCCTCACCCGTGGTCAGCATGAAGTGGGGCGTGAGCGGGCGGTCGCCGGTGTTGGTCACGCGGACCGTCAGCAGCGACACCTTGCTCGGCGTCGCGTGCCGCACCTCGGTGACCCGCATCCGCAGCGGTGGCGTCCCGGTCGCCGCGACCAGGGCGCTCACCAGCGCCGGGGCCAGCAGCAGCGCGCCCGCCGCGGCCAGCGCCGGGCGGCGCCGCGCACCGGCCGGCAGCCACCGTGGCCGCGGCTGCCAGGCGCCCGCGAACTCGGCCGCGGGCGAGGTGACCACGGCGGCCAGCCACAGCGGCGTCATCAGCAGGTAGTAGCCGTCCTGGGAGCGCGTCGCGAGATAGAACGCGCACCACGGCAGCACGGCCGCCGCGGGTCCGAGGCGGCGCACGAACAGCAGGAACACCGCCAGCAGTCCGGCCAGCAGCAGCATGCTCGCGTGCCCGTACCAGTCCAGCCGGTCACTGCCGTCCGTCAGCAGCAGCGATACGATGTTCAGGCCCTGGCCGTGCAGCACCGCGCCCTGCGTGATCAGCAGCAGGATCCCCTCGAACCAGGTGCGCGGCTCGTGCACGACGAAGTACGTGTTGATCAGCAGCCACGTGGCGAAGACGATCCCGAGCATCCGCAGCAGGAGCCGCCCGGCCTCCCGTGCGCCCAGTTCGCCCCGGCGCACCGCGTAGAGCCCGGCCAGCAGGAACGGCGTGACGAACCACGGCAGTTGCTGCGCCGCGCAGGCCGCGCCCAGACACGCGGCCCGGGCGATCCCGGCGGCGCCGAGCCGCCCGCCGCGCCCGATCCGGGGCCAGCGCACGACCACCGGCACCAGCAGCGCGAGGCCCAGGACCGCGGGGTAGCCGAGGCGGGCGTAGGAAGGCAGGAAGCCGAAGCCGAGGCACACCATCGTCGCCGCCGAACGCCACGGCACCGGCAGCATCCGCCACAGCATGACCGCGGCCGCCAGCAGCGCGCCCGTGGTGACCACCGTCGCCGGGGTGCCGGCGTGGCCCAGCCACAGGAACGGCGCGGTGAGCATGGGGGTCAGCGGGGGATAGCCGTACGTGTAGTCGTAGCCGCCGTCGACGGTGGGGGTGAGGGCGATGCCGGGGCCGAACAGCCAGGGCCAGGGCTGTCCGTAGACGGGGTGCCCGGCGACCAGTTCGCGGGCGGCCTGGGTGGTCAGCACGGCCTCGTCGGCGCCGTTGTGGTTCATCACCCAGGTGCACAGCGTGAGCGTGATCGCGGTCAGCAGGACGGCCAGGTCCAGGCGGGCCAGGGTGCGGTGGCGCCGGGTCACCACGGTGAGCACCCCGCACGCCAGGATCGACGCGTAGCACGCCGTGATCACCAGGGCCACCGGGAGCCGGTGCGTCGCCGCCTGCGTCCACACCGTGCGGGTACCGATGAAGAGGCTGATGACGGCGAGCAGCGTGAGGACACGGTGCCACTGCGCCGGGAGTGGTTCCTGAAGGCGGGCGGCCGGCGCCGGCCGCGGCCGGCGAGCGGGAGCCACGGGCTGGGTGTCTGCCATGTGCACGGCATGGGACGTTAAGAGCACCGGATGAACGGGACACGGCCGGAGGTGAAGATTCCGGTGTGCCCCAGATGAGCGGTGGCACTCCGGGAGGAAATCGGCATACAGGACGGTGTGGCCGGCTCGTCCGGTCGCGCACCGTGTCGCTGTTGGGCCGAACAGGTGACGTGGCGTAAGAATTGCCTGGTGCAGGAGATGAGTGCGAGTCGGAACGGGGGAACGGTGAACCGCTACGACGTCACCGATGAACAGTGGGAAGGGCTCGCCCAGGTCGTACCCCTGCGCGGCCGCGACTCGTGGCCGTCAGCGGTCGACCACCGCTCTCTGCCGGAGGCGGAGACGGAGATGCGGCGCCGCTTCGTGGTGCTGCGCGTCAACGTCTTCGCGGACGCCCGCGAGGTGGCCGAGACCCTGATGGCCGGCATCCCGGTCCTCCTCGACCTGACCGGCGCCGAGACCGAGGTCGCCAAGCGTGTCCTCGACTTCTCCACCGGCGTGGTCTTCGGCCTCGCCAGCGGCATGCACCGCGTCGACCGCAACGTCTTCCTCCTCACCCCGCACGGCACGGAGGTCAGCGGGCTGATGGAGAACACGGGGCTGTCGGGGAGTTGACGGGCGCGGCACGGCGCGTGGGCGCGGCGCGGGGCCGGGCGCCTCGCGGGGCCTGGGCTCGGCACCTCTGACGCGTTGCGCGGCGGGGCGCACGACCTCCAGGGCGAGGCGTTGCGCCGACGGGGGCGTTGCCCTTGCGGGCGTTGCCCTGGCAGGGCATGCGCTTGCGGGGCGCGTCGAGGAGAGGCGGGCGCGGCCCCACGCGGTGGTGGTGACCTGGTCGCCAGGCCGGTCCGTGGGCGCGGTGAGACGAGGGGCGCGGCCTTCGGACCCGGTCGCGTCCACCCCCGCCGTCCCCCGATAGGAGGAAGCTGACCTCGGCGGAACGGTTCCCTGGACGTGGGCGGCCCTACCGTCCGCCGTATGGGCGTTACTTCCGTTTCGTCGTTGTCCGGCTCCGGGGAGCCGTCCGCGGTGCAGCCGGTGGAGCCGGTGCGGCCTGTGCGGCCGCGAGTCACCGAGGTGCGGCTGTCCGCCTTCGCCGTGCACCGGCGGACCGTGCTGCCCCTGGGCGGCGCGTTCACGCTGCTCGCCGGGGCCAGCGGAAGCGGCAAGTCCAGCGCGCTGCGCGCCTACGCGGCGCTCGGACGGCTCGCCGGAGGCGCCGAACTCGGCGAGGCGTTCCCGGACCCGGTGGCGTGCGTGCCGGACCGGGCCCGCCCCGACGCCCAGCGGCGGCGCGGCTTCCGCATCGGCTGCACGGCCGACGGTCCGGTCGGCCCCGTACGGCTCGACCTCGCCGTTCAGGTCGAGCCCGAACTGCGCGTCGTGGGGGAGCGGCTCACCGCGGGCGGGACCGTCCTGCTGGAGACCGCGCTCGTCGACCCCGGGCGGCGTGCCGTGCAGGCCGCCTGGCACACCGCCGGCTCCGCTCCGGTGACGCGCGCGCCGCTGCCCGACGACCGGCTCGGGACCGCACTGCTGCCGTTGCGCGTCGCCGGCAAGACGGACGGGCAGCGCCAGGTGCTGGCCGCCGCCGAGCAACTGGTCGTCGCGCTGCGCTCGGTGTACGCCTGCGACCCGCACCCCTCGCGCATGCGGGCGCCCGTCCCGAGCGGCTCCGGCCGGCTGCTCGCCGGCTGCGACAACCTCGCCGACGTCCTGTGGCGCACCCGCGCCGAGTGCGGCCGCCGGCACGCACAGCTCGTCGCCACCCTGCGCGCCGGCTCCGCCGTCCCCGTCACCGACGTCGTGGCCGAACTCCACAGCGACGGGATGGTGCGGGCCTGGCTGGAACGGGACGGCGGCTCCCGTACGGCACTGGACCGGCTCGGCGACGGCGAGCTGCGCTGCCTCGCGCTGGCGCTGGTGCTGCTCACCGGGCCCGGCATCCTGGAGGTCGACCCGGCCGGCGAGGTGCCTTCCGCGCTGCAGGCGCTGACCGTGCTCGCCGACGGCTTCGACCGCTGCCTGGACCCACGGCAGCGCGCCGAACTCGCCCGGCTGGCGGTGCGGATGGGGGAGCGCGGCCATATGCGCTGCGTCGGCACGGTGAGCGACGCCTCCTGGGCGGCGGGGATCGACGGCGTCACGGTGGTACACCTGGACCCGTGAAAGAGCACCCCGATCTGGCGCAGTTGCAGCGCAGGCTGGCCGAGTTCGCGGCCGCACGCGACTGGCAGCCGTACCACACGCCCAAGAACCTGGCCTCCGCGCTCAGCGTGGAGGCCGCCGAACTGGTCGAGATCTTCCAGTGGTTGACGCCCGAGGAGTCGGTGGAGGTGATGGACGACCCGGACACCGCCCACCGGGTCCGCGACGAAGTGGCCGACGTCCTCGCGTATCTGCTGCAACTGTGCGAGGTGCTCGGCGTGGACCCGCTGACGGCTCTGGCGGAGAAGATCGAGCGGAACGAGCAGCGGTTCCCGGCGCCGGCGGACGGTGGGGGAGACGGTCGTGGGAGCGGGAGCGGGAGCGGGAGCGGGAGCGGGAGCGGGAGCGGGAGCGGTGGCGGGGGCGGCGCCGGCGCGGACGGCAACGACGGTGACAGCGGCTGACGTTGGAGTCGCCGCCTCCGTTTTCACTCTACGTAGTCGTTCAGCTGCCCGAAACCGATTTGTTGTCCATAGATTTCCGCCTTCCTCTGGCTTTTCGCCCCACATGCCTTCACGCTGGGTAGCGGACACGGGAGTTCGGGCAGACGTGCGAGACGCACGTCGGATCGTCACCGGGGGCGCGTATGGACGCGGTGAGGCTCATCCTGACGAGCAGACGGGCGCTGGCCGCGAGCGGTGATCCGGCGCGGACCCTGCGGGAGGTCTGGCAGGCGCAGGCCCTCGCCCAGGCGATCGGCAGCCGCCTCGCGGTCTCGGGCCCGCCCGAACTGCGCGGCGAGGCGCTGGGGCTGACGGAACTCGCGGGACGCGGCTGCGGGGTCCTGGACCCGCCCGATCTCGACCCGGGTGAATTACGGGCCGCACAGCTCACCGCCCTGGACGACGCCCGGCAGACGCTGCTCGCGCTGGACGCCCTGCTCGCCGACATCGGCATGGCCCTCCTCGGCCTCGCCAGCGGGGCGGACGCCGAGGGCACGTACTGGCAGTGCATGGAGGCGATCGACGCGGCCGACGAGTCCCGCGACCGCGTCCACTGGATGCTCCGCAAACTGGCGGCCCGCGAGGAGGCGTTACCGGAACGCTGAGGTGCCGGGTGCCGGGTGCTGGGTGCCGGGGTTGGGTGCTGGGCGCCGGGTGCTGGGTCCGGGTCCGGGTGCTGCGTGTCGCGTGCCGTGTCCCGGGTGCCGCGTGCGGTGTGTCGCGTGCTGCCCTCGGACCGACGGACGGGCGACGCGGCCCCGGGTTCAGCGGCGCCCCACCCCACGGCTCAGCGGCCCCGCGCACCGCTCAGCCCGCCTCCGGTTCCTCGCCGGAGCCGCCGTGCCGCGCGGTGCTGCCCGCCGACTGGAGGTCCGCGTCCAGCGCCGACAGGTCCGCGTTCAGCGCCGCCATCAGTTCCTCCATCTGCTGCAGCAGCCCCTTCGGCTGGGCGGCGCCCGGCACGGACTCCTCGGACATGACGGCCTCCTCGGCCCGCGGCCCCTCACCAGGGCCGGCACGGTGGCGCGACGGCGGTCACCGCCGGCGCGGGCGCCGGGCGGTCCGGCTCCGCCCGAGCCAACGATCACCACCGGAGGCGGTCACTGGCCCGCTGGTCACCCGTCCGCGGGGTTGACGTTTTTCACCCGACCGGGGAGAGCGGCCCGGGCCACGGGGACCGGTGACGTCGCCGGCGGCCGCGGTGTGGAGGATGGAGGACATGGATCTTCGCATCTTCACCGAGCCCCAGCAGGGCGCGAGCTACGACACCCTCCTCACCGTGGCGAAGGCCACCGAGGACCTGGGCTTCGAGGCCTTCTTCCGCTCCGACCACTACCTGAGGATGGGGGACGCCGACGGCCTCCCCGGCCCCACGGACGCCTGGATCACCCTCGCGGGACTCGCCCGCGAGACCCGCCGTATCCGGCTCGGCACGCTGATGACCGCGGCCACGTTCCGGCTGCCCGGCGTGCTCGCCATCCAGGTCGCCCAGGTCGACCAGATGTCCGGCGGCCGCGTCGAACTCGGCCTCGGCGCGGGCTGGTTCGAGGAGGAGCACAAGGCGTACGGCATCCCCTTCCCGAAGGAGAAGTTCGGCCGCCTGGAGGAGCAGCTGGAGATCGTCACCGGCCTGTGGGGGACCCCGGAGGGCCAGACCTTCGACTTCCACGGCGCCCACTACGACCTCACGGCCTCGCCCGCGCTGCCCAAGCCCGCCCAGCCGAAGCTCCCGGTGCTCATCGGCGGCCACGGCGCCACCCGCACGCCCCGCCTCGCCGCCCGTTACGCGGACGAGTTCAACATCCCCTTCGCCTCGATCGAGGACGCCGAGCGGCAGTTCGGCCGGGTGCGCGCCGCCGCCGAGGCGATCGGCCGCAAGGCCGACGACCTGGTGTACTCCAACGCCCTCGTCGTCTGTGTCGGCCGCGACGACGCCGAGGTCGCCCGCCGTGCCGCCGCCATCGGCCGCGAGGTCGACGAGCTGAAGGCGAACGGTCTGGCCGGCTCCCCGGCCGAGGTCGTCGACAAGATCGGCCGGTACGCCGGGATCGGCTCCAGCCGCGTCTACCTCCAGGTGCTCGACCTGGACGACCTGGACCACCTGGAGCTGATCTCGGCCCAGGTGCAGTCGCAGCTGTCGTAGCCCGGGACACCGCGCCCGCGACCGCCCCGGGGCTCGTGCCCGCGTACGGCGAGCAGACGAGCCCCCGGGGCGGGTCCGCAGCCGGCAGGACCCCGCGAACCACCTGACCCTAAACGTCATCCCCACTTGCCTAAAAGCTTTAGGCAGATGCATACTCGTTGATGGCAGATGAGAGGACGGTCATGGCGCGCGCAGGACTGACACCCGACCGCCTGATCCGGGCGGGCGCGGAACTCGCCGACGAGGTCGGCTTCGACCAGGTGACCGTCTCGGCGCTCGCCCGGCGTTTCGACGTCAAGGTCGCGAGCCTGTACTCGCACCTGAAGAACTCCCAGGACCTCAGGACCGGCATCGCCCTGCTCGCGCTGGACGAACTCGCCGACCGGGCCGCCGACGCGCTCGCCGGCCGGGCCGGCAAGGACGCGCTGACCGCCCTCGCGAACACCTACCGCGACTACGCCCGACAACACCCCGGCCGCTACGCCGCGACCCGGTTCCCCCTCGACCCCGACACCGCCGCCGCGAGCGCGGGCGTACGGCACGCGCGGATGACCCGGGCGCTGCTGCGCGGCTACGACCTGACCGAACCCGACCAGACCCACGCGGTCCGGCTGCTGGGCAGCGTCTTCCACGGTTACGTCAGCCTCGAGCTGGGCGGTGGCTTTGCTCACAGTGCCCCCGACAGCCAGGAGAGCTGGGAACGCGTCCTGGACGCCCTGGACGCCCTGCTGCGGAACTGGCCCGCACCCGGAGGACACCCATGACCGCCGACTGGATCACCACCCCCCTCACCGCCGCCCACGTGCGCGGCGCCCTGGAGCTGGAGCGCACCGCGCACGGGCTGCTGCCGCACCGGCTGCCCGCCCGTGCCCGCGCCCAGAACAACGACCCGCAGCTCGCCCTGGCCGAGACGCAGCCCTCCGGCGTCCGCCTGGCGCTGCGCACCCGCGCCACCGCCGTCGAGCTGGACGTGCTGGCCACCAAGCGCGTCTACCGCGGCGCCCCGCCCCGCCCGCACGGCGTGTACGAGCTGCTCGTCGACGGCCGGCCGGCCGGCCGGGCCACCGCCGCCGACGGCAACACCGTCACCATCGACCTGACCACCGGCGCCACCGACACCCGCCCCGGCCCGGTGTGCACCCTGAGCTTCACCGGTCTGCCCGACCGGGACAAGGACGTCGAGATCTGGCTGCCGCACAACGAGCACGCCGAGCTGGTCGCCCTGCGCACCGACGCCCCCGTCGAGGCCGCCCCCGACCGGGGCCGTCCCGTCTGGCTGCACCACGGCAGCTCCATCAGCCACGGCTCCGACGCGGACGGACCCACCACCACCTGGCCGGCGCTCGCCGCCCGGCTGGCCGGTGTGGAGCTGATCAACCTCGGCTTCGGCGGCAGCGCGCTGCTCGACCCGTTCACCGCCCGCGCGATCCGGGACACCCCCGCCGACCTGATCACCCTCAAGATCGGCATCAACGTGGTCAACCTCGACCTGATGCGCAAGCGCGCCTTCGGGCCGGCCGTCCACGGCTTCCTCGACACCGTTCGCGAGGGCCACCCGACGACACCGCTCACGGTCGTCTCCCCGCTGTACTGCCCGATGCACGAGGACACGCCCGGCCCCGGCGCCTTCGACTTCGCGGCGCTCGCCGAGGGGCGGCTGAACTTCCGCGCCGCCGGTGACCCGGCGGAGGTCCCCGCCGGGAAGCTGACGCTCACCGTGATCCGCGAGGAGCTGTCCCGGATCGTCACCGAGCGCTCCGCCGACGACCCCCACCTGCGCTACCTCGACGGCCGCGAGCTGTACGGCGAGGACGACCACGACGAGCTGCCGCTGCCCGACGGACTCCACCCCGACGGCGCCACCCACCGCCGTATCGGCACCCGCTTCGCGGACGTCCTGCACAAGACGCTCCCGGAGGTCGTGGCGAAAACCGGTGGCCCGGCCGCCTGACGGCCGGGACACTCGCTCACATGTTCCTGACCATCAGCACCACCGGCACGGCGGAACGCCCGGCGACCGACCTCGGTTTCCTGCTGCACAAGCATCCGGACAAGGCGCAGGCGTTCTCCACCTCCTACGGCACCGCGCACGTCCTCTACCCCGAGGCGGACGCCGAGCGCTGCACTGCGGCGCTGCTGCTGGAGGTCGATCCGGTGGCGCTGGTGCGGCGCGGCAAGGGCAAGGGCCGCGGCGGCGCCCCCGACGCGGCCCTCGCGCAGTACGTCAACGACCGCCCCTACGCGGCGTCCTCGCTCCTGGCCGTCGCCCTGAGCAGCGTGTTCTCCAGCGCGATGCGCGGGGTGTGCGCCGCCCGGCCGGACCTGCCGGACCTGGCGCGCGAGCTGCGCATCGAGGTGCCCGCACTGCCCGCCCGGGGCGGCCCCGGCCTGGTACGCGCTCTTTTCGAGCCCCTCGGCTGGACGGTGAGCGCCGAACCGGTCGCCCTGGACAGCGAGTTCCCGCAGTGGGGCGACTCGCGGTACGTGCGTCTCGTCCTGGAGTCGGACGCGCTGACCCTCTCCGAGGCGCTGCGGCACCTGTACGTCCTGCTGCCCGTGCTGGACGACGCCAAGCACTACTGGGTCGCCGCCGACGAGGTCGACAAGCTGCTGCGAGCCGGTCAGGGCTGGCTGCCCGGCCACCCGGAGCAGAAGCTCATCACCAGCCGCTTCCTGTCCCGTCGCTGGGCGCTCACCCGGCAGGCGATGGAGCGCCTGGAACTGGTGCGGCTCGCCGAGACCGACGACACGCACGTCGAGGAGATCGACAACGCCGTCGCCGCGGAGACCGAGGAGGAGGAGAAGCCGACCCCGCTCGCCGTGCAGCGCCGCGACGCCATCACGGCCGTCCTGCACGAGAGGGGAGCCGCCCGCGTGCTCGACCTCGGGTGCGGGCAGGGCCAGTTGGTGCAGGCGCTGCTGAAGGACGCGCGGTTCACCGAGATCGTCGGCGTCGACGTGTCGGTGCGGGCGCTCACCATCGCCTCCCGGCGGCTGAAGCTGGACCGGATGGGCGAGCGGCAGGCGGCGCGGGTCAAGCTGCTCCAGGGCTCCCTCGCCTACACCGACACCCGGCTCAAGGGCTACGACGCGGCCGTGCTCAGCGAGGTGATCGAGCACCTCGACCTGCCCCGGCTGCCCGCGCTGGAGTACGCCGTGTTCGGTTCGGCCCGCCCCCGCACGGTCGTCGTGACCACCCCGAACGTCGAGTACAACGTGCGCTGGGAGTCCCTCCCGGCCGGACACGTCCGGCACGGCGACCACCGCTTCGAGTGGACACGGGGGGAGTTCCGAGCCTGGGCGGCCACGGTGGCCGAACGGCACGGCTACGACGTGGAGTTCCGCCCGGTGGGCCCGGACGACCCCGAGGTCGGGCCGCCCACCCAGATGGCCGTGTTCCTGAAGAAGACCGAGAAGACCGAGAAGTTCGACCAGACCGAGAAGTTCGGCCAGAGCGAGAAGGTCGACACGAGCGAGAAGGAGGCGAAGGCGGCATGACCGGGACCACCATCACCGAGGGCCGTGCGCTGCCCGTCACCGACCTCTCCCTCGTCGTCCTCGTCGGCGCCTCCGGCTCGGGCAAGTCCACGTTCGCCCGACGCCACTTCAAGCCCACCGAGGTCATCTCCTCCGACTTCTGCCGCGGCCTGGTCTCCGACGACGAGAACGACCAGAGCGCCACCCGCGACGCCTTCGACGTCCTGCACTACATCGCCGGCAAGCGGCTCGCCGCCGGACGCCGCACCGTCGTCGACGCCACCAGCGTCCAGCAGGACGCCCGGCGGCAGCTGATCGACCTGGCCAGGCAGCACGACGTGCTGCCCATCGCCATCGTCCTCGACGTGCCCGAGGAGGTGTGCGCCGAGCGCAACGCGGCCCGCACCGACCGGGCCGACATGCCACGCCGGGTCATCCAGCGGCACATCCGCGAACTGCGGCGCTCCCTGCGCCACCTGGAACGCGAGGGCTTCCGCAAGGTGCACGTCCTGCGCGGCGTGGACCAGATCGAGCAGGCCACGGTCGTCACCGAGAAGCGCTTCAACGACCTGACCCACCTCACCGGCCCGTTCGACATCGTCGGCGACATCCACGGCTGCTCGTCCGAACTGGAGGCCCTGCTCGGCAAACTGGGATACGTCGACGGCGTCCACCCCGAGGGCCGTACCGCCGTGTTCGTCGGCGACCTCGTCGACCGCGGCCCGGACAGCCCGGGCGTGCTGCGCCGCGTGATGTCCATGGTCACGTCGGGCAACGCACTGTGCGTGCCGGGCAACCACGAGAACAAGTTCGGCCGCCACCTCAAGGGCCGCGCGGTCCAGCACACCCACGGCCTCGCCGAGACGATCGCCCAGATGGAGGGCGAGAGCGAGGAGTTCCAGCGCGAGGTACGGCAGTTCATCGAGGGCCTGGTCAGCCACTACGTCCTCGACGGCGGCCGGCTCGTGGTCTGTCACGCCGGTCTGCCGGAGAAGTACCACGGCCGCACCTCCGGCCGGGTCCGCTCGCACGCCCTGTACGGCGAGACCACCGGCGAGACCGACGAGTTCGGGCTGCCGGTGCGCTACCCGTGGGCCGAGGACTACCGCGGCCGGGCCGCCGTGGTCTACGGCCACACGCCCGTCCCGGAGGCCACCTGGCTCAACAACACGATCTGCCTGGACACCGGCGCCGTCTTCGGCGGCAAGCTCACCGCGCTGCGCTGGCCGGAGCGGGAGCTGGTCGACGTACCGGCGGAGCGGGTCTGGTACGAGCCGGTCAAGCCGCTGCGCGCCGAGGCGCCCGGCGGGCACGACGGCCGGCCGCTGGACCTGGCCGATGTGCACGGCCGCCGCGCGGTGGAGACCCGGCACGCCGGGCGGGTCGCGGTGCGCGAGGAGAACGCGGCCGCCGCGCTGGAGGTGATGAGCCGCTTCGCGACCGACCCGCGGCTGCTGCCGTATCTGCCGCCGACCATGGCGCCGACCGCGACCAGCAAGGTGGAGGGCTACCTGGAGCACCCGGTGGAGGCGTTCGCGAGTTACGCGGCGGACGGCGTCGAGCGGGTCGTGTGCGAGGAGAAGCACATGGGCTCGCGGGCGGTGGCCCTGGTGTGCCGGGACGCGGAGGCGGCGCGCAAGCGGTTCGGCGTGGACGGCCCCACCGGGTCCCTGTACACCCGTACCGGCCGGCCCTTCTTCAGCGACGCGTCGGTCACCGAGCAGATCCTCGGCCGGCTGCGCACGGCGATCGGCGAGGCCGGTCTGTGGACGGAACTCGACACGGACTGGCTGCTGCTCGACGCCGAGCTGATGCCGTGGTCGCTGAAGGCGTCCGGGCTGCTGCGCTCGCAGTACGCGGCCGTCGGTGCGGCATCGAGCGCGGTGTTCCCGGGCGCGCTGGCCGCGCTGGAGGGCGCCGCGAGCCGGGGCGTCGAGGTCACCGGCCTGCTGGCCCGGCAGCGTGAACGCGCCGCCGACGCCGCCGCGTTCACCGAGGCGTACCGTCGCTACTGCTGGACCACCGACGGCCTGGACGGGGTGCGCCTGGCGCCGTTCCAGCTCCTCGCCGTCCAGGGCCGCAGCCTCGCGGCCCTGCCGCACGACGAGCAGCTCGCCCTGCTCGACCGGCTGGTGGAGCACGACAACACCGGTCTGCTGCAGACCACCCGGCGGCTGTACGTCGACACCGGCGACCCGGAGTCGGTGCGGGCGGGCGTCGACTGGTGGCTGGAGATGACCGGCCGCGGCGGCGAGGGCATGGTCGTCAAGCCGCTGGGCGCGCTGGTGCGCGGCCCGGAGGGACGGCTGGTCCAGCCCGGCATCAAGTGCCGGGGCCGCGAGTATCTGCGGATCATCTACGGTCCGGAATACACGCGTCCGGACCAGCTGGCCCGGCTGCGGCAGCGGTTCCTGAACCACAAGCGGTCGCTGGCGCTGCGCGAGTACGCCCTCGGGCTGGAGGCCCTGGACCGGCTCGCGGAGGGCGAGCCGCTGTGGCGGGTGCACGAGGCGGTGTTCGGCGTACTGGCGCTGGAGTCGGAGCCCGTGGACCCCCGACTCTGAGCGGTGCATGACGACGGTTCCCGGCCGTCGGAGCGATCAGTACCGGCCAGGTCGTCCCCGGTGGGGCGGTCCTGGCCGGACTTCGTGGCGCAGGTCCCGTTCGTCCCTGGTGAACCGCTGGTTGCCGTGCTAACTTCGCTGGTCGGTCAGGCAGGTGAACCGGCTCAGGGGGAAAGTCGGTGAAGACAGGCGCGGGGTCGGTCGGGCCCGAGGACACATCCGGGCACGCGCAGGGCGTGGACCTGCTGTTACATCTCACCGACGCGCTGTGCGAGCTGAGCTGCATGGAGGACGCCCAGGGGCGCGTCCAGTTCGCGGCCGTCCTCGGCGACCATCTGCTCCGCCAGATCGACATCCGCGGCGTCAAACAGCGCGAGGACGTCGTGACCCTGGTACGGGCCGCGCTGAACGTCGCGGGCGGCGAACGCGTCCTGGTGGGCATGGTGCGCGTCTTCGAGGGAGGCCCGGCCGGCGACCGGCTCGACCGGCTGCTGGAACCCGCCGCACCCCCGGCCGGCGACGACCTGCTGCCCGGCCCGCTCACCCGCGTCGACGAGAACAGCGCCCGCGCCGTCCTCGCCAAGGGCGAGCTGCCCGCCGCCCCCCTGCGCGACGACCTCGTCCAGGAACTCAACGGACTCGTCCTCCCGCTCGGCCTCACCCCCGACCAGCTCTTCGGCTACGTCCTGGAGTGCAACGCCCAGCCCGACGGCCTCCCGCCCGCCGTCCTCCTCCTCGACCGCGCAGCGGCCCTCGCCGCCACGCCCGCCCACCGCACCGCCCTGTCCGGCTGGGCCGACGACTGGGCCCGCCGCGCCGGTCTCACCGCACAGCTCGAACAGCGCCGCCTGGTCCGCCCCGCGGCGGCCGGCGACCCCGACATCCCGCGCTGTCTGATCGTCGCCGTGGAACCCGCCCGGGACGGCACCGGCGAGGTGCTGGTGCGCCCCTGGCTCAACACCGTCCCCGGCCACTGGGACCCGCAGCCCCGCGAACCCGTCACCACCACCCTCGACGGCCTCGGCCCCGCCGTCGAGGCGGCCCTGCGCCAAGGCGCCCGCCTGTGGACCGTCCCGCCCGAGCCGCACCCGGGCGGACGCCGGCCCCCACCGCCGTACATCGAGTTCGTCCTTCCGTACGACCTCCTCAACCATGACGTGGCCGCGCTGCCGTACCGGATCGGTGACGGGCGGCCCCTCGCGCTCGGCAGCCGGTACGGGATCCATCTGCGCTCACTGGAGCGGATGCGTTCGCGCGACGGCGCGGTGCGCGAGCAGTGGCGGCAGCGGTGGGACACCCTGCGGCAGGACGGCGTCGAGGTGCACCACTGGAGCGAACCGGACGCCGAGCGGCTCGACGCGTGGCAGGCCGAACTCGCCTGGGAGACCTCCCGCACGGCGGTCGTGCTGGACGCCCCGGACACCGAGCCCGCGCTGGAGGCGCTCAAGGCCGCCATCGCGGAGGGGATAGGGCTCGCGATCTGGGACCGCAGGGGAGTGTTCCCCGAGGAGCGGCGGGAAGTGGTGACCGCCGTGTTCGCCGCCGTGCCCACCCCCGCGCAGATCCCCGCCGTCGTCCACCGGCTGCGCCAGAGCGCGGCCCGCCACACCCAGGGGCCCCGCCGCCTTCTCGGCCGGCACATCGGCTTCTTCTGGGACGATCCGACCCGGCTCGTCGACATCCAGACCCCCGACCCCGGCGATCTCGCCAGCGAGGAGGCACCGGCATGAGCGCGCAGGAGCACACGGCATCCACCGGCCCGCGGGAAGCGCCACCGGTGGCGGACGAGCCACAGGCGGGCTGGCGCGTCTTCGACGCCACCGGCCGGCCCCCCACCACCCCGCCCCGCCTGCCCGAACCCCCGCCCTGGCGCCGGTTCCGCGGCGGCCCCTCGCAGCCTGCGCCACCCGACGACCCCGAGGCCGCGCTGCGCCGCCTGGGCCCCGGCGACCCCGCCCCGCAGCTCGACGCCGACGAGATCGACGTCGTCAACGCCGCGCTGGTGCTGCGCAGACCCCTGCTGATCACCGGGCCGCCCGGCGTCGGCAAGTCCACCCTCGCCTATCTGATCGCCCGTGAACTGGGCCTCGGCCGGGTGCTGGAGTGGAGCATCGTCAGCCGCACCAGCCTCAAGGACGGCCTGTACGTCCATGACGCCATGGGCCGCGCCCAGGCGATCGCCGCCTGGCAGGCCGCCCTGCCCGGCGCCGATTCCCCGCCAGAACCAAGAGAGAGTCAACTCCCGCCGCAACTGGGTGACTTCGTCACCCTGGGGCCCCTGGGCACCGCCCTGCTGCCCTACGATCGTCCCCGGGTGCTGCTTGTCGACGAACTCGACAAGAGCGACATCGACCTGCCCAACGACCTGCTGCACGTCCTGGAGAACGGAAGTTATGACGTCCCGGAGCTGGTGCGAGACGCCGCCTCCACGGCACGCGTCCACACCAGCGACCCCGGGGGCCGCGCCGAGGTGCGGCACGGGCGCGTGGAGTGCCGGGAGTTCCCGGTCGTGGTGATCACCAGCAACGGGGAACGTGAGTTTCCGGCCGCTTTCCGGCGCCGGTGCCTGCCCCTGGAGATGCGTCCGCCCGGCCGTGAGCGGCTGCTGGCGATGATCGAGGGTCACCTCGGCACCCGGCCGCAGGGCGCCGAGGAACTGGTGGAGGAGTTCGTCCAGCGCGTCCAGGCGGGCGGCACCCACAGCCTGGATCAGCTACTCAACGCTGTCCAGATGACTACGGCGGGTGGTTTCCAGACGGATGGTGACGGGCGTAAGCTCGTGGAAACGCTGCTCCGCGACCTCGCGAAGGGCCGCTGAATTGACCGGTAGGGAGCGCGCATCCGGACTGGGCGACGGCGGACCCGTCACGGGGTCTTCGTCGTCTCCTTCGGCGTTCCCCGAACCGGAGCCCTCCCTGCCGCACTGGCAGGAGATCGCCGACGCGGTGTGGCTCGCCGCGCACTGGACCCGGCACGACCCGCACCGGGCAGCCGGTCCGGCTCCCGGCCCGCAGGCGGGCGCCGGCGAGCGCCCGGACCGCACCCCCGCGCCCGAGCAGACCCCGGCCGAACGCCCCCCGGTCACCCCGCCCGCCGAGGACCCCGCCCGCGACGCGGCCGCCGCGCTGCCGCCCGATCCGCCCCCTTTCACGCCGCCCGGGGACGTGCCCGTGGCCGGCTTCACGGCCGGCGAAGCGGACCGTGCCGCCCGGCTGTTACCCGATCCCACCGGCACCCGCACGCTGCACCTCGGGCGCCCGCTGCTGCCCGCCGACGAACCGCCCCAGCCCGGACCCGGCCGGGCCACCGCCCTGCTCGCCCGCGCCCTGCACCGCCTCGCCCGCCGCATCCCCTCCCGCGACACCCTCGAACTCGACGAGGAGACCACCGCCGAACAGGGAGTCGTGGACGGCATGTGGCTGCCCTTCCTGCGCCCCGCCCGCACCAGCGCCTTCGACCTGATGCTGCTCGTCGACGCCGGGCCCACCATGCGGATCTGGGAGGACGCCGTCGGCCGGCTCGCCGCGGCCGCGGAACACAGCGGCGCCTTCCGCGGGGTGCGCACCGTCCGCGTCACCGTGCCGCGCACCGGGACCGCCACCCTGCGCTGGCCCACCGGGCGGGAGGCCGCCGACCCGGCCGAACTCCTCGACGGCCGCGGCGGCCGCGTCTTCCTCCTCGTCACCGACGGACTCGCCCACGGCTGGGCCGCGCCCGCCGCCGACACCCTGCTCGGCCGCCTCGCGCACGCGGGCCCCACCGCCGTCGTCCACCTGCTGCCGCCCCACCTGCGCCACCGCACCTCGCTCAACCCCTACGACGCCACCCTGGAGGCCGGCGGCTTCGGCGCCGCCAACGCCGCGCTGCGGCACTGGGCGCCGCCCGGCGGCCCCGATCCGCTGCGGCCGCTGCCCGCCGCCGGCGACGGCGCCGTCCCCGTGCCCCTGCTCTCGCTGCGGCCCGGCTCGATCGCCGCCTGGGCCGACCTCGTCACGGGCGAACGCGGAGTGCGCCGCGCGCTGCCCGTCGTGCTGGCCGGCACCCTCACCAAGGGCGCGCCGGCCCCCGGACTGCGCGCCCCGCGCTTCCCGCGCGCCGCGGCCGACGCCGTACGCCGCTTCCTCACCCTCGCCACCCCCGCCGCCCGCGCCCTGGCCGCGCAACTCGCCGCTGTCCCCTTCGACTTCGACCTCGTGGAGCAGTTGCGCCGGCGGACCATGCCGGAGACCCGCCCCGACCACCTCGCCGAGATCCTCATGGGCGGACTGATCGACTGGGACAGCGGCGAGGACCACCCCGAGTTCGCCGACGGGGTGCGCGAGGCGCTGCTCGCCACCACCACCCGCTCCCAACTCGCCCGCACCGTCAGCGTGGTGGGCGACCTGCCCGCCGCCGGCGAGCGGGGCGTGGCGCTGCGCGCCGCCCTGCGCGATCCCGGCGGCGCCACCCTGCCCGACCCCGCCGCCCGCGGCTGGGCCCGCAGCGAACTGGCCGTCATGCGGGCGCTGTCCGGACCGTACGGCGAGCGCGCCCGGCGTATCGAGCCGCGGCTGTCCCGGCCCGCCCACGGTGTCCATACGGCTGAACGGGTGGGCAGCGGTTTGTCGAATGCTTCACCCGCAGCGGTGAACCAGGGGGACGCGGTGCTCGCTTCCCCGGGTTCCGAAGGCAGTGATCCAGCGTCGACCGAACCCGAGACCGCTGGAGACCACGTGAGCCTGGTGACCGACGCTACCCAACCACAAGCCCCGGAGGCTGAACCGCTCATGCAGAGCACCACGACCGCGACGCCGGCCCTCCTGGTGAACGTACCGCTCAGGAACACCTCGTTCGTCGGCCGCCAGGCGCTGCTCAGGGCCGTGGAGGAGCAGCTCAGCGCCCAGGACACGACGGCCGTGCTGCCCAACGCGCTGCACGGCCTGGGCGGTGTCGGCAAGAGCCAGCTGGCGCTCGAGTACATCTACACCCACCAGCACGACTACAAGGTGATCTGCTGGATCCCGGCGGAACGCGAGAGCCTCATCCTGGCCGCGCTCGCCAACCTGGCCTCCCAGCTGGGCGTGGCGCCCATCGGCCAGGACAGCGCCGCCGCCCCGGCGGCCAACACCGCCGTGCCCGCCGTACTGGAGGCGCTGCGCACCGGCGCGCCGTACGAGAACTGGCTGCTCGTCTTCGACAACGCCGAGGACATCGACAAGGTGCGCAGCTACTTCCCGGCCAACGGGCCGGGCAAGGTCATCGTCACCTCCCGCAACCGCGGCTGGGAGCGGGTGGCGACCTCCCTGCCGGTGAACGTCTTCGAACGCGCCGAGTCCGTCGAGCTGCTGCAGAGGCGCTCGCCCGACCTGAGCACCGAGGACGCCGACCGCCTCGCCGAGGCCCTCGGCGACCTGCCGCTGGCCGTCGAGCAGGCGGGCGCCTGGCGGGCGGTGACCGGCATGCAGGTCGACGAGTACCTCGACCTCCTCGCGCAGCGCAGCCCGGAGATCCTCGAACTCGACCCGTCGCCCGACTACCCGGTGTCCGTCGCCGCGGCCTGGAACATCTCGCTGGACCGGATCAGGGAGAAGAACCCCGGCGCCCGGCAGCTGCTCGACATCTGCGCCAGCATGGCCCCCGAGCCGATCCCGCGGTCCATGCTGCGCGGCAGCCGCGGGGTGAGCATCACCCCCGAGGTCGACCCGATGCTGCGCGAGCCGATCAAGCTGAACCGCGCGATCCGCGACCTGAACCAGTTCTCGCTGATCAAGGTGGATCCCCGCTCCGACACCCTGCAGATGCACCGGCTGCTGCAGACCGTGCTCCTCGCCAAGCTCGGCGCCGACGAGCGCGAGCGGATGCAGGACGCGGCCCACCAGCTGCTCTCGGCCGCCAAGCCCGGCGCGCCCGGCTCCTCCCTGGAATGGCGCGCGTACCAGGCGCTGCTCCCGCACGTCCTCGCCTCCCAGGCGGTGACCAGCACCGACGGCTATGTGCGCGACCTGGTCGCCGACACCGTGTGGTTCCTCTACTACTGGGGCGACCACGAAGGCGCCGCGAGCCTCGCCCGGCAGACCTGGAACGCCTGGATCGCCGCCTCCGGCGAGGAGGACATCCAGGTCATCCGCATGGCGAAGTGCTTCGCGTTCCTGCTGCGCCAGGTCGGCGAGGTCGGCGAGTCCATTCCGCTCACCGAGCGGGCGCTGGACATCTCCCGGCGCATCGAAGCCGAGCCGGAGGTCCTGATCGACTCCCTGTGCGAGATGGCCGACGCCCACGGCTACCAGGGCCGCTTCCAGGACGCCCAGGAGATGGCCAAGGAAGCGCTCGAACTGGCCCGGTCCCTGTTCGGCGCCGACGACCCCATCACGCTGCGCGCCACCCACGCCTACGGCGTCGACCTGCGGCTGTGCGGCCGCTTCTCGGAGGCGCTGCCGCTGGACCAGGAGAACGCACGCCAGCGGGACCTGCTGCTCGGCCCGGCGAGCTTCTTCACCCTCAACACCCTCAACGGGCTGTCCATCGACATGCGCGAGAGCGGCGACTACCCCGGCGCCCGTGACTTCCAGGAGGACGTCTACCGCCGGGCGCGCGACACGATGGGTGAGGAGCACCCCCTCACGCTGCGCGTCGCGCGCAACCTGGCGGTGTGCCGGCGGCGCGACGGAGCGCACGCCGCGGCCGCCGAGCTGGCCCGGGACACGCTGCGCCGGTTCACCAACCGTTATGGCGCCGACCACTTCGATTCGCTGGCCACCGCGACCAACGTCGCCGTCGACCTGCGCCTGGCCGGGGACCTGGAGGCCTCGCGGAAGCTGGCCGAGACGACCATCCAGCGCTACGAGCAGCGGCTGGGCAAGAACCACGCCTACACCCTGCTGACCAAGGCCAACCTGGCCGCCACGCTGCGGGCGCTGGGCGCGCTCGACGAGGCGCAGGAGCTGGAGGACGAGGCGGCACGGCGACTCGCGGAGACGATCGGGGCGAGCCATGTCACGACCCTCACCGTCGTCCTGGGCCAGGCCAACACGGCGTACGCGCGACTGGACTTCGAACGGGCGCGCGAGATCGACGAGGCCAACCTGCCGTTGCTCACGGAGGCCGCGGGGGAGACGCACCCGCTGACCCTCTCCTGCACCGCCAACCTGGCCCTGGACCTGCGGGGCCTGGGCCGCGGCAGCGAGGCGGACGAGCTGGAGCGCAAGGCGGTGGACGGCTTCGCCACCGGCGTCGTCCGCCCCGACCACCCCTGGCTCCAGTCGGCCCGTAAGCGCCGCCGCATCGAGTGCGACATGGCCCCGATGCCGCTGTAGCCTGCCGGCGGCCTCAGGGGACGTACGGTGTTCGCGGCCCCCGGCCGGGGTTGGCCTGCGGACCGGGGTTGGCCCCCCGGCCCGGGTCGGCCTCCAACCGGGGTTGGCGTCCGGGCCGGCACTGGCGTCCGGGCCGGCACTGGCGTCCGGGCCGGCACTGGCGTCCGGGCCGGCACTGGCGTCCGGGCCGGCGCTGGCCTCCGGCCCGGGGTTGGCGTCCGGGCCGGCACTGGCCTCCGGCGGGGGGCGACCCGGGTGCAGGGCTGGCCCCGGAGCGGAAGGGGCGCGGTCGGGGGCGCTGCCTTACCCGGGGGCCGTGCGCGGCCTGCCAGGCCGCTCTCGGCTTGCGCCGCTCTCGGCTTGCGCCGTTCCCGGCTTGCGCCGCTCTCGGCTTGCGCCGTTCCCGGCTTGCGCCGTTCCCGGCTTGCGCCGTTCCCGGCTTGCGCCGTTCCCGGCTTGCGCCGTTCCCGGCTAGCGCCGGTCCCGGGGGCCGCAGGGTGCTGGGGCCGCCGGTTGTCTCCGGGCGGGCCCGGCCTTGCTTCACACCCCCGGCAGCGGTGTTTCCGTCGGGTTCGGGTGGGTGGGGCCCGGGGTGTCGCCGCGTGTCGGGGTGCGGTGGGACAGGTGGGTGACCAGGCGCAGGAGGGGCTGGGTGAGGAGGGTCGTGGTCAGGGCCATGAAGACCAGGACCGTGTAGAGCTGTTCGCTCAGCAGGCGGGCCTGGTAACCCGCGTTGAGGGCGATCAGTTCCGTCAGGCCACGGGTGCTCATCAGGACGCCGACCGTGCGCGCGTCGTCCCGTTCCAGGCCGCTCAGCCGTGCCGCCGCCGTACTCGGGCCGACCTTGGTCACCACCGCCAGCACCGTCACCACCAGCAGCGCGGTCCAGCCCGTGGTGTTCATGGAGTTGAGCGCGACGGACTGCCCCGAGACGACGAAGAAGAACGGCAGCAGCAGGGAGCTGATGTCGTGCAGCGGCCGGACCAGGTCCGGATCGAGCGTGCCGTCCGCCTCCCGCGGCAGCACCGCACCCGCCAGCAGCGCGCCGAAGATCACGTGCAGCCCCAGGAAGTGCGTCACCCACGCCGATCCCAGCGCGAACCCCAGCAGCAGCGCCATCCGCAGCGACGGCTCCATCGTCGTGCGCCACAGCAGCCGGCGCAGCAGCGGCCGCGCCACGAGCGGCATCAGCGCGATGAAGCCCACCGCGAGCAGCGCCCGCCACTGCCAGGCGAGCGTCCCGTCGCCGGCGCCGCTGTTCAGCAGCGTCCCGGCCAGCACCGTCCACCCGAGCACGTCGAGCAGCCCGGCCGCGGACACCGCGACCACCCCGGGCACCGTGCGGGCCAGGCCGTTCTCCCGCACTATGGCCGTCAGCACCGGCACGGCCGTTATCGACAGGGCGATCCCGGCGAACACCACCACGGCGGGCGAGAGATCACGCGGCATGCCCAGGTCCCGCAACTGCTCCCGGAACAGCAGCGCGCAGCCCGCGCCCACCGCCATCGGCGCCACGAACGCCACCGCCGCCACGGCCACCGCCGACCGCGCCCGGTCACCGAGGATCCGCAGGTCCAGTTCGTAACCCACCGACACCAGGAAGACGACGAGGGAGATCTGCGCGAACCCGGTCAGCGCCGGGGAGATGCCCGCCGGGAACAGCGTGTCGTGCATCCCGGGCGCCACAGCGCCCAGCAGCGACGGACCGAGCGCGATGCCCGCGGTCAACTGGCCCACGATGTACGGCTGTCCGAGCCGGCGCGCCAGCCAGCCGGCGGCATGGGCGGCCACCAGGATCAGCGCCGAGGCACCCACGATGTGCAGGACGAGCGCGTCAGGGCTCATGGTGTCCCCCAGTGGTCCGGTGGGCGGGGCCGGCAACCCCGGCGCCGACGGGGATCGCACAGGTTATCGACCCCAACCTCCTTATGGTACTGGTAACTTGACGTCCCAGCGGCAGTCGTACAGGGCGCTGCACCAGTGTCACGGGGGGGGGGCACATGACGGCGGTCGTCTTCATCCATGGGACAGGCGTTCGCGAACCGGGCTTCTCTGCGACGGCGGGACGCGTGGCGGCCGGACTGACGGCACTGCGCGACGGACTACGCATCGTGCCGCACTACTGGGGCGGCACGCACGGCGCCACGCTCGCCGCGGGAGGAGCGAGTCTGCCCCCGTCCGCCGGTACGACCCGCGGCCTCGCCGAGACGCCCCCCGCCGGCCCGGCTCAAGGGACCGGCCAGGTCCCGGTCATCGGCCAGGTCCCGGTCTCCGCGGACGCCGGTGACGACACCGCCGCCTGGGCCGCCCTCTACTCCGACCCGTATGCCGAACTCGCCCTGGCCGCCCAGAAAGCGGCCCCCGCCGCCGAGCGTCCGCCCGGCTCGGTACCGCCCGCGCACACGCTCCAGGCGCAGCTCGCCGCGCTGGCCGCCCAGGGCGACACGCCCGCCGCCGAGCTGGGCCCCGGCCTGGCCCGCGCCGCCACCGACCTCGCCGCCCACCCCCTGCTCGCACCCGCCGCCGAGGCTCTGGACCCCGACGATCTCGCCGCCGTCGCCGCCCGCAGCCTGACCGCCCGCGTGATCGCCGACGCACTCGACGCCGACACCCCGCTCGTCCCGGTCGGCGACATCCGGGACGCCGTCACCGACCGGCTCGCCGAGGCACTCGGTGCACCGCCCCGGGGCACACAGCGCGGCGTGCGCTCCCTGCTGCTGCGTACCGCCGGGTCCGCCGCCTCGCGCGCCGTCGTGCGCCGCCGGCGCGCCCTCACCGAGGCCGCCCACCCCGCCGCCGGGGACGTGCTGCGCTACCTCACCCGCGGCGCCGCCGTCCGCGCCGGCCTGCGCTCGCTCGTCGAGGGCCTCGAAGAGCCCGTCGTCCTCGTCGGTCACAGCCTGGGCGGCATCATCGCCCTGGACACGCTGATCTCCGCCCCGCTGCCGCAGGTCCGGCTGCTGGTCACGGCCGGCTCCCAGGCGCCGTTCCTGTACGAGTCGGGCTCCCTGCCCACCCTGGAACACCCCGCCGCGCTGCCGCCGCACGTCCCCGCCTGGCTCAATCTCTACGACCCCCGCGACCTGCTCTCCTACGTGGGCGCCGGTCTCTTCCCGGGCCGGGTCACCGACGTCGCCGTCGACAGCCGCCAGCCGTTCCCGGCCGCGCACAGCGCCTACTGGACCAACCCGGCGGTGTACCGGCACATCGTGGACCGCCTGCCGTGACCGGTCCGCTGCCGCACGCCCCGGCCGTCGACCCGGCGCGCGTGCACGCCCTGATCGTCGGCATCGAGTCCTACGGCGCCGGCCCCGCCTGGGACCTGCCCGGACCGGCCCGCGACGCGGTGCGCTTCCACGCCCTGCTGCGCGCCGCCGGCGTACCGGAGGACCATCTGCGCCTGCACCTCGCGCCGTTGCCGCCCTACCGGCCACAGCTCCCGCACGCCCCCGCCGACCAGGCCACGCTGCGCCGCGCGCTCGTCCAGGAACTGCCGCGGGCGCAGGGCGAGGTGCTGTGGGTGTGGTGGGGCGGTCACGGCGCGCTGGACCGGTCCGGGCATCTGCGGCTGTTCTGCGCGGACGCCACCACCAGCGACAAGCTCGGCATCGACCTGGACTCCGCGCTGGAGCGGTACCGCAGCGACGCCGTGCCGTCCCTCACCGGGCAGTTGTGGGTCGTCGACGCCTGCGAGACCTTCGAGGAGGACCTCGCGTTGCGCGAGCCGCTGCCTGCGGACGCGCTGCCCGTGGGCCGGCGCACCCTGGTGCACCGCCAGACGGTGCTGCGGGCCGCGGGGCGGGGCCGGGCCGCCGCCAACGACCCGGTGCGCGGCACCGGGCTGTTCTCCGACGTCCTGCTCGGCCTGCTGGCCGAACACGCGGGGGCGCTGCCCGCCCTGCCCGATCCGGAGGAACTGTTTCCGGCCGTCCGGGCACGCATCGCGGCCCTCAGGGAAGCGGGCCGGACCCTGCAGTATCCGGAGATCCGGCTGCAGAGCCCCGAGCGCGGCGAAACCCTCACCCCGAGCACCGCTCCGCACGCGCCGCGACCCCCCTCCCCGCTGCAGCGGGCGGTGGACGCCCTGCTGGCGTATCCCCTGATGGCCGACCCGGCCGAACGGCAGACCGTGGTCGCCACACTCGGCCCAGGCGTCACAGGGACACTGTCCCGTCATCCCAAGGCCCGCACCGACGCGACCGGCATCCTCAACGGGCTCGCCCGCGGCCGGCCCCAGGCACTGTGGGAGCTTTACGACGCCGTCGTGTCCGTCGACGACGACCCCGGGCGGGGACGCGAACTCGAGGCGGCGCTGCACGAGTTCGCCGCATGGGCGGGGCACCCGCGCGATCAGAGATGATCGAGTGGCGTGATCGTACGGTTTTCGACCTGGGCAGGAATGGCCATGATGGAAAAGGACGCGGGGCATTGCGTGCCACCGTGCGAGAAGGGGGACCGTCTTGGACCAGCTGCCCGCATCGCAGCAAGCCGCAGCCGTACGTGAACCGGGCCCCGCCCTGGGGGCCGACGGCTGGGAGTCGGATCTGGCCGACCTCGCGGCGCTGCCCCTGACCGAGGTGGACGGCCTCACCCCGCTCGACCCCGCCCACCGCCTGCTGCGGGAGGTGCTGCGCGCCCGCGGAGGCATGCGCGGCGGGAACGAAGGGGGCGGCGCGCGGGCCGAGTAGGCCGGGCACGCCCCCCGGCCGAGGGGCACGCCAGGTCCGTGACGTACACCGGGCCCCCGCACGTCCGCCCCCGCGACCGGAGGTCTCGATGACCAGCGAGCAGAGCCAGGCCCACCTTCGCATGCCCGCGGCGCTCTTCGCGGAACTCGCCGCCGGCGGGGGCTCGGCGGAGGCGGTGGCCCAGCTGGAACGGGGCGAACGGACCCGCCGGCTGCTGCTCCTGCGCACCGTGCTGGACCGTTTCGCCGCCTTGCCCACCCCGCTGACTCCGCTCGCGGAGGCCTGGCAGGTCGTCACGGAAGCCGCCGCGCGGGCGCCGGAACCGGTGGACCGGCTGCTGCTCGCCCCCGCCACCGGCGGCTGGCTCGCGCACGTCCTGCGCCGGCTGCACGGCACGGCCTCCGGACCGGCCCTGTGGGCGGAGACGGGCCACCTGTGCGCCCTGGCCGTCTCGGCCTCGCTGCTCGCCGGGACGGCGGCGGAACTGCGCGTCCCGCTCACCGACGGCTGTCTGGCCCTCCCGGGCCTCGGTCTGGCCCGGCTCCCGGGCGCGCGAACGGGCCTGACGACCGGGCAGGCCGTCACCCACGACGGAACGCTGACCCTCAGCGCCGCGCGAGGCCCCGCCGGCCCGGCGCCCGTGACGATCCGCCCCGCGACCGTCACGCTGGGCACGGACAGCGACCGCTCCCGCGACACCGCCACCCCGGCCGCGCCCACCACGAGTGCGTCGCGCGGCACCGGTGCCCGGGGGGAGCCCGGGGGAGGGTCCTGCGGCACCGGTGCGCGGGGCGAGCCCGACGCCCCGTCCCGCACCGCCCCGTCCCGCACCGCCCCGTCCCACCCCGACCCGTCCCAATCCCACTGGCTGCCGTTGCGCGTGCTCAGCGTGCGTACCTCCGCCGGGCGCGTTGCCGTACTCCTGGACGACCTCGACCCCTATCGGGACCTCGACGATCCGCTGCCGCCGGCGCGGCTGGAGGAGGGGGAGGCGGGGGCGTGGCAGCGGGTGTTCGAGGACGCTGTCGCCCTGCTCGACGGTCAGGGCCGCCCGGGGCCGGGGCGGATCGAACCGGCGCTGATACGCGCCCTCGTGCCGTACGGCCGTACCGCCGCGACACCGCCCGCCCCGCCCGTCGTCCCGGTGTCCGCCTCCAGCGGCGACTCCTACGGCGGCATGGTGATCTCCCGCCCGTCCTCGGCGCTCGCCCTCGCCGAGACCCTCGTCCACGAGTTCCAGCACAGCAAGCTGGCCGCCCTGCTGCACCTCTTCCCGCTGCTCGACGACGACCGGGAGGAGCGGTACTACGCCCCCTGGCGGGCCGACCCGCGCCATCTGACGGGTCTGCTGCACGGCGCGTACGCCTTCACCGGCGTCGCCGGCTTCTGGCGGGACCGGCTGGCCGGCGCCCGCGACGACCGGGCGGCCGACACCGCCGGCTACCACTTCGCCCTGCGCCGCCTGCAGAGCCGCCTCGTGGTGCGCACCCTGCTGACCAGCGACCGCCTCACCGTCCAGGGCCGTGCCCTCGTCTCGGGCCTCGCGGCCACGCTGGACGGCTGGCTGCGCGAACCGGTCCCGCCGGCCGCCCTCCGCCGGGCCCGTACGGCGGCCCTGCTGCACCGCACGGAGTGGCGCCTGCGCAACGTTGCCGCACCGGCCTCGCCGGAACCGCCCCACCCGCTGCGTTTCCGCGCGGACCGCACCTTCTGGCCCGACCTGCGCACCCACGCCTTCGCCACCGCGCCCACGACGCCGCGCACCCCCGACGAACACCTGGCCGCCGGCGACCCCGCCACCGCGCTCACCGGCTACACCGAACTCCTGACGGCCCGCCCGGCGGAACCCCACACCCTGGCCGGCTGGATCGTCGCCCGGGCCGCCGCCCACCCGGGCCGCACCACCCGTCACCTGCTCGCCCGCCCCGAACGACTCCAGCCGCAACCCGCCGCGTAACCGCCGCCTCCTTGGCCGAATGCCCCTCTTCTCCCGATGTGGGGAGAGGGTCTCCTCAAGCCCGGGCGAAGAGAAACGCGCGAGTGGCGGGTCAAGACGGGAGCCGGTGGTCAGGATGGAGGCATGGGATTCCACGTCGACTCCGAGGCCGGGCGGCTGCGCCGCGTGATCCTGCACCGGCCGGACCTCGAGCTCAAAAGGCTCACGCCCAGCAACAAGACGGCGCTCCTCTTCGACGACGTGCTCTGGGTGCGCCGGGCGCGCGCCGAGCACGACGGGTTCGCCGACGCACTGCGCGACCGCGGCGTCACCGTGCACCTCTTCGGCGACCTGCTCACCGAGACGCTGGAGATCCCGGCGGCCCGGTCACTGGTCCTGCAGCGCGTCTTCCACGAGAAGGAGTACGGCCCGCTCGCCACCGACCACCTGCGCGCCGCTTTCGAGACCCTCCCGGCGCGCGAGCTGGCCGAGGCGCTGGTCGGCGGGATGACCAAGCGGGAGTTCCTGCAGGAGCACGCCGAGCCGGTCTCCGTCCGCTTCCACGTCATGGAGCTGGACGACTTCCTGCTGGCCCCGCTGCCCAACCACCTCTTCACCCGCGACACCTCCGCCTGGATCTACGACGGCGTGTCCGTCAACGCCATGCGCTGGCCGGCCCGGCAGCGCGAGACCGTGCACTTTGAGGCGATCTACCGGCACCACCCGCTCTTCTGCGACGAACCGTTCCGCCGGTGGTCCGAGGGCCAGGCCGACTACCCGTCCACCATCGAGGGCGGCGACGTGCTGGTCATCGGCAACGGCGCGGTGCTGATCGGCATGAGCGAGCGCACCACCCCGCAGGCCGTGGAAATGCTCGCGCACAAACTGTTCGCGGCCGGCTCGGCCCGCACCATCGTGGCGCTGGACATGCCCAAGCGGCGCGCGTTCATGCACCTGGACACCGTGATGACCATGGTGGACGGAGACACCTTCACCCAGTACGCGGGCCTCGGCATGCTGCGCTCGTACACCATCGAGCCCGGCGCCGGCGAGAAGGAGCTGAAGGCCACCGACCATCCGCCGGAGCACATGCACCGCGCGATCGCCGCCGCGCTCGGACTGAGCGAGATCCGCGTGCTCACCGCCACCCAGGACGTGCACGCCGCCGAACGCGAGCAGTGGGACGACGGCTGCAACGTGCTCGCCGTCGAGCCGGGCGTCGTCGTCGCCTACGAACGTAACTCCACGACCAACACCCACCTGCGCAAGCAGGGCATCGAGGTGATCGAGATCCCGGGCAGCGAGCTGGGCCGGGGCAGGGGAGGACCCCGGTGCATGAGCTGTCCGGTGGAGCGGGACGCCGTCTAGCCGGCGCTGCAGCCATGGGCTTCCGTATATAAATGCTGAGGATCGTATAGACTTCCAATAGTCAGCCGTTCCCCCGTCCCTCTGGAGCGCCCCCATGGCGACAGTCCCGACCGCCCTCGCCGGCCGCCACTTCCTCAAGGAGCTGGACCTCACCCCCGAGGAGTTCCGCGGCCTGGTGGAGCTGGCCGCCGAGCTGAAGGCCGCCAAGAAGGCCGGGACCGAGACGCAGCACCTGCGCGGCAAGAACATCGCGCTGATCTTCGAGAAGACCTCCACCCGCACCCGCTGCGCGTTCGAGGTCGCCGCCGCCGACCAGGGCGCCCACACCACCTACCTGGACCCGTCGGGCTCCCAGATCGGCCACAAGGAGTCCGTGCGGGACACCGCGCGCGTGCTGGGCCGGATGTTCGACGGCATCGAGTACCGCGGCGACAGCCAGGACAAGGTCGAGGAGCTGGCAGCCTACGCCGGCGTGCCCGTGTTCAACGGGCTCACCGACGACTGGCACCCCACCCAGATGCTCGCCGACGTGCTCACCATGACCGAGCACAGCGCCAAGCCGCTCACCGAGATCGCCTTCGCCTACCTCGGCGACGCCCGCTTCAACATGGGCAACTCCTACCTGGTCACCGGCGCCCTGCTCGGGATGGACGTGCGGATCGTCGCCCCGAAGTCCTACTGGCCCGCCCAGGAGATCGTCGACCGGGCCCGCGAGCTGGCCGGGTCGACCGGCGCCCGCATCACCCTCACCGAGTCCTTGGAGGAGGGCGTCGGCGGCGCCGACTTCGTCGCCACCGACGTCTGGGTGTCCATGGGGGAGCCCAAGGACGTCTGGGACGAGCGCATCACCGCCCTCGCCCCGTACGCCGTGACCATGGACGTGCTGCGCGCCACCGGCAACGCCGACGTGAAGTTCCTGCACTGCCTGCCGGCCTTCCACGACCTCGGCACCAAGGTCGGGCAGGAGATCTTCGAGACCCACGGCCTGGACTCCCTCGAGGTCACCGACGAGGTCTTCGAGTCCGCCCACTCGGTGGTCTTCGACGAGGCCGAGAACCGGCTGCACACCATCAAGGCCGTCCTCGTCGCCACGCTCGCCTGACTCTCCCGCCAGAGTCTGCCTGACCAGCAGGCCTTATGCTGTCCGGCGGCCCGGAGCCACCCCTTCCGTGGCCGTCGCGCGCCCCACCCGGGCGCACTCCGTCCCCAGAAACGAGCACCACCCGCATGCCCCGCATCAAGTCCCCCGCGCTCCTGGTCGCCGAATCCGGCGCCGACCGGGACGGCCACGGCCTGAAGCGCACGATGGGCCTGTCCCAGCTCATCTGCTTCGGCGTCGGCGCGATCGTCGGCACCGGCATCTTCGTCGGCCTCTCCGACTCCGTCGCCCAGGCCGGGCCCGCCGTCGTCGTCTCCTTCCTGCTCGCCGCGGTCACCTGCGTCTTCACCGCCTTCTCCTTCGCCGAGCTGGGCGGCGCGATCCCGGTCTCCGGGTCGTCGTACTCCTTCGCCTACGCCGGCCTCGGCGAGACCACCGCCTTCCTCGTCGGCTGGTGCCTGCTCCTCGAATACGGCGTGTCGATCTCCGCCGTCGCCGTCGGCTGGAGCCAGTACGTCAACGAACTGCTGCACAGCATCACCGGCTGGCAGCTGCCCGCCGCCCTGTCCGCCGGGCCCGGCGAGGGCGGGATCGTGAACCTGCCCGCCGTGATCGTCATCGCGCTGGCCTGCGTGCTGCTGGTGCGCGGGGTGCGCGAGAGCGCCCGCGCGACCGCCGCGATGGCCGCGGTCAAGCTCGCCATCCTGCTCGCGTTCTGCGCCATCGGCTTCTACGCCTTCAAGGACGGCAACCTCACCCCGTTCGCGCCGGCCGGCCTCGGCGGCATCGGCGCGGGCACCACGGCCGCGTTCTTCTCCTACATCGGCTTCGACGCGATCACCACGGCCGGCGAGGAGGCCAAGAACCCGCGCCGGGACATCCCCGTGGCCATCCTGGTCTGCATGGGCGTGGTCACCGTGCTGTACTGCGCCGTCGCCCTCGCCGCCACCGGCGCCGTCGGCGGCAAGGAGGTCGGCGGCCGGCCCGCCGCCCTGTCCTACGTCGTCAACGAGGTCACGGGCTCCACGGTCGGCGGCGGCATCATCGCCTTCGGCGCGGTCGTCGCCATCGCCTCGGTGACGCTGGCCGTGATGTACGGCCAGAGCCGCATCCTGATGTCGATGTCCCGGGACGGGCTGGTCCCGCGCGTCTTCGAGAAGGTCTCGCCGCGCACCTCCACCCCCGTCGCCGGCACGATGATCATCGCCGTCGTCTTCGCGGTCCCGGCCGCCTTCGCCTCGCTCGACGCGGTGGTCGACCTGTGCACCATCGGAACCCTCGCGATCATGGCCGTGGTCAACATCGCCGTCATCGCCCTGCGCCGCCGAGAGCCGGGCCTCGCCCGCACCTTCCGGGTGCCGCTCTACCCCGTACTGCCCCTGCTCGGCGTCGCCTTCTGCCTGTACCTGATGTACGAGACGGGCTGGAGCGCCTGGCTCCAGTTCGCCGCCTTCCTGGTCGTCGGTCTCGGCGTGTACGCCGCCTACGGGCGCCGCCACTCACGGCTCGCGCGGCAGCGGGCCGCCGAGGTCACGCCGGACGCCGCTGAGCGGGAACCACTGGGAGTCTGAACCACACCGCCTTGCCGGAACCGGTGGGGCGGTGCCCGCACGACGAGCTGAGCGCGCGGATCAGCAACAGCCCGCGCCCGCCCTCCTGCCACGGATCGGGCACCGCGAGGGTGGGCCGGGTCAGATCGCCCGGCGGCGCCGGGTCCGGGTCGTGCACCTCCACCTGGCAGCCGGACGGCAGCAGCTCCACCACCAGCTCTATCGGGGAGCCCCCGGCGGTGTGCTCCACGGCGTTCGCGACGAGCTCCGCCGTCAGCAGCTCCGCGGTGTCGCTGTCCGCCCCGTGCTCCAGCTCCGCCAGGGCCGTGCGCACCAGGGCACGTGCCACCGGCACGGCCGCGGCGGTGTGCGGCAGCGCGATGCGCCAGGAGGCCGACGAGGTGGGGGGTTCGTACACAGCGAGTCCGTTCATCAGCAGGCTGTCCTGCTTTCAACGTATGAAGGATACGGCGCCGCCCCCGTGAGCCCTCGCCCGGGCGGCGGTCGGGTCCGTCGGCCCCGGCACCGGGCGACCTACCCGCGGCCGCGCCCCGCCGCGCACCACAGGACCCACTGTTACCGGGTCATCGAACGGACGTGACGTTCTTCGGCCAATGTCCCGCCCGTCGTATCGCGCCCTCGTGACGACGGTCACCGAACGGTGATAGCTTCGTCGGGTAGCGCTCAGTGAGGAGGCCGCCCGCATGAGTCCCTTCACCGGCTCCGCCGCCCGCACCCCCGCCTGGGAACACCTGCGGGTCGAGCGTGCCGACGGAGTCGCCACCGTCACCCTGGCCCGCCCCGACAAGCTCAACGCCCTCACCTTCGGCGCCTACGCCGACCTGCGCGACCTGCTGGCCGAACTGTCCCGCGAGCGGTCCGTACGGGCGCTGGTACTGGCCGGCGAGGGCCGCGGCTTCTGCTCCGGCGGCGACGTCGACGAGATCATCGGCGCCACGCTGTCCATGGACACGGCCCAGCTGCTCGACTTCAACCGGATGACCGGCCAGGTGGTCCGCGCGATCCGCGAGTGCCCGTTCCCGGTGATCGCCGCGGTGCACGGCGTGGCCGCCGGCGCCGGAGCGGTACTGGCCCTCGCGGCGGACTTCCGGGTGGCCGACCCGTCGGCCCGGTTCGCCTTCCTCTTCACCCGCGTCGGCCTGTCCGGCGGCGACATGGGCGCCGCCTACCTGCTGCCCCGCGTCGTCGGCCTCGGCCACGCGACCCGCCTGCTCATGCTCGGCGAACCGGTCCGCGCCCTGGAGGCCGAGCGCATCGGCCTGATCAGCGAACTGACGGAGGACGGCCGAGCCGACGAGGCCGCCCGGACCCTGGCCCGCCGCCTGGCCGACGGCCCCGCCCTGGCGTACGCCCAGACCAAGGCCCTGCTGACGGCGGAGCTGGACATGCCACTGGCGGCCTCGATCGAGCTGGACGCCTCGACCCAGGCCCTGTTGATGAACGGCGAGGACTACGCGGAATTCCACGCGGCCTTCACGGAGAAACGCCCACCGAAGTGGCAGGGGAGGTAGCCAGATGCTTCCTCGCAAGGGGACCGTGCCAACCAAAGGGGCGCGGGGCAGTGTCGATATGCGGCTCCGCCGCGGGGCGCGACCAGCCACGACGAACCCGCAGCCGCCAGAGGAGACCAGCCACCCCCACCGCATCGCGATCGTCGGCGGCGGCCCCGGCGGCCTCTACGCGGCCGCGTTGCTGAAACGCCGGGACCCCACCCGAGAAATCACCGTGTGGGAACGCAACGCCCCGCAAGACACCTTCGGCTTCGGCGTCGTCCTCTCCGACGAAACCCTCGGCGGCATCGAACACGCCGACCCCGTCGTCTACGAAGCCCTCCAGGCGCACTTCACCCGCTGGGACGACGTCGACATCGTCCACCGAGGCACCCGGCACACCTCCTCAGGACACGGTTTCGCCGCCCTCGGCCGCAAACACCTCCTGCAGATCCTGCACGAGCGCTGCCAGGACCTCGGCGTCGAGCTGCGCTTTTGCGAGCAGGCACCGGACGCGGCCACCCTGGCGGCGACGTACGACCTGGTCGTCGCCGCCGACGGAGTCCACAGCACCACCCGCGCGGCGTACGCCGGCACCTTCCGCCCCCGCATCACCGCGCACCGCTGCCGTTACATCTGGCTCGCCGCCGACTTCGCCTTCGACGCCTTCCGCTTCGAGATCGCCGAGACCGAACACGGCGTGATGCAACTGCACGGCTACCCCTATGCGGCCGACGCCTCCACCGTGATCGTCGAGATGCGCGAGGAGGTCTGGCGGGCCGCCGGATTCGACGAGCTGACCGAGAGCGAGTCGATCGCGCGCTGCGCGAAGGTCTTCGCGGACGCCCTCGGCGGCCGGCCGCTGCGCTCGAACAACTCCGCCTGGACCACCTTCCGCACGGTCGTCAACGACCGCTGGTCGCACGGCAACGTCGTCCTGCTCGGCGACGCCGCCCACACCGCGCACTTCTCCATCGGTTCCGGCACCAAGCTCGCCGTCGAGGACGCGCTCGCGCTGACCGCCTGCCTGGAGGAACAGCCCTCCCTCGACCAGGCCCTCGTGGCCTACGAGGAGGAGCGCAAGCCGGTCGTCGCCTCCACGCAGCGCGCCGCCCGCGCCAGCCTGGAGTGGTTCGAGAACCTCGCGCTGTACCTGGACCAGCCGCCCCGGCAGTTCGCGTTCAACCTGCTCACCCGCTCGCGCCGCGTCACCCACGACAACCTCCGCCTGCGCGACGCCCGCTTCACCGTGTCCGTGGAGCGGGAGTTCGGCTGTCCGCCCGGCACCCCGCCCATGTTCACGCCGTTCCGGCTGCGCGACCTGACCCTGCGCAACCGGGTCGTCGTCTCCCCGATGGACATGTACTCGGCCGTCGACGGCGTCCCCGGCGACTTCCACCTCGTCCACCTGGGCGCCCGGGCGCTCGGCGGCGCCGGCCTGGTGATGACCGAGATGGTGTGCGTGAGCCCCGAGGGCCGCATCACGCCCGGCTGCACGGGCCTGTACGACGGCCGGCAGGCCGCGGCGTGGAAGCGGATCGTGTCCTTCGTGCACACGCAGTCGCCCGGCACGGCGATCGGCGTGCAGCTCGGGCACAGCGGGCGCAAGGGCTCGACGAAGCTGATGTGGGAGGGCATGGACGAGCCGCTGCCCGACGGCAACTGGCCGGTGCTGGCCCCCTCCCCGCTGCCGTACAAACCGGGCAGCCCGGTGCCGCGCGAGCTGTCCCGGGCGCAACTGACGGACATCCGGCAGCAGTTCACCGGTGCCGCCGTGCGCGCCGCCCGGGCCGGTTTCGACCTGCTCGAACTGCACTGCGCGCACGGCTACCTGCTCTCCGCTTTCCTGTCCCCGCTGACCAACCGCCGCACGGACGCCTACGGGGGCGCCTTCGGCAAGCGGCTGCGGTTCCCGCTGGAGGTCTTCGACGCCGTACGGGAGGTGTGGCCGGCCGAACGGCCCCTGACCGTACGGATCTCCGCCACCGACTGGGCCGACGGCGGCACCACCGCCGAGGACGCCGTGGAGATCGCCCGCGCCTTCGCCGCGCACGGCGCCGACGCGATCGACGTGTCCACCGGTCAGGTCGTCGCCGAGGAGCGGCCGGAGTTCGGGCGGTCGTACCAGACGCCGTACGCGGACCGGATCCGGCAGGAGGTGGGCGTCCCGGTGATCGCGGTCGGCGCGATCTCCTCCTGGGACGACGTCAACTCCCTGATCCTCGCCGGACGCACCGACCTGTGCGCGCTGGCCCGCCCGCATCTGTACGACCCGCACTGGACCCTGCACGCGGCCGCCGAGCAGGGCTACAGCGGCCCGGGAGCCGTCTGGCCCGCCCCGTACCGCGCGGGCAGCCGCCGCCCGCAGACGGGCCGCACGGACGCCCCGAAACCCCGGCTCGCGCTGGGCGGCGGGCGCTGAACCGATCGCGCCGCGGGCCGTCGAGCCGGCCCGCGCCGCGCGGTCGCCGCGTCAGGCCGCCGGCCGGCCGGGGGCCACGCCCGCGAACTCGCCGCCCGCGTCGCGCAGGCGCTCGTGCAGGGCGTGGAACACCGCCGCCGAGCGCGCCCCCGGCCAGTCGGCGGGCAGCAGCCGCGCGGGCAGCCCGGGGTCGGCGTAGGGCAGGTGGCGCCAGGTGTCCAGGGCGAGGAGATAGTCGCGGTAGGCCTCCTCGGGCGGGGTGCCCGCGCGCTCCTGCCAGGCGTGCAGCACCCGTTCGTGGCGGTCCAGGAACGCCTCGTGCTCCTTGGCGATGGCCGCCAGGTCCCACCAGCGGGCCACCGCCCCGGCCGTCGGCGCGTACCCGAGGTGCTCACCGCGGAAGAAGTCGACGTAGCCGTCCAGACGCAGCCGCTGAAGGGTGTGCCGGGTCTCCTCGTACAGCCGGGCCGGGGCGATCCACACGCCGGGCGCCGCCGTGCCGAAACCGAGACCGGCCAGCCGGGAGCGCAGCACATGCCGTTTCTGCCGCTCCGACTCCGGCACCGAGAACACTGCCAGTACCCAGCCCTCGTCCTCTGGCGGAGCGGTCGCGTAGATCCGCCGGTCGCCGTCCTCCAGCAGCTGCCGTGCCTCGGGCGAGAGCGCGTAACCGGCCGCGCCGCGCTCCGTGCGGGCGGGCAGCAGCAGTCCGCGCCGTTTGAGCCGGGACACCGAGGAGCGCACCGAGGGCGCGTCGACGCCGACCGCGGCCAGCAGCCGGATCAGCTCGGCCACGGGCACCGGGCCCGGGGCGAAGCGGCCGTAGGCGCCGTAGAGCGTGACGATCAGGGACCGGGGAGCGTGCTGGTCGGACACGTTGATCATTTTAGGTCGTCGGTATCGGTGCTGGTCACGTGGCGGTGCGGTTCAGCCGTCGGAGCGCAGCCGGAACCGCTGCAACTTGCCGGTCGCCGTGCGCGGCAGCGCGTCCAGGAAGACGATCTCGCGCGGGCATTTGTACGGCGCCAGCTCGGACTTGACGTGCGCGCGCAGCGCCTCGGCGTCCCGCTCGGCGCCCTCCTCGAGGACGACGTGGGCGACGACGACGTGCCCGCGGTCCGCGTCCGGCCGGCCCACGACGGCCGCCTCGACCACGTCCGGGTGGCGCAGCAGCGCGTCCTCGACCTCGGGCCCGGCGATGTTGTACCCGGCCGAGATGATCATGTCGTCGGCGCGGGCGACATAGCGGAAGTAGCCGTCCTCGTCGCGCAGATAGGTGTCCCCGGTGATGTTCCAGCCGCCGCGGACGTACTCGCGCTGACGGGGGTCGGCGAGATAGCGGCAGCCCACCGGGCCGCGCACGGCGAGCAGTCCGGGCTCGCCTGCGGGCAGTTCGCGGCCCTCGGCGTCCTGCACCCGCGCCTGCCATCCGGGGACCGGGACGCCGGTGGTGCCCGGCCGGGCGTCGTCGTCGGCGGCGGAGATGAAGATGTGCAGCAGCTCGGTGGCGCCGATGCCGTTGATGATTCTCAGGCCGGTCTTGCGGTGCCAGGCGTGCCAGGTCGCGGCGGGCAGGTTCTCACCGGCCGAGACGCAGCGGCGCAGCGACGACACGTCGTGGCCGTCGAGCTCGGCGAGCATCGCCCGGTACGCGGTCGGCGCGGTGAACAGCACCGAGACGCGGTGCTCGGCGATCGCGGGCAACAGGTGCGTCGGGTGCGCCTGTTCGAGCAGCAGCGTGCTGGCGCCCGCGCGCAGCGGGAAGACGACCAGACCGCCGAGGCCGAAGGTGAAGCCGAGCGGGGGAGAGCCGGTGAACACGTCGTCGGCGGTGGGTTTCAGCACGTGCCGGGAGAAGGTGTCGGCGATGGCGAGCACGTCCCGGTGGACGTGCATGCACCCTTTGGGGCGGCCCGTGGTGCCGGAGGTGAAGGCGATCAGCGCCACGTCGTCGGCCGCGGTGTCCACGGCCCGGAACGGCTCCGCGGGCGCGGGGCGGCTGAGGAGGTCGTCGGGGGCGTCGCCGCCGTAGGTGGTGATGGCGAGTCCGGGTATCTCGGCCTTGGCCAGGTCGTCGACGGCGCGGATGTCGCACAGCGCGTGCCGGACCTGGGCGATCTCGCACATCGTGGCCAGCTCGTGCGGGCGCTGCTGGGCCAGCACGGTGACGGCGATCGCGCCCGCCTTCAGCACCGCGAGCCAGCAGGCGGCCAGCCACGGCGTGGTGGGGCCGCGCAGCAGCACCCGGTTGCCCGGGACGACGCCGAGATCGCCGGTCAGCAGGTGGGCGAGCCGGTCGACGCGGGCGCGCAGATCGCCGTAGGTCCAGACGTCCCCGGTGGGGGTGCGGAAGGCGGGGCGGTGGGCCGGGGGGCCTGCGAGGAGGACGTCCGCGCAGTTCAGCCGTTCGGGGTAGCGCAGCTCCGGGAGGTCGAAGCGGAGCTCGGGCCACTGCTCGCGCGGTGGGAGGTGGTCGCGCGCGAAGGTGTCGAGGTGCGCCGAGGTGGTCATGGCGGTTCGCCCCCTTGCCGAGTCGGCCGTGGTGGTGGGCTCGCTTGTCGGGCTCGCTCAGCGGGCTCGCTCAGAAGGAGCGTATCGCCTTGGTGACGACAGTCAACGGTACGCGATATCGTCGGGTCGGAGCCCGTGGGAGAGGGGACCGGCAATGCCCGCATTCTCGCTCGAACCGGAACAGACCGCCTGGTGTGCGGAGCTGCGCACCCTGGCCGCGCGGCGGCTCAGGCCGCTCGCCGAGAAGGGCGAGCCGGGTCACGTCAACCGTGCCCTCGTCGCCGAACTGGGCCGGCTGGGACTGCTGCGCCGCGTGTTCGCCTCCGGCGCGCTCGAGCTGTGCCTCATGCGGGAGTCCCTGGCGTACGCCTGCACCGAGGCGGAGACCGCCCTCGCCCTCCAGGGCCTGGGCGCCCACCCCGTGCACGCCTACGGCACCGAGGCCCAGCGCACCCGCTGGCTCCCGGCCGTCACCGACGGCATGGCGATCGCGGCGTTCGCCCTGAGCGAGCCGGGAGCGGGCTCGGACGCGGGGGCGTTGAGTCTGACGGCGGAGGGGGAGGGGCGGGGGGCAGAAGGTGACGGTGACGGCGCCGTCGCCGAGGCCGACGGGGCCGGGCGCTGGCGGCTCACCGGGGACAAGTGCTGGATCTCCAACGCCCCCGAGGCCGACTTCTACACCGTCTTCGCCCGGACGACGCCCGGGGCCGGGGCCCGCGGTGTCACCGCCTTCCTCGTCCCGGCCGACCGTCCCGGACTGACCGGCAGCCCCCTTCAGATGCTCTCCCCGCACCCCATCGGCGCGCTGCGCTTCGACGCGGTCCCCGTGACCGGCGACGACGTCCTCGGCGAGGTCGACCGCGGGTTCGCCGTCGCCATGGGCACCCTCAATCTGTTCCGGCCCAGCGTCGGCGCCTTCGCCGTCGGCATGGCCCAGGCCGCGCTGGACGCCACCCTCGCCCACACCGCCCGCCGCGGCGCCTTCGGCGGCACGCTGAGCGACCTGCAGGCCGTCTCCCACCAGGTGGCCGAGATGGCGCTGCGCACCGAGGCCGCCCGCCTGCTGGTGTACGCGGCGGCGTCGGCGTACGACGAGAAGGCCCCCGATGTGCCGGGGCGCGCGGCGATGGCGAAACTGCTGGCCACCGAGACCGCGCAGTTCGTCGTCGACACGGCCGTCCAGCTGCACGGAGCCCGCGCGTTGCAGCGCGGTCACCTGCTGGAGCATCTCTACCGGGAGGTGCGCGCCCCGCGCATCTACGAGGGCGCCAGCGAGGTCCAACGCGGCATCATCGCCAAGGAGTTGTACGCCCGACAGGAGGCCGCCGAGTGACCACCGAGCGCATCAACCCGGCCGGGATGTCGCCGCCCGCCGGCTTCTCCCACGCCGTGGTCGCCACCGGCTCCCGCGTGGTCTTCCTCGCCGGGCAGACCGCCCTGGACGCCGACGGCAAGGTCACCGGCGCGACGCTGCCCGAGCAGTTCGCGCGGGCGCTGGCCAATCTGCTGCGCGCGCTGCACGCGGCGGGTGGCAGGCCCGCCGATCTCGCGCGCGTCACCGTCTACGCCACGGATGTCGCCTCCTACCGTGCCCAGGCCGGCGAACTCGGGCGTATCTGGCGGAAGTTGGCCGGCCGTGACTATCCGGCGATGGCGGTGGTCCAGGTCGTGCGGCTGTGGGACGAGGAGGCGCTGGTCGAACTGGACGGGTTCGCCGTTCTGCCTTGAGGCCGCCCGCCGTTGGCCTGCGGCGCTGGGTCGTGTTTCGTCTGCGGGTGCGTTGTGGCTGGTCGCGCCCACGCGGCGGAGCCGCATATCGACACAGCCCCGCGCCCCTTGGATGCCTGCGGCGGCCCGTTGCGGTCCGGTGGCCGGTTGCTGTCGCGCCTGCGGTTCGTTGTGGGTCGGGGCCGGGGTGGGGGTGTCCGTACGCGGGTGCGGCGACGCCGTGGCGTGCGCCGGCGCGCCCCGGCAGGGTCACGCGGCCATGGTGAGGCGTTCCGACGGGGTTCGGTGCGGGGCTACGGCTCGGCCGTCGGGTCGCAGCTCGCCGGTGTCGTCGAAGGCGATCGTGCCGTCGCACAGCAGGTTCCAGCCCTGCTCGGGGTGGGCGGCCACGATGTGTGCGGGGCGGCCGTCGGCCGCGGGGCACGAGGAGCGGTGGGTACACATGGCGCACCTCCACGTGATGAGGCCGGTCGGGTGACCGTCCGTACGCCTCGACGATGCGCTCGCCCGACCGGGTCCGCCAAGGGCCGGCGGGGAAGCGTGACAGCACCAGGACACTCCGGGGACGGTCCCGCGACGGTCGGGGCGCGGATGCCGGGACACACCCGCAAATGCGCGGGACGCGCCACCGAAGGGGTGACGATCACGCGCGCGGGCGCGCCGGGCCGGTACCAGTGGAAACCCCCACCTCAGGAGGTATCCATGACTTTGGCCTCACTGTCCCGCCCGTCGCTGCGCACCGCGCTCGGCACGGCGGCCGCCGCGCTCGCGCTGCTGGCCGCCGCTCCCGCCGCCCCGGCCGCGGCCGACCCGTACGAGACGATCACCGTCGACCCGGTCGGGCGCATCACCGCCGACGGCACCGTCACCGTGTCCGGCACCTACAGCTGCCTCGGCAGTTCGGGCCCGGTGTTCATCAGCGCCGCCGTCTCCCAGAGCGCGCCGGCCAACGGCCCGTACGCCTCGACCATGCGCTACGGCATCGGCGGCACCCGTGCCGTCTGCGACGGCGCCGAGCACACCTGGCAGAACACCGGCAAGGTCGCCACCGACGCTCTGCGCGCCGGCGCGGCCCACGTCGAGACCACCGTGCTGGAGCTGCGCCCCCAGGGTGGTCTCCCGCTGCCCCACTTCCACGCGGCCCGGCAGCAGGACATCACGCTGACGCAGGTCTGAGCCGGGTACGCCGATGCCCCGGCGTCCATCCCGCCGGGGCATCGGCCGTCCGTCTGCGGAGCGGCTCAGTACTCGATACGGTCCGCCTTCGCCAGCCACGCGTCGAACGGGGCCGTGCGGTTCGGCAGGTCCAGGTGCTCGACCCGGGTCGGCCACTGCGACTGGGGCTGCTTCTCGAACAGGTCGTAGAACTTGCGGTCGTCGAAACCGGCCACCGCGGCGTCATGGCGGTCGGCGGCGTAGACGATCGCGTCGACGCGCGCCCACAGGGCGGAGGAGAGGCACATCGGACACGGCTCGCACGAGGTGACCAGGATGCAGCCCGCGAGGGAGAAGTCGCCCAGCTCCTTGCAGGCGGCGCGCATCGCGCTCACCTCGGCGTGTGCCGTGGGGTCAAGAGACGCGGTGACCTGGTTGTTCCCGAGCGCGACGATCTCGCCGTCCTTGGCGACCAGGGCGCCGAAGGGGCCGCCGCCGTTCGCGACGCTGTTGGTGGCCAGGCTGATCGCCTCTTCCATCCAGGCGCGCTTGAGGTCCTGGATGCTCGTTTCCTGAATGTGCGCGGTCACGGCCACTCCTTTTCGGATGCGGTGGGAACAGAGGGGGCAGTCCGAAATGACCATCGCATTGCGGGTGCCGACGAAACTACGACGCGTTGAACTCGTGTCAGGAGTACACCGCCAAACGAGGGGTGTCAGCTAGGGGTGGAAGGCATGAAAACCCCGCAGGCTGAGACGGGGTGTTTGTAGACTTCTACAAGCCACCTGCGGCTAAAACCCACAGCTCAGGTCGCTGGTCGTGGACGTGTCGTCACGCCCCGTGAAAGCCGAAAGGAGCCACAGAGTGGCTCCTCGAGGGGGAATGCGACCGCGCTCAGCGGCCGTCTTGTTCGAACGTCCGCAGCAGGTCGGCCGCGACGCTCACCGCGATCGTGGCGGGCTCCTTGCCGGTGATCTCGGTCAGTCCGATCGGTGTCTTGATCCGGTCGATGGTGGCGTCGTCGTGGCCGCCCTCGGTGGACAGGCGGTGCCGGAACCGCGCCCATTTGGCGGACGAGCCGATCAGCCCGATCGAGCCCAGACCCTCGGTGCGCAGGGCCGCGTCGGCCAGCGCGGCGTCCTCGGCGTGATCGTGCGTCATGATCAGGACGTGGGTGCCGGGCGCCAGCTCCCCGAGGACTTCCTCCGGGAGCAGCGGTATGTGGTGCACATGGACCTGCGCCACCGCGTCCGCGAGCAGCACGCCGAGCCGTTCGCCGGTGAGCATGTCGGCGCGGGTGTCGGTCAGATGCAGATCCAGGTTCTGGCGGGCCAGGATGCGGGCCAGCTCCAGCCCGACGTGTCCGATGCCGAAGATCGCCACCGCCGGCACCACCGGCAGCGGTTCGAGCAGGACGGACACGGCGCCGCCACAGCACTGCACGCCGTGCCGGTTGGTGACCTTGTCGTTGAGGGCGAACTCCATCATCTCCGGCTCCGCGTCGGGCGTGCCCATCAGCTCGCGGGCCCGGTCGATCGCGACCGCCTCGATGTTGCCGCCGCCGATGGAACCCCACGTCTCGGACTGCCCCACGACGAGCTTGGCGCCGGCCTTGCGTGGTGCGTGACCGCGCACGGTCGCGACGGTCACGAGCACACCGGGTTCCCGGTGGGCTCGCAACCGCGCGACCGCGGCCACCCAGGTCATGTCAGGCATTGCTCAGAGCGCTGGCGCCGGTACGGACCTTGTGGCCGTTGTGGCGGGCGTCGCCGTTGAGTGACGCGACACCCGCGAGCCGGGCGTCGCCCTTGCGGGCGTTCTGGATCGCCCAGTACACGGCCTCCGGCGTCGCGGGGGAGGCGAGATCCACGCTGACACCGGCCGGCCCGAACGCCGCGGCGGCCTGCCGCAGCGCCTCGCGCACCGAGAACGCCAGCATCAGCGGAGGCTCGCCCACCGCCTTGGAGCCGAACACCGCGCCTTCTTCGGTGGCGTTCTCCAGCAGCGTGACGTTGAACTCCTCGGGCATCTCCGAGAAGCTCGGCAGCTTGTACGTGCTCGCCGCCTGGGTCAGCAGCCGGCCGCGGTGGGGTCCGTCACTGGTGTCCCAGCGCAGCTCCTCCAGCGTCAGCCAGCCCGCGCCCTGCACGAAGCCGCCCTCGACCTGACCGATGTCGATCAGCGGGGAGAGGCTGTCGCCGACGTCGTGCACGATGTCCACGCGCCGGATGCGGTAGGCGCCGGTGAAACCGTCGACCTCCACCTCCGTCGCGGCGGCGCCGTGGGCGAAGTACTTGAACGGCGAGCCCCGGAACGACTTCGCGTCCCAGTGCAGCCCCTCGGTCCGGTAGAACCCGGCCGCCGACAGCTGCACCCGCTGGAAGTACGCGGTGTGCACCAGGTCGTCCCAGGCGAGCTCCTTGTCGCTGCCCAGGGCGCGCGCGACGCCCTCGACGATGCGCACGTCGGAGGGGTTGGCGCCCAGCTGGGTGGCGGCCACCTGCAGCAGCCGCTCGCGCAGTTGCTCACAGGCGTTCTTGATCGCGCCGCCGTTCAGGTCGGCGCCGGAACTGGCCGCGGTTGCGGAGGTGTTGGGCACCTTGTCGGTCCGCGTCGGGGCCAGCCGGACCTTGTGCAGCGGGATGCCCAGCGTGGTCGCGGCCACCTGCATCATCTTGGTGTGCAGGCCCTGGCCCATCTCGGTGCCGCCGTGGTTGATCAGGACCGAGCCGTCCTTGTAGATCAGCACCAGCGCGCCGCCCTGGTTGAAGGCGGTGAGGTTGAACGAGATGCCGAACTTGATGCCGGTGATCGCGAGGGCCCGCTTGGTGTGCGGGTGCGCGGCGTTGAACGCGGCGATCTCGCGCCGGCGGTCGGCGATGCCGGCGTCCTCCTGCACCTGCTGCCAGACGGTGGAGATCCGCTCGGGCTGCGTGACCGGCTGCCCGTACGGCGTCGTCTGGCCCTGGCCCGGCTGGTAGAAGTTGCGCTCCCGCAGCTCCACGGGGTCCAGGCCGAGCAGCGGTGCGCAGCGGCCCAGGATGTCCTCGATCACCAGCATGCCCTGCGGTCCGCCGAAGCCGCGGAAGGCGGTGTTGGAGACCGTGTTGGTCTTGGCGATGCGTCCGGCGACCCGCGCGTTGGGGATCCAGTAGGTGTTGTCGATGTGGCACAGCGCCCGGGCCAGCACCGGCTCGGACAGGTCCAGGCTCCAGCCGCCGTCGGCGACCAGGGTGGCGTCCAGGGCCTGGATGCGGCCGTCCGCGTCGAAGCCGATCTTCCACGTGGCGTGGAAGCCGTGCCGCTTGCCGGACATCGTCAGGTCCTGCGTCCGGTTGAGCCGGAACCGGACCGGCCGGCCGGTGAGCTTGGCGCCGAGCGCGGCGATGGCCGCGAACCCGTGCGGCTGCATCTCCTTGCCGCCGAAGCCGCCGCCCATCCGCAGGCACTGCACGGTGACCTCGTGGGCGGGCACGCCGAGCACGTGGGAGACGATCTCCTGGGTCTCCGACGGGTGCTGGGTGCTGCTCTGGATGAAGATCTGGCCGTTCTCGTCGACCTGGGCGAGCGCCGCGTGCGTCTCCAGGTAGAAGTGCTCCTGGCCGGCGAACTGGAACTCGCCGGTGAACACGTGCGCCGAGTCGGCGAAACCGGCGTCGATGTCACCGGCCTCCATCAGGGGCTGCGCGCCGTGGTAGCTGCCGACCGCCATGGCGTCCTGCAGCGTGACCAGGGCGGGCAGCTCGTCGAGCTCCACCTCGACGGCCGCGGCACCGAGCCGGGCCGCCTCCAGGGTCTCGCCGAGCACCCAGGCGACGGCGTGGCCGTGGAACATGACCTCGTCGGGGAACAGCGGCTCGTCGTGCTTCATGCCGGCGTCGTTGACTCCGGGCACGTCGGCCTTGGTCAGCACCCGCACCACACCCGGCACGGCGAGCGCGGGCTCGGTGTTCAGCCCGATGATCTGGCCGTGGGCCTTCATCACCTGCACCGGGTAGGCGTGCAGTACGTCCTTGGTGCGCTGGACCAGGTCGTCGGTGTAGAGCGCGGTGCCGGTGACGTGCAGGGTCGCGCTCTCGTGCGGCATCGAGACACCGACGACGGGCTTCTCGGGACGCTCGGACAGATGACTCATGACGACACCGCCTCAGTGGTGGTCTGTGCGTGCAGCTTCAACAGGCTCTGGCCGAGCATCGCGGCGCGGTAGTCGGCGCTGGCACGGTGGTCGCTCATCGGCGTGCCCTGCGTCCGCAGGACCTCCGCCGCGGCCTCGACGGTCTCCGTCACCCACGGCTTGCCCTCGAGGGCCGCCTCGGTGGCGAGCGCGCGGATCGGGGTGGCGGCCACGCCGCCCAGGCCGATGCGCGCCTTGCGGACGATCCCGTCCTCGATGTCGAGGGCGAAGGCGACCGCCACGCTGGAGATGTCGTCGAAGCGCCGCTTGGCGATCTTGTGGAAGGCCGTGACGGGCGACAGCGGCAGCGGGATGCGTACGGCGCGGATCAGCTCGCCGGGACGGCGCACGCTCTGCCGGTAACCGGTGAAGTACTCGGCGAGCGGGACCACCCGCTCACCGTCGGCGTCGGCGAGCACCAGCGACGCCTCCAGCGCGAGCAGCACGGGCGGGCTGTCACCGATGGGGGAGCCGGTACCGAGGTTGCCGCCGAGGGTCGCGCTGTTGCGGATGAGCCGCGACGCGAACTGCGGGAACAGCTCCGCCAGCAGCGGCACGCTGCCGTCGAGGCGCCGCTCGATCTCGGTGAGCGTCTGCGCGGCCCCGATCTCGACGTGGTCCGACCCGACGCGCAGCTCCCGCAGTTCGGGCAGACGGTCGACGGCGACCACGTAACCGGCCCGGCGGGAGCGGATGTTCACCTCCACGCCCCAGTCGGTGCTGCCCGCGACCACCACCGCGTCGGGCCGCTCGCGCAGCAGCCGCAGCGCATCGCTCAGGGTGGCCGGGCGGACGAACGTGCTGTCGTCCTGGACGTATTCGGTGGCGGCCGCCTCCGGCGGGGCCTGCTCGCGACGCCGCGCCAGCGGGTCGTCCTCGGTGGGCGTGCCGACGGCGTACGCGGCATCGCGGATCGGGCGGTAACCGGTGCAGCGGCACAGGTTCCCGCTCAGCGAGTGCAGGTCGAAGCCGTTCGGACCGTGCTCGGCGTCGGCGTCGGCGTCGGCGTCCTGCGCCGCGTCGGAGTCGGTGTGCGCGTGCGCGCAGCGGTCGGGCCGGTAGTACTCGGCGGCCATGCTGCAGACGAAGCCCGGCGTGCAGTAACCGCACTGGGAGCCGCCGCGGACCGCCATCTCCTCCTGCACCGGGTGCAGCGTGGGCGGCGTGCCGGGCTCGCCGGCGGTGGCGAGACCTTCGGAGGTGACGACCTCCTGACCGTCCAGGGCCGCGACCGGAACCAGGCAGGCGTTGATCGCCACCCAGTCGGTGGGCTTGTTCACCCCGGGACGGGCCACCAGGACCGAACACGCGCCGCACTCGCCCTCGGCACAGCCTTCCTTGGTGCCGGTGAGGCCACGGTCACGGAGGAAATCCAGGACCGTCGTGTGGGGTGCGGCCGGGGAAATCGGGGTGGTCTCCCCATTGACCGTGATCCGTGCCGCTACCATGGCACATCCTCATTTCGGAGCGCGGTCGTACAAATGATGCTAGTCGCCATTTCAGGGCTTTCTCTTTCGGTGGCGATGCTGAAGCGTAAGAACCCGGAGCAGACATCAGCACGCGAAGGCGCGCCGAAGGCGGGTGAAGACATCAGAAGACACCGGGGCCACTAACGGACACGCCGGAGAGGAGGGCTGTTCAGCAGCCGTGTGCTACGCGACCCGGGACCCAGACGGTCCGCTGGGCGAGGCGATGCAGGTCGGAGATGATGGACATCCGACTTCGCCTCCTTCCAGCCGTTCTCGAGTCGGTTCGTTCGAAAATACGGTGCGGCGGGTCCGTCGGTCAAGGGCCGGCGCACCGGATCCGCACAGCTCAGGACGTGTCCCAAGGGGCCGAGCGGAGGCGGGTCCAAGAGGCGGTGCGGGCCTACATCCGCCAAAACGCCTCGCAGGTGAGGCGAATTCCGGCTGAACTCATCGCAGATGCGAGGTGTCGTTCAGAAATCGCACCGACGTATTTCCGTCACCGTAATAGGCCACCGCGGACAGCGAAGCCGCCGCCAGTTCCATGCGGAACAGGGACGCGGGCGGTGCGCCCAGCGCCAGCCGGACCAGCGTCCGCAGCGGCGCGACATGGGAGACGACCAGCACCGTACGCCCCGCGTACCGTGCCAGCAGCCTGTCCCGCACCCGCACGACCCGGCGTGCCACCGCCTCGAACGGCTCGCCCGTGCCGCCCGGCACCGCCGCCGGCGACTGCGTCCAGGCCGCCATCTCCGCCGGGTGGCGCTCGCGGACCTCGGCGAAGGTCAGCCCCTCCCAGGCGCCGAAATCCGCCTCGCGCAGGCCCTCGTCGACGAGGACGTCCAGGCCCAGGCGCCGCGCCGCCGCCTCGGCCGTCTCCCGGCAGCGGCGCAGCGGCGAGGACACCACCGCCCGCACCGGGCCGCGCGCCGCGAGCACCGCCGCGGCCGCCTCGGCCTGCCGCCGCCCGGCAGCCGACAGAGCCGGGTCGGCTCCGCCGCTGCCCGACAACCGCTTCTGGGCCGTCAGCGCCGTCTCGCCGTGCCGCAGCAGCACCAGCGTGGTGGGCGCCCCGGGGCCGGTGAGCGGGCCGGAGGGCGCCGGGGCGGCCTCCTCGGGCACCGCCCCGTCCGCCGCCCAGGACGGCCCCAGCGACTGGACGGACCGGACTCCCGTGTGATCGGCCGGGTGCGTCATGCGGAGGGGGCCACCTTCGTGACGAGGTGGTTGCCGAGCACGAGGTGATCGATCTCCGTGCCGAGGAAGCAGTTCAGCGCGTCGGCGGGGGTGCAGACGATCGGCTCGCCCGCCACGTTGAAGGAGGTGTTGATCAGGCAGGGGACGTCGGTCAGCGCGGTGAACCGGCGCAGCAGGGCCGCCAGCCGCGGGGTGTCCTCATCGGTGAGCGTCTGCACCCGCGAGGTGCCGTCCACATGGGTGGCGCCCGGGATCACGTCGCGGAACTCCGGCCGCACCGGGAACACGAAGGTCATGTACGGCGAACGGGTCTTGCGGCCCATCTCGAAGACCTGCGAGGCCTGCGACTGAAGCACCAGCGGCGCGAACGGGCGGAACGGCTCGCGGTGTTTGACCTTGGTGTTGATGATGTCCTTGATGTCGGCGAAGCCCGGGTTCGCAAGGATGCTGCGGTGCCCCAGCGCCCGCGGACCGTGCTCGATGCGGCCCTCGTACCAGCCGACGACGACCTTCTCGGTGAGCAGCTTCGCCACCTGGTCGACGACCTCGTCGTCGCTCAGCCTGGTCCACCGCACACGGTCACCGACGTCCCGCAGGGCCTGCTCGATCGTCGCCTCGTCGTATTCCGGTCCGAGGTACGGAGTGACCCGCGGCGGCTTCTGCCCGCCGGCCCGGCCGGCGCCGGCCGGGTGATGGAGCCAGGCGTGGACCGCGGCGCCGATGGTGATGCCGGTGTCGCTGGCGCCGAAGCTCACCTCCATGTCCTCGAACCGCGACCCCTCGAACAGCGGGGTGTTGTTCAGGCAGTTCAGCGCCACCCCGCCCTCGAACAGCAGATGGTTCAGGTCCGTCCTGGCCTCGAGCGCGCGGACCTGGTGCCGGGTGACGACGTTCAGCATCTCCTGCGCCGCGGCCGCCACCCGGGCCTGGTACTCCAGGGTGTCCTGCCGGGGACCGAAGTACTCCTCGAACAGCGGATCGAGGCTGCGGGGGTTGTCCGTCTCCAGGGGCCGGGCGAAGGTGTACCGGCCGCCGTCGTGCAGCTGGACGAAGTCCTCGACGAACGGGTTCGGCACCGGCGGCGCGGCGTATCCGGCCAGGCCCATGACCTTGTACTCGTCGTTGTTGGGCACGAAGCCCAGGAAACGCGTGATCGCGCTGAACAGGATGCCGATCGAGTACTCGGCGCCGATGGCCGACTCCTCGAAGACGCGGATGCGGCCGTCGCGGATCTCGCCGGTCAGCGCCGACAGGATCTCGGCGCGCCCGTCACTGATCAGGAACGCGGTGTCCTTCATGCCCGCCGCGTAGTAGCCGGTCATCGCGTGGGCGAGGTGGTGCGGGACGAACACCACCTTCTCCGGGTCGGGTGTGAAGCCGGTGCGTGCGGCGAAGTCGGCGAGGATCGCCTCGTGGCCGACGACCTCGGTGACCAGCTTCCCGATGTTGTTCAGCAGAGCCGCTTTCGCCGCGGACGGCATCGGCGCGGACGCGATGCCCGACAGCATCTCGGCGAGGACCTCGGCGGAGAAGTCGAACGGGATGGCGATCAGGTCGATGTCGGAGAAGTGCAGCCCCGCCTGTTCCAGGCACCACTGCACCGCGTTGACCGGGAAGTCGGTGGTCTTCTTCTCCCGGTTGAGCCGCTCCTCCTCCACGGCGGCCACCAGCTCGCCGTCCACCAGGAGCGAGGCGGCGGCGTCGTGACCCAGGAGGTAGTGCTTGTCGGTGCCGACCGCGCCGAAGTGCTCGGCGAAGAACTGCGAGACGCGGGTGAAGCCGTTGCATCCCAAGATGATCATGACTGCGTCCTTAGGAAGGCGTCGATGGCCGGGCGGCCGCGGGGAAGCGGGCGGCGGAGAGGCCGGCCGTGTCGAGGAAGGGCTGCTTGCCGAGGAAGAGGTCGCGGACGATCTCCCCGGCCGCGGGCGCCTGGCACAGCCCCTGGCCGGAGAATCCCGCCGCGTAGAGGAAGGGGCGGTCGGGGTCGCGGCCGATGGCGGCCTTCCCGTCCGGGCTGACGTCGAGGTCGCCGCTCCACCCGTGCTCGAGGCGGTTTCCGGCCAGGGGCGGGTAGGTGGCGCCGAGCCGGTCCGACACCCGGTGCAGCCAGGCCTCCGGGGACTCCTTCGGGCCCGGGCGGCCCATCCCCACGAGGATCCGGTCTCCCCAGGACCGGATCCGCAGGCTGGACGGGTGCAGGGTCATCGGCAGGGTGGTGTCCGGGAAGGCGGCGGGCGCGTCGGTGAGGAGCAGGTCGATGGGGTACGTGGTCAGCGGAAGGTGCACGCCGGCCAGGGCGGCGACCGTTCCCGCCCAGGGTCCCGCCGCGCAGATGACGGTGCCGGCGCGGACGCTGCCCGCGGGCGTGTGGACCAGCCCGTCGGGGTCGATGCCGGTGACGGCTGTGTGCGTGCGCAGCACGGCCCCGGCCTGCTCGGCGGCCCTGGCGTAGCCGCGCACGATGGCGGCGGGATCGACGGCGTAGGCCTCGGGCGCCCAGGCCGCGGCCAGGACGGCGCTCTCGTCGACCAGCGGGTTGAACCGCGCCGCGTCGGCGGCGCTCACCAGCTCGACGTCCACTCCCGCGGCCCGCTGGGCGTCCTGGGTGCGCCGGAAGTCCTCCACCTGCTGTTCCTCGGTGAACAGCACAAGGAAGCCTGTACGCCGCATGCCGAGGTCGGTTCCGGTCCGCTCGGCGAAGGCGTGATACGCGGCCAGGCTGCGCACGGCGAGGCTGCCGGTGAGGGCGTCGCCGGGGAAGTAGCTGCGGACGACGCCCGCGGTGGTCCCGGACGATCCCGATCCGAGCTCGCCGCGCTCCAGCAGGACCGTGCCGACACCGGCCTCGGCGAGCCGGTACGCGATCGACGTACCGATGACCCCTCCGCCGATGACGAGGGCGTCCGTGCGTGCGGGCAGCTCGCTCATGACTGCTGTCCGATCCCGGTGGGGCGCAGCTGGCGCAGCTGGTCGGTGGCGTCCCAGGGGAAGAGGTGGAGGTTCCAGCCGCCGAGGCAGTTGATGTAGAGGGCCATGTGGGCGGCTACGGCCTGGAGGTCGTGGCGGTCGAGGTGGTCGAGGCAGGCGAGGAAGCGCTGGGTGAAGGCCCAGAGCTGTTCCAGGCCGCAGTAGCCGAGGAACTCGGCGGGGACGCCGACGAGGAGGCGGGCCATCTGGCGCAGCGAGTCCAACGGCATCTCGCCGACCGCGGCGCGGATGAGGCCGCCGTAGCTGGCGTATCCGAGGGGGCGGGTCTCGCCGTTGACGAAGAGGAGGGTGGGCAGGACGGTGTCGTAGGTGCCGGCGCCGGAGGGGATGAGTCCGCGGTGCATGTCGGCGAGTTCGGCCGGCTCGTCCAGCCAGATCCGCCCGGTCTCGGTGTGCAGGTCGCCGATGAGCCGGTCGGCGTCGGGGTGGGCGGCGGTGAGGCGCGGGATGTGGTGGCCGCCGGTCGTGCCGGCCTTGCGCACCTCGACCAGGATCTGCTTCTTCGTGGCGTAGACGGCGTCCCAGACGGCTCGGCCGGCCTCGTCCAGAGCGGCGATGTCCTCGTGCCGGATCCGGCCTATGGGCGCGGCGGGCATGGGTTCGGTCAGCGTTCCGTATTTGATGCCCAGGTGCTGGAGCCCGGAGAGGAACACGGTGCCGTCGGGGGCATCGCGCCGGTCGGGAATCCGGTGTGCGGGGTGGGTGTGGAGCAGTTCGTGGATGGGCGCCACGTGGTACAGGTGGCTGCCCGCCACGAGTGCGTGGCCCTGGAGACTCCGGTAGGGCAGGGACTCCCACAGCAGGTCGGCCAACTCGGAGTTGCGGCCGTCGAGTTCCGCGGTGACGGTGATGCCCAGATCGGGCCAGACGATCTCGATGTGCCGGCCGGACGACGTCTCGGTCACGATTGCTCCTTCGCTCGAAGTAACTCGGAGTAACTCGGAGTAAGCGGGCTGCGGTTACTTCGCCGGCGACGCGAAATGGTCCCGGATGGCGTCGGTCTGCTTCTCCATCAGCGAGATGATCGTCTCGACGACCTCACGGTCGGCGTCCTCGGCGATCGTCAGCTCCCGCGTCCAGTCGAAGAAGCTGCGACTCGGGTCGTTGGTGATCGGCCGGACCTGAACGGTGGCGAGATACTGGTCGACGCCCATCGTCGGCGCGACGGCCCGGTAGGTCTGGGACCGCTCCACCTCGTTGCGGCCGGCGACCTCCTGCTGGACCAGGCCGTCGTTGAACACGAGCGTGAAGTCGTAGCGCGACGGGACCCGCTCGACCGCTCCGCCCTCGGCCCAGCCGACGTTCTTCGCGCCGGCGCCGGACACGATCGACACCACCTGGAGGGCGTCGCGGACCACGGCCCACACGGTGTCCGGATCGGCGTCGACGACGGTCGAGTGGTACATGGTGTGCTTGCGCTGAATTGCCACGGCAACTCCTTCTCGGGGCAAGGGGAATGGCCCTCGCTACGGTGGGACCAGTGGGGGAGATGTACAGCGGGCCGGCGTCTTGTGGCCGTCCTCAGGGGATTCCGGCAACCGGCAGCGCGCGACCGCACCGCGGACTGGTCGCGGTGCGGGGGTGACAAGCGAACTCCCCCGCTTCAACAACCTGTTGAGGAGTAGACAGCCAACCGACTGGATCCAGCCAGACGCGGAAGACATGAAGACACCGGTGGGCCGGTACCGGATCTTCGGAGACTTCTACGAGAACCCGACTCGTCCGTGATTCAACACTCCTACAAGTCGAACGTGTCGTTCCGGTAGGGGAGTTGCAACAGGCGGACCCCCTCCCGGCTCGCCTCAAGGCAAGCGGGAAGGGGGTCGGGAGAGGTCGGGAGTGCGTGCGATGTCCCGGGAGAGGCCGGCGAAGGCCGTGACCTGACCGCGAGGCCTGCGTGCTGCGCCACCACTGCGTAGTCGCCCCGCGGCCTCAGCCCTCAGGCGCGTTCCACAACTCGCTCAGTTCGGACCAGTCCGGTGCCGGGCCCGACAGCGCGCCCGCCCGGTCGGTTGCCGAGCTGTGCAGTCCGGCGAGGACCAGGTCCAGATACCGCAGGTGGAATGCGGTGGCGCGCTCGTCGGTGACGGGGATCCGCGCGGCGAGGTGGTCGAGCAGCAACGGGATGTCGGCGGAGGAGAAGTCGGCACGCAGTACGCCTGCGCGGTGCGCGCCGTCCACCAGCTCGCCGAGGGCGGCCCGCAGCTCGGTGGCGGCGGCCACGATCTCGTCCGTGGCCGGCAGCCGGCCGCCGACCAGGGGGAGCAGCGGACCGCCCGCGCCCTGGGCCGAGAGCGCGTCCCGCAGAAAGCGGGTGAAGGCCGCCCAGGGGTCGCGCTCCTCGGCGAGAGCCGCGCGCGCCTGGGCGGCGAGCTGCTCCATCCCCACGACGCGCATGCGCTGAGCCAGCAGTTCCTTGCTGGGGTAACGGCGGTAGAGACTGCCCATGCCGACGCCCGCCCGGCGGGCGATCTCCGAGACGGGGGCGTCCCAGCCGAGCTCGGCGAAGACCTCGCGTGCGGCGTGCAGGAGACGGGCGTCGTTGCGGTCCGCCTCCCGTCGGCGGCCGCGCGGTCTGCCGGTCTGCGTGTCACCCATGGACAGGGATTCTTCCCTACCGTCGCGCCACGCCGTGCCCGCCGTCGACGGTGAGCACCTCGCCGGTGACGAAGCCCGCCTCCTCGCCGGCGAGCAGCGCGATCGCCCGGGCCACGTCCTCCGGTTCCGCGACCCGCCCCAGCGGGGTGTTCTCCGCCAGCCGCCGCTGGAACTCCTGCGGCATGCGTGCGCTGCTCTCGGTGCGGACGTAACCCGGTGCCACGACGTTGACGGTGACGCCGAGCGGGCCGGCCTCGTACGCGACGAAGCGGGCGAACGTGTTCAGGGCGGCCTTGGCGGTGCCATGGGCGGCCATGCCGGGGGCGGGCGGACCGTCGGCCACCGCGCTGGAGACATACACGATGCGGCCCCGCCCCCGGGCGGACATGAGCCCCAGCGCCTGCTGGGTGAGGGCGTAGACGGAAGCCAGCTCGTCCGTCACCTTCGTCCTGAAGTCGTCCCAGGCGAGCGTCTGCACCGGGGCGGGGGTGAAGCGGGCGCCGGCATTGCAGACCAGGACGTCCAGGCGCCCGTCGCTCGCGGAGCGCCGCAGCAGTCCGGCTGCCTGGCCGGGGTCGTGCACATCGGCCTGCACCGCGAAGGCTTCGCCGCCGTCGGCCTCGATGAGCTTGACCACCTGGTCGGCCGCCTCACGGTTCGTGAAGTAGTTGACGGCCACGCGGTAGCCGCGGGCCGCGAGTTCGCGCGATGTGGCCGCGCCGATTCCCCGGCTGCCGCCGGTCACCAGGGCCGTGGGCTTGGTCGTGGCGTGCATGTGTCCTCCGCTTCGGCGTGATCGTCGGCCGCCAACGTATCGGAGCGGAGCGCTCCGCTCAAAAATTTGCGAGGAGGGGGAATCGGTCCTTCCGGCACCGTGTTTCCGCCCACATGAGCGAAGCAGTAGTAGCGCGTGCCTACGGTGGTCCCGAGGTGCTGTCGGTGATCGATGCCGCCGTACCGGAGCCCGGGCCGGGCCAGGTGCGCATCGAGATCCGTGCCGCCGGCGTCAATCCGTTCGACCACAAGGCGTACAGCGGGGCCTTCGGAACCGACCCCGCGAACCTGCCGATGCGGCTCGGCGCCGAAGCGGCCGGTGTGGTGACGGCGGTGGGCGCCGACGCGGCCGGCCCCGCCGGCCCGATCGAGGCCGGCGACGAGGTGATCGCCTACCGCGCGCCCGGCGCGTACGCCGCCGAACTCGTCGTCCCGGCTTCGTCGGTGGTGCCCAAGCCGGCCGGGCTCTCCTGGGAACAGGCGGGCGGGCTGATGGTCACCGGCGTGACGGCGGTGCACGTGCTGACAGCGATCGGCCTGCGCGAGAACGACTCGGTGCTGATCCACGGCGCCGCGGGAGGCGTCGGTCTGATGGCCGTGCAACTGGCCGTCGAACGCGGCGCCACGGTGCTGGGGACGGCGAGCCCGGGCAAGCACGACCTGCTGCGCGACCTGGGAGCGATTCCGATCGCGTACGGGCCGGGCCTGGCCGACCGGGTACGCGAGGCGGCGCCGCAGGGCGTCCACGCGGCGGCCGACCTGGTGGGCACCGACGAGGCGGTGGACGTCTCGGTGGACCTCGTGGCGGACCGGTCCCGCATCGCGACCATCGCGGCGTTCGAACGCGGCGCCGGGGCCGGCATCAGGCTCCTGGGCGGCGGGCCCGGCGCAGACCCCGGCACGGAGATCCGCGCCGCCGCGCGCCTGCGGCTCACCGAAGCCGCGCAGGCCGGGCGGCTGCGCGTCCTGATCGCCGGCAGCCACCCGCTGCGCGAAGCCGCCGAGGCCCATCGGCGGATCATGACCGGTCACACCACAGGGAAGATCGTCCTCATCCCGTGAACCATCCGCCGACGTCGGCACCGACTTCTCGCCGACCGACCTGGCCCGCCCGAGCCGGCCGCACGGCCATGGCCGTGCGGCCGGCTCAGGCGTCGCTGACTGCCTTGCTCACCTGGTCGAGCGGTGACCGCGCTCTGACGGTGACTCAGATGTCCCGGAAGATCTCGATCTGTGCCCCGATCGAGTTCAGGCGTTCCGCCAGGTCCTCGTAACCGCGGTTGATGACGTACACGTTGCGCAGGACCGACGTGCCCTCCGCTGCCATCATCGCCAGCAGGACGACCACCGCGGGGCGCAGGGCCGGCGGGCACATCATCTCGGCGGCGCGCCAGCGGGTCGGGCCCTCGACCAGGACCCGGTGCGGGTCCAGCAGTTGCAGGCGGCCACCCAGGCGGTTGAGGTCCGTCAGGTAGATGGCCCGGTTGTCGTAGACCCAGTCGTGGATGAGGGTCTTGCCCTGGGCGGTGGCCGCGATCGCCGCGAAGAACGGGACGTTGTCGATGTTCAGGCCCGGGAACGGCATCGGGTGGATCTTGTCGATCGGCGCCTCCAGCTTGGAGGGGCGCACGGTCAGGTCCACCAGGCGGGTACGGCCGTTGTCGGCGAAGTACTCCGGCGTGCGGTCGTGGTCGAGGCCCATCTCCTCCAGGACCGCCAGCTCGATCTCCAGGAACTCGATCGGGACGCGCCGCACGGTCAGTTCGGACTCGGTGACGACGGCCGCGGCCAGCAGGCTCATCGCCTCGACCGGGTCCTCGGAGGGGGAGTAGTCGACGTCGACGTCGATGTTCGGTACGCCGTGCACGGTGAGCGTCGTGGTGCCGATGCCCTCGACCCGCACACCGAGCGCCTCCAGGAAGAAGCACAGGTCCTGGACCATGTAGTTGGAGGAGGCGTTGCGGATGACGGTCACGCCGTCGTGGCGCGCGGCCGCGAGCAGCGCGTTCTCGGTCACCGTGTCGCCGCGCTCGGTCAGCACGATCGGGCGGTCGGGGCGCACGGAGTGGTCGACCTGGGCGTGGTACTGACCCTCCGTCGCCGCGATGTCCAGACCGAACCGGCGCAGCGCGATCATGTGCGGTTCGATGGTGCGGGTGCCCAGGTCGCAGCCGCCGGCGTAGGGGAGCTTGAAGCGGTCCATGCGGTGCAGCAGCGGGCCGAAGAACATGATGATGGAGCGGGTGCGCACGGCGGCGTCGGCGTCGATGGAGGCCATGTCCAGCTCGGCCGGCGGCGCGATCTCCAGGTCCACGCCGTCGTTGATCCAGCGGGTGCGCACGCCGATGGAGTTGAGCACCTCCAGCAGGCGGTACACCTCCTCGATCCGGGCCACCCGACGCAGCACCGTCCGGCCCTTGTTGAGCAGCGACGCGCACAGCAGGGCCACGCAGGCGTTCTTGCTCGTCTTGACGTCGATGGCTCCCGACAGCCGGCGGCCGCCGACGACCCGCAGATGCATCGGGCCTGCGTAACCGAGCGAGACGATCTCGCTGTCCAGTGCCTCACCGATGCGAGCGATCATCTCAAGGCTGATGTTCTGGTTGCCGCGCTCGATGCGGTTGACGGCGCTCTGGCTGGTTCCGAGCGCTTCGGCGAGCTGCGTCTGCGTCCAGCCGCGGTGTTGCCGGGCGTCGCGGATGAGCTTGCCGATGCGTACGAGGTAGTCGTCTGCCATGAGGTTGAGGTTATCTCAGATATGAGATGGCGCCTGTCAGGGGGTCCATTCGGGTGAGTCCTGTGACGGCCCGTCAAGGTCGCCTGAGATGACGTGTACCCCGACATCCGAAAGATACGGGCAAATCAGTCGATGTCCTGATGGTGCCCTCTGTGCGGCATGGAACCCCGGTCTGCGTGTGTCCCTCTCACCCCCCGAAAGGGGGACACAGATGAACATCCGTATGCGGCGACTCGCCGTCGCCGCGGCGCTCGCCTGCTGCTGCACGCTGACCTCGTGCGGCACCGAGCGTGCGGGCGGGCCCGCGGCGGCCGCCGCACCGGCGTCGCCGCGCCCGTCCGTGTCCGACACGTCCTGCGACATGCAGCGGCCGGAGAACACGGACGAGGAGGGCGGCCAGACTCTCCCGGACACGACATCCGACGACCAAGGCGGCCAGACCCTCCCTGACACCACGTCCGACGACCAAGGCGGTCAAACCCTCCCTGACACCACGTCCGACGACCAAGGCGGTCAAACCCTCCCGGACACGACATCTGACGACCAAGGCGGTCGAACCCTCCCCGACACCACCTCCGACGACCAGAGCGGCCCGCCCCCCGTGGACACCGAGGAGGACGCGGACCTCTCGGAGCGCTGGTACTCCATGACCCGTGAGTTCGTCGCCTATCTGAGGGCGAGCACGTCGAAGGGGGACGCCGCCCTCGCCGCCCACGTGCACAGTGTCGGAGTCTGCGCCACTCGGGGCGGCGCCCGCACCCTTGCCCGGGTCCGCGTCGACTACGGCGTGTGGGAGGACGAGCCGCTCCACCGCACCGCCCGGGTGTTCGCCCACTGGCGGCAGTCCCTGTACGGCGACCACGGTCATGTGGACGTCCTGGCCCCGGCCAAGATGATCGCCGAGCGGGACTGGTAGGCGCGCGATGCCCGGTTCCGGGCCCCGCCGGGCAGGACCATCCGGCGCCCATGTACTACTGTTATCTCGACATCGAGATATCTGCCGAGGCGCACCGTAGCCGCCACTCCAGTAAGGCGAACCTAACTTAGCCTGACCTTACCGGACGGCCAAGCCGGCGTGGCGGCACGATTGACGGTGGTACGCGCACATCAATGAAGGAGACTGTCGTGTCGGCGAACAGCTTCGACGCCCGCAGCACACTGCAGGTGGGCGACGAGTCGTACGAGATCTTCCGGCTGGACAAGGTCGAGGGCTCCGCGCGCCTTCCCTACAGCCTGAAGGTGCTGCTGGAGAACCTCCTCCGCACCGAGGACGGCGCGAACATCACCGCCGACCACATCCGCGCGCTCGGCACCTGGGACTCCCAGGCCCAGCCGTCGCAGGAGATCCAGTTCACGCCGGCCCGCGTGATCATGCAGGACTTCACCGGTGTGCCGTGCGTCGTGGACCTCGCGACCATGCGCGAGGCTGTGAAGGAGCTGGGCGGCGACCCGGCGAAGATCAACCCGCTCGCGCCGGCCGAGCTGGTCATCGACCACTCCGTCATCGCGGACAAGTTCGGCACCAACGACGCGTTCAAGCAGAACGTCGACCTGGAGTACGGCCGCAACAAGGAGCGCTACCAGTTCCTGCGCTGGGGCCAGACCGCCCTCGACGAGTTCAAGGTCGTCCCGCCGGGCACCGGCATCGTCCACCAGGTGAACATCGAGCACCTGGCCCGCACGGTCATGGTCCGGGGCGGCCAGGCCTACCCCGACACCCTGGTCGGCACCGACTCGCACACCACGATGGTCAACGGCCTCGGCGTCCTCGGCTGGGGCGTCGGCGGCATCGAGGCCGAGGCCGCCATGCTCGGCCAGCCGGTCTCCATGCTGATCCCGCGCGTCGTCGGCTTCAAGCTCACCGGCGAGCTGCCCACCGGCACCACCGCCACCGACCTGGTGCTCACCATCACCGAGATGCTGCGCAAGCACGGCGTCGTCGGCAAGTTCGTCGAGTTCTACGGTGAGGGGGTCTCCGCCACCTCGCTCGCCAACCGCGCCACCATCGGCAACATGTCGCCGGAGTTCGGCTCCACCGCCGCGATCTTCCCGATCGACGACGAGACCCTGAACTACCTGCGCCTGACCGGCCGCTCCGAGCAGCAGGTCGCGCTCGTCGAGGCCTACGCCAAGGAGCAGGGCCTCTGGCTGGACCCGAAGGCCGAGCCGGACTTCTCCGAGAAGCTCGAGCTGGACCTGTCCACGGTCGTCCCGTCCATCGCCGGCCCCAAGCGCCCGCAGGACCGCATCGTCCTCGCCGAGGCCGCCCAGCAGTTCGCCAAGGACGTCCTCAACTACGTTGAGGTCCCCGCCGGGCAGCCGGGCACGGCCGCCTCCCCGGTCGACGAGGCCAGTGACGAGTCCTTCCCGGCCTCCGACGCCCCGGCCTACGGCCACCAGGAGAACGGTGCGGGCGCCCCGCAGCACGGCCAGGGCACCGGCGCTGTACCGTCCAACCCGGTCCGGGTGACCGCCCCCGACGGCACCACCTACGAGCTGGACCACGGTGCGGTGACGGTCGCGGCCATCACCTCCTGCACCAACACCTCCAACCCGTACGTCATGGTCGCCGCCGCCCTGGTGGCGAAGAAGGCGGTCGAGAAGGGCCTGACCCGCAAGCCGTGGGTGAAGTCCACCCTGGCCCCGGGCTCGAAGGTCGTCACCGACTACTTCGACAAGGCCGGCCTCACGCCGTACTTGGACAAGCTGGGCTTCAACCTGGTCGGCTACGGCTGCACCACCTGCATCGGCAACTCCGGCCCGCTGCCGGAGGAGGTCTCCAAGGCGGTCAACGACCACGACCTCGCCGTCACCTCGGTCCTCTCCGGCAACCGGAACTTCGAGGGCCGTATCAACCCCGACGTCAAGATGAACTACCTGGCGTCCCCGCCGCTGGTCGTGGCCTACTCCATCGCGGGCTCCATGAAGGTGGACATCACCCGTGAGGCCCTCGGCACCGACCAGGACGGCAACCCGGTCTTCCTGAAGGACATCTGGCCCTCCGAGGCCGAGGTCAACGACGTCGTGGCGAACGCCATCGGCGAGGACATGTTCAACAAGTCCTACGCCGACGTCTTCGCCGGCGACGCCCAGTGGCAGTCGCTGCCGGTCCCCACCGGCAACACCTTCGAGTGGGACGCCGAGTCCACCTACGTCCGCAAGCCCCCGTACTTCGAGGGCATGACGATGGACCCGGCCCCGGTCGAGGACATCTCCGGCGCCCGCGTCCTGGCGAAGCTGGGCGACTCGGTCACCACCGACCACATCTCCCCGGCCGGTGCGATCAAGGCCGACACCCCGGCCGGCAAGTACCTCACGGAGCACGGCGTGGAGCGCCGCGACTTCAACAGCTACGGCTCCCGCCGCGGCAACCACGAGGTCATGATCCGCGGTACGTTCGCCAACATCCGCCTGCGCAACCAGATCGCGCCGGGCACCGAGGGCGGCTACACCCGCGACTTCACCCAGGACGGCGGTCCGGTGTCGTTCATCTACGACGCCTCGCAGAACTACCAGGCCGCCGGCATCCCGCTGGTCGTCCTGGCCGGCAAGGAGTACGGCTCCGGCTCGTCCCGCGACTGGGCGGCCAAGGGCACCGCGCTCCTCGGCGTCAAGGCCGTCATCGCCGAGTCGTACGAGCGCATCCACCGCTCGAACCTCATCGGCATGGGCGTCCTGCCGCTGCAGTTCCCGGAGGGCCAGTCCGCCGAGTCCCTCGGCCTGACCGGCGAGGAGACCTTCTCCTTCTCCGGCGTCACCGAGCTGAACAACGGCACCACGCCGCGCACGGTCAAGGTCACCACCGACACCGGTGTCGAGTTCGACGCGGTCGTCCGCATCGACACCCCCGGTGAGGCGGACTACTACCGCAACGGCGGCATCATGCAGTACGTGCTGCGCAGCCTGATCCGCAAGTAAGCGATCCGGCAGGGCAGTTGAGGGCCGCATCCCCGGCAAGGGGGGTGCGGCCCTCCCGCGTGCGGGGTGGCGTGTGCGACGCCGCGGTGCCGCGACAACAACGGTGCGGAATTGGTCTGTACATGACTGTAGCGCTTGGCCGGACAACGATGTCAAGCCCCGGGACGGCTGACCCGCCCGGGTGAACGCCACCGCACGCCTCCCCGCCCCCACGCCCTCTTCCGTGCTACCGCTGGCACACGGTACTGTCCGTGCGGCTTGTGCGACCCGTGGTGCGCGACCCGTCCGCAATGAGGAGGGCCGCGTCATGCGCTTCCGTCCCGTGTCCCTGCTGCTGGCCGCCGTGCTCGCGGCCGCCGGCGGCACCCCCGCCCTCGCGGCGACCGCCGCGTCACCCCCCGGCCTGGTCAAGGACCCCACCACGTACGTCGATCCGCTGATCGGCACGAAGAACGGCGGGAACGTCTTCCCCGGCGCCGTCACGCCCTTCGGCATGTTCTCCTTCAGCCCCGAGAACACCCGCGGCGACGCCACCAGAACCGCGGCGCCCGGCGGCTACCAGTACGACGCCACCCGCATCCGCGGCTTCAGCCTCACCCACATGTCCGGCACCGGCTGCGCCGGCGGCAGCGGCGACATCCCGCTCTTCCCGTACGCCGGAGAGGTCACCTCCTCCCCGGCGAGCGACACCAAGGACGCGGTGTACGCCGCCGGTTTCCGGCACGCCGACGAGGACGCCGAGCCCGGCCACTACCGGGTCGGCCTGGACTCCGGCGTCACCGCGGACCTCACCGCCACCGCCCGCACCGGCTCCGCCCGCTTCACCTTCCCCGCGGACAAGCCCGCCTCGCTGCTGGTGCGCACCGCCAACTCCGAGGTCGGCTCGACCGATTCGACGGTCGAGATCGACCCCGCGCACCGGACCGTCTCCGGCTCCGTCACCTCCGGGAACTTCTGCGGTTTCCTCGACCCGGAGGGGCAGCGGCCGTACTACACCCTGTACTTCACCGCCCGCTTCGACCGGCCCTTCACGGCCTCCGGGACCTGGCAGGACGACAAGCTCACCCCGGGGTCCCGCACGGCCTCCGGCTCCACCGGAGGCTTCACGCACGGCGGCCGGCCCGTCGCGGGCAAGGGCGCCGGCGGATACGTGCGGTTCGCGCCCGGCACCGGCCAGGTGAACGTCAAGGTCGGCATCTCCTACGTCAGCCGCGCCGGCGCCGAGGCCAACCTGGCCGCCGAGAACCCTCCCGGCCGCACCTTCGACGCCGTCCGCGAGGCAGCCCGCCGCGCCTGGCAGGGCCGCCTCGGCGCCGTGCGGGTAGGCGGCGGCACCGACGCCGAGCGCACCACCTTCTACACCGCGCTCTACCACGCCCTGCTGCACCCGAACGTCATCGACGACGTCGACCGCCGGTACCGTGGCCCGGACGGCCGCGTGCACACCGTCGCACTCGGCCACCGCGCCCAGTACGGCACCTTCTCCGGCTGGGACGTCTACCGCGGCCAGGTCCAGCTGCTGACCCTGCTCGACCCACGGACCGGCTCGGACATCGCCCAGTCCCTGTACGAGCTGGCCCGGCAGAACGGCGGCGTCTGGGACCGCTGGCTGCACGGCGCGGCCGGCACCCACGTCATGAACGGCGACCCCTCGGCCCCCGCCCTGGCCGGCATCCACGCCTTCGGCGGCACCCGCTTCGACCTCGACGGCGCCCTCGCCTCCCTGGTCGAGGCGGCCACCGTCCCGACCGTGCAGGACCTGTCCTCCGCCGGAAGACCGGTGCTCTCCGCCGGTCAGCGCCCCTCCCTCGACAAGTACCTGAAACTGCACTACATGCCCTCGGTGTCCAACGCCTGGGGCGGCGCCGCCGAGACCCTGGAGATGTCCACCGCCGACTTCGCGCTCTCCCAGCTCGCCGGCGCGGCGGGGGAGAAGGACACCGCGGCAGCCTTCGCGCACCGCGCCCAGTGGTGGCAGAACAACTTCAACATCGCGGCGCACGGCAGCGGCGGCTACATCGCCGACCGCAAGGCCGACGGCAGCTGGGTCACCGGCTTCACCCCGGCCACCGGCACCGGCTTCGTGGAGGGCACCGCCGCCCAGTACACCTGGATGGTTCCGCACAACCCGGCCGGACTGTTCGCCGCGATGGGCGGCCGGGACACGGCCGTGCGCCGCCTCGACGCCTTCTTCCACACCGCCGACGGCGGCTGGGCGTTCACCGGCGCGGGCGGCGAGAAGTCCGAGCTGGACAACGAGCCGTCGATCAACGTGCCCTACCTGTACGCCTACGCGGGCGCTCCCTACAAGACGCAGGAGACCGTGCGGGCCGCGATGCGCCGGCTGTGGTCGACCGGGCCCGGCGGCATCCCCGGCAACGACGACCTCGGCGCGATGTCGTCCTGGTACGTCTTCTCCGCCCTCGGCATGTATCCGCAGGTGCCCTCCCGCGCCGAACTCGTCCTCGCCTCACCGCTGTTCGAACGCATCGAGATCCACCGCCCCTACGGCAACGACATCTCCGTGCGCGCCCGGGGCGCCGCGGCCGACGCCCCGTACATCCGCTCCCTGCGCGTCGACGGCCGTACCAGTGAACGGCCCTGGCTGCCCGCGTCGTTCGTCCAGCGCGGCGGACACCTCGACTACACCCTGTCCGCGACCCCGGACCGGACCTGGGGGAGCGACCCGGCCGACGCGCCGCCGTCCTTCCGGGCGGGCGAGCAGCCGTACCAGATCGGCGTCGGTCCGACCACTGCGACGATCCCGCCGGGCGGCAGCATGACGACGACCGTGCGGGCCGTGGCGCTGAACGGCGGCAGCGGACCCGACGTGCGCTTCCGCGTCGAGACCCCGGACGGCGTCACCGCCAGCCCGGCCGAGGGCACGGTCACCTCCGGCGCCCAGGAGATCACCCTCACCGCGAGCGCGGGCACCGCACAGGGCTTCTACGACGCGCGGATCACCGTGACCTCCGGCGGCACGGCGTACCGGCAGCCGGTGACGCTGACCGTGGCCGCGCCCGGCAGCCTGCTCGCCGCCTACGACACCACCGGCATCTCCGACGACTCCGGCGACCACGACGAGGCCGACTTCGACGGCGGCGGCTGGAGCTACTCCCGCCAGGCCCTGGCCGTGGCGGGCCTCACCCCGGGCGCCGCGGGCAGCGTCGCCGGGCTCGCCTACACCTGGCCGGACTCCCCGGACGGCCGCCCCGACAACGCCTCCGCGGCCGGCCAGACCCTCCGGCCGGCGTCCCCCGCCACCCGGCTGTCCTTCGTCGGCAGCGCCGTCAACGGCGACCAGCAGGCGAAGGCCACCGTCACCTACACCGACGGCACCACCGGGACCGCAGACCTGGCCTTCACCGACTGGACCGTCGGCGGCGGGGGCGGCACCGTCCAGTACGGCAACGAGGTCGTCGCCCGCACCGCGTACCGCAACGTCGCCGGAGCCGGCCGCGACCCGGTGGCCACGTACGTCTTCGCCACGAAACCGGTCATCGCCCCCGACGGCAGGCGGATCGCCTCCGTGACCCTCCCGCACCACGCGGACCTGCACGTGTTCACGCTGGCCGTGGGCTGAGGACGGGACACGCGTACGGCCCGGGGAGCGGACTCCCCGGGCCGTACGCGCACAGGCCGACGCGTCAGGCGAGCAGTTCGACCTCCGACAGCGTCGCCTCACCGGTGAAGACCAGGCGGTACTTCTGGTACGCGCCCGGGTGCGCCACCGTGAACGCCCGGGTCTGCCGGTCCCACGGGAAGGACTCGCCGGAGCGCTCGTCGAGGGTGCGCCAGGTGGTGCCGTCGGCGGAGCCCTCCAGACGCCAGCCGGCCGGGGCCTTCGTGTGGTCCTTCGGCGAGGTCAGCGTGTACTGGACGGCCTCGGTGCGGGCGGTGACCGGCAGGTCGGCGGTCGTCACCGCGGCCTCGGTCGCCGACGTGTCGTCGAACAGGGCGCCGTCGCCCTTCAGCACGTCCGCGCGCGGCGTGGGCGCCTTGTCGTCGGTGGTGATCGACGCCGGCGCCGCGTTCCTGCCCGTGCCCCACGCCGACGGACGCGGTCCCATGTCGAACTCCAGGACCCCGCCCCGGGCGAGCAGGGAGTGGGGGAGCGCGGTGGACGTCCAGGTGCGGCCGTCGACCTTCAGCCCCTGCACGTAGATGTTGCGGGCGCTGTTCTTCGGTGCCTTCACCACCAGGTCCCGGCCGTTCTCCAGGTGCACGGTCGCCTTGGTGAACAGCGGGGAGCCGACGGCGTACTCGCCGCTGCCCATGACCAGCGGGTAGAAGCCGAGCGCGGAGAACAGGTACCAGGCCGACTGCTCGCCGTTGTCCTCGTCGCCGTGGTAGCCCTGCCCGATCTCGCTGCCGACGTACAGCCGGGAGAGGACCTCGCGGACCTTCTCCTGCGCCTTCCACGGCTGCCCGGCCGCGTCGTACATGTAGATCACGTGGTGGGCGACCTGGTTGGAGTGGCCGTACATGCCCATCCGCACGTCCCGGGCCTCCGTCATCTCGTGGATGACACCGCCGTAGGAGCCGACGACGTCGGGCGAGGCGGTCTCCGGGGTGGCGAAGTACGCGTCGAGCTTGTCGCCGAGGCCCGAGCGGCCGCCGTAGAGGTTGGCCAGGCCCCGGCTGTCCTGCGGTGCGGTGAAGGCGTAGCCCCAGCCGTTGGTCTCGGTGTAGTCGTAGCCCCACACGCGCGGGTCGTACTTCTCCGACGGGACGCGCCAGTTCCCCTGGGCGTCACGGCCCTGGAAGAAGCCGGCCTTGGCGTCGAAGAGGTTCACATAGTCGCGGGCGCGGTTGAGGAAGTACGCCGACTCCTCCTGGTAGCGCTTCTCGCCGGTCTGCGCGTACAGCTTCTGGCCCATCCGCGCGATGCCGTAGTCGTTGAGGTAGCCCTCCAGCGCCCAGGAGAGGCCCTCGTGCGTGTCGGTGCTGGTGTAGCCGAGGAACGGGGAGGTCGCCATGCCCTTGCGGCCCACCCCCGAGGAGGGCGGGACGACGGTGGCGTTCTTCACGGCCGCGTCGTACGCCGCCTTCGCGTCGAAGTCGACACCCTTGACGTAGGCGTCGGCGAACGCCACGTCCGAGGAGGTGCCGGTCATCAGGTCGGCGTAGCCGGGGGAGGACCAGCGCGAGGTCCAGCCGCCGTCCTTGTACTGCTGCACGAACCCGTCGACCAGGTCACCCGCCTGAGTGGGCGTCAGGAAGGAGTACGCCGGCCAGGTGGTGCGGTAGGTGTCCCAGAAGCCGTTGTTGACGTACACCCTGCCGTCGACGATCTTCGCGCCGGTGTGCGTCGGGGTGTCCTGCGCCGGCATGGGGGAGAAGGGCGAGGCGTACCGGTCCTTGCCGCCGGCCTTCTCGAAGCCGGAGTTGGGGTACAGGTACAGCCGGTAGAGGCTGGAATACAGGGTGGTCAGCTGGTCCGGGGTGGCGCCCTCGACCTCGACCCGGCCGAGCAGGTCGTCCCAGGCCGTGCGGGCGCGGTTCTTCACCGCGTCGAAGGACATGCCGTCGGGGATCTCCTGGCGGAGGTTGTCCTTGGCCTGGTCGAGGCTGATCAGCGAGGTGGCGAGGCGCAGGGTGACCGTGCGGTCGTCCCCCGCCGCGAAGCGCAGCCAGCCCTGCACGCCGCTCGACGACCCGTCCGTCACCGGCCGGTCGAAGACGCCGTACACGAACAGCCGGGTCGCGCCGGTGGACAGCCCGGACTTCACGTCGGAGAACCCGGTGACGATCCCGTGCTCCTTGTCGAGCGTCAGGCCCGCCTGCTCGGTGACGTTGTCGAACAGCACGCTCGCGTCGTCCCCGGGGAAGGTGAAGCGCAGCGCCGCCGCGTGATCGGTGGGCGCCATCTCGGCCTTGAGGCCGTTGTCGAACCGCACCCCGTAGTAGTACGGCCGCGCGGTCTCGTTCTCGTGCCGGAAGGGCAGAGCACGCCCGGCGCGCGAGGTGTCCGGGGTGCCCGGCGTGAGGGACGGCATCACCTGGAAGGTCTGCCGGTCGCCCATCCACGGGCTGGGCTCGTGGCTCGCGCTGAACGCCTGGATCGTCGGCAGGTTGTCCGCGTTGTTCATCCGGGCGTAGTCGTACAGCCAGCTCAGCGAGCCCGCGTTGGTGACCGGCGTCCAGAAGTTGAAGCCGTGCGGCATCGCGGTCGCCGGGAAGTCGTTGCCGCGGGAGAAGCCGCCGCTGGAGTTGGTGCCGCGGGTCGTCAGCGCGTAGTCCGCGAGATGCGCCTTCGGCCGCTCCGGCGCGACGGGCCGCAGCGAGATGTCGTCCAGCCAGCCGCGGAAGCGTGCCGGGCCCTTCGGGGAGTCGTACGCCACCAGGATCCGGTCGACGGTCTTGCCGGCCGCGACCGAGCCGATCCGGGAGGCCACGTTGTTCCACTGGTTGACGTAGAGCACCTTCGCCGCGCCCTGCCCCTGCGGGGTGAGCGCGAACCCGTGCTGGTCGGTGGCGCCGAGGCCGCTGAGATAGGTGCCGTCGGTGAAGGCGAGGTCGACGGAGACGTTGGTGGCGTCGTAGTCGCGGTCGCCGTCGGCCATCGACGGGAAGATCCGGTAGGACAGCTGGGTGGCCCGGGTGACGCGCACGTCGACGTCGAAGACCTTGTTGAACGAGTACGCGCGGCCCTCGGCGGTGTGCCGTCCGGCGTAACGCAGGGCGCGCTTTCCGGTGAATCCGGCGCCCGCCTTGGCGGTCGGGGATCCGCTCGGGCCGCGGTCGACGAGCGAGAGCATGTCCTGGGGCACCGGGCCGCCCGCGGCGCCGGTGGAGAACTGCACGTCGGCCAGTTGCAGGATGCCCGAGGCGCCGTTGTTCCGGGTGACCTCCAGCCGGAAGTGCGCGTACTCGGCGGGCTCCGCCAGGTCGTATGTCTTTGTCTGGAAACGTTCGCCGAAGGATTCGCCCGAGCGGGTGTCGAGCGTCTTCCAGTCCTTGCCGTCGGTGGAGCCCTTCAGGGTCCAGTCCCTGGGGTCGCGCTCGGCGGCGTCATTGGCCGAAGTGAGCGCGTACGTAGTGATTTTCTGCGGTGTGTCCAGGTCGAATTCGGCCCAGCCCGTCGGCTCGAAGGTGAGCCACTTGGTGCTCGGTTCGCCGTCGACGAGGTTCTCCTTCACCTCGCCGGCGCCCGTGTTCTCCCCGCTGGCCCGCACATCCGTGACATGGTCGGTGACATTGCCCGGTATGCCGCTCGCGTAGCCGCCGTCCACGCCGGACGCGCGCTTGCCGCCGTCGGGCGCGGAGTCGACGGTGCTGAGCCAGTCGGGCGCCGGATCGCCCGCCTCGAAGGACGATGTGAAGGACCGGGCGGAGGCCGGGGCCTGCCGGGGCAGCGCCACCGCCGCCCCCTGGGCGCCCGCCGCCATGACAAAGGCGGCCGTGAGAACGACCGCCGGACCGTATTTGTGCCGAGTTCTGCGCCGCATCGCCGAGCACACCCTCCCTGCGCAGTGGACAACGTTGTCAGCTACTTCGCGCAGGAACCAGTAGGGGGTGAAGTGGCCAGGAGTGTCAAGGGTGTTGGGTGCGCCGTTCGGGGGCTATGTCGGCAATTCTTCCGTCACGGGATCCACAGGCGGCTCATATGTCCGCGAGGTCTCAACTCGGAAAAGACCCGTGGCCAACCTTGCATTCGATCTTGCTCCGGCGACCGGAAGTGGACTATACCTGTCGGCGATTCACACGATCTGCACGAGCTCGCGGCACGTCCTGTTCCACCTCTTGCGCCACCTCCTGCCCCACCCCTGCCCACCCCTGTTCCACTCCTGCTTCACTCCTGTTCCACCTGCTTCACCCTGCTTGACCCGATTGCGGTGCCGGGGAGGATCCGGTTCACCGCCTGAGTCCTGTGAGAAGGCGAGGACTTGAGCATGGGATCCACTTCCGCAGCAAACAACGGCACCGACGGCGTCGGCCGCCGCGCTCTGATCAAGCGGTCAGCCGCGCTGGGCCTGGTGTCCGTACCCGCGATGGGCTTTCTGTCCGCGTGCGCCAGCGGCGGCGGCAGCGACAACAACGAGAAGGCGAAGGCGGGCAAGAAGACCGCCCAGAACCCGCTGGGCGTCAATGACACCGCCCAGATGGAGTTCGTCCTCTTCGACGGCGGTTTCGGCAAGGAGTACGCCGAGGACGCGACGAAGATCTACGCCAAGAACTTCCCCAAGGCGCACGTCAAGTTCTCCGCCACCCAGAAGATCCAGTCCACCCTGCAGCCCCGCTTCAACCAGGGCAACCCGCCGGACCTCATCGACAACTCCGGCGCCGAGCAGATGGACATGGGCGTCCTGGTCGGCAAGAACCAGCTCGCCGACCTCACCGCGCTGCTGGACGCCCCGTCCTACGACGACCCGAAGAAGAAGGTCCGCGACACGCTGCGCCCCGGCATCGTGGAGATGGGCCAGTTCGACGGCCGGCAGGTCTGGATCCTGTACTACGCCTACACCGTGTACGGCGTCTGGTACTCGCAGAAGGCGCTGGACGCGCTGGACGAGAAGTACCCCGAGACCTGGGACCAGATGCTCGCGGTGTGCGAGAAGGCCAAGAAGAAGGGCATGGCCGGCTGGACGTACGCCGGCAAGTACCCGTACTACCTGCCCTTCTCCCTGTATCCGATGATCGGCAAGGTCGGCGGGCGCGAGGTGCTCGACGCCATCGACAACCTCGAGCCGAACGCCTGGAAGCACCCGGCCGTCAAGGCCTGCTTCGAGGCGTACTACGAGCTGTACAAGAAGGGCTACGTCCTCCAGGGCACTCCGGGCCTGGACCACATCCAGTCGCAGACCGCGTGGGCCAAGGGCAAGGCGCTGTTCATCCCGAACGGCTCCTGGGTGGAGAACGAGTCGGCGAACGTCATCCCGGCCGACTTCAACCTCGCCGTGTCCGCCCCGACCGGCCTGGACGCCTCGGACAAGATGCCCTTCGGCACCATCTGGGCCTCCGGCGGCGAGCCGTTCATCGTGCCGGCCAAGGCCAAGAACGGCACCGGCGGCATGGAGCAGCTGCGCATCATGCTCAGCGAGGCGTCCTCGAAGAACTTCACCGCCAAGGTGAAGTCGCTGACCGCGTACAACGGCGGCACCGACGGCATCGCCCTCACCCCCGGCCTGAAGTCGGGTGTGGCGGCGCTGGACAAGGCCGGCCAGAACGTGGTGAACCCGCGGCTGCAGGACTGGTACGTCCAGCTGCAGAAGGAGAAGATCGGCGTGTCCGGTCTCGGCGAGATGATGGCCGGCCGCCTCACCCCGGCGGAGGCCATCAAGAAGATCCAGGGATTCGCCGACGAGACCGCCAAGGACAGCTCGATCAAGCACTACAAGCACCAGTGACGAACCGTCACCACAGCCCGCCCGGCGCCCTGACCAGCCCGGGCGGGCCCTGGTGGCAGTGCCCGCCCACAGATCGGGGTCGGTAGTAATGCAGCACGGTAAATACCGGTTCATCGTGGGGTTCCTGGCGGTACCCCTGGGGCTGTACGCCCTGTTCGTGGTGTGGCCCTTCATCCAGTCCATCTACTACTCGTTCACGGACTGGACGGGCCTGAGCCCCGAATTCAAGATGGTCGGCTTCGACAACTACAAGAGGATGCTCGACGACGACATCTTCTGGAAGTCGTTGCAGCACAGCCTGTTGTTCGCCCTGGTGCTGCCGCTGGTGACCCTCAGCCTGGCACTGTTCTTCGCCTTCATGATCAATGTCGGCGGGCGGCGGAGAAAGGGCGGGCCGGTCATTTCCGGCGTGCGGGGGTCGTCGTTCTACAAAATCGTGTACTTCTTCCCGCAGGTGCTCTCCATCGCGATCGTGGCCCTGCTGTTCGCCTTCGCGTACAACCCGGAGAGCGGCGCCATCAACTCGGTCCTGCGGGGAATCGGGCTGGACAGCGTGCAGCCGCTGTGGCTGGGTGATCCGAATCTGGCGCTGTGGTGTGTGATGGCCGTGCTGGTCTGGTCGACGGTCGGTTTCTTCGTGGTGCTGTTCTCGGCGGGCATGGCGTCGATCCCGGCGGACCTGTACGAGGCCGCGCTGCTGGACGGGGCGAACCGCTTCACCACGTTCTTCCGCATCACCCTGCCGCTGCTGTGGGACACCGTGCAGTCCGGCTGGGTGTACATGGGCATCCTGGCGCTCGGCGCCGAGTCGTTCGCGGTCGTGCAGATCATGACGACCGGACCGGGCGGCCCCGACTACTCGACCACCGTCATGGTCCTGTACGTGTACCAGAAGGCGTTCCGTGACGGGCAGGCCGCCTACGCCACCACCATCGGCGTCGCCCTGCTCCTCGTCACGCTGGCCTTCGCGGCCGTCGTCATGCGGCTGGGCCGGCGCGAGCGGCTGGAGTACTGATGAAGACGACCGAGTCCCCCGCCCCGATCCCGGCCGAGCCGGGCCTGCCGGTCACCAAGGTGGACGTACCGGCGAAGAAGCCGCCCGCGGCGAAGAAGGAGGGCAGTGTCCTCAACGTCTTCTCGCACGGCATGCTGGTCCTCTGGGCGATCATGGTGGTCATGCCGCTGCTGTGGGCGGTGATGACGTCCTTCAAGGACGACAGCTCCATCTTCGGCTCGCCCTGGTCGCTGCCGGACAAGCTGCACTTCGACAACTGGGCGCGGGCCTGGACCGACGCCCATATGAGCGACTACTTCCTGAACACCGTCCTGGTGGTCGGGGGCTCGCTCATCGGCACGCTGGTGCTGGGCTCGATGGCGGCGTATGTCCTGGCCCGCTTCGACTTCCCCGGCAACCGCTTCATCTACTACCTGTTCGTCGGCGGCATGAGCTTCCCGATCATGCTGGCGCTGGTCCCGCTGTTCTACGTCGTGAACAACATGGGACTGCTGAACACCATCCACGGCCTGATCCTCGTGTACATCGCGTACTCGCTGCCGTTCACGGTGTTCTTCCTGACCGCGTTCTTCCGCTCGCTGCCGACGTCGGTGGCGGAGGCGGCGTTCGTGGACGGCGCCTCGCACAGCCGGACGTTCTTCCAGATCATGCTGCCGATGGCCAAGCCGGGCCTGGTCAGCGTGGGCATCTTCAACTTCCTGGGCCAGTGGAACCAGTACATGCTCCCGACGGTCCTGAACGCCGACCCCGACAAGCGGGTCCTCACCCAGGGCCTGGTGCAGCTGGCCGTCAGCCAGGGGTACAAGGGCGACTGGTCGGGCCTCTTCGCCGGCCTGGTGATGGCGATGCTCCCGGTACTGGCGGCGTACATCGTCTTCCAGCGCCAGGTGGTCCAGGGGCTGACCGCGGGGGCGCTGAAGTAGCCCCGGCGGCCGCAGCGACCGCGAACGCGACGACACGTACGCCGCTCCCGAGGGGGCGGCGTACGCGTGTGCCGGGCGCCGGGGGTGCTCCCGTCCCGTTCCGGGGTACTCCGGCCCGGAAACGGCCGGTACGGGAGGCCCCGCCCCCCGTCCCGCGTAGCCCTGTGCGACCGTGTGGACGCGTCCCGTTCCGCCGCCGGAGACTGCCCGTGAGGGCTCGATCACGGAGGTGGAAAGTGTTCAACCTCTTGACGGGAGTCACCCCGAACGGCTCAGCTTAGAGTTCACTAGTTGGACATAGAGCGGGGCCTCATCGAAGCGGTCCCGTGCGCAGGAGGTCGTCGTGGAGACTCCGGGGTCGCAGTCGTCGCTGCACCGAGCCAACCTGGAGCGGGTCGTACGCGCCGTTCGGCTGGCGGGATCGCTCACCCAGGCGGAGATCGCGAGGACCACGGGCCTGTCCGCGGCAACGGTCTCCAACATCGTCCGGGAACTCAAGGACGGGGGAACGGTCGAGGTCACGCCCACCTCGGCGGGCGGCCGCAGGGCCCGCAGCGTCAGCCTCAGCGGAGACGCCGGCATCGTCGTGGGCGTCGACTTCGGGCACACCCATCTGCGCGTCGCCGTGGGCAACCTAGCCCACCAGGTGCTCGCCGAGGAGTCCGAGCCGCTGGACGTCGACGCCTCCTCCGCGCAGGGCCTGGACCGGGCCGAGGAGCTGGTGAATCGCCTGATCGCAGCAACGGGGGTCGACCGGTCCAAAGTCGCCGGCGTGGGCCTCGGCGTCCCGGGCCCGATCGACGTCGAGTCCGGCACCCTGGGGTCCACCGCGATCCTGCCGGGCTGGACCGGCACCAAGCCCGCCGAGGAGCTGAAAGAGCGCCTGGGCGTGCCCGTGCACGTGGACAACGACGCCAACCTCGGCGCCCTGGGTGAGCTGGTCTGGGGCGCCGGCCGGGGCGTGCGCGACCTGGCGTACATCAAGGTCGCCAGCGGTGTCGGCGCCGGTCTGGTGATCGACGGGAAGATCTACCGCGGTCCCGGTGGCACTGCGGGAGAAATCGGACATATTACTCTTGATGAATCCGGACCGGTCTGCCGCTGCGGGAACCGCGGCTGCCTGGAGACCTTCACGGCCGCGCGCTATGTGCTGCCGCTGCTCCAGTCCAGCCACGGGACCGACCTCACCATGGAAGGCGTCGTACGGCTGGCCAAGGACGGAGACCCGGGCTGCCGTCGGGTGATCGCCGACGTCGGCCGCCACATCGGCAGTGGAGTGGCCAATCTCTGCAATTTGCTGAACCCGAGCCGGGTCGTCCTGGGCGGTGATCTCGCCGAGGCCGGTGAGCTCGTACTCGGGCCGATCAGGGAGTCCGTCGGCCGCTACGCCATCCCCAGCGCGGCGCGCCAACTCTCCGTTCTCCCGGGGGCACTTGGCGGCCGGGCGGAGGTGCTCGGAGCGCTCGCTCTCGCACTCAGCGAGATGGGCGATTCGACACTTTTGGACGGAACGCCGGCTACGGCTGTGCCTGCCTTCACTTAGAGAACGGATGGCACCGTTGCCATCTCGTTAAGGATTTACTTCTTGACGTCGTACCGGTGGCCGAGTTGACTTCCAGCCACCTCGGCCGCAACGACGCGGCCTCGTCAGGGAGGTTTTTCGAAGTGAACACGCGTATGCGTCGTGCCGCCGTAGCCGTTGCCGCTGGTGCGATGGCCGTTTCGCTCGCCGCCTGCGGCAGCGCGAAGGAGTCCGGCGGCAGCAAGACCGAGTCCTCCGGCTCCGCGGCCGCCAAGGGCAACAACATCAAGGTCGGTCTGCTCCTGCCGGAGAACAAGACCGCTCGCTACGAGAAGTTCGACCGTCCCCTGATCGAGAAGAAGATCAAGGAGCTGACGGGCGGCAAGGCGACCATCCAGTACAACAACGCCCAGCAGAACGCCAACCTCCAGGCCCAGCAGGTCGACACCATGATCACCAACAAGGTGGACGTGCTGATCCTGGACGCGGTCGACGCCAAGGCCATCCAGAACTCCGTCAAGAAGGCCTCCGACGCCGGCATCAAGGTCGTCGCCTACGACCGCCTGGCCGAGGGCCCGATCAGCGGCTACACCTCGTTCGACAACGAGGAGGTCGGCAAGACCCAGGGCAACGCCCTGATCAAGGCGCTGGGCGCCAAGGCGACCAAGGCGTCCAAGATCGTCATGATCAACGGCTCGGTCACCGACCCGAACGCCGCCCAGTTCAAGAAGGGCGCCCACTCCGTCCTCGACCCCAAGGTGACCATCGCCAAGGAGTACGACACCAAGGAGTGGTCGCCGGACAACGCCAACTCCGAGATGGAGGCGGCGATCTCCGCGGTCGGCAAGAACAACATCGCGGGCGTCTACTCCGCCAACGACGGCATGGCCGGCGGTATCATCACCGCCCTCAAGGCCGCCGGCGTGAAGGTCCCGGTCACCGGCCAGGACGCCGAGCTGGCCGGCGTGCAGCGCATCGTCACCGGCGACCAGTACATGAGCGTGTACAAGCCGTACGCGCCGGAGGCCGACGCCGCCGCCGAGATGGCCGTCGCCCTCGCCAAGGGCCAGTCCGTGGACTCCATCGCCAAGGACAAGGTGTCCAGCGGCAGCGCCCAGAACGTCCCGTCCGTCCTGGTCCCGGTCACCTCGCTGACCCAGGCCAACATCAAGGACACCGTCGTCAAGGACGGCATCTACACCGTCGACGAGATCTGCACCGCCAAGTACAAGGCGGCCTGCGACAAGATCGGTCTGAAGTAGGTCCGGCCGTCCGCGCCCGCCGAGCCGCCCCCGAGCAGGCCCGGCGCACGCGGACCGGCCCCCACAAGCAGCATCCGCTGCTTCCCCGCTCCTCCGGCGCCCCGCGCATCGGACAGCCCCGCAAGCTCAGTGGCGGGGCGCCGGACGGAACACCCCCCATAACTCTTCTGCACAACCCTTCCGCCGGGTCAGGCGGCGAAGGAGATGGTTCACGTGTCCGCTACGCCCGTGCTGGCGTTGCGCGGGGTCTCCAAGCGATTCGGTGCCGTTCAGGCGCTCACCGACGTAGAGCTTGAGGTCCACGCCGGTGAAGTGGTCGCCCTGGTGGGCGACAACGGCGCCGGAAAATCCACGCTGGTCAAGACGATCGCCGGCGTGCACCCGATCGATGAGGGCGCCATCGAATGGGAGGGCAGGAAGGTCTCGATCAGCAGGCCGCACGACGCCCAGTCCCTCGGCATCGCGACGGTCTACCAGGACCTCGCGCTGTGCGACAACATCGATGTCGTCGGCAACCTCTTCCTCGGCCGCGAGCTGCGGAAGTGGGGCGTCCTCGACGAGGTCGAGATGGAGCGCCGCGCGCAGGAACTGCTGCGCACCCTCTCGATCCGCATACCCAGCGTCCGGATCCCGATCGCCTCGCTCTCCGGCGGTCAGCGCCAGACCGTGGCCATCGCGCGTTCCATGCTCGGCGAGCCCAAGCTGGTCATCCTCGACGAGCCCACCGCCGCCCTCGGCGTCGAGCAGACCGCACAGGTCCTCGACCTGGTGGAGCGGCTGCGCGAGCGCGGGCACGCCGTCATCCTCATCAGCCACAACATGGCCGACGTCAAGGCCGTCGCCGACAAGGTCGCGGTCCTGCGTCTCGGCCGTAACAACGGTGTCTTCGAGGTCAAGACGACCTCGCAGGAAGAGATCATCTCCGCCATCACCGGCGCCACCGACAACGCAGTGACCCGCCGTGCGGCCCGCACGTCCAGCACGACCGGGGAGGTTTCCAAGTGAGCATCGACAAGACCTCCACGACACCGCAGGACGAGCAGGTCGTGAACCCCGAGGCAGCCGTCGGCGCCGATGTCGCCGTCGACCCCCGGCTCCTGGTCCGTGAGCAGGGTCTCGCGGGCTATCTGGGTGAGTTCAAGCGCAAGCTGAAGGCGGGCGAGCTGGGCTCCATGCCCGTCGTCCTCGGCCTGATCATCATCTGCGTCGTCTTCCAGAGCCTGAACTCCGAGTTCCTGTCCGCGCAGAACCTCAGCGACATCACCGTCACGATGGTCGGCACGGGCATGATCTCCGTCGGCATCGTGTTCGTGCTGCTGCTCGGCGAGATCGACCTGGCGGTCGGCTCGGTCAGCGGCGCGGCCAGCGCCATCGCCGCCGTCCTCGCGGTCAACCAGGGCTGGCCCGAATGGGCGGCCGTCCTCCTGGCGGTCGTCGCCGGCTGCGCCATCGGCGCCCTGCACGGCTTCTTCTTCGCCGTCCTCGGCGCACCCGCGTTCGCCGTCACCCTGGCGGGTCTGCTGTTCTGGCTCGGCTTCATGCTGAAGGTCCTCGGCGAGAACGGCACGATCAACCTCGACAGCGAGGGCCTCATCGGCAAGCTGACCACGTACTTCTTCACGGACGTGGCCGCCGCGTACGTGCTGGCCGCCGTGGTCGTGGTGGTGTTCTTCCTCACCTCCTTCCTCGGCAACCGGCGCCGTGAGGCCGTCGGCATCCCGTCGCGGCCGCTGAGCGACACCCTCCTGCGCACGGTCCTGCTCGCGGTGATCTCCTTCGCCGCCGCGTACATGTACAACCAGTACAAGGGCCTGCCGCTGGCCACGGTGATCTTCCTCGTGTTCCTGATCGGCACGGACTTCCTGCTGCGCCGCACCACCTACGGCCGCAAGGTGTTCGCGCTCGGCGGCAGCGTGGAGGCCTCCCGGCGTGCGGGCATCAACGTCACCGCGGTCCGGATCTCCGTGTTCGCGATCTCCGGTGGGTTCGCGGCGATCGGCGGCCTGTTCCTGGCGTCGAAGATCGCCTCCGCCAACCAGAGCGCCGGCACCGGTGACCTGCTGATGAACGCGATCGCCGCGGCGGTCATCGGCGGTACGTCGCTGTTCGGCGGACGGGGCCGGACGTGGAACGCGCTGCTCGGTGTGCTGGTGATCGTCTCCATCCAGTACGGCCTGCAGCTGGAGTCCATCGCCGAGCCGGTGAAGTACATGATCACGGCGGCGGTGCTGCTCACCACTGTCGTCATCGACTCCATCACCCGTAAGACGCAGAAGACCGCGGGTCGTGCGTAGTACGGCGGCTGCGGGACGTGGTGGGTTGCTCGCGCAGTTCCCCGCGCCCCTTTAGGTCGGACCAGTGCCCGGTGCCTCCATGGCGCCGGGCACTGCTGTGTCACTGACCCGGACATCGTTTCTCCGGGCGGAACATTAGACTCGACAAGCCCGGCAATTGCTCGATCAGCTCTACTGCAAGGAGGCACGGGTGCCGCTGCTGACCCGCATCAGGGGACCGCGCGATCTGGACCGGCTCAGCCTGGAGGAGCTGGACCAGCTGGCCGGGGAGATCCGGACCTTCCTCGTCGAGGCGGTCTCCAAGACCGGCGGCCACCTCGGTCCGAACCTCGGCGTGGTGGAGCTGACCATCGCCCTGCACCGCGTCTTCGAGTCGCCGAAGGACAAGGTGCTGTGGGACACCGGCCACCAGTCCTACGTGCACAAGCTGCTCACGGGCCGGCAGGACTTCTCCAAGCTGAAGATGAAGGGCGGCCTGTCCGGCTACCCCTCGCAGGCCGAGTCCGAGCACGACGTCATCGAGAACAGCCACGCCTCCACCGTGCTCGGCTGGGCCGACGGCATCGCCAAGGCCAGCCAGCTGCTGAAGCGGGACAGCCACGTCGCCGCCGTCATCGGTGACGGCGCTCTCACCGGCGGCATGGCCTGGGAGGCGCTGAACAACATCGCCGACGCCAAGGACCGCCCCCTCGTCATCGTCGTCAACGACAACGAGCGCTCCTACGCGCCGACCATCGGCGGCCTCGCGAACCACCTCGCGACCCTGCGCACCACCGACGGCTACGAACGCTTCCTGGCCCGCACCAAGGACCTCCTGGAGCGCACTCCGGTCGTCGGCCGTCCCCTCTACGACACCCTGCACGGCGCGAAGAAGGGGCTGAAGGACTTCATCACGCCGCAGGGCATGTTCGAGGACCTCGGCCTGAAGTACGTCGGCCCGATCGACGGCCACGACATCGAGGCCCTGGAGTCCGCGCTGGCCCGCGCCAAGCGGTTCGGCGGCCCGGTGATCGTGCACTGCCTCACCGAGAAGGGCCGCGGCTACCAGCCCGCCCTGCAGGACGAGGCCGACCGCTTCCACGCCGTCGGCAAGATCCACCCCGACACGGGCCTGCCGATCGCCACCTCCGGCGCCGACTGGACGTCCGTCTTCGGCGACGAGATGGTCAAGCTCGGCAAGGAGCGCAAGGACATCGTCGCCATCACGGCCGCGATGCTCCAGCCCGTCGGCCTGGACCGCTTCGCCAAGGCGTTCCCCGAGCGGGTCTACGACGTCGGCATCGCCGAGCAGCACGGCGCCGTCTCCGCGGCCGGCCTCGCCCACGGCGGGCTGCACCCGGTCTTCGCCGTGTACGCCACCTTCCTCAACCGCGCCTTCGACCAGGTGCTCATGGACGTGGCCCTGCACAAGTGCGGGGTGACGTTCGTGCTGGACCGGGCCGGCGTCACCGGCACCGACGGCGCCTCCCACAACGGCATGTGGGACATGTCGATCCTCCAGGTCGTCCCCGGCCTGCGGCTCGCCGCGCCGCGCGACGCCGACCAGGTCCGCGCCCAGCTGCGGGAGGCCGTGCAGGTGAAGGACGCGCCGACCGTGGTCCGCTTCTCCAAGGGCGCCGTCGGCCCCGCCGTACCGGCCGTGGGCCGCGTCGGCGGCATGGACGTGCTGCGCGAGCCGGGCACCGACCGGCCGGACGTGCTGCTGGTCTCGGTGGGCGCGCTCGCCCCCATGTGCCTGGAGATCGCCGGCCTGCTCGACAAGCAGGGCATCTCCACCACCGTCGTCGACCCGCGCTGGGTGAAGCCGGTGGACGAGGCGATGGCCCCGCTCGCCGACCGGCACCGGGTCGTCGTCACCGTCGAGGACAACAGCCGCGTCGGCGGTGTCGGCTCCGCGATCGCGCAGGCCCTGCGCGACGCCGGGGTCGACGTGCCGCTGCGGGACTTCGGCATCCCGCCGCGCTTCCTCGACCACGCCTCCCGCGCCGAGGTGCTCGCCGAGATCGGGCTGACCGCGCCGGACATCGCACGCCAGGTCACGGGCCTCGTCGCCAAGCTCGACGGCCGGTTCGAACGCGCCGCGGCGGAGGTCGAGGCGGCTCGCGACTGAGCCCCGACGTGCCGGAATGGGCCGGTTGCGCCACTGTGAAGAGTGGTGCGACCGGCCCGTTTGCGTGATGAGGCCCACGGTGGGGCATACGCACCACACCCCCTCTCGACCCTGTCGAGGACGACACAGCGTGGGAGGTCACCGTGAGCAACACCCTCTTCAGGACGAAGAAGGTCGAGCAGTCCATCGCCGACACGGAGGAACCGGAGCACGCGCTCAGGAAATCCCTGTCCGCGCTTGACCTGACCGTCTTCGGCGTCGGGGTGATCATCGGCACCGGCATCTTCGTGCTCACCGGTACCGTCGCCAAGAACAACGCCGGTCCTGCGACGGCGCTCGCCTTCGTCGTGGCGGGCGTGGTCTGCGCCCTGGCGGCGCTGTGCTACGCCGAGTTCGCCTCCACGGTCCCGGTCGCCGGGTCGGCGTACACGTTCTCCTACGCCTCCCTGGGCGAGTTCCCCGCCTGGATCATCGGCTGGGACCTCGTGCTGGAGTTCGCGCTCGGCACGGCGGTGGTCGCCGTCGGCTGGTCCGGCTACATCGCCTCGCTGCTGGACAACGCCGGATGGCATCTGCCCGCGGCGCTGGGCACCCGGGACGGGGCCCACGGCTTCGGCTTCGACATCCTCGCGGCCGCACTCGTCCTCGTCCTCACCGGCATCCTCGTGGTCGGCACCAAGCTCTCCGCGCGCGTGACCTCGGTCGTCGTCGCCATCAAGGTGACGGTCGTCCTCATCGTCATCATCGCGGGCGCCTTCCTGGTCAACGGCGACAACTACCACCCCTTCATCCCCGCGCAGAAGCCGGTCGAGGCGGGCGGCGATTTGAAGGCGCCCCTGATCCAGCTCATCTTCGGCTGGGCGCCGTCCAACTTCGGTGTGATGGGCATCTTCACCGCGGCCTCCGTCGTCTTCTTCGCCTTCATCGGGTTCGACGTCGTCGCCACGGCCGCGGAGGAGACCAGGAACCCGCAGCGCGACATGCCGCGCGGCATCCTCGGCTCGCTGTTCATCTGCACGGCGCTCTACGTCGCCGTGTCGATCGTCGTCACCGGCATGGAGCACTACACCAAGCTGTCCATCACCGCGCCCCTCGCCGACGCGTTCAAGTCCACCGGGCACCCGTGGTTCGCGGGCCTGATCAGCTTCGGCGCCGCGGTCGGCCTGACCACGGTCTGCATGATCCTTCTCCTCGGCCAGACCCGGGTCTTCTTCGCCATGAGCCGCGACGGACTGCTGCCGCGTTTCTTCTCCCACGTCCACCCGCGGTTCAAGACCCCGCACCGGCCGACCATCCTGCTCGGCGTCCTCATCGCGATCCTGGCCGGCTTCACCCCGCTGAGCGAACTGGCCGAGCTGGTGAACATCGGCACGCTGTTCGCGTTCGTGGTGGTCGCGATCGGCGTCATCATCCTCCGCCGCTCCCGGCCCGACCTGCCCCGCTCCTTCCGCACCCCCTGGGTGCCCGTGATCCCGGTCCTGTCGGTGTGCGCCTCGCTGTGGCTGATGCTCAACCTGCCGGCCGAGACATGGGTCCGCTTCGCCATCTGGATGGTGATCGGCTTCGTCGTCTACTTCCTCTACGGCCGCAACCACAGCCGCCTGGCCCTACGCGAACACGCCACAGCGGGCGAGACGCCGGGGACGGACCCGGGCACGCGGACTTGACCGGGTTCTGGCTGAGCCCGCCCGCGGAGGCCTCCGGGGCCTGTCCGGGCACGCGGGCCTGAGTGGGGCTCAGTCGGGCTGAGCCCGCCCGCGGGAGCCTCCGGGGCGCTCCTGGCACGCAGGCCTGAGTCGGGCCCAGTCGCGTACCGGCTGGGGCGGGGGAGACTGCCGCGGGGCGCGGGCGCGGGCCTCGGGGCTGAGTGCGGCTTAGCCGGGTACCGCCGCGGCGGGGGTGGCTCCTGGGGCCTGTCCGGGCACGCCGGCTTGAGCGGGGCTGGGTGAGCCAGTCCGCGGGAGCCTCTGGGGGCGGCCCTGGCACGCAGGCTTGAGTCGGGCTCCGTCGCGTACCGGCCGGGACGGGAGAGACTGCCGGGGCGGTCCGGGCACGCGGGCCTGAGGCGGGGACGGGTCCTTGGGCCAGTCCCGGCATGCGGGCCTGAGACGGGCTCAGGCGCGTACCGGCTGGGCGGGGGAGGCTGCCGCGGGCGCCGGCCTCGGCACCCGGGCCTGAGCGGGGGTCAGTCGTGTACTGCCCGGTGCGGGGGAGACTGCCGGGGCCGGACCGGGGGCACGCGGGCCGGGGAGGCTCTTGGGCCCGGCCCGGACATGCGGGCCTGAGGGCGGCGGCAGTCGCGTACCGTCCGCGGCCGGGGAGACTCCCGAGCCCGGTCCGGGCACGCGGGCCTGAGGCCGGGGGAGGCTCTTGGGCTCGGCCCGGGCATGCGGGCCTGAACGGGGCAGTCGCGTACCGTCCGCGGGCGGGGAGGCTCCCGGGTCCGGTCCCGGCACGTGGGCCGGGGTCGGATCAGCCGCGTACCGTCCGCGGTCCCGTGACCTCGGCGCCCAGGGCCGTGACGCGGCGGCGGAGTTCGCGGTCGGCGGTGACGACCAGGCAGCGGCGGCCCGTCGCGCGGGCGACCAGGTCGACCATGCGGTCGTCGCCGCTGCCGGGGGCGTCCTCCACGCGGACACCGGGCACGGAGGCCACGCCGCGGGCGGCGCCCTCGACGACGAGGACGATGTCCACGCCCTCGTCGTCACCGCCGTATCCGGGAATCCCCCGCGCCGCCAGCCGGTCCCGCAGCCGTTCGGCGGCCCCGCGCCGGTCCCGCCACCAGCCGTCGGGCACCGACCCGACGACGTTGGCGCCGTCGACGATCACGAGCAGGGGAGTGCTGTCGTCCATGGGGCCAGCCTGGCACGGCGGGCCCGGGACGGTCGCGGACGGCCGGGCTCAGCCGCCCTTCGCGGGGGACTTCTTCGCGGACTCGGGGATCTCGGCGTCGCTGCGGACGGCCTTCCACAGCGTCGACGCCTGCGGTTCGGCGGCCACGACACGGTTCGGGTCGACCTTGTCGTACGCCACCGGGAGCATGATCGTCTCCATGGTGTCCGGGTTCACGCCGTTCAGGCTGCGGCCGAACTCGGCGAGCTTCGTCAGCGAGGCGAGGTCGGAGTCGGTGGTCAGCGCCGCGGTGAGCTTGTCGGCGATCTTGTAGGTCTTGGTGGGGCTGCCCAGCAGGTCCTGCTTCTTGATCTCGGAGAGCAGCGCCATGATGAACTGCTGCTGCAGCCCGATACGGCCGAGGTCGCTGCCGTCGCCGATGCCGTGCCGGGTGCGCACGAACTGCAGCGCCTGCGTGCCATCGAGCCGGTGGGTGCCCGCGCTCAGGTCCAGCCCGCTGGAGGAGTCGTGGATGTTCTGGTCCACGGTGACGGTGACCCCGCCTATCGCGTCCACCAGCCCCTTGAAGCCGGCGAAGTCGACCTCCACGTAGTGGTCCATGCGGACGCCGGACATCTTCTCCACGGTCTTGACCACGCAGGCGGGCCCGACCTGCGAGTAGATGGAGTTGAACATGACGCGTTTCGCGGAGGCGACCTCGGTGCCGTCCGCCTTGGTGCAGGCGGGCCGCGTGACCAGGGTGTCGCGCGGGATGCTCACGGCGACAGCCCGCGTACGGCCCTCGGGTATGTGCATCACCAGGGCGGTGTCCGAACGGGCCCCGGAAACCTTGGCGTTGTCCAGCGCGGCGTTGGCGCCGGCACGCGAGTCGGAGCCGAGGACCAGGATGTTCTGCCCGGAGGTGGGCTGCCTGGCGGGGCGGTCGTCACCGATCGTCTTGTCGATGTCGACGGCGCGGTCCTTGAGGTGTGAGTCGAGGCCGGCGTAGAGCCGCCATGCGGTACCCGCTCCGACGAGCAGGGCGGCCAGCAGTGTCAGCAAGATGCCGTTGCGGATCCGGCGGCCGCGTGATCGTGGACGTCTTCCGCGGCTTGTACCGCCGTCGTCGTTGACGGAAGGCCCGGGGTGGCTCATCTCGTCCGCTCCTCAAGGAGTGGTGGGTGTGTGGTCACGTCAGACACCCAAGTGGATCCAAGGGTTGTACCCCTTGAGGGTGACAAGGAGCACCTGAGGGAAAAATGTTGAAAGTGTGAAGAGACTGCTAGGATTCCACCCTCTTGTTCGAATTTCATCAAGGTGTCCGAGTGGCCGCGCAGGCAGCGCGAGCTCGGCACGGGGTTGGGATTGATGTCGTGAGCAGATCCTGCGGTACGGATCTCGTCGTTGTCGGACTGGGCTACGTGGGACTGCCATTGGCACGGTCTGCCGCAGCCGCAGGGCTGAAAGTGGTCGGCCTCGACCGAAGCAGGCAAGTGGTCCAGGGGCTCAACGCCGGTCGCTCCCATGTGGACGACATCTCGGACGCCGAGGTCCGGACGATGCTGGGGCAGGGATTCGAGGCGGTCGACCGGCCGGACGCCATCGCAGGCGCGGCAGCGGTGGTCGTGTGCGTTCCGACGCCGCTCACCGATCACGGAGCGCCCGACCTCGGGGCCGTGCACGCTGCAGTCGAGGACATCGCGCAGCACCTCACGCCGGGCACCCTTGTCGTCCTGGAGTCCACGACCTATCCCGGCACCACCGACGAGGTGGTGCGGCCGCGCCTGGAGGCGGACGGCCTGCGCGCCGGAACGGACTTCCACCTGGCGTTCTCCCCGGAGCGCATCGACCCCGGCAACTCCTCCTTCGGGCTGGAGAACACCCCCAAGGTGGTCGGAGGGGTGACCCCGGACTGCACCAAGGCGGCCCGCGCCCTCTACGAGCGGTTCGTGACTCGTGTGGTGGAGGCCAAGGGCACCCGCGAGGCCGAGATGGCCAAGCTCCTGGAGAACACCTACCGGCACGTCAACATCGCCTTGGTCAACGAGATGTCCATGTTCTGCCGGGAGATCGGCGTAGACCTGTGGGACGCCATCCGGTGCGCCTCCACGAAGCCCTTCGGTTTCGCCCCCTTCTACCCGGGGCCCGGCGTGGGCGGTCACTGCATCCCGATCGACCCGAACTACCTCTCCTACAAGGTGCGTTCGCTGGGTATTCCGTTCCGCTTCGTGGAGCTGGCCCAGGAGATCAACCAGCGTATGCCGGTGCACGTGGTCAACCGTGCCGCGGATCTGCTCAACGACCAGGGCAAGGCGGTGCGCGGCTCGCGCGTCCTGCTGCTCGGCGTGACGTACAAGCCGGACATTTCCGATCAGCGGGAGAGCCCGGCCCTCGCCGTCGCGGAGAATCTGCTTGCCCGCGGTGCCGAACTCGCCTACTTCGATCCACGGGTGGAGGATTGGAAGGTCCTGGGTGAGCCCGTCGAGCGGGTGGGCGACTACCTGTCCGCGGCTGAGGCCGCCGACCTGACCATCCTGCTCCAGCCGCACCGGGAAATCGACCCGGAGCTGCTCGCCGAGCGGGCCAAGGCGCTGTTCGACACGCGTGGCGTCTCCGCCGATCACCCTCGGGTGGTCAAGCTGTGAGCAATGAGGACAGCACGTACATACCCGGCGCGGTCGACTCCTCAGGCCGCCAGAAGCACCGCCGACGGCGCCACCTGAAGGTCTCCTACCTCTTCTTCTTGGGCATCGCCGCGGTGATCGCGACGCGGCTGGACTCCGACTCCCTGCACTTGTACTCCCTGGGTGCGATGGGCCTGCTCGCTCTGAAGATGTTCGGTGCCCTGTTCTACCGTCCTGCCAAGGCGGGCCGGGAAGAGCTCGAGTACATCGAGAAGGCGTGGGTGACGGCCGTCATCCCCATCTACAACGAGGACCCGGTGATGTTCGAGCAGGGCATGCGCAGCCTGCTCGCGCAGAGCCGTCTGCCCAACGAGATCCACATCATCGACGACTGCAGCGCGGATGCGTCCGGCATCCGGACGGCGAAGAAGCTGCGGCGCGAGTTCGAGGCCCTGGGCGTCAAGTACACGGTCAGCGTCCAGCCCGAGAACAAGGGCAAACGCGAGGCGCTCGCCCTCGGGTTCGAGGCGGCCCCGTACTCGGACATCTTCCTGTGCGTCGATTCGGACACCGTGCTGTCCCGCGACACCTTCCGCGAACTGCTGCTGCCGCTGGCAGACGAACGCGTCATGGCATCCACCGGCATGGTGCTCGCCCTCAACCACGACAGCAACGTCTTCACCCGCCTGCAGGATCTGCGCTACGGCAACTCGTTCCTGTTCGAGCGCGCCGCGTACTCCCGTCTGAAGTCTGTGCTGTGTTGTTGCGGAGCCCTGTCCGCCTACCGCGGCACGTTGGTGCGCAAGTATCTGCCCGACTTCCTGAACCAGCAGTTCCTGGGCAAGCCGGCCGTGTTCGGCGACGACCGGCGCATGACCAACTACTGCCTGATGGAAGGCCAGGTCGTCTTCCAGGAGACGGCCGTCGGCTATACGGCGGTTCCCGAGAAGCTTCCGCACTTCCTGCGCCAGCAGGTCCGCTGGAACAAGTCGTTCTTCCGTGAGTCCCTGTGGGCCTTCCGTCACCAGAAGAAGTACCGGCCGGCCTTCTGGCTGACCTGCATGGAGCTTGGTCTGTGGCTGGTCTTCGGCACGGCGATGTTCTACTCGATGGTCGTCATGCCGATCATGCATCCGTCCCAGTTCCTGAAGCACGTCGGGGACTACGCGATCTTCATGATCCTCATGGGGTACCTGCGTAACGTGCGCTACCTGGACTTTCCGCGCCGGGGAATGGGCTTCTTCAGGCGGTTCGGCATGTTCCTGCTGGCCCCGCTCTACGGTCTGATCCAGCTCTTCCTGCTCACACCGCTGCGTTTCTACGCCCTCCTCACCCTGCACAAGGGAAGCTGGGGCACGCGGCAGGGCGGCGTCGAAGTGTCTGTGGCGGGCGATCACGAGGCCGAGGTGACCGAGATCTTCGAGGAGGAGGACCCGTACTCCGACAAGAAGGTCGGCGAGACGCTGGAGTTGATGCGTCTCGAAGGCGTCGCTCTGCGCACCCCGCTGCCTGGCGCAGGCCTCATTCCGAGTCAGCCGCAACCGATTCCGGGTTACGGCCAGCAGCTGCAGCACGTACCGCAGCAGCGCATCAGCTGGGGCGCGGACGGACAGGACATGGCCCAGCAGTCGTCGCACGGCGGCCACCTGGATCCCGCCCAGCAGCCGCAGCAGCAGTACGGTGCGGGGCCCCACCAGGTCGGCCAGCCCGACCCGTACTGGCAGCAGGGTCAGGGCGGCTGGTAGCGGGTTGAGGAGCATGGCGAAGGGGCGGCCGAACGGCCGCCCCTTCGCCATGCGTCAGGCGTAGGAAGCCATCGCTTCGTCGACGGTGACCACCGGGATGCCCCGGTCCGTGATCGCCTTCATCAACGTGGCCAGACCCGCCTTGCCGATTTCCGTGCTGGTCGTGGGCGTGCCGTCGACGACCTTGTGGAGACACAGGATGAGCCAGTCACCGTGGTGAACGCACCGATCGAGCCGGCCCCCTGGGTCGGTCAGTCGTGAGAGTGCCGTACCGCCGATCCCGGCGCCGTCGTTGATTCCGGTCATCGCCTTGAGGCGGTATGGCATCGCTGGGGCGAAGGACTCGATGGTCTCGGAGATGATCGACCGCGCCGTGGTGAAGTGACGGCTCGCGATGAGATCCACCGGCACCCCGTCCGTCGTCTTCTGAAATGCCCCGTGCGGATAGGCGAAGTGCTCGCTGGTGAAGCCGTTGGACACCAGCCACTCACGAAGCTTGCGGAAGTCGGTATCGGCCTGCTCGGCAGTGAGCTTGGGATAACTGGCGGTGTGGGTCGCCGTCGCATAGGAATGGCCGGCCATCTCCCAGCCTGAGAAGTCCTGCAGCGAACGCATCTGGTCGACCGTCAGAAAGCTGCTGCTGCCGATCGCGTCGGCGATGTTGTAGACCGTGCCGGGATACCCGTATGAGTCCATCACCGGCCGGGCCAGATCGTGAATCGACTTGTGGGAGTCGTCGAAGGTGATGGAGACGGCTCCCTTCGGAAAGACGGACACCGTGTCGGGTATCAGCTCGACGGCCTGCAGATGGTAGGTCACCGGGCCGCCGGCGTCGTCGTAGACCGCGAACGACATGTCGGTGAAGCCGGTCTTCGTGGACGGCGTTCCGGCGGCGGAGACCGAGTACGTTCCCGAGGCAGCGGAGACGTCGGCCCACTGCAGATGGACGGTCACCCACTCGCCGGACTGCACGTAGTTGGCCGACGAACCGGAGTGGACATGGCACGTCCAGGAGAAGAAGTTCGTCAGTGAGCCGCTGCCCAGGTAGAAGACGACCTTGGACAGGTTCGTGACGTCGTCAACCCGGAAGATGAGTCTGATCATCTTCCCGGTCAGGTTCGTCGCGGGCATACCCGCCTTGCGGACGTAGGACTGCTTGCCAGTGCCGTTCGTGGTCACCCGGACCGACTGTGTCCCCCGTACGAAAACGGAGGTGTCGTTGGTGTCGGCCGTGGCGGTGCCGGCACCGCCGGCGCTCCACCCGTGGGAGATCTGGAACTGCTGTGACCAGGTGGCCCGACGGTACTTGGGCCGACGGCCGGAAGGCGCGTACAACGGTGGTGTCTGCAAATTTCCGATCGTTGTGCCGGCCCCTTGGCCCCCGACGGCCGGTTCTGCTGCCACGGTGCCGAGCCACGCGCCGCCCGCTGCCATGGCGACGCCCGTCGTGCCCCCCAGGAGCAGCGCCCGGCGCCGGCTCACCAGGGGTGTCTCCCGGTTGGCTCTGTGCCCGGACGCCTCGGACCGTTTGTTCCTCACTTGGTCCCCCGAACCGTGTCGAAGTAGTTGATGCCGTGACCGGCGAAGCCCTCGACGGCAGACTGCACCTGCTTCGCCGACAGAATCCGGTGCGCGTCGTAGTAGAGCCAGTCGACCTTCATGTCCCAGGCGCGATCGCCCTTGAACGGCAGGTCCACGAACCAGTGGTTGAAGTTCACGGACATGTTCGTGCGGGGGACGTATTTGTCCTTGCTGCTGAAAAGGACATGACCATCCAGGCGATAGGTCACGACGTCCTTGGCGACGGTGATCAACAGGATGTGCCAGCCGTCCAGGCTCTTGTTCGTCGTGGTGTAGACACGGTCGTTCGCCCTGTGGTCGTACCACGTCACCGTGTCGAGCTTGGGCCCGAGACGCCCCCATCCACCGTTGGGCATGTATTCGTTGTCCAGTTCGCTGTACGCATCGCCCTCGCTGCCGATGGTGTAGAACGTCTGGTTGACGTGGTCGCCGTTCTTTCCGGACGTCGGATCGTCGCTGAAGTGGACGCGGGCGGCATAGGTTCCGCTGCGGAACTTGCTCTCCGCGGTCCCGAGGCTTGCCTGCTTGGTCCCGGACGGCGTGCCGTCCGTGCTGGCGCGCAACTGGAGTACTGAGCCGCTGCCCAGCGCACCCTGCGCCTGGGGGAAGGTCACTCCGTCGGCCGACCAGGTGTCGTCGATCCCGGGACCGCCCTTGCTGGTGCGGACCAGCCAGCCGTGCTTGAACAGCGCGGGGTCCTTGGCACCGAGATACGAGAAGTCGTCGAACAGCACGCCGTCCGGCAGCGACGGTACCGGGGTGGGGGTGGTGACCGGCGCGGCCGTGGCGTCCTTGCCGGCCGCGGTGCCGTCCGGTTCCTCACCCCAGACGAGGACACCGCTCCGGTACGCGGTGACCTTCCTGGCCTCCTGGTAGCTCGTCATCGTGGCGTCGAAGGAGCGGTCGTCGGACTGGTCCAGAGCCTTGTGGTCGACACGGAAGAGCTGAAGGTCGATGCCCTTGCTGTTCGCGCCGGGATCCAGCATTCCCGCCTCGCGCGCGAACCTGATCTCCAGATAGTGGTCGGCGGAGGCGGTGGGCCGGTCAAGCGCGACGATGCGCCCTGCGACACGGGAGCAACCGAAGGACGTGTTCACGCAGTTGAAGGCGTAGGCGGCGGAGCCTTCGGCCGTGAAGTAGTAGCGCAGCGCGACATCCCCGAGCGCCACGGCCGTCTTCGTGCGGTTGATGACCTCCAGAGACGGCTTGGCCACCGCCGACGCGGTGGGGGTTTCGGTGCGGTAGCGCACCGTCAACCCGGACGCCTCGGATGGCGCTGTCGACGCCTTCCAGACCGGATACAACGCCGTGGCACCGGCTATGACGGCGGCGATCAGGAGCAAAAGCCCGATCTTCGGCCCTACCCGGCGTCGGGGCGGGCGACGGCGGCTGGACGCCACAGGAACTCCTCAGCAGGACGCGCGTGCACACGCAGCCGGCGAGAGCGGAAATATTGGGCGGGCTGTGTGAACAATGGTCAACTTCTGTGGAGATCCTATCGGTGGCAGTGTGGCCACACGCGAGTGGGGCGCACGGATCGTTATCCGCACGCCCCACTGTGAATCCGGGTGTGTCTCCGGTTACGCCGGGAGCGACGCCACGCCCGGAGCCAGGAACTTCTTGCCGTTCACGCGTTCCGAGACGCCCTCGCGGTCCAGGTACGGCGTGATGCCGCCGAGGTGGAAGGGCCAGCCGGCGCCGGTGATCAGGCACAGGTCGATGTCCTGGGCCTCGGCGACGACGCCCTCGTCGAGCATCAGGCCGATCTCCTGCGCCACCGCGTCCAGGACGCGGGCGCGGACCTGCTCCTCCGTCAGGACGGTGTCGCCCTGCTTCAGCAGCGCGGCGACCTCCGGGTCCAGCTCGGGCTTGCCGCTGTCGTAGACGTAGAAGCCGCGCTTGCCGGCCTCGACGACCGCCTTGAGGTTCGGGGAGACCTTGAAGCGGTCCGGGAAGGCCCGGTTGAGGGTCTCCGAGACGTGCAGGCCGATCGCCGGGCCGACCAGCTCCAGCAGGACCAGCGGGGACATCGGCAGACCGAGCGGCTCGATGGCCTTCTCCGCCACGTGCACCGGGGTGCCCTCGTCGATGACGTTCTGGATCTCGCCCATGAAGCGGGTCAGGATGCGGTTCACGACGAACGCCGGGGCGTCCTTGGTGAGGACCGCGGTCTTCTTCAGCTTCCTGGCCACGGCGAACGCCGTCGCGAGCGAGGCGTCGTCCGTCTGCTCGCCGCGGACGATCTCCAGCAGCGGCAGGATCGCGACCGGGTTGAAGAAGTGGAAGCCGACGACCCGCTCGGGGTTCTTCAGCTTCGACGCCATCTCCGACACCGACAGCGAGGAGGTGTTCGTCGCGAGGATCGCGTGCGCCGGGGCGACGGCCTCGACCTCCGCGAACACCTTCTGCTTGACGCCCATCTCCTCGAACACGGCTTCGATGATGAAGTCCGCGTCCGCGAAGCCCTCGGCCTTGTCCAGGACGCCGGTCACCAGCGCCTTGAGGCGGTTGGCCTTGTCCTGGTTGATCCGGCCCTTGCCGAGCAGCTTGTCGATCTCGGCGTGGACGTAGCCCACACCCTTGTCGACACGCTCCTGGTCGATGTCCGTGAGGACGACCGGGACCTCCAGGCGACGGAGGAAGAGGAGGGCGAGCTGCGACGCCATCAGGCCCGCGCCCACGACGCCGACCTTCGTCACCGGACGGGCCAGCGACTTGTCCGGGGCGCCGGCCGGCCGCTTGCCGCGCTTCTGCACCAGGTTGAAGGCGTAGATGCCGGAGCGCAGTTCGCCGCCCATGATGAGGTCGGCGAGCGCCTGGTCCTCGGCGTCGAAGCCCTGCTGCAGGTCGCCGTTCTTGGCGGCGGCGATGATGTCCAGGGCGCGGTAGGCGGCCGGGGCCGCGCCGTGCACCTTGGAGTCGGCGATGAACCGGCCCTTGGCGACGGCCTGGTCCCAGCCCTCACCGCGGTCGATCGCCGGACGCTCGACGACGATCTCGCCCTTGAGGACGGCCGCCGTCCAGATCAGCGACTGCTCCAGGAAGTCCGCGCCCTCGAACAGCGCGTCCGCGATGCCCAGTTCGTAGACCTGCTGGCCCTTGAGCTGCTTGTTCTGGTTGAGGCTGTTCTCGATGACGACCGTCACGGCCTTCTCGGCGCCGATCAGGTTCGGCAGCAGCGTGCAGCCGCCCCAGCCGGGGACCAGGCCGAGGAAGACCTCGGGCAGGGAGAACGCCGGCAGCGCCGCGGACACCGTGCGGTAGGTGCAGTGCAGGCCGACCTCGACGCCGCCGCCCATGGCCGCGCCGTTGTAGTACGCGAACGTCGGGACCGCGAGGCCCGAGAGCCGCTTGAAGACGTCGTGACCGCCCCTGCCGATGGCGAGCGCGTCCTTGTGCTCCTTCAGCAGCTCGACGCCCTTGAGGTCGGCGCCGACGGCGAAGATGAACGGCTTGCCGGTGATGCCGACGCCGACGATGGCGCCCTCGGCCGCCTCCTTCTCGACCTGGTCGATGGCGGCGTTGAGGTTCGCCAGCGACTGCGGGCCGAAGGTGGTCGGCTTGGTGTGGTCGTGGCCGTTGTCCAGGGTGACCAGGGCGAAGCGGCCCGCACCCAGCGGCAGGTCGAAGTGGCGCACGTGCGCCTGCGTGACGACCTCGTCCGGGAACAGCTCGGCCGCGCCCTTCAGGAGTTCAGCGGTGGTGCTCACTTGTCGCCTCCGGCAGCGCTCTCGAAGTGCGGGTTCTCCCAGATGACCGTCGCGCCCATGCCGAAGCCGACGCACATGGTGGTCAGGCCGTAGCGGACGTGCGGCTGCTCCTCGAACTGGCGGGCCAGCTGCGTCATCAGGCGGACGCCGGAGGAGGCCAGCGGGTGGCCGAACGCGATGGCGCCGCCGTACTGGTTGACGCGCGCGTCGTCGTCGGCGATGCCATAGTGCTCGAGGAAGGCCAGCACCTGCACGGCGAAGGCCTCGTTGATCTCGAACAGGCCGATGTCCGAGATGGACAGGCCCGCCTTGGCGAGGGCCTTCTCGGTGGCCGGGATCGGGCCGTAGCCCATGACCTCCGGCTCCACGCCCGCGAAGGCGTAGGAGACCAGGCGCATCTTGACCGGCAGGCCGTGCTCGCGGGCGAAGTCCTCGCTCGCGATGACCGACGCGGTGGCGCCGTCGTTCAGACCGGCCGCGTTGCCCGCGGTGACCCGGCCGTGCACACGGAACGGCGTCTTCAGGCCCGAGAGGTTCTCCAGGGTCGTGCCCGGACGCATCGGCTCGTCGGCCGTGACCAGGCCCCAGCCCGTCTCGCCGGCCTCGGGGGTCGTGCGGCGCACCGAGATCGGGACCAGGTCGGCCTGGATCTTGCCGTTGGCGTACGCCTTGGCGGCCTTCTCCTGCGAGCGCACCGCGTACTCGTCGGCGCGCAGCTTGGTGATCGACGGGTAGCGGTCGTGCAGGTTCTCCGCGGTCATGCCCATGAACAGGGCGGACTCGTCGACCAGCTTCTCGCTCACGAAGCGCGGGTTCGGGTCCACGCCCTCGCCCATCGGGTGGCGGCCCATGTGCTCGACACCGCCGGCGATGGCGACGTCGTACGCGCCGAAGGCGACGGAGCCGGCGACCGAGGTGACGGCCGTCAGGGCGCCCGCGCACATGCGGTCGATGGAGTAACCGGGGACGGACTGCGGCAGGCCCGCGAGGATGCCGGCCGTGCGGCCGAGGGTGAGGCCCTGGTCACCGATCTGCGTGGTCGCGGCGATGGCGACCTCGTCGATCTGCTTCGGGTCCAGACCGGGGTTGCGGCGCAGCAGCTCCCGGATCGCCTTCACGACGAGGTCGTCGGCCCGGGTCTCGTGGTAGATGCCCTTCGGGCCCGCCTTGCCGAACGGGGTGCGGACGCCGTCGACGAAGACGACGTCCCTGACGGTACGAGGCACGATGGCTCTCCTCCAGGGTGCGGGGTGGCACTGCTGCGGCACGCATGCACTGAGCGCGCGCTCAGTCCCATGCTACTTATGAGTAACGTAGCTGCCCAGTCCCCACGACCGGAGCGGCGAAGGTCACACCGGGGCGGGGGGCGGGTGCGGCGACCTTGGCTGAATCCGGACGGCGCATTTCGCAGTGCCGGGCAGGAACGCGCCCTGCGAGGGGCGCGGGGCCGTGTCGCTATGCAGCTACCGCCGCGTGGGCGCGAGCAACCACAGCGCACCCCCAGCCGCCATACGTCCCACACGCCCTCGGCGCCTACGCGGACAAGGCCTCCACCAAAACCGGCGTCACCAGCTCCACCTGCCACGCCCGAGCCCCGTACCCCGCCAGCGCCGCCGCCACGGCATCCGCGTCGACCACCTTTGGCGGCTCCCAGCAGACCCGCCGCACCGTGTCCGGCGTGATCAGGTTCTCCTGCGGCAGATTCAGCCGCTCGGCCAGCGCCGACACGCCTGCCTTCGCCGCGGACAGCCGCGCCGCGGCCGCCGGGTCCTTGTCCGCCCACGCCCGCGGCGGCGGCGGTCCGGTCACCGGCTGCCCCTGCTGCGGCAGCTCCGCCTCCGGCAGGGCCTTCGCCCGGTCGACGGCCGCCTGCCACTGCTCCAGCTGCCGCCGCCCGACCCGGTGCCCGAAGCCGCCGAGCGCGGCCAGCGCGTGCACGGTGGACGGCAGTGCCAGTGCCGCCTCCACGATCGCCGCGTCGGACAGCACCTTCCCGGGCGAGACGTCCCGGCGCTGCGCGATCCGGTCCCGCATCTCCCACAGCTCACGCACCACGGCGAGCTGCCGGCGGCGGCGCACCTTGTGCATGCCGGACGTACGCCGCCAGGGGTCCTTGCGCGGCTCGGCCGGCGGGGCGGAGGCGATCGCGTCGAACTCCTGGCGCGCCCACTCCAGCTTGCCCTGCCGCTCCAGCTCCTTCTCCAGGGCGTCGCGCAGGTCGACCAGCAGCTCGACGTCGAGGGCGGCGTAGCGCAGCCACGGCTCGGGCAGCGGGCGGGTGGACCAGTCGACGGCGGAGTGGCCCTTCTCCAAGCTGAAGCCGAGAACGTTCTCCACCATCGCGCCGAGGCCGACGCGCGGGAAGCCGGCGAGCCGGCCGGCCAGCTCGGTGTCGAACAGCCGGTCCGGCACCATGCCTATCTCCCGCAGACACGGCAGGTCCTGGGTGGCGGCGTGCAGCACCCACTCGGTACCGGCCAGCACCGCGCCGAGACCGGACAGGTCGCCGCAGGCCACGGGGTCGATCAGAGCCGTCCCCGCGCCCTCGCGGCGCAGCTGGACGAGGTAGGCGCGCTGGCCGTAGCGGTAGCCGGAGGCGCGCTCGGCGTCGACGGCGACGGGGCCTGAGCCCGCCGCGAAGGCGGCGACCACCTCGGCGAGCGCCGCCGGGTCCGCGACGACGGGCGGAATGCCCTCGCGGGGCTCCAGCAACGGGATCGGCGCCTCCGTAGCAGAAGATCCGCCGTCGTCCGCAGGGGCGCCTCCGGTGGTTCGCAGTGAAGTGTCTGCTGCGGTGTCGTGGGCGTCGGTCACCTGTCAAGGGTATCCATGTATGGACGGCGCCCGTCGACGGAACGTTCCGTCGACGGGCGCCGAAGGGTCGTAAACCGGTCAGTTGGCTGTCATGCCGGGTTCACGATCCGCGGGGAGCGCGGTCCGGGAGCGGCGGGCGGTCCCGTTCACGCCAGTGAATGATCGATACGGCGGGGGAGCGGACGATCGGCGCGGCCGGAGCGGCGCATGATCGATTCGGCGGGTCGGTGGATGCGGGGGCGAGGGTACGGGGTGAGGGGACGCGGGGTGAGGGGATGCGGGGTCAGTGGATGATGCCGGTGCGCAGGGCCACGGCGACCATCCCGGCGCGGTCGCCGGTCCCCAGCTTGCGGGCGATGCGGGCGAGGTGGCTCTTGACGGTCAGCGCGGACAGGCCCATGGAGACTCCGATGGCCTTGTTCGACTGGCCCTCCGCCACCAGCCGCAGCACCTCCACCTCGCGGCCGGACAGCTCGCGGTAGCCGCCCGGGTGGCTCGGGGCACCCGGGGGGCGGCGGTGGAGGCGGGCCGCGGCCGCGCCGATGGGGGCGGCGCCGGGCCGGGTGGGGAGCCCGACGGCGGTGCGGGTGCCGGTGACGACGTAGCCCTTCACGCCGCCCGCGAGGGCGTTGCGCACGGCGCCGATGTCGTCGGCGGCGGACAGGGCGAGCCCGTTGGGCCAGCCCGCGGCGCGGGTCTCGGACAGCAGGGTGAGGCCGGAGCCGTCCGGCAGGTGGACGTCGGCGACGCAGATGTCTCTGGGGTTGCCGACACGGGGGCGGGCCTCGGCGATGGACGAGGCCTCGATGACGTCGCGGACGCCGAGCGCCCACAGGTGGCGGGTGACGGTCGAGCGGACGCGGGGGTCGGCGACGACGACCATGGCGGTCGGCTTGTTCGGACGGTAGGCGACCAGGCTTGAGGGCTGCTCGAGGAGAACGGACACCAGGCCTCCTGAGGGGCGGGACGGCTTTCAAGGTCACAGTCGTCTTCGGCAGCGAAGGCCGGGCCCTTTAGAGAAAGATCACGATTTAGTGAGTAACAATCTGTGCAATTCGGACATGCGGTCGATCGTTCGGTGCGCAAATCGGTTCGTTCGAGCGGCGCTCGTGACTGAAAGTGGCCGTATCGACAAAGTGACGGTCAAGCGGGCGCCGTAAACGCGTTCCGTGGGTGAACCGTGGGGCGGCCGGGTCACCGGCCGGAGGCATGAAAGCGGCGGCCGGCACGGAGCCGGCCGCGGATCAGGGACTCACAGGGGCAGGGGGCTGGAGGGACTTCCGGGACTCAAGGGGACTCAGGGGGACTCAGCGCGACTGCGGTCCCCGCCGCTGCGGCAGCGTGACCACCGACGCGTCGCCCGGACCGGCCGGCGGCAGGCCCCCGACCTGGGCCAGCAGATCGCACCAGGCCCCCAGATGGGCCGCCGTGTCCGGCACGCCGCCCAGCCCCTCACGGGGCGTCCAGGACGCGCGGATCTCGATCTGCGACGCCGGCGGACGGTTCGACAGTCCCCCGAAGTAGTGGGAGCCCGCCCGGGTGACGGTCCCGCTGGGTTCGCCGTACGCCAGGCCGCGCGCCGTCAGCGCCCCGGTCAGCCAGGACCAGCACACCTCGGGCAGCAGCGGGTCGGCGGCCATCTCCGGCTCCAGCTCCGCGCGCACCAGCGTCACCAGCCGGAACGTGCCCCGCCAGGCGTCGTGCCCGGCCGGGTCGTGCAGCAGCACCAGCCGCCCGTCGGCCAGGTCCTGCTCGCCGTCGACCACCGCGGCCTCCAGCGCGTACGCGTACGGCGCGAGGCGTTGCGGGGCGGGGGTGGGCTCGATCTCCACCTGGGGGCGCAGCCGCGCGGTGCGCAGCGCGTCGACGGCGGCCCGGAAGGGCAGCGGAACCGCTGTGCTCCCCCGTGCCTCCCCCGTGTCCCTCTCGTCGTCCATTCCGTCAGCGCCGTCCGACAGTCGTCCCTGAGCCGCAGCCATGCGGGGAAGAGTAAGGGGAAGCGGGCCCTCGCGCAGGGCAAGACACCCCCCGCCGGCCCACCCGGTTGCCGGGCGGGTGCGGGCGGCGGCCCTTGTACGCCATGCGAGACTTGCCGTCGTGAGTGCCAACGGAAGCCCCTCGGGCAAGCAGCCGACAGCGACGTACGACAGCGCCTTTCTGAAGGCGTGCAGGCGCGAGCCCGTGCCGCATACGCCGGTGTGGTTCATGCGGCAGGCCGGGCGCTCGCTGCCGGAGTACCGCAAGGTGCGCGAGGGCGTCGGCATGCTGGACTCCTGCATGCGGCCCGACCTGGTCACCGAGATCACGCTGCAGCCGGTGCGCCGGCACGGCGTGGACGCGGCGATCTACTTCAGCGACATCGTCGTACCCCTGAAGGCCATCGGCGTCGACCTGGACATCAAGCCCGGCGTCGGCCCGGTCGTGCAGCACCCCGTCCGCACCCGCGCCGACCTCGCCCAGCTGCGGGACCTCACCCCCGAGGACGTCCCCTACGTCACCGAGGCCATCGGGCTGCTCACCGCCGAGCTCGGCGCCACCCCGCTGATCGGCTTCGCGGGCGCCCCGTTCACCCTCGCGAGCTACCTCGTCGAGGGCGGTCCGTCGCGCACGTACGAGAACGCCAAGGCGATGATGTACGGCGACCCGGAGCTGTGGGCCGATCTGCTGGACCGGCTCGCGGAGATCACGTCCGCCTTCCTGAAGGTGCAGATCGAGGCCGGCGCGTCCGCCGTGCAGCTCTTCGACTCCTGGGCCGGCGCCCTCGCCCCCGTCGACTACCGCCGCTCGGTGCTGCCCGCCTCCGCCAAGGTCTTCCGCGCCGTCGAGTCCTACGGCGTGCCCCGCATCCACTTCGGCGTCGGCACCGGTGAGCTGCTCGGCCTGATGGGCGAGGCCGGCGCGGACGTCGTCGGCGTCGACTGGCGCGTCCCGCTCGACGAGGCCGCCCGCCGCGTCGGCCCCGGCAAGGCGTTGCAGGGCAACCTCGACCCGACGGTCCTGTTCGCCTCGCAGGCCGCCGTCGAGGCCAAGACCCGCGAGGTGCTGGAGTCGGCCGCCTCCCTCGAGGGCCACGTCTTCAACCTCGGTCACGGTGTCATGCCGTCCACCGACCCCGACGCCCTCACCCGGCTCGTGGAGTACGTCCACACGCACACCGCCCGCTGACGGGCACTCACCACGACTGACGGGGCCGCGCGTTCCTGCCGAACAGCAGGCCGCGCGGCTCCGGTGGTGGTGGGGTGCCAGGGCGCAGCGGCAGAGCGATGAGCATGCCCGCCAGGAAGCCGACGACGTGCGCCGCGTACGCCACGGTGCCGGCGGCCGAGACGCCCTCGCCGGCGGAGTACACCGCCTGGAGCACGAACCAGAAGCCCAGCACCAGCCACGCGGGCAGCCGCAGCGGCAGGAAGATCAGGAACGGCACCAGCACCCACACCCGCGCCCTCGGATACAGCACCAGGTACGCCCCGAGCACCCCCGCGATCGCCCCGGACGCGCCGATCAGCGGGTCACCGGAACCCGAGTTGAGCAGGGCGAAGCCGTAGCCGGCCGCGTAGCCGCAGACGACGTAGAACAGCAGGAAGCGGACGTGCCCCATGCGGTCCTCGACGTTGTTGCCGAAGATCAGCAGGAACAGCATGTTGCCCAGCAGATGCAGCCAGCTGCCGTGCAGGAACATCGCCGTGAACACGCTCAGCACCGGCGACTTGCCGTACTGCGGGGGCGCGATGACACAGCCCGGGCCGTGCGGGCCGATACCCACGTCCCCGGTGGGGACCAGCTGCGGCATCCGGTGGTGGATCAGCTCGCGCGGCACGGCCGCCCAGTGATCCAGGAACGCGTGCAGATGGCACAGCTGCGCCTGGCTGCTCTCACCCGCCACGGACCCGGCGATGCCGGGCGTGAGCAGGAACACGACGACATTGGCGGCGATGAGCGCGTACGTCACCCAGGGGGTGCGGCGCACGGGGTTCACGTCATGGACGGGGATGACCACGTGACACTACTGCCCGCGCAGCCGCGGGCGAATCGGTGAACGTGCGCGATCCGGGCCGCGTATGTCTGCTCAACCGCTCGCGGCGCGGGGAAGGCGCGCCGCGGGGCCGACGAGGGGACAGGCAGATGAACGACCGAATGACTCCCGCGATGCACGCGCTGCCCGACGGCGAGGCGGAGCTGGCCGTGGTGCTCCGGCTGCCCTGGGAGGACGTCGCCCGGCTGGGCCAGGAGGCGGGGCGGCTGGCCGCCCAGGCGCAGCGGCCGGTGACCCTGGACGAGGCGGTGAGCCACCGGCTGCGCTCCCGCCCGGTCCCGGCGCAGCACGCCAAGCCGGCCGGGGAACAGCCGACGGCGGCGGTGTCGGCGCTGCCGCGGATCAGCGGGACGGCGTAGCGGACGGGGGCGGCGCCGGCGGCGTGGCAGGCGCGATGGGGGCGACGGCGCCGGTGGTGGGAGCCGCGGGACGGCGTGGGCGGGCCCGATCAGCCGGAAGGTGTGGTGGACCGTACCTTCGCCGCCGCCTTGCGGGCCGCGACCAGCACCGGGTCCCACACCGGGGAGAACGGCGGCGCGTAACCGAGGTCCAGCGCGGTCATCTGCTCCACCGTCAGGCCGGCCGTGAGGGCCACCGCCGCGATGTCCACCCGCTTGGCGGCGCCCTCGCGGCCGACGATCTGCACCCCGAGGAGACGGCCCGTGCGGCGCTCGGCGAGCATCTTCACCGTCATGGGGGAGGCCCCCGGGTAGTAGCCCGCACGGCTCGTCGACTCGATCGTCACCGTCTCGAACTGCAGGCCGACCCTGCGGGCGTCCTTCTCCCGCAGCCCGGTCCGCGCGATCTCCAGATCGCACACCTTGCTGACCGCCGTGCCGACCACACCGGGGAACGTGGCGTACCCGCCGCCGACGTTGGTGCCGATGACCTGCCCGTGCTTGTTCGCGTGCGTGCCCAGCGCGATGTGCCGCTCCTGACCGGAGACGAGGTCGAGCACCTCGACGCAGTCGCCGCCGGCCCAGATGTTCCCGTGCCCGCGCACCCGCATCGACAGGTCGGTCAGCAGACCCCCGTGCCCGCCCAGCGGCAGCCCGGCCGCGCGGGCCAGCGTCGTCTCGGGGCGCACGCCGATGCCGAGCACCACCACGTCCGCCGGGAACTCCGCGGTCTGGGTGGCCACCGCGCGCACCCGGCCGTCGGCCCCGGTGAGCACCTTGGTGACCTCGGTGTCGTCGACCATGGTGATGCCCAGGCCCACCATCGCCTCGTGCACCAGCCGGCCCATGTCGGCGTCCAGCGTCGACATGGGCTCGCTGCCCCGGTTGACGACGGTCACCTCGTACCCGCGGTTGATCAGCGCCTCGGCCATCTCCACGCCGATGTACCCGGCGCCGACGACCACGGCCCGGCGGCCACGCGTGCGTGCCAGCGTGTCGAGCAGCGCCTGCCCGTCGTCGAGGGTCTGCACGCCGTGCACCCCCGGCGCGTCCATCCCCGGCATCTCCGGCCGGATCGGCCGCGCCCCGGTCGCGATCACGAGCTTGTCGTACGACGTCCACGACTCGGCCCCCGAGTCCACGTCACGCGCGCGTACCCGCTGCCCGGCCACGTCGATCTCCACGACCTCGGTCCGCATGCGCAGATCGATGCCGCGCTCCCGGTGCTCCTCGGGCGTGCGGGCGATCAGCTCGTCCGCCTCGGCCACGTCACCGCCGACCCAGTAGGGGATGCCGCAGGCCGAGTAGGAGGTGAAGTGGCCGCGTTCGAACGCCACGATCTCCAGCTCGTCGGGCCCCTTGAGCCGACGCGCCTGCGACGCCGCGGACATCCCCGCGGCGTCGGCGCCGATCACCACCAGCTTTTCTCGCACACCCCGTGCCGCACCAGTCATGGTCATGCGAACACGCTAGACGCACACGGCATTTCAGTCCCGCCCGCGGCTGCGCAGGCGGGGCCGCACCAGCCGCGGGCACGCCGTCAGGAGCAGCCCGGCCACCGTGAGGAAGGACAGCGCCGCGGCCGGCGTCACGACATGGCCGCCCGCGTTCCCCGCGGCGCCGCCCGCGCCGCCCGCGGCGCCGCATCCGGTCAGGGCGACGGCGGCGGCCGGCAGCAGGCCGGCCACGTCGGCGTTCGCGGCCGGGTGGTCCCGGTGCGGTCACGGTCCGGACTTCGCCCGGACACCGGCGTTGTCAGTGCCGTTTGAGAGAGTGGGCACATGAGCGCAACGGGTACGCAGCACGTCGTCGTCATCGGGGCCGGGATCGCCGGGCTGGCCGCGGCCCACCGGCTGCTGGACCGCGGCGCGCGCGTGACCGTGCTGGAGGCCTCCGGCCGGGTCGGCGGCAAGCTGCTGCCCGGCGAGATCGCCGGCGTCCGCGTCGACCTCGGCGCCGAGTCGATGCTCGCGCGCCGCCCCGAGGCGGTGGGCCTCGCCCGCGAGGTCGGCCTCGCCGACCGCCTCCAGCCCCCGTCCACCGCGACGGCCTCGATCTGGACCCGGGGCGCCCTGCGCCCCATGCCCAAGGGCCACGTCATGGGCGTCCCCGGCACCGCCTCGGCCCTCGCGGGCGTCCTGTCCGACGAGGGCCTCGCCCGCATCGAGCGGGACGCCGAGCTGCCGCGCACCGACGTCGGCGACGACGTGGCGGTGGGGGAGTACGTGGCGGCGCGCCTCGGCCGCGAGGTCGTCGACCGCATCGTCGAGCCCCTGCTCGGCGGGGTCTACGCGGGCGACGCGTACCGCATCTCCCTGCGCTCGGCCGTCCCGCAGCTCTTCCAGGCCGCGCGGACCCACACCTCACTGACCGAGGCCGTCCGCGAGATCCAGGCGCGCGCCGCGGCGAACCAGCAGACCGGGCCCGTCTTCACGGGCATCGCCGGAGGCATCGGCTCCCTGCCGCTCGCGGTCGCGGACGCCGTGCGGGCACGCGGCGGCGAGATCACCACCGGCACGCCCGTGACCGGGCTGCGCAGGGAGCCCGGCGGGAGCTGGCGCGTCACGGCCGGCGCGCGGACCGTGCACGCGGACGCCGTGGTCCTCGCCGTCCCTGCGCCCGCCGCGGCCCGCCTGCTGGCCGACGAGTCCCCGCAGGCCGCCGCCGAGCTGCGCACCGTCGAGTACGCCTCCATGGCCCTGATCACCCTCGCCTACCGGCGCGCCGAGGCCCGGCTGCCCGACGGCAGCGGCTTCCTCGTCCCGCCGGTCGACGGCCGCACGATCAAGGCGTCCACCTTCGCCTCCCACAAATGGGGCTGGATCGCCGAGGAGAACCCCGACGTGATCGTGGTGCGCACCTCGGTCGGCCGGCACGGCGAGACGGAGATCCTCCGGCGCGACGACGCCGACCTGGTCGAGGTCTCCCGGCAGGACCTGAAGGAGGCCACCGGCCTCGACGCCACACCGCTCGCGACCCGCGTCACCCGCTGGGACGACGGCCTGCCCCAGTACCCCGTCGGCCACCACGCGCGCGTGGCCCGCATCCGCGAGCACGTCTCCCGCCTGCCCGGTCTCGCCGTGTGCGGCGCGCAGTACGACGGCGTCGGCATCCCCGCGTGCATCGCGAGCGCCTACGCCGCCGTCGACCAGCTCGGCGGCGATCTGCGGGGTGTGCAGGAGCTCACCGCCCACCCGGTGCAGAGTCTGCACGGCGGAGCGGGAGAATAGGGCCATGAGTGACGACGTCTCCACCACTGGCCCCGACCGGATTCCGAACAAGGGCAAGCTGGCCAAGGACCTCAACGAGGTCATCCGCTACACGCTGTGGTCCGTCTTCAAGCTGAAGGACGTGCTCCCCGAGGACCGCGCCGGCTACGCCGAAGAGGTCCAGGAGCTGTTCGACCAGCTCGCCGCGAAGGACGTGACGATCCGCGGCACCTACGACGTGTCCGGCCTGCGCGCCGACGCCGACATCATGATCTGGTGGCACGCCGAGACCAGCGACCAGCTCCAGGAGGCGTACAACCTCTTCCGCCGCACCCGGCTGGGCCGCGCGCTCGAGCCGGTCTGGTCGAACATGGCGCTGCACCGCCCCGCCGAGTTCAACCGCGCGCACATCCCGGCGTTCCTCGCCGACGAGACGCCCCGCAACTATGTGAGCGTCTACCCCTTCGTGCGCTCCTACGACTGGTACCTGCTGCCGGACGAGGACCGCCGCCGCATGCTGGCCGACCACGGCAAGATGGCCCGTGGCTACCCGGACGTGCGCGCCAACACGGTCGCCTCGTTCTCGCTGGGCGACTACGAGTGGATCCTCGCCTTCGAGGCCGACGAGCTGTACCGCATCGTCGACCTCATGCGCCACCTGCGCGCGTCGGAGGCCCGGATGCACGTCCGCGAGGAGGTCCCGTTCTTCACGGGCCGCCGCAAGGACGTCAGCGAACTGATCGCGGGCCTGGCGTAGCACGGCCCCTCACGCCGGTGTGAACCGCGCCCCCGAAGGGGCGCGGGGCTCTGCTCGATATGCGGCTCCGCCGCGTGAGCGCGACCGGCCACAGAAGGCCCGCACCCGGCCTCAGCGAGCAACCGTGGGTTTCGGCTCCGCGTGCGGCGCGCACGACGCATGCCGCACGGGAAGCCGACCCTCGAGCAGATACGCCTCCAGATACCCGTTGACGCACCTGTTGGGCCCCCCGGCAACCCCATGCGTCCCGGCATCCCGCTCCGTCACCAGCACGGCCCCCGACAGCCGCCGCTGCAACTCCAGCGCCCCCTCATACGGCGCCGCAGCATCCCGCTCAGCGGCCATGATCAAAACGGGCGGCAACTCACCGGGCCCTGTCCGCACATCGACCACCCGCTGACGCGGCGCGAGCCAGTACGCACAGGGCAGGTTCGCCCACACGTTGTCCCACGTCTCGAACGGCGCCACCCGCGCCAGCCGCGTGTTGTCCCGGTCCCAGACGCGGAAGTCCGTCGGCCACGGCGCGTCATTGCACTCCACGGCCGTGTAGACGGCGCTCGCGTTCTCCGCCTCGGCCGCCGCCTCAGCGACCGGCGCCGCCTGCTCGATCAGCGGCCCGGCGTCGCCCTTCAGATACGCCGACAGCGCGTGCGCCCGCTGCGGCCAGTAGTCGTCGAAGTACCCGGCCTGCAGGAACGCGTTCTGCAACTGCGCCGGGCCCACCTTCCCGCCCGCCGGTTTCGCGGCCAGCCGCGCCAGGGCCCGCTCGTAGCTCGCGAGCACCTTCTCGGGTGTGTCGCCGAGCCGGTAGACGTCGTCGTGGCGGGCGATCCACTCCCGCAGGTCCGCCCAGCGGCCCTCGAACGCCGCCGACTGGTCGAGGTTGTCGCGGTACCAGATCTTCGCCGGGTCGGGGTTCACCGCCGAGTCGAACACCATGCGCCGCACATGCGAGGGGAACAGCGTCGCGTACAGCGCGCCGAAGTAGGTGCCGTACGACGCGCCCAGGAACGTCAGCCGGTCCTCGCCCAGCGCGGCGCGGATGACGTCGAGATCGCGGGCGTTGTTCAGGGACGTGTAGTGCGCCAGCGCGCTGCCCGCCCGCGCTGCGCACCCGCGCGCGTACGCCTTCGCCTGCGCGATCCGCTGCTGCTTGTACGCGGCGGAGGGATACGTCGGCGCCTGCGACGGCGCCTTGAGGAAGTGCCCGGGGTCCTGGCAGGACAGCGGCGCGGAGCGGCCCACGCCGCGCGGGGAGTAGCCGATCAGGTCGTAGGCGGCGGCGATGCGCTTCCACTGCGGTGTGAGGCCGGCCAGCGGGAAGTACAGGCCGTCGCCGCCGGGACCGCCCGGGTTGTAGACCAGGGAGCCCTGGCCGGGCACGCGCCGCTTGCTGTTGCGCGGGTCGCGGTGGGTGGCCTGCACCCGGCTGACGGCGAGCTTGATCTGCAGGCCCTCGGGGTGGGCGTAGTCGAGCGGGACCGTCACGGTGCCGCACTGCATGGTCCCCGGCATGTCGGACGCGTCCGAGCAGGCGCCGAAGTCGATGCCGCGTACGGCGGCCCGCGCGGCCGCCACCGCCACCCCGCGCGTCTCGGCGGCGCGCTCCGCCTGCGCGGTCACGGCGGCCCGGGTCGCGGCGGGCCGGGCGCCGGTCCCCGTCAGGGCGGGCGGCACGGCCGGGGGCACGCCCGGCGCGCTGCCGGCCGGGGCGGCGGCCAGGGCGGTCAGCAGCAGCGACCCGGCGGCCGAGCAGAGGGCGGCGGCTCTCATGGCGTATCCCTTTCATGTGCGTCTGCAACACAAGGGATGTTCGTCCGCCGAGCGGTGAAGGCAAGCACCACCCGCCGGGTGTCGGCGCCAATGCCCCAGTGCGCCCCCTGCGGCAGGGCTTACAGGCCGCCCGAGCCGGTCCGGTCGCGGTGGGCGAACGCGGCGCGCAGATCCGGTTCGCCGACCGCGTGGACGCCGCGTACGGCGACGGAGATCAGGTAGCGCAGGTCGTCCCCGGCGCCGTCGGTCCGCTGGGTCAGGGTGCTCAGCAGCCGTTGCCCCGCCGGCGACGCCCAGCGGGAGTAGGGGTGCGCCTCGACCCGGGCCAGGACCAGGCAGCTCAGGGCCAGGGCGAGGGGCAGCCCGAACCACATCGCGACCAGGGCGCGCGGCACACCGGTCGGCCCCGGCAACAGCAGCGCGGCCGCGCCCAGGCCCGTCACGGCCAGCGCGGCCAGCCGCACCCGGCGCACTCCGGCCGCCACCGTCGTGCGCGCCCCGTCCGGCACGGCCAGGCCCGCCCGCACCAGCCGGTCGGCCAGGTGACGCACCGCTTCGGCGGCGGACGCGGCGGTCCGGACCGGCGCGATCCGCGACTGGCCCCCGGGGCCGATGGCCCCTATCACCGACCGCTCGATCTCGTCCCGCCCGCGCGGGTCGACGACCGTCGCCCAGCCGGTGTGCGCGAGCAGCAGCCGGCGCTGACGGGCCATCGACACGAGCGTGAGATCGGCGACCCGGTCGGGGCCGCCGGAGAGGAACGCGGCCTCGTACAACGTCAGATCGTGCCGGCGTACCCCGGTCGCCTCCTGCGTCTCGGCGGCGGCCGCGCGCACGGCGGCCAGGCACAGCCGGGTGCACGCCACGGCGGTGACGACCCACGCGAGCAGCAGGAAAAGGACCCAGAACATGCCGTGTTTCTATGCCAAGGGCTCCGCGGTCCGCCATGGGTTGTTCACCATGCGGACACAGTGTTGTGGGTATGTGACGTTCCGCTTACGTCGGCCAGCGTGCGGGGGCCGACGGGGACGCCGCGAGGTCGCGGGTCAGCGCGTCGAAGTCGACGTACCCGGCGGCCCCGAGCACCCGGATGTGGTCCAGCACGATCGTGCCGGTGTCGTCGGTGTCGTCGGTGTCGTCGGTGTCGTCGGCGAGGTCGCGCACGAGCGTGTTGCGCGTGCCGGCGCGGACCTGGGCGGCCAGGGTGAGCACTCTGCCGTGCGCCAGCCGCAGGATGTTCGCGAACGTCCGGTCGAAGTCGGTGCCCCGCGCCGCGCGCAACTCCCGCAGCCAGGCCTGCTGCTGCTCGTTCGGCTGGTCCGGCAGGGGCAGGCCGAGCCGGGCGGCGACGCCGCGCACCCGCTCGTCGAGGAAGGTGTGCCCGTCGAGGCAGACGGCAGACCGCAGACGGCAGACGGCGGACGGCGGACCGCCCACGGTGGCCGGCCGTCACCGGCGCAGCAGCACCCGCCGGGTGGCGCGGGCCAGCCGGACCGCCGGGCGGTGGGCGCGCGGCCGGGGCCCGGACCGGTCCCGCCACCACTCGTGCAGCTCGCGCCGCACCCGGTCGTCCGCCACCGCGCCGGTGCGCAGCAGCGACTCGGCGAACTCCAGCGCGTCCCGGCGGTACCCGCCGCTCATCGGGTGGTGCTGGGCGTGGGCGAGGAACGCCGGGCGGTAGGCGGCGCGCAGGATCTCCGGCAGTTCGGGGGCGACCTTGGCCACGACGTCCGCCCGCTTCGCGGCCAGCGCCCGTGCCTGCACGGTCAGCCGCGCCCGGTCGAAACCCTCCGGCACGGGCGTGCCCGCGACCAGCGCGGACAGCAGCGCGGTCTGCGCGAGCGCGAGCCGCGCCCGGGTGGCGCCGGGGACGGACGGCAGGCCCGGCAGAGGCGCCGATCGCGGCCGAGGCCCGGTGGGGGAGAGGTCAGGTGCGGTCGCCGACGCCCGGCCCCGCTCCACCGCGTCCCGTATCGACGCGAGCTCCCGCTCCAGTTCGGACGGCTCGGGGAAGTCGTCGTCCCGCTCCAGCAGGACCCCAGGCGGGCTGGTGCGGGAGGCCAGGTCGGTGAGGATGTCGAGGACCGGCCGCGGCACCGGGTGCGCGTGGCTGTCGTGCCATACGCCGTCCCGCTCGACGCCGCCCGCGACATGGACGTACGCCAGCGCCTCCACGGGCAGGCCGGCCAGCGCCTTGGCCGGGTCCTCGCCGCGGTTGACGTGGTTGGTGTGCAGGTTGGCCACGTCGATCAGCAGCCGCACTCCGGTGCGCTCGGCCAGCTCGTACAGGAACTGGCCCTCCGTCATCTCCTCGCCCGGCCAGCAGATCAGCGCGGCGATGTTCTCCACGGCGAGCGGCACCGGCAGCGCGTCCTGGGCGATACGGACGTTCTCGCACAGCACGTCCAGGGCGTCCCGGGTGCGCGGCACCGGCAGCAGGTGGCCGGCCTCCAGCCGGGGCGACGCGGTCAGCTCACCGCCCGCCCGCACGAACGCGATGTGCTCGGTGACCAGCCGCGAACCCAGCGCCTCGGCCCGCTCGGCGAGCGCGGTGAGCCGGTGCGGGTCGGGGCGGTCGGCCCCGCCGAGGCCCAGCGAGACGCCGTGCGGCACCACGGTGACGCCGCGCTCGCGCAGCCGGCGCAGCGAGTCCGGCAGGTGGCCGGGGCAGACGTTCTCCGCCACGACCTCGACCCAGTCGACGCCCGGCATGCGCTCGACGGCCTCGGCGATCTCGGGCCGCCAGCCGATGCCCGTGCCCAGTCGCTCCATGGGTCCCCCTCCTCGTCGCTCACCGCGGGCGGTCGTGTGACGGGGGTATGGCCCCGGCGGTGGGCGGCGAACCGCGCGGGGCCGGGGTTCAGAGCAACATTTGAGCTTCGGCGGCGCCGCCCGCTCAGCGCTTGACGCCCACGCCGCCGAAGCTGTCCACGTCCCGCGGGCCGGTGTCGGCCGGGGCGGGGCGCCACTCGGCGACCGGGACCAGGCCGGGCGGCAGCAGCTCGAAACCGTCGAAGAACCGGGCCAGCTGCCCGGGCGTGCGGTTGACCCGAGGGTTGTCGCTCGCCTCGTTCCAGCGCTCGACCATCGCGCGCATCCGCTGTGCGTGGAACACCTCGGTGCTGTCGCAGAACACCAGGTGGCTGCCGGCCGGCAGGGCGGCCTTGAGGCGGCCCACCACCTCGTAGGCGTGCTCGCCCGGCACGTGCGCGGCGATGCCCAGCAGCATCAGCGCGACGGGCCGCTCGAAGTCCAGGGTGCGCCGGGCCGCCTTCAGGATGGCCTCCGGGTCGCGCAGATCGGCGTCGACGTAGTCGGTGGCGCCCTCGGGGGCGGAGGTGAGCAGGGCGTGCGCGTGCGAGAGCACCACCGGGTCGTGGTCGACGTACACGATCCGCGCCTCGGGGGCGATGCGCTGGGCCACCTCGTGGGTGTTGTCGAGCGTGGGCAGGCCCGTGCCGACGTCGAGGAACTGCCGGATCCCCGCCTCGCCCGCCAGATGCGTCACCGTGCGCCTGAGGAACGCCCGCTGGGCGCGCGCGATGTCGACGATCTCCGGGTTGACCTCGCGGATCTGGTCGCCGACCTGCTGGTCGATCTCGTAGCAGTCCTTGCCGCCCAGCCAGTAGTTCCAGATGCGCGCGGAGTGCGGCACCGCGCTGTTGATCATCGGTCGGTCCACCGACATCTCGACTCCCCGTGTCCCAACGGCCGCTCAGGGCCAGTGCGTTGCACCCCCACCGTAACGGGTGATCAGCGCAGCGCCGGATGGTCCGCGACCACCGTGCAACTGCCCGGCGCGATCTCGGTGAAGCCCGCGTCGCGCACCACCGGCAGGCCGGCGCGGGTCAGTTCACGCCAGGACGCGGGGGTGGCGGTGCGCACGGCCAGCGGGAAACCGGCGTCGCGCCAGGCGGCCCGCTCAGCGTCCGGCAGTTCCCACCAGGCCAGCTGGGCGCCGTGCCCGGCCTGCGCCATCGCCTTGCCGGCCGACATCTCCACCTCGGGGCTCATCCACAGCACCGGCCCGGCCGGGTCCGCTCCGGCGGGTGGTTCGGGGTCGTCCAGCTCGGTGCCGGACACCTGCAGTTTGGCCAGTTCCTTCGGCCAGCCGTCCAGTGGCACCGGCGGGAACACCCGCACCTCGGCCGACTTCCCGGTGACCGTGACGCCGGGCAGCGCCTGCGCGCGCCGCCACTCCGCGCCGCGCGCCCGGCGCACCACCTTGCGGATGCGCGCGTCCTGCCAGTCCCGCATCGCCTGCGCCCACTCGCCGTCCCCGTGCGAGCGCTCGTCGCTCAGCATCACCAGCACCGCGCGGGCCGCCGTCTCCAGGGCGTCGGTACGGGCGGGCGGCGCGGCCTTCTCCAGCCGCACGACCAGCGGCAGCACGTACTGCGGGGCGAGATCGCGGTCACCGGGCTCGGAGCGGAAGGGGCTGTCCTGCACGGACGTGGGTTCACTGTTCACGCCGTCCAGTGTGCCAAGCCGCTCCCGCGCGCCCGCTCGCGCGTCTCAGCCCGAGCAGGCGGTGCGCTGCGCCTCCTGCCACTCGCACACCGGGCACAGCGTGACGCCCTTGTACGACTCCGGATACTCGGTGGGCTCGCGGCACAGCACGCACTCGGCGTACGGCGGGCCGTCGGCCTTCGGCGGGCGGGTCGCGTCGATGAGGCAGTAGTCCCCGTCCGAGTCGTCGCTCATGTCTTCCAGCGTACGGGGGCGGGGCGGGGGTCAGGGGCGGCCGCTGGCCTCGCCGATCAGCTCGGACACCTTGACGAAGGTGTAGCCGCGCTTGCGCAGCTCGGGCACGACGCTCCGCACCACGCGCTCGGTGGTGGGGGCGGCGCTGCGGGTGCAGTGCATCACGACGACGGACCCCGGCTTGACGCCGTCGAGGACCTGCCGGACGACGGCGTCCGCGTCCGTCGCGAAGGCGTCACCGCTGACCACATCCCACTGGACGGCCGTCACTCCGGTGCCGCTGAGCGCCTTCAGCGCGTCCCGGTCGTAGCAGCCGCCGGGGAAGCGGAAGTACGGCCGCGCGTCCTTCACGCCGGCCGCGCGGAAGGCGGTGTAGGCGCGCTCGACGTCGGCGCGCATCCGGTCCGGGGCGATCGTGGGCAGCCCGTAGCAGTCGCCGGTGAAGGCGTAGTGGCTGTAGGAGTGGTTGGCGATCTCGAACAGCGGGTCGTGGTCGATGGCCCGGGCCTGCGCCGGGTACTGCTGCGCCCACCGGCCCGTCATGAACACGGTCGCCGGGACCTTCAGCGTGTGCAGCGCGTTGATCAGCCCCGGGTTGTCGAAGTGCTCGCCCGCTGCGGCGCGCGGTCCCTGGTCGGCGGTCATGTCGGCGTCGAAGGTCAGCGCGACGACCTTGCCGTGCCCGGAGCGCGGGCCGTTGCGGAAGACGGGCGTCAGCCCGGCCGGGCCGGGGGCGAGCGTCGGCGGCCGGGAAATGGCGGCCGACGGCGACGCCGCGCTCGGCGCGGGCCGGGCGGCGTGCGGGGACGCCGCGTGCGGTGCGGGGGTCCGTGCCGTCCCGCAGGCGGCGAGGGCGGCGCCGAGGGCGCACAGCGCGGTGAGACGGCGAAGAGGAACGATCACGGTATGAAGATATGACCGACCCGGCGTCGATCCCGCCGACCGCCCGCCGACGCGACGGCACGTCACCCGCCCGGCGTCACCAGCACGACCGGGGGCGGGCCGACCGGCCTCAGGGCGCGGGTACAACACGGGCCGAGTAGGCCAACCTGAAGGGGCGCGGGGAACTGCGCGCCCAGCCCCCACCCATCCGCAGCCGCCGACGCTCACAAGCCCCCAACCCCTTGGGCTCCCCGCACCCGGCAGGCAGCCTCACCGCTTGTGCCGCTTCAGCGGCCGCAGCGCCGGCCCCTGGAGGATCTCGCCGTCGATCCCGAAGCGCGACCCGTGGCAGGGGCAGTCCCAGGAACGCTCGGCGGCGTTGAAGTTCACCAGACAGCCCAGGTGGGTGCAGCGGGCGGACAGGGCGTGGAGCTCGCCGTCCTCGTCGCGGTAGGCGGCGACCCGGTCGCCGCCCGCCCGGACCACCGCGCCCTCACCGGGCGCCACGTCCTCCAGGGACTTCGCCGGGCGCAGCCGGTCGCCGACGAAGTGCCGGGCCACCTTGGCCTGCGTCTTCAAGAACGTCGGCGCCTCCCGCACCGCCGTGGCCAGCCGGCGCGGGTCGTACAGCTCGCTCCACGCGCACTTCTCGTCCCGGATCAGTGCCGTCAGCAGCCGCCCGGCCATCATCCCGCCGCTCAGGCCCCAGCCGCCGAAGCCGGTCGCCACGTACGTGTGCCGGGCGCCGGGGTGCATCAGGCCGACCATCGGCACGGTGTCCGTGGGGTCGTTGTCCTGCGTGGCCCAGCGGTGGGTGAGGTACACACCGGGGAAGTGCGTGGCCGCCCAGTCCGTCAGCTCGTCGAAGAGCGCCGGGGTGTCGCCCGTGCCGGGGGTGAAGTGCTGGCCGGTGACCACCAGGAACCGCTGTCCCTCACCGTAGGGCGCGGTCCGTACCGACCTGGTGTTCTCCTCCGGGGTGATGTACATGCCGTCGGGGTCGCGGTCGGCGGGGATCGTCCCGGCCACGACCAGTTCGCGGCGCGGGGAGAGCCGGGTGAACAGCAGCGCCCGGTCGAACACCGGGTAGTGCGTGGCGACGACCACCTTCCGCGCGGTCACCGTGACCCCCGCGTCGGTCGTCAGCCGGCACGGCTCGCCCTCGGTCAGCCCGGTCACGCGCGTGTACTCGTGGATCAGCCCGCCGCGCGCCACCAGGTCCTCGGCGAGGGCGAGCAGGTATTTGCGGGGATGGAACTGCGCCTGCCCGGTCACCTTCACCGCGCCCGCGACCGGGAACGGCAGCCCGGTCTCCGTCACGAACGACGCCGGCAGCCCCGCCTCCTTCGCCGCCCGCGCCTCCGCGCGCACCTCCTCGACCCGGTCGGCGTCGCGCACATAGGTGTAGGCGCTGCGCTCCTCCCAGTCGCAGTCGATGCCCAGCTCGGCCACGATCCCGGCGGCCCGCTCGATCGCCTCGGACTGCGAGCGGGCGTACAGCCGCGCGGCCTCGCTGTCGCGGGTGCGCCGCAGCTTGTCGTAGATGAGGGTGTGCAGGGCGGTGACCTTGGCGGTGGTGTGGCCCGTCACCCCGGCCGCGACCCGGTCGGCCTCCAGCACGGCCACGCCGAGCCCGGCGCGGGTCAGCTCCCACGCCGTGCTCAGCCCGGCCATCCCGCCGCCGATCACGGCGACGTCGACCGTGAGGTCCTCCGTCAGGGTGGGCCGAGGGCTGCCGCCGGGCTCCGTCTGCAGCCAGTACGAGCCGCTGACCTGCTCTTTCCGCGTCATGCCGGGGCGGGTACCCCGTCCCGGCATGATCACGGCTGGGGACCGTCCGGCTATCGGAGCCAGGGGCCCGTCACGGCGAACGTCGTGCCCGGCGTGTAGCAGTTGACGTACATCGTGTCGCCGTCGGGGGAGAAGGTGACCCCGGCGAACTCGCCCCACTCCGGTGCCTCGGGTGTTCCGATGTTCTGCCGGCCCCGGGCCATCGCGTACACCTCGCCCCGGCGGGTGACCCCGAAGACGTGCTGTGCGCCGCTGCCGTCCTCGCACACCATCAGCCCGCCGCTGGGCGCGAGGCAGATGTTGTCCGGGGACTCGCCGGGCAGCTGCACATCCGTGTCCGGGCCGAAGACGACCACCAGCGTCAGACGGCGCCGCCCGGGGTCGTAGCGCCAGATCTGGCCGTAGTGGTCGGCGCCCGAGCCGTCCGCGCTGCGGGCGAAGGACGACACGAAGTACACGCACGAGCCGCCCCAGTAGCACCCCTCCAGCTTCTGCGCGTGGGTGATGCCCTCGCGGCCGTAGTCCTGGAGCCGGGTGGGGGTGGAGGCGGCCAGCGGGTCGGGTACGTCCACCCACCGCACCCCGTCGAAGCTCGCGCCGGTGTCCTGGATCGTGGACAGATCCGGAACGCCGGGCACGCGCATCGCCTGGAGCCGGCCGCCCGCGCGCAGCGAACCGACGCCGCCCAGCGGCTTCTTCGGCACAAAGCGGTAGAACAGGCCGAACGGCTTGAGGAAGGCGTCCTCCGTCTCGTAGACGACGCCGCTTCGCGGGTCGACCGCGATCGCCTCGTGCTGGAAGCGGCCCATCGCGGTCAGCGGTACGGCGCCGGTGCGGTGCGGGTCGCTCGGGCGGACCTCGAAGATGAAGCCGTGGTCCTTGGTGTAGCCGTTGGTGCCGGCCTGGTCCTCGGTCTCCTCGCAGGTCAGCCAGGTGCCCCAGGGGGTGCGGCCACCGGCGCAGTTCACGGCCGTGCCGGCGATGGCGACGTGCTCGGACAGGACGCGGCCGCGGGGGGCCAGCGTCAGGGCGGTACAGCCGCCCTTGCCCGCCGGGTCGTAGGTGAGGCCCTCGATCGTGGGCACCGGGACGGCCGCGGTGACGCGGTTCTCGTGGTTGCGTACGAGATGGGTACGGCCCGCTCGGCCGGCGAAGGCGGCCATGCCGTCGTGGTGGGAGGGGACGGGGCCCTCACCGGAGCGCAGCGGGTCGCCCTCGCGGGAGAGCACGGTGTAGCGGAAACCTTCCGGCAGGTCGAGCAGTCCGTTCGGGTCGGGGACGAGCGGGCCGTAGCCGGTGTGGCCCAGGTCGTGCGCGGCGGCGGTGCCCGCGAAGAGCTCGGACAGGGCCCCGGTGAAGGCGATGCCCGCTCCCAGGGCGCTCGCACGGGCCAGGACCTGACGTCGAGTTGCAGACATGCGGCAGCAACCTTCCTGCTGGCGGACAGGAAATGCACAGGAACTACTGACCCGCCGTGTCTACCAGCTGCCGCCGCGCGCGGGAACCACGCGTGGAGCACGTGTCACCGCGCGTATCAACCGCCGCTTCACTGCCCGATGACGTGGTCCTTGGGCACCTGCTCGTTGGCGAGGCCCTTCGGTGCCTGCTCGGTGGGGAGGCCGTTGGGGGCCTGTTCGCCGGCGAGGCCCTTCGGCGCCTGTTCTGCGGTGAGGCCGTTGGGTGCCTGCTCGTTGGTGAGGCCGTTGGGCGCTTGCTCGTTGGCGAGGGTCTTCGGTGCCTGATCGTTGACGTGACCCTTCGGCGTCTGCTCGTTGCGCTCGCCGCCCCTCTCCAGGAAGCGCAGCAGCTCCACCGGGATGGGCAGCACCAGCGTGGAGTTCTTCTCCGCCGCCACCGCCATCACCGTCTGCAGCAGCCGGAGCTGGAGCGCGGAGGGTGTGTCCTCCATGGCCTGGGCGGCCTGGGCCAGCTTCTTCGAGGCCTGGAGCTCGGCGTCGGCGTTGATGATCCGCGCCCGCCGCTCACGGTCGGCCTCGGCCTGGCGGGCCATGGACCGCTTCATCGTGTCGGGCAGCGAGACGTCCTTGATCTCCACGCGGTCGATCTGCACGCCCCACCCGACGGCCGGGCTGTCGATCATCAGCTCCAGGCCCTGATTGAGCTTCTCACGGTCGGAGAGCAGGTCGTCCAGCTCACTCTTGCCGATGATCGACCGCAGCGAGGTCTGCGCCATCTGGGAGACCGCGAACCGGTAGTCCTCCACGTTGATGACCGCCGCGGTGGGGTCCACGACCTTGAAGTACACGACGGCGTCCACCCGCACCGTGACGTTGTCCCGGGTGATGCCCTCCTGACCCGGCACCGGCATGGTCACGATCTGCATGTTGACCTTCCGCATCCGGTCGACCCCGGGCAGGATCAGGGCCAGCCCCGGGGGCCGCACGCCACCGCGCAGCCGGCCGAGCCGGAGGACCACTCCGCGTTCGTACTGTTTGACGACGCGGGCCGCCGCGGTCAGGTACACCACGCCCACCACACCGGCCCCCACGATCGCTCCCAGCAGCTCCTGGAGCATGGCGACCTCCTCACTGAGAGGTCCGTTTCGTCTGCTCCTGCAACGATATGCCCGGCCTCCGGTTCCGGGCCACGCCCGCGACCGGAGGCCGGACACCGGCACCGGGCTACGCCGCCGTCGTCACCTCCACCACCTTCACCGGCTCCGTGCCGGCCGCGCTGTGGCGCTCGGCCCACGACTCCAGCGCCGTACGGCAGGCGTGGTCCAGGTGGTGCAGCCCGGACAGGTCCAGCTCCACGGGCCGGTCCTGCGGGAGCGCCTCCAGGCTGTCGAGGATCTTCGGCAGCCGCAGGAAGGTCGCGTTGCCCGACAGATGGGCCTGGACGGGTCCGGCGCCCTTGTCGACGATCTCCAGCCGGAGGTGCGAGGCCTCCCAGGCGGTCTTGACCACGGACAGCGCCAGGCCGATCAGCACGCCCTCGAACATGTTCACCGCGACGATTGACACGGCCGTGACCACGAGGATCAGTGCCTCACCCCGGTGGCCGCGCCACAGGTCGGCGATCTGGCGGAACGGGATCAGCTTCCAGCCCGCGTGGACGAGGATGCCGGCCAGCGCGGGGATCGGTATGAGCGCCAGCGCGGCGGGCAGTGCGGCGGCGAACAGCAGCAGCCACACGCCGTGCAGCACCCGCGACGCCTTCGTCCTCGCACCCGCCTGGACGTTGGCGGAGCTGCGCACGATCACGGCCGTCATGGGCAGCGCGCCCAGCAGACCGCACACCGTGTTGCCGGCGCCCTGGGCGATCATCTCCTTGTCGTACTGGGTGTGCGGACCGTCGTGCAGCCGGTCCACCGCCGCCGCGCTGAACAGGCTCTCGGCCGAGGCGATCAGCGTGAAGGCCACGACGGTGCCCCAGATGGCCGGCTGGGCCAGGTCGCCGAAGGCGCCGGCGCCCGGCAGCTGGACGACCCCGAGCAGGCCCTCCACCTTCACCGTGGCGACCGGCAGATCGAGGGCGAGCACGGCGACGGTGGCCAGGACGACCGCGGCGAGGGCGCCGGGCACGGACCGCACCGCCTTGGGCAGCCTCCTCCACAGCACGATGACGGCGATGGTGCCGGCGCCGATCGCGAGCGAGGCGAGGGCCTCCGCGCTGCCGAGCGCGTCCAGGAGCGCTCCGGGCAGGCCGGTGATCTTGCCGAGGCCGGACTTCGGGGCGGTGAGCCCCGCGGCCGCGTAGATCTGCCCGGCGATGATCACCAGACCGATGCCGCAGAGCATGCCCTCGACGACGGAGACGGATATCGCCCGGAACCAGCGGCCGATCCCGAGGAAGCCCATGGCGAGCTGGAGCAGACCGGCGATCAGCACGATCACCCCGAGGGCGCCCACGCCGAACTCGCTGACGGCCTCGAAGACGAGCACCGTCAGACCGGCGGCCGGTCCCGACACCTGAAGGCTGCTGCCGGGCATGAGCCCGGTGACCAGACCGCCCACGATGCCGGTGACCAGGCCGAGTTCGGCCGGGACGCCCGAGGCGACCGCGACGCCCACGCACAGGGGCACCGCGACCAGGAACACGACTATGGAGGCCAGGAAGTCCTGCCGCAGATGAGGGAACGCGCGCATGCCGGACCTCACAGAGCCTCGAAGGAGTCGGTGGCCGCGCGGTGTTCGCGCACCGCACCGGTGTGCACCTCGTAGTACCAGCCGTGCAGGTTCAGCCGGCCGTCCGCCAGCCGCTGCTGTACGCACGGGTAGGAACGCAGCCGCAGCAGCTGGGCGAGCACGTGGTGCTGCACGGCATCGGCCACGGTCGGGTCCTGTGGGTCGGCCGCCCCGGGGTCGTCGGCGGCGTGCGCCAGCCAGTCCCGTACGGCCGGTACGGCGTCGAGGTCGTCGCCGCGCACCAGGGCGCCGACGGCTCCGCAGTGCGAGTGACCGCAGACGACGACGTCCCGCACGCCGAGGACGTTCACGGCGTACTCGATGGTGGCCGCCTCCGAGGTGGGCCGGCCCGGGGTGTACGGCGGGACGATGTTGCCCGCGGTGCGCAGTTCGAAGAGCTGACCGGGGCGGGCGCCCGTGATCAGGGCCGGGACGACCCGGGAGTCGGAGCAGGTGATGAACAGGACCTGCGGCGACTGGCCCTGGGCCAGCGGGGCGAACTCCTCAGGCCGCCGGCCGAAGGCGCGGGCGTTGTCGATGAGGGGTTGCATGTGTCGTGACTCCTCCTGGCGCGTCGTGGGGGGCGCGTCGGGCTTCAAGGACAGAGGTGGGGTGTACTGCCTCCGCGCGGGGCGGAGTTGCCGGGTACTGCTCTGTTCTCAGCAGCGGAAGACCTGGAGTGCGGCCGGGGTGGGGGCCGGTGCGGGTCTGGGGGAGTTCAGAGAGGCCGTGCCGGCCCTGGAGGGCCCCGGGGCGGCCGGGTCGGAGCCGGACAGCGGGCGTTCGGGCGCCTGGGGCGCCGAATCGGCCGTGCGCTGCCGGTCGCGGGGGCGCAGGGGGTCGGCCGGGCCGGGGAGGTGGCCGCAGTCCCGCGAGGTGACGGTCTCCTGGGGCAGGGCCGTGACGGGGAGCGCGCCGGGATGGGCCTTGGCCTCCGCATGACGGACTGTGTGCGCTTGTGCGAAGGTCCCGGTGGATGCGAAGAAGGGGAGGGCGAGCAGAACGGCGGTGAGCACGGCGAGGACGGCCCGGCCCGTCGTACCTCGGAACATGCCCCTCCCTCCGCCCGGCTCGTGCGTCACATGCGGACCAACACTTGGTCAACGAATGGTCAAGAACCACGGTAGCGGTGCGAGGGCGTTTGCAAGGTTAACTGCGCGTTACGACCTGAAGACAGCCTGAAAAGAGAGGGTGGTTTGGCGCGAACCGGCTCCTGACCGTGCGCCGCCCCTCCTCGTCGAGGCGCCGGGGGCGTGATCAGGGCGCGGGGGGCGTGCCGCGCGGCACGAAGCGGCTGAGCCGGTACGTCGTCGACTGCGTCAGGCGCCCGCACAGCGTGTCGGTTCGCATCGCCGACCAGTCGATGCCCGGGTCCGTGCCGCGCAGACGGTGGAGGTGGGCGTGCCACGCCGCCTCGTCGCGGGTCTCGAAGAGCACCTCCCAGTGCCCCGCCCCGGGTGCGAGACGGGCGGCGGCTCGCCGGCTCTCGACCTGCTGCCGCCGCTTCCTCTTGCGCTGACCTGGCATCGGACCAGCATCGCGGCCCGGCGGCGGGCGCGGCAAGGCCGGTGGTGGTCGGCGGCCGGGGCCTAACCCTTCTCGACCAGGCCCTTGGCGTCGCGGGCCAGGGCCGTCAGACGGGAGATGGCCCGGAAGTACTTCTTGCGGTAGCCGCCGTTCAGCATCTCCTCGCTGAACAGCTGGTCGAACGGCAGCCCGGAGGCGAGGACGGGCACCTCGCGGTCGTAGAGCCGGTCGGCGAGGACGACGAGCCGCAGCGCGGTGGACTGGTCGGGCACCGGGCGCACGTCGGTCAGGCACACCGCGCCGAGTCCGTCGGTCAGCGCGCCGTAGCGGCTGGGGTGCACCTTGGCCAGGTGGTCCAGCAGCTGCGGGAAGGCATCCAGCGAGGCGCCGGCGGTGGCGTGCGCGGCCCGGGTGACCTGGGCGTCGGTGAACGGCGCGGGCGCCTCGGGCAGACCGCGGTGGCGGTAGTCCTCACCGTCGATGCGCAGGGTGCGGAAGTGCGCCGACAGGCCCTGGATCTCGCGCAGGAAGTCGGCGGCGGCGAACCGGCCCTCGCCGAGCTTGCCGGGCAGCGTGTTGGAGGTGGCGGCGAGCGCGACACCGGCGTCGACCAGCTTGCCGAGCAGCGTGGAGACGAGGACCGTGTCACCGGGGTCGTCCAGCTCGAACTCGTCGATGCACAGCAGACGGTGGCCGGAGAGGGTCTGCACGGTCTGCTGGAAGCCGAGCGCGCCGACGAGGTTGGTCAGCTCCACGAAGGTGCCGAACGCCTTCTTGGCCGGCTCGGCCGGGGTGGCGTGCCACAGCGAGGCGAGCAGGTGGGTCTTGCCGACGCCGTACCCGCCGTCGAGGTAGACCCCGCGGGGGCCGGCCGGGGCCTTCGCCGCCTTGGTCTTCGCTTTGGCCCTCGCCTTGCCGAAGCCGAAGAGACCGCGCTTGGCGCCGCCGGCCGCGCCCGCCCCGTCGAGTCCGGCCGCGAAGCTCTCCAGGACCTGCACGGCCTCGGTCTGGCTGGGCTGGTTCGGGTCCGGGATGTACGTGCTGAAGCGGACCGAGTCGAACCGCGGAGGCGGCACCATCTCGGCCACCAGGCGGTCCGCGGGGACGTGCGGCTCACGGGAGCACAGGGACAGCGGAGCCGCGTCGGCTATCGGGGCGAGGCCTGAGGCGGAGGTGGAGGACGACACGGTTACCCAGCTTAAGGGGCGTGCCAGACTGCACGGTATGCGACGCCTGTTCCCTGTGACCGAAGAAACAGCAGCCCAGGCCCTGCGGGGGGCATCCGAGGAGGAGGTGCCCGACGGGGCCCCGGGAGCGCCCGGGGCCGGTGACCAGGGGCCCGGCGGGAGTGCGAGGGCGGCCGCGGCGATCGCCGGCGGCGCCGCAGGGAAGGGGGGCACGGTGGCGGACGGAGCGGCGGCGGACGGCGCGGACGGTGTCGGCGAGGGGCCTGTCGGCGTCGGTGCGGCGGGCGCGGGCACCGGTGGCGCGGGGCCGCGGCCCGGATCGGATGCCGTCGCCGGTGGAGGCCCCGTCGGGCTGCCGACGTTCGCCGTCGGGACCGACGGCAGTGAGTGGAGCCTCGCCGAGCTGGCCGCCGCCTATGCCTACCCCGAGCCGCCCGCCGGGCAGCGCCGGCCCTGGCTGCGGGCCAACATGGTCTCCAGCCTCGACGGCGCCGCCCAGCACGAGGGCCGCTCCCAGCCCATCTCCAACGCCACCGACATGCGGATCTTCGGCACGCTGCGGGCCCTGGCGGACGTGGTGGTCGTCGGCGCGGAGACGGTGCGCCAGGAGGGCTACCGTCCGGCACGCGTGCGTGCGGAGTTCGCGGAGATGCGCGCGGCCGCCGGGCAGGACCCGGTGCCCGCGATCGCCGTCATCACCGCGAGCCTGGACCTCGACTTCTCGCTGCCCCTGTTCACCTCCCCCGTGGTGCCGACGATCGTCCTCACCGGTGCCGCGTCCTCCCCGGAGCGCCGGGCGGCGGCCGAGAAGGCGGGCGCGAAGGTCGTCATCGCCGGCGACGGCGTCGGTGTGGACCCGGTCCGCGTCGTGCAGGCCCTCGCCGAGCTGGGTCACACGCGTCTGCTGACCGAGGGCGGCCCGCGGCTGCTCGGGCAGCTGGTGGCCTCCGAGGTGCTCGACGAGCTGTGCCTGACGATCTCCCCGATGCTCACCGCCGGGGACGCCCAGCGCATCGCCGGAGGGCCCTCCGTCACCGTTCCGCACCGCTTCGCACTGGTGTCCCTACTGGAGGAGGAGGGGTTCCTCTACAGCCGTTACTGCAGGTCACAGCCCTGAGTGAAGCGTCCGGAACTCGGCTGCCGGCCCCTCGGCAGGCGGGCGGCCGCCCGGCGGGCCGACATCAGCGGAATCTGCCGTTCCGTTTTGCTTCGGGCGGGCACACTAAAACCGGCAGAACCCGTGCGATCACGGGGCAGGATGGTTTCGGCAGGGCCTGGCACGGCCTACGGAGGACAGGGGGCCCAGGGCCCCCTCAGCAGAAGGGGCGCCTGGTGTTCACAAGCGTTTTGATGATCGAGAAGGCCCTGACGTCCGCCGACGTGGAGTTCGTCACCACCTTGCACGGTGACGAGTCGGTCACCTTCCACGTCCTGCTCCAGCCCCGGGGCGACCAGGCCGACCGTCTGCTGAGAGCCATCGACGACATCGCGCTCGGCGAGATCGACGACGCCGCACGCGAAGGCGAGACACCCGAGGGCGACGAGGCCAGGAGCGTCGGCCGGCAGGCCCTGGACGTGTCGCTGACCGCCCTGCGCTCGTCCGGCAGCCCCGCCGAGGGCCGGCTCGTCGAGGACCACCCGCTGGACGCGCTCCGGTCGCTGGTGGAGGAGGTCGGCGCGGACGAGGTGATCGTGCTCACCGACCCGCACTACGTCGAGGAGTTCTTCCACCGCGACTGGGCCTCGCGGGCGCGGCACAAGGTGGGGGTGCCGGTGCTGAAGCTCTTCTCCCACAGCAAAGCCTGATCGCCGTGGGCGGTGCCGTGCGTGGGCGGGTGCGGGCTCGTTGTGGCTGGTCGCGCGGTTCCCCGCGCCCCTGAGCAGGTCCACTCCCGCACATTGCACGGCGGCCCGTGCTGCAGCACATAGGCTAGGCACCGCTCCAGTCCGCACCGTATCTGGGAGAAGAACGCATGGCACCCGGCCTTCCTACCGCCATGGACCGACCGCACTTCATCGGCATCGGCGGCGCCGGAATGTCGGGCATCGCCAAGATCCTCGCGCAGCGCGGCGCCAAGGTGGCCGGCAGCGACGCCAAGGAGTCCGCCACCGCCGAGGCGCTGCGCGCGCTGGGCGCGACCGTGCACATCGGGCACGCCGCCGGGCACCTCGCCGACGACGCGAGCTGCGTGGTCGTCTCCTCCGCGATCCGCCAGGACAATCCGGAGCTGGTGCGCGCCGCCGAGCTGGGCATCCCGGTCGTGCACCGTTCCGACGCGCTCGCCGCGCTGATGGAGGGCCTGCGCCCGATCGCCGTCGCCGGCACCCACGGCAAGACCACCACCACGTCGATGCTCGCCGTCTCCCTGACCGCGCTGGGCCGCAATCCGTCGTACGCCATCGGCGGCGACCTCGACGCGCCCGGCTCCAACGCCCTGCACGGCGACGGCGAGATCTTCGTCGCGGAGGCCGACGAGTCCGACCGCAGCTTCCACAAGTACGCCCCCGAAGTCGCGATCGTCCTCAACGTCGAGCTGGACCACCACGCCAACTACGCCTCGATGGACGAGATCTACGAGTCCTTCGAGACCTTCGCCGGGAAGATCGTCCCCGGCGGCACGCTGGTGATCTCCGCCGACCACGAGGGCGCCCGCGAGCTGACCCGGCGCGTGAAGGACGTGCGCGTGGTGACCTACGGCGAGGCCGAGGACGCCGACGTGCGCGTGCTGTCGATCGTGCCGCAGGGCCTCAAGAGCGAGGTCACGGTCGTCCTCGACGGCCAGGAACTGACCTTCGCGGTCTCCGTCCCCGGCCGCCACTACGCCCTCAACGCGGTCGCCGCGCTCACCGCCGGCGCCGCCCTCGGCATCCCGGCCGCCGAGCTGGCCCCCGCGATCGCCGCGTACACGGGCGTCAAGCGGCGCCTGCAGCTCAAGGGCGAGGCGGCCGGCGTCCAGGTCATCGACTCCTACGCCCACCACCCCACGGAGATGACCGCCGACCTGGAGGCCATGCGGGCCGCGGCCGGCGACGCGCGCATCCTTGTCGTCTTCCAGCCCCACCTGTTCTCCCGCACCCAGGAGCTGGGCAAGGAGATGGGCCAGTCGCTGTCCCTCGCCGACGCCTCCGTCGTCCTCGACATCTACCCGGCCCGCGAGGACCCGATCCCCGGCGTCACCAGCGAGCTGATCATCGAGGCCGCGCGCGCCGCGGGCGCCGACGTCACGGCCGTCCACGACAAGGCGGAGGTGCCGGACGCGATCGCGGGAATGGCGCAGGCCGGTGATCTCGTTCTCACCATGGGAGCGGGCGACGTCACGGACCTCGGCCCGCGCATCCTGGACCGTCTCGCGCACAACTGAAGGGGTTGGCCGACATGTCGTACGACGTCGAGAAGCCGGACGAGCAGTGGCGCGCGGAGCTGACCCCGGGCGAGTACGCGGTGCTGCGCCAGGCCGCCACCGAGCCGGCCTTCGTCGGCGAGTACACGGACACCAAGACCAAGGGCGTGTACTCCTGCCGGGCCTGCGGCGCCGAACTGTTCACCTCCACCACCAAGTTCGAGTCCCACTGCGGCTGGCCGTCCTTCTACGACCCGAAGGACACCGACGCGGTGGAGCTGGTCCAGGACCGTTCCCACGGCATGGTCCGCACCGAGGTGCGCTGCGCCCGCTGCGGCTCCCACCTCGGGCACGTCTTCGAGGGCGAGGGCTACCCCACCCCGACGGACCAGCGCTACTGCATCAACAGCATCGCGCTGCGCCTGGAGCCCGAGGAGGGCTGAACGCGGGTCCGGGCCGGCCCGCACGGTCCGGCCTAGACTGACAAGGTCGGGCCCGGCCCCGTCGGGTGCCCCGGGCAGGTCCGGGGCGGGAAGGCGGTGGACCGCATGCCGTACGTCGCCGTCAGCGCGCTGAGCCATCCCGGGCTGCTCCGCGAAGGCAACGAGGACTCTCTCGTCGCCGGGCCGTGGACGCTGTGCGCCACCGTGTCCGAGAGCCCGCAGACCCTGGTCTTTCCGCTGCGCTCACCCCTCGTCGTCGCGGTCGCCGACGGGCTCGGCGGGCACCCCGGCGGCGAGGTGGCCAGCGCGCTCGTCGCCCGCCGGCTCGCACAGGCCGGGCCGGAGCTGGCCGACGAGGACGCCGTACGGGAGGCGCTGCGCGACTGCAACCGCGCCGTGTACCGGGCCGCCGAGAACGGTGGCGCCGGGGGCAGCGGCGGCGACGGAGGCGGCGACCTGACCGCCATGGGCACGACCGTTGCCGGTCTCGTGCTGCTGCACGACTCGCTGCTGGTCTTCAACGTCGGCGACAGCCGGGTCTTCGCGGCCTCCTCCGACGGGCTGCGCCAGGTGAGCGTCGACGACAGCCCGCCGCTCCAGCCGGGCCAGCGCACCACCTCCATGGTCACCCAGTGCCTGGGCGGGTCCGTCGCCCACCGCGACGTCCGGCCCCACGTCACGGCCGCGCCCCTGCACCCCGGCGACCGCTACCTCGTCTGCACGGACGGGCTGACCGACCCGGTGACCGAGGACGTGCTCGACGCGGTGCTGCGCGAGAACGACGACGGCCAGGCCGCCTTCGAGCTGTGGCGCGCCGCGATCGAGGCGGGCGGGCCGGACAACATCACGCTGGCGGTGGTGCGGGTGGGAGGGGACGGGGGAGGCCACCGATGATCCCGGCTGTGCGCGGCCGGCCGGCCGCTGTCACGATTTGATCGTGTTCAGCGTGGTGCGACGGATCAGAGCGCTTCGCAGGCCCGCCCCCGCGGACCGGCCCGCGACCGCCCGGGGCCCCGGTGTCGCCGGGCTGCGGTCGCTGCTGTCCCGGGTCGGCACCACGCTCGACGCGGACCTCACCTGCGCCGAGCTGACCCACGCCGCGAGCGCGCTCACCGGGTGCACCGCGGCGGTCGTCCGGGTCACCGACGGGACCGTCTCCGGGTACGAGGCCATCAGCGGGGACGCCGACGCGCTGCCGGACGTACGCCGCGTCACTGAGGTGGTGCGGGAGGGCGGCGCGACGCTTCCGCGGGAGGCGGTTTCCGCGGGCGCCGGCCTCTGCCTGCCGCTCGCCACCTCCGAGCAGGTGTACGGCGTCCTCGTGTGCGCCCGTACGGCGCCGCCCCTCACCTCGCAGGAGGCGGAACTGCTCGGGCTGCTGGCCGCTCCGGTCGGTCCGTGTCTGCGTCACGCCGACGAGTACGCGCGCGTGAGCCGCACCATGGGCGACCTGCAGCGCGCGCTGCTCGCCGAGCCGGGGCGGCCGCACCCGAACCTCGACGTCGCCGTGCGCTATCTGCCCGCCGGGCGCCGCGCCCTGGTCGGCGGCGACTGGTGCGAGACCGTGCGGCTGCCCTTCGGCCGGACCCTGCTCGTGGTCGGCGACGTGATGGGCCACGGTGTGGAGGCCGCCGTCGACATGGCCGCGTACCGCTCGTCGCTGCGGTCGATCACCGCCACGGACCTGCCGCCGCACCGGGTGCTGCGGCAGATGGACGACCTCGCCGCCGGGGAGCCGGACATGCGGCCCGCCACCTGCCTGATCGCCCGCGTCGATCCCGCGCGCGGGCAGGTCACGCTGGCCGGGGCCGGTCATCTGCCGCCGGTCGTGGTCGACGACGGCGCCGGCAGCCGGTTGCTGCCGCTGCCCGTCGGGCCGCCGCTCGGGACGGGGCTCGGCGGTTATGAGTCGGCCACCTGCGAACTGGACAGCAGCCACACGTTGTTGTTGTTCACGGACGGGCTGGTGGAGCGGCGCGGGGAGGACATCGACCGGAGTCTGGAGCGGTTGGCGGCGGTCCGTTTTCCTGGTGGGGCCACGCTGGAGGACATTCTGGACACCGTCCTGGTCCGGATGGACGCCCGTCGCGCCGAGGACGACGTCGCGGTGTTGGCGGCGCGGCCGCGGGGGCGGGCGGACTAGGCCCTGTCGTTTGGGCCCCGCGACGCCGGCGTGATCCAAACGACAGGGCCTGCGGGCGTTGTCGGCCGGCCGCTGGCGGGCGTCGTGACGTGCCGCCCGGTTCGCCCACCTCTTATGGGCAGGTCAGTTCGCGGAGCGCGCGGCCCAGCCGTGCCACCCCCTCGGTGATCACTCCCGTCGGTGTCGCCGCGTAGCCGAGGACGAGGCCGGGGGCGCCCGGGCGCTGGCGGTGCCAGGAGAGGGGGTGGCATTTGACGCCGTGGGTGAGCGCCGCCTCGGCCAGGGCGGTGTCGGGGACGTTCGCCGTGTAGGTGACCGTCAGGTGCAGGCCGGCTGCGGCGCCCTGTACCGCCGCGCCCGGCAGGTGGGCCGCCAGGGCGCTGATCATCGTGTCTCTGCGGCGGCGGTGGCGGCCGCGCAGGAGCCGGAGGTGGCGTTCCAGGTCTCCGGAGTCCATCAGCCGGGCCAGGGTGAGCTGGGGGAGCACCGCGTTGCCCAGGTCGTTGAAGCGTTTCGCGCTGGTGAGGGCGGCACGGTAGGCGGGCGGGGGGATCAGCCAGCCGATCCGCAGCGCGGGCGCGAGCAGCTTCGACACGCTGCCCATGTAGCAGACGCGGTCGGCCAGCAGCTCGCGCAGCGCCGGCACCGGTGGCCGGTCGTAGCGGTGCTCGGCGTCGTAGTCGTCCTCCAGGATCAGCCCGCCGTCCTGCGCCCAGCGCAGCAGCTCGCGGCGGCGCTCGCCGCTGGTGACGACGCCGGTGGGGAACTGGTGGGCCGGTGTGAGCAGTACCGCGCGGGCGCCCGAGGCGCGCAGGGCGTCGACGCGTATGCCGGCCTCGTCCACCGGCACCGGTGGTGTGGCCAGCCCCCCGTTGCCCAGATGCTGGCGGGAGCCGAGCGAGCCGGGGTCCTCCAGCGCGACGGCGTCGATGCCGTCGGCGCGTAGGACGGCGTGCAGCAGGGTGAGCGCCTGCGCGGTGCCGGCCACGATCAGTACGTCGTCCGGGGCCACCCGCACCCCCCTGTTGCGCGCCAGCCAGTCGGCCACGGCACGGCGCAGCGGGAGCGCGCCGCGCGGGTCGCCGTAGCCGAGACTGTCCGCCGAGAGGCCGCTGAGGACCGCGCGTTCGGCGCGCAGGTACGCGGCGCGCGGGAACGCCGCGAGGTCGGGGCGGCCGGGTGTGAAGTCGAACGGGGCCGGGGCCGCGCGCAGCGCGTCGAAGACGTCCGGGCCCGGTTCGCCGGCGAACAGAGCCGGGCCGCGGCGGGCTGGGCCGGAGGCGTCGTCGCGCATGCGTTCCTGGGGCACCGCGACCACGACTGTTCCTCCGCGCCGGCGTCCCTCCAGGTGGCCGTCCTCGGCCAGTCGGCGGTACGCCTCCGACACCACGCCGCGTGACACGCGCAGTTCGGCGGCGAGCACCCGGGTGGGCGGCAGCCTGGCGCCCACCGTGAGCCGGCCGTCGGCGATCGCCCGGCGCAGACGCTCGGTCAGCCACCGCGCCTTGCCCCCGGCCGGGGCCGTACCGATGTCCAGCTGCAGGAAGTCGGAGCCACCCGGAGCTGCGTTCATTGGGGTCATGCTGTCACGTGCCGTTCAGCCGTCGAAGGTGAACTCCGGTGCGTCGGCGGTGAGGAGGGCGTCGGTGGTGACGGCCGGCCAGTGCGCGGCCAGCTCCTCCGTCATCGTCTTCAGCAGCGCTCGCAGGGTGTGCGCGGCGTCGTCGTGCATCGCCTCCGCGACCACCAGGATGCGGCGGGTGTCCGGCCCCACCGCGGAGTAACCGCTCTGCCGGTGCGTCCAGCGGCGGGCGTGCGCCCGGCCGGCGGAGTCGGCGAAGGTGACCTCGCCGGGCGCGGGATGCTCCGTGGCGCCGCCGAACGCCGTGTACAGCTCGTCGCCCCGGGCGGGCCGCACCTCGAGCAGGGGACCGGTGATGCGGTCCGCGTCGAGGGCGGCGACGGGGACGGCGTGGGCCACCGAGATCGCGTTGCACAGGTCCACCACCGGGTGGATGCGCGGGAGTCCGCCTTCCTTGCGCAGCCGGCGCAGCAGGGACTCCGCCGCGCATCTGTACTGCGTGGGGCGCAGGCCGAGTTGGGAGAAGGTGCGCCGCCAGGCCCTGATCTCCGGGAACTCGCCCTCGGGGCTCTTCGCCAGGCGAGCCGTGGCCCGGGCGGTGAGCGCGGCGGCCCGCGGGCCGGTGTCCGCGTGGGCGTCGACGCCGTCGGCGTACAGCACGGCCGCGGTGAGCTGCGGGTGGGCGGACCAGATGGTGTCCGCGTGCCGGAAGCGCATGCTCACGCCACCGCCAGCCGCAGGCTCAGGGCCACGAAGCAGGCGGCGAAGCCCCGGCGCATGCCGGTCAGCAGTGCGGGGCGCTGCGGCAGCCGCTCCCGCAGTGCGGCCGCGCAGAGGCCGTACGCCGTGAAGACGACGAAGGTGAGGGCCATGAACACGCCGCCCAGCCGCAGCATCGCGCCGACGTCGCCGGCCGTGACGAACTGCGGCAGGAACGCCAGGAAGAACAGGGCCGGTTTGGGGTTGAGCAGGTTGACCAGGACGGCGGAGCCGATCAGGCGGGAGGCGGAGCGCGGTGCGGCCTCCTGCTCGACCACCAGGGCCGAGCGGTCGCGCAGCATCGCCCACGCCATGTACAGCAGGTAGGCGGCGCCGAGGTACTTCACCACGGTGAAGGCGACGGTGCCCGCGTGCAGCAGGGCGGCCAGCCCGGTCACCGCGGCGAGCAGGTGCGGCAGGGTGGCGAGGGTGCAGCCGAACGCGGCCACCACGCCGGCCCGGCGGCCGTGGGTGAGTCCGGCGGCCAGCGTGTACAGCACGCCGGTGCCGGGGGTGACGACCACGACGAGGGTGGTCAGCAGGAACGTGGCGCTCAAGGAAACCTCCGCTGGTGGTGCGAGGTGTCCCACCCTGCCCCTGCCTTGGCCCACCGGACAGGGCCAAAGACGGCGCCGATCACCGGTCCATAACAGCCGCATCCCCGGGTAGGGGAGTTCACGGCGTCTAGACTCTCCCGGCAACGGGCGTCCGTACGCACGTACGGAAGGCGCCCACGGCCAGGGCACGTGCCGCCAACCGAAGGGCGTTCGGCGTTTTGATACGGATGGAATCAGTCACCAAGCGGTACCCGGACGGCACGGTGGCGGTCGACCGGCTCACGCTGGAGATACCCGAGAAGGCGATCACCGTCCTCGTCGGCCCCTCCGGCTGCGGCAAGACGACGACCCTGCGGATGATCAACCGGATGGTCGAGCCCAGCGAGGGCCGCATCCTGCTCGACGGCACCGACCTCCAGCAGCAGCCCGTGCACACCCTGCGCCGCTCCATGGGGTACGTCATCCAGCACGCCGGGCTCTTCCAGCACCGCACGATCGTCGACAACATCGCCACCGTGCCGCGCCTGCTCGGCTGGAGCAAGGCCAAGTCGCGCGAGAGGGCGAGGGAGTTGATGGAGCGCGTCGGCCTGGACGGTTCGCTCGCGGGGCGTTACCCGCACCAGCTCTCCGGCGGCCAGCAGCAGCGGGTGGGGGTGGCCCGGGCGCTCGCCGCCGACCCGCCGGTGCTGCTCATGGACGAGCCGTTCTCCGCCGTCGACCCCGTGGTCCGCAAGGGCCTCCAGGACGAACTGCTGCGTCTGCAGGACGAGCTGGGCAAGACGATCGTCTTCGTCACCCACGACATCGACGAGGCCGTCAAGGTCGGCACCATGGTCGCCGTCCTGCGCACCGGCGGCCGGCTCGCCCAGTACGCGCCGCCCGCGGAGCTGCTCTCCCACCCGGCCGACGCCTTCGTCGAGGACTTCCTGGGCGCCGACCGCGGCATCCGCCGGCTGTCCTTCTTCCCCTCCGCCGGCCTCGCACTGCTCACCACGCCGGTCGTCGCCGTGGACGCCGGCGCCGAGCAGCTCGCCGCCGCCGGCGGGGGCGAGACGCCCTACCTTCTCGTCACCGACTCCGAGGGCAGACCGCTGGGCTGGGGCGAGCCCGGCGAGCTGACCGCAGGGAGCATCGACACGGCCCGACTGCTGCCGTACGGACGGCCGTTCGTCGCCGGGACCGACTCGCTGCGGGCCGCGCTGGACTGCGCCGTACTGTCGCCGACCGGCTGGGCCGTCGCCGTGGACGACACCGGGCGCGTGCGCGGTGTCGTGTCGCAGCAGGCCATCGGGGCGGCGATCCGCGCCGCCCACGCCCAGACCCCGAGCGCACCGAAGGCCCTGCGATGAACGGCCTGTTCCACCTCCCCAGCGACCTGCAGAACACCTACCTCGGCCTGGTCGGCATGCATCTGCGCGAGGCGCTGATCCCGGTCCTCGCCGGACTGCTCGTGGCGCTGCCCCTCGCCCAGCTGTGCGTGCGGCTGCGCTGGCTGTACCCGCCGGTGCTCGGGGTGACGACCGTGCTGTACGCCGTCCCCTCGCTCGCGCTCATCGTCTTCCTGATCGACTACACCGGCCAGACCGAGACGACCGTGATGATCCCGCTCGCTCTCTACAGCCTCGTCGTCCTCGTCCCGGCCGTCGTCGACGGCGTCCGCTCCGTGCCGCAGGACACCCTCGACGCCGCGACCGCCATGGGATTCGGGCCGGTGCGCCGCTATCTCACCGTGCAGTTGCCGATCGCCGTGCCCGCGATCCTGGCCGGGCTGCGCGTCGCGACCGTCTCCAGCATCTCCCTGGTCAGCGTCGGCATGCTGATCGGCAACCAGGGCGGCCTCGGCAACCTGCTGAACGACGGCATGACCTATCAGCAGCCCCGGCTCGTGTGGCTGTCGGTGATCGGCACCGCCGTCCTCGCCGTCCTCGCGGACGCCGTCCTCGTCGCCGTACGCCTGCTGCTGACGCCGTGGATGCCGCGCGGCACCCGCACGGTGCCCGCCGGACCGCGCCCCGAACCGGCCGTGTCCGCGACACAGGAGGAGGTCCCGCGGTGAACGTCCTCCACTTCGTCAACGCCTTCTTCAGCGACAGCTCCCACTGGCACGGTTACGACGGCATCCCCACCCGGCTGCGCGAACACGTGCAGTACACGCTGCTCGCGCTGGCGATCGCCGCCGCCGTCGGACTCCCGGCCGGCCTGCTCACCGGGCACACCGGACGCGGCGGCAACGCGCTCGCGCTGATCGCCACCGCCGCCCGCGCCCTGCCCAGCTTCGGCCTGCTGGTGCTGATGTTCATCCTGCTCGGTTTCGGGCTGCTGCCCGTGATGATCCCGCTGGTGGTCCTCGCGATCCCGCCGATCCTCGTCACCACCTACGAGGCGGTGCGCTCCGTCGACCCGTCCCCGGTGGACGCGGCGCGGGGCATGGGCATGCCCGAGACACGCATCCTGTTCCGGGTCGAACTGCCCGTCGCGCTCCCGCTGATCCTCAGCGGCCTGCGCTCGGCGGCCATCCAGATCGTCTCGACGGCCACCATCGCGGCGTACGTCAGCTTCGGCGGCCTAGGCCGGTACGTCATCGACGGCCTGTACCAGCACGACTACGAGAAGGTCGTCGGCGGCGCCACCCTGGTGGCCGCACTGGCCCTCGTCACCCTCGCGCTGTTCTGGGCCGCCGGCCGCTACGCGGTGTCGCCGGGGGTGCGGCGGCGCGGCTGAGCCGGCCCCTTCAACGGGCGCGGTGACGCAGCGCATTGGTAACACAAATGCCCTTGACGGGGGAGAAGTGGCTGGATTGGATCAGTGGGTGACTACTACCGCCCAGCGCAGCAGGCCCCGCAGGACCCTCCACGGCGTCGCCGCCGTCGTGCTCGCCGCGACGACGGCGGTGCTGGCAGGCTGTTCCTCCGGCAGCAAGGGCGACAACCCGCTCGCGGAGAACGACTCCGACGGCAAGACGGTGGTCGTCGGCTCCAACAACTTCCCCGAGTCCACGCTGCTCGCCGACATCTACGGCGAGGCCCTGCGGGCCAAGGGCGTCAAGGTCACCTACAAGCCCAACATCGGCACCCGTGAGACGACCTACGGCCTGATCAAGAACGGCTCCCTCACCGTCCTGCCCGAGTACAACGGCGCGCTGCTCGCCTACCTCGACCGCAAGGCCACCCCGAAGACGGCCGAGGAGACCACCCGTGCCATCGCGGCCAAGCTCGACCCGGAGCTGACGCTGCTGCAGCCCTCGCCCGCCGAGGACAAGGACGCGCTGGTCGTCAACGCCGAGACGGCGGCGAAGCACCACCTGACGCCCTCCTCGACCATCGCCGACCTCAAGGACGTCGCCGGCGACCTGGTCATCGGCGCCTCGCCGGAGTTCCAGAAGCGGCAGGAGGGCCTGGAGGGCCTGAAGTCGGTGTACGGCCTGGAGTTCAAGTCGTTCAAGGCGCTCGACGCGGGCGGCCCGCTGACCCAGGCGGCGCTGAAGCAGAACAACGTCCAGGTCGCGGACCTCTTCTCCACCGACCCCACGGTCCAGAAGGAGAAGTTCGTCGTCCTGCAGGACCCGAAGAACCTCTTCGGCTTCCAGAACGTGCAGCCCCTCGTCTACAAGAAGGGCCTGCCGCAGCCGGGCGCCGACGCGCTGAACGCCGTCTCCGCCAAGCTGGACACGAAGACGCTGCTGGTCCTGGACGCCCAGGTGCAGCTGGACAAGAAGGACCCGCTGGACGTGGCGCAGGCGTGGCTGAAGTCGGTCGGGCTGGGCTGAGCGGCCGCAAAACAGACCGCCCGTCCCGTACTTCCGTCCCCTCTCGGCCGCAAGACGAGGGGCCGTCAGATCGCGGCCACCGCGTCCGTGAGGGTGCCGGTCGCTCGGCGCCCGGCACGGAATACCCGGTCAGCAGGGGAAGTTGGGGGGCTCCGGTCCTTGCGCCCGGCGCGGGGGCCGCGGTTGCCGTGCGCTGTGTGGGCCCTGTGGGCCCCGGTGAACGGTGAGCTAGCATGTACGGGGAGTGAGTAAAACAGACGGCATGGTCCGTTCTTTCCCGTCCCCCCAGGAGTGACCCGTCGATGCCGAGGCAGTTACGCGCCGAACAGACCCGCGCGACGATCCTCACCGCCGCCGCCGACCTGTTCGACCGGCACGGGTACGAATCGACCAGCCTCAGCGACATCGTCGAGCACGCCAAGGTCACCAAAGGCGCCCTCTACTTCCACTTCGCCGCCAAGGAGGACCTGGCCCACGCCATCCTGGAGATCCAGTCCGAGGCCGCCCGCAAGGTCGCCGGCGAGGTCGACGGCCGGGGGTATCCGTCCCTTGAAGCCCTGATGCGCATCACCTTCGGCTTCGCCCGGCTGTCCCTGGAGGGCCCGATCGCCCGGGCCGGCCTCCGGCTCGCCACCGGATCCGTCCCCGTCCGGCCCCCACTGCGCCACCCCTTCACCGAGTGGCGCGAGCTGGTCTCCCGGCGGCTGCGCGGCGCGATCCGCGAGTCCGACCTGCACCCGGACGTCGACATCGACGCCGTCACCCACTCCCTGGTCTCCTTCTTCGTCGGCACCCGTGTCGTCGGCCGCTCCCTGGAGCCCGTCACCCGGCTGCCCCGCCGGATGGCCGAGATGTGGCACCTGCTCATCCGCGGCCTGGTGCCGGTGCCGCGCCGCCCGCGTTACCTGACGCTCGTCTCCCGCCTGGAGCGCGAGACCGCCGCGGCCACCGTCTGACGCCGGCCTCCCGGCGGAGGCGACACGCCGCCGCGGCCACCGTCTGACGCCGGCTCCCGCCTGGAGCGCGAGGCCACCGGCGCCCGGCGTCACGGTGAGCGGCGCGTACGCCCCGGCCGCAGAGCCGGGGGTACGGTGAACGGCATGCCCGACACCCCGCGGCCCCCCGAGCTGCGCGCCGACGAGCCCGGCTCCTTCCCGCACAGCGTGCTCGCCGAACGGCACCCCGCGATCATCCGGCAGGTCCGCGACTCCTTCCCGTACGGCCCGGACCTGCACGCCGCCCTCGACGCGCTGCTCGCCCAGTGCGCGGACGGCGTGATCGAACCGCTCCCGGCCCACGCCCCGGACCGTGACCGCTGGCTGGCCTGGGGGCTCGGCACGTACACCGGCCGGTCCTGGTTCGACGTGCCGTGGCTGTGGTCGGAGAGCTACTTCTACCGCCTGCTGCTGGAGACCGTCGGCTACTTCGACGACGGCCCCTGGCGCGGCATCGACCCCTTCCGGCCCGCCAAACGGGCCGAACTCGACGCCCCCGAGACCGACGACGAACTCGCCGCGCTCGACCGGCTCGAAGGCCGCGCCCCCGGAGAACAGGCCACCGCACTGCTGCACGGCTCCCTGTGGGGCAACCGCGCCGACCTGAGCTTCCGCCTCCAGACGGCCACCGGTGCCGCCCGGAACACCGCCCCGGCCCTGCTCGCCGACGACAGCGCTGCCCTGTGGACGCTGCTCCCGCCCGGCCGTGCGGACGGCACCCTGTGCCTCGTCGCCGACAACGCCGGCCGCGAACTCGTCCCGGATCTGCTGCTCATCTCCCACCTGCTCGCCCACGGCCACGTCGCCCGGGTGCTGCTGCACGTCAAACCGCACCCGTACTACGTCTCCGACGCCACCACAGCCGACGTCGTCGACGCCCTGCGCCGGCTCACCGCCGCCCCGGGCGCGGCCGGAGAGCACGGGCGGAGACTGTGGCAGGCCATGACCGACGGCACCCTCGCCTTGCGCGCCCACCCGTTCTCCGCCGGCCCGCTGCCGTACGCGGGCATGCCCGACGACCTGCGCGCCGAGTTCGCCGCCTGCACCCTGACCGTGCTCAAGGGCGACCTCAACTACCGCCGCCTGGTCGGCGACCGGAGCTGGCCCGCCACCACCCCGTTCGCCGAGGTCACCGCCTACTTCCCGAGCCCGGTCGCGGCACTGCGCACCCTGAAGTCGGACGTCGTCACCGGCCTCGACGCCGCAACGCTGGCCGCGCTCGACTCCGCCGAGGGGGAGGGGTGGCGGACCAGCGGCACACATGCGCTGATCCAGGTCCGGCAGTGACCCGCGGGCAGTGATACCGGAGTGGCGGGCGGTGGGCGGCGGGCGGTGGTGCCGGGTGGCGATCGGTGGCTGGCTGCGGGGGCGCTCAACCGACCTGCACCGGCAGCTCCTTGATGCCGTTGATGAAGTTCGACACCAGCCGCTTCGGCGGCCCCGCCGTGCGCAGCGACGGCAGCGTCCGCACCACCTCGCCGTACAGCACCCGCAGTTGCAGCCGCGCGAAGTGCGCGCCCAGGCACACATGCGGGCCGTCCCCGAACGACACGTGCGGATTCGGGGAGCGCGCCAGGTCCAGCCGGTCGGGTTCGGCGAAGACCCGCTCGTCGCGGTTGGCGGAGGCGTGGAAGACGACCACCTTCTCGCCCGCCCGGATGCGCCGCCCGGCCAGCTCCGTGTCCCGCAGCGCGGTACGGCGGAACGTGAGCACGGGCGGGTGCCGGCGCAGCAACTCGTCCACCGCCGTGGCCGGTCCGGTCTTCCGCGTGCGCAGCGCCTCGTACTGCTGCGGGTGCTCGGCGAGTGCCAGCAGGCCGCCGGGGGCCGCGCTGCGCACGGTGTCGTTGCCGGCGACCGTCAGCAGGAAGAAGAACATCTCCAGCTCTGGCCCGGTGAGTTCCGCGTCGTGGGCGAGGGCCGTCATGATGTCGTCGGCCGGACGGCGGCGCTTGTACGCGGCGAGCTGCTGGGCGTACGCGAACATGTCCCGCAGCATCGCGGGCGAGCGCGGGTTCACGGGGCGGCCCGCCGCGTCCCGCACCGACGGGCCCGCCTCGTCGGGGTCCTGGTAGCCGATGACCCGCTGCGTCCAGTGCAGCAGCAGCCCGCGGTCGCTCTCCGGCACGCCCAGCAGATCGGTGAGGTTGAGCAGCGCGTAGTCGTCGGTGACCGCCGCCACCAGGTCCACGGTGCCGCCGGAGGCGCGGGCCCCGGTCAGCGCCCGGCCGAGCAACTCCCGGGCCCGGTCCCGGGCGACGTCCGTGAAGCGTTCGACGCGGCCCGGGGTGAACGCCCGGCTGACCAGGCGGCGCAGCCTGCCGTGCCCGGGCGGGTCCTGGTTGAGCATCATGCGCCGGATGAACGGCAGGTCCTCCGGGTCGGGGTCGCGGATCTGGGTGGCGCCCAGGTGGGACGAGTACGTCGTCGCGTCCTTGAGCACCCGCACCACGTCCGCGTGCCGGGTCACCGCCCAGAACCCCGGTCCCGCGGGCCAGCCCAGCACCTCCGTCTCGGCCTGCCAGGCCACCGGGTGGTGGTCGCGCAGCACGCGGTAGGCGGCGTACGGCACGCCGTCGGCGTACTGCCGGGGGTCGAAGACGTCGGGAACGGGCGGCGCGGCGGGAGCGGTCATGCGCCCGCGCTCCCGCCGTGCACGGCGCATGTCTTGGGGGCGCCGCAGAGCAGCTGGTGGGGGAGTGTCGACCTCGTCATGCGTCCACGGTGCGCGCAAGCCCGGACGGCGTCCAGGGGGTGTGAGGTGGCAACTCCAGGCCCGCTTCGGGCGTGTTCGGGTCGTAGTTCACGCGATGGTGTGATCATGTCCGCCCCTCCGGATGCGCTCCGGCGGTCCTGGGTAGGGCCCCGGCCATGACGCAGCCGTTCGAACTCCCGCACTTCTACATGCCGTATCCCGCGCGGCTCAACCCGCATCTGGAGGAGGCCCGCGTCCACTCCACGCAGTGGGCGCGCGACATGGGCATGCTGGAGGGGTCCGGGATCTGGGAACAGTCCGACCTCGAAGCGCACGACTACGGGCTGCTCTGCGCCTACACCCACCCCGACTGCGACGGGCCCGCCCTGTCGCTGATCACCGACTGGTACGTGTGGGTGTTCTTCTTCGACGACCACTTCCTGGACATGTTCAAGCGCACCCAGGACCGCGCCGCCGGCAAGGCCCACCTCGACCGGCTGCCGCTGTTCATGCCGCTGGACCCCGCCACGCAGGTGCCGGAGCCGCAGAACCCGGTGGAGGCCGGGCTGAAGGACCTGTGGCAGCGCACCGTGCCGTCCATGTCGGTCGGCTGGCGGCGCCGCTTCTCCGTCGCCACCGAGCACCTGCTCAACGAGTCGATGTGGGAGCTGTCCAACATCAACGAGGGCCGCATCGCCAACCCGGTCGAGTACATCGAGATGCGCCGCAAGGTGGGCGGCGCGCCCTGGTCGGCGGGGCTCGTGGAGTACGCCACGGCCGAGGTCCCGGCGTCGGTGGCGCTCTCGCGGCCGCTGCGGGTCCTGATGGAGACCTTCTCCGACGCCGTGCACCTGCGCAACGACCTCTTCTCCTACCAGCGCGAGGTGGAGGACGAGGGGGAGAACAGCAACGGTGTGCTCGTGCTGGAGACCTTCTTCGGCTGCAGCACCCAGGAGGCCGCCGAGACCGTCAACGACATCCTCACCTCGCGGCTGCACCAGTTCGAGCACACCGCGCTCACCGAGGTGCCCGCGCTGGCCCTGGAACACGGGCTCACCCCCGCCGAGGCCGCGGCCGTCGCCGCCTACACCAAGGGGCTGCAGGACTGGCAGTCCGGCGGCCACGAGTGGCACCTGCGCTCCAGCCGCTACATGAACAAGGGCGCCCGGTCCGGCTCGCCGTGGGAGGCGCTCACCGGACGCGGCACCTCCGCCGCCGATGTGGGCGCGCTGCTCGCCTCGGCCGCCCAGGACCGGCTGCGCGCCTACCGGAACGTGCCCTTCCAGAAGGTCGGTCCGTCCCGCATCCCGGATCTGTACATGCCCTTCCCGCTCGCACTCAGCCCGCACCTGGACGGCTCCCGCGTGCGCCTGGCCGACTGGTGCCGGTCGATGGGCATCCTGCAGGAAGGCGTCTGGGACGAGGACAAACTCCGCGCCTACGACCTGCCCCTGTGCTCGGCCGGCATCGACCCCGACGCCACGCCCGAGGCCCTCGACCTCAGCTCCTGCTGGCTCGCCTTCGGCACCTACGGCGACGACTACTACCCGCTGGTCCACGGCCACCGCCGCGATCTGGCCGCCGCCCGCCTCACCACGGCCCGGTTGTCCGCGTGCATGCCCGTCGACGGGGAGGAACCGCTCGTCCCGGCCAACGCCATGGAACGGGCCCTGATCGACCTGTGGACGCGCACCACGGCGGGGATGACACCCGAGCAGCGGCGCACCCTGAAGGCGTCCGTCGAGGTGATGACCGAGAGCTGGGTGTGGGAGCTGTCCAACCAGCTGCAGAACCGGATCCCCGACCCCGTCGACTACCTGGAGATGCGCCGCCAGACCTTCGGCTCCGACCTCACCCTCAGCCTGTGCCGCATGGGGTACGGCCCCGCCGTGCCGCCGGAGGTGTACGCCAGCGGGCCGGTGCGCTCCCTGGAGAACGCCGCCATCGACTACGCCTGCCTGCTCAACGACGTCTTCTCCTACCAGAAGGAGATCGAGTACGAGGGGGAGATCCACAACGCGATCCTCGTCGTCCAGAACTTCTTCGGCTGTGACTATCCGCAGGCGCTCGGCGTGGTCCACGACCTGATGACCCAGCGCATGGAGCAGTTCGAGCACGTGGCCGCGCACGAACTGCCCGTGCTGTACGACGACCTCGCCCTGTCCGCCGAAGCCCGCGCGGCCGTGCACGGCTATGTCACCGACCTGCAGAACTGGATGGCCGGCATCCTCAACTGGCACCGCTGCGTGGACCGCTACAAGGCCGAATGGCTGGCCCGCCGCGCCCACGGCTTCGTACCGGACCGTGCGCCGGCCGTGCCCGCCGTGCCCGCGCTGACGCTCGGCTGACGGCGCGCGCGGGCGTGCCGGCGGCCGCCTGCTCCGGAGGGGTGTCCTGCGGCGCGGTGTACAGGTGCCCCGGTATGCCCAGCACAGGCACCGCCCTCGGAGCCGGCGTGCAGCACGCAGCCGCCGGCGCACACGAAGTGCCCATTGGCCCGTCGCCCCCACGTGCGGCTGGGCGACCTCGCCGGCGCCCGCTGGCTGGACGCCCCGGCCACGGCCTGACCCTGCTGCCCCGCACGGCGGCCGGTTCCGTGCCCGGGGCGGTCGCCGTGCCGGTGAGCGGCCCCCGGCTCGTGCACCGGACGGAACTGCTGTACGCGGGCGCGCCCCGGAGCGCGGCGGCGGCTCTGGCGGACGCCCTCGGGGGCGGCCGTGAGCAACGGGAACCGGAGGCCGGGCGCCGTTGACGGCCGGTCAGTCTCACTCTTTCGTGGCACGTTCCTCGCCGGTGCGCCGGGTAGATCACCGGTCGGAGGCGAACCATGGAACACACCGCGTTGCGTCCCAAGCCGATGCCGGGCCGTGACCCCGGCGGTGCCCGCCCCGAGGGGCAGCCCCGGCGTCCGCACGCCGCGCATCGCCGCGGCCGACGGCTCACCGCCTGGCTGTTCGGCCTGCTCGCCGGAACCGTCCTGGTTCTGACCGGCGTCGGGCTCGGCACCGTCGGCGCCACCGTGATCGGCCTGAGCCACCTCGCCGGCCTGCAAGGACACACCCCGCCGCCGGGACCCGCCCACTCCACGGGCAAAGCCCCTTCGCACGGTGCCACGAGCCCGGCCCCCACGCCCGCCGGACCCCTTGGCCCCACGCGCGCGTCACTCGGTGTGGAGGTCATGGACGGGGAGAAGGCGGGCGCTCTCGTCGTCGGCGTGCACGTCCCCGGCCCCGGCTACACGGCCGGCCTGGTCCGCGGCGACGTCGTCCTCGCCGTGGGACAGAGCCGCGTCGATACCGCCGCCGACCTGGGGCGGGCCATGGCCGGGGCGCGTCCGGGCGCGCCGGTCGTGCTGACGGTGCGGCACCACAGCGGCGGCTACCAGCAGTTGACCGCCGTACCGGCCATCGTCACGTGACCACCCGGAAGTGGGTGGTGAGCCGCCCGGTGTCGTCCAGCACATGGAAGGCCAGTCCCACCGGGGCGTCCCGGTCGGCCACCTGCCCGCCCTCCCAGGGCAGCCGCAGCGTCCACGTCACGCCCGGCCCGACGACCAGCGGCCGCCCCCCGAACGTGGTGGCGGCCGGCGAGTGCGCGTGCCCGGTCACGAGGCCGGCGATCTCGGGCCGCCGCTCCATCAGGGCGGCCAGCGCCTGCGGCTCGCCCAGCTGGTAGGAGTCGGGCAGGGGGTGGTGCAGCGCCACGGGCGGGTGGTGGAAGGCGAGCAGCACCGGAAGGCGCCCGCCGAGTTCGTCGAGCGTCGCCTCGACCCAGTCGTACGTCGCCGCCTCCAGCGCTCCGTCGTCCCGCCCCGGAATGCTGGAGTCGCACATCAGTACGGCGCCCCCGGCGAAGACGCGCACGCTGTTGACCGGTTCGCCGGACGCCGGCAGGCCCAGCAGGGCCTTGCGGTAGGCGGCGCGGTGGTCGTGGTTGCCGGGGCAGGTGAGCACCGGGACGGGTGCCGAGCCGTCGCGCAGACCCAGGAGACGGGCCGCCTCCTCGTACTCCTCCTCCGCCCCGTGGTCCGCGATGTCCCCGGTGACCAGCAGGGCGTCCACCCGGCCCGGCAGCTCCCGCAGCCGGTCGCGCACCTGCTCGGCGCGGCGCGTGGCCCGGTCGGTGCCGTCGAGATGCAGATCGCTGATGTGTGCGAGTACCAGCACGGCCGTACGCCCTCCCTCCGTGAGATCTGACGATGTCCGGGCATCGAAGCAGGGGAGACGGCGGTGGGCAATGGGTCGCCGTTGGTCACGGGTGGGGAAACCGGCTCGCGTGGCCACGGCGGGGCAGGCAGGATGCTGGCAGGCGGGACTGATCCTTTCCGGGACTCCGGGCAGGGACCCTCCAGACCTTTCGTCAGACAGGAGAGGCCGATGACCGGCACCGCGCCCGCACCGTTCGGCGCCGACGACTACCGGGCCCGGATGGAGCGCGCCGGGCGGGCCGCCGCCGACGCGGGCCTCGCCGGACTGCTCGTCGCGCCGGGCCCCGACCTGGTGTGGCTCACCGGCTACGCGCCCACCGCCGTCACCGAACGCCTCACCCTGCTGGTCCTCGCCCCCGGCCGCGATCCCGTCCTCGTCGTCCCCACCCTGGAGGCCCCGGACGCCGCCCACGCGGCCGGCGCCCCCGCCCTGACCCTGCACGACTGGACCGACGGCACCGACCCCTACGCCGCCACCGCCGGCCTCCTCGGCTCCGGCGGCCGGTTCGGCATCAGCGACAACACCTGGGCGCTGCACCTGCTCGGCCTGCAAGGCGCCCTGCCCGGCAGCTCCTACGCCGCCCTCACGGACGCCCTGCCGATGCTGCGCGCCGTCAAGGACGCCGCCGAACTGGAACTCCTCGCCGCCGCGGGCGCCGCCGCCGACGCGGCCTTCGAGGAGATCCGCACGGTCGCCTTCGCCGGCCGCCGGGAACGGGAGGTCGGCGCCGACCTCGCCGATCTGCTGCGCCGGTTCGGCCACTCCCAGGTCGACTTCACCATCGTCGGCTCCGGACCCAACGGCGCCAACCCGCACCACGAGGTCGGCGACCGCGTCATCGAGCGCGGCGACATGGTCGTCCTCGACTTCGGCGGCCTGAAAGACGGCTACGGCTCGGACACCACCCGCACCGTCCACGTCGGCGAACCCACCGACGAGGAACGCCGGGTGCACGACATCGTGCGCGCCGCCCAGGAGGCCGGATGCGCCGCCGTGCGCCCCGGCGTCGCCTGCCAGGAGGTCGACCGGGCCGCCCGCCAGGTCATCGAGGACGCCGGATACGGGAAGTACTTCATCCACCGCACCGGCCACGGCATCGGCGTCACCACGCACGAACCGCCCTACATGATCGAGGGCGAGGAGCAGCCGCTCGTGCCCGGCATGTGCTTCTCCGTGGAGCCCGGCATCTACCTGCCCGGCCGGTTCGGGGTGCGCATCGAGGACATCGTCACCGTCACCGAGGACGGCGGCCGGCGGCTCAACAACACCACCCGCGAGATGGTCATAGTGGACTGAAGGCGACACTGGTACCACCCTCACCCATCGGACGAGTGACGACGGCGCGACCATGACCCAGGCACCGACACCCACCGCGGACACCGTCCGCGCACTGGTCCGCACCCTGCTGAAGGAAGCGGGGAGCGACCCGGCCGGAATCGACGTCCGGCCCGTCGCCGAGGGCGGCGGGCACCGCACATGGTGGGTCGGCACCCGCCACGTGCTGCGCCTCGCCCCCGACCGTGACGCCGCCCTCCGGCTCCGCCGTGAACTGCGGCTGCGGGATCTGGTCCGCCCGCACCTGCCCGTCGCCGTGCCCACCAGCGTCTCCCACGGCGAGTGGAGCCCCGGCCTGACCTGCACCCTCGACACCGCGGTGCCGGGCGGTACGGCCGAGGAGCACGACGTCTCCGCCATCGGCGAGGCCGACCTCGCCGGGTTCCTCACCGGGATGCGCGCGGTGCCCGCCCGGCAGGCCGAGACGCTCGGCGTGCCGCGCGCCGCCCCGCGTTCGCTGGAGGCGCTGCGCCGGATGGCCGTACCCGCCGCCCGGACCCTGGCCACCGCCGAGGAGTTCGACCCCGCGCGCCTGGCGCAGCTCACCCCGCCCGGCGCGGCCCAGCTCGCCGCCCAGCCGGGCACCGCCGTCCTCGTCCACCACAACCTCCGGGGCGAGCACCTCGTCGTCAGCCCGGACGGCCGGGTGCGCGGCGTCCTGGACTGGACCGGCGCCGTCCTCGGCGACCCGGCCGAGGACATCGCCGGCCTCGCGCTCGCCGTCGGCTCCGGCGCCGCCGTCCGCGCCGCGACCCTCGCCGGTTATGGCGCCCGGCCCTGCCTGCGCGGCCTGTGGCTGGCCCGCTGCGACACGGTCATCCGCCTCGCCGAACGCCTCGAGGGCCGCGACCACGGCCCCCTGGAACTCCTCCAGACCCAGTTGCAGCGGGCCTGGGAGGCGATCCTGCTGGAGCGTGTGACGGAGCTGCGGGAGGAGTAGGGGCAGTGGCCGGCCCCAGAGCCCGAAGGCCCCGATAGCCCGAGGGCCCGAGCCCGAGAGGCCGAAGCCCCCGCAACCCGATAGCCGATAAGCGCGAGAGGCCGCGTAAACGCTTGCGCAAGCGTTTACGGCTGCTCCAGCACCACGCTCGACTCCCCGGGAAGGTGCAGCACCCCCCTGTCGTCCGGGCCGTCCACCGGCTCCCACGCGGCGAGGATCCGCGCCGGGTGCGTGCCCAGGGGGATCGCCGCCGGTTCCTTGCCGAGGTTCACCGCCACGCGGACGTCGCCGCGCCGGAAGGCCAGCCAGCGGGCGTCCTCGTCGTAGGCCACCTTCGTGTCGGCGAGGTCCGGGTCGGTGAGGTCGGGGTGGGTGTGCCGCAGGGCGATCAGCTGCCGGTACCAGTCCAGCACGCGCGCGTGCGGCTCCCGCTCCCGCTCGGCCCAGTCCAGGCAGGACCGGTCGCGGGTCGCCGGGTCCTGCGGGTCGGGCACGTCCTCCTCGGCCCAGCCGTGCGCCGCGAACTCCCGCCGCCTGCCGCGCCGTACCGCCTCCGCCAGCTCCGGATCGGTGTGGTCGGTGAAGAACTGCCAGGGCGTGGACGCGCCCCACTCCTCGCCCATGAACAGCATCGGTGTGAACGGCGCGGTGAGGACGAGTGTGGCGGCGCAGGCCAGCAGGCCGGGGGAGAGGGCGGCCGACAGCCGGTCGCCCTGGGCGCGGTTGCCGACCTGGTCGTGGGTCTGGCTGTAGCCCAGCAGCCGGTGCGCGGCCGTCCGGGACCGGTCCAGGGGGCGCCCGTGGGAGCGTCCGCGGAAGGAGGAGTACGTGCCGTCGTGGAAGTAGCCGCCGCCCAGCGTCTTGGCGAGCGCGGCGTACGGGGCGCGCGCGAAGTCGGCGTAGTAGCCCTGCGCCTCACCGGTCAGCGCGGTGTGCAGGGCATGGTGGAAGTCGTCGTTCCATTGCGCCCGCAGCCCGAGGCCGTGCTCCTCGCGCGGGGTGATCAGCCGGGGATCGTTCAGGTCGGACTCGGCGATCAGGAACAGCGGGCGGCCGGTCTCCGCGGCCAGCGCGTCCACGGCCTCCGTCAGTTCCTCCAGGAAGTGGTACGCGCGCGTGTCGATCAGCGCGTGCACGGCGTCCAGCCGCAGCCCGTCCAGGTGGTAGTCCCGCAGCCACGCCAGCGCGCTGCCCACCAGGTAGGCGCGCACCTCGTCCGAGCCGGGAGCGTCCAGGTTCACCGCGGCGCCCCACGGGGTCTGGTGCGTGTCGGTGAGGTAGGGGCCGAAGGCGGGGAGATGGTTGCCGGACGGCCCGAAGTGGTTGTGCACCACGTCGAGTACGACCCCGAGGCCCAGCTCGTGCGCCCGGTCGACGAACCGCTTCAGCGCCTCCGGGCCGCCGTACGGCTCGTGCACGGCCCATAGGGAGACACCCTCGTACCCCCAGCCGTGCCGCCCCGGGAACGGGCACAGCGGCATCAACTCGACGTGGGTGACGCCCAGTTCCGCGAGGTGATCGAGCCGCTCGGCGGCCGCGTCCAGCGTGCCCTCGGGCGTGTACGTGCCCACGTGCAGCTCGTACAGGACCGCGCCCGGCAGCGCCCGGCCCGGCCAGGGCGTGCGCCACGTGTACCGCCCGTGGTCGACGACCGCGCTCAGCCCGTCCGGCCCGTCCGGCTGCCGTCGCGAGCGCGGGTCGGGCAGCACCGGACCGTCGCCCAGCGTGAAGCCGTACCGGGAGCCCTCGTGCGCCTCGGCCTCGCCGGTCCACCACCCCGCTCGTTCCGGATCGCGTCCCATCGCGCGCGTGGCGCCGTCGCACATCAGCGTCACACGATCGGCCTGTGGTGCCCACACCTCGAACTGCACGGACGGTTCCCCTTCGTCTGCTCACCGTGATGTAGCCCGTCCATGGTGCGTCACACCCGCTCAATCCGCTTCCGGATCCTCCCTTTTGCGGGGTGTCGCCCCGGGAGTGCCGAGCGGCACGCGCGCGTGACGGCCGATGTCCCGTTTTCTGGACACCCTGTGCCCGCTGACCGACAATCACATGCGTGACGTCGTCCTTCGAGTTCCCCACGTACCCCGCGCGGCTGTCCGACGCGGAGCGCGACCACGCGCTGCAGGTGCTGCGCGACGGCGTCGCCCTGGGCCGGCTGTCACAGGACACCTTCGTGCGCCGCATGGAACTGGCGCTGGCCGCCCGGCACGCCGACGAGCTCGCCGCGCTCACCGCCGACCTGCCCCAGGACGGCCGTCTCTCCCGCGCCGTGTTCGGCGCCGTCGAGGCCGTCTCCGGTTTCACCGTACGGCTGCGCAGGGCCTGGCAGGCCGAGCGGCTGCCCAAGCTGCTGCTGCCGCACCCCGGCGCGGGCCACCCGCTGCGCATCGGCCGCGACCCCGCGAGCGGCCTGCGGCTCAACCACGAGACGGTCTCCCGGGTGCACGCCGAGCTGCGGCGCCAGGGCGGCATGTGGGTGCTGCGCGACCTCGGCTCGACCAACGGCACGACGGTCAACGGCCGCCGGGTCGTTGGCGCGGCGGTGGTGCGCGAGGGCGACCTGGTGGCGTTCGGGCAGATGGCGTTCCGGCTCTCCGGACAGTGAGCGCGGGCCTGCGTACCCCGCAAGTGGGCCCGCGGACCGTGATGTTGACGTACCCGTGAAGCCGTGACTGACTGTGCGTACACCATGGACACCAGGTGAACCGTCGGTCCCCCACGGGGAGGTGTGCCCTTCCGCCGCTCCTGCGCTGCCCGGGCGTGGACGAGCCGGCCGCCCGCGCCGCCGCGCCGGCCGCCCGCCGCCCTCGGGACGTCCGGCTGCGCCAGGTCGGCACCTCCCGCGCGGGCGAGCCGCTGTGGCTGCTCTCCGTCGGCCACGGCAGCCGGCAGGCCCTCGTGGTCGCCGGACCGCACGCCAACGAGCCCGCCGGCGGTGCCAGCGCACTCCGCCTCGCCGAACGCGCGCTCGCTGACCCCGGTCCGACCGAGGGCGCGGACGCCACCTGGAACCTGCTGCTGTGCCTCGACCCGGACGGGCTGCGTCGCAACGAGGGCTGGCTGTGCGGACCGTACACGCTCGGCCGCTACTTCCGGCGCTTCTTCCGCCCCGGCTTCCTGGAGCAGCCCGAGTGGCTGCCGGACGGCGCGCGGGCCGCCGCGCTGCCGGAGACGCGGGCGCTGCTCGGCCTCCAGGACGAGCTGAAACCTTTCTTCCAGGCGTCCCTGCACGGCGTCGACGTCGGCGGCGGCTTCGTCTAGGTGACCCACGACCTGCCCGGACTCGACCGGCGGGTCGCCCACACCGCGGCCCGCCTCGGCGTCCCCCGTGAACTCGGCCCCTACGGACACCCTGTACTGGCCGAGCCTCGGCCCGGCCGTCTACCGCATCCCGCCGCCCCGCCCGAGCGGCCTGGCCGGCGCGATCACCGAGGCGGCCGTGCAGTCGACCTGGTTCCACCCCTACCGGTACGGAACCGTCACCGCGATCGTCGAGGCGCCCATGTGGGGCGTGCCCGCCGTCGAGGACGGCTCCGTGCCCGCCGACGCCGACGCGGCGCTGCGCGCGGTCAGCGCCACGCTGCGCCGCGAGACGCGGCTCCTGGAGAGCCTCCTCGCCCGCATCCGGCCGCACGTCACGGGAACGGCGGACGCGGCGCGGCTTGCTCGCCCCCGTCGACGACCACCTGCTCGTCTGTCCCGGCCTGGCCGACGCCTGGGACCCCGGCACGGCCGTCCCCGACCGCCCTCTGCCGCCGCTGAGCACCGCACACCTGACCGCCCTGCGGATCGCCGGGCGGCGGCTGGTCCTGCGCACCGCCGGGCTGCTGCACCGGCTCGTCGCCGAGAGTGGACGCGACCCGGCGGACGTCCTGCCCGAGCTGGACCGCTTCATCGACACCGGCTGCGCCGACTACCGCGACGACTGCGGCGCGCGCTGGATCCCGGTCTCGCGCCAGGGGGAGTACCAGGCCGGCGTGGTGCTCGCCGCGTTCGAGCCGGCCGCCGAACACGCGTCCGCGCGTTCCCGTTCGGGTGAGCGGCGCTGGTGTTCGGGCCGCGCCGTGCCGATGCACCGGGAATGACGTATCTGACACGATCAGCGGTGGCCGGTCTCCTCACGGCGGCCGCCGTCCTGACCGCGACCGCCCCCGCCAGCGCCCTGCGGACGCGGCACGGCGACTGGCTCGAGATCACCGTCAGCCGCGGCGAGGACCGGGCCGGTGACGCCCGGCGCGTCCTGCTGCGGTGCGACCCGCCCCAGGGCCACCCGCGCGCGGCGGAGGCCTGCGCGCAGCTGGCCACCGTGGACGGCGACATCGGCGCCTTCCCGGCGGCGAAGGGCGCCATCTGCAGCATGATCTACGCCCCGGTGACCGCCGAGGCCCACGGCCGCTGGCACGGCCGCCCGGTCGCCTACCGGCGGACCTTCGCCAACCGCTGCGAGATGCGGGCACGGACGGGGGCGGTGTTCGCGGTCGACAGGTGACGGGGGCAAACCGAGCCGGACAGCGGCAAGCCGTTCAGCAGCCGGCGACGGGGGATGGGGGCCGACAAGTGGCCCCGGTGGCCAGGTGACGGCGCGACGCACCCGGCACGTCCGCACGCGCGTGCGGGTGCGCGTGCGGGTGCGCGGCGGTCCCTCAGTCCTCAGTCAGTCCTCAGTCCGCCTGTTCGCGGGCCTGCTGGGCCGCTGTGACGACCGTGCGGGACTGGTGTTCCACCTGGTCGCGCAGCGGGACCCAGCGGGCGTGGAAGCGGCGGGCGAAGTTCTCGCTCCAGTACGCCACGAGCCGCTCCAGACGCGGTGCTGCGGGGTCGTCGCCCTCACGCAGCACCCGCAGCAGCATCGCCGCCGCCCGCAGCGGCAGCCGCCGCGCGAACGCGTCCACGCTGCCGACGTACGCCATCGTCGTGTCGGCCGGCGAGGTGCGCACCCAGTCCTCGGCGAGGCCCGGCACCAGGGTCAGCGTCCACCGGACGGCCCGCAGCAGCGCGCCGTCCGGGCCGGCCAGCCGCGGCTGCGCCTCGTCGAGCACCTCCTCCACCAGCAGCGCGTCACCGCGCAGCCGGTGCGCGAGCCGGCCCAGCGCGGCGGCCGGGGCCGGGTGCGGCGCCGGATCACCGACCAGGTCGCTCGCCCACATCGGCACCTCGACGATCGCGGTCAGTCCGCCGTACCGGTGCGCGTGGTACCAGGTGCTGTGCCGGGCGTCGTCCGGCATGCTCGGGTAGGCCGCGCCGGCCCCCGGAGCGGGCATCACGTGCACGCCCGGCCCCGAGGCGGGCCAGCCCGCCGCGTCGGAGGCGCCCGCCTCCACCGGTATGTGCAGCTCGGCCGCGGATTTCGCGAACGGCTCGGCGAGCCCGGGGATGTCCTTCGTCAGCTGCACCCAGGTGCCGCCGAGGTCGGTTCCGTGCAGCGTGACCTGCACATAGGGGCGCACCTCGTCGATCACCGCCGTCAGCGCGCGGGTCTCGGGCGGCAGGCGGTCCGGCGGCAGCACGGACGGGGACCACTCGGGCTGCTCGTCTCCGGCGGGCCGGAAGAAGCCGAGGTGGTAGTCGAACAGGCTGCGCGGCGCCGGGGTGACGTGCAGGCTCGCCCCGTCGGGGTCCGCGCACAGCAGGAAGTGCCAGGAGACGCCGTCGCGCAGGGATCTGTCCTGCGCGACCCGTTCGGCCAGGAGGCGCAGGGTGGCGCCGCCGGTCGGCTCGTTGGCGTGGGCGCCCGCGACGACGAGCACGGCGCGCCGGGCGTGGCCCACGGACAGCAGGTGCAGCGGCCGGCCCGCCCGGGAGACGCCCACCTGGCGCAGTGCGCACAGGCCGGGCCGCTCCGCGGCCAGCGCCCGCGCGGACGCCTCCAGTTCGGGAACACTGGGGTAGCGCAGCTCCGGCAGGAGACTCACCCCCGACTCGTCGTCCCGGCCTCGCTCTCGCAGTACCCCACGGACGCGTGCCCCTGTCAAGGATCCGGGAGCGCCCGTGGTACGGCCGTGACAGCGGCCTCACCCCATCACTCCCGGACCCGCTCCAGCAGCGCCACCGGCAGTGGCCCGAGCAGCTCCGCCACGCGCGCGTGCCCCTCGTACGCCCGCTCCGGATCCAGCGCGTCCACCCACCGTCCCGGCGGCAGCGCCAGCACCGTCTCCCGCCAGCCGCCGGCCTGCGCCAGCCGCAGCGACAGCCGGGTCACGGCCGTGATCACCTGCCCGGAGCGGACGAACGCCACACAGTGGTCCGCCGCCGGCCCGTCGGCGGGCAGCGCCTCGTACGTCGCCGACGTGCCGAAGACCTCCGGCCGCCGCCTGCGCAGCCGCAGCGCGGCCGCGGTCACCGCGCCCTTGACGCCCGGATCCGCCGGCGGGAACGACGCCGGCCGCCGGTTGTCGGGGTCCACCAGGGCCCGGTACTCCGCCTCGGTGCCCTGGTAGACGTCCGGCACGCCCGGCATCGTCAGCTGGACCAGGGCGGTGCCCAGCACGTTGGCCCGGATGTGCTCCGCCAGCTCCGCGCGGAACGCGGCGACCCGCTCGCCCGGCACCCCGCACGGCCCCGCCGTCACGAACGCCGCCACGGCCTCCTCGTACGGCGGTTCCTGCTCCGTCCAGCTCGTGTACAGGCCCGCCTCCCGCACGTGCTTCAGCAGCGCCTCCCGCACCCGCCCCGGGTCGTCCGGGCCGAGCCCGAACACCGTCTGCCAGGCCGCCCACGCCAGCTGCCCGTCCGGTACGCCCTCCTCCACGCGCGTGACGTCGGCGAGCAGCTCCGCCCAGCGCTCCGGGCACTCGGTGAGCACGGCGAGGGCCGCGCGGACGTCGGCGCTGCGCTTGGTGTCGTGCGTGGAGACCACCGTGCCCGTGGCGGGCCAGTCGCGCTGCACGCGCGCGCAGTAGCCGTGGAAGTCCCGCGGGGACACCGCCGGGGCGCCCGGTTCACCGCCGACCTCGGTCGCCGACAGCAGCGGCACGTACCGGTAGAACGCCGTGTCCTCCACCGACTTGGCGCGCAGCGCGGACGCCGTCTGCGCGAACCGGGTGCGCAGCTCCACCTGGTCGGGTCCGTCGCCGTACCGTCCGAGCAGCAGGTCCCGCACGGTGTCGACCGCGCCCGCCTCCTCGGGCACGAGGAACGCCTGCCGGGCCTGCGCGGCCGCCTCCTCGGTGATCACCTGTGCCGCGTCGTCGGCGGTGTACGGCCGGTACACCTCCAGCCGCACCAGCAGCTCCTGCAGCGCCGTGCGCAGCGCCCACGGGGCGCGGTCGCGCAGCGCCGGGTCGGGCGAGCCGGCGCACACGCGGTGCGCGACCCGGGTGAGCCGGTCGACCTCGGTGGCCAGCTCGTGCGTGAGGACGCCATACGCGGCCCGGCGGGCCGTCGCCGCCCAGTCGCCGCCCCGGTCGGTCTGCGGGGCCGCGAACCGCCGGTAGGCGGCCGTGAGGTCCGCGGCGCCCGCCGGGTCCGTGAACAGGCCGTCGATGTGCCGCAGGGCGTCGTAGCCGGTGGTGCCCGCGACGGGCCAGGCCGACGGCAGGTGCTCGCCGTCGGCGAGGATCTTCTCCACGACCGTCCAGCGGCCCCCGCTCGCCTCGTGCAGCCGCCGCAGGTAGGCGCCGGGGCCGGCGAGTCCGTCCGGGTGGTCGACGCGCAGCCCGTCGAGGACGCCCTCGTCGAGCAGCTGGACGATCTTGCCGTGGGTGGCGTCGAAGACGTCCGGGTCCTCCACGCGTACGCCGATCAGCTCGGAGATGCTGAAGAAGCGCCGGTAGTTCAGTTCGGTGCGGGCCAGCCGCCACCACACCGGGCGGTACCACTGGGCGTCCAGCAGCTGCGGCAGCGGCAGGTCCTCGGTGCCCTCGCGGAGCGGGAAGAGGTGGTCGTGGTAGCGCAGCAGGCCGCCGTCGACGCGCAGGTCGCCGATCACGTCACCCAGCGGGCCGCCCAGCACGGGCAGCAGCAGCTGCCCGCCCTGCGCCTCCCAGTCGATGTCGAACCAGCGCGCGTACGGCGACTTCGGCCCCTCCCTGAGGACCTCCCACAGGGCGCGGTTGTGGCGCGGGGCCATGGCCATGTGGTTCGGCACGATGTCCGCGATCAGGCCGAGGCCGTGCTCGCGGGCGGTGCGGGCGAGGGCGCGCAGCCCCTCCTCGCCGCCCAGCTCGTCGCGCACGCGCGCGTGGTCCACCACGTCGTAGCCGTGCGCCGAGCCGGGCACCGCCTGCAGCACCGGTGACAGATGCAGGTGGGAGACGCCGAGCGAGGCCAGGTACGGCACGGCTGCCGCGGCGGCGGCGAACGGGAACGCGGGCTGCAGCTGCAGCCGGTAGGTGGCCGTCGGCACGGGAGGGGCGTTTCGCTCGGGTGTCATGGAAACGTACGTACCCGCCCCGCCGCCTTTCGTGTCACCGTCTCCTCCACGTGTACGCGCGCGTGCACGTGCATGCACGCGCGCGTGCCAGACCCCGCGACGCCGGCGTGATCCAAACGGCAGGGCCTAGGTCGGCCGCCGCAGGACCGTCATGCTGCGGTCGACCAGGGTCAGCTTCTCGCCGGCCTGCACCCTCGGGCCCGTGTCCGGCGGGACGCCCTCGGGCAGGGCGGTGTCGACGACGACCTGCCACTGCCGGCCGTGGTCGACCGGCACCACGAAGTCCAGCGGCTTCGGCGAGGCGTTGAACAGCAGCAGGAACGAGTCGTCCGTGATGCGCTCCCCGCGCGGCCCCGGCTCCGAGATCGCGTTGCCGTTGAGGAACACCGCGAGCGCCGACGCCGGCGAGGACTCCCAGTCCCGCTGGGTCATCTCCCGGCCCTCGGGAGTGAACCAGGCGACGTCGGAGAGGTCGTCGTGGGTGCCCTCCACGGGCCGCCCGTGGAAGAAGCGGCGCCGCCGGAAGACCGGGTGGTCCCGGCGCAGCCACACCATCGCGCGCGTGAAGTCGAGCATCGGGTGCCCGCCGTCCTCGGGCCAGTGCACCCAGGACAGCTCGCTGTCCTGGCAGTACGCGTTGTTGTTGCCCTGCTGGGTGCGCGCGAACTCGTCCCCGTGACTGATCATGGGCACGCCCTGGGACAGCATCAGCGTGGCGATGAAGTTGCGCATCTGCCGCGCGCGCAGCCGCAGCACGTCCGCGTCGTCGGTCTCGCCCTCGACGCCGCAGTTCCAGGACCGGTTGTGGCTCTCGCCGTCCCGGTTGTCCTCGCCGTTGGCCTGGTTGTGCTTGTCGTTGTACGACACCATGTCGTGCAGGGTGAAGCCGTCGTGGCAGGTCACGAAGTTGATCGAGGCCAGCGGGCGGCGCCCGTCGTCCTGGTACAGGTCGGAGGACCCGGTCAGCCGGGAGGCGAACTCCGCCAGGGTGCGCGGCTCGCCCCGCCACAGGTCCCGCACGGTGTCGCGGTACATGCCGTTCCACTCGGTCCACAGCGGCGGGAAGTTCCCCACCTGGTAGCCGCCCTCGCCCACGTCCCACGGCTCGGCGATCAGCTTGACCTGGGAGACCACCGGGTCCTGCTGGACCAGGTCGAAGAACGACGACAGCCGGTCCACCTCGTGGAACTGCCGGGCCAGCGTCGCCGCGAGATCGAACCGGAACCCGTCGACGTGCATGTCCGTCACCCAGTAGCGCAGCGAGTCCATGATCAGCTGCAGTACGTGCGGGGACCGCATGAGCAGCGAGTTCCCGGTGCCGGTGGTGTCCATGTAGTAGCGCGGGTCGTCCGTGAGCCGGTAGTAGCGCGGGTTGTCGAGGCCCTTGAAGGACAGCGTCGGACCCAGGTGGTTGCCCTCGGCGGTGTGGTTGTAGACGACGTCGAGGATCACCTCGATCCCGGCCTCGTGCAACGCGCGCACGGCCGACTTGAACTCCAGCACCTGCTGCCCGCGGTCGCCCCAGGAGGCGTACGCGTTGTGCGGGGCGAAGAAGCCGATCGTGTTGTAGCCCCAGTAGTTGTTCAGCCCCATGTCGACCAGCCGGTGGTCGTTGACGAACTGGTGCACCGGCATCAGCTCCAGCGCGGTCACGCCCAGCTCCACCAGATGATCGATGATCACGGGGTGGGCGAGCGCCGCGTAGGTGCCGCGCAGCTCCTCCGGCAGCCCCGGGTGCCGCATGGTCAGCCCCTTGACGTGGGCCTCGTAGATCACCGTGTGGTGGTACTCGGTGCGCGGACGGCGGTCGTCGCCCCAGTCGAAGTACGGGTTGACCACCACCGACGTCATCGTGTGGGGCGCCGAGTCCAGGTCGTTGCGCTGGTCGGGGGCGTCGAAGTGGTAGCCGTACACCTCCTCGCCCCAGTTGATCGAGCCGCTGATCGCACGTGCGTACGGGTCCAGGAGCAGCTTCGCCGAGTTGCACCGCAGCCCGCGCTCGGGGGCGTACGGGCCGTGCGCCCGGTAGCCGTAACGCTGTCCGGGCATGACGCCCGGCACGTACGCGTGCCGCACGAACGCGTCGCTCTCGCGCAGCTCGATCGCCGTCTCCGAGCCGTCGTCGTGCAGTAGACACAGCTCTACTCGGTCCGCGGCCTCCGTGAAGACCGCGAAGTTCGTTCCGGCGCCGTCATAGGTGGCGCCGAGTGGATACGCTTCGCCAGGCCAGACCTGCATGGATACGACTCTTTCAGGTGTACGGCGCCTGTGGGAGCGCCTTGCTCGCGAGTCTCCCCGAAACTGCGGGAACCACCCGTGACGTACATCCCTTTTGCCGGAAGACCGGAGCGAAACGGCGATCTTGCGCCAAATGGTGCAGCCGGGGGTGGAGGGACCCCTGGGGCTGGAGGGGTGGTGGTTGCCGAAGGTGGCGGACGAAGCCTTCGGTGGAGCCTGCGGGCGCCGAAAAGGAACATGCGTCCGCATGTGACCGAGTGTCAGCGCGCGCTATGAATCCGCTCACTCCTGGTACCCCCGGCTGCCCGGAACGGCCCCGGGAATCGGCGCAGTTGAGAAGTGACCCTGCCCATCGGGCTGCACCGCCGGGCGCTCGCGGAGTACCCTTCCTTGATCGTTGAGAGCGGGGAGTGCTCGGGGGAGCGGAAGGCGGTGCGCGGGTGGGCTCGGGAGAGCTGGAGCTACCCCCTGGCGACGAGGGTCGTGAGGGGAACTCCGCAGAGGTCCCGCCCGGAGCGGTGTCACTGGCCAGGCCCATGCAGACGGGCGCCATCGGACCGGAACTGGACTGGGACGCCGACGCCTGGCGCGAGGTGCGCACCCGCGCCCAGCGGGCCGGCCGGGCCTACATCTGGCTGAACCTCGTCGAGCAGCGGCTGCGCTCCGTCGTGGCCGCCGTGCTGCGGCCCGTCTACGAGCCCGTCCACGGCGACGACTGGGTGGTCGCCGCCGCCGGACCCGCCGGACAGGAGTGGGTGCAGCGCGCGGCAGCCGTCCGCGAGGTCAGCCGCCGCAAGGGCTATCTGCTGGACCCGGCCGACGACAACGTCATCAGCTTCCTCACGCTGCCTCAGCTGCGGGAGCTGATGGTGCAGCACTGGCCGTGCTTCGAGCCGTACTTCGACGACCGCCGCGACGTCGAGCTCGCCCTGGACGAGCTGGAGGTGACCCGCAACGTCGTCTCCCGCAACCGCGCCCTGTCCGAGGCGGTCCTCGGCCAGGCCGAGCGGGCGTCCGCGCGGCTGCTGGAGATGCTCGGCACGAGCGGCGACGTGCCCTCCGCGCGCCGGCTGCCCGTCGACGCGGTCGAGGACCTCGTCGGCGACCGGTACGCGGACGTCGTCGCCGTGCACCCGGACCGGGTGCGGCTGATGCGCCAGTTCCCGGCCGAGGACATCTTCGGCCGGGCCCGCCGCCTCGACGCCATCGGCATCGGCCTCAACCTGCTCGTGCAGAACTTCTCCGGCCGCCGCCTGGTGCGCCTGGCCGAGGCCGGCGCCCGCATCCGGCTGCTGTTCCTGAACCCGGCCTCCAGCTCCGTCAAGCGGCGCGAGCGCGAACTGGGCATGAAGCGGGGCGAGCTGAGCCGCTCGGTCGAGATGAACATCCTGCACATGCGCCGGGTCCGCGCCCGGCTGCGCGACCCCGGCGCCTTCGAGATCCAGGTCTACGACGACACCCCGCGCTTCACCGCCTACCTCGTCGACGGCGACGGCGCGGACGGCGTCGCCGTCGTGCAGTCCTATCTGCGGCGGGCCCGGGGGATGGAGGCGCCGGTGCTGGTGCTGCGCGGAGGCAACCGGGTGGTGAAGTCGGACGGCGTCGAGGACGGCGGGCTGTTCTCCACCTATCGCGAGGAGTTCGAGATGGCTTGGGCGGATTCGCGGCCGGTGTCCTGAAGTGTCCCTCGGCTGGGGCCGGGTGAACCGGCCGCCGGACGATTGTCAGTGGGCCGTGCGATGGTGGAGGCCACTGGGGGACAGCACCACCTAGAAGGGGGGCCGCCATGGCCTGGCACCGCGAGCTGCTCATCGGCTTCGACCTGGAGACCACCGGCACGGATCCGTGTGAGGCGCGCATCGTCACCGGCGCCGTGATCGAGGTCAGGGCCGGGCAGGTGCTGGGGCGCCGGGAATGGCTGGCGGACCCCGGCGTGCAGATCCCGCCGGACGCGGTGGCGGTGCACGGCATCAGCAACGAGCGCGCGGCGGCCGAGGGCCGGCCTGCGGACCAGGTCGCCGACGCGATCGCGGACGTCCTCGCCGGTTACTGGAAGACGGGCGTCCCGGTGGTCGCCTACAACGCCGCCTTCGACCTCACCCTCCTCTCCGCCGAACTGCTGCGGCACGGCCTGCCGTCCCTGCGCGACCGGCTCGGCGGCCAGGACCCGGCCCCCGTCGTCGACCCGTACACCATCGACCGCTGGGCCGACCGCTACCGCCGCGGCAAGCGCAACCTCGAAGCCGTCTGCGCGGAGTACGGCGTCCCGCTGGACGCCGCGCACGACGCCTGTGCCGACGCCCTCGCCGCGGCCCGGCTGGCCGGCGCGATAGCCGACCGCCACCCCAAGATCGCGTCCCTGGGCCCGGCGGAGCTGCACCGCAGTCAGATCGAGTGGTACGCGCAGTGGGCGGCGGACTTCCAGGCCTTCCTGCGCCGCAAGGGGGAGGCGGACGCTGTCGTGGACGGCAGATGGCCGGTGCGGGAGGTGGCGGGGGAGCGGGTGTGACGCACCGCGGGGCTGGCGACCGGCCCTGCGCCAGAGCTGAGCGGACGACACCTTCCGCCCAGCGGCGTGCCGTCAGCTCCCGGTGAGCGTGGGAGCCCGCCGGGAGGCCGTACTGTCCGAGGGGTCGCCGGCCGTCGCGGCCGTCCTGCGGTGAGACCTCTCCACCGCCTGCCCCCAGTACGTCCCCGCGACCATCAGCGCCGCGCCCAATCCCGTGAGCGCCGTGAGGTGCTCGCCGCCGAGCGCGACGCCGACCACCGCGGCCCACACCGGCTCCGTGCCCAGCAGCAGGCTGGCCCGGCTGGCGGAGGTGCGCTGCACCGCCCAGGTCTGCGCCAGGAAGGCGAACACACTGCAGAACAGGGCGAGGTAGAGCAGCTGCGTCCAGGTGGCGGCCGGGGCGTGGACCAGGTCCGGCAGCCCGGCGGCGGTCGCGGGCAGGAACAGGGCCGTGCCGACGGCCGTCTGCACCGCCGTGAGATGCAGCGGGCGCACGGCCCGGCGGACGGTGAGCCGGCCGACCAGGGCCACGTGGACCGCCCGCACCCCGGCGGCCGCCAGCATCAGCAGGTCGCCGAGACGCAGGGCGTGGAAGCCGTTGCCGGACATCAGGAGCCCGACGGCGAGCACGCACACGCCGGCGGCGGCGTAGAAGGAGCCGGGCAGCCCGCCCGGGTGACCGGAGCGGTCGAGAAGGGGGGTGAGGACGATGGTCAGGCTGATGATCAGCCCCGCGTTGGCGGCCGTGGTGTGGGCGACGCCGTAGGTCTCCACGATCAGGACCGCGGCCTGGGTGACGCCGAGCGGCAGCCCGGCACGCCACTCGTCGCGGCGCGGCCGCAGCGGCCCGCGACGGCCGGCGAGCAGACCGAGGCAGGCGACGAGGGAGAGGGCGTAACGAGCGAAGAGCACGGACAGGACGGGCAGCGCGGCCGTGGCCGTCTGGGCGGAGAGATAGCTGGAACCCCAGACGAGCGCGACCAGGAGGAGTACCGCATCGGTACGGCGGGCGTCGGACACCCGCCCACCGTGCACCGGCGACGACCCTGAAGCCCAGAACCACTTCCTTCAACGATCTTTTAGCAGCCCTACACCATGCCCCTACACTGCGGGAATGGACGAACGGCAGCTGCGGATCCTGCGCGAACTGGGGGAACTGGGCAGCGTCAGCGCGGTCGCCGAGGCGCTGCTGGTGACCCCGTCGGCGATCTCCCAGCAGCTCCGGCTGCTGCAGCGCACGATGCCGGTGCCGCTGACCGAGCGGCAGGGCCGGCGGCTCGTGCTCACCGACGCGGGGCAGGCGCTGGCGGCCGCGGCCGTCGACGTTCAGACGGCGCTGGCACGGGCCCGGCACGCCGTGGAGGACTTCGTGGGGGAGTCCGGCGGGGAGGTGTCGGTGGCCGCGTTCCACAGCGCCGGCTCGGCCTTCTTCCCGCTGCTGCTGCGCGCCCTCGCCGCCCCCGGCGGGCCGCGGCTCGCACTCGCCGACGAGGACGTGCCGCAGGAGGACTTCCCCCGGCTGACCCGTGTCTACGACCTGGTGCTCGCCCACCGCCTGGACCATGCCCCGCCCTGGCCGGGCACGGTCGCCGCGACCACGCTGCTGCGCGAGCCGCTCGACGTGGCGCTGCCCGCCGGGCACCCGCTCGCCGGCAAACGGCGGCTCACCCCGCTGGACGTGGCCGGCGAACCGTGGATCACGGTGCACGACGGGTTCCCGGTCATGGCGTCGATCGACGCGATCGCCGCGGCGGCCGGGCGCCGGCTGCACCTGGCGCACCGCATCAACGAGTTCGCGGTGGTCGCCGAGGCCGTCGCCGCCGGGGGCGGCATCGCGCTGATGCCCCGCTGGACCATGCGCCCCCATCCGGACCTGATCCTGCGGCCGCTCAGCGGCGTCCGGGCCCGCCGTCACATCGACGTGCTGTGCCGCCCGGAACGCACGGCGAGAGCGGCGGTCCGGACGGTCCTGACCGAACTTGGGCGCGCGGCACGGACCATCCGGGACCGCGATCTTGACGCGATGACGGCCCCTGAGGCTGTCCCGTGACCGCTGACCGCAAGTGGACGATCTCGGTGTGGCCCGCCTGATCCCGGCGCCTGATCCGTCAGTCGCCCCCGCGCTGGCGTCGGATGCGGGCGGCCACGTCGTTCTGCTCCGTCTCCCACCACGGGCGTACCCGCTCGGACACCGCGCCCGGCGTCGCGTCGCCGGGGTGGGCACGGCCCTGTCCCCGGTCGGGGGGAAGGGCGGTGGCGGGCGCGACGGCGAGTTCAGCGTCCAGCCGGCGGTCCAGGGCCGCGTTCTGAGCGCGTTCAGCGCGCGCCCACTGGTACAGGATCGCCATGATGAAGGGCAGCGCGACCAGCTCGGCAATGCTGAGCATCGCGCCGCCGCCGATCTGCTGGTCGTGCTGGACGTCCGGTGACCAGGACGGTGCGTGGTGCAGATACCAGGCCCCCGCGATCAGCGTGCCGTGCGTCATGACGACGACGCCGGGAACCGCGTCCACGATCCCGTCCAGGAAGACCAGCGCCGCGCGTACGGGATGCGTGCACCACGCCGGCAGCGCCTCCTCGCGCGTCAGCACGGGCACGACGACCAGGCTGCCGGCCGCCAGCAGGTGGAGGTACATCAGCTCGTGCAGCCAGCCGACGCGCAGAGCGGTGGCGAAGTACGGCGTGAAGTAGATCGTCAGCTCGGTGCCCAGCACCAGAGCGGTACTCACCATGGGGAACGTCAGCGTCCGCACCACCCGCCCGGTCATCAGCCGCCGTACCCGCGCCCCTGAACCCTTCGGCAGCGCCTCGACGGCCAGCCGCAGCGGATCGCCGAGGGCCAGGCCCAGCGGGGCGACGAGGTCGAGCAGGATGTTCTGCACGGCGGCAGGCCAGAACAGCACGTGATCGTAGACGGCGAGCCCGGACATGGTGGCCGCGACCAGGCCCCCCAGTCCAAGGAGCGCGAAGGCGGCGGCGCGGCCGGGCGGCCAGGGCTCGCCGCGCCGGTGCAGCCGGGCCACGCCCCAGCCGTAGAGCGCGCCCAGGACCACCACCAGCAGCAGCGCCGGGACGTCCAGCTGCCACGAGGACAGCAGCCTGCCGACGGTCAGCTCCGGGAGTTGTCCTGCCGTCTCGGTCACCATGTCACCGGCCACGCGGTTCGTCCTCCTTCCGGCCTCACGGGGCCGGTCGCCGCACCTTCACTGCGGGACGGTAGCCCCCCGCCGCTGGATGATCGGCAGCGGGCCCCGAAGAAGAAGCTTCAGGGCCCCTAGGCGCTCAGAAGGGCAGCCAGCGCACGGTCGCGTCGCCCTCCCGCAGGGACGCCACGCGACGGCGGAACTCCGCCAGCGCCTTGGGGTTGCTCGGCGCGTGCTGGGCGACCCAGGCGCAGCTGGCCGTCTCCCGCGCGCCGCGCAGCACCGCGCAGCCCTCCCACTCCCGTACGTCCCAGCCGTAGGCGGCGGTGAAGGCCTCGTACGCGTCGGCGGGCTGGCCGTAGCGGTCGCGCGAGAGGGCCATGACGACGAGGTCGTGCTCGCGCAGGTCGGCGGAGAAGGTCTCCAGGTCGACCAGGACCGGGCCGTCGGGGCCGATGTGGACGTTGCGGGGCAGGGCGTCACCGTGGATCGGGCCGGGCGGCAGGTGCGGGGTGAGCGCGGCCGCGGCCGACGCGAAACCGTCGCGGCGCTCACGCAGGTAGGCGGCGTCGGCCGGGTCGATCGCGTCGCCCGCCAGCCGCAGCCAGCGCTCCACCCCGCCCAGGAGTTCCCGGCGGGGCAGCGCGAAGGAGGGCGCGGGCAGGGCGTGCACGATCCGCAGCAGCGTCGCCAGGTCGCGGGGCTCGGCGGGCCGTACCGCCTCGGGCAGCCGGTGCCACACGGTGACCGGGTGGCCCTCGACCAGCAGCGGCTCCGGCTCGGCCGCGCGGACGGCCGGGACGCCGGCGTGGGCCAGCCACAGCGCGATGTCCAGTTCGCGGCGGGCGCGGTCCAGCAGTTCGGCGTCGCGGCCCACCTTGACGACCAGGTCGCCGGCGGCGAACACCGCGTTCTCGCCGAGGGCGAGCAGCCGCGCGTCCCCGGCCTGTGGCAGCACCTTCGATGCGCCCAGTACCTGCCGCGCCCGCGCCTCGTCCATCGTCCGCCTCCGTGTTCCGTTCCCGGACCGTGTGGGCGTCAGTCTCCCATCCGTCCAGGTCGGCCCCGGTGCGCGGTCCCTTGACGGGGGCCATCGGGTTGACGACCATGGTCATGCCAACCCAAGGGTGTCCAAAGGGGCTGATTCCGTGACGGCAGCGGCGGACGTGAGGCGGTCGGCCCCGCGCGCGCCACGCTCCCCGGCCCCCGGGCGCCCCCTCGACCGCGGTGCCTGGTTCCTCGTCCTGCCCGCGCTGCTGCCCATCCTCGTGCTGAGCGTCGGCCCGCTGCTCCACGGCATCGCGCTGGCGTTCACCGACGCCCAGTCCGGCCGCGCCGCGCCCACCCACTTCATCGGCGCCCTCAACTTCCGGGACCTGCTGCACGACACCCTCTTCTGGGAGTCCTTCAGGATCGGCCTGGTGTGGGCCGTCGGCGTGACCGTCCCGCAGTTCCTGCTCGCGCTCGGCCTCGCCCTGCTGCTCAACCAGGACTTGACGCTGCGCTGGCTCGCCCGGGCGCTGGCGATCGTGCCGTGGGCCATGCCGGAGGTCGTGGTCGGCATCATGTGGCGGCTCGTCTACAACACCGACGCGGGCGTGCTCAACGAGACCCTGCGCGACCTCGGCCTCGGCGGCGGCCGCGACTGGCTCGGCTCGCTGTCCACCGCCCTGCCCGCCGTGATCGTCGTCGGCGTCTGGGCGGGCCTGCCGCAGACCACGGTCGCCCTGCTCGCCGGCCTGCAGAACACCCCGCGCGACCTGCACGAGGCCGCCGCCCTGGACGGCGCCGGCGCCTGGCGCCGCTTCCGCGCGGTCACCTGGCCGGCGCTGCGCCCGATCGCCCTCGCCATCACCGCGCTCAACCTCATCTGGAACGTCAACGCCTTCGCCCTGGTCTACGTCCTCACCAACGGCGGTCCCGGCGGACGCACCCGGCTGCCGATGCTCTTCGCCTACGAAGAAGCCTTCCGCTACGGCCAGTTCGGCTACGCCGCCGCGATGGGCTGCGTGCTGGTCGCGGTGGTCGCCGTCTGTCTCGCCGTGTTCCTGGCGGGCCGGCTGCGGGGAGGCGAGGAGCGGTGAAGGTCCGCAGGAGCACCCGCGCCGGCCAGTACGCCGCCCTGCTGGCGTACCTGGTCTTCCTCGCGTTCCCCTTCCTGTGGCTGCTGTCCACCGCCTTCAAGCCGCCGCGCGAACTGGCCCGTCTGCACCCCACCTGGATCCCGCAGGACCCCACCCTCGCCAACTTCCGTCAGGCCTTCGACGAACAGCCCCTGCTGCGGTCCGCGGCGAACTCCCTGCTCGTCGCGCTCGCCGCCGCGCTGATCGCCGTATGCCTGGCCACGCCGATGGCGTACGTCCTGGCCCGGCACCGCACCCGGCTCGCCCGGGCGGCGAGCGGCTGGGTGGTGGTCAGCCAGGCGTTCCCGTTCGTCCTGCTGATCATCCCGCTGTTCCTGCTGCTGCGCGCCCTGCGGCTGGTCGACTCCCCGGCCGGGCTGGTCATGGTGTACGTCGTGTGGGCGCTGCCGTTCGCGTTGTGGCTGCTCACCGGCTACGTCCGGGCCGTCCCCGCCGAACTGGAGGAGGCGGCGGCCGTCGACGGGGCCGGGCGGCTGCGGATCCTCGTCTCGGTGACGGCGCCGCTGCTCGCCCCGGGCATCGCGGCGACGGCGCTGTTCTCGTTCGTGACCGCGTGGAACGAGTTCTTCTTCGCGCTGGTGCTGCTCAAGACCCCGGAGAAACAGACCCTGCCGGTGGTGCTCACCCACTTCATCGGGGCCGAGGGTGTCGCCGACCTCGGGCCGCTGGCCGCCGCGTCCGTCCTCGCCACGATCCCCTCGCTGGCCTTCTTCGCGCTGGTGCAGCGGCGGATCGCGGGCGGACTGCTCGCCGGGGCGGTGAGAGGCTGATGCGCACCCCAGCGAAGGGCACCCCACCGAAGGGCACCGCACCGGCACTGATGCGCACCCCACCGAAGGGCACCGCACCGACGCGCACCCGGCTGCTCGCGGTGCTCCTGCTGTTGCTCGCCGCCTGCTCACCGCATCCCGCGGACGGCGGACGGATCACCCTGCGCTTCCAGTCCCTGGCCTGGCAGGACGAGTCCGTGCGCGCCACCGAGGAGCTGGTGCGCGAGTGGAACACCGCGCACCCGGACGTGCAGGTGAAGTACGTCCAGGGCAGCTGGGACAGCGTCCACGACCAGCTGCTCACCTCCTTCGAGGGCGGCGAGGCGCCCGACGTCATCCATGACGCCGCCGACGACCTCGCCGACTTCGCGCACGGCGGCTACCTCGCCGACCTCACCGGCCTGCTCCCGCGGCGGCTCAAGGACGCCATCCCGCAGCACAGTTGGGCGACGACCACCTTCGGCGACGGCGTCTACGGCGTGCCGTTCCTCCAGGAGCCGCGCGTGCTCGTCGCCAACGCCACCTGGCTGCGCCGCTCGGGCGTCCGCGTCCCGACGCCCGAACACCCGTGGAGCTGGCGCGAGTTCCGGCAGGTGACCGAACGGCTGAGCGGCGACGGCCGGTACGGGGTCGCCTGGCCGCTGAAGGAGCCGGTGTCCGCGACGCTGAACCTGTCGCTGTCCGCGGGCGGCCGGCTCTTCCACCGCGGCGCCGACGGGAAGGTCACCGTCCGTTTCGAGGCCGCCGACGCCGAGGTGCCGCGCACCATCCGCGACCAGGTGGCGACCGACCACAGCGCCCCGCGCTCCACCCTCGGCAGCGGCGGCTCCGACACCCTGCCCGGCTTCTTCGGCGGCCGGTACGCGATGGTGCCGCTCGGCTTCTCCTACCGCCAGCAGATCGCCCAGCAGGCGCCGAAGGGCTTCGCCTGGCAGGTGCTGCCCGCCCCGGCCGGAGCCGGCGGGCTCACTCAGGGCGTCAGCCCGCAGACCCTCTCGATCGCCGAGGACAGCCCGCACAAGAAGGAGGCCGCCGCCTTCCTCGACTTCCTGCTGCGGCCGGCGAACATGGTCCGGCTGGCGCTCGGCGACTGGATGCTGCCCACGGGCACCGAGGCGTTGCGGGACCCCGCCCTGCACACCGCGAAGGACGGCTGGGCGACCGGCACCGCCCTGGCCGGCCGGCTCACCTCGGCGCCCGCACAGTCGGTGCGCGGCTACCCCGAGTGGAAGGACAAGGTGGCCACGCCGGCCTTCCAGGAGTACTACAGCGGCGCGATCGGCCTGCCCGAACTGCGCCGCCGCCTGGAGCACGAGGGCAACCTGGTCCTGGCCCGCTACCAGCGCTGACCGCTCCACGGCGGCCGTACGGCGGTCCTGCTTCCCTTTCCGTCCCCTCTCCGTCCCCCTCCCCGTCCCCCTCTCTCTCTCCGTCCCCTTTGCGTGACCGGAACGGATCGCTCTCGGGAAAACGCTTGGACGAGACGTCTCGTCTCGTACTAGGGTGCGGCGCATGACCAGTCGCGCCCACATCGCCATGTTCTCCATCGCCGCCCACGGCCATGTGAACCCCAGCCTGGAAGTGATCCGGGAGCTCGTCGCGCGCGGGCACCGGGTCACCTACGCCATCCCGCCCGTCTTCGCGGACAAGGTCGCCGCGACCGGCGCCGAACCGAAAGTGTGGAACTCCACCCTGCCCTCGCCCGACGACGACCCGTCGGCCTGGGGCGACACCCTGCTGGACAACGTCGAACCGTTCCTGAACGACGCCGTCCAGGCCCTGCCGCAGCTGATCGAGGCCTATCGCGGCGACGAACCGGACCTCGTGCTGCATGACATCGCCTCCTACCCGGCCCGCGTCCTCGCCCACCGCTGGCGCGTCCCCGCGATCTCCCTCTCGCCCAGCCTCGTCGCCTGGGATGGCTACGAGGAGGAGGTCGCCGAACCGATGTGGGCGAAGCCCAGGAAGACGCCGCGCGGCCAGGCCTACTACGCGCGCTTCCAGGCCTGGCTCGAGGAGAACGGGATCGCCCAGCACCCCGACGACTTCGCCGGCCGGCCCGCCCGCTCCCTCGTGCTGATCCCGAAGGCGCTGCAGCCGCACGCCGACCGGGTCGACGAGCGCGTGTACACCTTCGTCGGCGCCTGCCAGGGCGACCGCGCCGCACAGGGCACATGGCAGCGGCCCGCCGGCGCCGAGAAGGTGGCGCTGGTGTCGCTGGGCTCCGCCTTCACCAAGCGGCCCGACTTCTACCGGGAGTGCGTGCGCGCCTTCGGCGACCTGCCCGGCTGGCACACCGTGCTGCAGATCGGCAAGCACGTCGACCCCGCCGAGCTCGGCGACGTACCGCCCGGCGTGGAAGTCCGGGACTGGGTGCCGCAGTTGGCGATCCTGAAGGAGGCCGACCTGTTCGTCACGCACGCCGGGGCGGGCGGCAGCCAGGAGGGGCTGGCCACGGGTACGCCGATGATCGCCGTACCGCAGGCGGCGGACCAGTTCGGCAACGCCGACATGCTCCAGCAGCTCGGCGTGGCACGGCGGCTGGCGACGGAGGAGGCCACCGCCGAGGTGCTGCGCGAGGCCGCCCTCGCCCTCGTCGGCGACGCGGAGGTGGCCCGGCGGCTGAAGGAGATCCAGGCCGCGATGGCCCAGGAGGGCGGCACCCGGCGGGCAGCGGACCTGATCGAGGCCGAACTGCCCGCACGCGGCCGCTGAGGGACGCACGCCGGACGCGGTCGGCTGAGGGACGCCGCACGCGGTCGCCGCGGGAGGCCGCACTGCGGCGCGTTGAGGGACGCCGCACGCGGTGCGCTGAGCGATGCCGGCGCGTGCGAGGGCCCGCCGGTCCGGAGACGACCGGCGGGCCCTCGGGCCGCGGCGGGGACGTCACACCCGCAGCGGTTCGCCCTCGCCCCGCGCCGGCTCGGCCGCGATGGCCTCCGGCGCCTCGTCGTGGGTCAGGTCAGGCAGCCGGTGCAGCCACTTCGGCAGGTACCAGTTGCGCTCGCCCAGCAGCGCCATGACCGCCGGCAGCAGCACGCCCCGGATGACGGTCGCGTCGATGAGGACGGCGGCCGCCAGGCCCACACCCATCTGCTTCATCGACTGCATCGACAGCGTGCCGAAGATCGCGAAGACGGCGACCATGATGACCGCGGCGCTGGTGACCACACCTGCCGTGGTGACCACGCCGTGCGTGATCGAGTCCTTCGTCGACCGCCCGCGCAGCCGCGCCTCGCGGATCCGGGAAACGACGAACACGTGGTAGTCCATCGACAGGCCGAACAGGATCACGAACAGGAACAGCGGCAGCCAGGTGATGATCGCGCCGACCCCTTCCGCGCCGACCAGGGAAGCGCCCCAGCCGTGCTGGAAGACCGCGACGAGGATGCCGTACGCGGCGCCCACCGACAGCAGGTTCAGCACGATCGAGGTGATCGCGATGGTCAGGGAGCGGAAGGACAGCAGCATCAGCGCGAAGGCGAACACCACCACGAAGACGAAGACCGGTACGACCGAGCCGACGAGCTGGTCGTTGAAGTCGTGCGAGCCGGCGACCTGCCCGGTGATCGGCGCCTGGACGCCCGCCACCTTGCCCAGGGTCGCCGGGCGTACGTCGTCGCGCAGCTTCTCCAGGCTGACGACCGCCGTGTCCTGGTCGGAGCCGCCGACCAGCGGGACGTAGACGAAGGCGACGTTCTGCTTCTCGTGGACCTTGATGTCGACCGGGCCGCGTGAGGCGCCCGAGGAGATCGCCCGGTCACGGAAGTCGGCGAGCGCCGCCTTCACCTCGGGAGCGCCGATGTCCTTGGCCCTCACGACCACCTCGGCCGGCTCCGAACCGCCCGGGAAGGCGTCGTTGACCCGGTTATAGGTCTGCACGATGGGCAGCGAGTCGCCGAACTCCTGGTCCAGGGTGAGCTGCTGCGTCTTCATGCCGAGCGCCGGCGCCGCCACGGCGAGCAGCGCGCCGCCCGCGACCACCACGGACACCACCGGCCGGGCCAGGACGGCCTTGACGACGGCCGACCAGAACCGGCTCTCCCCGTTGCCCTTGCGGCGACGGCGGTTCAGGAACGGCAGACGGCCCTTCTCCACGCGCTCGCCCAGCAGCGACAGCAGCGCCGGCAGCACGGTCACCGAGCCGACCATGGCGACGGCCACCACCATCAGCGAGGCCAGCCCCATCGCCTCGAAGGTGGCGAGCCCGGTGAACAGCATGCCCGCCATCGCCACGCACACGGTCACACCGGAGACCACGATGGCCCGGCCGCTGGTCGCGGCGGCGATCCTGAGGGCCGTGCGCGCGTCCCGGCCGGCCTCCCGCTCCTCGCGCTCACGGCGCAGATAGAACAGGCAGTAGTCCACGCCGACCGCCATACCGACCAGCAGCATTACGGAGTTGGCGGTGTCGCTCATCGGCTGGAAGTGGCTGACGAGCCCCATCAGGCCCATCGTCGCCATGATCGCGGTGATCGCCAGTGCCACCGGCAGCAGCGCCGCCACCAGCGCGCCGAAGGCGATGAGCAGGATGCCGAGCGCCACCGGCACCGCCGAGTACTCGGCCTTCTGGAAGTCGTCCCCGAACGCGTCGCTGAACGTCTTGTTCATGCTCGCGCCGCCGATCTCCTCGATCCGCAGCGTGCCGGCGTGCTCCTTCTGCACCCCCTCGACGGCCTTCAGCACCGGCTCCACCCGGTCGCCGGCGGTGGCCGCGTCACCGCGCATGTCGAACTGCACCAGCGCGCTGTGCCCGTCCTTGGAAATCGTGTGCGTGGTGTACGGCGATGTCACGTCCGTGACCCGGCCGGTGCCGTCGACGGCCTTGACGACGGCGTCGACGGCGGACCGGAACTCCGCGTCGGTCGCCTGCAACCGGCCGTCCGCCGCCTGGACGAGGACGGTCTCGCTCGCGGGCTCCTTGATCCCGGCGTCCTTGATGATCTGAGCCGCGGTGTGCGTCTCGCCCTTGAGCTGGTCGCTGTCGTCGACGTCGACCCGGCCCGCCGCGGACCCCAGCCCCATCGCCAGGACGACGAACAGCACCCAGATGCCGACCGCCGCCCACCGGTGCCGGGCGCTCCAGCCGCCCGCCCGGGCGGCGATCCCCCGCACCCGCGCTTCTCCACTCCCCATGACGGGCCTGCCCCCTTGTGCACGGTGGCGGCCCCCTGCCGCCACCTTTCACCTCGACGGTAGGGGCCGCATAAAGCCATCTCGTCGTGCTGCCCGGTGAGCCGCCGCCGCCCCCGCTCCTCCCTGCGGACACCGCGGCCTCCCCACAGGGGCGGAGGGTGCCCCTTACATCTGTCACCCGCCCTGAGGGCTGTCGATCAGGGTGGCGCCGAAGGTGGAGAGGGCGAGCCGCGGGCACGGACGTGTCCGATCCGCCGGTCCGGTGCCGCTTTGTGATTACGAAAGGTTGTTGAACAAGTCACAGCTGTGTGGAGATGTTGATCCGCACCCGCCTCATCGGCCAGAGTTTCGCGCAATCCCTTCCGGGACCACGGCCGTCGTGCCCGCCCCCACGGGGCACGACGGCCGCTCTATGGTGGGCGGATGACGACCTATGCGGCGCTGCTGCGCGGTATCAACGTGGGTGGCAGCAGGAAGCTGCCGATGGCCGACCTGCGCACCCTGATGAGTGGCCTCGGCCTGGACGACGTACGCACCTACCTGCAGAGCGGCCAGGCCGTGTTCTCCTCGGCGCACGGCGGCGAGGACTCCCTCGCCGCCGGTCTCACGGCCGCGATCGAGGAGCGGTTCGGCTTCGGGGTCGACGTGATCGTGCGCGACCACGCCTATCTGAGCGCGGTCGTCGACGCCTGCCCGTTCCCGGCGGCCGAGCTGGAGGCCAAGCAGCTGCACGTCACGTACTTCTCCGAGCAGGCCGGCCCCGAGCGGTTCGCGGAGATCGACCCGGCCGCCTACGCCCCGGAGGAGTTCCGCCTCGGCGACCGCGCCCTGTATCTGTACGCCCCGGAGGGCCTCGGCCGCTCCAAGCTCGCCGAGGCCCTGTCCCGGCGGCCGCGCGTCAGCAAGGGCCTGATCGCCACGACCCGCAACTGGAACACCGTCGTCAAGCTCGCGGAGATGACCCGGAGCTGAGCGCGTCCAGCCGGGCCAGGTCCCCGTCCGTCAGCCGTACGTCCGCCGCGGCGAGGTTCTCCTCCAGGTGCTCCGGGCTGCCCGTGCCGGGCGTCGGGCACAGCACGGGGGAGCGGTGCAGCAGCCAGGCCAGCGCGACCTGGGCCGGCGTGACGCCGTGCGCCGCGGCCACCGAGGCGCACACCGGGTCCCGGGCCAGCGTCCCGTTGCCGAGCGGGAACCAGGGCAGGAACGCGATGCCGCGCTCCTCGCACAGCGCCAGCAGCGGCTCCGAGGCGCGGTCCAGGACGTGGTAGCGGTTCTGCACGGCCGCGACGGGCGTCGAGGTCAGGGCCTCGGCGAGCTGCCCGGCGGTGACCGTGTCCAGACCGATGTGCCGGATCTTGCCCTCGGCGCGCAACTCGCCCAGCGCGCCGAGCTGTTCGGCCACCGGCACGGCCGGGTCCAGGCGGTGCAGCTGGTACAGGCCGACGGTGTCCACGCGCAGCCGCTTCAGGCTCGCCTCGCAGGCCGCGCGCAGATGCCCGGGGCGGCCGTCGATGTGCCAGGCGTTGTCGCTGGTGCGCACGACGCCGCCCTTGGTGGCGATCACCAGGTGCTCGGGGTAGGGGTGCAGCGCCTCGGCGACAAGCTCCTCGGCCAGGTACGGCCCGTAGTTGTCGGCCGTGTCGATCAGCGTCACGCCGCGTTCCACCGCCCGGCGCAGCACCGCCACCGCGTCGGCGGGATCGCCGCGGTGCCCCCAGTAGCCGGGGCCGGTGAGCTGGGCGGTGCCGTACCCCAGACGCCGGACCGGCAGGTCGCCGCCGAGCACGAATATCTGATCGATCATTTCGGCAGCGTAACCGGTGCCGGCCGATGAGCGGTCGCGGTTGTCGAAGCAGGCCGCGGGGCCACTCCCTGGCGTGGACGGCATGACGTACGACGTATGACCGTGCACGTGCCGTCGAGTGGCCCACGGAACCGGCCCTCGAATGGCCCGTTCCTCCGGGCCGCCCGGCCGGTAGCGTCGCCGCCATGACCAGCACCTCGCCCACCGGCGCCTCGCCCACGCCCACCTCGCCCACCCGCGTCGACTGCTACTTCGACCCCGCCTGCCCCTTCGCCTGGATCACCTCCCGCTGGCTGCTGGAGGTCGAACGGCAGCGCCCCCTCGACCTCCGCTTCCATGTGATGAGCCTGTACCTGCACAACACCGGCAACGAACTGCCCGACTGGTACCGCGCATTGGTCGACAAGTCGATCCGCCCGGTCCGGGTGGCGGTGGCCGCCGCGCAGCAGCACGGCGAAAAGGTCCTGCGCGACCTGTACACCGCCTTCGGCAGCCGCATCCACGAGCGGGGGCAGGAGGACTTCGACGCGGTGATCGCCGACTCCCTCGCCGAACTCGGCCTGCCCGCCGACCTCGCCGCCGCCGCGCACGACGCGTCCTACGACGACGCGGTGCGCCGCAGCCACGAGGCCGGCGCCGAACCCGAGTCGGGGGCGTACGTGGGGACACCGACGATCCACGTCGACGGCACGGTGTGGTTCGGTCCCGTACTGCGGGCGATCCCGCGCGGGCAGCGGGCGGCCGAACTCTTCGACAGCTTCCGCGTCCTGGCCGCCGACCCCGACCTCTTCGAACTGAAGCGGACCCGCACGGGCGGACTGTCCTTCACCTGACCCCGAGCACATCGAGCATCGCCCGGGTCGCCGGGCTGGGGTTGAACCGGCTCCACGCCAGCAACTCCGCCCGGCGCGGCCCGTCGACCACCGGCACCAGCACCAGACCGGCATCGCCCGCGGCCAGCGGCCGGATGAACGCCGACGGCAGCAGCGCCACACCGAGGCCGCGTGCGATCAGCCCGGTGATCATCTCCACCACGCCGGCCTCGTACGCCACGTCCCGGGCCAGCCCGGCGGCGGCGAACGCCCGGTCCGACTGGGCCCGGGCGGGCGTGCCCTCGACGAAGTCCACGAACGTCTCCCCGGCGATCTGCGCCAGGGTGACCCGCTCGGCGTCCGCGAGCCGGTGCCCGGCCGGCACCACCAGCACGTGCTCGTCACGGTCGAGGACGAGGGTCTCCACCCCGCTGGGCCGCTCGTCCTCGGGCATGCCGAGGAAGGCGATGTCCAGGTCACCGTCGCGGATCGCCGCCGCCAGTTCGTCGCTGCGGCCGGAACGCAGACCGACCCGGACGCCCGGATGCCGGGCCCGGTAACGCTGGAGCAACTCGGGCACGTCGACGGCCGCCGTGGTGACGATCACGCCGACGGCGAGCCGGCCCCGGACCACCCCGGTCGCGGCCAGGGCGTCGGCGACCGCGCGGTCCGCGGCGGCCAGGCACTCGCGCGCGGCGGCGACGAACGCGGCCCCGGCACTGGTGAGTTCGACGCGCCGGCTGGAGCGGGCGAACAGCTTCACGCCCAACTCCCGCTCCAGCGCGGCGATGCGGTGACTGAGCGACGACTGCACCACGAAGCAGCGCTCGGCGGCCCGGGTGAAGTTGCGGGTGTCGGCGACGGCGACGACGTAGCGCATCTGCTGGAGATCCACACGATCATGGTGCTGGTTCATGGGTGCCATGACAACCATGCGTTGGACGCATGAGGGGCACCGCACCAGACTTCCCGGCATGCACTCCTCGTCCACGCGGCGGCCGGCGACCGTCGCCCTCACCGCGCTCGCCCCCGCGTGCTGGGGCACCACCTACGCCGTCACCACACAACTCCTGCCGCCCGGCCACCCTCTGTTCGCCGCGCTGATGCGCGCCCTGCCCGCCGGGCTGGCCGGGCTGGCGCTCACCCGGACGCTGCCGCGCGGCCGTTGGTGGGGGAAGGCCGCCGTCCTCGGCGTGCTCAACATCGGCGCGTTGTTCCCGCTGCTGTTCGTGGCCGCCGAGCGACTGCCCGGCGGCGTCGCCGCCACCCTCGGCGCCGCCCAGCCGCTCCTGGTCGCCGGGCTCGCCATCGCCGTGCTGCACGAGCGGCCGACGCTCTGGCGCTGGACGTGGGGCGTGCTCGGCGTGCTCGGCGTCGCCCTGGTCGTCCTCGGCCCGCAGGCCCGGCTGGACGCCGTCGGCGTGCTCGCCGGCCTCGGCGGCACGGCCGGGATGGCCGGCGGAGTCGTCCTCACCAAGCGCTGGGGCCGCCCCGCCGGGATCGGTCCGCTCACCCTCGCCGGGTGGCAGCTCACGGCCGGCGGACTGCTGCTGCTCCCGCTCACGTTCGCCGTCGAGGGGGTGCCGGACCGGATCGGCGCCGGCGCGGCCGGCGGCTATCTGTGGCTGGGCAGCATGGGCGGACTCATCGCCTACACCCTGTGGTTCCGCGGGATCGGCCGGCTCCCGGTCGGCGCGTCCGCCCCCCTGATCCTGCTGTCGCCGCTGGTCGCGACCGTCGTCGGCATCGCCCTCGGCGAGTCGCTGACCTGGTTGCAGACCGCCGGTTTCGTCCTCGCTCTCGCCGCTATGCTCGCGGCCCAGTTCAATGTCAGGAGAAGACCCACGATGACGACCCACATGACGATCGCCGTGCTCGGCGCCACCGGGATGGTCGGCAGCCGCGTGATCGACGAGGCCCGCTCGCGCGGACACCGGGTGCGCGCCCTGTCCCGCAAGCCCGCGAGCGTGGACCCGGACGTCACCCCGGTCCCGGTCGACGCGAGCGACCCGACCGCCCTGCGCGAGGCACTGGCCGGCTCCGACACCGTCGTCCTGGCCGTACGGACCTTCCCGGCCGACCCCGCGTTCCTCACGGCCACCACCCGCACGGTGCTGGACGTCGCCGCGGAGAGGGGGACCCGCGTCCTGGTGGTCGGCGGCGCGGGCGCGCTGCGCAGCCCCGGGAACGCCACTCTCCTGCTCGCCGACAACCCGGCGTACGTCCCCGCCGAGTACCGATCCGTGGCGGCCGCCGGAATCGCCCAACTGGAAACCTGCCGGGAGCACGAGAGCGCCGACTGGGTCTACCTGAGCCCCCCGGCGGAGCTGGCCCCCGGCGCCCGCACCGGTCGGTACCGGCGAGGCACCGACACCCTCCTCACCGCACCCGACGGCAGCTCAGGAATCAGCGCGGAGGACCTGGCCGTGGCGATACTCGACGAACTGGAGAACCCGGGCGAGGACCGTCACATCACGGTGCAGGCCACCTGAAACGCGCCCCGAAAGGGGCGCGGGGCTCTGCCGGTATGCGGCTCCGCCGCGTGGGCGCGAACAACCACAACGGCGCCGCAGCCGCAAGACGACAGAACCCGGCAGACGCAACTCACGCCCCCAGCGCCGCAGGCACCCGCACCAGAGCCGCCTCGTACCGCTCCAACAGCACCCGAGCCACCTCAGGTGCCGCCCCCAGCACATCCCCGAGAACATCCGCGTCCGCGGCATGCGCGCCCCGCGCGATCCGGTCCGGCAGAAACCCGGGAGCCAGGACGTACGGCGCAACGGCCACCTTCTCGCAGCCCAAAGCCCGCAGCGAGCGCACCGCGTCCTCGGTCCGGGGAAGGGACGCGGAGGCGAACGCAGGCCGCACGGCGCACCAACCGGTGTGCCGCCACTCCCGCGCGATTGCTGCGATCACTGCGATCGCCTCCGGGTCGGTGGACCCCGCCGAGGCCAGTACGACCCCGGTCGAGGACTTGTCGGCGGGGGTCAGCCCCGCCTCGTACAGCCGCCGTTCCAGCGCCGACAGCAGCAGCGGCGACGGACCGAGGACGTCCGCCTGCCGGATCCGCAGGCTCCGCGGGGCGTCCCGCAGCACCGCCGGGATGTCCGCCTTGGCGTGGAAGGCCCGCGTCAGCAGCAGCGGCAGGGCGACGACATCGCGGACGCCCTCCGCCGCCAGGGACTCCAGCACCCCCCGCACCGAGGGGACGTTGAAGTCCAGGAACCCGGTCTCCACGCGCAGGCCCGGCCGCAGCGACCGTACGCGCTCCACCAGGGAGTGCACGGTCGCCGCGTGCCGCGGGTCGCGGCTGCCGTGGGCGATGACGAGGAGGACGGGGGCGTGGGACATGGGACTCAGCTCTTCACCAGCAGGCCGCGGCTGCGCAGCACGGCCCGCTCCAGGGGACTGAAGATGAGCAGGTCGATCGCGATGCCGACGAACAGGATCATGATGATGGACTCGAACACCATGGACATGGAGCTGGCGTTGCGGCCGTTCTCCAGCAGCGCGCCCAGCCCGATGCCGAGGTCGGGGGAGGAGGCGATGATCTCCGCGGCCATCAGCGACCGCCAGGAGAACGCCCAGCCCTGCTTCAGACCGGCGAGGTAGCCCGGCAGCGCGGCCGGCATGACGATGTGCCAGGCGCCCCGCAGACCGGTCGCGCCCATCGTGCGGCCCGCCCGCAGGAACAGCGGCGGCACCTGGTCGATGCCGGAGACCAGGCCGTTGGCGATGGACGGGACCGCGCCGAGCAGGATCACCGCGTACATCATCGAGTTGTCCAGACCCAGCCAGATCACCGCCGGCGGCACCCACGCCACGCTCGGCAGGGACTGCAGGCCGGACAGGATCGGGCCGATCGCGGCCCGCACGAACTTCACCCGCGCCACGATCAGCCCCAGCGGGGTGCCGATGGCGAGCGCGAAGAGGAAGCCGAGCAGACCACGGGAGATGGACGTCCAGATGTAGCCGAGCAGCTCGCCCTTGAGCCAGGCGTCCTTGAACTCGGCGCCGACGTCGGCGGGCGTGGGCAGCTTCGTCGGGTCGTCGACGATCTTCAGGGAGACCAGGGCCTGCCAGATCACCAGGACCACCGCGACCGCGACGATCGGCGGCAGGATCTTCTTGACGAGGGTCTCGCGGAAGGGCGGGCGGCCGGTCGCCGAGGTCTCCAGGGCGTCCAGGCCCGCCTCCAGGCCGCCGAGGCCCCCGGCCCGCTCGGCGGTGTCCGCGGTGGCCCGGACGGGGCTGTCCGCCGTGGTGCCGGTGGTGTCAGTGCTGGCCATGACGGCGGATCTCCCCACGCAGTACTTCGGTGATCTCCAGGGACAGTTCGGCCACCGGCGCGTCCTCGATGCGCCGCGGCTGCGGGATGCCCACCCGCCACTCGCGCGCCACCCGGCCCGGCCGGGAGGACAGCAGCACGACCCGCTCGGCGAGCCGGACCGCCTCGCGCACGTTGTGCGTCACGAACAGCACCGACACGCCCGTCTCCTGCCAGATCCGGGTCAGCTCGTCGTGCAGGACGTCCCGGGTGATGGCGTCCAGCGCCGCGAACGGCTCGTCCATCAGCAGCAGCCGGCTGTCCTGCGCGAGCGCGCGGGCCATCGCCACGCGCTGGCGCATACCGCCGGACAGCTCGTGCACCCGCTTGCCGTACGAGCCCTTCAGCCGGACCAGTTCGAGCAGGTCCTCGGCGCGGTCGCGCCGCTCGCTCTTGGGTACGCCCCGCAGCTTCAGGGCGAGTTCGATGTTCTTGCCCGCGGTCAGCCACGGGAACAGCGCGTGCTCCTGGAACATCAGGGCCGGACGCCCGTCGGTGTCGATGCTGCCGGCGGTGGGCCGCTCCAGGCCCGCCACCAGGTTCAGCAGCGTCGACTTGCCGCAGCCCGAGGCCCCCAGGAGGGTGACGAACTCGCCCGGAGCGACATCGAGGCTGATGTCGTCCAGCACGAGCTGCTGCCCGGCGGGCCCGGCGAAGGACTTCGACACGTGCTCGATACGGGCGGCGTACTCGACTGCCTGGGCGCCTTCGGCCTTCATGATCGCGGTGGCCATGGTCGTCACCTCCTGGGGACTGAACGGGTGGTCGGGCTTACTTGACGCCGAGTCCGGCGTCGGCGACTGCGGGCTTGCCCTCGGCCTTCAGCACCTTGTTCAGGAGGGTGAGGTCGTAGATGCCGTCCAGCTTCGGCTGCTTGAGCAGACCGGCCTTGACCGCGTGGCCGGCCTCGGTGCTGAGGGTCGCGGCCAGCGGGTCGTCGATGAACTGGATCGACTTCCAGGCCGGGTCGAGGACCTTGGCCGGCAGCGCCTTGCCCGAGTCGGCCTCCAGCTGCTGGTTGGCCGCGGCCTTCGCCTGCTCCGGGTTGGCGTTGATCCACTTGTTGGACTCGAGGGAGGCCTTCAGCACCGCCTCGACGGCCTTCGGGTGCTCCTTGAGGAACTTCTGCGACACGATGACGTTCGTGATCACGAACTTCTTGTCCGGCCACAGGTCGGACTCGTCCAGCAGCACCTTGGCGCCCTCGGCGACCAGCTTGGACGCGGTCGGCTCCGGCACCCACGCCCCGTCGATGGAGCCCGACTTGTAGGCGTCCGGGGTGACCTTGTTGTCGGTGCGGACCACCGACACGTCACCCTTGCCGCTCTGCGCGTCGACTTTCCAGCCCTGCTCGGCTATCCAGTTCAGGAACGCGACGTCCTGGGTGTTGCCGAGCTGCGGGGTGGCGATCTTCTTGCCCTTGACGTCCTTGACGGACGTGATCTTCTTCGGGTTCACGACGAGCTTCACACCGCCGGAGGCCGAACCGGCGATGATGCGCAGGTTCTTGCCCTTGGACTTGGTGTAGCCGTTGATCGCCGGGGACGGGCCGATCCAGCCGATGTCGATGGAGCCCGAGTTCAGCGCCTCGATCTCGGACGGGCCGGCGTTGAAGATCTGGTAGTCCGCCTTGGTGGCGCCCAGCTCCTTCTGGAAGAAGCCCTTCTGGACCCCGACCAGCGCGGTCGCGTGCGTCAGGTTGCCGAAGTAGCCGATCTTGACGGAGTCCAGACCGTCGATCTGCTTGGCGCCCGCGGCGACCTTCTGGGCGGCGGGGGCGTCCTTGGCCTCGGAGCCGTAACCGCAGGCGGCGAGGGCGAGCAGGGGAAGAGCGGCCACGGCGGTGATGCCGCGGCGAAGGAGCGTGGAGCGTGTGGCAGGCACGGGAGGGTGTCCTCTCGGAGGCCCGGCGGTCACGGTCTTCTAGGTCGTGGCCGGGAAGTCGGCAAAGGGTTTTCGTCTCTTCCGGGACTCCCCCAAGCTCCTCGAGCAGGGGGGACCCCCAGGGTGGCGGAACGGAGCGGTCAGCGCACACATCGCGCGACTCCGCCCTGTCCGCTGCCGAGGGCGCCGCTGCCGACGCGGCCGCCCTCCTTCGCGAACGTCCCGTAGTAGTCGTAGGAGTTCATGTCCTAGAAGTCCCAACCGTCTTCGTCGGCCTCGTCCTTGACCGGCTCCGGCGCGGCGAACGACTCGCCGACCATGCCCGCGGTCAGCGTGGTGCCGTCGCTGGGGTCGATCAGGATGAACGAGCCGGTGCGGCGCGAGTCGGCGTAGGAGTCGACCGGCAGCGGCTCGGCGGTGCGGATCTTCACGCGGCCGATGTCGTTGGCGGCGAGCTGCCCCGGGTGCGGGTGCAGGGACAGGTCGTCCAGCGTCAGCCGGGACGGGATGTCCTTCACGATCGCCTTCACCGTGCGGGTGCCGTGCTTGAGCAGCACCCGGTGGCCGACGGTGAGCGGGGCGTCGGCGACGTGGCAGACGGTCGCCTCGATGTCCTGCGTGGTCGGCGGCGCGTCCTTGCTGGGCACGATCAGGTCGCCGCGCGATATGTCGATGTCGTCCTCGAGGAGGAGGGTCACCGACTGCGGCGTCCAGGCCACGTCGACGGACTCGCCCAGCAGGGCGATACCGGTGATCTTCGTGGCCCGCCCGGACGGCAGCACGGTCACGGACTCGCCGACCCGGAAGGTGCCGGCGGCGATCTGGCCCGCGTAACCGCGGTAGTCGGGGTGCTCGGCGCTCTGCGGCCGGATCACGTACTGCACGGGCAGGCGTGCGTGGCAGTGCCTCAGGTCATGGGCGACCGGGACGGTCTCCAGGTGCTCCAGCACGGTCGGGCCGCCGTACCAGTCCATGTTCGCCGACGGCTCCACGACGTTGTCGCCCTCGAGCGCCGAGATCGGGATCGCGGTCACCTCGGGCACGCCCAGCTCGGTGGCGTACGCGGTGAACTCCTCGGCGATCGCCGCGAACACCTTCTCCGCGTAGCCGACCAGGTCCATCTTGTTCACGGCGAGCACCACGTGCGGCACCCGCAGCAGCGCGGCGATCGCGGCGTGCCGGCGGGTCTGCTCGACGACGCCGTTGCGGGCGTCGACGAGGATCACCGTCAGCTCGGCGGTGGAGGCGCCGGTGACCATGTTCCGCGTGTACTGCACATGGCCCGGGGTGTCGGCCAGGATGAACCGGCGCCGGGGCGTGGCGAAGTAGCGGTAGGCCACGTCGATGGTGATGCCCTGCTCGCGCTCGGCGCGCAGGCCGTCGGTGAGCAGCGCGAGGTCCGGGCCCTCCTGGCCGCGGCTCGCGGAGGCGCGCTCCACGGCCTCCAGCTGGTCGGTGAGGACCGACTTGGAGTCGTGCAGCAGCCGGCCCACCAGGGTGGACTTGCCGTCGTCGACGGAACCGGCGGTGGCGAACCGCAGCAGGGTGGTGGCCGAGAGTTCCTCGGTCGTGATCGTGCTCATCTCTAGAAGTACCCCTCGCGCTTGCGGTCTTCCATCGCCGCCTCGGACATCTTGTCGTCGGCCCGGGTGGCGCCCCGCTCGGTGAGCCGGGACGCGGCGATCTCCGCGATCACCTTCTCGATCGTGTCGGCGTCGGAGTCGACGGCGCCCGTGCAGGACATGTCGCCGACCGTGCGGTAGCGCACCAGGCGCTTCTCCACGTTCTCGCCGTCCTTGGGGCCGCCCCACTCGCCGGCGGTCAGCCACATGCCGGCGCGCTGGAACACCTCGCGCTCGTGGGCGTAGTAGATCTGCGGCAGCTCGATGCCCTCCCGGGCGATGTACTGCCACACGTCCAGCTCGGTCCAGTTGGACAGCGGGAACACGCGGACGTGCTCGCCGGGGGCGTGCCGGCCGTTGTACAGGTTCCACAGCTCGGGGCGCTGGCGGCGCGGGTCCCACTGGGAGAACTCGTCGCGCAGCGAGAACACCCGCTCCTTGGCGCGGGCCTTCTCCTCGTCGCGGCGGCCGCCGCCGAAGACCGCGTCGAACTTCTCCGCCTGGATCTTCTCCGTGAGCGGCAGCGTCTGCAGCGGGTTGCGGGTGCCGTCCGGGCGCTCCTTGAGCACCCCGCGGTCGATGTAGTCCTGCACGGACGCGACATGCAGCCGCAGCCCGTGCCGGGCCACCGCGCGGTCGCGGTAGTCGAGGACCTCGGGGAAGTTGTGCCCGGTGTCCACGTGCAGCAGGGAGAACGGCACCGGCGACGGCGTGAACGCCTTCAGCGCCAGGTGCAGCATGACGATCGAGTCCTTGCCGCCGGAGAACAGGATCACCGGGTTCTCGAACTCGCCCGCGACCTCGCGGAAGATGTGCACGGCCTCGGACTCAAGGGCGTCCAGGTGCGACAGGGCGTACGTGTCCGTACCCTCCTGCGCGGTGGTGGCGACGGTCGTCATGCCAGTCCCCTTTCGGTGAGCAGGGCGTGCACGGCGGCCGCGGACTCCTGCACGGTCTGGTTCTGCGACTCGATCCGCAGATCGGGCGTCTCGGGCTCCTCGTACGGGTCGTCGACCCCGGTCAGGCCCGACAGCTCGCCCGCGGCCTGCTTGGCGTACAGCCCCTTGACGTCCCGCACGGAGCACACCTCGACCGGTGTGGCCACGTGGATCTCCAGGTACGCCGTGCCGTTCGCCTCGTGCCGCTTGCGCACCGCGTCACGGCTGTCCGCGTACGGCGCGATGACCGGGACGAGCGCCTTCACGCCGTTGCGGGCGAGCAGTTCGGCGAGGAAGCCGATGCGCTGCACGTTGGTGTGCCGGTCCTCGCGGCTGAAGCCGAGGCCCGCAGAGATGAACTCGCGGACCTCGTCGCCGTCGAGCACCTCCACGCGGTGCCCCTCGGCCCGCAGCCGGCCCGCCAGCTCGTACGCGATGGTGGTTTTGCCGGCGCTCGGCAGACCCGTGAGCCAGACGGTGGCTCCGCTCGTCACGTCAGTCTCCTGATGGTTCGTCGTCATCCGTGCAGCCCGCACTCGGTCTTGGCGCGGCCCGCCCAGCGGCCGGCGCGCGCGTCCTCGCCCTCGAGCACCCGCCGGGTGCAGGGGGCGCAGCCGACGGAGGCGTAGCCGTCCGTCAGCAGCGGGTTGGTGAGCACGCCGTGCTCGGTGACGTAGGCGTCCACGTCGTCCTGGGTCCAGCGCGCGATCGGGGAGATCTTGACCTTCTGCCGCTTGTCGTCCCAGCCGACCACCGGGGTGTTCGCCCGGGTCGGGGACTCGTCGCGGCGCAGACCCGTCGCCCAGGCCTGATAGCCCTTCAGGCCCTCTTCCAGCGGCTGCACCTTGCGCAGCTTGCAGCACAGGTCGGGGTCGCGGTCGTGCAGCTTCGGACCGTACTGGGCGTCCTGCTCGGCGACCGTCTGGCGCGGGGTGAGCGTGATGACGTTGACGTCCATCACGGCCTCGACCGCGTCGCGGGTGCCGATGGTCTCCTCGAAGTGGTAGCCGGTGTCGAGGAACACCACGTCCACGCCCTTCAGCACGCGGGACGCGAGGTGCGCGACGACCGCGTCCTCCATGGAGGACGTGACGCAGAAGCCCTTGCCGAAGGTGTCGACCGCCCACTGGAGGATCTCCAGCGCGGAGGCGTCCTCCAGGTCACGGCCGGCCTGCTCGGCGAGCGCCTTCAACTCGTCGGCCGTGCGCTCCTTCTGAGCCGTCGTCATATCGAGTCCCCTTGGTTGTCGGCCTGCTTCAGCCCCCGGGCGAGCAGCCCGAGGAACTTCAGCTGGAATGCGCGGTTGCAGGCCGCGCATTCCCAGGCGCCGTGACGGCCTTCCATGGTTTCACTCGGGCGCAGGTCTTCCTCACCGCAGTAGGGGCAGTGGAAGGGCGCCGCACGCTCGCTCACGACAGGGCCTCCTCGGAGGCGCGGGCCGCCCAGACCGCGAACCGCTCGCCGTCCTGGCGCTCGGCCTGGAACCGGGTGAGCACCCGCTCGATGTAGTCCGGCAGCTCGTCCGCGGTCACCTTCAGCCCGCGCACCTTGCGGCCGAAGCCGGCCTGAAGGCCGAGCGCGCCGCCGAGGTGCACCTGGTAGCCCTCGACCTGCTCGCCGTTGTCGTCCAGGACCAGCTGGCCCTTGAGACCGATGTCCGCGACCTGGATACGGGCGCAGGCGTTCGGGCAGCCGTTGAGGTTGATGGTGATCGGCTCGTCGAACTCCGGCAGGCGGCGCTCCAGCTCGTCGATCAGGGTGGAGCCGCGCTGCTTGGTCTCGACGATGGCGAGCTTGCAGAACTCGATGCCGGTGCAGGCCATGGTGCCGCGCCGGAACGTGGACGGGCGGGCCGTGAGGTCCAGCGCCTCCAGCTCGTCGACGAGCGAGTCCACCTGGTCCTGCTCGACGTCGAGGATGATCATCTTCTGCTCGACGGTGGTGCGCACCCGGCCCGAGCCGTGCGCCTCCGCGAGGTCGGCGATCTTCGTCAGGGTGGAGCCGTCGACGCGGCCGACGCGCGGGGCGAAGCCGACGTAGAAGCGGCCGTCCTTCTGGCGGTGGACGCCGATGTGGTCGCGCCACTGCTGCACCGGCTGCTCGGGAGCGGGTCCGTCGATCAGCTTGCGCCCGCCCAGGTGCTCGTCCTGGAGCACCTGCCGGAACTTCTCCGGGCCCCAGTCGGCGACCAGGAACTTCAGCCGGGCGCGGTTGCGCAGGCGGCGGTAGCCGTAGTCGCGGAAGATCGACACGACGCCCTCGTAGACGTCCGGGACCTCGTCGATCGGCACCCAGGCGCCGAGCCGCACACCCAGCTTGGGGTTGGTGGACAGGCCGCCGCCGACCCACACGTCGAAGCCGGGGCCGTGCTCGGGGTGGCGGACGCCGACGAAGGCGACGTCGTTGATCTCGTGCACCACGTCCAGCAGCGGCGAGCCGGAGATCGCGGTCTTGAACTTGCGCGGCAGGTTCGAGTACGCCGGGTTGTTCAGGACGCGGCGCTTCATCTCCTCCAGCGCCGGCGTGCCGTCGATGATCTCGTCCTCGGCGATGCCCGCGACGGGGGAGGCGACCATCACGCGCGGGGTGTCACCGCAGGCGGTGACGGTGGACAGGCCCACGGCCTCCAGCCGGTTCCAGATCTCGGGCACGTCCTCGATCCGGATCCAGTGGTACTGCACGTTCTGCCGGTCGGTGATGTCGGCCGTGCCGCGCGCGAACTCCTGCGAAACCTCGCCGATCACCCGCAGCTGCTGCGTGGTCAGGGCGCCGCCGTCGATGCGCACGCGCAGCATGAAGTAACGGTCGTCCAGCTCCTCCGGCTCCAGGATCGCGGTCTTGCCGCCGTCGATCCCGGGCTTGCGCTGGGTGTACAGCCCCCACCAGCGCATCCGGCCGCGCAGGTCGCTCGGGTCGATCGAGTCGAAGCCCGCCTTGGAGTAGATCGTCTCAATGCGTGTCCGCACATTGAGACCGTCGTCGTCCTTCTTGACCTGCTCGTTGCCGTTGAGCGGGGTGAAGTGACCCGCGGCCCACTGACCCTCGCCGCGGTGACGGCTCACCTTGCGGCGGGGCGCGGAGGCGGCAGGGTTCTGCGGGGTGGCGGCCATGGTTGATACGTCCTTCGGGACAGGCGGAAAGAGGCTCTGACCTGCGTGTCGTTGCGCGTTGGGCATGGGTGCGCGTCGTTGCGCGGCAGGCGACGGGAAAACGGGGAACCGGTGGTGCTCTCTGGTCTCAGCGCGTCGGACAGATGGCGCTGGACATGCGGCCGAGATCGACGTGACGCCGACTCACCAAGGCGATTCCAGTTCCGGACATGACGGAAGCGTGGCACGGCGATCTGGACACAGTCCAGCTTCGTCCGTCATGTGGACACCCTTGTCCCGTAGAGTGAGACAAGGGTGTTGTCGGTCACAAGATGCGTGAGGGGTCTTGTCCGCGCAGGTCAGGCAGGGTAGGCGCCCGGCCAGGGACCCGGAGCCGGCGCGTCCGGTTCCTCCTCCACCTTGGTGTCGAACAGCGTGAAGCCCCGGCGCCGGTAGTTGTCCATGGCGAACTCGCCGTCCTTGCTGCACGTGTGCAGCCACACCCGCTTGGTCTGCGCGAGCCCCGGCCACCGCTCGGCCAGGTCCCACGCGCGCGCGGCGCCCGAGGACAGCAGATGGCCGCCGATCCGCCGCCCGCGGAAGGCCGGGAGCAGACCGAAGTACACGATCTCCACGACCCCGTCGTCCTGCGCCTCCAGCTCCACGTACCCCGCGGGCGTCCCCCGGTCGTACGCCACCCACGTCTCGACCCCGGGACGGTCCAGGTGCTCCAGCCACCGCGCGTGGCTCCAGCCGAGCCGGTCCGTCCAGCGGATGTCGCCGCCGACCGAGGCGTACAGGAAACGGCTGAACTCGGGTGAGGGCACCTCGGCGCGCACGATCCGCACGTCACCCTCCGGCGCGGCGGCCGGCAGGAGGTCGGTGGGGGACGTCTGCTCGAGGGACCAGGTGGTCACGGGGATGTTGGCCATGGTGGACAGGGAACCATCCCGTCCGCCGCCGTGTCGACGCCGGACCGCCCGGGGCGCGGGGCCGGCCGCCGGGTCGGGGCACGGCCGGGTCCGGCGAGGTCAGCGCAGGGCGGCGTCCAGTGCGGTCAGCGGTACGGCGAAGAGCGTGCCGCCCGACTGCGACCACAGCTCACCGGTGCCGGGGGCGTAGGACAGGGACCCGGGCGCATCGCTCCAGCACAGGTGGGTGTCATCCGAGCCGCACGCCGTGGTGCGGGCGCCGTCCGCGTCCTGGCGCCACAGCATGCCCCGCCCGTCCGCGTCGTCGCCCGCGCGGGCCACGTACCAGTGGGAGCCGTACGGCAGCACGCCCCGCACCTCGGTCGCCTTCGTCGTGTACACCGCGTCCGGCACGGCCCGCCGTGCGGTGCCGGTGAGCGGCAGTCCGTCGCCGCCGAGCCGGTAGCGCCACAGCCGGGTCGGCCGGTGCTCGCCGGCCGGCACCCGCTCGGCCACGGCCAGCGCGGTCCGCGCCCCGCTGCGGTCCAGACCGAGACCGGCGGCGGTACGCGCACTGTCACCCACCGCTCCATAGGAGGCGACGGCAGGCAGCACGAACCGGGCGCCGGCAGCAGACCAGCCGCCGGGCAGCCGGCCGACGGCCGCGCTGTCGACGCCCGCCCGCAGCGCGCGGCGCACGTCGAAGGCGTACAGCGCCGCCCGGTCCCGTGCCCCGGCGGTGACCAGCAGCGTGTCGTGGTCCCAGACCATGCCGGTCACGTCCGAGGTCAGCGCGCGGTAGTCCCGGCCGCCGTCCACCGGCAGGGCGAGCAGGGCCCAGCTGTAGGCGAGGTGGCGCGGATCGCTCGCGTCGACGAACGCCACCTTGGCGAGAGCGCCGCGGGACCAGGCGGAGGCGAGCACCCGGCCGGTGCCGTCCCCGGACACGGCCACGGCGCCCGGCCGCCAGCCGGCGGTGTCGGCGCCGGGGAAGCAGTACGCGCGCGTGGCGGCGGGCGCGACGGGCAGCGCCCGCTTCTCCTCGGCCGAGCAGTCGTCGGCGGGGCGCAGGGTGTGGTCGGCGCCGCGCAGCACCGCGTCCAGGCCGACCGGCCGTCCCATCGAGGTGGCGAGGAGGTCCAGGGCGCCCCGCGGTACCGGGGCGGCGGTCAGCGCGGGCGCGTCGGAGCCGGTGGGGGAGGTGAGCCGTTCGAGCGCGCCGGGGTCGTCGGCGACCGTGGCCTGCGAGGCGCTGATCATGGTGGCCGCGGCGGTCAGCGCGAGAGCGGTCCCGGCCAGGACCGCGCGCAGTGCCGCACCCCGCCGGCGCCGGCGGTGCCGTCCTCGATGTGTCATACCGTCCTCCCGAGGCGGGCCAACTGCGCCTTGTGATCCTCACGTTGAGCAAGGAGCAGGTGGGGCGACCCGTAGGGGATGCTACGGCAGCCGGTGCCCCCGCCGGGTGCAGACCACCCAGTTGCCCGAAATGCCCCCTACGGCACGGCGGATGTGCCACGTGCGCGCACCACGCCCGGCGCCGTCGAGTGGGGCAGCAGGTCCCGGGGATCGTCGGGGAGCAGCAGGTCGACCTCGGCGTCCTCGCTGAAACGATACGGCCGGTGGGCCAGGAACCCCCCGAGATAGCGCCGTACCCGGGACATCTCCGCCCGCACCGTCACCGTGCGCGCCGGGTCGCCGAACATGTCGTGCGCGAGCTGTGCCGCACTGCGCCCGGCGCGCCGCACCGCCAGCAGGTACAGCAGTTCCGCGTGCCGGGGGCTCAGTTCGTGGCTCCAGCTGCCGGCCGACGAGGAGACGGTCACCGACCAGCGGCGCGGCTGGGCCAGGTCCAGCAGGATCCGGGTCGCGCCCGGCGGCAGCGGCTCGTCGTCGGCCCGCACCAGCCAGCCGCCCGCCAGCGGCTCCAGCGCGCACATGCCGAGCGCGGGCAGCCACCGCCGCCCCGCCCGCACCGCCCGCGGCAGGGCCACCCGCCCGGTGTACGGCATCCCGGTCACGGCGGCCGTCCAGCCGTCGCGGTCCACCACCAGCGCCCGGCCGCCCATCCGCGCCAGCACCGGCGCGGCCACCGCCCGCAGCCGCTCCAGCGCGTCCCTGTGCGCTTCGCGCAGCCGCGCCTCGGCCAGCTTGGCCACCGAGTCCACCCAGGCCAGCGTGGCCGGATGCATCGTCTCCAGCGGTCCGCTGACGTCGACCACGCCCAGCAGCTTCCCGTCGCGCGGGTCGGTGATCGGCGCGCCCGTGCACGTCCAGGAGGTCTGGCTGCGCACGAAGTGCTCGCCGGCGAAGACCTGCACCGGCCGCCGCACCACCGCCGGGGTGCCGACGCCGTTGGTGCCGACCACGTCCTCGCGCCAGTCCGCGCCGAGCTCGAAGCCGAGATGGTCGGCCTTGCGCAGCACCGGCGCGCAGCCCTCCCGCCACAGCACCCGGCCGTCGGCGTCGGCGACCACCATGATGTGCCGGGCGACGTCCGCCACCGACAGCAGCCCCTGGCGCAACACCGGCAGCACCTGTTTCAGCGGTGACGCGTCACGCCGCCGGCGCAGCTCGGCGTCGCTCAGCAGATCGGAGCGGAAGTCGTGCTCCGGATCGACCCCGCTGCGCAGCATGCGCCCCCAGGACTCCTCGATCACCGGGCGGGGCGCGACCCGCGTCCGCTGCCCCGCGAGCGCGGCCGCGCGCACCTCGCTGAGCACCCGCGCCGCGCGCGCCGCGTCGACGGCGGCGAGGTGCGTCACGTTGATCGGCGGGTTCGCCACTGGGTCCTCCCGGAAAGGGTCGTGCATACCGGATGTCAACCGCAACGAGGGTCGTTTTCCGGTCTGTTCCGCTGGTCGTGCCGAGTCGGATCCAGTCTGCCGACCGCCGCCGACGGAAGGACGCAGTCCGGTCATATTGCAACCCCCTGCAACCCTGGTGGACCGTCACCCGGTTCGTTGAAAATTAAGCCACGCCGTCCCCGAGCGGCGTACCTGGCCTTGCTTGGGGCCATTGCGCGGGGGTGGTGCCGTGTCGGCGCAGCACCACCCCCGTTCCCACGGCAGCCTCCCGGACCGCTCAGGACACCGGGCGGGCCCGCTCCACGACCGACGCCAGGTCCAGGGTGTGCGGCAGCGTCCCGAAGGCCGCGCCGCCGTCGCTGCCCAGCCGCCCCGCGCAGAACGCGTCCGCCACCTCCGGCGGTGCGAACCGCACCAGCAGCGAGCCCTGCAGGACCAGCGCGAGGCGCTCCGTGAGCCGCCGGGCCCGCGCCTCGACGCCCTCCAGGTCGGCCAGTTCGGTCAGCAGGTCCTTGATCGCCGCGTCCAGCCGGTGGTCCGCGCCGCGCGCCAGCCCGACCTCCCGCAGATACGCGTCCAGCGCGGCCGGTTCCCGTCGCAGCGCCCGCAGCACGTCCAGCGCCTGCACATTGCCGGCGCCCTCCCAGACCGAGTTCAGCGGCGACTCGCGCACCAGCCGGGGCAGCCCCGACTCCTCGACGTACCCGTTGCCGCCCAGGCACTCGGCGGCCTCCACGGCCACCGGGGGGCAGCGCTTGGTCACCCAGAACTTCGCCGCGGGCACGGCGATCCGCAGCAGCGCCCGCGCCTGTTCGGAGTCGTCGTCGCAGGCCTGGGCGAGCCGCAGCGCCAGCGTCGTCGCCGCCTCCGACTCCAGCGCCAGATCGGCCAGAACGTTGCGCATCAGCGGCTTGTCGATCAGCTTCCCGCCGAACGCCTCCCGTTGGGCGCAGTGGTGGACCGCCTGGGCGACCGCCTGCCGCATCAGCCCCGCCGAGCCCAGCACACAGTCCAGCCGGGTCGCCGCGACCATCCCGATGATGGTCCGCACCCCGTGTCCCTCCTCACCGACCCGGCGCGCCCACGTCCCGGCGAACTCCACCTCCGCCGAAGCGTTCGACCGGTTGCCGAGCTTGTCCTTCAGCCGCTGCACCAGGAACACGTTGCGCGAGCCGTCCTGGAGCACCCGCGGCACCAGGAAGCAGGTCAGGCCCCCGGGCGCCTGCGCCAGCACCAGGAAGCCGTCCGACATCGGCGCCGAGCAGAACCACTTGTGCCCGGTCAGCTCGTACGTCCCGTCCTCGGCGAGCGGCCGCGCGGCCGTCGTGTTCGCCCGGACGTCGCTGCCGCCCTGCTTCTCGGTCATGCCCATCCCGAACAGCACGCCCGCCTTGTCCGCCGCCGGCCTCAGCCCCCGGTCGTAGACGGTGGACGTCAGCCGCAGCTCCCACTCGGCGGCCAACTCCGGGTCGGTGCGCAGCGCGGGCACGGCCGCGTGGGTCATCGACAGCGGGCAGGTGTTGCCCGCCTCGACCTGCGTCCACACGACGAACGCGGCCGCCCGCCGCACATGGCCGCCCGGCCGGTTCCACGCCGAGGTCAGGCCCGCCCCGACGCCCTTGCCGAGCAGCCGGTGCCAGGCCGGATGGAACTCCACCTCGTCGATCCGGTTGCCGTAACGGTCGTGGGAGCGCAGCCGGGGCGGGTTGTCGTTGGCCTGCGCACCCCACTCCTGCACCTGCGCCGACCCCGCCGAGCGGCCCAGCCCGGACAGGTCGGCCAGGGCCTCGCCGTGCAGGCCCGGATCCAGGTGCCGCCGCACCGCGGCCACCAGCGCGCGGTCGGCGGAGAAGACGTCGTACCCGGCCAGCGGCTCCGGCTGGTTGGTCACGGTGTGCGTGCTGCCTGCCATGTACGGCAACCTACCCGCCGGTCGCGCGCTCATGACCCGCCCGACACGGGCCGCGAGCCCGCCCGCCCGGGGCCGCCCGGCACCGGGGCGACCTGCGATGTGAGCGCACCCTCCGGCGACGGATACCTTTAGGGCGTGCAGTCAGCAAGTCAGTCACCCGAGCCCCCGCCGAGCCCCTCCGGTCGTCTGCACCGGGCGCGTGCGCTCTACCGGAACGTCTCCAAGCGCCGGACCGCCTGGCTGCTGCTGAAGGACACCGTCAACTCCTGCATCGAGTACCGCATCCTGGGCCTGGCCGCCGAGGCGGCGTTCTTCTCGCTGCTGTCGGTGCCGCCGCTGCTGCTGAGCCTCATCGGCCTGCTCGGTTACGTCGACGCCTGGACCGGCACCGACACCATCACCAGCCTCAGGAACAACCTGCTGGAGGCCTCGCGCACCGTCCTGTCCGACCGGGGTGTGCGGGAGATCGCGCAACCGATCCTGGACGACGTCCTCAAGGGCGGCCGGCCCGACGTCATCTCCGTCGGCTTCGTCTTCGCCCTGTGGTCGGGCTCGCGGGCGGTGAACGTCTTCATCGACACCATCACCGTCATGTACGGCCTCGACGGCGTGCGCGGCATCGTCAAGACCCGGCTGATGGCGTTCCTGCTGTTCGTCGTGGCGCTGCTGATCGGCTCGATCGCGCTGCCGCTGATGGTCGCGGGCCCGGACGCGGTGGTGGGGATCCTGCCCTGGTCGACGACGGTGGTGCAGGTCCTGTACTGGCCGGTGGTGATCGTGCTGTCGATCGCCTTCCTGACCACGCTGTACCACGTGTCCGTGCCGGTGCGCTCACCCTGGATCGAGGACGTGCCGGGCGCGCTCGTCGCCCTCGCGATGTGGGTGCTCGGCAGCTTCCTGCTGCGGATCTACCTCCAGCACACCATCGAGGGCGCGACGATCTACGGCTCGCTGGCGGCCGCGGTCGCCGTCCTGCTGTGGATCGGTGTGTCCGCGTTCGCCGTGCTCGTCGGGGCCGCGGTCAACGCCGCGATCGACCGGGTGTGGCCGGCCGCCGCCACGGCCGCGGCGCGCGCCGCGCAGGAACGGGTGCGCGAGGCCCAGGTCGCCGACTACGTCGCCCGGGCCACGGCCACCCGCGAACTCGACCCCGACGACCCCGACGACCCGGACATGCCGTCGGAGTTCCCCGAACGCTGGTCCCGCTTCCTTCCTCCGGAGGATGTGACGGGCCGCCTGCGCACCCACGCGAAGAGCACGCACAAGCCGCACGGGGAAGAGGGCGGCCCGCCGGAGAAGTGAGAACGCCGGGGGCGGTTGGGGGGCCGGGGGTTGGACCGGCAGGGGGCTGCTTCAAGGGGGGCAGGTGCCGGCGGCGCGATGGGGCGGCCGCGGGCCGCGGGCCACGTGCCACGTGCCACGTGCCACGTGCCACGTGCCGCGAGTCGCGTGCCGCGTGCCGCGTGCCGCGAGTCGCGGGCCGTGAGCCGCGTGCCACGTGCCGCGTGCCACGTGCCGCGAGTCGCGGGCCGTGAGCCGCGAGCCGTGAGCCGTGAACCCGGGTTCCGGGGCGGGCGGTCGCCGGATGATGAACGGATGATTCCGCGGGCGGGCGTCTACGCTGCCCCCATGGATGCCCTCGCATCCCTCCTGGAGGGGCCCCGCGCCCGTGGCGCGTTCATGATCCGGGCGTGTTTCGATCCGCCGTGGAGCGTACGGGTGGAGGACCGGGCGCCGCTGACCGTGATGCTCGCGGTGCGCGGCGAGACCTGGATCGTCCCGGACACGGGGGAGCGGGTCCGGCTGCGGGCCGGTGACCTCGCCATCGCTCGCGGCCCCGACGCCTACACCTGCGCCGACGACCCCGCGACCGGGCCGCAGGCCGTCATCCTGCCCGGCGGGCGCTGCACCTACCCCGACGGCCGCGCCCTGAACGGCTCCATGGACCTCGGCGTGCGCAGCTGGGGCAGCCGGCTCGACGGCGCGACCGTGCTGCTCATCGGCACGTATCCGCTGCAGGGCGAGATCTCCGGCCGCCTGCTGGACGCCCTGCCGCCACTGCTGACGCTGACCGCCGCCGAGTGGCCGTGCCCGCTCACCCCGATCCTGACGGACGAGATCGTGCGCGACGAACCCGGCCAGGAGGTCGTCCTCGACCGCCTCCTGGACCTGCTGGTCATCGCCGCGCTGCGGGCGTGGTTCTCCCGCCCTTCGGCCGAGGCCCCCGCCTGGTACCGGGCGCTCGCCGACCCGGTCGTCGGCCGCGCGCTGCGGCTGCTCCAGGACGACCCGGCCCACCCCTGGACGGTGGCCGCGCTCGCCGCCAAGACCGGCGTCTCCCGCGCGGCCCTGGCCCGGCGCTTCACCGAGCTCGTCGGCCAGTCCCCGATGGCGCACCTCACGGCCTGGCGCCTGGCCCTGGCCGCCGACCGCCTCCGCGACACGGACGACACCCTCGCCGCGATCGCCCACCGCATCGGCTACGGCAGCGCCTTCGCCCTCTCCACGGCCTTCAAGCGCGCCTACGGAGTCAGCCCGCAGCAGTACCGGGCGGGGGAGACGTAACGAGGGCCCGGCCGCAGCCCACCGCACCGGCCGCGACCACACACGAGGCTCCGCGCCCACACCCCGGGCACCGCGCCGGAGGCGGGAACACCCACGCCGGGCGCCTCTGCGACGGCCCGCCGCGCCGGCGCCGAAGGGCGAACGCGCCGGGGGCCTCCGCGATCACACGCCGCGCCGGTCAGGCCACCGACCTTTCCTTCGCCGCGTTGCAGGTGGCGATGTCCGCGCCGGGGGCCTCCGCGGCGGTGCGCTGCGATGAGGTTGGCGGCGAGGGCGCCGGGAGCCTGCGGGTCGTGTTCCACGCGCGCCACGCACCGAGACCAGGGCCGGCCCCATGCCCTCCTTGGCGGTCCCGCCGCGACGGCGAGGCCCCCCGGTGCCACCGCGTTGGCGTTGCCCGAGCGCGCGTTCGCGGGCCGTGGCGGTGGTACGGCTTCCTCATCGCCGCGCCGGATGGGGGCCGAGGTTGCTCTACCGGCCGGCGGGGCTCGCGTGCCGCGTCGGCTGTGGTGCCGGGCCTGCTTTCCCCGCCGGTGGGCTCGCTGGCCGCGTCGGATTGGGGTGTCGAGGCTGCTCTGGCGGTCGGCGGGCGCGCGCGTAGCCTGGGCGTGTGTACGCGGAGTGGGGGTCGCGGGTGCCCGGGGCCGTGGTGTGGACGAACAGTCCGTCGGGTGGGGGTGCGCTGCCCGTGCTGCCCGACGGTTGTATGGATCTGATGTGGAGCGAGGGGCGGCTGATCGTCGCCGGGCCCGACACGCGCGCGTACCTCCCGGCGGGACCTCCCGTCCCGTACGTCGGTGTGCGGTTCTTCCCCGGCACCGCCCCGGCCCTGCTCGGCGTCCCCGCGCACGTGCTGCGCGACCGCCGCGTCGATCTGGCCGATCTGTGGCCCGCGGTACGGGTGCGGCGGCTGCGCGCCCGTGTCGACGCCGGCGGCGACCCCGCGCGGGCCCTGGAGGAGGCGGCGCTGCGCCGCGCCGCCGACACCGAGCCGCCCGACCCGCTGCTGCGGCGTCTCGTCGACGCGCTGGGCGCGGGCCGTCCGGTCGGCGTCACGGCCGACGAACTCGGCCTCAGCGCCCGCCAGTTGCACCGCCGCTCGCTGGCCGCCTTCGGTTACGGCCCGAAGACCCTCGCCCGCGTCCTGCGGCTCCAGCGCGCGCTCGCCCTGGCCCGTGCGGGAACCCCCTACGCCGAGACTGCGACCCGCGCCGGATACGCCGACCAGGCCCATCTCGCCCGTGACATGAGGGAGTTGGCCGGGATGCCGCTCGGTGAACTGCTGCGCGGCTCAGCCCTGGGCTAGCGGCGCGAACAGCTCGACGCCGGTGCCGTCCGGGTCGTGCAGCACCGCGTACCGCTGCCCCCAGAAGGCGTCCCACGGCTTCAGCTCGCCGTGGTACCCGGCGCCCACCATGTCGTCGTACACCGTGTCGACCTCCTCCGGGTCCGCGCAGCGCAGTACGAGGCCGGCCCGGGGGCCGCCCGTCGGCGGCCGCCACCCGGGGTGGAAGGAGCGCACGGTGTCCTCGGTGTCCAGCAGCAGCCGCAGCCCGCCGGGCAGCTCGGCCTCGGTGTGCGGCTCGCGCTCGGCCCCGTCGGGGAACGCGAACCCGAGCCGCCGGTAGAAGGGGACGGAGGCGGCCATGTCGGAGACCACCAGTCCGATGGCGTCGAATCGTGGAGTCATACGGCCACCGTAGGGACCGGGGCGGCCGCCCGTCTTGAAGGAATCGGACGTGCCTGGGCCGAAGGCCACCGGCCGCAACGCCGGGCGTGTCCACCCTGAACGACCTGCCCGGCGGCCCCCCGGACAGATCCAGCGCCGTCCTCCGGGAGTACGGGCACGAGTACGGGCAGGAGTACGGGCACGCATGGCGCTCCTCGGGTGCCCGGCGCCCGGCGGCCTCGCGTTGCGGGGGCGTCACGCTGTTGTTCCACTGGAGTGCGGCGGCCCTGGCCCGGCCCGTGTGCGCGCGGTGCGCCGACGGACCTCGCCCACCGCGCGCTCCTGCCCGCTCCCTTTTCCCTGCCCCTCCACGTTCCGGACGGCGATCATGACGATGCCCCCCTTCGGTGCCTCCTTCGGCGGCCAGGACCCCTTCTCGGAGATCCTCAACCGGTTCTTCGGCATGTCCCCGGGCGCCTCCCCGCCGCAGGTGCAGCGGGTGCCGATCGGGCGGCTGCTGACCGAGTCCGCGCAGGACCTCATCAACCGCGCGACCCGCAAGGCCGCCGAGGACGGCAGCCCCGACCTGGACACCGAGCACCTGCTGTGGGCCTGCACCCAGGTCGAACCGGCCCGCGGGCTGCTCACCCAGGCCGGTCTCGACCCGGACGGCCTCGCCGGGAAGATCGCCGCCGTGCTGCCCGGCGAGAGCGGCACCCCCTCGGCGCAGCCCGGCCTCACCCCCGCCGCCAAACGGGTGCTGCTGCGCGCCCACGCCCGCTCGCAGGCGACCGGCGTGTCGTACATCGGCCCGGAGCACATCCTCGGCGCGCTGCTGGACTCGCCCGACGCGGCCGCCGCCAAGCTGCTCACCGGATCGGGTCTGGAACTCGACGGGCTGCGCCGCGCCGCCGAGACCGCCGCCCGCCCCGAACGGGCCGAGAGCCGCCCGGCGAGTGCGACGCCCACCCTCGACGAGTACGGCCGTGACCTGACCGAGGAGGCCAGGGCCGGCAAGCTCGACCCGGTCGTGGGCCGCGCCGAGGAGATCGAGCAGACCGTGGAGATCCTCTCCCGCCGCTCCAAGAACAACCCCGTCCTCATCGGCGAGCCGGGCGTCGGCAAGACCGCCATCGTGGAGGGGCTCGCACAGCGGATCGTCACCGGTGACGTGCCGCAGACGCTGAAGGACAAGCGGGTCGTCGCCCTGGATCTGACCGGGCTGATCGCCGGCGCCCAGTACCGCGGGCAGTTCGAGGAGCGGCTGAAGAACGTCATCGACGAGGTCAAGGCCGCCTCCGAGTCGACGATCCTGTTCATCGACGAGCTGCACACCGTCGTCGGCGCGGGCGCCACCGGCGAGGGCTCGATGGACGCCGGGAACATCCTCAAGCCCGCCCTCGCCCGCGGCGAACTGCACGTCGTCGGCGCCACCACCCTCGACGAGTACCGGCGGTACGTGGAGAAGGACGCCGCGCTGGAGCGCCGCTTCCAGCCGGTGACGGTGCCCGAGCCCAGTGTCGAGGAGACCGTGCTGATCCTGGAGGGCCTGCGCGACTCCTACGAGGCCCATCACCAGGTCCGCTACACCGACGACGCGCTCGTCGCCGCGGCCGAGCTGTCCGACCGGTACGTCACCGACCGGTTCCTGCCCGACAAGGCGATCGACCTGCTCGACCAGGCCGGGGCGCGGGTACGGCTGCGCTCCCTCGGCAAGTCCACCGAGGTCGCCGAGCGCGAGGACCGGCTGGCCAAGCTGAACCGGGAGAAGGACCAGGCCGTCGCCGCCGAGGACTTCGAGAAGGCCGCCGACATCAAGGAGCACATCGCCGAGGTCGAGGCGGAGATCGCCGGCGTCGCCGAGCGCCGCGAGGGCGTCATGGAGGTCACCGCCGCCGACATCGCCGAGGTCCTCTCCCGGCGCACCGGCATCCCGGTGGCCCAGCTGACGGAGACCGAGAAGGAGCGCCTGCTGAAACTGGAGGACGCCCTGCACTCCCGGGTCGTCGGCCAGGACGAGGCGGTCACCGCCATCGCCCAGGCGGTACGCCGCAACCGGGCCGGCATGGGCGACCCGAACCGGCCCGTGGGTTCCTTCCTCTTCCTCGGCCCGACCGGCGTCGGCAAGACCGAACTGGCCAAGGCGCTCGCCGACTTGCTGTTCGGTGACGAGAACCGGCTGGTGCGCTTCGACATGAGCGAGTTCCAGGAGAAGCACACCGTCTCCCGGCTCGTCGGCGCCCCGCCCGGGTACGTCGGCCACGAGGAGGCGGGCCAGCTCACCGAGAAGGTGCGCCGGCAGCCGTACAGCGTGCTGCTGTTCGACGAGGTGGAGAAGGCTCACCCGGACGTGTTCAACACGCTGTTGCAGGTCCTCGACGACGGACGGCTCACCGACGCGCAGGGCCGCACGGTCGACTTCCGCAACACGGTCGTCGTGATGACCTCCAACATCGGCGCCCAGCGCATCCTCGCCCACCACGGCGACGTCAGCGGCATCAAGGACGAGCTGATGCAGGACCTGCGCGGCCGCTTCCTGCCGGAGTTCCTCAACCGGATCGACGACATCGTCGTCTTCCACGCCCTCACCGAGGCCGACCTCGACCGGATCGTGGACCTGCTGCTGGACGCCAGCCGGCGCCGGGTGCGCGCCCAGGGGCTGGAGCTGGAGGTCACCGAGGCGGCGAAGAAGCTGCTCGTCGCGCACGGCCATCAGCCGGAGTTCGGCGCCCGCCCGCTGCGCCGCACCATCCAGGCCGAACTGGACAACCGCATCGCCTCCCTGCTGCTGGCGGACGAGGCCGACCCCGGCGACACGATCGTCGCCGACGTCGTGGGCGATGCTCTGGTGTGCCGGGTGGAGCGCCCGGCCGAGGTGACGCCGGCCCCCTGAGAAGGGCCGGCCCACCGCGGGTTACGCCAGGCCCGGTGTGTCAGACCAGGACGTTCTTGTAGAAGAGGTTGGAGCGGCGGTCGCCCGCGACGCCCGAGGCGAAGCCGAGGAAGAGACGGACCTCGCCGGCGGCCGTCTGGTAGATCGCCAGGCCCTCCGGCTCGCGGAAGTCCAGGGTCGAACCGGCCTTCGTCAGCACCGGGCCCTGGGCGATCGCGCCTGTGTTCATGTCGATGCTCGTGATCTCGGAGTTGACGATCTCGTTGCCGGCGGCGTCCTTGCCGGTGACGTCATAACTGTCGCCGGTCAGCACGTACAGGTACTGGCCGTAGGCGGTGTAGCCCTGGAAGGTGGGGGACAGGGTGGGCAGCGACGGCTGCTTGAAGTCGGCGAGCGGGCTGCTGAAGTCGCCGTTGGTGGCGGCGTCGAGGTCGTAGGCGGCTATGTGCTTGCCGTCGGTGAGCTGGTACCGGACGATCAGCCGGTTGTTCACCGGGTCGATGGAGCAGGTGTGCTGGGTGGCCGCGGCGACGGGCGTGTACTTGGTCAGCGCGGAGGACGTGTGCGCCAGCGTCGTGCCGCTGGTGAACTTGAACCGGGCGAGCCGCTGGCCGTAGCCGTTCGTGGAGTCCACCTCCGTCCACAGGTAGGTGGAGCTGCCCACGCCCTGCGCGCCGAAGGCGACGCCGTGCCCGAAACCGGTCAGATGCATGTAACCGACGTAGTTGCCCGCGAAGTCGAGCTGCGTGACGCACAGATCGCCGGCCGTGTCCGCCGACCCGTCGAGCCGCTGGGCGACGAACAGGCGCCGGTTGACGTTGTCGAAGGCGAACCCCTGCTGAACCGTCACATCGTGCAGCGACTTGCCGCGGTACAGGTCGTAGGACGGCTGGGTCAGGTCGAAGCGCTGCGAGGCGGGAACGGCCGCGGAGGCGGGGAAGGAGGCCGCGCCCAGGCCGAGGGCGGCGAGGCCCAGCCCGGATCCGGCGCGCAGCAGGGAACGGCGGGTCCAGCCGTCGGTGTGGGACATGTGATTCCTTTTGCTGAGTGCACGTCAAAGCGTGAACCCTAGGGCACGTTACGACGGCGGTGCACATGGCCCTTCAGTGACGTTTCTCCGGTGAACCGCTTCCGCCATTGGGGTGAGTAAAGCGCTCTCAACGAGACGGTAGGCGCCCGGTATAGAGATCCTTTTGTCCTGGTAAAGGGGGTCCGTGGTCTCCGCGGTCGCCCTTCGGGCCCCTGTGTTCAACCCCATCCAAGGAGCTGAACGTTGACTTACGGGAACAAGCTGCGCGAGCAGATCGCCGCACCCGGGACCACCCCGCTGATCGGCGTGTACGACATGTACTCCGCGTCGATCGCCGCCCGGCACTACGACGGGATGTTCGTCTCCGGGTTCGGCTTCGCCGCGTCCTACTACGGACTGCCCGACATCGGCTTCATCGCCTGGCCCGACATGCTGGCGTTCGTCCAGCGGCTGCGGGGCGCCTTCCCGCACCACCACCTGCTCGTCGACATCGACGACGGCTACGTCGACCCCGAGGTCGCCTGCCATGTCGTCGAGGGGCTGGAGCGGATCGGCGCCTCCGGAGTCATCCTGGAGGACCAGAAGCGTCCCCGCCGCTGCGGCCACGCCGACGGCAAGCAGGTGCTGCCGCTGGACGAGTACCTCGACAAACTGGAACAGGTGCTCAAGGCGCGCCGCGACCTGGTCGTGGTGGCCCGCACCGACGCCACCGACGAGGACGACATCCTGCACCGCGCCGAGCGGCTCGCCGCCACCGGCGCCGACGTGGTCCTCGTCGACGGGGTGCGCAGCGTGGAGTGGATCCGCCGCATCCGCGAGGTGGTCGGCGGCAAGCCGGTGCTGTTCAACCAGATCGCCGGCGGCAAGTCGCCCCGGCTGTCGCTGAGCGAGCTGTCCGACCTGGGTGTCGACGTCGCCATCTACAGCACGCCGTGCCTGTTCGCCGCGCACGAGGCGATGGACTCCGCGCTCGCCGGGCTCAAGGAGGCCGACGGCCGGCTGCCCGAGGTCGACGCCGCGCGCGGCGTCGGCGTCAAGGCCGCCACCCGGCTGCTGGAACGCAACATCGCCCGCCTGCGCACGGCGCCCACCGCCGGACAGACCGTCGCCGAGGCGGAGGCCGCCGTCGCACAGGCCGAGTCCGAGGGCGTCCCGGCGTGAGCGGCGCGCGCCCGGCCGCCGGGCGGCTGCGCACGGCCGCGGTCCTCGCGGCGGCCGTGCTCGGCGCCTCGGCGGCACCGGCGGCGGCCCAGGGCGGCCTGATCACCGTCATCGACAACTCCCAGGCGGACTCGGTCCTGGAAGTGGACCGCACCGCGAACCTCCAGACCGGCAGCGGCACCGCCGGCAGCGACCACGACGGCAGCGCCGTGGACCTGATGCAGGCCCTCGTCGGCGCGACCCGCACGCACTGAAGCGGGCCGCCGCTCCTGCCGGCGCCGGCATCCACCGGCGCCGGCACCCATCGCGCACCCGCCCCGCGCGCACGACCGGGCGCGCGGGGCGGGAGTCCGCGCCGCACCCACGGTCGGCCGCGCCTGACGGGTGTTTGCCCCGCACCCCCGGCCAGGCCCGCAGGCCGGTGTCCGCGCCGCACTACGGCGGAGCACCCCGCGCAGGCGGTGCCCCACCGCGAGTGCGCGCCCCATTCCCGTGCCGGGCCCGTCACGCACCCCCTGGCTGCGCGCACGCCGCCCGTGCCGGACCTGTCAGTCACGCCCCCTGGCTGTGAGCCCGAGGCCGAGGCCGCGCCCGACGCCGCCCGTGCCGACCCCCCGTCACGCCCCCTTCGGGACCCCCGTGCTCGCCCGTCGTACCAGCCGTGTCGACAGTTCCGTGCGGGTGCTCTCCGGGCGGTCGCCGTTCATCATCCGCACCAGCAGCCCGAGCGCCGTCGCCGCCATCTCTGCCAGTGGCTGCCGCACCGTGGTCAGTGCCGGAGTGGTCCAGCGGGCCTCGGGACAGTCGTCGAAACCGATGACGCTGACGTCGTCCGGCACCCTCAACCCCCGCTCCGCCACCGCCTCGTACACCCCGAACGCCATCCGGTCGGAGCACGCGAAGACCGCGGTGGGCGGCTCGGGCAGCGCCAGCAGCTCCCGCATACGGCGCCGAGCCGCCGTCTCGTCGGAACCGGCGTGGCGCACATACTCGGGGCGGTGCCGCACCCCCGCCGCCGACAGCGCCGAGCGGTACCCGGCCACCCGCGCACCGCTCACCGACGTTTCCCGGTGCCCGGCGATCACGGCGATCCGCTCATGGCCGAGCGCCAGCAGGTGTTCCGTCGCCGTGACCCCGCCCCGCCAGTTCGCCGCGCCCACCGACACCACGCCCGGCCGTGGCTCCACCGCCGGGTCGATCATCACGAACGGGACGCGGCGCTGCTCCAGCCAGGCCTGCTGCGGCTCCGTCAGCTCCGCCAAGTGGTACAGCACTCCGGCCGAGCCCCGCGCACCGAGCCTGTCCAGCCAGCCGTGTTGCCGTCGGCCGCCGTCCTCACCGGCCCCGCCTCCCGGGCGACGACGGCCAGGGTCGGCCCGGCCGCCACGCTCGTACTCCCCGTACGGACCATCGGGAACCACCTCTCCGGCCCGCCCGAGGGCCATCGCAACGTCCGGCCTGCGCGGCACCGGCGTCCGGTCGAAAACCTCCGGCACGGCACCGGCTGCCAGTAGAAAGCGCTTGCTATCCTAGGGGGCGCGGCCACGCCAGGTGAAGACACCGGGGAACGCCGGAGAACGCGGACCCGCGCGAGCCTCACCTGCCCAAAGGCGGCTTACGCCGAACAGCCCAATGCCGCCCCCCTGCACCGGAATACCGGGCGCGGCTGTGGTGCTCTGGTGAGACCGGAGTACGAGCGCGGCGAAGGGCTGGTGGGCGTATGACGGCAGACCGGAAGGACCCGGTGGTCGCGACCCCCCACGGGCGGGTACGCGGCCGGTACGAGAACGGCGTCGCCGTGTTCCGGGGCATCCCGTACGCGGCGCCCCCGTCGGGCCCGCTGCGGTTCCGGCCGCCCGCGCCGCCCGAGCCGTGGGACGGGGTGCGGGACGCCGGAACCTTCGGTCCGACGCCGCCGAAGCCGCCGTACTCGGAGGCCTTCGAGAAGTACCTGTCGGACCCGGTCGTGCCGGGCGAGGACTGCCTCAACCTCAACGTCTGGACCCCCGACCCGGATCCCGCGGCCCGGCTGCCGGTGCTGGTGTGGTTCCACGGCGGCGCCCTGACCCGCGGCTCCTCGGCCGTGCCCGTGTACGGCGGGCACCCCTTCGCCCGCGACGGCGTGGTGCTCGTGTCGGTGAACTACCGGCTGGGCGTGGAGGGATACGGCCTGTTCCCCGACGCCCCCGCGAACCCCGGCCTGCGTGACCAGCTCGCCGCCCTGCAGTGGGTGCACGAGGCGGTCGCGGCCTTCGGCGGCGACCCCGCGCGCGTCACCCTGGCCGGCCAGTCCGCCGGGGCCATCAGCACCGGCGCGCTGATCGCCGCGCCGCAGGCACAGGGCCTGTTCCGGCGCGCCGTCCTGCAGAGCGGGCCGCCGGAGTCCCTCGACCGGGACAAGGTGCGGCGCATGGTGCGCCGGATGGCGGCCCGGCTGAAGGTGCCCGCCACCGCCGAGGCGTTCGCCGCCGTCGACCGCGACCTGCTGCTGCGTACCCAGGCCGAGATCGGGCGGCTGAGCAGCCCGGTGCTGGGCGGGCCGTCGTTCGGCATCGTCGTCGACGGCGACCTGGTGCCCCGCGACCCGCTCCAGGCCCTGGTCGACGGTGACGCCGCGTCCGGCGCCGAACTGCTGCTGGGCTGGACCCGCGACGAGTACCGGCTGTGGCTGGTCCCGGGCGGTCTCGTCGAACGCGTCGACCGGCTCGGCCCGGTCGCCCTCGCGGGAGCCATGGCCCGCTGCCGCTGCGGTCACGAGGTCGTGCGCGGTTACCGCGCCCTGCACCCCGACGCCGGTACCGCGGAGATCGTCGGCCAGCTCGTCACCGACCACCTGCTGCGGATCCCGCTGCACCGCCTGGCCGACGCCCGCCCCGGCTCGGCGTACGTCTACGAGTTCGCCTGGCCGTCGCTGCTGTCCGGCCTCGGCGCCTGCCACGCCCTCGAACTGGGCTTCGTCTTCGACACCGGCGAGGTCCCCGAGGCGGCCAAACTGGCCGGTGAGGGCGGACCGCAACAGCTGGCCGACCAGATGCACCGCGCCTGGGTGCGCTTCGTCGCCGACGGCGACCCCGGCTGGGAGCCGTGGGACACCGCGCATCCGGTGCGGGTCTTCGGCGAGTTGGCGGGAGCGCGCGAGGAGAGCCGCCCGGACGCCGTGCGCGACCCGTACACCGCCCTCGGGCCGCGCGACCGGGAACTCGCCCTGTGGCGTCTGGACGCCGTCGCGCAGGCGGCCGTGGCCGCCGCCCGGACACCCCCGGCGGCCGGACCGGCCGCCCGGAGCGTGGAACTGCGCTCCGCCGTCCGCCGCCTGCGCCGCACGTCAGCCCTGCGCCGCCGCTGAACCCGGGGTCCCCGCGGGCCGGCGGTGCTCTCGCGGCCGGAGCGTGACCGGCCGTCTCCGCTCCGGCCGGCCGCCGCCCGTCACGTGGCGAGCGTGCGGGCGATCGCGGTGATCGCCTCCGGGCCCACCCGGCAGCAGCCGCCGATCAGCCGGGCGCCCGACTCCCGCCAGCCCCGCACCTGTTCGGGCGCGAAAGTGGAGCGGCCGTCCCAGGCGCGCGTCCCGGCGTCCCACCGTTCGCCGCTGTTGGGGTAGACCACCACCGGCTTGCCGGTGACCCGCGCCGCGGTGGCGACGGCGGCGGCCACGTCCCGCGGGGCACAGCAGTTGACGCCGACCGCGATCACCTCGTCCACGTCGGCGGCGAGCGCGAAGGCGTCCTCCAGCGGCTGCCCGGCGCGGGTGCGGTCCCCGTCGACGGTGTACGACAGCCACGCCGGCACCCCGAGTCCGCGCACCGCCCGCAGCAGGGCCGCGGCCTCGTCGGCGTCGGGGACCGTCTCCAGCGCGAACACGTCCGGCCGGGCAGCCGCCAGCGCCTCCATCCGCGGGCGGTGGAAACGCTCCAGCTCCGCGACCGTGAGCCCGTAGCGGCCCCGGTACTCGGAGCCGTCGGCGAGCATCGCCCCGTAGGGGCCGACGGACGCGGCCACCCACAGCGGCCGGGTCACCCCCTCGGCGCGGGCCCGCGCCCGCGCCTGCCGGGCCGCCTCCACGCTCAGCCCGAGCAGCCGGGCCGCCTCCGCGCGGCCGATCCCGCGCCTCGCGAAGCCCTCGAAGGTCGCCTGGTAGCTCGCCGTGATCGCCACGTCGGCGCCCGCCTCGGCGTACGCGAGATGCGCCTCGATGATCGCCTGGGGCCGTTCGGCGAGCAGCCGCGCCGACCACAGTTCGTCGCTCAGGTCGTGCCCGGCGGCCTCCAGCTGGTTGGACATCCCGCCGTCGAGGACGACCGTCCCTGCGGCGAGGGCGTCGGCGAGAGGGGGAGGGGTGTCGCTCGTCATGGTCCGACGCTAACCCGCCGGCCTCCTCGCGGGACACTGAACCCGGCGGTCATCCCCTTGTCGCCGCCGAGGGGGAGCGCCGCCGTGACCCGGTGCCGGCCTACCGCGCCCGGAACCGGTCCTCCTCCACCCTCTCGACCAGCCCCGCCTCCCGCAGCCGGTCCAGGTGCTGCGCCGCCGTCCTGCGCTCCACCGGTCCCACGTGCGGTCCTTCGACGTGGGGCCGGTTGACCAGCCGGTGTGCGGCGATCTCCTCGACCGTGCGCGGCTCGCCGAGGAACGAGAGCAGCGCCGTGTCCCGCTTCTCCACCACGGCCGCGTAGGCGTCCAGCCGGCGCCGGAACTCGTCGGCGCCGTCGATCACGCCCTTCTGGTGGGAGGTGCCGTACCAGTGGGCGTCGATGTCCCGGCAGCGGCGCATCGACGCCTCGAAGCCGGCGAGACTGCTGCCGGCGTCGCCGTAGTACGGGCCGAACGACGTCAGGTCGATGTCCGCGACGAACAGGAAGCCGTCCGGCTCGATCAAGAAGCCGCAGTGGCCCGCGGTGTGGCCCGGCAGGTGCACGACGGTCACGGTGCGCCCGCCCAGGTCGAACACGGTGCCGTCCTTGAAGGCGTGCGCGTCCGGACGCCCCCGCACATGGAAGCTGTCCCGCAGTCCGGCGTCCGCCCGGGCTCTCGCGCCCGGCGGGAGGCCGAGCGCGGCGGTCATCGCCTCGCGGGAGCGCAGCGCGGCGAGGTCGCGCTCATGCACGTGGACGGTGACCTCGCCGTACTCGGCTGTCGTGTATCCCGTCCCGCCCATGTTCCCGGCCGTCTCCCGGCTGCCGTCACGTCGTCCGCACCCGCAGCATCCGTTATTGCGTTGTCCGGGCGCCCGCCCTCCCCGACAATCCCGGTGTGACCTCTGCCATCCGCCACACCACGATCGCCTCCGCCGACGCCTACCGGCTCGCCGCCTTCTGGTCCGAGGTGCTGGGACTTCCCCTGCACGACGACGACCGGCCGGGGGATCCCGAGGCGCAGATCGAGGGCGCCGGGCTGCTGTTCGTCGGCGTCGGGGAGGGCAAGCCGCGAAGCAGCCGGCTGCACTTCGACCTCCAGCCGCAGGACCGCACCCGTGAGGAGGAGGTCGAGCGCCTGCTCGCCCTCGGCGCCACACTCGTCGCCGACCGCCGCAACCCGGACGGCACCGGGTGGGCCGTTCTCGCCGACCCCGAGGGCAACGAGTTCTGCGTGGAGCGCAGCGCCGGGGAGCGCGCCGCGGGCGGCTGAGCCGCCGGGGTACGGGCCGGGGCCGGAACGCCGGGAGGTCGCGGACACTTCGGCCGGCGCCGAAGCGTTCCGCGCCTAGCGTGCCGGTATGAACCGACGCACCGACCCCACCCCCGCCCAGGCCGTCGCCGGCATGGTCGGCCACGTGCTCGCGCTCGCCGACGGCTGGACCGCCTGGGACGGTACGCCCACGCACGTCGACGGCCGGGTGTACACCCCGCACAAGGCGATCCGCCGGGTCGCCGACCACCTCGTCGACCATCTCGCCGAGCTGGAGGCCCGGTTGGCCGGAGAGCCGCCGCTGCCCGACCACTGGCACGCCTCCGCCGTCACCACGCCCGCCGACCTCGCCCCCTTCACCCGCGAGGACCTGGACGAGGCGCGCAGCCGGCTCACCCGGCTCGCCCGCGTGTGGGCCGTACGGCTGGACGCGCTCACCGACGACCGGCTCGACCACTCGCCCGGTGACGGCTGGAGCTTCCGCGAACTCGCCCTGCATGTGGCCGAGTCGACGTACTACGCGGACGCGGTGGGTGATCTGGCATGACCGCGTTCGCCGCACTGCACCGCACGGGTGAGCCGTTGCTGCTGCCCTGCGCCTGGGACCACGCCTCGGCCCACGCCCTGGCCGGGGAGGGGTTCCCGGCGGTCGGCACGACGAGTCTGGGGGTCGCGGCGGCCGCCGGGATGCCCGACGCGGCGGCGGCGACCCGTGAGGAGACCCTGCGCCTCGCGCTCGTCCTCGGATCGGGCTCGTTCCTGCTGAGCGTGGACGCCGAGGGCGGCTTCAGCGACGACCCCGCCGAAGTCGCCGAACTGGCCCGCAGGTTGTGGGAGGCGGGAGCCGCCGGGATCAATCTGGAGGACGGGCTGGGACCCGCCGGTCTGCACGCCGAGAAGATCGCCGCGGTCAAGGAGGCGGTGCCCGGCCTCTTCGTCAACGCCCGCACCGACACGTACTGGCTGGGTGACGGCGACCCCTGCCCGGAGACTCTGCGACGCGTCGATCTGTACCAACAGGCGGGCGCCGACGGGGTGTTCGTGCCCGGACTGAGCGAGCCCCGGGCGATCTCCGAGCTGGTGCGGCGGCTGACGGTGCCGCTGAACATCCTGTACACGCCGGGCGGCCCCGACGTCACCCACCTCGCCGACCTCGGCGTACGCCGCGTCAGCCTCGGCTCGCTGCTGTACCGGCGGGCGCTGGGCGCGGCCGTCGAGGCGGCGGCCCGGGTGCGGGACGGGCGGCCGGTGGAGGGCACGACGCCGCCGTACGACGCGGTCCTCGCCCTGGCCGCCCCGCCGACGCCCACCTAGGCGGCGCCGGCCTTTCGACGTCCGCCTAGGCGGCGCCCGCGTGGGAAGCGCGGGCGAGCGCCTCCATGACGCCGTCCGCGAACGCCTCCGGGAACTCGGCGGCTCCCAGGTGTCCGCCCGGCAGTTCCAGCAGCGGGCTGCCGTGGCGCTCGGCGAGCAGGGCGGCCGTCCGGTGCGGCAGTTGCCCGCGCGAGGTGGCGCCCGCCGCGAGGGTGAGGTGCTCGGCCGGGGGCACGTAACCGGAGAACGGGACGAGGACGCGGCTGAGGAAGACACCCATCGGCGTCCGCCACTCCTCGCCGGGGGCAGGCGGTTGTCCCGGCGGCTGCTCCGGCGCGGGGCGGCCGTCCAGCTCCGCGGCCAGCCGGGCACCGGCGGCGGCGAGGCCCGCGCGGCGGTATGTGTCGTACACCGCGCGCAAACCCTCGTGCCGCAGGTGGCCGTCGGGGAGCGCTGCCACGCACGGCGGCTCGTGGGCGACGACGTGCCGCAGCCGCCGTGGGTGCCGGGCGAGCAGGTCGAGGGCGGCGACGGCGCCGGAGCTGAAGCCGAGCACGCGGGCCGGCGCGCCCGCGGGGAGCACCGCGTCGAGGACCTGGTGCGCGGCCTCGCTCCAGTCCTGCACCCGCTGCTCGGCGACGGGCCGGCCGAGGCGTCCGTGGGCGAGGCCCAGCGGGTCCAGGACGACGACGGTGAAGCACCCGGCCAGCCGCCGGGTCAGCGCGTCCAGCCCCATCGGGTGCCCGGCGCCGCCCGGCAGCACGAGCAGGACCGGTCCGCTGCCGTGGACGTCGTAGGACGGCTCAGTCATGGGCGATCTCCTCCTGGGGCCAGTTCGCGAGGGCCACGTGGAGCGCCTCGATCGCCCGGTCCCAGGACCGTTGCACGTCCCGGGGGGCGCCGAAGCCGCCGCCGGCCTCCAGGGCGCAGTATCCGTGGAAGGTGCTGCGCAGCAGGCGCACGGCGTCCGTGAGGTCGGGCTCCTTCAGGCCGTAGGCGCGCAGCATGCCGTAGGTGATCTCCGCGGTGCGGCGCAGCGCGGGGGAGTCGGTGACCAGGGCCTGGTCGAGGCGGATCTGGGTGGCGGCGTAGCGGCCCGGGTGCGCCAGGGCGTACGCGCGGTAGGCGCCGGCGAACGCGGCCAGCGCGTCCTTGCCGGCGCGGCCCGCCACGGCGGTGGCGATCTCGTCGATCATCTCCCCGCCGGCCAGCAGGGCGAGCCGGGTGCGCAGGTCTTGCAGGTTGCGGATGTGCGAGTACAGGCTCGCGTCCTTCACCCCGAAGTGCCGGGCCAGCGCGGACAGGGTGACGTTGTCGAACCCGGCCTCGTCGGCGAGTTCGGCGGCGGCCGCGACGAGACGGTCGGCGGTGAGACCGGCGCGCGCCATGGGGCACCTTCCGTTTCCTAGGGGCTCTAGGTGGAAGCCTAGGCCAGGAAGGGCGGCAAGGGGAAGCGTGAGCACGCGTGACGGCCCGCCCCGTGCCGGGCGGCTGGGGCGGGCCGTCGCAGGCGGGCGTCAGACGGTGGGGGAGAAGACGAACGAGAACTCGGCGGGTTCGGCGTGCAGGACGTACTGCGGGAGCGGGCCCGGGCCGCAGGAGGCGGAGCCGATGCCGTGCTGGCGGTGATCGAGGTTGACCCACACCCGCGCGGCGGAACCGCTGCCGGGCGCCAGGTCGGTGCGGTGCGCGGCCGCGTCCAGCTGCTCCGTCGTCCAGCGCCGGGCGGTCAGCCAGAACTCCGGGTCGCCCTCGACGCGCAGCCCGCCCAGCTCCGCCCACCGCACATCCGCGCGGGCGCCGTTCTCCTGCGGGCGGACGTACGGCGTCTGCAGCGCGTCCACCGTCGAGTGCCACCGACCGATCGCCGACGCCTGCCGGGTGTCCGGGTACGCCTCGCCCGGGCCGCCGCCGAACCAGCGCACCTCGTCGGCCGCCACCAGAGCGAAGCGGACCCCGAGCCGCGGCAGCGGCGCCCTCCAGTCGCCCTCCAGGCCCACGGACACCGTCAGCTTCAGCCGGTCCCCGTCCGACGTCCACCGGTACGCCGTGCGCAGCCCCACGTCCCGGGCGGCCGGCGCCACCCGGGTGCGCACGGTCAGCGCGTCGCCGCTCACGTCCACCGCGTCGAGGCGGTGCCGCATGCGGTGCAGACCGAGCGTGCGCCACAGCGCGCCGTGGCGCACGCGGTCCTGCCAGGACGCGCCGTTGTCGTTGTCCGTCGGCGCCCGCCACACGTCCAGCCGCAGCCCCTCCACGGCCACGTCGCCGACCGAGAGCAGCGCGCCCGTGCGGGCGTCGAAGACCCCGGGGCCGAGCGTGATCCGGCCGCCACCGGACACCGGGCGGGCGGAGGCGGCGACGTACGGCGCCGGGCGCCGCGAGACCGTCCACTGCCCCCAGGCCACCTCGTGGCCGCGCGGCGCCCACGCCGTGTCCGCCGCCAGCAGGGCGCGCACCGTCCACTGCGTCTCCGCCCCGGGGCTCCGCGCCTCGGGCGGCTCGGGCAGCTTCAGGTCGGCCGACTCGCCGGGCGCCAGGGGCGGGACGGGCAGCGCGCCCCGCGCGACGCTCTCGCCGTCCACCTCGTGGGACCAGGTGAAGGCCAGCGCGGACAGGTCGGCGAAGTCCTGCTTGTTCGTCACCCGTACGGTGCCGCCGTCGCCCTCGATCCCGACCGGCTCGATCACCTTCTTGAACTCCAGCAGTCCCGGCGAGGGCCGCCGGTCGGGGAACAGCAGCCCGTCGCAGACGAAGTTGCCGTCGTGCAGCTCCTCGCCGAAGTCGCCGCCGTAGGCGTAGCCCAGCTCGGGATGGGTGATCCCGTGGTCGATCCACTCCCACACGAAACCGCCCTGCAGCCGCTCGTACCGCTCGAACAGCCGCTGGTAGTCGGCCAGTCCGCCGGGCCCGTTGCCCATGGCGTGGGCGTACTCGCACTGGATGAAGGGCAGCGTGCGCCGCTTCTCGGGGCCGCCGTCCAGGCCCCGGCCGATCCGCTCGACCTCCTCGTGCGAGGCGTACATCCGCGAGTAGACGTCCGTGTCACGGCAGCTTCGGTCGCCCTCGTAGTGCAGCAGACGCGAGGTGTCCCGGCCGCGGATCCAGTCGGCCGTCGCGGTCAGGCCGCGCCCGGTGCCGGCCTCGTTGCCCAGCGACCACAACACGACCGACGGATGGTTCTTGTCCCGTTCGACCATGCGGGCGGCGCGGTCCAGCAGGGCCGGCGTCCAGCGGTCGTCGTCGACGGGGTTGCCCCGCCACTCCTGGTCGGTGAAGCCGTGGGTCTCCAGGTCGCACTCGTCGATCACCCACAGGCCCAGCTCGTCGCACAGATCGAGGAAGGCCGGGTGGGGCGGACAGTGGGAGGTGCGCACCGCGTTGATGTTGTGCCGCTTCATCAGCAGCACGTCCTCCCGCATGGTGTCCGCGTCCAGCGCGCGGCCCTTGTCCGGGTGCCACTCGTGCCGGTTGACGCCCTTGAAGAGGACCGGTTCGCCGTTGACCCGGATCAGTCCGTCGCGCAGTTCGACCGTGCGGAAGCCGATGCGCAGCGCGACCCGCTCGCCCCGGGTCGCGAGCACCCCGTCGTACAGCCGCGGCCTCTCCGCGGACCAGGGCTCCACCGGGACGGTCGCCGACTCCCCGGTGGCGATGTCCACGCCCAGCTCGGGCACCGTGACCCGGCCGTCGACGTCGGAGTCCACGCGCAGGGCGCCCCGGCCGCTGACATGGTCGTAGGAGGCGTGGACGAAGAAGTCCGCGGCGCAGCCGGGCGGGCGGTGCAGCAGGGTGACGTCACGGAAGATGCCCGGCAGCCACCACTGGTCCTGGTCCTCGAGGTAGGAGCCCGCCGACCACTGGTGGACGCGGACGGCGAGCACGTTGCCGCCCGGCCGCAGCAGATGCCCGACCGCGAACTCGTGCGGCAGCCGGGAGCCCTGGAACGTGCCGAGGTCCGTGCCGTTGAGCCACACCCGGGCGCAGGACTCCACCCCGTCGAAGCGCAGCACGGCGCCGCCGTCGGCCGGCCAGTCCTCCGGCAGGTCGAAGACGCGCACATGGTCGCCGGTCGGGTTCTCGGTGGGCACCCGGGGCGGGTCGACCGGGAACGGGTAGAGGTGGTTGGTGTAGACGGGCGCGCCGTGGCCCTGGAGGACCCAGTGCCCGGGGACCGTGACGTCCGCCCAGTCGCCGGTGTCGTGGCCGGGCTCGGCGAACGCGTCGTCCTCGGCGTCGGCCGTCTCCGACAGCCGGAACCGCCACCTGCCGTTCAGCGACAGCCGTGCCGCGTCGGAGGTGGCGTACCAGGCGCGCGGCGGCAGGGACCCGTCGCCGGGGGAGACGTTCTCGAGGTACTCGATGGTGGTCGTGCGCAAGGTGATCGAATCTCCAGACGGTGAGAGTTCTCGGTCTCCGGGCGGTGAGCGGCGGCGCGCGACCCGGCGCCGTCAGGACGGGGACGCGGTGCGGGTTCTCGCGGGGGCGGTGCGCCGGGCGCCTCGCGCTCCGGCGGCCCGGAGCGCGCCTTCCAGCGCGAACGTGGCGGCGCCCAGGCACACCGGGTCGGTGGGGACGGGGGAGAGGACGATCTCGGTGGCCGCCAGCGGCCGTCCGAGCGCGTGCCGGGCGACGGCCTCGCGTACGGCGTCCAGCAGCGGCTCGCCCAGCCGGGCGGCGACCCAGCTGCTGAGCACGACCACCTCCGGGTTGAGGACGTTCACCAGGTCCGCGACGGCGGCGCCCAGGTAGCGGGCGGTGCCGCGGAGCACCTGCCGGGCCACCGGATCGCCGTCGGCGAGGGCCCGGCCCAGCGCGGCGATGGTCGCGCCCTGGTCGCCGGGATGCAACAGGGGGCTGTCCGGGGCGAGTTCGCGCAGATCGCGGACGATGGCGGGCGCGCCGACGTACGTCTCCACACAGCCCCGGCCGCCGCAGCGGCACGGCCGCCCGTCCAGCACGAGCGTGGTGTGCCCCCACTCGCCGGCGCTGTTGCTGACTCCGCGGTGGACCACGCCGCCCAGCACCAGGCCGGCGCCCACCCCGGTGCCGAGGTTGACCACCACCGCGTCGTCACGGCCCCGGGCGGCGCCGAACCACAACTCGGCCACCGCGCAGGCGCGCAGCGGGTTGTCCAGATGGAGCGGGTGGGGGAGGTGCTCGGCGAGCAGGTCGCGCAGCGGCACGTCGTGCCAGTCCCAGTTGGAGGCGTACGCGGCGACGCCGCGGTCCTGGTCCACCTGCCCCGGCACGCTCACTCCGACGCCGAGCACGCGGGTCTCGTCGACGCCGGCCTGCGCGATCACCGAGCCGACGGCGGCGGCGACGCGGGCGACCAGCTGCCCGGGGCGGCGCTCGCCGGGGCCCACCTCCTCGTCGGCGCGGGCCAGTACCGTCAGCGCGAGGTCGAACAGCTCGGCATGGACGTACGTCTCCGCGATGTCGACGCCGATCAGGAAGCCGCCGGTGGTGTCGACGGCGACCAGCCCGCGGGGACGGCCGCCGGCGGAGTCCTCGTAGCCCACCTCCGTGACCATCCGCAGGTCGAGCAGCTCGCCGACGAGCGTGGCGACGGTCGCGAGCGACAGGCCGGTGGCGGCCGCCAGCTCCTGCCGTGAGGCGGGCGACGAGGCGATGATCCGGCGCAGCACCTCGTAGCGGTTCGCGGTGCGGATGTCACGGGACGTGCGCTTCACTCTGATCGCCTCCTTTCGCCGTCGAGGCCGGGTCGAGACCGGGTCGAGGCCAGGCCTGAGGTCAGGTCGAGGCCAAGTCGGGGCCAAGTCGAGGCTAGGGCGACGGCCGGAGCCTCTGCAAGGGGTTACTAAAGGGGTTGTGAAAAGTCCGGGTGCAGTGGGGAAGGTGTCCCCGCCGCACGCTCTCACTGCGCGAGGACGTCCGCCACGAACGCGTTGGTGAACTTCCCCGCCGGGTCCAGCTCCCGTACCAGCGCCCCGAAGTCGGCGAGCCGGGGGTAGCGTCCGCGCAGCGCCGGGGCCGGGGTGGTGAACACCTTCCCCCAGTGCGGCCGGGGCGCGAACGGCTCCAGCACCTCCTCCAGCCGGCGGACCACTGGGAGAACGGCCGCCGTGTCCGCCACCCAGGTGAAGTGCACGGCGACGCTGTCCCGCCCGCCGGAGGGGCTGAGCCACTGCGCGTCCGCCGCGACCGTGCGCACCTCGCAGGTCTGCAGGACACCGGCGACCGTGTCCCGGATGCCGTCGACGGCGCGCAGTACGTCGCCGGCGTGCGCGCGCGGCAGCAGGTACTCGCTCTGCAGTTCCGCCCCGCTGCTCGGCGTGAACTCCGCCCGGAAGTGCGGCAGCCGCTCGTGCCACGGCCCGGGCACGCCGAACTGCCCGGTGCAGTTCTCCGCCGGCATCCCCGGTACCGGGTGCAGCGCCACCTTGGCGGGCACGGCCCACGGGAAGTCCGGCAGCGGCTCGTCGGTGCGCCGCTTGCGCCACACCTGCCGAAAGCCCGGGGCCCGCCAGTCGGTGAACAGGCTGACGCTGTACGCCGAGGCCGCCACGGTCTCGAAGTCCAGCCCGTCCAGCGGCAGTTCGGTGTACAGGTGCTGCTCGACCTCGAAGGCGGGCTCCAGGTCGAGGGTGAGCGCGGTGACGACGCCGAGCGCGCCGAGCGAGGTGACCGCGCCGCCGAAACGCGCGTCGCCCCGGCTGATCACGACGGTGGAGCCGTCCGCCGTGACGATCTCCACCTCCCGTACGGCGTCGGCGAGCGGCCCGTTGCCGACCCCCGAGCCGTGCGTGCCGGTCGCCACCGAACCGGCCACCGAGATGTGCGGCAGGGAGGCCATGGTGGCGAGGGCCAGGCCGTGGGCGTGCACCCGGCGGGCCAGCTCGGCGTAGCGCACCCCGCCGCCCACCCGCACGGTGCGCGCCGCCGTGTCGACGTCCGTCTCGGCGGGCAGCGCGTCGAGCGTCAGCAGGACGCCCTCGGCGCCGGGGTCCGCGATCGCGTTGAAGGAGTGCCCGCTGCCCAGCACCCGCACCCGGTCGCCGCCCGCCACGACCGCGCGCAGCGCGTCGAGCGAGCGCGGCCGGTGCAGCTCCTTGGCGGTGTACGTGATGTTGCCCGCCCAGTTCGTCACGCTCTCGGCCATCGAGGCGCCCCTCCTGATCAACTGATTCCGTTGTTTTCCCGCCTGAGGGCTGCTGTTTCCATCGCTCGTATCGCTTGCGGCATGCGTTTTCGGTAACTTTTCCCGCATGACGCCACAGTCGCTTCCCGCAGCCCTCCCGCAGACCGACCTCACCCGGCACCGCCGCCTGCGGGAGCAGGGCAGCCTGGCCCGGGCGGATCTCGACGCGATCCTAGACGCCGGGTTCGTCTGCCACCTGGGCGTCGTGATCGAGGGACGGCCCCTGGTCGTACCGACGGTCTACGGCCGCGACGAGCGGTGGCTGTACGTCCACGGCTCCGTCGCCAGCCGCAGCCTCGCCGGCTCCACGCCCGTGTGCGTCACCGTCACCCACGTGGACGGCCTGGTCCTCGCGCGGTCCGTCTTCGAGCACGGCGTCAACTACCGCAGCGCCGTGATCCACGGCGAGGCCCGCACGGTCACCGAACCAGAGGAGAAGCTGGAGGGCCTGCGCCGCCTCACCGAGCACGCGACGCCCGGCCAGTGGGCGTACGCGCGCCGCCCCAGCCGCAGGGAACTGGCCGCCACCACCCTGCTCGCCGTCTCCCTGGAAGAGGCCTCCGTCAAGATCCGCACCGGCGCGCCCGACGACGGCGACGGCCCCGACGCCGAGCTGGGCCTGTGGGCCGGCACCCTGCCGCTCACCCAGGTCTGGGGCGCGCCCGTCCCCGACCCCCTGCTGCCCCCGGACACCCCCGTGCCGGTCCACATCGCGCGCCGCGAGGGGACCCGGCACGGCTGATGTCAGAGGCAGGGCATACCGTGAGGAGTCGTACGCCTGAGCCGGGAGGCCTGAACCGTAAGGAGAGTCGGATGGGCAGCCGTACCGCGTTGGTCGAGGACCTGATGGAGCGGTTTCCGCAGGTGCCGCGGGAAGCCGTCTTCAAGGAGGACCTGCTGCGCGGCGGTGTCGCCTTCGACCCGTCGGCGCTGAGCGACAACGAGAGCGGCGAGGTGAAGCCGAAGTCCTACTTCATCTTCTCCTTCGACCACGGCACGCTGCCCGAGCTGGGCGAGGCCGCGCTGCGCCGGCCGCCGGAGGAGATCATCCTCACCGGCGGCCCCTACGACCTGCGCCGCACGGTCGTCTCCGTGCGGGTGAACCCCGCCTCGCCCTACCGGGTCGCCGCCGGCGAGGACGGCGTGCTCGGCCTCTACCTCGACGGGAAGCGGATCGCCGACGTCGGCGTGCCGCCGATGCCGGAGTACTACCGGCACACCCTGTCCAACGGGAAGTCCGTGATGGAGGTGGCCCCCACCATCCAGTGGGGCTACCTGATCTACCTCACCGTCTTCCGGGTCTGCCAGTACTTCGGCGCCAAGGAGGAGTGCCAGTACTGCGACATCAATCACAACTGGCGCCAGCACAAGGCCGCCGGGCGGCCCTACACCGGGGTGAAGGACGTCGAGGAGGTCCTCGAGGCCCTGGAGATCATCGACCGGTACGACACCCAGAAGGCGTCCACCGCCTACACGCTGACCGGCGGCGCGATCACCAAGACCGTCTCGGGACGGGACGAGGCCGACTTCTACGGCCACTACGCCAAGGCCATCGAGGAGCGCTTCCCCGGCCGCTGGATCGGCAAGGTCGTCGCCCAGGCGCTGCCCAAGGCGGACGTGCAGCGCTTCAAGGACTACGGCGTGCAGATCTACCACCCCAACTACGAGGTGTGGGACGAGTATCTGTTCAAGATGTACTGCCCCGGCAAGGAGCGGTACGTCGGCCGCGACGAGTGGCACAAGCGGATCCTCGACTCCGCCGAGGTGTTCGGCGCGCGCAACGTCATCCCCAACTTCGTGGCCGGCGTGGAGATGGCCGAGCCCTTCGGCTTCAAGACGGTCGACGAGGCCATCGCCTCCACCACCGAGGGCCTGCGCTTCTTCATGTCGCACGGCATCACGCCCCGCTTCACCACCTGGTGCCCCGAGCCCACCACACCGCTCGGCAAGGCCAACCCGCAGGGCGCGCCGCTGGAGTACCACATCCGGCTGCTGCAGGCCTACCGGCAGACCATGGAGGACTTCGGGCTCTCCTCGCCCCCCGGCTACGGCCCGCCCGGACCCGGTCAGGCCGTCTTCTCCGTCAGCTCCTTCATGGACAGCCTCCCGGCGCAGGACACGGCGACAGTGAGCTGACGCTCCCGCCCGGCGGCACCGGCACCCGGCCCGGGACGCCGGCGGCCGTCCTCACGCGCCGTACACCGTGGCCGAGTTCGGGCGAGGCGGCGGCGTGTGGCGGGCGGCCGGGCCCCGGGCGAAGGCGCGCAGCAGGTTCTCGGTGGTGCGCGTGACGAAGGCGCGGGTACGGGCGTCCATGCCGTGGTCGTGGCCGAGTTCGCCGGTTGCCGCCACCAGGCCCTCCACCCAGCGCATGGTGCCGGTGGCGAACACCCCGGCCCCGCTCGCCGCCGTGTAGTACGCCGAGTCGCTGTGGCTCGCCCGGCCGTGACACACCAGCGGCGAGTGCGCGGTGATCTCCAGCGGCCCCGGCGAAGGGGAACCCTCGGGCACCCGGTCGTACTCGACGCCGACGAGATGGGCGAAACGCTCACCGGGGCGCACCCCCGTGCCCTCGTACAGCCAGTGGTCGGCCGCCTCGACGACGTAGGGCGCGTCGACCGGGAAGCCCTCGTAGAGCACCCCGGTCAGGGACGACTCGGGGTCGGCCGCCGGCGGCAGCCGGAAGTCGGTGGTGACCAGGGCGGGACGGGAGCCGTAACAGGGGTCGGCGCGGAAGGAGCTCTTGTAGCAGACCACCGTGCGCGCGTCCGCCGCCGAGCCGGGCTCCAGCCGGATCCGGCGGAAACACGTGTTGGCGCCGAGGAACGCGACGTTCGTGCCCGCGTCCCGCGCGGCGGTGACATGGGCACGCTGCTCGGGCGTCCAGTACTCGTCGTGCCCCAGACACACCACGGCGTGCGCGCCCCGCAGCACCGACGGGTCCCGGTGCACGTCGATGCCGGTCGTGTACGCCAGCGGAACGCCGAGCCGCTCGGCCAGCACCACCAGCGCCCGCTCGTACACCAGGAACTTCTCGGCGCCGCCGCCGTCGTAAGGGCGGTCGAAACTCACCGCGAGGGAGCGGGACGCGTAATCCCCGAGCGGGCCGGCGTACAGACTGCTGCCGCCCCAGCGGTTGTACGCCTGCCAGGTGGCCGGGGCGTGCAGCAGGACCGTGCGGCCCGCGCCCTCGGCGGAACGGACGATCAGCGGGACATAGCGCCGGTATCCGCTCTCCGCCTCCAGCCGCAGCAGATACGCCCCCTCGGGCCAGCCGCCGGTGTGCACGGTGAGGGTGGCCGGCCAGTCGGCGTGCACGGTACGGGTCTTCGGCAGCAGCCGCGGCGCGGGCCGGGCGCGGCCGGGTATGCGGTCCGAGGCCCAGATCAGCCGGGCCTGCCGTCCGCCGTACCAGCCGACGCGGAACGCGCCGACCCGGAAGGACGGGGCGGTCGTCGACACGTGCAGGGCGAACTCCTCGCCGGGCGTCACGCTCACCCGGTCGGTGTAGCCGGCCACGGCGTCGGGCGGTCCCGTCGCGCCCAGCCGCCAGTCGGCGGTGCCCGGTGCGTCCCGCTCGGCCTCGGGCCGGTGCCGCCCGGCGTGGGTGACGGTGGGATGCGAGCCGTCCGGTGCGGCCGTGCACGCGGCGGCGCCGAGGCCCGCACCGGCGCACAGGCCGAGGAAGCGGCGGCGACCCGGCCCGCCGGATGCGTCCGTTCCGTGTGCCACGGCCACGTCACCTCCTGCAAGTACGCCCGCCTCAGCCTCGCCAGGAGCGGCGCCGCGCGCAACCGCAGTGCTCCCGCGCCCTGCTCGACGCCGTCCCGCGCGACCGCGTCCACGCCCCGTGAGTGCGGACGCGGTCGCGCGGGACGGCGTCGAGCTGAAAACCGGTGGCGTCCGCGCGCGGGCCGCTCTACAGTCAGGACTGCTTCACAGGCGGCGTTCGCCGCCGCTGCCGGCTGAGTGAGGAACGGGAGGTGTGACCGATGGCTGTCTCTGTGATGGGCGCTGCCCGCAACCAGAAGAACATCCACTCCACCTCCGTGGCCTCCGGCTGACCTCTCTCACGGCGCACACCCGCGCCGAGCCGGGGCCGCCCCTGTGAAGGGTCCCCCTTGCCTCTCTCTTCTTCTCCTTCTTCTTCGGTTTCGCCGCACCCGCTCGCCGTCTACGGCTGGGACGAGGGCTGGGAAGCCGAGTTCGCCCCCTATGCCGGCCAGGGCCTGCTGCCCGGCCGTGTGGTGCGCGTCGACCGCGGTCAGTGCGACGTCGTCACCGCCGGCGGCACGGTCCGCGCCGACACCGCGTTCGTCACCCCGCACGACCCGATGCGAGTCGTGTGCACCGGTGACTGGGCCGTCGTCGAACCCGGCGGCACGCCCCGCTACGTACGGACGTATCTGCCGCGCCGCACCGCCTTCGTGCGTTCCACCTCCTCCAAGCGGTCCGAGGGGCAGATCCTCGCCGCCAACGTCGATCACGCCGTCGTCGCCGTCTCCGCGGGCGCGGAGCTGGACCTCGGCCGCATCGAACGCTTCCTCGCCCTCGCCTGGGAGTCCGGGGCGCAGCCCGTGGTCGTGCTCACCAAGGCCGACCTCGTGCCCGACGCGGCGACGCTCGGGTATCTCGTCCAGGACATCGAGACCGCGGCGCCCGGCGTGCCCGTGCTGACCGTCAGCGCCGAGCAGGGCGAGGGGCTCGACGTGGTCGCCGCCGTCCTGGGCGGAGGCACCTCCGTGCTGCTCGGGCAGTCCGGCGCCGGCAAGTCCACCCTCGCCAACGCGCTGCTCGGCGCGGACGTGATGGACGTCCAGGCGATCCGCGACGTGGACGGCAAGGGCCGGCACACCACCACCACGCGCAACCTGCTCGCCCTGCCCGGCGGCGGCGTCCTCATCGACACCCCCGGCCTTCGGGGCGTCGGCCTGTGGGACGCCGGGACCGGGGTCGGCCAGGTCTTCGCCGAGATCGAGGAGCTGGCCGAGAAGTGCCGGTTCCACGACTGCGGCCACGAAAGCGAGCCGGGATGCGCGGTGCGGGCCGCCCTGGAGGCGGGCGAGCTGCCGGAACGGCGCCTGGAGAGCTACCGCAAGCTCCAGCGTGAGAACCAGTACATCGTCGCCAAGACCGACGCCCGGCTGCGCGCGGAGCTCCGCAAGGAGTGGAAGCGGCGAGGGGCGGTGGGGAGGGCGGCGATGGAGGCGAAGAGGGGGCGCTTCAGCTAGCCCCCGGGGGCTGGACCGTACGTCACCTCGGTGTCCGATTTCCGCCAGCCGCCTACCGCGCGGTGGCGGAGACTGGACCTCGTGATGGACGAGGACAGCAGGTACGAGGCCGTGCGGAGCCGGGACGCCCGGTTCGACGGGGAGTTCTTCTTCGCCGTCGAGACCACCGGGATCTACTGCCGCCCCAGCTGCCCGGCCGTGACGCCGAAACGCAGCAATGTGCGGTTCTACGCGACGGCCGCCGCCGCGCAGGGCTCGGGATTCCGGGCCTGCCGGCGGTGCCGTCCGGACGCCGTGCCCGGTTCGGCCGACCATGACGTCCGCGCCGACGTCGTCGGCCGCGCCATGCGGCTGATCGGCGACGGCGTGGTCGACCGCGAAGGCGTCGCCGGGCTCGCCGTACGCCTCGGCTACAGCGCCCGGCAGGTGCAGCGCCAGCTCACCGCCGAACTGGGCGCCGGGCCGGTCGCGCTGGCCCGGGCGCAGCGGGCGCACACCGCGCGCGTGCTGCTGCAGACCACCGAGCTGCCGATCACCGAGATCGCGTTCGCGTCCGGGTTCGCCAGCGTCCGGCAGTTCAACGACACGATCAAGGCCGTCTACGCCTCCACCCCGAGCGAGCTGCGGGCCGCCGCACCCGCCGCCCGGCGCGGCGACACGCCCGGCGCCGGCATCCCGCTGCGGCTCGCGTACCGGGGTCCCTACCAGGCGGCCCCGGTGTTCGACCTGCTGGCCCGCGAGGCCGTCCCCGGCGTGGAAGAGGTCAGCGGCCGGCCCGGCGCCCGCACCTACCGGCGCACCCTGCGACTGCCGTACGGCACCGGGATCGCCCGCGTCGAGGAGCGCACCGGCACCGAGACCCGGGCCTCGGCCGCCCACCCCGGCGGCTGGCTCGCCGCCCGGCTGCACCTCACCGACCCGCGCGACCTCACCACGGCCGTCCAGCGGCTGCGCCGGCTGTTCGACCTGGACGCCGACCCGTACGCCGTCGACGAGCGGCTCGGCGCCGACCCGCGGCTCGCCCCGCTGGTCGCCGCCCGCCCCGGGCTGCGCTCGCCCGGCGCCGCCGACCCGGAGGAGGTGGCGGTGCGCGCCCTGGCCGGCCCGGCCGAGACGCAGCGCCTCGTCGTCGCGTACGGCAAACGCCTCGACGCGCCCTGCGGCAGCCTCACCCGCCTCTTTCCCGACCCGGCCGCCCTCGCGCAGGCCGAGCCCGGCGGCCCCGTCGGCGCGCTCGCCGCCGCCCTCGCCGACGGCGCTGTGCGCCTCGACCCCGGCGCCGACCGGGACGACGCCGAGCAGGCACTGCGCACGCTGCCCGGCGTGGACGCCGCCACCGTCGCCGTGATCCGCGCCCGCGCCCTCGGCGACCCGGACGTCGCCCCGCCCGGCCGGCCCGTACCCGACACCTGGCGCCCCTGGCGCTCCTACGCCGTACAGCACCTGCTCGCCGCAGGGGAGTTGGAGAACCGATGACCACCCCGACGTACTTCACCCACCTCGACAGCGTGATCGGGCCGCTGCTGCTCACCGCCGACGCCGACGGCGCGCTGACCTCGCTGTCCGTGCCGGGGCAGAAGGGCGGCCGGACCGTCCAGGACGGCTGGCGGCACGACGACGGCCCCTTCCGCGCGGCGGCCGAGCAGCTCGCCGCGTACTTCGCCGGCGACCTGAAAGACTTCGACCTGCCCCTGCGGGCGCACGGCACCGCCTTCCGCGAGCAGGTCTGGCACGCCCTGGACTCCGTGCCCTACGGGGCGACCACGACGTACGGCGAGATCGCCGCGCGGATCGGCGTCTCCCGCGCCGCCGTGCGAGCCGTCGGCGGCGCGATCGGCGCCAACCCGCTGCTGGTCCTGCGCCCCTGCCACCGGGTGATCGGCGCGAACGGCTCGCTCACCGGGTACGCGGGCGGCCTCGAACGCAAGACGCGGCTGCTGACGCTGGAGGGCGTCCTCTAGGGGGTCTCCTCCAGGCCCCAGCTGTGGATCCGCAGCGGGCGGATGCGGATGACCTCCTCGCTGAAGTGCGGGCCCAGCTCGTGCGGGCCGACGAGGAGGTCGGCCTCACCGCGGATGTCGACACCGCGCACCCGCCACGGCCGGACGCTCACGATGTCGTCGACGACCAGGGCGACCTTGGGGTTCTTCTGCAGGTTGCGCCACTTCTTGGTGGTCCCCATGGCGAACCCGCCGATCAGGACGGTGCCGTCGTCCTGGAGGAAGAAGCCGACGGGGTTGGCCTGCGGCTGCCCGGTCCCGTCGACCGTGGCCATCCGCCCCACCCGCTGCGACCGCAGATACGCGCGCTCGACCGCACTGAATTCCGTCATGGCCCCACCCAACCACCCGCCCCCGCCACGGCACATCGGATCCTCGCCCTAGGCCCCCGGACTTACGGCGGGGCGGTCCCGGGCGGACGAGGGCCGGCAGTGGGGGCGGCCACGGTCGGGACTTCAAACCTGGGGCGGAGGTGGCCGGGGCCGGCTCCGGCTCGGGCCCCCCAGGGACCCGCTCGCGCCCCCGGCCGGTCAGCCCCGGAGGACCGTGCCCAGCCAGGCCGCCGTGATGAGCAGGCAGGTGAACAGTTCCGCGAGCACGCTCCAGCCGCCGGAGCGCATCGCCGTGCGCAGGGCCGCCCGGGCCTCGCCGTGCCGGCCCAGCCGCAGCCGCTCGGCGAGATAGATGCCGCCGAGGAAGCCGGGGACCGCGCCCAGCACGGGAAGCAGTACGAAACCGGCCAGCGTGCCGAGCCCGGCGTACACGGCCATGCGCGGGGTGGCGCCCGCGTCGCGCAGCCGGCGCGGCGGCAGCATCCCGCGCACCGCCTGGGACAGCAGCATGAGAGCGGTGGCGCCCACCAGGACGCCCCAGGCGACCGGCTGGGGGTCCGTCAGCGCCCACCACAGCACCGCGGCCCACACCAGCCATGAGCCGGGCACGCCGGGCACCAGCACTCCGCACAGGCCGAGCAGCAGGACCACGCCGACCAGCAGGAGTTCCCACACTCCCATCTGCCCAGAGTGCCGGAGCGAACGGGAACGCGCAGATGGGGAGGTGCAGCGCGGGGCACGCCGCGGGCCGCCGGAGGCACCCGTCCGCCCGCCCGGCCGGCTCCCGGCGGACCTACGCGCCCCGGGTCACCCAGCCCCGCTCGTACGCGTGCCAGCCGAGCTGGAGGCGGGTGGTGACGCCGGCCAGCTCCATCAGCCGTTTCACCCGGCGCTGCACGGTGCGCAGGCCCAGGTCGAGCTGTTTGGCGACGCTCGCGTCGGTGAGCCCGGCGAGCAGCAGCGACAGGATCTCCAGATCGGTGCCGTCGGGGCCGTCCGGTCCCTCCTCGGTCACCCCCTGCGGGCCGAGCCGCAGCGGCATCGCCCCCCGCCACACCGACTCGAACAGACTCGACAGCAGCTCCAGCAGCCCGCTCGCGTGCACCACCAGCGCGGCGGGCTCCGCGCGGCGGGAGGTGAGCGGCACCAGGGCGAGCGCGCGGTCGGCGACCACCAGCTTCGTCGGGACCTCGTCCACCACGCGGACCCGTTCCTCGCGCGAGAGCGCCGCGGTCAGCTCCGTCAAGCCGTGCGGCAGATCCAGCACGGAGCGCTCCACGACCACGCGGTAGCGCACGCCCCGCCCCGCCGCCTGCTCCTCGGCGTCGTTCTCCATGCCGGACACCACCATCGGCTTTCCGGTGACCAGCGCGCACACCTCCTCCGTCGCGCCGAGCTGCAACTGCAGGAAGCGCTGGGCGACGGCGGCCGCGCCGGTGACCACCTCGACCAGGTCGTGCACGGCGGGCTCGGCGGCGCTCGCCCGGTACTCCTCCGCCAGCAGGGCCGCGGTCAGCTCGGCCGTCTCCAGCTCGTGCCGGCGCTGCGTGAGCAGCGCGCCCAGCGCCACCCCGGGCGGGGCGGCCACCCAGCGGCCGGGCCGGCCGGAGGACTGCGCGGCCAGACCCTGCCGCTCCAGGCGGCGCAGAGCGCGCTCGGTGTCCGGTTCGGCCCGCGACAGCCGGCGGGACAGGTCCGGTATGTCGGCCGCGCCCAGCGACACCAGGGCGCGGTACGCCGACTCGTCCGTCTCGTCCAGCCCGATCGCCGCCAGCATCAGCGCGCGCCCTCCCCGTCCCGGAATCCACCAGCAAGGGGCATGCGCCCCAGGCCCTGTCCCGCCGTGGCGGAAAACAGCCACGGCGCAAACCCGCCGCCCGACATCATCGCCGCAGGACCGCTTCCTCTGCCAAGGTGTGGCCACGGCCGCTTCCTGTGATCATCCGGCGATCCGCCGCGCGACCGTTCCCCCGACGTGACCGGGGCCCGCGACGCGCACACGCGCGCGGGGGGTACGGGGCCCGGTCACCCTGTCGTCGCCGGGCGGTCCTCCCGTGGGGGGTGGGGCCGCCCGGCGGCCATCAACTGCACGGCGACGTCCCGGCGTTCGCCTCCATGTTCGACGGATCGCCCGACACGCCGTCCGTCGCACGTCCGGGTGCCCGATTTTCCCCATGCCCCGTTTTCATCCGGGCCGTCCGGTGGACAATCGGGAGCATGAGCCAGCAGGGGGGAAGGCCCACCGGCGGAGAAGACGACTGGTGGGGACAGCTGTACGACGACTCCACGACGGACACGGGCCCGACGGCGGCGCCCGACTCACTGGACGACCGTTTCGCGTCGGCGGCGGGCACGCTCGGCCGGCGGCCGGCCGCCCCACCCGACGGCGCACCCCGGGACACCGCCCGCGCCCCGGACACCTCCGGGCCGCCGCCGGCACCGCCCGCCGTACCGCCACTGCCGCCGGTGCCGCCCGCCGTACCGCCACCGCCGCTGGCGCCGCCCGCCGTACCGTCCCAGCGGGACCGTCCCCCGGCCGACGCCGCACCACCCACCGGCGGGTTCGGGAGCCCGCGCGCCCCCTGGGAACCGCCGCCCGCGACACCGCCCGGCTCCGAGGAGCCGGCACCGCGGTCGCCGGGACGACCCGGGGCGTACGACGCGGACAGCGGCCGCAGAACCGACGACTCCCCGGCGGAAGCCGCCGCCGGCGTTGCTCCCGCGGCCGACACTGCCATGGCCGTTGGGCGCGTGGCGGAGGCCGCTGCGGGCGGCGCCCCCGCGGCCGACGTGAGCGAGCGGCCCGCGTCCGTTCGGCCCGTCCCGCTTCCCGAGCCCCGCTCCCACGTCGGCTCGGGGCCGCCCACCTATGAGGCCGAGCCCACCGCGCTGCCCGCCGCCGACCCCGACGACCTGGACGATCTCGTGCCGGACACCGTGCTGGACGGGGCCCGGTACGGGGTGTGCACCGTGCGGGCCGTGTCGGTGCGCGGGGACTCCGCGCGCTTTCGCGGGGAGCCGCGCCGGGACGCGCTACTCACCGCCCGGTTCGGCAGCGGGGAGCACGCCCTGGTGCTCGTGGCCATGGCGTCCGGCGTCCGCGCCACGCCGGGCGCGCACCGGGCCGCGGCCGAGGTGTGCCGCTGGATCGGCCGGGCCGTGGGCCGCAGTCACGTCCGGCTCGTCGAGGATCTGCGGGCCGCCCGGCGCGGTGATCTGAAGTCGGGGCTCAACCGGCTCACCGACCGCAGCCTCGGCCGGCTGCGCGCCACCGCCGCCGAACAGGGCCTGGCGCCCGAGGAGTACTCCGCCACGCTGCGCTGTCTGCTGCTGCCCACCGACCCGGCCTGCCGTACCCGGGTGTTCTTCGGCGTCGGCGACGGCGGACTGTTCCGGTTGCGCGGCGGCGCGTGGCAGGACCTCGAGCCACAGGTGAGCGAGGTGCCCAGGGGTGAGCCCGTCGTCGGGTTCGGGTCGCCGCCGGCCGAGACGCCGCAGGGCGACCGGCTCACCATGGACCTCAACATCCCGACGCCCCCGAGCCCCTACGAACCGGCGCCCGAACCGCCCCGCCCACCGTTCCGGTTCCGCGCCTCGCTCGCCCGTCCGGGTGATGTGCTGCTGATGTGCACGGCCGGCCTGGCCGAGCCCTTCGCCGGTGAACCGGAACTCGCCGCCCACCTCGGCGGCCGGTGGTCCGCCGCCGAACCGCCGGGTCTCGCCGCCTTCCTCGCCGACGCCCAGGTGCGGGTCAAGGGGTACGCGGACGACCGTACGGCCGCAGCCGTTTGGGAGGCGTAACCGCGCCCGCTGTGCCTCCATGGGAAGGCGGGGCGGCGCGAGCGGCCCCGGACCGAGCCGAGGGCATCCGCCGGACAGCGAAGGGGCAGACGAGAAGCCATGGCCAAGCAGAGCGTCGCCGAACAGTTCGTCGACATCCTCGTCCGCGCCGGCGTCAAGCGTCTCTACGGCGTCGTCGGCGACAGCCTCAACCCGGTCGTGGACGCCGTGCGCCGCAACGCCGCCATCGACTGGATCCACGTCCGCCACGAGGAGACCGCCGCCTTCGCCGCGGGGGCGGAGGCCCAGATCACCGGCCGGCTCGCCGCCTGCGCGGGCTCCTGCGGGCCCGGCAACCTCCACCTCATCAACGGCCTCTACGACGCCCACCGCTCCATGGCCCCGGTCCTCGCCCTCGCCTCCCACATCCCCTCCAGCGAGATCGGTCTCGGCTACTTCCAGGAGACCCACCCCGACCAGCTGTTCCGCGAGTGCAGTCACTACAGCGAGCTGATCTCCAACCCCCAGCAGATGCCGCGGCTACTGCAGACCGCCATCCAGAACGCCGTCGGCCGCAGCGGCGTCAGCGTCGTCGCCCTGCCCGGCGACATCGCGGCCGAGCCGGCGCCCGAGCGGGTCGCGGAGAGCGCCCTGGTCACCGCCCGGCCCACGGTCCGACCCGGCGACGCCGAGATCGACCGGCTCGTCGACCTGATCGACGGCGCCGAACGCGTCACCCTGTTCTGCGGCAGCGGCACCGCCGGGGCGCACGCCGAGGTCATGGAATTCGCCGAGAAGATCAAATCCCCGGTGGGACACGCGCTGCGGGGCAAGGAGTTCATCCAGTACGACAATCCTTTCGATGTCGGGATGAGCGGGCTGCTCGGCTACGGCGCCGCCTACGAGGCCACGCACGAGTGCGACCTGCTGATCCTGCTCGGCACCGACTTCCCCTACAACGCGTTCCTGCCCGACGACGTGAAGATCGCGCAGGTGGACGTGCGGCCCGAACACCTCGGCCGGCGCTCCAAACTGGACCTCGCCGTGTGGGGAGACGTCCGCGAGACGCTGCGCTGCCTCACCCCGCGGGTGCGGACCAAGGACGACCGGCGCTTCCTCGACAAAATGCTCAAGAAACACGCCGACGCGCTCGAAGGCGTGGTGAAGGCCTACACGCGCAAGGTCGACAAGCACGTCCCGCTGCACCCGGAGTACGTGGCCGCCGTACTCGACGAACTCGCCGACGACGACGCCGTGTTCACCGTCGACACCGGGATGTGCAACGTCTGGGCCGCCCGCTACATCTCGCCCAACGGCCGCCGCCGTGTCATCGGTTCCTTCTCGCACGGTTCGATGGCCAACGCGCTGCCCATGGCGATCGGCGCGCAGTTCACCGACCGGGGCCGGCAGGTGGTGTCGATGTCGGGCGACGGCGGCTTCTCCATGCTGATGGGCGACTTCCTCACCCTCGTCCAGTACGACCTGCCGGTGAAGGTCGTACTGTTCAACAACTCGGCGCTGTCCATGGTGGAGCTGGAGATGCTGGTCGCGGGGCTCCCCTCCTACGGCACCGCCAACAAGAACCCCGACTTCGCCGCGGTCGCCCGCGCCTGCGGGGCGCACGGGGTCCGGGTGGAGAAGCCCAAGCAGCTCGCCGGTGCGCTCAAGGACGCCTTCCGGCACAAGGGCCCGGCGCTCGTCGACGTCGTCACCGATCCCAACGCGCTGTCCATCCCGCCGAAGATCAGCGCCGAGATGGTCACCGGCTTCGCCCTGTCCGCCTCGAAGATGGTGCTCGACGGCGGGGTCGGCCGCATGGTCCAGATGGCCCGCTCCAACCTGCGTAACGTGCCGCGCCCTTAGGGCGTCCCGCCGCCCGGTCCGTCTTCCGTAACGTCGCGATCCGGCCAAGTTCCCGCGCCGGGACGCGGGCGCGGTGTGTTCCCTGTGGCCACTCGCTCCGCGGACGCGCCGCCCACGATGTGGTCGGGAGCCGTCCACGCCCGGCACGGGCGTCCCGGTGGCCGTGGGAGCGTGTGCGCCGCCGGGCGGCGCGGTGGCCGAACACCGGTCGTCGCCGATCCCGGATGACTGCCTCCCGGCCGGCCGGGCATGCATCCGAAGGGAACGTGTTCGAGCAGGAGGGATACGGCCATCGGCACGCAGGCGGGGATCATGACCAGGCAGGCACGAAGGAGCGTACCGGTGACGACGGGGGCCTACTCGGCGGAGGCAGTGGAGGACAGGACGGACAGCGCCGGGGACCGGATACCGGCGCCGCAGCTGCGGCGCCGGCTCGCACGACGCGACCTGCGGGCCGTGCCCGAGGCACGCAGGGCCCTGCGGGACCTGCTCGGGCAGTGGGGAAGGACCGCGGGAGCCGACACGGCGGAGCTGCTGACCAGCGAACTGGTCACCAACGCGCTCGTGCACACCGGCCACGAAGCGGTGCTGACGGCGACGATCTGGCCGCGCGGCCTGCGGGTCGAGGTGCGGGACTTCGTCGGCCGCAGACCGCGGCTGCGCGTGGCGGACGCCGAAGACGACACGCACGGCAGGGGGCTGATGCTGGTGCAGTCCCTCGCGGACGCGTGGGGAGTGCGGGCGCACGGGGTGGGGAAGTCGGTCTGGTTCGAGCTGCACGCCGCGTGAGCGGGTCAGGGGTGCACCACGGGGCGGGGCCGCGACCTTGTCCGGTCGCGGCCCCGCCCCGTCGGATTCTCCCTAGCCGAACTGCTGCTCGAGGTCCTTGAGCTTGCGCTCCAGGGAGTCGAGCCGCGGCAGGGCCTGTGTGTCGTCCTCCGCGGTGAGGTCGACGGTGATCGCCTCAGACCCCTTCCGGACGGGCTGCAGGGAGGGCCGCACGCGCATGGGCAGCTGCTCCGGGGTGGATATGGCAGGCTCCGCGGAGAGCTCGTTGCCGCCGCGTTCCACCGCCTGCACCTCCACCTCACGGCCAGTGCCACGGCCGGCGAAACCGCCGTGTCCGCGGCTGATGGCCTTCAGCTGCGCCCGCTCCACGCGCTCCTTCTCACGCTGCAGCCGGCGCGCCTCCTCCTTGCGCCGCTTGTCGTCGCGCACCTCGTCCACGGCCTCGTCCAGGCTGCGAACGCCCTCCAGGAGCATCAGCGACCAGGCCCTGTACGTCTCGCGCGGCGCCCTCAGCCAGCGCACCATCCGGATCTGCGGAAGCGGCCGCGGGATCAGCCCCTGCTCGCGCAGCGCCGCCCGGCGGGTCTGCTTCAGCGCCCGGTCGAACAGCACGGCCGCCGACAGGGACATGCCCGCGAAGAAGTGCGGGGCACCGGCGTGGCTGATGCCGCGCGGCGCGTGCACCCAGTTGAACCAGGCGGCCGCGGCCGCGAACATCCACACCAGCAGCCGGGAGCCGAGGGCGGCGTCGCCGTGGCTGGCCTCCCGCACCGCGAGCACGGAGCAGAACATGGCCGCCCCGTCCAGGCCGAACGGGACCAGGTACTGCCAGCCACCGGTCAGGTTCAGGTTCTGCTCGCCGAAGCCCACCAGTCCGTGGAAGGAGAGCGCGGCCGCGACCGCGGCGCAGCAGAAGAGCAGCACGTAGGAGAACGTGCCGTAGAGGGCCTCCTTGCGCCTGCGGCGCTCCTCGGCGCGCTCCCACGAGTCGTCCGTGCTCGCGTTCTCCCCGGAGGTGCGCTTTCCGCGCGCGAGCACCGCCACCGCCGCCAGCATGCCCAGGAGCAGTACGGCGCCCGGAAGCAGCCAGTTCAGCGATATGTCGGTCAGTCTCATCACGGGTCCCTTGCATTGGGAGAGGGCGTAACGCCCGCCATAGTGGCCCAATCCCGCCGGCCCTCAGGGGGTTTCGGGGCAAGAGGCCGCCAAGGAGGTGCAAGGGGATGCCCAGGACGGCGTTCTGCTCGAACTGCCGCGTGAGGGGCGGGAGTTGAGTTCGAATAAGACTACCCGTACGGGTGGTTCCACGGGAACTTCCTGCGGGTGGCGAGGAAGGTGTGAAACGGCTGTGCCCGTACGTGTGTCCCACTCGCGGCTGATCTTAGGGGATGCCCGGGGACGCGGATGCCCGAGGGGGCGTCAAGTGCTCCCGCGCGCGGGGGCGCTGGCGCTGAGCGAGCGTCACGCGGTGGCGGCCGAGAGGAGTTTGGTGAGGCGGTCCGCGTCGCAGGTGCGGGGGCAGGTGGCGCAGGTGTCCTCGGGGCGCACGGTGTAGAACATGCAGCAGCTCGCCCGGTCCCGGGTGGGGAGCCGTTCGCCCTCCGGACCGGTCAGTTCACGGAACGCCGCCGCGCCGGCGTACGGCTTCGTCGCGCCCGGCAGCAGCAACTCCAGCTCGTGGCGCGCCCGCTCCTCCTCGCCGAGCAGATGGGCGACGTACCACAGGCCCTCCACCACCTCGTCCGTCACCATGCCCCACAGCGCGCGTCCGCGGCGCCGCATGCGCGGGCCGAACGCGGCGAGCAGGGGTTCGGCGTGCTCGGCGATCGCGCCGCGCACCTCCGCGCGCAGGGCCTCCTCGTCCGGGACCACGCGCGCCGCGGGGTGGTCGGCCGCCGGGTCGCCCGGCAGGCAGGCGAAGGGGGCGGGCCGTACGGCCATGCGGCCGGCGGTGCGGTCGTACGAGACGTGGGTCACGGGCAGCCGGGGGACGCGGCGGTGCAGGAACCACGGGACGGTGATCAGCAGACAGGCAGGCCAGGCGTAGCGGTGCAGGCCGAAGCTCGCGACGACGTCGGGGCGGGCGCGGGTGCCGTAGTCGCGCAGCACCTGGGCGTTGCCCCAGGCCAGGTAGGCGTCCAGGGTGGCCGGGTCGTGGGCCAGCGCGGCGGCGGCGGTCCATGGGGCGCCGTGGGGGAGGTCGTCGGACGGCTGGAGCTCGGTGATCGTCAGCCCGGGGTAGGCCTCGGTGAGGCGGGTGTAGGCGTCGGTGGTGGGGGTGGGGGCGGCGGCGGGGGCCGGGGCGGGGGGCGAGGTGGGAGCTGCTGCGGGCATGGGGGACCACCGATCCTGGGCGGGACTGAAGGTAAGGCTTACCTTAGTGGATCTCCTTAGTGGATCGTGACGGGATTTGAGCTGGTGGCTTCTGGGCCTAAGGTGCTTGACGGACGAGTAACAACCCGTCGTAATGACCCCAAGTACTGACAAGCCCGGAGGAGGAGCCGTGGAGCAGGGGGCGCAGGGCTCCGCCGGAAGGTCTTCCGGGATTCCCGCCGTGCGGGGGATGTACGTGCCGCAGCAGCCGACGGCTGCGGATGTGGACCGGCTGGCTGCCGGGCGTGAACAGCCGGAACAGCCGGAACCGCTGGAGCAGCCTGAACAGGTGGTGCGCGGTGAGCACACGCACAGCGAGCGGCCGGTGGTGCAGCGTGCCTCGGTGCGAGGGCAGATCCTGGACGCTTTGCGCAGCGCGCTGGTCGTGGGGGAGCTGAAGCCCGGCGAGGTGTACTCCGCGCCCGTGCTGGGGGAGCGGTTCGGGGTGTCGGCGACGCCGGTGCGGGAGGCCATGCAGCAGCTGGCGCTCGAGGGCGCGGTGGAGGTCGTGCCCAACCGGGGGTTCCGGGTCGTGGCGCGGGACGCGCGTGAGCTGGCCGAGCTGGCGGAGGTGCGGGCGCTGATCGAGGTGCCGGTGGTGCTGCGGCTCGCGCGGGTGGTGCCGGTGGAGCGGTGGGCGGAGCTGCGGCCGCTGGCGGAGGCGACGGTGCGGGCGGCGGCGTCCGGGTGCCGGGCCGCGTACGCGGAGTCGGACCGGGCGTTCCATCGGGGGGTGCTGGGGCTGGCCGGCAATGCGCAGTTGGTGCGGATCGTCGATGACCTGTATCGGCGCGGGCAGTGGCCGTCGGGTGGGGGGCGGGCGGAGCTGTTGGCGGATGCGGCTGAGCATGTGGCGTTGCTGGATGCGTTGATCGGGGGGGCGGTGGATGTGGTGCGGGAGCTGGTTTCCGGGCATTTGGGGTGACGGTGCTTGTCCGTCTGCGGGTTCGTGGGTGGTTGCTCGCGGGTGCCTGCGGCGCTGGGTGCGTGGTCGTCTGCGGGTGCGTTGTGGCTGGTCGCGCCCATGCGGCGGAGCCGCATATCGACACCGCCCCGCGCCCCTTTTCGTGCCTGCGGCGGCCCGTTGCTGTCCGGTGGGTGGTTGCTGTCGCGCCTGCGGTGGGTTGTGGGTCGGGGCCGGGGTGGGGGGTGTCCGTCCTCGGTCCGGCCGCCCGTTTTCGACGCGGGCGCCCTGTGCCGGTGCCGGACGCTGCAGGCGGACACCCCCCACCCCGTCCCCTTCCCGCCGTCGGCGGGTGCACCAACGTCGTGGCGCGCCCTTGGAGCGGCAGAGCTGCGGCCGGCCTTGGGTGTTTACGCCGTTGCCGTTCCCGGCGTTGGTGGGGTCAGTTGGGTGGAGAGCCAGGTGGGGACTCCGCCCAGGAGGCGGAAGAGGCGGCGGGCCTCCTCGCGCAGGCGGGACGCCTCCGGTTCTGGTTCGGTGTCCGCGAGGGACGCCAGGGCCGGGGCCGTGCCGACGAGGTAGCCCAGTTCCTCGCGCAGGCGCAGGGATTCGGTGAAGCCGTGGCGGGCCTCGGCCAGTTCGCCGTCGCGCAGGGCCAGGCCGGCCAGGTGGCGCCAGGTGAAGGAGAGCAGGAAGGCGTCGGCGTGGGCCGTCGCGCCCGCGTGGGCCCGGCGGAACGCCGCTTGGGCCGCCTGGGGGGCGTCGCTGAGGTTCTGGGCGACCAGGCCGCGGCGGAAGTCCAGCAGGGCCCGGGCGGGGGAGTCGCGCGGGATCAGGGCCGCCGCCCGGCCGAGCGCGGCGCGGGCCTCGTCGGCCCGGTCGCGCACCCCGTGCAGGGTCGCGGCGTAGGCCACGTACCCGCGTTCACAAGCGGCCGCCCCGCGCTCCTCGTCCGTGTGCGCCAGCGCCTCCGCGGTGCGCAGCGCGTCCTCCGCCTCCCCCCAGCCCTGCTCGGTGTACAGGCAGCGTTCCGCCAGCAGCGCGGCCCGCTGGAGAGCCAGGGCCGGGGTGTGCGGCTTCAGCAGTTCCGCCGCGTCGGCCCAGCATGCGCGCGAGCGCAGCCGCCATACCGCGGTCTGGAGAGGATCGTCAGCTGCGGTCGTTCCGGTACCAGACATGGCGGAATGCGCCACATTGCCCTCCCCGAGCACGCCATCGAGCTATGAGTAGTGGCGGCATTCCAGCACCAATCGCGGCGCCGAGCCAAGGGGGTGGGTGAAGGAATTCACAAAGTCGGGTCGCTCTTCGGTCAGCTCATGCGCAGCGCCAGGAAGAAGTCCAGCTTGTCCTCGAGGCGCGAGAGGTCCCGGCTCGTCAACTGCTCGATTCGCCCGACCCGGTAGCGCAGCGTGTTGACGTGCAGGTGGAGACGGGTGGCGCAGCGGGTCCAGGAGCCGTCGCAGTCGAGGAACGCCTCCAGGGTCGGGATCAGCTCGGCGCGGTGGCGGCGGTCGTAGTCGCGCAGCGGGTCCAGGAGGCGGGCCGTGAAGGCGCGGCGGACGTCGTCGGGGACGAACGGGAGCAGCAGGACGTGGCTCGCCAGTTCCTGGTGGCCTGCCGCGCAGACCTGGCCCGGGCGGGCGGCGGCCACCCGGCGGGCGTGCCGGGCCTCCTCCAGCGCGCCGCGCAGTCCCTCCGCGGAGTGCACCGCGGCGCTCACACCGAGCGTGACCCGGCCGTCGCCGTCCAGGCCGGCGGTCAGCGGGTCCCGTACCGTCTGGAGCAGCGCGTCGGCCAGGATGCCGGTCTCCGTGCCGTCGTGCTCGGTGGCGACGGCCGGGAGGGGGACCAGCGCGATCGCCTCGTCGCCGGTGTGGGCGACCGCGATGCGGTCGGAGGGCTCGGGACCGGTGGCCTGGGGATCGACCAGGATCTCCTCGAGCAGGGTCTGGGCGACCGGACCGCCCTCGACGTCCCCGCCGTCCCACTCCACGCGGGCCACGACCACCTGCCAGTGCGGGGCCGCGCCCAGGCCGGGCAGGAGCACGGGAGCGGCCACCCGCAGGCGTGCGGCGATCTCCGCCGGGGCCGCGCCCGTCTGGACCAGTTCGAGGACCTCCTGGGCCAGGCGGCGGCGGACCGTGCGGGCCGCGTCGCGGCGGTCCCGTTCGACCGCGATCAGCTGGGTGACGCCCTGCAGCAGGTCCAGGCGCTCCTCGGCCCAGTCGGAGGCGTCCGCCTCGACGGCGAGCAGCCAGTCCGACAGGACCGTCTCGCGCACGTCGCGGGCGGCCTGCGGGGAGCGGCCGCTGCTGCGGACCGGGAACAGGGAGTACGTCGTCGCGCCGACCGTCACCCGGTGCGGGCCGCGGCGTCCGGTGCGGGTCGCCGCCAGGTGCTGGGCCGCGAGCCGGCCGCACACCTCGGCGGGGAGCGCCGGTCCGGCCTCCTTGGAGCCGGCGATCAGGCGGCCGGCGGGGGAGAGCACCCAGGCGCGCAGGTCGAGGTCGGAGCCCAGCAGGTCCAGGACCACGTCGGGGCCGCCGCCCGCGGGACCGGAGGTCATCATGCGGCGGTGCCGGTCCACGACGGCGGCGAGGTCTCCGGCGCGCTCGCCGGAGACCTGCCGTACGACGTACTCGGTGATCGTCGCGAACGCCACCGACTCGTGCACCGCGAACAGGGGCAGGCGGTGGCGGGCGCAGGCCAGGACGAGGTCGTCGGGCACATCGCCCAGTTCCGCCTCGCCGGCCGCGAGCGCGGCCACGCCGGCCTGCACCAGGATCCGCACGAACGGTTCCGAGTCGTCGGCGTCCCGGCGCCAGGCCAGGCCGGTGAGCACCAGCTCACCGCCGGAGAGGTAGCGGCTGGGGTCGCGCAGGTCCGTGGTCATCACACCGCGCACGGTGCGGTCCAGTTCGTCCTCGCCGCCGAGGAGCCTCAGGCCCAGCGCATCGGTGTCCAGCAGTGCGCGCAGCCGCATTCTCGTCGCCGCCGTTCTTTGTCTCGAAAACTTCGGATGAATCTTGTGCCGGGGAGCCGGGTGACGTGGCCGGGCGGTCGCGCCCGCGGGCTCCTGGGGTGTGTTCTCTGTTGCCAGAGCAAGGCGTGGAGGTTACCGAGCCCCTCACTTCATACGAATCTACAAGATGCCTCTTCTGGCCACCCAATTCCTTCATGGTTTCCGTGACTGACCGGGATGGAGCGCTCGGCGGTGTACTGAGTCCACTTCGGTGAACACCACGTGAACGAGCCACCCCCACCGCACGCGGATTGACTTGATCTGCACGACCACGAGACGAAGAAGAGAGCCGGTCATGGACTTCCTTCGCCACACCAGCCGGGAGGAACCGCTCGCCGCCAAGGCCGAGCGCCCCGGCAGGGTGCCGATCGCGGGGGGTACCGACGCGACGGTCGAGGCCGGTGCCCCGTACACGCAGATCATCGACAGTCTCCGTGCCGAGCTGCCCGGCCGCGCGCTCGCCTCGCACACGGTCGCCTCCCCGCGGATCCGTGACCGCGGCGGCGCCGGGGGCGGCCTCGGCACGGCTTCTCCCACCGGTGGTGCCCGCCCCGTCCTCCGCGCCCCCGGCGCGCAGGACGAGCGGGACCCGGTGGCCCGGGGCACCCGCACGATCCCGAAGGCGGACAGCCCGCGAAGGCACCGGCCCGGTCACCGGCGCCGGGCCTGCGCGCGGCGATCCGCCACGCCGCCGGCGCCCGATCCGGACCGCACCCCGGTGCGGCCCGGTCATCCGGCGGGCACGGCGTAACACCCAGACTCTCCGGGCGGCGCAGGGAACGTCACACCCTCCACGCGCCGCCCGGAGGAACCCTCTTTGAGTTCCGCTCCGCTCGCGGGCCTTGAAGTACCTGTAGTACCTGCAGTTCGTTCGTCTCGGGCCGTCCCCCGGGCCGTCCTTTCCCAAATCCCGCAGCCGCGGCCCACTTCCGGCGCCGCAGGTTCCACGCGGGTGCCCCTTTGAACCTTGGGAGATGGCACCATGACCCAGCAGTCAGTGGAGCCCAGGACCACCGCCGAAGACGCGGGCTCGGGCAGCCGCGTCCCGGCAGGACGGTCCTGGCTCGACCGGTACTTCCACATATCCCAGCGGGGATCGACAGTCGCGCGTGAAGTGCGCGGCGGCGTCACCACCTTCATGGCGATGGCGTACATCCTGCTGCTCAACCCTGTGATCCTCTCCGGCGCCGACAAGTCCGGGGACACGCTCGCGCAGAAGGCTCTGATCACGGCAACCGCGCTCGGAGCGGCGTTCTGCACCCTTCTCATGGGCTGGTTCGGCAAGGTTCCGCTCGCCATGGCGGCGGGACTCTCCGTCTCCGGCGTGCTGGCCGGCCTCGTGATGGGCAACAAGGACCTGACCTGGGCCCAGGGCCTCGGCATGTGCGTCGCCTACGGCGTCGTGATCATGCTCCTGGTCGTCACGGGACTGCGCGAGCTCATCATGAACGCGATCCCGTTGCCCCTGAAGCACGGCATCACGATCGGCATCGGCCTCTTCATCGCGTTCATCGGTCTGGTGAAGGCCGGCTTCGTGCACGCCGGGCAGGCCACGCCCGTCACCCTCGGAAACGGAGGCGAGCTCGTCGGCTGGCCCGTGCTGCTCTTCGCGGTCACGCTGCTGCTGATCTTCATGCTCCAGTCCCGGAACGTTCCGGGCGCCATTCTCATCGGCATCGTCTCCGGCACTGTCCTCGCCATGATCGTCAACGCCGCAGGCCTCACCGACGACAAGGCCTGGGCCAACGGCGAGGGCCCCGCGCTGCACGGCGGCGTGGTGTCGATGCCGGACTTCTCGCTCATCGGCAAGGTGTCCTTCAGCGGCCTGGGCGGCGTCGGCTACATGACGGTCACCTTCATCGTCTTCACGCTGGTGCTCGCCGGCTTCTTCGACGCCATGGCCACCATCATCGGCATCGGCACCGAGGCCAAGCTCGCCGACGAGAAGGGCCGGATGCCCGGTCTGTCCAAGGCTCTGTTCATCGACGGCGCCGGCGGTGTCATCGGTGGTGTCACGGGCGGCTCCGGACAGTCCGTGTTCATCGAGTCCGCCACCGGCGTCGGCGAGGGCGCCAGAACCGGACTCGCCTCGGTCGTCACCGGTGGGTTCTTCGCCCTCTGTCTCTTCTTCACGCCGCTCACGGCGATCGTGCCCCGCGAGGTGGCCTCGGCTGCCCTCGTCACCATCGGTGCGATGATGATGATGAACGCCCGTCACGTGGACTGGGCTGACCGCTCCGTCGCGATCCCGGTCTTCCTCACCGTCGTGATCATGCCGTTCACCTACTCGATCACCCCGGGTGTCGCCGCCGGCGTGATCTCCTACACCGCGATCAAGGTCGCCCAGGGGAAGTGGCGGGAGATCGGCCCGTTCATGTGGGGACTGACCGCCCTCTTCATCATCTACTTCGCCCTCCATCCACTCCGTTCCCTGCTGGGTGTGCACTAGCCGCCCGGGGGCACCCTTCACGCGACCGCGGTCAAGGAGACGGAGGTCGAGGAGACGGATGCTGGACATCGCCGAGGACCTGAGCCGGTGGGCCGAGCAGGGGCGTGACTTCGCCGTGGCCACCGTGGTGGCCGTCGGCGGCAGTGCGCCCCGCCCGGTCGGCGCCGCCCTCGCGGCCGACGCCGACGGCACGGCGATCGGTTCGGTCTCCGGCGGCTGTGTGGAGGGCGCCGTGTACGAGCTGTGCCGGCAGGCGCTCCAGGACGGGCAGACCGTCCTGGAGCGCTTCGGGTACAGCGACGAGGATGCCTTCGCCGTCGGCCTGACCTGTGGCGGCGTCATCGACATCCTCGTCACCCCGGTGCGGGCCGGTGATCCGGCCCGCCCGGTGTTCGCGGCCGCGCTGGCCGCCGCCGCCCGTGGGGAGGCGGCGGCGGTCGCGCGGATCGTCACCGGCCCCGCCGAACTGACCGGCCGGCCCCTGCTGGCACTCCCCGGCGGCCACGTCGAGGGCTCCTTCGGCGCCCACCCCGAGCTGGACCGCACGGCCGCCGCCGAAGCGGGCGCCTTCCTGGACGCCGGCCGCACCGGAACCCTGGAGATCGGCGAGCAGGGCTCGCGCTGCGGCGCCCCACTGACCCTCCTGATCGAGTCCTCCGTGCCGCCGCCCCGCGTGATCGTCTTCGGCGCGATCGACTTCGCTTCCGCGCTGGTCCGGATGGGCAAGTTCCTCGGCTACCACGTCACCGTGTGCGACGCGCGGCCCGTCTTCGCCACGAGGGCCCGCTTTCCGGACGCCGACGAGATCGTCGTCGAATGGCCCCATGAGTACCTGGAGCGCACCGAGGTCGACGCCCGGACCGTGCTGTGCGTGCTGACCCACGACGCCAAGTTCGACGTGCCGCTGCTGAAACTCGCGCTGCGGCTGCCGGTGGCGTACGTCGGCGCGATGGGCTCGCGCCGCACTCACCTGGCGCGCAACGAGCGACTGCGCGAAGTCGGCGTCACCGACCTCGAACTGGCCCGCCTGCACTCCCCGATCGGCCTCGACCTCGGCGGCCGTACGCCGGAGGAGACGGCCCTGTCCATCGCCGCGGAGATCGTCGCCCACGGCCGCGGCGGCTCGGGCGTGTCCCTGGCGGGCGCACATACCCCGATTCACCGTTATGCCCCTCCGGAACCGCCCCGTCGCATCGGCTCCGTAGCCTGAATTATGTATTTCCGCTCGCATGAAGAACGGCCTGGAAGCACTTGTGGGCTTCCAGGCCGTTCCTGTTTTCAGGGTCGTCCGTTATTCACCGATCAGCTGTGGACGGTGACGCAGGCAGTTTTCTCCTTGTAGCGGCCGGCTCGGTAGGAAGTGGCGCACAGCTGAGTGTTGTTCGGGAAGTTCCGCTGGGGCAAGACGGTGAACCACTCGTTGCCCTTCCAGTCCTTGACGCGAGAGGTCTTCGAGTAGAGGACCCGCCCACCGCTCACGGCCTCGATCTTGAAGCTCCCCGTGAGTACCACGACGTTGCCAGGGCCGGGCTTGAAGGCGGCGACTCGCTCCACCTTCAGTCCGGTGCCCTTCACGTTGATGCAGGTGGCTCCCAGTTGCGCTCTGGGATTGCACTTGACCGCAGAAGCCGAAGCGGGAGTCGCTGTTGCCAGCAGGCCGGCCGTGATCAGTCCGGCGCCGACGGCCGTCGCCCCGCCGTGCTTGAAGAGTCGCATAAAGAGATTCCCCTCCCTAAAGGCGGGAGTCGGCACCATGGCTGCCCCGGTGGGCATCGGATTTTCCGTGACTCCCGCTCTTGTGTCGAGAAGGAGATTAATTAAGCAGCAAGGGCTAGTCAACAGAACGTTGAAGGTGTCATTGCCTCTGCCCCGGTGTGGCTCATTTCTTTTACTTTCGGGCTTAAATTGGATGCCGAATGTCCGGTATCCGGATTCGAAATAGAGGATTCCACTCTTGATTACCCCAAGATAATTGAATATCTGACGGAGTTGACTCAAGCTCCTCTGAGCAGCCGGTTCATCGCCCGTCCGAAAACGGCCCGCGCCGTCGCGTGCAGTACGGGATCGAAGACGCTCGGCAGAAATCGCACCCTCAGTTCCTCCCGCCATTGCGTCCTGCTGCGGCCGCCCGGGCCGGGATGTACTTCGATCTCGGCCCAACCGAGCACCACCCGGCCGTGCTTCTGCAACCGGCAGCGGCCGGGGGCGCCCTCGCCCGGCGGCTGCCAGAGGGTGACCTCCATGCGATCGTCGAAGGCGAGCGGGCCGAGGCGGGTGCGTGCCGTCACGACCGTTCCTACGCGGGTGGGCCCCGGCGGGTGCACGATCATCCGGGTCAGCGGCACCGCGTCACCGTGCCGGGGCCAGTCGGTGAGCCGGCGCCAGGCCTCCGGCTGGGGGAGCGGCACGGTGCGTTCGAGACGGAAGTGGACCACGTCAGGATCCTAGGGACTTTGGCCACCTCAGCGGCGCGTCTGCGGCCCGCTCACCCGGCCGGAGCAGCGCACGCCGGCCGAGAGGCCCGCTCCGACCCGGGGGACGCGCTCAGCGGGAGGGCGGGGCGTCCGGTCGGCTGGGCGGCGCAGGGGGGCAGTGCGCATGGTCGGGGCCCGTGGACCCGGAGCCCTGCCCGCGCGAGCCCGGCCACGCCGTGGAGCCGGAGGCCGTTCGTCAAGGGGTCCGGCCGAAGCGGCCCGGGCGCGGGCCGGGGGCTCGCACGTCAGGGAGGTCGCTCAGGGCCGGTACACCTTTCCCGGCTCCGCCTTCCCCGGGGCGAGCAGCTGCGGCACCGTCACGAAGACGTAGCCGCGTTCCTTGAGGGCGTCGATGATGCCGGGGACCGCGGGCACGGTGCCCGGGTAGATGTCGTGCAGCAGGATGATGCCGTCCCGGGACGCCTGGTCGAGCACGCGCTTCTGGATGAGCGCGGAGTCGTTCGTCGTGTAGTCCTTCGCGGTGACGCTCCACAGGACCTCCGCGAGGCCCATCTCCTTGGAGATCTTGTTCACCGTGTCGTTGGTGCGGCCCTGCGGCGGACGCATCAGTGTCGGCTTGTGCCCGGTGAGCTTCTCTATCGCGTCGTTCGGGCGCTTGAGCTCCTCGCGTATCTCCTCCGGCTTGATCTTGGTCAGTATCCTGTGGTCCCAGGTGTGGCTGGCCACCTCGTGGCCCTCGGCCGCCATCCGCTTGACCAGCTCGGGGTACTTGTCGATGTGCCGCTCGCCGAGCAGGAAGAACGTCGCCGGCACCTGCTTCTGCTTCAGGATGTCCAGCAGCCGCGCGGAGTTCTCGCTGGGCCCGGCGTCGAAGGTGAGGGCGATGCACTTGGCCTGGCGGCAGTCGGCCGTGCCGTAACGGGCCGCCTGGACGGTGGCCGCCGGATGGGCGCGGGCGTCGCTCGGCGCGGTGGTCTCCAGGCGTGTGCAGCCGCTCAGCGCGAGCGTCACGGCGGTCGCGGCGGAGAAGATCGCCGCGGCCCGGAACGCGTTCCCCGTTCTTGTCGTCTTCCTGGTCAGTGAAGGCATGGCGCGACTATACATAGCGTGTATACGCTTGATGTATAGTCCTGGATCGCTGCCCGATTCATGAATGTGACGGTGCTCACCGGGTTACTCGCGCGGACACGCAAGTGCATCCGAGAGCAAGGAGAGCCCCGTGAGCGCACACCCCTGGCGCCGGGTGCTGGTCACCGGCGGAGCCGGATTCGTCGGGTCCCATCTGTGCGGCCGGTTGCTGGACGACGGCTGCGACGTCGTCTGCCTGGACAACCTCGCCACCGGCTCCCGTGCCAACGTGGCCGAGCTGAACACCCGCCCCGGCTTCCGCTTCGTCCGCGGCGACGCCACCGACCCGGCCGTCTGGCGGGCCCTGTCCGGCCGCTTCGACCTGGTGCTGCACTTCGCCTGCCCGGCCTCCCCGGCCGACTACCTGCGGCTGCCGCTGGAAACCCTCGAGGTCGGCTCCGCCGGCACCCGCCTCGGTCTGGAACGCGCCCACGCCGACGGCGCTCGCTTCCTGCTCGCCTCCACCTCCGAGGTCTACGGCGACCCCCTGGAGCACCCCCAGCGCGAGACCTACTGGGGCAACGTCAACCCCAACGGCCCGCGCAGCGTCTACGACGAGTCCAAGCGCTTCGCCGAGGCCCTGGTCACCGCCCACCACGGCGTCCACGGCACCGACACCGCCATCGTGCGGATCTTCAACACCTACGGCCCCCGTATGCGCACCGGCGACGGCCGCGCCGTGCCCACCTTCATCGCGCAGGCCCTCGACGGCATGCCCCTCACGGTCGCCGGCGACGGCGGCCAGACCCGCTCGCTGTGCTACGTCGACGACACGGTCAGCGGCATCCTCGCCCTCGCCACCTCCGGCGAGGCCGGCCCGGTCAACATCGGCGGCTCCGACGAGATCACCATGCTGGAGCTGGCCCGCCGGATCATCGACCTCACCGGCTCCGCCTCCCGGGTCCGCTTCGTCGAGCGCCCCGTGGACGACCCGTGCCGGCGCCGCCCCGACACCCGGCTCGCCCGCGAGCTGCTGGGCTGGCAGCCCCAGGTCGACTGGACCGAGGGCCTGAAGCGGACGATCGGCTGGTTCTCGCGGTCCGTGGCGGCCTGAGTTCATCCGCAGCGGGTCGATTTCTCCTGACTGAGAGTGAAAAATCAGCTTATTTCGGTCGCAGCTGTCTCCAAGTGTTTGAGCCAGCTGCACCGCGGCACCCGCACACCCCAGAGCCCCCGACCGCCTCCCGGGACGGAGCAAGCCCCATGCGCATCCTTGGAATCAACGCCCTGTTCCACGATCCGGCCGCCGCTCTGGTCGTGGACGGGCGTACCGTCGCCGCCGCCGAGGAAGAGCGTTTCAGCCGCCGCAAGCACGGCAAACGGCCCCTGCCGTTCTCCGCCTGGGAACTGCCCGAACTGTCGGCGCGCTGGTGCCTGGAACACGCCGGGCTGCGTCCGGAGGAGCTCGACGCCGTCACGTACTCCTTCGACCCGAAGCTGGCCCGGCCCGCCGCCGACATGGGCCTGAACGACCCCTGGGACCCGCTGCGCCTGGAGTACGCCCGCCGCGCCCCCGAGTTCCTCGCCGAGGCGCTGCCCGGCCTGGACCCCGAGCGGGTCGTCTTCGTCCCCCACCACGTGGCGCACGCCGCCTCCGCCGGGCCCGCCTCACCGCACCCCGACAGCGCCGTCCTCGTCCTGGACGGCCGCGGCGAATCCGCCTCCCACCTGGCCGGACGCTTCGACGACGGCAAGCTCGACACCCTGCACACCCAGGCCCTGCCCGACTCCCTCGGCCTGGTCTACGAGGAGCTGACCGAGCACCTGGGCTTCCTGCGCTCCAGCGACGAGTTCAAGGTCATGGCGCTCGCCTCCTACGGCAAGCCCCGCTTCCTCGACCGGCTCAGGGAGCACGTCCACGCCACCGGCGACGGCGGCTTTCGCGCCCACGGCGTCGACTGGGCCGCCTTCGCCCCCGCCCGCGGCAAGGACGAGCCGTGGACCCAGGACCACGCCGACCTGGCCGCCGGCGCCCAGGCCGTCCTGGAGGAGACCCTGCTGGAGCTGGTGCACTGGCTGCACCGGGAGGCCGGCGGCGACGCCCTCACCATGGCCGGCGGCGTCGCCCTCAACTGCGTCGCCAACTCCAAGATCGCCCAGCAGGGACCGTACGAGCACGTGTGGGTGCAGCCCGCCGCCGGTGACGCCGGCACCGCGCTCGGCGGCGCCCTCTTCCTGGCCGCGCGGGCCGAGGACACCGAGCCCATGCCCGGCGCCGCCCTGGGCCGCGGCTGGAGCGACGAGGAACTGCGAACCTGGCTGGAGACCGCCGGCGTGCCCTACGAGCGGCCCGACGACATCGCCGAGACGGTCGCCGAGGAACTCGCCCGGGACGGCGTCGTCGCCTGGTTCCAGGGCCGCAGCGAGTACGGCCCCCGCGCCCTCGGCCACCGCTCCCTGATGGCCCACCCCGGCCGCGCCGAGAACCTGGAGCGGCTGAACCACGTCAAGGGCCGCGAGGAGTTCCGCCCGGTCGCGCCCATGGTGCGCGCCGAACGCGCCGCCGAACTGTTCGACGGGCCGCTCCCCAGCCCGTACATGCTCTTCGTGCACGACGTGCACCCCGCCTGGCGCGACCGCATCCCCGCCGTCGTCCACGTCGACGGCACCGCCCGCATCCAGACCGTCGAGGAGCGGCGCGAACCGCTCGTCGCCCGCATGCTGGCTGCGTTCGAGCGCCGAACCGGACTTCCCGTCGTCGTCAACACCAGCCTCAACACGGCCGGGCGGCCCATGGTCGACGACCCGCGCGACGCGCTGGAGTGCTTCGGCTCCGCGCCCGTGGACCTGCTCGCCATCGGACCGTACGCGGTGCGCCGCGGCCGGGCCTACGCGAAGGGACACGGCGCATGACCTCATACGCCGTCGTGATCCCCACCCTGGTGCGCGACACGCTCGCCGACTGCCTGGCCGCGCTCGCCGCCGCCACCGGGCCGCGCCCCGACGAGATCGTCGTCGTCGACGACCGGCCCGGCCCCGACCCCGACCCGGCCGCGCTGGACCACCCGCTCAGCGTCCTCGGCGACCTGCGCGCCCGCACCCTCGTCGTGACCAGCGGCGGCCGCGGCCCGGCCGCCGCCCGCAACACCGGCACCCAGGCCGTCACCGCCCCCTGGGTCGCCTTCCTCGACGACGACGTCCAGGTCGGCCCGCACTGGTGCGCCCAGCTGGTGCAGGACCTCCAGGAGACCACCCCGGACACCGGCGCGGTCCAGGGCGTCATCGCCGTACCCCTGCCCGGGCACCGGCGGCCCACCGACTGGGAGCGCGCCACCGCGGGCCTCGCGCAGGCCCGCTGGATCACCGCCGACATGGCCTACCGCACCGACGCCCTCAAGCAGGTCGGCGGCTTCGACGAACGCTTCAGGCGCGCCTTCCGCGAGGACGCCGACCTCGCCCTGCGGGTCCTGGACGCCGGCTGGCGCATCCGGCAGGGCCGGCGCACCACCCGCCACCCGGTACGGCCCGCCGACCGCTGGGTGTCGCTGCGCGCCCAGCGCGGCAACGCCGACGACGCCCTGATGCGCTACCTGCACGGCCCCGACTGGTGGCACCGGGCCCTCGCCCCGCGCGGCCGCATCCGCGGCCACCTCGCCACCACCGCGGCCGGTCTCACCGCCGTCGGCTGCGCGCTCACCGGACACCGGCAGGCCGCCGTCCTCGCCGCGCTGGGCTGGGCGGCGGGCACCGCCGAGTTCGCCTGGACGCGCATCGCGCCCGGACCGCGCACCCGGCACGAGGTGGACACCATGCTCGCCACCAGCGTGCTCATCCCGCCCGCGGCCACCTGGCACTGGCTGAACGGGCTGGTACGGCACCGCGGGGCCCCGCCCTGGCGGGAGGTGGCGCTGTGACGGCGATCCGGGCGGTGCTCTTCGACCGCGACGGCACCCTCGTCGAGGACGTGCCCTACAACGGCGACCCGGACCTGGTGCGGCCCGTGCCCGGCGCCCGCGAGGCCGTCGAGCTGCTGCGCGCCCACGGCATCGCCACCGGCGTCGTCACCAACCAGTCCGGCGTCGCCCGCGGCCTGATCACCGAGGCCGACGTGCGCCGCGTCAACGAGCGCGTCGACGAACTGCTCGGCCCCTTCGACGTGTTCGCGATCTGCCCGCACGGCCCCGACGACGGCTGCCACTGCCGCAAGCCGCAGCCCGGCATGATCCTGTGGGCCGCCGGCCGGCTGTGCACGCCCCCCGGCCGCCTCGCCGTGATCGGCGACATCGGCGCCGACGTCGAGGCCGCCCGCCGGGCCGGCGCCCACGGCATCCTCGTCCCGACACCGGTGACCCGCCCCGAGGAGACGGCGAGCGCCGGCCATGTGGCGCCCAACCTGGAGACCGCGGTGCGCGCCCTGCTGAACGGCCCGCCGCGGGGCCGGGTCCTGGTCGACGAGCGGCCCGTCGCCGGCGCCTACCGGGAGGCGCGATGAGGGCTCTCGTCTCGCGGCTCGACAGCTTCGGCGACGTGCTGCTCGCCGGGCCCGCGATCCGCGCCGTCGCCGCCCGCGCCGACCACGTCACCCTGCTGTGCGGGCCGCTCGGCGAACCCGCCGCCCGCATGCTGCCCGGCGTCGACGAGGCCGTCGTCTGGGACGCCCCCTGGGCCGGTCTCGACCCGCCGCCCGTACGCCGCGCCGAGATCGACGCGCTGACCGCCGCCCTCGACGCCGACACCGGGCTGATCCTGACGTCGTTCCACCAGTCCCCGCTGCCCACCGCGCTGCTGCTGCGGCTGGCCGGGGTGAAGCGGCTCGCCGCCGACAGCGTGGACTACCCCGGCTCCCTGCTCGACGTACGCCACCAGCGAGCCCCGCACGCCCACGAGGCGCAGGCCGCCCTGGACCTCGCCGAGGCCGCCGGGTTCCCGCGCGCCGACGACGGCCGGCTCGCCGTCCTGCCGCCGCCCGACACCCGCGCGCTGACCGGTGAGGGCCCTTACGTCGTGCTGCACCCCGGCGCCAGCGTCCCCGCCCGCGCCTGGAGCCCCGGCCGCTGCGCCGAGGCCGTGCGCGAACTGACCGCCGCCGGACACCGCGTCGTCGTCACCGGCGGGCCCGGCGAGCGGGAGCTGACCGCGCACGTCGCCGGGGACACGGGGCTCGACCTCGGCGGCCGTACCGGCGCCCCGGAGCTGGCCGGCGTCCTCGCCCGCGCCGCCGCCGTCGTCACCGGCAACACCGGCCCCGCCCATCTCGCGGCCGCCGTCCGCACCCCCGTCGTCTCCCTGTTCGCCCCCGTCGTCCCGGCCGAGCGCTGGCGCCCCTACGGCGTGCCGTACGTGCTGCTCGGCGACCAGAGCGCGCCCTGCGCCGGCAGCCGGGCCCGCACCTGTCCCGTCCCCGGCCACCCGTGCCTTCAGTCCGTGACCGCCCACGACGTGGTTGCCGCAGTGGAGAAGGTGATGCAGGCATGAGGATCCTGATCTGGCACGTGCACGGCTCCTGGACGACGTCCTTCGTCCAGGGCCCGCACACCTACCTCGTCCCGGTCACCCCCGACCGCGGCCCCGACGGCCTCGGCCGCGCCCGCACCTTCGACTGGCCCGACAGCGTGCTGGAGGTGGCGCCCGAGCGGTTGCGGGACGAGGAGATCGACCTCGTCGTCCTGCAACGCCCCCACGAACTCGCCCTGGTCGACGACTGGCTGGGCCGCCGCCCGCCGATGGTGTACCTGGAGCACAACGCCCCGCACGGCGACGTCCCCGACACCGAGCACCCCATGGCCGGCCAGTCCACCGTCCCGATCGTGCACGTCACCCACTTCAACCGGCTGATGTGGGACAACGGCCGGGCCCCGACCGCGGTCGTCGAACACGGCATCGTCGACCCCGGCCCGCTGTGGACCGGCGAGGTGCCGCACGCCGCCGTCGTCGTCAACGAGCCCGTCCGGCGCGGCCGTACCACCGGCACGGACCTGCTGCCGTTCTTCGCCGAGGCCGCCGCGCTGGACGTCTTCGGCATGAAGACCGACCGGCTCACGCTGCCCGGCGTACGGACCTTCGACCTGCCGCAGCGCGAACTGCACGCGCAGCTGGCCCGCCGCCGGCTCTACCTCCACCCGGTCCGCTGGACCTCCCTCGGCCTGTCCCTGCTCGAAGCGATGCACCTGGCAATGCCGGTCGTGGCACTCGCCACCACCGAGGTGAGCGAGGCGGTGCCCGAGGGCGCCGGGGTGGTCTCCAACCGCGTCGACGTACTGAAAGACGCCGTACGGGACTTCGTCGCCGACCCGCTGCACGCCCGCGCGGTCGGCGAGGGCGCTCGCGCCGCGGCGCTCGCCCGGTACGGGCTGACCCGCTTCCTGGACGACTGGGAGCGGCTGCTGAAGGAGGTGACCCGATGAGGATCGCCATGGTGTCCGAGCACGCGAGCCCCCTCGCGGTGCTCGGCGGGGTGGACGCCGGTGGCCAGAACGTGTACGTGGCCCGGCTCAGCGAGGAGCTGGCGGCGCGCGGACACGACGTCACCGTCTACACCCGGCGCGACTCCGGCGACCTGCCCGACCGGGTGACCATGCCCGGCGGCACCGTCGTCGAGCACGTGCCGGCCGGGCCGCCCCGGCCCGTCCCCAAGGACGAGCTGTTCCCATACATGCCGGGGTTCGGCGCCCACCTGGCGCGGGCGTGGCAGCGCGAGCGCCCCGACGCCGTGCACGCCCACTTCTGGATGTCCGGCATGGCCGCCCGCATCGGCGCCCACCCCCACGCCGTCCCCGTCGTGCAGACCTTCCACGCCCTGGGCACCGTCAAGCGGCGCCACCAGGGCCGCCGCGACACCAGCCCCTTCGAACGCGTCGGCATCGAACGGCAGTTGGGCCGCTCCTGCAACCGCATCCTGGCCACCTGCACCGACGAGGTCTACGAACTGGCCGAGATGGGCGTCTCCCCGCAGCGGGTGTCCGTGGTGCCGTGCGGCGTGGACGCCGACCACTTCCACCCCGGCGCCCGCGACCGCCGCCATGTGCCGCCGCGCGAGCAGCGCCACCGCATCCTGTCCTGCGGGCGGCTCGTGCGCCGCAAGGGCTACGACAAGGCGATCCGCGCCCTCACCCGCATCCCCGGCACCGAACTGCTCATCGCCGGCGGCCCGCCGCCCGGACTGCTGGAGACCGACCCGGAGGCCGAGCGGCTGCTGAAGTTCGCCGAACGCGCCGGTGTCGCCGACCGGGTGAGACTGATCGGCGCCGTCGACCCCGCGCACATGCCCGCCGTCATGGCCAGCGCCGACCTGGTGCTGTGCACGCCCGTGTACGAGCCGTTCGGCATCGTGCCGCTGGAGGCCATGGCGTGCGGCGTGCCCGTCGTCGCCACCGACGTCGGCGGCCACAAGGACACCGTCGCCGACGGCGTCACCGGACGCCGGGTCGCGGCCGGGGACGCCTGGGCGGTCGCCGCCGCCGTACGCGAACTCCTCGGCGACGACGACCTGCGCCGCCGTATGGGCGAGACCGGGCGGGAACGCGTCCTCGCCCGCTACACCTGGCACCGGGTCGCCGATGGCGTCGAACAGGTCTACCGCCAGGTCGCCGTCGGACGCGGCCTGCGCACGGAGGTGGCGTGATGCGTGCCCCCGCACACACGAAGGGTGGCCGCGTGAGCGCCCCCGCACACACGAAAGGGGGCGGCATGAGCACCCACGCACCGTCACCGGTGGCGGCACACTGTGACGAACTCCTCGACGCCCTCGGCCACTTCAAGGAACGCTCCTACCTCACCGAGCGGTGGGGCGAGCAGCTCGCCAAGGTGCTCGGCGGCGGCGGACGCCTGCTCGCCGCGGGCAACGGCGGCAGCGCCGCGCAGGCCCAGCACCTGACCGCCGAGCTGGTCGGCCGCTACCGCGACGACCGGCCGCCGTTCTCCGCGATCGCCCTGCACGCCGACACCTCCGCCACCACCGCCATCGCCAACGACTACGGCGTGGACGAGGTGTTCGCCCGACAGGTCCGCGCCCACGGCCGCCCCGGTGACGTGCTGATGCTGCTGTCCACGTCCGGCGCCAGCGCCAACCTGCTGTCCGCCGCCCACGCGGGCCGGGAGGCCGGCCTGACCGTGTGGGCGCTGACCGGCGGCGCCCCCAACCCGCTGATGGCGGGCAGCGACGAGGCGCTGTGCGTGCCCGCCGCCTCCACCGCGACCGTGCAGGAACTCCACCTGGTCGCCGTCCACATGATCTGCCAGGCGTTCGACGCGGCAGTGGAGCGCATCCACGGGAGGTGACCGGATGACGACGCCCGCCTCTTCCAGGGCCCCCCTCGTCGTGGTCGGCGACGCGCTGCTCGACCGCGACCTGACCGGCAGCGCCGACCGCCTCGCGCCGGACGCGCCGGTGCCGGTCGTCGCCGGCTGCGAGGAACGCGTGCGGCCCGGCGGCGCCGCGCTCGCCGCGTACCTCGCCGCCGCCGACGGCCGGCCCGTCACCCTGATCACCGGCCTCGGCGACGACCCGGCCAGCGCACGGCTGCGCGAACTCCTGGCCGGCCGCGTGGAGGTGCTCGCGCTGCCGCTGACCGCTCCGCTGTCGGAGAAGACCCGCGTGCTGGCCCGCGGCCGCCCCGTGGTCCGCCTGGACCGCGGCGACGGCCGGGTCCGCGCGGCCACCGACGAGGCCCGCGCCGTGCTGCGGGCGGCCCCGGCCGTACTGGTGTCCGACTACGGCCGCGGCGCGGCCGACGCCCTGCGGGACGTCCTGACCGAACGCCCGCCGCTGGTCTGGGACCCGCACCCGCGCGGCGGCCCTCCGGTGCCGGGCACCCGGCTGGTCACCCCGGCCCGCTCCGAAGCGGAGGTCTTCGCCCGGCAGACGGACGCCGCAGCCGACCTGCGGGGCGTGGAGCTGCGAGGCGGGGAGCTGCGGGGCGGGGAGCTGCGGCAGGCCGCCGGGCAGGCCGCCGCGCTCGTGCGGCACTGGCGCGTCGGCGCCGTCTCCGTCACCCTCGGCGTGCGCGGCGCCCTGCTGTCGTACGGCGATCACCCGCTGCTGGTGCCCGCGCCCGCCGCCCACGACGGCGACCCCTGCGGCGCCGGTGACCGGTTCGCCGCCACGGCGGCCTCACTGCTCGCCGACGGAGCCCTGGTGGGCGAGGCGCTCCAGGGTGCCGTCGCCGCGGCGACCGCCTTCGTCGGGGCCGGCGGCGCCGCCGCGATCACCCCGCCGGCACCCGGCGCCACGCACACACCCGCGGCGTCCGGCCGTGCCGCCGCCCCGGCCGCGCCCGCCGGCTCCAGCGCGTCCGCCGGCTACGGCGCGTCCGCCGGCCCCACCGCGCCCGCCGACTACGGCGCGCCCGCCGACTACGGCGCGCCCGCCGGCGACGGCGCGTCGGACGACGACCCCTTCGCCGTCGCCGCCCGGGTCCGTGCCCTCGGCGGTACCGTCGTCGCCGCCGGTGGCTGCTTCGACCTGCTGCACGCCGGGCACGTCGGACTGCTCCAGGCCGCCCGGCGCATCGGCGACTGCCTCGTCGTGTGCGTCAACTCCGACGACTCCGTACGCCGCCGCAAGGGCGACGGCCGCCCCGTCAACCCGCTCGCCGACCGGGTCCGCGTGCTGCGCGCCCTGGGCTGCGTCGACGCCGTCGCAGTGTTCGACGAGGACACCCCCGAGCGACTGCTCGCCGAACTGCGCCCCGACGTATGGGTCAAGGGCGGCGACTACACCGGCGCCGACCTGCCCGAGGCGGCGCTGCTGCGGGAGTGGGGCGGACAGGCCGTGCTGCTGCCCTACCTCGACGGCCGCTCCTCCACCGCACTGATCGCCCGCGCCGCGGAGGGCGCCCGGTGACCCGGCCCCGCCTCCTCGTCCTGCGCGCCCTCGGCCTCGGCGACCTGCTGGCCGGGGTGCCCGCGCTGCGCGCCCTGCGCCGCGCTTTCCCCGGCCACGAACTGATCCTCGCCGCGCCCGCAGCGCTGACGCCCGTCGCCGGCGCCACGGGAGCCGTCGACCGGCTGCTGCCCGCCGCCGCACCCGGCCGCGCCGTACCGCGGCACATCGACTGGACCGGCCCGCCACCCCACCTCGCCGTCGACCTGCACGGCAACGGGCCGCCCAGCCACCGGCTGCTCCAGACGCTGCGTCCGGGCCGGCTCTGGGCCTTCGAGCATGCCGGCACTTCGGAGATCGACGGGCCGCCGTGGTGGGCGCAGGAGCACGAACGGGACCGCTGGTGCCGCTTCCTGGCGTACTACGGCGTGCCCGCGGACCCCGCCGACCTGCGGCTGCCCGCACCGCCCGGACCGTCCCCGGCGCCGGACGCCGTCGTCCTGCACCCGGGTGCCGGGGCGCCCTCGCGCTGCTGGCCGATCGAGCGGTACGCCGCCGTCGCGACCGCCCTGCGCGAGCGCGGACTGCGGGTCGTCGTCACCGGGGGAGAGGGCGAGGAGGACCTCGTCGCCCGGCTCGCCAAGGCGGCCCGGCTGCCCGACACCGACACGTTCGGCGGCGGCCTGCCCTTCGCCCGGCTGTCCGCCCTGGTCGCCGGCGCCCGCGCCGTGATCAGCGGCGACACCGGCATCGCGCACCTCGCCGTCGCCCACGCCACGCGCTCGGTGACCCTGTTCGGGCCCGTCGCGCCCAGCCTGTGGGGGCCACCGGACGACCCGCGCCACCAGGTGCTGTGGCGCCCCGGCCCCGAGGCAGGCGACCCGCACGGCACCCGGACCGACCCGGCACTGCTGCGGATCACCCCCGACGACGTCCTGCACACCTACGACCGGCTGCCGTCATGACCGATCTCGGCATCGTCATCGCCACCCGCGACCGCGCGGACCGCCTGGCCCGCACTCTGCGCCGGCTGACCGCCCTGCCCGAGCGGCCGGAGATCCTCGTCGTGGACAACGCCTCCCGCGACCACACCCACGCCCTGCTCGCCCGCGACTTCCCGCAGGTGAAGGTCCTCGCGCTGGCCGGGAACCGGGGCGCGACCGCCCGCACCGAGGGCGTCCGCGCGCTGAACACGCCGTACATCGCCTTCAGCGACGACGACTCGTGGTGGGCGCCCGGCGCCCTGGAACTCGCCGCGAAGCTGCTGGACGCCCACCCCCGGCTCAGCCTGATCTCCGCACGCACCCTCGTCGGCCCCGCCGAGGAGGAGGACCCGCTCAACGACGTCCTCGCCCGCTCCCCGCTCGGCCCCGCCACCGACCTGCCCGGCACCCAGGTGCTCGGCTTCCTCGCCTGCGCGAGCGTGGTGCGCCGCACCGCCTACCTGGACGCGGGCGGCTTCCACCCGGTGCTGTTCTTCGGCGGCGAGGAGACCCTGCTCGCCTACGACCTCGCCGCCCGCGGCTGGGGCGTCACCCACTGCCCGGACGTGGTCGCCCACCACCACCCCGACCCGGCGGCGCCCCGCCCCGGCCGCCCGGCCGCCCAGCGCCGCAACGACGTCCTCACCGCCTGGCTGCGCCGCCCCCTGCCGCACGCCCTGGCCCGCACCCGCGACCTGGCCGCCGAGGCCCGCCGCGACCCGGTCTCCCGGCAGGCCCTGCGCGAGACCCTGACCCGGCTGCCCGCCGCCCTGCGCGCCCGCCGCCCCCTCCCGCCGTACCTGGAGCGCGCCGCCCGCACGCTCGACGGAGCCCGCAATTGACCGACCGGCGCACGCCGGAGGGAGGCCGCCCATGACCGACCCGCGCACGCCGGAGGGAGGCCGCCCATGACCGACCCACGCACCACCGTCGTCGTCATCACCCACAACCGGCGCGCCGAACTCCTGCGCACCCTCGGCCACCTGGCCGAACTCCCCGAGAACCCACCGGTGATCGTCGTCGACAACGCCTCCGCCGACGGCACCGCCGACGCCGTCGCCCACCACCACCCCCGGGTACGGCTGCTGCGGCCCGGGCGCAACCTCGGCGCCGTCGGCCGCAACCTCGCGGTGCGCGAGGTCCGCACGCCCTACGTGGCGTTCTGCGACGACGACTCCTGGTGGTCGCCCGGCGCGCTGTCCGGCGCCGCCGACCTGCTCGACCGGCATCCCGCGCTGGCCACGGTCACCGCCCGCATCCTCGTCGAACCCGGCTCCACCGAGGACCCGATCACCGAGGAGCTGCGCAACTCACCCGTCCGCGGCCCGCGTTGGCTGCCCGGACCGGCCCTCGGCTCCTTCCTGGCCGCCGCGACCGTGCTGCGCACCGACGCCTTCCGCGCCGCGGGCGGCTTCCACCCCCGGCTGTGGCTCGGCGGCGAGGAGGAGCTGCTCGCCGTCGACCTCGCCGCGAACGGCTGGTGGCTGACGTACGCCGACCATCTGACGATCCATCACCAGCCGTCCCGGGCGCGGGACGCCACCCTGCGGCGGGCGCACGGCATCCGCAACACCCTGTGGTTCACCTGGCTGCGCCGGCCGGCCCGCCCCGCGCTGCGCCGCACCGTGCACCTCGCGCGCACGGTCCCCCGCGACACGGTGTCGCTGCGGGCGTTCGCCGAGGCCGCGGTCGCGCTGCCGTGGGTGCTGCGGGAACGGCGGGTGCTGCTCGCGGCGGTGGAGGCGCGGATGCGGCTGCTGGAGGACGCCCAGCGCCGGTCGAAGGCGCGGAGCTACGTGGGCTGAGCGCACCGGCGCGGGCTGCGCGCGGGCTGAGAGAGCACGAGCGGGAGCGGGGCAGCCGTGCGGACGGCTGTCCCGCTCCCGCCTCACGGCGTTCCGGGCGCTCTCAGGGCTCCGTCCACCGGCACAGCAGCCGGAACGCGGCGAACAGCGACACCGGCCAGACAAGGGCGAACGCCCAGATCACCGCGGGGTGTGAGGTGCTGATGCCGGTCACCATCAGTCCGACGGCCACCGCGAGCAGCGCGGCGACGGTCAGCGGATGCGGCCGGTAGGCGGCCAGCCGGGACAGCCAGGACGCCCGCCGCCGCTGGAGCGTGCGCAGCCGGCGCGTGAGCCGGCGGTCGCGCCGCAGGTCACGCTCCAGGTCGTCCAGTATCCGTTGTTCGTGGTCGGGGAGTCGGCCGATCGACACGGTGCCTCCAGGGGAAACGTCGGGAGGGGCGTTCCTCGGGGCGCCCCCCGGGGGGATCGGGGGCGCCCCCAGGGGAAAACGTCGCAGGGGGTGTTCTTCGCGGGTGCCCCGCCCGCCGTTCGGGCTAACCGGCCGGGGCGCCCCGCAGAGCAGCCGGCAACACGGCCGCGCCGTCGGCGTCGTCCGCGCCGGTCGCGGGGTCCGCCTCGCGGAAGCCGGCCGCGATGCTCCGGGCCCGCTCGCGGCCCTCGCCCAGGCACCACTGCCACCAGCGGCCGAGCCCGTCACCGTCCACCCGGTCCGCCGGCAGCAGGGCGGCCCAGCCGCAGGCCCGCGCCGGCGCGGTCACCTTCGCGCCGCCCGCCACCGGGCCGATCGCCGGCGCCGGCGTCCCGGCGCGCAGGGTCGGCACCAGTCCGTGCGGCCGGTCCGTGACGATCAGGTCCAGGCGCGCCAGGACCGCCTCGAACTGGGCGGCCGTCGCGCACAGCCGCCAGTCGTGGGCGTCCAGCCGTGTCTCCAGTTCGAGCCGCGCGCAGTCCCGCCCGGCCAGCCACGCCGTGACCGCCTCGGCGACCTCGGCGTGCCGCCGCTGCCCGCCGTACTCGTGCCGGCCGTGGGTGAGGATCACGCCGACCACCGGCCGGGCGGGCGGTGCCGGGGCGCGGGCGGCCAGGTCCAGGGACGGCTGCGCGCCCGGCGCGTCCCGCGCGGGCACCTGGTGGAAACCGGTGACGGCCCGGCTGCGCGGGTCGGTCACCGACGTGCCGACGGCGATCCGCGTGCAGTGCGCGAACCACCGGTGCAGGTCATCGAGCTGCGGACCGTGCAGTGGCCCGCACACGAACACCAGGTGCGTGTAGGCCTCGGGGCGTACGTCGTCCAGGCGACGGAAGGCGGGCGCGGCCTCGCGGACAGAAGGTGTCCGCAACTCCGGCTACCGTGCGGGCATGGCCAAGACGACGACGGCTCCCGTGCTCGGCACCCGTGCCCTCAACCGCGCGACCCTGCAGCGGCAACTCCTGCTGACCCGGTCGCCGCTGACCGCCCAGGAGGCCGTGTCCCACCTCCTCGGACTGCAGGCGCAGAACGTCAAACCGCCCTACTACGCGCTCGCCGCCCGCCTCGACGGCTTCGCGCCCGAGCAGCTCTCCCGGCTCATGGCCGACCGCGCCGTCGCCCGCATCGTCACCGTGCGCTCCACGATCCACACCCACACCGCCGACGACTGCCTCACCCTGCGCCCGCTGGTCCAGCCCGCCCGCACCCGCGAACTGACCGCGTTCCGCAAGGGCCTGACGGGCGTCGACCTCGACCGGCTCGCCGCACTCGCCCGGGACCTCGTCGAAGAAGAGCCGCGCACCCTGAAGCAGCTGCGCGAGGCACTGCACCCGCACTGGCCGGACGCCGACCCGCAGGCCCTCGGCGTCGCCGCCCGCTGCACCCTGCCGCTCGTCCAGGTCACCCCGCGCGGACTGTGGGGCGCGAGCGGGCAGGTGGCGCTCACCACCGCCGAGCACTGGCTGGGCCGGCCCGCCGAGCCGCCCGCCGCCCCGGACGCGACCGTCCTGCGCTACCTCGCCGCCTTCGGCCCCGCCTCGGTCAAGGACATGCAGACCTGGGCGGGCCTCACCCGGCTGCGCGACGCCTTCGAACGGCTCCGGCCCCAGCTGCTCACCTTCCGCGACGAGAACGGCGTCGAGCTGTTCGACCTGCCCGACGCGCCCCGCCCCGACCCGGACACGCCGGCCCCGCCGCGCTTCCTGCCGGAGTTCGACAACCTGCTGCTCTCCCACGCCGACCGCGGCCGGGTCGTCCCGCCCGAGCACCGGGGCCGCAGCTGGCAGGGCAACCAGGCCTACCGCACCCTCCTCGTCGACGGCTTCCTCGCGGGCCTGTGGGCGCTGGAGGCGGACGCCCTCGTCATCGAGCCGTTCACCACCCCGAGCCGGGCCCTGCGGGCGCAGATCACGGCCGAGGCGGAACGCATGCTCGCGACGCTGCACCCGCGGTCGTCGTACGACATCCGCTTCGGCACGGTACGGCCCTGAGGGCTCGGGCCGCCCATGGGTAGGGGGGCGGTGCGGGCTGCTCGTGGAAGCCCGCAACGCCCCCCTGGTCATCACCTGAGGGTTACTCAGGAGCCTTCTGGGGTCATGACCGTGTCATGAAGTGACCTGTGCGGTCACGAGGCTGGAGAAGGTGGTCAGCCGGGTGTACACACCCGGGTAACCCGCCTCCGCGCAACCCTCGCCCCAGGAAGTGATCCCTGCCAGGACGCCCCCGATGAGCAGGGGACCGCCGCTGTCGCCCTGGCAGGTGTCCACGCCACCGGATGAGTACCCGGCGCACACCATGTCGCTCTGCACGAAGTCAGAGCCGTAGGAAGTCTTGCAGCTCGCGTCGGACACGACCGGGACCGTGGCGGTGCGCAGCTGGTTGGAGGAGCTGCCGTTCTCCGCGGTCGTGCCCCAGCCGAGGATGCGGGCCGTGGTGCCCGCCGCGTACACCGAGGTGTCGGACGGCGAGACGTACTTCGCCGTCGTGTACGGCATCGACGTCGACAGCGTCAGCACGGCCACGTCGTCGCCGTTGGAGGCGTCCGTGTAGTCCGGATCGACCCAGATCCTGCTGACCCGGCCGACCGTGCCGTTGGTGCCGTTGAGGTAGGTGCGGCCGCCCACGACCCGCACGCTGGACGTGGTCTCGCCGGCCATGCAGTGCGCGGCCGTGACCACCTTGGTCGGGGCGACGAGGGTGCCGCCGCAGAACTGGTTCTGCGAGGCGTCGGTGATCTGCATCATGAACGGGTACGCCGTCGTCGTGGTGGTCGTGCCGCCCACGACGGGCTGCGGGGCGGCGACGGCGGAGGGAGCGCTGAAGAGCGCCGCTGCGGAGGCGACGGCGACGGCCGCGGCGGTCCTGCCGGCGGTCGATCTCGCACGGGTGAGCCCGAACATCAGTCTCCTCGGTGGGGTGGCCGGTGGGGGTTTCGCACGGGTGTGTGGGGGACGCGGGACCGACCCCCGTGTGCCCGGGCGAGCGGCACGTCCCTCACGCTAGAACCCGCGCCGCCGCCCTCCCAATGAGGGAACCCCCTAAGGGAGTCGGGCAGGGAAAACCCTCGATCGCCCCGCTGTTCACCCACGACGGCAGTAAACCCGCGCGGGCCTCACTTCGCGTGACGCCCCGCCGCCAGCCGCACGATGTCCACCCGGGAGCGGATCCCCAGCTTCCGGTAGACCCGGGTCAGGGTCGCCTCCACCGTCTTGACGCTGATGAACAGCCGGGCGGCGATCTCCCGGTTGGTGGCGCCCTCCATGACCAGGCCCGCCACCTGACGCTCCATCGAGGCCAGCGAGTCCAGCGCGGTGTGCAGCCCGGCCGGCGCCGGGGCCGGCCGCTGGGCCGCCGCGGCCGTGGCCGCCTGAGCGGCCTCCTCCACCTGCCGCAGCCACGGCAGCGCCCGGCAGCGCCGGAACAGCCGCGCCGCCTCGTCGTACGACGTCGGCCCCGGCCGCCCGGCACGCAGCCGGGCCAGCGCGAACGCGGCCCGCGCCTCCTCCAGGCCGTACCCCAGCTTGGCCAGCCGGTCCTGAGCGGACGTCAGCTGCGCGAGCGCGGCCTCCGTGTCGCCCCGGGCCGCCCGCACCAGCGCCCCGGCCCGGTCCAGCACCGCGAGCACACTCTCCCGGCGCAGCCGCAGCGCGTGCTCGCGGGCCGTGTCGAGCACCTCCTGCGCCTCACCCACCTCGCCGATCCGCACCAGCGCCTCGGCGAGGTCGCCGTGCCAGCGGCCGCGGGCCGGGTCGGTGATGCCGAGGCCGGCCTCCAGCTCCCGCACCCGGCGCAGCGCCACCACGGCCCCGCGCGCGTCCCCGGCGACCAACTGGGCGTGCCCGAGGGCGGCCAGCGCCCGCGAGAGGTACATCTGGTCACCGTCCTCCTCGGCGTGCGCGGCGGCCTCCCGGGCCAGCGCCTCCGCCCGCTCCACGTCCCCGGCGGACGCCTCGGCGAGCGAGGCCAGCATCGCGGACGCGCCCTCGCCGATCCCGGAGTCGCGGGCCAGTCTGAGGCTCTCGCGGGCCAGGTCCAGGGCCCGCCCGCAGTGCCCGGACAGCAGCTCGGTCTCGGCGAGGGCGCGCAGGAAGTGCACCTCGCTCTCGACCATGCCGCGCCGGCGCACCTCGCGCAGCAGCGCGCTGATCGTCGTACGGGCCTCGGGGAGCTGATCGCTCATCAGTAGCCAGCGGAAGCGGGCCGCCCCGGCGCCGTTGTGATGGCACGCCACATACGGGTCCTGCGGCTCCTTCAGGGCCCGCTTGACGGTGACCGGTGCGTCCGGGTGGCCCATCAGGGTCTCGGTGGACGCCTGGAAGGACAGCGCCATCAGCTCGGTGCGCCGGTTCCCGGCCCGCGCGGCCAGCTCCGCCGCGTGCGCCGCCTCCTGCCGGGCCTCGGCGAAGTCGCCCTCGACGACCAGGGCGCGCCAGGCCAGCTGGTAGTGGACCAGGGCGAGCAGCCGGGGGTCGTCCCCGGCGTCGGTCAGCGCCTGCGGGAAGACGGCGTCCACGTCACCGAGGGCCTGCCCGGCCGCCTCGATCACCACCATCCACGCCCGCACCCGTTCCGCCGCCACGGTGGCCCGGGTGAGGACCTCGCGGGCGATGTCCCGGGCGAGGTCCGCCTCGCCGGCCGTGATCGCGTCCTCCGCGGCCTGCAGCCGCCGTTCGTCCGGGTGCCCGCCGGCCGGTGTGTGCCGGGCCGCGAGCAGCCCCAGGGAGGCCGCCACCGACGGCGCCCCGCGGTCCCGGGCGAGCGCGGCGGCCTCGGCCAGCGACGCGGCGACGCCCGGATCGGTGCCGATGGTGGCCAGCGCCAGATGCCGGGCCCGCTCGATCGGGTCCGACGCGGCCGTGGACAGCGCGGCGTGCGCGGCGCGCCGCTCGTGCGCGGGCGCCTCCGCGTACAGCGCGGCCGAGATCAGCGGATGCGCGAACCGCACCGCCGGGGCCTCCGGCTCGGTGGTGAGCAGGCCCAGCTCGGCGGCGCGCGCGCACTCGGCCTCGGCGTTGTCCCGCCCGGCCGCGTGCAGCAGCGCCGCCGTCGGACGGGCGCCGGCGCTGGCGACCAGCAGGGTGCGGCGGGCCTCGTCGGACAGCAGGTCCAGCCGGCTGAGCACCAGGGCCCGCAGCGAGGTCGGCACCGGCAACGGCTCGCCCGGCCGCGGCGGCGTCGGGTTCTCGGCGAGCGCGCGGCCCAGCTCCTGGGCGAAGAGCGGGTTGCCGCCGCTGGTGCGGTGGATGTCGCGCACCGTGGACCTCGGCAGCCCGGTGAACCCCCGGTGGTCGAGCAGCGCGGACACCTGGGCACGGGTGAGCGGACCGAGTCGCACGGCGAGCGTGTCGGGCGGACAGGAGCGCAGATACCGGTCGTACTCCTGTGCCTCGGTGCGCACCGCGCACAGCATGCGCACCGGCGTGTCGCCGAGCCGCCGGGCGGCGAACCCGAGCAGTTCGGCGCTGGCCGAGTCCAGCCACTGGAAGTCGTCGGCCACGACCAGCACCGGCCCGTCCTCGGCCAGCGCCCGCAGCGCCGACAGCACGGCCAGCCGCAACGCGAGACCGTCCCGTTGCAGGGTCGATTCGCCCCGCCCGGTCAGCGCGGACTCCAGAGCGGTGCGCTGCGCGCCGGGCAGCCGGTCGGCGATCCGGTCCAGGACCAGCCCGAACAGGTCGGCGAGGGCGAGGAAGGGCAGATGGGATTCGGACTCGGTGGCCGAGCAGCGCAAGACGGTGCCGGACTGGAAGCAGTTTTCCGCGGCCAATGCCCGCAGCACGGTCGACTTTCCTATTCCGGCCGGTCCGTGCAGCAGCACGCTGCCTCCGGACGCGAGCCGCTCACGCGCCGCGCTGAACAGCTCCTCCCGGCCGATGACCAGGTCGGGGCGGCATCGGGCAGGCTCCTGGAAGTCCCGTCGCACGGTTACCGCTCCCCTCCGTGTGTCGTGTCCGGGCCAAATTCTAGGCAACCGCGCAGGAAATTCGGACGGACGATGTCGTGAGGGATATAACAACACCCTTGCGCAACGAAAAATTCACGGCGCCGTCTGGCTGAATGACAACGCTGCCGCCCCCTCTTTCCCCTGCCCAGAGGGACCCCCCGCCACGCCGACAAGCCGGCCCGCCCCCAGCCGCGCCCCGGGCGGCCGCAGGCCCCCAAGGGTCGGGGGGAGCGACGCGAGCAGCCACGACGGACCCGCACGGGCGGCCGCAGGCACCCAAGGGGCGCGGGGAACGGCGCGGCCAGCCACGACGGACCCGCATGGGCGGCCGCAGGCAACCGAGGGGCGCGGGGAACGGCGCGGCCAGCCACGACGGACCCGCACAGACCGCCGCAGGCACCCGAGGGGCGCGGGGAACAGCGCGAGCAGCCACGACGGACCCGCACAGAGCGCCGCAGGCACCCGCAGGCACCCGCAGGTATCACCCCAGGCCGCCGGCAGGCCATGGCTACGGCAACAGCCCCGCCCTCCGCGCAGCCGCCACCGCCTCCCCGCGGGTGTGCGCCCCGAGCTTGCGCATGGCCGACCGCAAATAGGCTTTCACCGTCTCCGGACGCAGCCCGAGCCGCTCGGCGCTCGCCGCGTTGGTGGCGCCGTCCGCCACGCAGGCCAGCACGTCCAGCTCCCGCGGAGCCAACGTCACCGCCGACGCCTGCGCCCCCGGCGCCAGCAGCCCGCACACCCCCAGCAGCTCCGCCCGCAGCGACGGATCACCGATCCGCGGAGCCAGCGCCCGCAGGGCGGCGTGCGCCTCCCGCACCTGCTCCCAGCCCCTCGCGGGACGCGCCCGGGGAGGCCGTGCGGCCACCAGCAGCTCGCGCACCTCCTCCCGCACCACCAGCGCCTGCTCCACGTCCCGCGCCGCCGCCACCGCCTCGCTCAGCGCCCGGTCCCCGAGCGGCTGGGCGCTGCGCAGGGCGCCGTACAGCACCCCCCGCACCCGCCGCCGTACCACCACCGGCACCGCGAGCACCGAACGCAGACCCTCCTCGGCGACGGCCGCGTCGTACTCGTGGCTGATCTGCCGGGACGAGGAGTAGTCCGCCACCGCGCACGGCCGGGTCAGCGCCACCGCCTTGCCGCCCAGCCCGTTGCCGGAGGTCACCGCGAGGGAGCGCAGCGCCGACGTGGCGTTGCCGCTCAGCTCGCTGATCCGGATCTGCCGGTGCCCGGCGTCCACCAGCCCGCCGAAGGCCACCGGCAGCCCGGTGCCGCGGCGCAGCCGCGCCAGCGCACCGCGTATCTCCACCACGTCGGACGCGTCCGCTGTCACCTGGTCGACCCCTCACTGCGGCTGTTTCGAGGCCTCCACCCCCGTTCGGGGGTAGTGAGACCTGCATCACGGATTACACGATGTACCCGAGCCGCCCGGCAATGGTCCGGCACACAGGAGGACAGATGACGGCGACGGACGACTTCCGCAGGGCACGGGACTTCCTGCTGGAGCACCGCGAGGACTACGCAGGCGCCTACGCCGGTTTCCGCTGGCCCCGGCCCGAGTACTTCAACTGGGCGCTCGACTGGTTCGACGTGATCGCCGACGGCAACGACCGCACGGCGCTGCACATCGTCGAGGAGGACGGCACCGAGACCCGGCTGTCCTTCGCCGAGCTGTCCGACCGTTCCGACCGCGTCGCGAACTGGCTGCGCGACCGCGGTGTGGCCGCCGAGGACCGGGTGCTGGTCATGCTCGGCAACCAGGCCGAGCTGTGGGAGACCGCGCTCGCCGCGATGAAGCTGCGCGCGGTGGTCATCCCCGCCACCCCGCTGCTCGGCCCCGCCGACCTGCGCGACCGCGTGGAGCGGGGCCGGGTCAAGCATGTGATCGTGCGCGCGGAGGACACGGAGAAGTTCGCCGAGGTGCCCGGCGCCTACACCCGGATCAGCGTCGGCGGGCTGCCCACGGAGGGCTGGGAGCCGTACGAGGACGGCTACGCGGCCCCGGCCGGTTACGTCCCGGACGGCCCGACCCGCGCCGACGACCCGCTGATGCTGTACTTCACCTCCGGTACCACCGCCCGCCCCAAGCTGGTCGAGCACACCCACACCTCGTACCCGATCGGGCACCTCGCGACCATGTACTGGGCCGGTCTCAAGCCCGGGGACGTGCATCTGAACATCTCCTCGCCGGGCTGGGCCAAGCACGCCTGGTCCAACCTCTTCGCGCCGTGGAACGCCGAGGCGACCGTCTTCATCCACAACTACAGCCGCTTCGACCCGGCCCGCCTGATGTCCGAGATGGACCGGGCCGGCGTGACCACGTTCTGCGCCCCGCCGACCGTGTGGCGCATGCTCATCCAGGCCGACCTGACCCAGCTGGCCACCCCGCCCCGTGAGGTCGTCGCCGCCGGCGAACCGCTCAACCCCGAGGTCATCGAGCAGGTGCGGCGCGCCTGGGGCCGCACCATCCGGGACGGCTTCGGGCAGACGGAGACCGCCGTGCAGGTCGCCAACACGCCGGGGCAGGCCCTCAAGACCGGTTCCATGGGCCGGCCCAGCCCCGGCTACCGCGTCGAACTGCTCGACCCGGTCTCCGGCGCGCCCGGCGTCAGCGAGGGCGAGATCGCGCTCGACCTGGCGGAGCGCCCGGTGGGCCTGATGACCGGCTACCACGGCGACGCCGACCGTACGGCGGAGGCGATGGCCGGCGGCTACTACCGCACCGGCGACATCGCCGCCCGGGACGAGGAGGGGTACCTGACCTACATCGGCCGGGCCGACGACGTCTTCAAGGCGTCCGACTACAAGATCAGCCCGTTCGAGCTGGAGAGCGCGCTGCTGGAGCACGAGGCGGTCGCCGAGGCCGCGGTCGTGCCCGCGCCGGACGAGCTGCGCCTGGCCGTGCCGAAGGCGTACGTCGTCCTCGCCGAGGGCTACGAGCCCGGCCCGGACACCGCCAAGATGCTCTTCGAGCACTCCCGTCAGGTGCTGGCGCCGTACAAGCGCATCCGGCGTCTGGAGTTCGGCGCACTGCCCAAGACGGTGTCCGGCAAGATCCGCCGTATCGAACTGCGCGAGGCCACGGCCGCGGGGTCGGACGACGAGTACCGCGAGGAGGACTTCCGGTGACCGCACTGTCCTACACGCACGGCACGAGCGGGACCGTCCTGCTCGGCGACACCATCGGCGCCAACCTCGACCGCGCCGTGGCGACCTGGCCGGAGCGCGAGGCGCTCGTCGACGTGCCGTCCGGCCGGCGCTGGACGTACGCCCGGTTCGGCGCCGACGTCGACACGCTGGCGCGGGCGCTCCTCGCGAGCGGCATCGCCAAGGGCGACCGGGTCGGCATCTGGGCGGTCAACTGCCCCGAGTGGGTCCTGGTCCAGTACGCCACCGCCCGCATCGGCGCGATCATGGTGAACATCAACCCGGCCTACCGCACCCACGAGGTCGAGTACGTCCTCAACCAGTCCGGCGTCCGGCTGCTCGTCGCCTCCCTCAGCCACAAGAGCAGCGACTACCGGGCGATGGTCGACGAAGTGCGCGGCAGCTGCCACGACTTGCGGGAGGTCGTGTACATCGGCGACCCGAGCTGGGAGGCGCTGCTCGCCCGCGCCACCCCGGACCTGACGCACGAGGCCCTGTCCTGCGACGACCCCATCAACATCCAGTACACCTCGGGCACCACGGGCTTCCCCAAGGGGGCCACGCTCTCCCACCACAACATCCTCAACAACGGTTACTTCGTAGGTGAGTTGATCGCCTACAGCGAGCAGGACAGGATCTGCGTCCCGGTTCCCTTCTACCACTGCTTCGGCATGGTCATGGGCAACCTGGCGGCCACCTCGCACGGCGCCTGCATGGTGATCCCGGCCGCGTCCTTCGACCCGAAGGCGACCCTGGAGGCGGTCCAGCAGGAACGCTGCACCTCGCTCTACGGCGTACCGACCATGTTCATCGCGGAGCTGAACCTGCCCGACTTCGCCCAGTACGACCTCACCTCGCTGCGCACCGGCATCATGGCCGGCTCGCCCTGCCCGGTGGAGGTCATGAAGCGGGTGGTCGCCGAGATGCACATGGAGCAGGTCTCCATCTGCTACGGCATGACCGAGACCTCCCCGGTGTCCCTGCAGACCCGGATGGAGGACGACCTGGAGCACCGCACCGGCACCGTCGGCCGCGTGCTGCCGCACATCGAGGTGAAGGTCGTCGACCCGGCCACCGGCGTCACGCAACCCCGGGGTGAGGCGGGGGAGTTGTGCACCCGCGGCTACAGCGTGATGCTCGGCTACTGGCAGGAGCCCGGCAAGACCGCCGAGGCGATCGACACCGGGCGCTGGATGCACACCGGGGACCTCGCGGTGATGCGTGAGGACGGCTATGTCGAGATCGTCGGCCGCATCAAGGACATGATCATCCGGGGCGGGGAGAACGTCTACCCGCGCGAGATCGAGGAGTTCCTCTACGGCCACCCGAAGATCCGCGACGTCCAGGTGGTCGGCGTCCCGCACGAGAAGTACGGCGAGGAGGTGCTGGCCTGCGTCATCCCGCGCGACCCGGCCGACCCGCCGACCCTCCAGGACGTCCGCGCCTTCTGCGAGGGCCGGCTGGCCCACTACAAGATCCCCAGCCGGCTGCAGCTCCTGGACACCTTCCCGATGACGGTGTCCGGCAAGGTGCGCAAGGTGGAACTCCGCCAGAAGTACGCCGGCTGAGCCGGTTTCCGCCGCACGGGAGAGGCCTGGGGGGCGCCCCCCGGGGGGCGCGGCGCGGCACCGACGGGCGCCGCGCCTTCGTGGCCGCCGGCTCCCCGCGCTCGCCGCCGCTGTACTACCGGGCGCCCCCCGGCCGGCGCGGCACCGACGGGCTGAGCATTCAGGACGCGTGAGGTGCCGGGGTCGGCGGGCTCAGGACGCCGGCCCCTGTGCGGCGAAGGCGCGGGCGGCGTCGTTGAGCGGGCGGGGCGGGCCGGCCGCGTCCAGGTCGAACAGCGGGATGTCCAGGCCGTCCGCGCGGGCGCGGGCGTCGGCGGTGTAGCCGGCCCGGGAGAAGTGCACACCGCGCGCCGAGCGGATCATCGCCGTCAGCCACAGGCATTCCACGTCGCGCAGGGAGGCCGGCCGCGCGCCCGGGTCGACGTGGGCAACCAGGCCGGGGGCGACCAGGCCGATGCCCTGCGGCGGGCGCCGGCGGGCGCGCCGTACCTCCCGGTGGCCGAGCCGGTGCAGCAGCCGCGCGGCCGCGACGACCGCGTCCCACGGCCCCGGCTCGCCACGGGCCACCGGAACCCGTACCACGGTGCCGCACGGGCACCCCAGCTCCGGCTGCGGCCACTCACCGTCGCGCCCGCACGCGCCACAGCGCAGCGACACCCACTGCTCGTCCCACACCTGGTGCGTCACGGCCACAGGCGCCGTACGCGGGTCCAGCGGCGGCACGACGGGCGCGCCGCACGCGCACGGATACACCGGCACGGTGAAGCGCCCCTCGCGTCGGCAGGACGGGCAGCGCACCGGAACGCTCTCGGTCATGGCCCCCCTTCCTCTCAGACGTCGCGTCGGCTCGGCGCTCCCATGGTGCTGCACCCGCCCACGGCCTGTCCGTCTCTTGACGGTCTTGGCCCAGCCCCTTACATTGCTTCCAGATAGTAGAAATTAGTTTCCGCTATACGGAAAGTCTCGGGGAAGCCCGGGGCGCCGGTGGCGGAGCTGGACTGGACGCGGACACGACCTCACCGCAGGGCGCGACGGGGAGAGCGAATCCGACAGCCGAAGCAGGAGTAACTCCATGGCTCGTATGACCGCTGCCCGTGCGGCAGTCGAGATCCTCAAGCGCGAGGGTGTCACCCAGGCGTTCGGTGTGCCGGGCGCAGCGATCAACCCCTTCTACAAGGCGCTGCAGCAGGGCGGCGGGATCGACCACACCCTCGCCCGCCACGTCGAGGGCGCCTCGCACATGGCCGAGGGCTACACCCGGACCCAGCCCGGGAACATCGGTGTCTGTATCGGTACGTCCGGCCCCGCCGGCACCGACATGATCACCGGTCTGTACTCCGCGATCGGTGACTCCATCCCGATCCTGTGCATCACGGGCCAGGCGCCCACCCACGTGATCCACAAGGAGGACTTCCAGGCCGTCGACATCGCCTCGATCGCCAAGCCGGTCACCAAGATGGCGGTGACCGTCCTGGAGGCCGCGCAGGTCCCCGGCGTCTTCCAGCAGGCCTTCCACCTGATGCGTTCCGGTCGTCCCGGCCCGGTCCTGATCGACCTGCCGATCGACGTCCAGCTCACCGAGATCGACTTCGACATCGACACGTACGAGCCGCTGCCGGTCTACAAGCCGACCGCGACCCGTGCGCAGATCGAGAAGGCGATCTCCTTCCTGCTGGCCTCGGAGCGTCCGGTCATCGTCGCCGGTGGTGGCGTCATCGGCGCCGACGCCGCCGACCTGCTGGTCGAGTTCGCCGAGCTGACCAACACCCCGGTCATCCCCACCCTGATGGGCTGGGGCGCGCTGCCCGACGACCACGAGCTGAACGCCGGCATGGTCGGTGTGCAGACCTCGCACCGCTACGGCAACGCCAACTTCCTCGAGTCGGACTTCGTCCTCGGCATCGGCAACCGCTGGGCCAACCGCCACACCGGCTACAAGCTCGACGTCTACCGCGGCGAGCGCAAGTTCGTCCACGTCGACATCGAGCCCACCCAGATCGGCAAGATCTTCCCGCCGGACTACGGTGTCGTCTCCGACGCCAAGGCCGCGCTGGAGCTGTTCGTCCAGGTGGCGAAGGAGCTGAAGGCCGAGGGCAAGCTCCCCGACCGCGGCGCGTGGGTCGCCTCGACGCAGGAGCGCAAGGCCACCCTGCTGCGCCGTACGCACTTCGACAACGTGCCGATGAAGCCGCAGCGCGTGTACGAGGAGATGAACAAGGCCTTCGGCCCGGAGACGCGGTACGTCACCACCATCGGCCTGTCCCAGATCGCCGGCGCGCAGATGCTGCACGTCTTCAAGCCGCGCCACTGGATCAACTGCGGCCAGGCCGGCCCGCTCGGCTGGACCATCCCGGCCGCGATCGGCGTCGCCAAGGCCGACCCGGAGGCTCCGGTCGTCGCGCTCTCCGGCGACTACGACTTCCAGTTCATGATCGAGGAACTGGCGGTCGCCGCGCAGCACAAGGTCCCCTACGTCCACGTGCTGGTCAACAACTCCTACCTGGGTCTGATCCGTCAGGCGCAGGCCGGCCTGGACATCAACTTCCAGGTCAACCTGGAGTTCGAGAACATCAACTCGCCCGAGATCGGCGTCTACGGCGTGGACCACGTCAAGGTCGCCGAGGGCCTGGGCTGCAAGGCGATCCGGGTCACCGAGCCGGACCAGCTGGGCGCGGCCCTGGAGCAGGCGAAGAAGCTGGCCGCGGAGTACCAGGTGCCGGTCGTGGTCGAGGCGATCCTGGAGCGGGTCACCAACATCGCCATGAGCAAGACGATGGACATCAGCGACATCACCGAGTTCGAGGACCTGGCCACGGAGCCGGGCCACGCGCCGACGTCCATCAAGCCGCTGAAGGTCTGACGACCGCGGCCGGACACACCGGCCGACCCCGGTCTGTCGTACCGGCCGACACCGGTCGACACACCGGCCTGAGCGAGGGCGGCCCGTTCCGTGGGGGGACGGGCCGCCCTTCTGTATACCCGTCGCCGTGATCGTGTCCGCCGTCGTTGTGTGCGCCCTGGTGGCCGCAGGACGTGCCGCCGTCGAAGCTTCGGTCGCCGTCCTCCCCCGTGCCCCGCCGTAGACGGCCTCGCCGCCGGTGACGCCTCGCAGGCCCTGCCCGTGCCGGAGGGGAAGAAGCCCTCGTCCGCGCGGGCGGCGTGGCCGGTCTGCCCGGCCCGCGCGGGAGAACCGCGGCAGCGGCGTGGCCGGGGCCCGTGCGCCGTACAGGGCGACGGCGAAGAGCGTCTCCTCCCCGGAGAGCCCCTCGGGGCCCCTGGGGAGCGGATGATGCTCGCGCAGGTCTGTGAGCCGCCGGCATGTCGCACGGGTGCGGCGCGGTAGCCCGGCCGCGGTGAGGCGGGCCCGTATCCGGGCCGGAGCGGGGCGCACCCTGGGCAGGCCGGGCAACCGGTCCGGCGGGCCGGTACAGAGCGGTGCGTACGGTCTTCCCCAGAGGGCGCGTGAAGGCATGAGCGGCAACCGCCCCGGCCGGTCCTGGTACGGTCCCCGGCCGCCCCGCGTCGACGCTGCCCCGCAGCTGCAGGGTGACTCCGGGGGACCGTGACGGCGGCCCATGGCCCCGCCCGCAGCAGGCGGCCTCGTCGTGGGGTCCGGGACAACACCCGGCTCGCTCACGACGTGCGGGCGCGGAAGCCCTCCGGGGCAGGCTCAGAGCGGGGCGTGGGGGTCGCGCGCGAGCGCTACGGCCCCTTGCGCACGTCGCCCGTGGACTCGTGGTGTTCCGACAGGCCCGGCCAGTCGTCGGGGCCGCCGCCCTGCCATTCGACGAACTCGCTCTCCGCCACGTCCGTCACGTACAGGTCGGCCAGCCGCAGGATCTCGGCGACGTCGTCGATGTGCGTGGCGACGCCCAGCGTCTCGTCGCCCTCGGTGACCCGCCGCGAGCCGTCCAGGGCCGGCGGGTGCACCACGACGTGCGGGTGCTCCGTTGCGTGCGTCATGTCTCAAGGCTGCTGCCGCCCCGGCGCCGCCGCACCCCGGCGAAGGCCGAGACGGGCGAACGCCGAGCCGGGCGAACCGACGCCGGTGCACGGCCGCGCCCGGCGGACTCAGAATGCCGTGTACTCAGAAGGCCGTGAACTCAGAACCCCGTGAACTCAGGGCTCCGTGCGCCCATCCCCCGGAAAACGCCAAGCGGCGCCGGATGCGGGACCGTCCGCATCCGGCGCCGCTCGGCCGGTGAGGCTTGTTCGGTTGAGACCGCCCGACGGCGCGAGACTGGGCGCGACAGGACATTCGCGCCGCCGGACGGAGTCTGATGGGCCCCCGAGGGGGCGAGGGGCTGGGACCGCGGCGTATGCGACGGAGCCGGACACCTTGCCTCACGTCGGCAAGGGAGTCACGTTTCCTTCACCACCGCACTGGCTCGCACGCCGCCGCGGTCCTCGCCCTGCCCGCCATGCCCCGCGATCACCCCTCATCCGGATCGCGTGGCGGCGGGTCCTGCGCGTCCGGATCCCGGCCTCCCCGCCGGGTCCGGACGCAGCTTCACGGGCCTGGAGGATCAGTCCTCGCGCAGGGCGCGGACCGCCTCCTCCACGCGCTTGCCGTACTCGAGGTCGGCGGCGTGGAAGTGGGCCAGGTTCTTCTCGACCACGTCGTTGCGGGAGACCTGCGACAGGCCGCCGGCGATGGTCGCGATCAGGCGGGACTTCTCCTCCTCCGACATCAGCCGGTACAGCTCGCCGGCCTGGAAGAAGTCGTCGTCCTTGGTGTGCAGCGGGGCCGCGTGGGTGCCGGTGTGACCGGAGACCGCGAGCGGCGCCGACAGCGGGCGGCCGGTCTCGACGGGGCCGTCGTAGGAGTTCGGCTCGTAGTTCTTCGCGTCGCGGCCCTGGGCGTTGAGCGCCATGAGACCGTCGCGGCCGTAGTTCCGGGCGCCGCCCGGAACGGCCTTCGGCGAGTTGACCGGCAGCAGGGTGTGGTTCACGCCCAGGCGGTAGCGGTGGGCGTCCGCGTAGGCGAACAGACGGCCCTGGAGCATCTTGTCCGGCGACGGACCGATGCCCGGCACGAAGTTGTTCGGGGAGAACGCGGCCTGCTCGACCTCGGCGAAGACGTTGTCCGGGTTGCGGTCCAGCACCAGGCGGCCCACGCGCTGCAGCGGGTAGTCGCTGTGCGGCCACACCTTGGTCAGGTCGAACGGGTTGAAGCGGTAGTTCGCCGCCTCGGCCGCCGGCATGAGCTGGACGTGGAGGGTCCAGGACGGGTACACCCCGCGCTCGATGGCCTGCAGCAGGTCCGTCTGGTGGGAGTTGGGGTCCTTGCCCGCGAGCTCGGCGGCCTGGTCGCCGGTCAGGCAGCGGATGCCCTGGTTCGTCTTGAAGTGGTACTTGACGAAGAAGGCCTCGCCCTTGGCGTTCGTCCACTGGTAGGTGTGCGAGCCGAAGCCGTCCATGTGGCGGTAGGACGCCGGGATGCCGCGGTCACCCATCAGCCAGGTGATCTGGTGCGTGGCCTCGGGGGAGTGGGCCCAGAAGTCCCAGACGTTGTCCGGCTCCTGCTTGCCCGTGAACGGGTCGCGCTTCTGCGAGTGGATGAAGTCGGGGAACTTGATCGGGTCCTTGATGAAGAACACCGGGGTGTTGTTGCCGACGAGGTCGTAGTTGCCCTCTTCGGTGTAGAACTTCAGGGCGAAGCCGCGCGGGTCACGGACGGCGTCCGCGCCGCCGAGCGAGTCGGCCACGGTGGAGAAGCGCAGGAACACCTCGGTGCGCTTGCCGATCTCGCTGAGGAAGTCGGCGTGCGTGAAGCCGGTGACGTCGTCCGTGACCTCGAAGTGTCCGTAGGCGCCGGAGCCGCGGGCGTGCACCACACGCTCCGGGATGCGCTCGCGGTTGAAGCGCGCGAGCTTCTCCAGGAGCTGCTGGTCCTGGATCAGGAGCGGCCCGCCGACGCCGGCGGAGGCGGAATTCTGGTTGTCGGCGACGGGGGCGCCGGACTCGGTCGTGAGCACGCGCTTCGACATGTGGACCTTCCGAACGGGACTGCTGAAGCCTGGTGACGGTGCAGTGAGCGTAGGGACGCCCGACCAGGAGCGTCAACAGTTTGTTGAAGTAAATTTCAACGTTTTGTTGAAGTGGTGGGCATGGGTGGTTCCGGGCCGTGGCGGCGCGTGGGCGCGACGGGACAGGTGTCGAACGCCGCCACGGCCCGGAAGATCCGGGAGGGTCAGACCTGGGCGCCGGAGAGGCGCTCGACGGCCCGCAGCAGGGCCGAGTGGTCCAGACCGCCGTCGCCCTGGGCGCGCAGCGAGGCGACCAGCTGGGCGACCACGGCGCCGACCGGCAGGGCCGCGCCGACGTTGCGGGCGGCGTCGGTGACGATGCCCATGTCCTTGTGGTGCAGGTCGATCCGGAAGCCCGGCTTGAAGTCGCGGTTGAGGAAGTTGTCCTTCTTCCGCGTCAGCACGGTGGAGCCGGCCAGGCCGCCGTTGAGGACGTCGAGCGCGGCCTCGAGGTTCACGCCGGACTTCTCCAGGAAGACCACGGCCTCGGCGCACGCCTGGATGTTCACGGCGACGATCAGCTGGTTGGCGGCCTTCACGGTCTGACCCGAGCCGTGCGGACCGCACAGCACGATGGTCTTGCCGAGGGCGTCGAAGATCGGCTTGGCCTCGTCGAAGTCGGCCTGCTCACCGCCGACCATGATCGACAGTACGGCCTCGATCGCGCCGGCCTCGCCGCCGGAGACCGGGGCGTCCAGGACGCGGACGCCCTTGTCCTTGGCGGCCTTGGCCAGGTCGACGGAGGTCTGCGGGGTGATCGAGGACATGTCGATCAGCAGAGCGCCGGACTTCGCGTTCTCCAGGATGCCGTCCGGGCCGTAGGCGATGGCCTCGACCTGCGGGGACGCGGGCACCATCGTGATGACCACGTCGGCGTCCTTGACCGCGTCGGCGATCGAGCCGGCCGCGGTGCCGCCGGCGGCGGCCAGGCGGTCCAGCTTCTCCGTCTCGAGGGTGTAACCGGTGACCTGGTAACCCGCCTTGATCAGGTTCTCGGACATGGGGGAGCCCATGATGCCGAGGCCGATCCAGGCGATCTTGGGAAGGTTGCTCATGACGGGGGTGCCTCTCTGATTACTGCTGTGCTACGTCGGTGAGGTGGCGCCGGCTGACGGGCGCCCCGGGGTTCAGCGGGCGGCGCGCGCCTCGCGCGGCAGCCACTCGAAGGCCTCGGCGCTGGGCTTGTCGCCCGGCTTGTACTCCAGGCCGACCCAGCCGTCGTAACCGGCCTTCGTCAGCTGGTCGAGGAGGTCCTCCAGCGGCAGGGAGCCGGTGCCGGGGGCGCCGCGGCCCGGGTTGTCGGCGATCTGCACGTGGCCGGTCTTGGCCGCGTACTGTTCGATGACCGACGGCAGGTCCTCGCCGTTCATGGACAGGTGGTACAGGTCCATGAGGAACTTGGCGTTGCCGAGGCCGGTCGCCTCGTTCAGCTTGTCGACGATCTCGATCGCCTTGGGTGCGCTCACGATCGGGCACTTCGGCGACTCGGGCTGGTTGAGGGCCTCGATCAGGATCGTCCCGCCGACCCGGCCGACGGCCTGGGCCGCCAGGACGAGGTTCTCCAGGGCGAGCGCGTCCTGCTCGGCCGGGTCCACGCCGTCGACGCGGTTGCCGTACAGGGCGTTGAACGTGGTGCAGCCCAGGGACTGGGCGAAGGCGATGGCCACGTCGATGTTGGCGCGGAACCTCTCCGACTCCTCGCCGGGCACCGACAGGGCGCCGCGGTCCGGGCCGGGCAGCTGCCCGGCGTAGAAGTTCAGGCCCGTGAGCTGTACGCCCGCTTCCTCGATCGCCTTCTTCAGGGCGTCGAGCTCGGACTGCTCGGGGGTGGGGGTCTCGATCCAGGGCCACCACAGCTCGACCGCGGTGAAGCCGGCCGCGGCGGCGGCCGCGGGACGCTCCAGGAGCGGGAGTTCCGTGAAGAGGATCGACAGGTTGACGTTGAAGCGCTGGTCTGCGAATCCCATCGGGGGCCGCGCTCCCTTCCGTTAGTCGAGTTTCCGTAATACGGAAGTTCGTTTCTGCGTAATGGAAGATTGCCGTCGTGTGTCGCCCCTTGTCAAGAGGGGCCCGGTCAGCGGACAGCGGGGGGCGGCGCGAGGGGCGCTGTGCGGGCCCGGTCAGGCGTTCGGCGGAGGCTGCCCGAAAACGCGTGCCGGGCGTTAGGTTGTGCGCGTGCGATTGAGAGTGGAGTTCACGACCGAGCCCTTCGATCTCGACGAGGCGCCGCCGCATGCCGTGGTCGCCCGCGAGGTCGTCGAGGCGGCCGAGCTGGACGCCGTGGACGTCGGCCCGTTCGGCAACACGGCGGAGGGCGGTGCGGACGCCGTGCTCACCGCGGTCGACGCGCTGCTGCGCAAGTCGCTCGCGGCCGGCGCCACCCGCATCTCGCTGCAGGTCAACGTGATCGACGGGATCGGGGAGGACGAGTGAGCGGTACCGGGGACGAGCCGTTCATCGCGGCCGTGAAGCCGCTGGTCGATGCGATCGGCGGCGAGATGATGCCGCCGGACGAGGCCCGTCCCGACGACGTCGTGCTCGCCTGGGAGGGCACGGACGTCGTCGCCGTACGGCTGCCGCAGCTGGCCGACTCCCTCGACCACATCCTGGCCGCGATGGAGCGCCGCAAGGGCATGCCGCTCGCGGACCTGGACCGCAAGGCCAAACAGGAGATCGTCCGCATACTGGAGGGCCGCGGCGCCTTCTCGGTCCGCCACGGCGTGGAAACGGTCGCCGGCGCGCTGGGCGTCAGCCGCTTCACGGTCTACAACTACCTGAACCGCCAGAAGGGCGCGTAGGGCTCCGCCGGCAGCCCGGTGCCCGGCCCCGCCGGGCGCGGTCACATCCTCGGCGCCCCGCACCCCCGATCCCACCGGAGGCGGCCGATCCCGCGCCCGGCGGACCCGGCCCCCTGCCTCCCGCGACGCCGCCGGCCGCGGGCGGCTCCCCCCTCGGGCGCCCCTCGCGCCGGCCCCGCCGACTCTGCCGGACCCGGGTGATCCCGGCGAGGTGCCCGCACTGACCGCTCGGCCTCCCTGCGGCCCCACCCCCCGCGGCCCCACCCCCCCGCACACCCCCCGCCAACCCACCTCCACCCCCACCCACCCCGCACACCCCCGCCGACCCACCTGCACCACCCCCTCCCCTCCCCCCCCCCCGCGGAGCCGTTCGTCAACGGCTCGTATTTGTTACCCCGAATTTTCAACAAACTGTTGACGTCATGTTTCAGAGGGCGTTAGCTATCCGCAGCCCGTTCAGCACAAGGCCACGGAGGCACCCGTGACTTCGACTTCCACGCCGCCGGGCCTGGCCCGCTTCAACGCATCGGAGGACGACGCGGCCCGCGCCGCGCTCCTCGAGGCGTGCAGCTCGACGGCATGGGCGCGGCGGCTGCTGGCCGCCCGCCCCTACGCCGACCTCGAGGATCTCTACGCAGCCAGCGACGCCGCCATGGCGGAGCTGACCGCGCAGGACCTCCAGGAGGCCATGGCCGGGCACCCGCCGATCGGCCGCCCCAAGCCGGGGGATCCCACCTCCGCTCGGGAACAGCGCGGCATGGCCGGCGCAACCGAGGAGCTCAGGGCGGAGATGCTCGAACTGAACCTGGCGTACCAGGAGAAGTTCGGCCATGTCTTCCTGATCTGCGCCACCGGCAGGACCGGTGAGCAGATGCGGGATGCCGTCAAGGAGCGGATCGGTAACTCGCCGGAGCAGGAGCGGGAGATCGTCCGCACCGAGCTGGGCAAGATCAACCGCATCCGACTGGCACGACTCGTCGAAGAGGACTGACAGCAGCCATGAGCACCAGCACCACCGCCTCGGTGTCCACGCACATCCTGGACACCTCCGTCGGCCGGCCCGCCGAGGCCGTCGCCGTCCACCTCTCGGCCCGCTCCGGGCTCGACGCGGACTGGCAGGCACTCGGCGGTTCGGCCACCGACGCGGACGGGCGGTGCAAGGACCTCCCGGCCCTGCCGGAGGGGACCACCCACGTACGGCTCGACTTCGACACCGAGACGTACTTCGCCAAGAAACAAGCCGCGGCCCAGCAGGACGCCCCCGCGCTCCGGGACAGCGAGAACAGCAGGCCGGTGTTCTTCCCCGAGGTCTCCATCGCCTTCGCGGTGGTGCCCGGTGAGCACTACCACGTTCCGCTGCTGCTCAACCCGTTCGGCTACTCCGTTTACCGAGGGAGCTGACCGACACCATGACCCGTTTCGTCCTGGGACAGAACCAGTACGGCAAGGCAGAGAACCGCGTTGTCAAGATCACGCGTGATGGCGACACGCACCACATCAAGGACCTGAACGTCTCCGTCGCCCTGTCCGGCGACATGGAGGAGGTCCACCGCAGCGGTTCGAACGCGAACGTCCTGCCCACCGACACCACCAAGAACACGGTGTACGCCTTCGCCAAGGAGCACGGGATCGAGAGCGCCGAGGACTTCGGCGTCAAGCTCGCCCGCCACTTCGTGGACAACACCGGCTCCATCAGCCGGGCCCGTATCCGCGTCGAGGAGTACGGCTGGGAGCGGATCGAGACCTCGCAGTCCGGCGCCCGCTTCGTCGGCTCCGACGAGATCGCGCACTCCTTCGTCCGCAAGGGCCAGGAGACCCGCGTCGCGGAGATCACCTACGACGGCCACGGCATCCAGGTGCTCTCCGGGTTCAAGGACCTGACCGTCCTGAACACGACGAACTCCGAGTTCTGGGGCTACCTGAAGGACAAGTACACCACCCTCAAGGAGGACTACGACCGTATCCTCGCCACCACCGTCTCCACCTGGTGGCGGCACAACTGGGACGGCGTCGACTCGCACGCCCCCGACTGGGACCGCTCGTACAACGGGGTGCGCAAGCACGCGCTGCAGGCGTTCGCCGAGACCTACTCGTACTCGCTCCAGCAGACCCTCTTCGAGATGGGCGTGCGGGTGCTGAACTCCCGCGACGAGGTCGACGAGATCCGCTTCTCGATGCCCAACAAGCACCACTTCCGCTCGGACCTGTCGCCCTTCGGGATCGACAACGAGGCCAAGGACGGCGCTGTGTACTACGCCGCCGACCGCCCCTACGGCCTGATCGAGGCCACCATCCTGCGCGACGGCGCCGAGCAGCTCATCCCGGTCGACATGACCAACCTCTGACGCGGGACGCGTGTCCCCGGCCCCGGCCGCCGGGGCCGGGGACACGCCACACCGGAGGGAACACAATGGCACAGCCTGCAATGGAGCCGGTGAAGGGCTCCTGTTCCACCCCGCCGGTGCACACCGAGGACGCCGTCACGTCCGTGCACCCGGTGGACGAGAAGCTCCACCTCTCGCGGCTCGTCCCCGCCGCGCTCCAGCACATCGCCGCCATGTACGCAGGCGTTGTCACTCCTCCGCTCATCATCGGTCAGGCCTGCGGGCTCGACATCGCGGGCCGCACCAGGCTGATCGCCGCCTCCCTGCTCATCGCGGGCGTCGCGACCATTCTCCAGACCATCGGCGTCAAGGGCTTCGTCGGCAACCGGCTGCCCTTCGTCAACGCCGCCTCCTCCGCCGGCATCGCGCCGATCCTCGCGATCGCCGAGACCAACGACAAGGGCCACCAACTCCCCGCGATCTACGGCGCGGTGATGGTCGCCGGTGTCTTCTGCCTGGCCGTCGGCCCCTTCTTCGGTCGGCTGCTGCGCTTCTTCCCGCCGCTGGTCACCGGCGTCGTCATCACGCTCATCGGCGTCACCCTGATGCCCGTGCCCGTCAGCTGGGCGCAGGGCGGCGACAAGACCGCAGCCGACTTCGGCGCCATGAAGCACCTCGCGCTCGCCGGCTTCACCCTCGCGGTGATCCTGCTCATCCAGCGCTTCGGGAAGGGCTTCGTCAAGCAGGTCGCCCTGCTGTTCGGACTGCTCATCGGCACCCTGGCCGCCATCCCGTTCGGCATGGCCGACTTCAGCGCCTTCAAGTCGGCGCCGCTGGCCGCGCTGCCCACGCCGTTCGCCTTCGGCGCGCCCGAGTTCCAGCCCGCGGCGATCCTGTCGCTGTGCATCGTGATGCTGGTGCTGATGACCGAGTCGTCCGCCGGCATGCTGGCCCTCGGCGAGATCTGCGACCGCCGCGCCAACGCCCGGACGATCACCCGGGGCCTGCGCACCGACGGCATCGCCACCCTGATCGGGCCCATCTTCGGCGGCTTCCCCACCTCGGCCTTCGCACAGAACGTCGGCGTCGTCTCACTGACCCGCGTGCGCAGCCGCTACGTCGTCGCCGTCGCCGGCGCGACCCTGCTCGTCCTCGGCGCCTTCCCGGTCCTCGGCGCGGTCGTCTCCCTGGTCCCCATGCCGGTCCTCGGCGGCGCGGGCATCGTCCTGTTCGGCTCGATCGCCGTCAGCGGCATCCGCACCCTGTCGGAAGCGGGCCTGGACGACAGCTCCAACATCATCCTGGTGGCCGTGGCGCTCGGCGCGGGCATCATCCCGCTGGCCGCCCCCACCTTCTACGCCGACTTCCCCGCCTGGGCGCAGACCGTGCTCGGCTCCGGCATCAGCGCCGGCGCGCTCGTCGCGGTCCTGCTCAACTTGTTCTTCCACCATCTCGGCACCCGGAGCGGCCAGCCGGCCCCGGCACTCAAATCCTCCTAGGGTCCTGCCGTGCCCTCCCCGTGGACACCGCCGCGTCCACGGGCCGCCACTGAAAGACAAGGAAGCACGATGGCACCATCGGCAGCCCAGCGCCTCGTCATCGAGAACTGTGCGATCGCCACCGTGGACGCGGACGACACCGAGTACGCGTCGGGGCACCTCGTCCTCGCCGGGAACAGGATCGAGTCGGTCGGCGCCGGGAAGGCCCCCGAGGGCCTGGAGAACGTGGTGCGCCGGATCGACGCGAGCGGTCATCTGGCCACGCCCGGTCTGGTCAACACCCACCATCACTTCTACCAGTGGATCACCCGGGGCCTGGCCACCGACCACAACCTGTTCGACTGGCTGGTCGCGCTGTACCCGACGTGGGCGCGCGTCGACGAGGAGATGTGCTACTCGGCCGCGCAGGGATCGCTCGCCATGATGGCCCGCGGCGGTGTCACCACCGCGATGGACCACCACTACGTGTTCCCGCAACGGTCCGGCGACCTGTCCGGCGCGATCATCAAGGCCGCCGCCGAGATGGGCGTGCGGTTCACGCTGGCCCGCGGCTCGATGGACCGCAGCGTCAAGGACGGCGGGCTGCCGCCGGACTTCGCGGTGGAGACGCTGGAGGATGCGCTCGCGGCGACCGAGGACACCGTCACCAAGCACCACGACGCCTCCTTCGACGCGATGACCCAGGTGGCCGTCGCGCCCTGCTCGCCGTTCTCCGTCTCCACCGAACTCATGCGCGAGGGCGCCCGGTTGGCCCGCCGGCTCGGCGTGCGGCTGCACACCCACGGCTCGGAGACCGTGGAGGAGGAGAAGTTCTGCCACGAGCTGTTCGGCATGGGCCCGACCGACTACTTCGAGTCGACGGGCTGGCTCGGTGAGGACGTGTGGATGGCGCACTGCGTCCACATGAGCGACTCCGACATCGCCGCGTTCGCCCGTACGAAGACCGGCGTCGCCCACTGCCCGTCGTCCAACGCCCGTCTCGCGGCCGGCATCGCCCGCGTCCCCGACATGCTCGCCTCGGGCGTCCCGGTCGGCCTCGGCGTCGACGGCACCGCCTCCAACGAGTCCGGCGAACTCCACACCGAGCTGCGCAACGCCCTGCTGATCAACCGCCTCGGCGCGCACCGCGAGGCCGCGCTGAACGCCCGCCAGGCGCTGCGCCTCGGCACCCACGGCGGCGCGCGGGTGCTCGGCCGGGCCGACCAGATCGGCTCGCTGGAGGCGGGCAAGCTGGCCGACGTGGTGCTGTGGCGGATGGACACGCTCGCCCACGCCTCCATCGCCGACCCGGTGACCGCGCTGGTCTTCGGCGCGGCCGCCCCGGTCACCGCGTCCTTCGTGAACGGCCGGCAGATCGTCGAGGACGGGCGCCTGCTCACCGTCGACGAGGACGCCGTCGCCCGCTCCACCCGCGAGGAGGCTCAGCGCCTCGCCCGGATCAGCTCACTGGGCTGATCCCCACCAGACTCCGGCAGGGAGGGACGGCTCCCGGCCGGACCCGTGGATCCGAGCGGGATCCACGGCAGCCGTCTCCGGGGCGCGCGTGAACGCGCGCCCCGGAACGGTCTCACCGCTCACCCGCGCCGCCCCCCGTCACGGTCCCGCACGACCCTCGCACCACCTCCATGAAATCCACGTCGCCTCACGACGTGTTAGCCGCCCGGAGGAGCAGCTGTGGCCGCCCACCCCGTAGACGAAAAACTCCCCGCCCTGAAAATGGCGACCAGTGGCCTTCAGCATGTGGCCGCCATGTACGCCGGAGTTGTCGCACCACCCCTGATCGTCGGTGCGGCCGTAGGCCTGTCCGGCACCGACCTGACGTTCCTCACCGGCGCCTGCCTGTTCACCGCGGGCCTCGCCACGTTCCTGCAGACCCTCGGCATCTGGAAGATCGGCGCCCGGCTGCCGTTCGTCAACGGCGTCACCTTCGCCGGTGTCGCCCCGATGACCGCGGTGGCCGCCTCCACCCACGACAAGTCCGATGCCCTGCCGATCATCTTCGGCGCGGTCATCGTCGCCGGTCTGCTCGGTTTCCTCGCGGCTCCCCTCTTCAGCAAGGCGCTCCGCTTCTTCCCGCCGGTCGTCACCGGCTCCGTGATCACCCTGATCGGCGTGTCCCTGCTCCCGGTCGCCTTCGGCTGGGCCCAGGGCCCCAACCCCAAGGCGCACGACTACGGTTCGGGGACCTACCTGACCCTGGCCGGCATCACCCTGCTGATCGTGCTGCTGCTGCGCCGCTTCACCACGGGGTTCGTCAAGCAGATCGCCGTGCTGCTCGGCCTGATAGCCGGCACGCTCATCGCGATACCCTTCGGCGTCACGGACTTCAGCCCCGTCGGTGACGCCGCCGTCGTGGGCTTCCCCACCCCGTTCCACTTCGGCGCCCCGCAGTTCCAGCTCGCGGCGATCCTCTCCCTGTGCGTGGTGATGGTGGTCTCGATGACCGAGTCGACCGCCGACATGCTGGCGCTCGGTGAGATCGTCGAGCGTCCCGCAGACGAGAAGACCATCGCGGCCGGCCTGCGGGCCGACACCCTCGGCTCGGCGATCAGCCCGCTGTTCAACGGCTTCATGTGCAGCGCCTTCGCGCAGAACATCGGCCTGGTCGCGATGACGAAGATCCGCAGCCGGTACGTCGTCGCCACCGGCGGCGGCTTCCTGGTCCTGATGGGCCTGTGCCCGATGGCCGCCTCGCTGATCGCGGTCGTGCCCCGCCCGGTCCTCGGTGGCGCCGGCGTGGTGCTGTTCGGCTCGGTCGCGGCGAGCGGCATCCAGACCCTGGTGCGGGCCGGCCTCGACCGGGACAACAACGTCCTGATCGTCGCCGTCTCCCTCGCCGTCGGCATCATCCCGATCACCGCGCCGGACTTCTACCACTCCTTCCCGGAGACCGCGAAGATCGTCCTGGACTCGGGCATCTCGACGGGCTGCGTCACGGCCGTGGTGCTCAACATGCTCTTCAACCACCTCGGCAAGGGCCGCGAGGCCCAGGACGTCACCCACCCCATGGAGGCGGGGGAGGAGATCGCCGCTGCGCACTGAGACCCACGGTGACGCCTTGACGGGCCGGGGGAGACGGAACGACCACCGTCACCCCCGGCCTTTTCCCATGGGCGCCGCCCGCCGTCGTCCGCGGTCCTCGACGCGCAGCGGTCACAGCCCGAACAGGCTGGGATCGGCGGAGAGTTCCTTGAAGTGGTCCTGCGGGTTCGCCACCAGGCGGCGGGCCTTCAGGTCGAGCAGTCCGCCGACCGCCGTGATCTCGGCGGCGACCGTGCCGTCCGTCTTGCGGATCGTCTGCTGTATGCGGAAGGTCTTGCCGTCGCCCCACTCGAAGGCGCACGTCACATCGACCTCGTCCCCGGCGAGCAGTTCCCGCCGGTAGCGGATCGTGGTCTCCAGGGAGACCGGACCGACCCCGGTGGCGACCAGCCCGGCCTGGGTGATGCCGGCCGCCTGCAGCAGCGACCAGCGCGCGTGTTCCGCGTAGTTGAGGTACACGCTCTGGTTCAGGTGCCCCTGTACGTCGGTCTCGTATCCGCGGACGGTGATTTGGACGGAGAACGGCTCGCTCATCACTTCCCCTTCGCGTTCCTTGCACTGCCCACCGATCTTGGCACGCCCCGCACAGCGGACGCCTGGACTCCTCACACCCGGCGCGGGGAGGCGAGCAGATACCGGGCCCGGGTGCGGGGCTCGGTGTACTCGCCGGCCTGCCAGCCCGCCCGCTCCAGAGCGGCGGCGCAGCCGCGCAGGGCGTCCGGGTCGTCCGCGTGCACGGCGACGGCCTCCGGCTGCGGGGTCGTCCGCACCCGGTACCCGTCCTGCCCGCCCCCGGCGGGCCGTTGCCCCGCCGCCTCCAGGGCGAGCGCCGCGGCCTGCACCAGATGCGTACGCTCCCAGCCGCACGGGCGGTCCACGGCGCCGTCCGGATGGGTCATCCGGCGCAGCTCCAGCAGCCCCTGCCAGGCGCTGTGCACCTCACGCACCCGGGCGGGGCCGGTGTCCGGCGGCTCCTGCTCGCCGCCCGGCCGCGCGGCGAACACCCCGCCGACGGGCTGCGCGGGAGCCGGCTCGGGCGGCGCGGCCTCCGGCGTCTGCCGTATCCGGTGCCCGGCCGGGGTCAGGAAGTGCTCGTGGGGCGGGCGCGGGTGCCGGAACGCCAGCCCGTGTCCGACCAGCGTCGCGAGCTGTGCCGGAGTGCCGCGCAGCCGTCCGGTGACGGGGTCGGCGGCGTCGATGACCCGCCGCTGGGCGGCGGTGGGCGGTCGGGTCACGGCGTGCTCCTTCCTGCGCGGGTCCCGCTGCCGGGATCTCATCCGCTTCGCAGGCTACGCCGGGGGTCTGACATTCCAGCCGGCGATCACCGGCCGCCCGTGCTCGGTGCCCAGCCGGCCCAGCGCACCGGTGGACAGCTGGAACAGCGCCCCGTGCTGCGGCGGCAGCCCCAGCCGCCGGGCGGTCAGCACCCGCAGAAAGTGGCCGTGGGCGATGAGCAGGACGATTCCCTCGGTGTTGTTGAGGGCGGCGTCCACCTTGCCGAGCATCCGGTCGGCCCGCTCCCCGACCTGCTCCGGGCTCTCCCCCGGGTGCTCCGGCGGCCCGGGCGCGACCCCGTCCGTGAACAGGAACCACCCCGGCCGTTCCCGCCGGATCTGCACGGTGGTGACGCCCTCGTACCCGCCGTAGTCCCACTCGCGCAGATCGGCGTCCACGCGCGCGTCGCGCACCCCGATCAGCTCGGCCGTCTCGCGGGCCCGCTGCAGGGGGCTGACGAACGCGGCCCCGATCCGGTGCGAGCGGATCAGCGGCACCAGCCGCCGCGCCTCCTCACGCCCGTGCTCGGTCAGCGGCACGTCCGTCAACCCGGTGTGCCGGCCGGACCGCGACCATTCGGTCTCCCCGTGCCGGACCAGAAAGAGATCACCCACACCTCACAGGCTACGGGCCCACTCCTCCAGCCGCGCGAAGTCGGACTCCCGCAGTCCCCTGCGCGCGTCGATCGTGAGCAGCAGGGCGGGGCCGCCGTGGTGCTCGGCGACGTGCCGCACGTCGAGGTCGGTGACCATGTCGTCCACCCATACGAACGGCCGCCCCGCTGCCCACGCGAGCACGTGCCGTGTCTTCCAGCACAGCCCCTCCGGGTCCTGCGCGAACGGCTTCGGGAACTCGATCACCGGCAGATCGCCCGGCAGCCCGATCACCGGCCCGATCATCCGGTTGGCCTCGTGCATCCAGGTGGTCGCCCATACCAGTTCGTACGGCAGCGCCAGCAGCCGCGCCCCGTGCCCGGGATGCAGCCGCACCCGCAGTCCCCGCCGCAGCCGCCACGACTCCGGCTTCTGCCGCGCCGACCAGTTCGCCGGCCGCAGCCGGCAGGTGACGTACCCGCGATGCCGCAGCACCCGGGCACGGAAGGGGTTCAGCGGTCCGTCGACGTCGAGGAGCAGCAGCGGCTGGCCGGTCATGGTGAGGGCATACCCGTGCGCGGCGGCCGATCCACCCCCACGAGGCCGGTTCCACTATGAGGCCGGAACCTCCCCGAGGCGGATCCCACCCCGAGGCGGATCCCACCCCGAGGCGGATCCCACCGCGACGCCGCTACTGCCGGTACCCGCTCAGGAACCGTCCGATCCGGCCGATCGCCGCCTCCAGGTCCTCGGCGTGCGGCAGGGTCAGGATGCGGAAGTGGTCGGGAGCGGGCCAGTTGAAGCCGGTGCCCTGGACGACCTGGATCTTCTCGCGCAGCAACAGGTCGAGGACGAACTTCTCGTCGTCGTGGATCTTGTGGACCTTGGGGTCCAGACGCGGGAAGGCGTACAGGGCGCCCTTGGGCTTCACGCACGACACGCCCGGAATCTCGTTCAGCCTCTCCCACGCCACGTCCCGCTGCTCCCGCAGCCGGCCGCCGGGCGCGGTCAGCTCGCGGATGGACTGCCGGCCGCCGAGCGCGGCCTGGATGGCGTACTGGGCGGGCACGTTGGCGCACAGGCGCATGGAGGCCAGCATGGTCAGGCCCTCCAGGTAGTCCTTCGCGTGCTGCTTCGGGCCGGTGACCACGACCCAGCCGGAGCGGAAGCCGGCCACGCGGTACGTCTTGGACAGGCCGCAGAAGGTGAGGACGACCAGGTCGGGGGCGAGCGCGGCGGCCGAGTGGTGCACGGCGTCGTCGTACAGGATCTGGTCGTAGATCTCGTCGGCGAAGACCATCAGGCCGTGCCGGCGCGCCAGGTCGAGGACGCCCTCGACGATCTCCTTCGGGTAGACCGCGCCGGTGGGGTTGTTGGGGTTGATGAGGACGACCGCCTTGGTGCGGCCGGTGATCTTCGACTCCATGTCGGCGAGGTCCGGGTACCACTCGGCCTGCTCGTCGCACAGGTAGTGCACCGCCTTGCCGCCCGCGAGGGTCGTCACGGCGGTCCACAGTGGGAAGTCCGGGGCGGGGATGAGGATTTCGTCGCCGTCCTCCACCAGCGCCTGCACGGCCATCGAGACCAGTTCGCTGACGCCGTTGCCGAGGAACACGTCGTCGACGTCGACCTGGAGGCCGAGGGTCTGGTAGCGCTGGGCGACCGCGCGGCGGGCGGAGAGGACGCCGCGCGAGTCGGTGTAGCCGTGCGCCTGCGGCAGCATCCGGATCATGTCCTGGAGGATCTCCTCCGGCGCCTCGAAGCCGAAGACGGCCGGGTTGCCGGTGTTCAGCCGCAGCACGCTGTGCCCGGCCTCCTCGAGCGCGTTGGCGTGCTCGATCACCGGGCCGCGGATCTCGTAACAGACCTCGCTGAGCTTGTTCGACTGCCGGAACTCCATGGGCCCCTCCGGAAACTCGTGGTGCTTGGTTTTACCAAGTGCGAGCTTGGAAAGTCCAACAACATGTCTAGACTGCGTCGCATGTCACCCCGCACTCGCCGTAGTTACGACCAGTACTGCTCCGCCGCCCGCGCCCTCGACCTCGTCGGCGACCGCTGGACCCTGCTGATCGTCCGGGAGCTGCTCGCCGGACCGCGCCGCTACACCGACCTGCACGCCGACCTGCCGGGCGTCAGCACGGACGTGCTCGCCTCACGGCTGAAGGACATGGAACAGGGCGGCCTCGCCACCCGGCGCCGGCTGCCCCCACCGGGAGCCGCTTTCGTCTACGAACTGACGCCCCGCGGACGGGAACTGCTGCCCGTCCTCCAGGCCCTCGGCGCCTGGGGCGAGGCCGAACTGGGGGAGCGGCGGCCCACCGACGCCGTCCGCGCGCACTGGTTCGCCCTGCCGCTGCTGCGCGCGATCGAGGGACAGGGGCTGGTCGAAGTGCGGCTGGAGGAGGGCGTGTTCCATCTGCACGCCGGAGCCGAGGAGGGCCCGCTCCTCGGCGACGGCGCCGCGCCCGGCGAGATCGACGCCCGGCTCGTCATGGACTCCGCGACCTGCGCGGAGATCTCCCGCGGCGAGATGGGCCTCACCGACGCGATCCGGCTCGGCCGCGTCGAGGTGTCCGGTGACGGCGCCCTCGCCAAGGAACTGCGCGAGGGGCCCGCCGCATGACACACGCGGCGGGCCCCTCGACGCTCCGTCAGGCGTTCGGCGGCACGTAGGACGGGCGTCCCCGCCCGCGCGTCAGCGCGTACCCGCCGATGCCCGCGAGCGCGGCCAGCACGCCGCCGATCGCGGTCCACACCCAGCGGTCGGACCACCAGCCGGACGACCAGCCGCCGTCCGGCTCGACGCTCGCCAGCACGGCCGCCTTCTTCGAGTCGGACGTCGGCTGGTCGTCCGGCCGCGCCGTGACCGCGACGCCCGGCACCAGCGGCTCGGCCAGCCGGCCGTCCACGGCCGCCGCGCCGCCGATGTCCTTGGACTCCACCCGCAGTTCGGCGTTCACGGGCCGGCCGAGGTCGGCCGTCTGCACGGCCACCGCCGTCAGCCGGACGTAGTACGTGCCGGGCAGCGGGTCGTTCGCCCACGGCTCCGACCAGGCGCGCACCGTGCGCAGCACACAGGTCAGCTCCAGCGAGGACGTCCCCGCGTCCGCCGTGCGGGTCTGCGCGCCGTACTGGCAGGCCTGACGGCGCCTGAGGCCGTCGTACACGTCGACCTGCCAGGTCTGCGTCGTGTGCGTCTGCGGCAGCTTCACCGTCGCCTTCACGGTGGGCCGCTGCTTGGCGTCCGCCGGGAACGACCAGTACAGGTAGTCACCCGTGGAGGCGCTCGCGGTGGCCGTCTGCCCCTGCTCCACCTCCGTCGCCGTACGGAACGACGTGCCCGCCGACGCGGGGGCGGAGGCGGCCCCGGACGGGCTCGCGGACGGGGAGGAGTCGGCCGCCGCGGGGGCGGCGGCGAGGCCGAGCGTCAGCAGGGCCGCACCCAACGCGTGCGTGATTCTCATCAGTTCGTCCTCCACACCGCGACACGCCAGCGCGACAGCCAGCCCCACACCACACCCGCGAGGAAGCCGATCAGCACCAGCAGGCCGAGCAGCCACCAGCCGCGGCCGAGACCGAAGGACGCCACGTCGTCGGCGTGCGACGGGCCGTTCACGACGTCCACGGTCAGCTCCAGCGGCATGCCGGGCGTGGTCTTCACACCGGGCGCGGCCGAGAAGGAGTTCGTCACCGCGAGGCACACCGTCTCCGCCGGCGCGTTCTCGTCATCACTGTCGGCCTTCGGATAGCGCAGACCCGTCGAGATCACGTCGGCACGGCCCGTTCCGGCCGCCTCACCGCGCACGATCTCCCGGCCGTGCACCGTGACCGCGCGCAGCAGCACCCCGTAGTCCGGGTGCAGTGAGCGGTCCGCGGCCAGGCTCACCGAGGCGCGCAGTTCCTGGCCGGGCTTCACGTCCACCCGGTACCAGCGCTGCTGCCCGAACTCCTCGCGGTCGGAGTACAGACCGGAGTTCAGCGCCGGCGCCTTCCCGCACGAGGACGCGCCGTCGGTGGCGACCGGCGTGACCACCGGGTCGGCCGCCCGGTCCACCAACTGGTTCACCTTGTCGGCGAGTTCGCCGGTGTGCTCCACCGACGTGTAGGTGCCGCCGGTGGCCTCGGCGATGCAGCTGAGCTGCCGGCGCATCTTCACGTTCGGCACCAGGCCGAGCGTGTCGATGGTCAGGCCGATGCCCTTGGCCGCTATCTCCCGGGCCACCTCGCACGGGTCGAGCGGGGCGCAGGTGTCCTCGCCGTCGCTGATCAGCACGATCCGCTTGGAGCCGGTGCCGCCGTCCAGGTCCCCGGCCGCCTTCAGCAGGGCCGGCCCGATCGGCGTCCAGCCGGTCGGGCTGAGCGTGGCCACCGCGGTCTTGGCCTCGGTGCGGTTCAGCGGGCCGACCTTGTACAGCTGCGCGGTGTCCTTGCAGCCGGTCTGCCGGTCGTCGCCCGGGTAGGTGGCGCCCAGCGTGCGGATGCCGAGCTGCACCTCCTCGGGCGTCGCGTCCAGCACCTCGTTGAACGCCTGCTTGGCCGCCGACATGCGCGACTGCCCGTCGATGTCCCGCGTCCGCATCGACCCGCTGACGTCGATCACGAGGTCGACCTTCGGCGCGCTTGCGGTGGTCTCGTCGGCGACCGCCCCGGCCGGGAACGCGAGCCCGGCCGCCAGCGCGGCGAGCAGGGCGCCGACGCCCGCCGCCAGCCGTTGTCTTCTGATCATCGGCGGATCTTATTGATCTCCGCGCCCCGGCTCCAAAACGGTCCGTCAGGCGAACGGCGAGGGGAGCCCCGTCCACTGGTCCCCGGGCACGTCCGGCGTCAGCCGCATCAGCGTCAACGCCTTGCTGGGCAGCGGCTCCTGACACAGCGCCACCAGGTCGGGCGTCGGGGGCAGATCCCGTACGGCCACCGCCAGCGCCCCCCGCAGCGCGGGGCCGTCGCCCGCGGTGGCGGCCAGCGCACCCGCCACCAGGGAGCCGAACAGCTTGCGCCGCAACGCCGTCACGTCGTCCGTGACGATCCGGCCCGCGAGGTCGCCGGGGACCGCGATACCGTGCCGGGCCAGCCGGGCCGGACTGACGCGGATGTCGGCCAGATCCCGGTAGACCAGCCGCCGCGGCTCGCCCGCCGGGCCCAGCACCACCAGCAGGTTCTGCCCGTGCGCCTCCAGCGCCGCGCCCAGCTCCAGCAGCCGCAGCCCCACGGTCAGGGCCAGCCGGGCGAGGTCCGCCAGCCAGACGGGGGAGTGCGGGCCTTCGAGAGCCGCCACCGGTACGACCTCCTCACCGGGCCCCGCGTACACCTCCGGCGCCTCGCGCAGCTGCGCCGCCAGGTCGGGGGAGTGGGCCGTCGCCGCGCCGAGCGTGCGCGTGACGTGCAGCAGGCCGTCGGTGTGCCCGGCGAGCCGCTCGCCGAACTCCGACAGCGAGGCCGCCATGCGCACCGAGCCGACCGAGATGTCCCGCACCGAGGACGTCAGCCGGGCGCTCAGCGCGGTCTTCACATGCGGGCCGCCGGGCAGCGCGAGGGTGCGCAGCGCCATCAGCGGATGCGCGGCGAGCGTGGCCCGGCCGGTCCGCTTCAGCACATGCGCCGCCTGCCACGGATGCACCGGCAGCAGCAGCCGCTCCCCGTCCCGCAGCCCCTGCGGCCACCCGTCGGCCACCAGGCAGTGCCGCGCCGGCACCGCCAGCAGCTCCAGCTCCACCACCGGCCGGTGCTCTGGCGCGTACGCCAGCTGCTCCGCCACCGAGAAACCGGGCCGCGAGCGGCAGCACGGATGGTAGGGGTGCCCGTCGACGACCCGCTGTTCCCACTCCCAGCCCAGTACGGGCCGCCCCTGCGCGAACCCCTCCTGCCCGGCGCGGGACAGCGCGAGCGAGGCGACGCTGTGCCCCAGCTCGGTCGCGAACCCCGCCGCGTGCGGCACCGCCAGGTCCGTCATCAGCCGCTCCGGCCGCTCGTACGTCACCCCGTCGAGGTGTACGGCGGTGACGCAGGCGTCGGTGGCGTACGGGTCCGGCGTCGGGCCGTGCAGCCGGCGGCCGTCCGCCAGGTGCAGGGTGAGGCCGTCGCCGCTCTCCTCGCGGCGCGTGATCCAGGGCAGCGGCTCATGACAGAGGCCGCGCCACAGGCGGGTCAGGACGGCGGCGCGCGCGCCGGGCAGCGCGGCCCGGTACGGGGTCACCAGGCCGGGGCGCTCGGCGGCGAGTTCTGCGGCGACCTCCGCCTCGGCGGTGGGGGGTCGGTGCACGGGCGGGCTCCTCGGGTACGCGGACGGCGTCACGCGGGGCGTGACGGCGGGGATACTGATCGTCTCCGACCGACAGGACCGTAAGGAACGAGTGGATCGCGTGGACCTCCTGCCTCCCACCATCGGCGATTTCCGGCCGCGTGACGACCTCGCGGCCCGGGCCGACGCCTATGCGGCGGCGCCCCTGCTGAACTGCCTGCTGCGCGAGGCCGCCGAACCGGTGGGCGCCGACGGGGCCTGGCGGGTGCACCGGCTGGCCGGCTCCGGCCGGCTGCTGCGGGTGCGCGGCACACGCCGGCCCGCCCGGCCCGAGGTGCACACGGACGGCGTCTGGCGGCCGCTGGACCACCGTGCCCTGGTCGCCCTCGTCGCGGACGAGCTGCACCGGCACACCGGGCTCGCCAACCCGGCCCTGCCCGCCGAGATGACCGACAGCCGGGACGTGGTCGAAGCCCTGCTGGCCGCGCGCGACGGCGCCCCCGCGCCCGCCGACGCGTACCTGCGCTCCGAGCAGTCCCTGATCACCGGTCACCCCCACCACCCCGCCCCCAAGGCGCGCGGCGGCGGCCCGCCGGCCGCCTGGCTGCCGTACGCCCCCGAGGCGCACGCCCGTTTCCCGCTGCACCTGCTCGGCGTGCGCGCGGACTCGGTCGTGCAGGAGGGCGACACCACCGCCCTCGACGCGCTCGGCGAGGCCCCGCCCGGCTACCGGCTGCTGCCCGCCCACCCCTGGCAGCTGCGGCTGGCCGCGCCCGCCCTCGCCGGCGCCTTCGCCGACGGCCGTCTGATCCGGCTGGGCACGACCGCGTCCCCGGTGTGGCCGACGGCCGCTATCCGCACCGTGTACGCGCCGGAGCGGGACCTCTTCCTGAAGTTCAGCCTCGATGTGCGGATCACCAACGACGTCCGCCGGCTGTGGGAGCACGACCTGCGCCGGCTGCGCCGTACGGACAAGGCCGTCACGCACGCGTTCGCGGCGCTCGGCGGCCCGGCGGCCTGGCTGAGCGACCGCGGCTACCGCACGGCCTGCTTCGCCTTCGAGGAGCTGGCCGTCGTCGTCCGTGACGGCCTGGGCGGGGCCGTCCTGCCCGCCGCGACGCCGCTGCTCGCGGCCGGCCTGGTGGAGGGGTTCGACGGCAGCCCGCTCGCCGCCGCGGCCGACCCGGCGGCCTGGTGGGAGGCGTACCTGCGCGCGGTCGTGCCGCCCGCCCTCGCCGCCTTCGCCGACCACGGCGTCGTCCTGGAGGCGCATCTGCAGAACACGCTGGTCGCGGTCGACGCCGGCGGAATGCCCGTGCAGGCCCTCTTCCGGGACGCCGAGGGCGTGAAGCTGCTGCCCGAGGTGTCACCGGAGGCCGGGTGGGAGCGGCTGGTGTACTGCCTGGTCGTCAACCACCTCACCGAGGTCGCCGCCGCGCTCGCCGAGCACCACCCCGGCCTGGACCCGTGGCCGGCGGCCCGCCGCGAACTGGCCCGCCACGGCCTGCCCGAGGTCACCGCGCTGCTCTCCGCACCGACCCTGCCCGGCAAGACCAACCTGCTGCTGCGCTGGAGCGCGGCGGACGGTGCGGCGGCCCGCTACCGGCCGCTGCCCAACCCGCTGGCCCGGACCTGACCTGCCGTAGGCTGGCCGGTGTGCTGCGCGATGTGACCGCTGTTCGCTATGTGACCCCGCTGAGGTCGGGCGGTTCGGTGCCCGCGATCGTCGAGGCGGACGACGACGGCACCTACGTCGTGAAGTTCACCGGCTCGGCGCAGGGGCGCAAGGCGCTGGTCGCCGAGGTGATCGTGGGGGAGCTGGCCCGGGCGCTGGGGCTGCGCTTCCCCGAGCTGGTGCTCGTGCACTTCGACCCGGCGATCGCCGCCGGCGAACCCCACCAGGAGGTGCGGGACCTGCACGACGCCAGCCGCGGGCTCAACCTCGGCATGGACCACCTGCCGGGCGCGGTCGACTTCACGCCCGACGTCGCGCGGTCCTTCCCCGTGGACCCGCTGGAGGCCGGCCGGATCGTCTGGCTCGACGCGCTCACCGCGAACGTCGACCGCACGGTCCACAGCTCCAACCTGATGGTGTGGCCCGTCCTCGGCGTCGCACCCCCGCGCCTGTGGCTCATCGACCACGGCGCCGCCCTCGTCTTCCACCACCGCTGGGACGGCGCCGACCCCGAGAAGGCCTACGACTTCCGCCACCACGCCCTCGGCCACTACGGCCCCGACGTGCGCGCCGCCGACGCCGAACTGGCGCCTCAGGTGACCGAGGAGCTGCTGCGCGCGATCGTTGCCGAGGTCCCCGACGCCTGGCTGACGGACTTCGCGAGCCCCCACGAGATGCGCGAGGCGTACGTCGCGTACCTGCACGCGCGCGTGCGGGCCTCGCAGGCGTGGCTGCCCACCGGCTTCCCCAGCCGGGAGGAACTGGCCGCGGACGAGGCCCGGCGGGCGGCGCGCACCCGGGCGGGCCGGCCGGACTGGCTCAAACAGGTCCCCGACCTGCACGGCAAACCCGCCGCGCAGCAGGACTGGTCGGCGCACCTGGGCTGAACGGACCGAGTGGCCCCGGGAGATCCCGGGGCCACTCGGATCGACGCGGCCGGGTCTCAGCCCTTGAGCTGCTCGTACGCCGGCAGGGTGAGGAAGTCGGCGTAGTCGGCGTCGAGGGAGACCTGGAGCAGGAGGTCGTGCGCCTGCTGCCAGTTGCCGGCGGCGAAGGCCTCGTCGCCGATCTCCTTGTGGATGTTCTCCAGTTCCTGCGCGGCGACCTGGCGGGCGAGGCCGGCGGTGACCTTCTCGCCGTTGTCCAGGACGACGCCGGCGTTGATCCACTGCCAGATCTGGGAGCGGGAGATCTCGGCGGTGGCCGCGTCCTCCATCAGGTTGAAGATCGCGACGGCGCCGAGGCCGCGCAGCCAGGCCTCGATGTAGCGGATGCCGACCTGGACGGCGTTGACCAGACCGTCGTAGGTGGGCTTGGCGTCCAGGGAGTCGATGGCGATCAGGTCGGCCGCCTCGACGTGGACGTCCTCGCGCAGGCGGTCCTTCTGGTTCGGCTTGTCGCCGAGGACCTTGTCGAAGGACTCCATGGCGATCGGCACCAGGTCGGGGTGGGCGACCCAGGAGCCGTCGAAGCCGTCGCCGGCCTCGCGGTCCTTGTCGGCGCGGACCTTCTCGAAGGCCACCTTGTTGACCTCGGCGTCCTTGCGGGACGGGATGAACGCCGCCATGCCGCCGATCGCGTGCGCGCCGCGCTTGTGGCAGGTGCGCACCAGCAGTTCGGTGTACGCGCGCATGAACGGGGCGGTCATCGTCACCGCGTTGCGGTCCGGCAGGACGAACTTCTCGCCACCGTCACGGAAGTTCTTGACGATGGAGAACAGGTAGTCCCAGCGGCCGGCGTTCAGCCCGGCGGCGTGGTCGCGCAGCTCGTAGAGGATCTCCTCCATCTCGTACGCCGCCGTGATCGTCTCGATCAGGACCGTGGCGCGGATGGTGCCCTGCGGGATGCCGAGGTAGTCCTGCGCGAAGACGAACACGTCGTTCCAGAGGCGGGCCTCCAGGTGCGACTCCGTCTTCGGCAGGTAGAAGTAGGGGCCCTTGCCGAGGTCGAGCAGGCGCTGGGCGTTGTGGAAGAAGTACAGGCCGAAGTCGACGAAGGCGCCCGGGACCGCGGTGCCGTCGGCGTCGACGAGGTGGCGCTCGCTCAGGTGCCAGCCGCGCGGCCGCATGACGACCGTGGCGAGCTGATCGTTGGGCTTCAGCGCGTACGACTTGCCCGACTTCGGGTCGGTGAAGTCGATGCTGCGGGTGTAGGCGTCGATCAGGTTGAGCTGGCCGAGGACGACGTTCTCCCAGGTGGGAGCGGAGGCGTCCTCGAAGTCCGCGAGCCAGACCTTCGCGCCCGAGTTCAGGGCGTTGATGGTCATCTTGCGGTCCGTGGGGCCGGTGATCTCGACACGGCGGTCCTGCAGCGCGGCCGGGGCCGGGGCGACCTTCCAGGAGTCGTCCGCGCGGATGGCGGCCGTCTCCGGCAGGAAGTCGAGCGTGGAGGTGCGGGCGATCTCGGCGCGGCGCTCGGCACGGCGGGCGAGGAGTTCCGCGCGGCGCGGCGTGAACCGCTGGTGCAGCTCGGCCACGAAGGCGAGCGCCGCGTCGGTGAGGACCTCTTCCTGCCGGGGCAGGGGCTCGGCGTCGACGATGGCCAGCGTGGACGGCGCTGGTGCGGACATGAGCGGTCACTTCCTTACGGGGGGCTGTTTCAGCGAACCACGTGCATCGCCACTCTGCCCTGGCACGCGGTGCCTACAGGCAGAAAGGGGGCGGTTCGCACCCGCTGTGCGGTCGGGTGCTTCTGAACAGTGGATAGTAGTTACCGCATGGTGGAAGTTCAATGGTTTGTTGATGTCGAGATTCTCTGAGTCGAGCAAAGGTGGCGCTCGGTGCCACCCCGTTCACTGAAGGTGGCCCAGGTCGGCCTCCGTGTCGATGTCGTACGGCCGCGCCACATCCCCGCACTCGATGAGCCGTATCTCACGCGCGTGCTCGCGCAGATAGACGCGTGCCCCGTGGTCGCCGGTGGCGGTCGCCGCGACGCCCGCCCAGTGGTCCGCGCCCAGCAGCACCGGATGCCCGCGCACGCCGTCGTAGGCGGCCGACGCGAGGGTGTGCTCGTCCTCGAAGGCCCCGAGCACCCGCGCGACGGCCTCCGTCCCGATCCCCGGCTGGTCGACCAGCGACACGAGGGCGGCCTGCGCCTCGCTCCCGGCCAGCGAACCGAGCCCGGCCCGCAGGGAGGACCCCATCCCCTGCTCCCACTCCGGGTTCTCCACGAGCACACACCCCTCGAGCCGCGCCTTCTCCCGTACGGCGTCGGCGGCGGCCCCCAGCACCACGTGCACGCGCGTGCAGCCGGCCGCCCGCAGCACCCCGGCGGCGTGCTCGACCAGCGGCCGCCCCCGGTGCTCCAGCAGCGCCTTGGGCCGGCCGCCGAGTCGCCGGCCGCCCCCGGCGGCGAGCAGCAGCCCGGCGACGGTGTGCCTGGGATTTCTGTTGGCTTGGGGGCGAGGTGTCGTCATACGCCCTGCATACCGCACCGCATGGGGCCACGGGTTCACTCAGCGCAGCAACTTGATGACGCAGCGGACTGGCGCAGCCGCGGCGAGGTGTCGTTTACTGTCTCCCCCGCCCCGGCTCACCGCACCGGCGCGGACCGGACGGCTCAGGGAGATCGCACGACGGAGTGCGAAGGGGAGGGCTGTGTTGCGGAGCGTTCAGCACAAGCCGGTCACCGGCGGCGAAGGGGACCTGCGCGCGAGCCGACTGCGCGCGGCGGCGTCCCGTCTGCACCGTGAACTGGCCGCGTACCCGGCCGAGTTGAGGGACCGGGACATAGCGGAGGAAGAGCTGGCCGCGCTGACGGCCATGGCCGCCCAGGGCACTCCCGAGCCGGCTCTGCTGCGCCGCTCCCTGCTGCTCATAGCGGGGGCGATCGGCTCGGTGAGCGCACTGTCGGGGGCGCTGAGGGAGGTCCGGGCGGCGGTGGAGCTCTTCAACGCGCCCGCCTGACCGGAGAACCGGGCAGACGACGAGGCGCTAACCGCCGACGTACGTCGCCAGGTGCTCACCGGTGAGTGTGGACCGCGCCGCGACGAGATCCGCCGGCGTCCCCTCGAAGACCACCCGCCCGCCGTCATGGCCCGCCCCCGGCCCCAGGTCGATGATCCAGTCCGCGTGGGCCATGACGGCCTGGTGGTGCTCCACCACGATCACCGACTTCCCGGAGTCGACCAGCCGGTCCAGCAGAGCCAGCAACTGCTCGACGTCGGCCAGGTGAAGCCCGGTCGTCGGCTCGTCGAGAACGTAGACGCCGCCCTTGTCGCCCATCTGCGTCGCCAGCTTCAGCCGCTGCCGCTCACCGCCCGACAGCGTGGTGAGCGGCTGGCCCAGGGTGAGGTAGCCGAGCCCGACGTCGGACAGGCGGTTCAGGATCTTGTGCGCGGCCGGCGTACGGGCCTCCCCGTCGCCGAAGAACTCCTCCGCCTCCGTCACCGGCATCGCCAGCACCTCGCTGATGTCGCGGCCGCCGAGCTTGTACTCCAGCACCGACGCCTCGAAGCGCTTGCCCTCGCACTCCTCGCAGGTCGTGGCCACCCCTGCCATCATCGCCAGGTCGGTGTAGACCACGCCGGCGCCGTTGCAGGTGGGGCAGGCGCCCTCGGAGTTCGCGCTGAACAGCGCCGGCTTGACGCCGTTGGCCTTGGCGAACGCCTTGCGGATCGGCTCCAGCAGGCCGGTGTACGTCGCCGGGTTGCTGCGCCGCGAGCCGCGGATCGGGGTCTGGTCGATGGAGACCACCGCGGCGTCGGCGGGCATCGACCCGTGCACGAGCGAGCTCTTGCCGGACCCGGCGACACCCGTGACGACGACCAGCACGCCGAGCGGGATGTCGACGTCCACGGACCGCAGGTTGTGCGTGGACGCGTCGCGGATCGCCAGCTTCCCGGTGGGCGTGCGGACCGTGTCCTTCACCCGGGCCCGGTCGTCGAGGTGGCGTCCGGTGAGGGTGCCGCTGCCCCGCAGCTGCGCCACGGTGCCCTCGAAGCAGACCGTGCCGCCCGCCGTGCCGGCGCCGGGGCCGAGGTCGACGACGTGGTCGGCGATGGCGATCAGCTCCGGCTTGTGCTCCACGACGAGCACCGTGTTGCCCTTGTCGCGCAGCTGGAGCAGCAGGTCGTTCACGCGCTGGATGTCGTGCGGGTGCAGGCCGATGCTGGGCTCGTCGAAGACGTACGTCACGTCGGTCAGGGAGGAGCCGAGGTGGCGGATCATCTTCACGCGCTGGGCCTCGCCGCCGGAGAGGGTGCCGGCCGGCCGGTCGAGCGAGAGGTAGCCGAGGCCGATCTCCACGAACGCGTCGAGGGTGTCGCGCAGCGAGGTGAGCAGCGGCGCGACCGAGGGCTCGTCCAGGCCGCGCACCCAGGCGGCCAGGTCGCTGATCTGCATCGCGCAGACGTCGGCGATGCTCAGGCCCTTGATCTTGGAGGAGCGGGCGCCCTCGTTGAGCCGGGTGCCCTCGCACTCGGGGCAGGTGGTGAAGGTGACGGCCCGCTCCACGAACTCCCGGATGTGCGGCTGCATCGCCTCCTTGTCCTTGGCGAGCATCGACTTCTGGATGCGCGGGACCAGACCCTCGTAGGTCATGTTGATGCCGGCGATCTTCATCCGGGTCGGCGCGCGGTACAGGAAGTCCTGGAGTTCCCGCTTGGTGAACTTCCGGATCGGCTTGTCGGCGTCGTAGAGGCCGGACTCGGTGTACAGGCGGTGGTTCCAGCCGCCGGTTTTGTAGCCGGGGACGCTCAGCGCGCCCTCGTTGAGGGACTTGCTGTCGTCGTAGAGCTGGGTGAGGTCGATGTCGGTGACCGAGCCGCGGCCCTCGCAGCGGGGGCACATACCGCCCGTGACGCTGAACTGGCGGCGCTCCTTCACGGTCTGCCCTCCGCGCTGCACGGTGACCGCGCCGGCGCCGCTGATCGAGGCGACGTTGAAGGAGAACGCCTTCGGGGAGCCGAGGTGGGGCTTGCCGAGGCGGCTGAAGAGGATGCGGAGCATCGCGTTGGCGTCGGTGGCGGTGCCGACGGTGGAGCGTGGGTCGGCGCCCATGCGCTGCTGGTCGACGGTGATCGCGGTGGTCAGGCCGTCCAGTACGTCGACGTCGGGGCGGGCGAGCGTCGGCATGAAGCCCTGGACGAAGGCGCTGTAGGTCTCGTTGATCATCCGCTGCGACTCGGCGGCGATCGTGTCGAACACCAGTGAGCTCTTGCCGGAGCCGGAGACGCCCGTGAAGACCGTCAGCCGGCGCTTGGGGAGCTCGACGCTGACGTCCTTGAGGTTGTTCTCGCGCGCCCCGTGCACGCGGATCAGGTCATGGCTGTCGGCGGCGTGGCCGGTCCCCGTGCCCTTGGTCATGGCGTCTCCATCCGTTCAGACCCTCGATCACGGACACCGCCCGCGCCGGCCGGCCCGGCCGGCGCCCCACGCATGCCCGTGCCACTCACGCTACGGGGAACCGGGGGGCGAGCGCTTCTCGAATCCTGACCTTCGCCTGCCGGCGGCGGACGGGATCTGCGGTACGGGCGAGGAACGCGTCCACTCGATGGGGGGTGTTCGTGGTGGGCGTCTGCCTGCGGGGTGCGCGCGTCAGCCTGTGGGGCGCGCGGCGGGCGTGCGTCAGCCTGTGGGGTGGGCTGGGGCGGCCCCCGGAGGGCGCAGGCATCGGCCCCTCGGAGCCGGGGCTCGTCCTGCACGACGGGGTGCGCTCGGGCCCGTCTGCCTGCGGGGTGTGCGGGGACTCCGGCGTGTCAGAAATTGGCGTCCCCCGCGTCGCGTCGACGGGGCCGTGGCGTCCTGCGCCTGCGTCCGTGGCCCGGCGAGCGTGCCTTCGCCGGTGGTCCTGGCTAAATGCCCCCCGTGCCTCGGCCGGTGGTCCTGGGACACGCCCCCCGCGGCCCCCGCCGATGGTCCTGGCGACATGCCCCCGCGCCCCCGCAGGTGGTCCTGGCGTACCACGGCCCCGCGCCCCCGCCGGTGGCCCTGGCGTCCGCGCCCCCGCAGGTGGCCCTGGTGTCGCCGTGGCCCTGGCGGCCCCGCCGGCCGGGCGCCGGGATGGCCGTGCCGGGTGCCGGTCTGCGCCGGGCTTCGCGCGTCCCGCCCCTGGCCTCCACGCCCCCTCGGGGTCCAGCGGCTCGTGTCCCTGTCGCCCTGTCGCCCTGGCCTCCGCGCCTTCGCCGGCCGGTGCCCGTCGCCCTGGCCTCCGCGCCTTCGCCGGCCGGTGCCCGTCGCCCTGCGCTCCGCGCCTTTGGCGGCCGGTGCCTGTCGCCCTGGCTCGGCGCCCGCGGCCGTCGCCCCGGCCGTCGCCCCGGCCGGCGCCCGCCGCCGGCGCCCCGGCCGCAGGCCAAGTCGCCGGTGCATCCCAGGCGCCGGCGGCGAGAGCCTGCCGCGAGCGCCGCGCCCCCGGCAGGGGTCAGCCGCCGTTGTTGCCCGAGCTGGTCAGGGCCTCGGAGAGTTCCTCCGCGACCTGCTGGAGGATGGGGACGATCTTGTCCGTGGCGGCTTCCGTGACGCGGCCAGCCGGGCCCGAGATGGAGATCGCGGCCGCCGTGGGGGAGTTCGGCACCGAGACCGCGAGGCAGCGGACGCCGATCTCCTGTTCGTTGTCGTCGATGGCGTAACCGAGCCGGCGGACCTCCTCCAGGGAGGCCAGGAAGTCGTCCGGCGTCCTGATCGTCTTGTCCGTGGCGGCCGGCATCCCCGTGCGGTACAGCAGCGCCCGCACCTCCTCCGGCGGGTAGTCGGCGAGGAGCGCCTTGCCCACGCCGGTGGAGTGCGGCAGCACCCGCCGGCCCACCTCGGTGAACATCCGCATCGAGTGCTTGGACGGCACCTGCGCCACGTACACGATCTCGTCGCCGTCGAGCAGAGCCATGTTGGCCGTCTCGCCGGTCTCCTCCACGAGGCGCGCGAGATACGGCCGCGCCCACGTGCCCAGCAGCCGGGCCGCGGACTCGCCGAGGCGGATCAGCCGCGGACCGAGGGCGTAGCGCCGGTTGGTCTGCTGGCGGACGTACCCGCACGCCACCAGGGTGCGCATGAGGCGGTGGATGGTCGGCAGCGGCAGTCCGCTGCTCGCGGACAGCTCACTCAGCCCTACCTCGCCACCGGCGTCCGCCATGCGCTCCAGCAGGTCGAAGGCGCGCTCCAGGGACTGGACACCCCCCGTGGCGGCGGGTTTGGCGGAGTCGGTGGTGCTGGCGCTGGACGTCGGCACGGCGCGTTCCTTTCGGGACTGACTGAAGAGGCAGCAGCCTACCCGGCAGTCGGTTGACTCCCCGCTTGTGCGTAGCTACGTTCTATCTGGTGGAATTCTAATTCCGCTTTGTGGAAACGTCCAGGGTGGGCGGTTCGGGTGCACTGTGGATGAGTGTGCCCTTGACGATGCGAAGGCGGGAGTGAAGACTCCCGAAGTAGCTTCAACAGTTCGTTGAATTTCCGCTGTGTGGAAGACGCGCGGAGGCCGCTGAAGCCTCCGAGGCGGGGCCACGGCGGCAGAGAGAGGGGTCCGGGTGTCCGACGCTGAACTGGTCCTGCGTTCGAGGCGCGTCATCACTCCCGAGGGGACGCGGCCCGCGTCCGTCGTGGTGGCCGACGGCAAGATCACCGCCGTACTCCCGCATGACGCGGAGGTACCCGCCACGGCCCGCCTGGAGGACCTCGGCGACGACGTCCTGCTGCCCGGCCTGGTCGACACGCACGTGCACGTCAACGATCCGGGCCGCTCCGAGTGGGAGGGCTTCTGGACCGCCACCCGCGCGGCCGCGGCCGGCGGCATCACCACCCTCATCGACATGCCGCTCAACTCCCTGCCGCCCACCACGACCGCCGACAACCTGCGGGTCAAGCAGGACGTGGCCCGCGAGAAGGCCCACATCGACGTCGGTTTCTGGGGCGGCGCCCTGCCGGACAACGTCAAGGACCTGCGCCCGCTGCACGACGCCGGCGTCTTCGGCTTCAAGTGCTTCCTGTCGCCGTCCGGCGTGGACGAGTTCCCGCACCTCGACCAGGACCAGCTCGCCCAGTCCATGGCCGAGATCGCCGGCTTCGACGGCCTGCTGATCGTGCACGCCGAGGACCCGCACCACCTCGACGCGGCCCCGCAGCACGGCGGCCCCAAGTACGCGGACTTCCTCGCCTCCCGCCCGCGCGACGCCGAGGACACCGCCATCGCGAACCTCATCGCGCAGGCCAAGCGCCTCAACGCGCGCGTGCACGTGCTGCACCTGTCCTCCAGCGACGCGCTGCCGCTGATCCGCGCCGCCAAGGCGGAGGGCGTGGCGATCACCGTCGAGACCTGCCCGCACTACCTGGCCCTCACCGCCGAGGAGGTCCCGGACGGCGCCAGCGAGTTCAAGTGCTGCCCGCCCATCCGCGAGGCCGCCAACCAGGACCTGCTGTGGGAGGCGCTCGCCGACGGCACCATCGACTGCGTCGTCACCGACCACTCGCCGTCCACCGCCGACCTCAAGACCGACGACTTCGCCACCGCCTGGGGCGGCATCTCCGGCCTGCAGGTCAGCCTGCCCGCCGTGTGGACCGCGGCCCGCGAGCGCGGTCACGGCCTGGAGGACGTCGTCCGCTGGATGTCGGAGCGCACGGCCGCCCTGGCCGGCCTCGGCTCCAAGGGCGCCATCGAGGCCGGCCGCGACGCCGACTTCGCCGTCCTCGCCCCCGACGAGACCTTCACCGTCGACCCGGCCGCCCTCCAGCACCGCAACCGCGTCACGGCCTACGCCGGCAAGACGCTCTACGGCGTGGTCAAGTCGACCTGGCTGCGCGGCGAGCGGATCGTCGCGGGCGGCGAGTTCACCGAGCCCAAGGGCCGTCTGCTCAACCGGGCCGGCTGACCGAAGGGGCGCCATCGGCCACTCCCACCCCCGTAGACCTGAGAACCGAAAGGCAGGACCTGATCACCGTGACGGCGATACCCAGCTTCACCGGCGACGCGAACCCCTACTCCGGCGGCGACCCGTACGCGGACTACCGCACCGCCGACTTCCCCTTCACCCACCACGCCAACCTCGCCGACCGGCAGCTCGGCGCCGGTGTCATCGCCGCCAACGACGAGTTCTTCGCCCAGCGCGAGAACCTGCTGGTCCCCGAGGCCGCCGAGTTCGACCCCGAGCACTTCGGGCACAAGGGCAAGATCATGGACGGCTGGGAGACCCGCCGCCGGCGCGGCGCCTCCGCCGGGCACCCGTGGCCGACCGCGGACGACCACGACTGGGCGCTGATCCGCCTCGGCGCCCCCGGCGTCGTCCGCGGCGTCGTCGTCGACACCGCCCACTTCCGCGGCAACTACCCGCAGGCCGTCTCCCTCGATGCCACGTCCGTGCCGGGCTCCCCGTCGCCCGAGGAACTGCTCGCCGACGACGTGAAGTGGACGACGCTCGTCCCGCGCACCGCGGTCGGCGGCCACGCGGCCAACGGCTTCGCGGTCGACGTCGAGCAGCGCTTCACGCACCTGCGCCTCAAGCAGCACCCCGACGGCGGCGTCGCGCGCCTGCGCGTGTACGGCGAGGTCGTACCCGACCCGAAGTGGCTCGAGGTGCTCGGCACCTTCGACGTGGTCGCCCTGGAGAACGGCGGCCGGGTCGAGGACGCCTCCAACCTCTTCTACTCGCCCGCCACCAACACCATCCAGCCGGGCCGCTCCCGCAAGATGGACGACGGCTGGGAGACCCGCCGCCGGCGCGACCAGGGCAACGACTGGATCCGCTACCAGCTGGTCGCCCAGTCCCAGATCCGCGCCATCGAGATCGACACCGCCTACCTCAAGGGCAACAGCGCCGGCTGGGCGTCGGTGTCCGTCAAGGACGGTGAGGACGGCGAGTGGGTCGAGGTCCTGCCGCGCACCCGCATGCAGCCCGACACCAACCACCGCTTCGTCCTGCCGGCCCCCGCCGTCGGCACGCACGCGCGCGTGGACATCTTCCCCGACGGCGGCATCTCCCGCCTGCGCCTGTTCGGCTCCCTGACGGAGGCCGGCTCGACGCGCCTGGCGGCCCGCCACCAGGAACTGGGCGGCTGACGCAGCGCCCGCCGAAAGACCCGTGGGGCGCACCGGCCTGACAGCACCGGTGCGCCCCACGCGCGCGTACCCGTCCGGCGGCGGGTGTCCGGTCAGGCCGCGTGGCCGCCGTCCACCGAGAACTCCGCGCCCGTGACGTACGCGGCGCCCGCCAGGTGTGCCACGGTGGCGGCCACCTCCTGCGGCCGGCCGAACCGGCCCAGGGCCGTCATCTCGGCCTGGCCAGCCGCGTACGGGCCGTCGGCGGGGTTCATGTCGGTGTCGATCGGGCCGGGGTGCACGATGTTCGCCGTGATCCCGCGCGGCCCCAGCTCCCGCGCCAGGGCCTTCGTCAGCCCGACCAGCGCCGCCTTGCTCATGGCGTACAGCGTGCCGCCGGGCCCCGGCACCCGCTGGACCATGCACGTGCCGATGGTGATGATCCGCCCGCCGTCGGTCATCCGCGCGGCCGCCGCCTGCGAGGCGAGGAACACCGCCCGCACGTTCACCGCGAGCACCCGGTCCACCTCCGTGACCGGCAGGCTCTCCAGAGGGCCGAGCACCCCCACCCCCGCGTTGTTCACCAGCACGTCGAGACCGCCCAGCGCGTCGGCGGCCCGTTCCACGGCGCCCGCCGCCTCGGCCGCGTCCGCCGCGTCCGCCCGCAGCGCCACCGCGCGCCGGCCGAGCGCCTCGACGGCCCGCACGACGTCCTCGGCCGCCTCCTTTCCCTGTACGTAGGTCAGCGCCACGTCCGCGCCGTCGCGCGCCAGCCGCAGTGCCGTCGCGGCCCCGATGCCCCGGCTGCCGCCGGTGACAAGAGCCGTCCTGCCGTGAAGAGCCGTGTTCTCCGTCATGCCTTCATCCCACCGCGCCCGCGCCCGCAGGACCGGCGGGCAACGGACATCGAGCTGCGGGGCCCGCCGCGCGCGGCCTAAGGCGACCCTAAGGAGACCCGAAGGCTTTCCGAAGGCATATGTCGCACAGTGGGGACGGTGCTGGAGACGCGCTCGAACGGGCCTGAAGGAGCGGACATGGACGACGAAGACGACCGGCTGCGGCTGGTGATCCTCGTTGGCGCGGCCCGGGAGGGCCGGTTCGGTCTCGCGGCCGCCGAATGGCTCGCCGCCCGCGCCCGGTCGCGCAGCGACTTCGAGGTGGACGTCATCGACCTGGCCACCGCCTGGCTCCCGGACCTGATGACCGCCGACCCCGCGGTGCCGCGGCCGTCCGCGGTGCGGGACCTGTCCCCGTGGCTCGCCGCCGCCGACGCCTTCGCCGTGGTGACGCAGGAGTACCGCTTCGGCTATCCGGCGTCACTGAAGAACGCCATCGACTGGTACGACAGCGAGTGGCACGCCAAACCCGTCGGGTTCCTCTGTTACGGCGGCCCGTCCGGCGGGCTGTGCGCCGTCGGCCAACTGCGCCAGGTCTTCGCCGAGTCCCACGCGATGACGATCCCCGAGACCGTCAGCTTCCACAACTACCAGGAGCGGTGGGGGTCCGAGGGCCAGTTCCTCGACACCGAGGACTGCCGCCAGGACGCCGTCGCCATGCTCGACCGGCTCGACTGGTGGGCCCGGGCCCTGCGCTGGGCCCGGGCCCACGAGCCGTACGCATACCCCTACCCCGCCCGCGCGGAGGAGTGACGTACATGGACATCACGTGGTTCCGCCGGTTCGGCGAGCCGCAGCCGGCGCAGTGCCGGCTGATCTGCTTCCCGCACGCGGGAGGCTCGGCCGGCGTCTACGCGCCGCTGGCACGCAAGCTGGCCGGCCGCCTCGACGTCCTGGCCGTGCAGTACCCCGCCCGCCAGGACCGGCGCGGCGAGCCGCCGGCGGGCTCCCTCCTCGACCTCGCCGCGGCGATAGCCGACCGGCTCACCGCGGACCCGCACCGGCCGTACGCGTTCTTCGGCCACAGCATGGGCGCGCTCGTCGCCTACGAGACGGCCCGGATCCTGCAGGCCAGGTCCGCGCCGGCGCCGGTGCGCCTCTTCCTGTCCGGGCGCGGCGCGCCCGGCCCGACACCGAACCGGCACGACCGGCTCCCGGACGACGCGGCCATCCTCACCGCCGTCCGCAACCTCGGGGGCACCGACGCCTCCGTCCTGGACGATCCGGAACTGGTCGACATGGTGCTGCCGGCGCTGCGCGCCGACTACGGGGCCCTCGCCTCGTACCGCTGGCAGGCCGGTCCCACGTTGAACACCCCCCTCACCGTGCTCGTCGGGGACGCCGACCCGGTCGTACCGGTCGCGTCCGTGGACGGCTGGGCACGGCAGACGCGGCAGGACAACGAGGTCCTGGTCTTCGCGGGGGGCCACTTCTATCTGAGTGACCGGCTGGACGAGGTGACCACCGTCATTGCCGGCCGATTGCGGACACGGACTGGGGGAAGCAGTGGAATTCCGGGTACTGGGCCCATTGGAGGCATCCGAGGGGGAGCGCAAACTCGCGCTGGGGGGACACAAGCAGCGGGCGGTGCTGGGACTGCTCCTGCTGCGCGCGAACCGGGTGGTGGCGACCAGCGAACTGCTGGGCGCGCTGTGGCCTGACGAGAACCGGCCCGCCACCGCCCGCAAGATCGTGCAGAACGCGGTGTGGGGACTGCGCGCCCTGTTCTCCGAGGAGAGCGTCCCGGCGCACGCCCCGCGCCCCGAACTCGTCACCCAGGCGCCGGGATACATCCTGCGCGTCGATCCCGACACCGTCGACCTGCACCGCTTCAACCGCCGGGTCGCCGAGGGCCGCGCCCGCCTGTCCGCCGGGCGGCCCGCGGAAGCCGCGCAGCTGCTCGGCGCGGGACTGGAGGAGTGGCACGGGCCGGCCCTGGCGGACCTCGCCGAGGCCGGCACCGACTGGCCCGAGCTGACCGCGCTGAGCCAGCTGCGGCTGGACGTCATGGAGGACCGCTTCGAGGCCGAACTGCGCAGCGGTCACCACCACTCCGTCCTCGGCGAACTCGTCTCCCTCGCCGAGGAGGAGCCGTTGCGTGAACGGCTGTGCGGCCAGCTCATGCTCGCGCTGTACCGCTGCGGGCGGCAGGCCGAGGCGCTGGACGTCTTCAGCCGGGTACGCCGCTCCCTCGTCGACGAGCACGGCCTGGAGCCCTCGCGCGAACTCCAGTCGCTCCAGCAGAACATCCTCACGCACGACCCGGCGCTGGCCGCACCCGCCACCGTCGTCCCCGTGCTGCCCGCCGTGCACACCCGGCCGGAGCCGCCCGAGCGGCGGCCCGGCCTGCCGGAGCGGACCGCGCCCCGCGCCGCCGCGCCGTCCGCCCTGCACACCGAACGCCGCTCGGTGGCCGTGCTGCTGGTCGGCGTGCGGACCGCGGAGGACTCCGCCGCCGAGACCCGCTCCTCGCGTGCGCTGTACGACGCGGTCACGGCCGTGGCCGACTGCGTGGAGGAGTTCGGCGGCACCGTCGCCGGCTCGCTGGGCGGCGTCTCGGTCGCGGTGTTCGGGCTGGACGGCGACCGGGCCGATGCCTCGCTCCACGCCGTGCGCGCCGCCGTCGCCCTGCGCGCCCGCCTCAGCCAGGTGCCGGGGCCGACCTGGCACGCGACGGTGTCCGCGGGCGAGGCCCTGGTGCGCCACAACCCCTACGACGCGTCCGTACCCGTGCGGGTGGTGGGGCGCCTGGTCGACGAGGCGCGCAGCCTGCTCACCGGCGTGCCGTCCGGGGAGATCCAGCTGACCGGCGAGGCGGTGCGGGACACCGCCGCGCTGGTACGGCACCTGCCGACGGAGCGTTCCGGGGTGTGGGCGGTGGCCGGGCTCCGCATGGCCGGGGAGGCCGCCGCGCTGCCCGACCCGTCCGGTGGGTTCGAGGCCGAACTCGCCCTCGTCACCGGCCTGCTGGCGCGCTCGCGCCGGCTCGACGCCCCGCACCTGGTGACCCTGCTGGGCGCGCGGGGCGTGGGCAGGACCCGGTTCCTCGCCGACTTCGTCCGGCACATCCAGGGCGAGGCGGTGCGGGTGGTGCGGGTGCGCGGCGCCGACGTGGCCGGCTGGACCGTGTGCGACGTGCTGCGGGCCTGCTGCGGCCTGGCGGTGTCCGACACGGCCGACAGCAGACTGACCGACGTCGTACGCCGGGTGGCGGGGCGCGGTGAGACGGCGGAGCGGCTGCTGCACCGGCTCGGTCCCGGGCGGCCGCACCCGGCCGGGGACCAGGGGGGCGAGGCGTTCGACGCCTGGTGCGAACTGCTGGTGCTGCTGGCCCGGGAGCAACCGCTGGTGCTGTGCGTGGACGACGCGCACCTCGCGGAGGACGCGGTGCTGGACCTGGTGGAACGGCTCGCGTCGGTGCCGCACGAGGTCCCGCTGTTCATCGTCGCCGCCGCCCTGGGGACGGAACTGCTCGACCGGCGCCCCCGGTGGGGCACCGGCCTGCGGCACAGCGTCACGCTCACCCTGGAACGCCTGCCCGGCGCCACGACCGAACCGACCGTCGACACGGGCTGGCTGGGCACCCCCGCCCAACAGCAACCGTCGCCGGGCCCCTGGACGGACACCCGCCGCTGAAACGCTGAGCACGACCACCACGCGCCACGGACCGAGGGCGGACGCCGGGCTTGGCCAGGCGGGGGGCCTGCGGGGCGGGCGGGGCCTGCCGGGGCGTGTGCGGAGGGGGCTGGACTGGGGCCCGGGTGCAGCGGGTCGTGTGCGGGGTTGCTGGAGCGGGGCCGGGGTGTGCCGGGCCGACCCAGGGTGCCGGTCGAGCCCGGCGGCCGTCGGGTCGAGTGCGCTGCCTGCCGGACTGCGCCCGGGCGTTCCGGCCTGTTCTGGTGGGTGTGCGGTGCCTGCCGAGCCGAACCGAGGCCGCCTCGGGTCTCCTTGGCCCGAACCCGGTGAGTGGCGGGGTGGGGCGTCTGCCGAACCCGTGGCGGTGGACGCGTCGTTGGGGGTGGTGAGGGAGGGACAGACGGACCGGGGCCCGCGGCTTGCCCGGATGGCGCGGTGGCTACGGGGCTGAGCCGGACCGCCTTGGGCTTTCCCGGCCCGGTCCCGATGGTCCGCGGCGTCTGCCGAGCGTCGTCGCGATGACGCGCTGTGGTGGTGCCGGGTGGCTTTCGGCGGGCCAGGGGCAGGGGTTTTGCCGGACCGGGGGAATGGCTGCCGTCCCCAGGCCCGGGCCCGGTTCCCTCGGCCCGGGGCCCGGTTCCGTCAGGCCGGCCCGGGGCCTCATGGACTCGGCCCGGTGCGTTGCTGCCGGGTCTCGTGGACCCGGCCTGGCGCGGTGCTTCCGGGTGTCATGGACTCGGCCCGGCGCGGTGCTGCCGGGTCTCGTGGACTCGGCCCGGCGCGGCGTTGCCCGGTCTCATGGACCCGGCTCGGCGCGGTGCTGCCGGGTTCGTTGAACGGGCCCGGTGCGCTCTGCCGGGTTCGTGGGCCCGGCCCGGGGGCGGTGCTGCCGGGCGCCCGGGGTGCGGGGCCCTCCGGGCGACCGTTCGGCGGGGGCGGGTTCAGGCCGCGTCCGTGTCCGGGAGGAATACCGAGCGCAGCAGGCGGTCCAGGGTGTTCTCGGCCAGTGGCGTCAGGCGCAGGGTCATCGCGTGCTGCAGTCCGCCGGCCCAGCCGGGGCGGCGGGCCAGCAGGTCGTTGTGGGCGCCGGCCACGACCAGCAGCGGTGCGTCCGGGCAGTCCGCGCACAACTGCTCCACGGTGTCGAGCAGGGCGCCGTCGGCCCGGTGCAGGGCGTCCCAGACGAGCACCAGCGGGGCCGTGCGGGCGGCCAGCGCCATGAAGCGGCGCCAGGCGGCCAGCAGGCGCCGCTGCTCCCCCTCCGCCCGGACCGGCGCGAGCAGGGACCGCAACGCCGGCAACAGCTCCGCGGCGGTGTCGGCGTCAGCCACCGTGCGCACCGCCCGGGTCAGGGACCGCTCCGTCGTCAGGGCGTCCTGCCCGCGGCCGATGCCGCAGTAGGCGGCGAGCATGCCGGCCGGCACCGACAGCGCGTCCCCCGCCTCGGTCACCGAGCCGTTCAGCACGCGGACCGGGTCAGCCCCCTGGGCCAGGCGGCGGTGGAACTCCAGCAGCAGCCGGCTGCGGTCCAGGACGGACGGGCCGAGGACCGTGACCAGGTGCGGAGCCGAGTGCTGCCGGGCCCGCCCGAGGAACCCGGTCATCAGGTCGAGGTCGGACTCCCGCCCGTAGCACCGGCCGCTCTCCCCGGCGAACGACCGCACCGCGTGCACCCGCCAGCCCGCGCCCGGACCGGACGGCCGCCCGCAGGTGACCGTCTCCCGGGTGCGCCGGCGGGTCTCGTCGCAGACGTGCACCTCACCGGGCGGGGCCGGGCCCAGCAACGCCTCACAGGCATCGACCAGTTCCCCGCCGATCCACGGCTCGTCGCCGCCCGCCGCGGAGGGCGGCCACCGGCACACGTACGCCGTTCCCGTCGCCACCGCGGCGTGCACCGACAACCCCTTGATCACCATGGTGGGCGGGGCGAGCGGGGAGGCGGAGACGCTCAGGCTGTCACGGACCGCGACGGCCGCCCGGACGGCCCGTTCCGCGCAGTCGTCGCGCTCGGCCTCCTCCTCGAACAGGCCGAGCAGGAAGGACCCTATGGACGAGGCCGCGCACCCGCCCGCCTTCTCGATCTCCTCACGGGCCAGCTCGCACACCGTGTCCAGCACCCGGTCGATGTCCCCGGCGGGCAGGTCGTCGAACTCCGGGCCCAGTCCGAAGCGCACCATGAGCACGCTGCCCGACCGGTAGCCGTCGCGGTGGCGGCCGCCGGCGGCGGTCCCGGTGCCGAAGAGGTGGGCGTCACCGAAGCCGTGCGCGGTCGCGGACGCGGGGGAGCGGTCGGGAAGGGCGGCCTCACCCCGGGCGGTGCCCGGCGCGGCCGGGGCGCCGGAGGCCGGCTCACCGGACGGCGTGCCCTCGCCCGGCACCGGCCCCGGCCCGCCGCCGTGCACCGGCGCGGACGCGCCCGCCGCGGGCAGGCCCGGTAAGGGGGCGGCGGACAGGGGCGGCTGCGGCCCGCGCAGGACCCCTCCGGGCAGGTCGAGCCCCGGGTCCTGGGCGAGGATGGCCTGCTGCAACTGCTGCATCTCACGGCCCGGTTCCAGCCCCAGCCCCTCGACCAGCGCGGCCCGGATACGGGCGTAGACGTTCAGCGCGTCCGCCTGCCGCCCGCACCGGTACAGGGCGAGCATCAGCTGGCCCGAGGCCCGCTCGCGCAACGGCTCCGCCTGGACGAACGCGTCCAGATCGCCCAGTACGGACTGATGGTGGCCGCAGAGCAGTTCGACCTCGAAGCAGTCCTCCATGACGTCGAGCCGCTTCTGCTCCAGCGCGGCCAGCTCCGGCCAGTCGGTGCCGGCCTCGGCGAGGTCCGCGAGCGCGGGGCCGCGCCACAGGCCCAGCGCCTCGCGCAGCGCCCCGCGCGCCCCCGCGGCGTCCCGGCCGATGAGGGCCGCCCTGCCCCGGTCGGCGAGCTGCTCGAACCGGATCAGATCGACCCGCTCCGACGGCACCCGCATCACGTAGCCCGGCGCCTGGGTCAGCAGCCGGGACTGCGGATCGCCCGGCACGGCGAGGGTGCGCCGCAGCCGCCAGACCGCGTTCTGCAGGATCTTGCGGGCCGTGCCCGGCACCCGGTCGGCCGGCCACATCGCGGACAGCAGCCGCCGCGTGGGCACGACCTCGCCCGCGTGCAGCAGCAGATAGGCGAGCGCCGCACGCTGCCTGGTGCCCCCGAGCGCTACCAGGCCCGAGGCGCCCTCCACCTCGAGCGGTCCGAGCAGTCGGAACTCCATGACGCTCCCCCCGTTTCCTCCCCGGCCCGGTCGTGGTGCCGACCCGGGCCGAACGTGCCAAGCCGGTGTGTTCCCCAGAGGACGGTAACGTGCCTGACGGGTGAAGGCCCGTTACAGGGCCTCCCGGTGCGGGTGGGCGGAGACGGGGCCGCCGCGGTGGTGGACGGCGTCAGCCCGCCGCGGCCCCCGCGAGCCGCTCGCCGGCGCCCTCGCGCAGCAGGCGGCACACGTCCCGCAGCCCCGCCTCGAGCCGGCCGATCTCCTCGTCGGAGACCTGCACGGACGGCTCGAAGCGCAGCGTGTTCACGGCGCTGGCCGTCGGGAAGGTGCGCACCCGGTGGGCGTGCAGCAGATGCCCGGCCAGGAAGTAGCCGAACAGTCCGCTCGCCGCCAGCGAGCGCACCGACTCCGACGCCGAGCCGGCGAGGTCGTGGAACTCCAGACCGAGCATCAGCCCCTTGCCCCGTACGTCCTTGACCACGTCGGGGAAGTCGGCGCGGACGGCCTCCAGTACCGCGCGCAGGGCGGCGCCGCGCTCCTCGGCCCGGCGGTAGGCGGCGCCGCCGTCCGCCTCCAGCAGCTCCAGCACCTTCAGGGCGATCGTGCAGGAGAAACTGTCCTTGGCGAACGTCGAACTGTGCACGATCTCGAACTCCCGCCGGTAGCGCGCCGCGCGCACCAGCATCACGGACGTCTTGGCCAGGCCGCCGCCCAGCGTCTTGGCCAGCGTGTAGTAGTCGCCGCGCAGACCCACCTGCGAGGAGGCGAGCAGGGTGCCGGTGCGGCCCATGCCGCTCTGGATCTCGTCGACGACGACGGGACAGTCGATCTCGGCGCAGAACCGCTGGATCGCCTCGGCGAACTCGGCGCCCAGCACGCGGATGCCGCCCTCGCCCTGGACCGGCTCGACGAGGAAGGCGCAGAAGACCGGGAACTCCCGCTCCACGACGTCGATCTGGCTGCCGGTCACCTCCAGGGCCCGCACCACGCCCCGCTCCCGCGCGTGGATCTCCTTCAGCACCTCGGGCCGGTCCATCGGCACGAACCGCGCCTGCGCGGCCAGCGCCCGGAACGGGGTGCGGTAGGACTCGTTGTGGGTGAGCTGGACGCTCAGGCCGAGCTTGCCGTGGAAGCCGCCCTCCAGCGCCAGGAACAGCGGCGGCCGGTCCAGCTGGGCGGCGTTGTCCACGGCGAGGCGGGCGACCAGCTGGTCGAGGGCGTCCGGCGACAGCGAGCCGGGATCGATCCCGAACCGGCGGCGCACACGGTCCGGGACCTGGGCCCGGCCTTCGGCCACGGCGGCGCGCGCCGCCTCCACTGCGCTGTCCAGCTCGTCGCGCAGCGCGGCGGTCTTCAGGCCCCGGTCCAGCTCCGCGTGCTTGAGCGCCGCCTCGACGGCCTCCGCCCCGCTGTTGGCGAAAATCGCGTAGTAGGGCTCGTCGGTGCCCAGTTCGCGCCCCACGATCCGGTTCAGTCCGGCGGCGAGCCGGTTGGCGTAGGGGTGACGGGAGAACTGGGCGTGCACGGGGGTGCCCGACTCCAGCAGCTCCCGGGCGCACGCCACGAGGTCCGGATGGTTGTGGCCGAGCAGCACCGACCCGTACCCGCCGGCGAAGTCGGCGACCGGGATCTCCTCGTCGCCCTCGCCGCGCCGGTACAGCGTGTTGCCCTCGGCGCGCACGTACTCGACGGCCAGACCCGCCGTGTCCAGCACCTGACGCAGATACGGCTCGGCCAGTTCCGGCCCGCCGGCCGCGGAGTTCTTGGTGTCCATGGCTTCAGACTGCGCCGGTCCGGTCAGTGGCCGGTCATCGCCGGCTCTTTTCCGGCCATTACCACGAGGGTGCGAAAGGCGGGAACAGGCGATTACCGGCGGATGACGGACCGTCGGGAACCCGGCGGTACGTTGACGAATGCGGGCCCTGGTTCGCCAACGGCAGGGCCTTGAAGCGCGCCGCGAAAAAGAATCGGAGATTACGGAATGAATTCCGCGCCCGCTGACCTCGACACCGCGTCCCTCGCCCCGCCCGCGCACGACGAGGTGACTCCCTCCGTGCTGCGCACGGTCATGTCGCGCTTCGCCACCGGAGTCACCGTCATCACGGTGGGCGGCACGCATCTGCACGCCATGACCGCCAACGCCTTCAGCTCCGTCTCGCTCGAACCGCCGTCGGTGCTGTGCAGCGTGGGCCACAGCGCGGTGATGCACGGGGCGCTGACCTCGGCCGGACACTTCGCCGTGAACATACTCGGCGCGGAACAGGAGCCGCTCGCACGGCACTTCGCCGACAAGAACCGCACGCTGGGCGCCGCCCAGTTCGACGGGGTGTCCTGGGCGCCGGGCCGCACGACGGGCGCCCCGCTGCTCGGCGGCTCGCTCGCCTGGCTGGAGTGCGAGCTGACGGCCGCGCACGCCTTCGGCGACCACACCATCTTCATCGGGACGGTGGTGGGCGCCGGCCAGGTCGCGCAGGGGCGCGGACTGCTGTTCGTCGACGGCCGCTTCGGCCGGGTGGAATCCGGCGCCGAATGACGCCCGGGATTGAAAAGCACCGCTGATCGATTCCGCGTAATGCCGATGACCCGTCGATGACCGGACCGTGACCCGGTAATGCCGTGACCGTGAAGTGTTCGTTCTCCGCCCTTGCTTTGATGACGCGGAAACATTCGCAACGTTTGTGAAACGGAGTTTCCATGGCGGACAAGGACCGTTCACCGGTGACCGTCATCGGCCTCGGGCTGATGGGCCAGGCGCTGGCCGCCGCATTCCTCGCGGGAGGGCACCCGACCACCGTGTGGAACCGGTCGGCCGGCAAGGCGGACGACCTGGTGGCGCGGGGCGCGGTGCTCGCCGCCTCCCCGGCCGACGCGGTGGCGGCCGCCGACCTGGTCGTCGTCTGCGTGTCGGACAACGACGTCCTGCACGCGGTGCTGGACCCGGTGGCCGACCGGCTGGCCGGCCGGGTCGTGGCCAACCTGTCCTCCGGCTCCTCGGACCAGGCCCGGGCCAACGCGGCCTGGGCCAAGGACGCCGGCTTCGACTACCTCGACGGCGCGATCATGACCGTACCGGCCGGTGTGGGCGCGGCGGAGTCGGTGTTCTTCTACGCCGGGCCGGAGCAGGCCTACCAGCGGCACAGCGAGACGCTGCGGGTGCTCGGCGGGGGCACCACCCACCTCGGCGAGGACCACGGTCTCGCGCCGCTGTACGACGTGGCGCTGCTCGGCATGATGTGGGGCACGCTCAACAGCTTCCTGCAGGGCGCCGCGCTGCTGGCCACCGCGGGTGTCAAGGCGTCCGAGTTCCTGCCCTGGGCGACCCAGTGGGTGGACGCCGTCAAGCTGTTCGCGACGGACTACGCCGGTCAGATCGACGCCGGCGACGGGGCGTACCCCGCGCGGGACGCCACCATGGACGTGCACTTCGGCGCGCTGCAGCACCTGGTGCACGAGAGCGAGTCGCAGGGCGTCAACGCCGAACTGCCGCGTTTCGTCAAGGGCCTGATGGAGCGCAGCATCGCCGGCGGCTTCAGCGGCAACAGCTACGCGAGCATGATCGAGCTGTTCCGCACCCCGGACAAGGAACGCGGCCGGGCGTGACCCGCTCGCGCCGACGGGCCCGGACCACGAGGGGGTGGTCCGGGCCCGTCGGCGTACCCCGGGGCGGGCCGCCGCACCGGCCCCGCCCCGAGGGGTCCGGCCCGCCGGGGCGGGCCGGACCGGGAAGGAGGATCAGAGGAAGTAGGTGCCGGGTTCCAGGCCCATCAGGACCCGCCCCTGCACCTCCAGGTTCGCGCCCAGCTGCACCAGGGCGTGCAGCGAGAAGCCCTGGATGTCCCGGTGGAAGCGCTGCAGGTCCACGTCCGTGCGGATCACCGAGCCGCCGCTGGCCGCGTACAGCAGCTCCACGGCCTCCTTGGCCAGCTGTCCCGCGTACGCCGTCCGGCCGCGGATGACGGCCTTCTCCTCGTCCGTGGGCTGCTCCCCGGCGTCGGCCCGCCGCTGCAGCACCTCCAGCCAGCGCTCCGACAGCGCCCGGGCCGCCTCGATCTTGTTCGCCGCCACCGCCAGCTGCTGCTGGGTGACGGGATGCAGGCGCTGGTCGGTCCAGTCCGTGTAGGTGATGCCGCGTCCGGGCAGCCGCTCCAGGAACAGGTCGTAGGCGCCCTGGGAGATACCGATGAGCGCGGCGGCGACACTGGAGAGGATGTAGCCCAGCAGGCCGTAATTGCGGCCCGTCGCACCGGTGTTGGCGCGATCGCCGGTGGCGCTGACCATCGCCTCCTCCAGCAGCACCGCGCGGTGGGCCGGGACGAACAGGTCCTCGGCGGTCACGGTGCAACTGCCGGTGCCCGCGCCCGAGGAGACGTGCCAGTCGTCGGTCACGGTCAGCTCGGACGTCGGCACCAGCGCGACCAGCTCCTGGTGCGAGCCGTCCGGCGCTTCCACCTCGGCGGCCAGCAGATCCCAGTCGGCGCCGCGGACACCGGAGTTGAAGCGCCAGGTGCCGTTCAGCCGGTAGCCGCCGTCGACCGGGCGGAGGGTGCCGCTCGGCGCGAACACGATCGACACCCGGGTGGAGCCGGACCCGAAGACCTCCTCCTGCGCCCGGTCCGGGTACAGGCTGACGCACCAGGCGCTGGTCAGCCACACCATGGTGAGCCACCCGGTGGACGGGCAGCCGCGGGCCACCTCGGAGACGACCTGCGCCTGCTGGGCCGCGTCCAGGTCGAGACCGCCGTACTTCTTCGGCACCGCGGCGCGGAAGACCCCGGCCTTCTCCAGGAGCTGGATGTTCTCCTCGACGATCCAGCGGCGCTGCTCGCTCTCCTGCCCGTTGCGGCGCAGCGCCGGCACGGCGGCGTGTACCCCGTCGAGGACGGAGACGAGTTCTTCTTCGGAGGCCATCGGTGTTTCTCCTCGTCGCACGGGATCGGAAAACTGCTCGTTCACGCTAAGCGGTGGGATTCCCCGGCCGGGAAATCCCTGGTCTCGTTCCGGTAATCGCGCCGGCGCCGTGAACGGCGCGGGCGGCGGGAAAATACATGGCCGGGCGATTCCCCGTGTCTTTCCCACCGATTACCGGGCGGTGACCGGACGATGGGCGCCCGATTGTCGGCGCGCCGGAAAGAGAGTGGACGGCCTGGCAGCATGTGGGGAATGAGCCATGCTTGGGACGACATCGTGACGGCCGCGGCGCAGGACAGCGCGGCCCTGCTGGAGAAATGCGCCGGGGACTTCTCCCGGCCCGCGGGTGAGCTGACGTGGAGCAGCCTGCAGACCGCCGACCACCTCTCGCAGGCGGTCATCGGCTACGCGGCCCTGCTGATCGCGCAGCCCACCGACCGCTACATCGCGCTGCGCTTCACCCTGGACCCGGCGGCGCCCGCGGACCAGATCGCCGAGGGCGTACGGATCGGCGGCGCCCTGCTCGCCCAGACCCTGCGGGTGACCGGACCCGAGGTCCGCGCCTGGCACCCGTGGGGCTTCGGCGACCGGACCGCGTTCGCGGCCGCCGGCGTCCTCGAACTGCTGGTGCACAGCCGGGACATCGCCCAGGGCTTCGGCATCGAGGCCGCCCTCGACGACGAGCTGTGCGCGCCGGTCGTCGAGCGGCTCTTCCCCGGCGCCCCGGCCGGCCACCGCCCCTCGGACACGCTGCTGTGGTGCGCCGGCCGTCTCGCCCTGCCCGGCCTGCCCCGGCAGAGCGACTGGCGCTGGTACGGCGACGTGCGCTGACCCCCCCGGGGGCACCACGCGCGACCGCCGGACGCCGACTTGCCTCCTCGTCGGACTCCGACGTGCCCCCTGGACCCGGTGGTCCAGGGGGCACGGTGCGTCCCGGGGGAAGGGCGTTCGCGGTGGTTACTCCGCCACCAGGCCCGTGGCGGCCACCGGCCGGTCGATGGCCATCAGCCAGCGGCCGTCGTCACCGCGCCGCAGGACGTCGGTGCACACGCCCTCCAGGTGGACGGGCTCGCCGTCCTCGCCGGTGGTGTCGATGCTGTACTTCACGCCCACCAGGGCGACGTCGCCCGCCACGTAGGCGTGCGTGATCTCCGCCTTGAGCGCGGGCTTCGCGGCCAGGAACTCCTTGAAGAACGCGAGCCGGGCGGCGCCGGTGAGCGGCTCGCCGGAGAAGTTGGAGATGGCGTCCTCGCGGTACAGGCTGTCGAACAGCGCCCCGTCACCGGAGTTGAACGCCTGCAGGAAGATCTCGTTCTGGGTCTCGGTGTCGTCGGTGAGGTCGGGGTGCGCGGGATCGAAGTCGGTGCTGAAGTCGTAGGCCATGGTGGACCGGCCCGCCTCTCTGTGTTGGTGGCTGCGTCTGTGACGGTGGCTGCGAAGGAAAGGGACGTACGGTGTCGCGGGACCGCCCGCCGGGCCGGTCCCGCCGGTGCGGTGGGGCCCTACTCCAGACCGAGCGTCTGCCGGGCGGCGCGCCGGCCCGACTCGACCGCTCCGTCGAGGAAGCCCGACCAGCCGCTCGCCAGATCACCGGTCGCGAACGCGACACGGCCGCTGGTCGACTGCACGGCCGGGTACAGCGACGTGAGCTGCCGGGGCTTGCGGAAGGCCCAGCCGCCACGGGCGTACGGGTCCCTGCCCCAGTCGTGCGCGCGCACCCCGAGGATGTCGATGTCCGCGCCCAACTGCCGTACCGCGGCGGTGATCTGCGCCGTGTTCGACGGATCCAGCGTCGGGTCGGTGCTGAAGGCCACGTACACCAGCCCCTGCGGGGTGTCCTTGAAGGGCATCATCATCGGGATCGGCGTACCGCCCTCGGCGCCCTGCCCGTAGAACCGGCCGGCGCCGGCCCGTGCGTGGATGAACAGTTTCAGCGCGGTCGGCACCGCGATGCCCTGGCTCGCCGCCGTGGTGTGCGCGGCGGGCAGGGCCGGCGAGAACTTGATGGCCGGCCAGACGTTGACGGGTACGGCGACCACGGCCCGGGCCGCCTGGTAGCGGATGCCGGAGCGCAGGGTGACGTACACCTGCGAGCCGGTGTCGGTGACCGAGGACACCGGGGAGTTCAGGCGCAGCACCGGCTTGGCCTCCGCCAGCATGGCCTGCAGCAGCCCGGAGGTGCCGCCCGCCAGCCGCCAGCGCTGAGTGTTGTTCCAGCCCTCGTTGCTCCAGCCGGCCAGCGACCACCAGTGCGCCAGCATGGTGAGCGCGCCGGTGCTGCTGGAACCGCCGGAGTAGATCGCCGTCTGGCCGTTGACCAGCAGCTCCTCCTCGGCCGTCAGACCGAGCTGGGTGAGCCGGTCGCGCAGCGAGAGCCGGTCCAGGCTCTGCAGAAGGTCGGACCGGTACAGCGGCTCGAAGGGACGCGGGAAGTAGTCGCGGGACCCCTCGAACAGCCGCTCCAGCACGGCGCCCATCCGCGCGTAGGCGTCGTCGGGGGCGAAGGACTTCGGCCCGGTCGGCGTGGGCAGCAGCACCCGGTCGACCGGCCGCTCCTCCTCCAGGGCTATGCCGTACCGCGTGAGTTCGGCCCCGATGTGCGGCTGGGTGGCCTCCACCCAGGTGCCGCCCAGTTCCACCTGGTGGCCCGCGAAGGTGTCGACGTAGGTGCGTCCGCCGATGCGGTCCCGGGCCTCCAGGACGAGCACCCGCTTGCCCTTGGCGCGCAGTTCGCGGGCGGCGGTGATCCCCGCGAATCCCGCCCCGATCACGATGACGTCGTACGCGACCTCCTCGGCCGCCTGCTCGGCGGCGGCCGGCCCGGCCGCGAGCACGGGGCCCGCGGCCAGCGCGGCGGCGCCGGCCGCCCGCAGGACGGTGCGGCGCGAGGGACGTCGCGACGTCGCCGCCGCGTCAGTGATGTCGTTCATGTGTGTGATGTCTTCCGTAGATCGTCGATCGTGTCGCGGCCGCCCGTTAACGGCCGCGGTGTGCCCGGCGGGGTGGGGGGACACGGTGGAACGCGGGGGATGTGCGTGAGGGGAAAGCGGGGGTGAAGGGCGCGCGGGGGAGGCCGGAGGGTGTTACTCCTGGCCGTACGGGTCGTCGACGGCGTAGCGCCAGATGCCGTCGCCGCCGAGCCGCAGGACGTCCACACCGGTGCCGGTGAGCCGCTCCGGCTCGCCGTCGTCGCCGACGGTGTCGATGACCCAGTCGACGATCAGCAGGGCGGTGTCGCCGGTGACGAAGGTCTGCCGGGTCTCGGTGCTGATCTTCGGGCGGCGGGTGAGGAACTCCCGCTGGTAGTCGCGGCGGGCCTGCCCGGTGAGCGGCTGACCCGGCTCCCAGACGACCACGGCCTCGTCCGTGTAGAAGGCGTCCAGGGCCTCGAAGTCGCCGGCGTTGAATGCCTCGACGTATTGCGCGGTGTGACTTTTCAGGTCTTCCAGCAGCTGGGACATGGGAAGAGTCGACCTGCCTTCTCGGTAGTCGGCGTCCGGGAATTTCCGGTACGGAAACTATTCGGTGCCGTTCCGCGGGCCGCTCATCGACGGGTAATTCCCTGGCCATCGCGGAAACGGAATTACCCCTTCGAGGTCGATTACTGAGGGCCGGGAGAGAAACCTCTGCCTACGATCGGCCCGCGAGTTGCGCCACCCCCTCTGGTCTCCTGGCACGTCTTGGCAATTCGGTCGGAAAGGCAGTCGAGCAGCGATGACGAATCACCACCAGTCCGAATCCCCCGCGACGCGCGGCGGCGAGCAGGAGGCGATCGCGGTCGTCGGGCTGTCCTGCCGGCTGCCGGGCGCCGACGGCCCCGAGGCGTTCTGGGAGCTGCTGCGCGCCGGAGCGGACGCCATCACCCCCGTGCCCGAGGGCCGTTGGCGCTCCGCCACCGGCGAGAGCGCCCCCGAGGACACCGTCCCCGGCATGCGCCGCGGCGGCTTCCTGGACCGCGTCGACACCTTCGACGCCGCCTTCTTCGGCATCGCGCCCCGCGAGGCCGCCACCATGGACCCGCAGCAGCGGCTGGTCCTGGAACTGGCCTGGGAGGCACTGGAACACGCCGGGATCGTGCCCGCCGCACTGCGCGGCAGCCGGACCGCCGTCTTCGTCGGCACCCTGCGCGACGACTACGCCGCGCTGCTGTACCAGCACGGCGCCGCCGCGGTCACCCAGCACACCATGGCGGGGGTCAACCGAGGCGTCATCGCCAACCGGGTCTCCTACCACCTCGGACTGCAGGGCCCCAGCCTCACCGTGGACTCCGCCCAGTCCTCCTCGCTGGTCGCCGTCCATCTCGCCTGCGAGTCGCTGCGCGCCGGTGAGGCCGACGCGGCGCTCGTCGCCGGCGTCAACCTCAACATCCTCGCCGAGGGCGCGGTGACCGAGGAGCGGTTCGGCGGCCTGTCCCCGGACGGCACCACGTACACCTTCGACGCCCGGGCCAACGGCTTCGTACGCGGCGAGGGCGGCGCCGCCGTCGTCCTCAAGCCGCTGGCCCGCGCCCTCGCCGACGGCGACACCGTCCTCGCCGTCCTGCGCGGCAGCGCCGTCAACAACGACGGCTCGACGCCCGGCCTCACCGTGCCCGGCCGCGCCACCCAGGAGCAGGTGCTGCGGGAGGCGTACGAGCGGGCCGGCGTCGACCCGGCGCATGTCCAGTACGTCGAACTGCACGGCACCGGCACGCCGGTCGGTGACCCGATCGAGGCCGCCGCGCTCGGTGCGGTCCTCGGCCGGGACCGCGGCGACGGACAGCGCCTGCGGGTCGGCTCCGTGAAGACCAACATCGGCCATCTGGAGGGCGCCGCGGGCATCGCGGGCCTGGTCAAGACCGTCCTCGCGGTCAGCCGCGGCAGTCTGCCGCCGAGCCTGAACTTCGAGCACCCGAACCCCGCCATCGCGCTCGCCGACCTGGGCCTTGAGGTCCAGCGTGAGCTGACCGGCTGGCCGGCTCCCGAACGGCCGCTGATCGCCGGCGTCTCCTCGTTCGGCATGGGCGGCACCAACGCCCACGTCGTCGTGCAGGAGCCGCCCCGGCAGGCCGCCCCGGGCGCGTCACCCGCCGCGTCCGTCACGGCTGCGGCGGCCACGGCTGCCATGCCGGCCGCGGGTGCCCCTTCTGGTGCCCCTGCGACCCCGGGCGCGGGTGCGGGTGCCGTTCCGGCCGTGGGTTCCGCTCCTGCCGCTCCTGCCGCTGGTGCCGCAGCGGCCGCTGGTGCCGCCGGTACCGCAGCTGCCGCCGGTGCCCCAGCGGACGCCGGTGGCGTCCCGGCCGCATCCGGACCGGCCCTGCTGCCCTGGGTGGTCTCCGCGCGCGGTGCGGACGCACTGCGGGAGCAGGCCGCCCGGCTGCGGGACGCCCTCGGCGGCGACGGTGCGCCGGACCCCGTCGACGCGGGCTGGTCGCTGGCCGCCACCCGCACCGTGTTCACGCACCGCGCCGTCGTCCTCGCCGACGACCGCGACGGCATGCTGGCCGGCCTCGACGCGCTCGCCGCCGGCGCCCCCACAGCCCGGACCGTCACCGGCGCGGCCCGCCCCGGACGCACCGCGCTGCTGTTCACCGGCCAGGGCGCCCAGCGTCTCGGCATGGGCCGCGAACTGCGCGCCGCCTTCCCCGCGTTCGCCGCCGCCTTCGCCGAGGTGTGCGCCGCCCTCGACCCGCTGCTGGACCGGCCGCTCGCCGAGGTGATCGACTCCGGCGAGGGCCTGGACGACACCGCGTACACCCAGCCCGCGCTGTTCGCCGTCGAGGTCGCCCTGCACCGCCTGGTGGCCTCCTGGGGTGTGCGCGCCGACCTGGTCGCCGGCCACTCCATCGGGGAGATCGCCGCCGCGCACGTCGCCGGCGTGCTCTCCCTGGCCGACGCCGCCCGCCTGGTGACCGCCCGCGGCCGGCTGATGCAGGCCCTCCCGGCCGGCGGCGCCATGGTCGCCGTGGAGGCCACCGAGGACGAGGTGCTGCCGCTGCTCGCCGGCCTCGCGGACGAGGTCGCCGTCGCCGCCGTCAACGGACCGCGCTCCCTGGTGCTGTCCGGCACCGAGGAGCAGGTCACCCGCGTCGCCGGCCGGCTCGCCGCCGAGGGCCGCAGGACACGCAGGCTGACCGTCTCGCACGCCTTCCACTCGCCGCTGATGGCGCCCATGCTCCAGGAGTTCCGCCGGGCCGTCGGCGATCTCACCTTCCACGAGCCGCGCGTCGCCGCCGTCTCGACCGTGACCGGCGAGCCGGTCGGGCCCGGCCAGTGGACCGACCCCGGCTACTGGGTGGAGCAGGTCCGCCGTCCCGTGCGCTACCTCGACGCCGTCCGCGCCCTGGCGGCCGAGGGCGCCGTGACGCTGCTGGAGCTCGGCCCCGACGCCGTCTGCGCGACCATGGCGGCCGACTGCCTGCCGGACACCGATGCGGCCGCACCCCTGGCTGCCCTGCGCGCCGGGAAGCCCGAACCGGGCACGCTGCTCGCGGCGCTCGCCGCCGCGTTCGTGCGCGGCACCGACGTCGACTGGGCGGCCGTCCACGCCGCCGCCGGCGGTCGCCGTGTCGCCCTGCCCACCTACCCCTTCCAGCGCGAGCGCCACTGGATCGGCGGCACCGCCCGTGCCGCAGCCCTCCCCGAACCGGCGCCCACGCCCCGCCCGGCCGCACGGCCCGCCGCGCCCGCCCCGGCCGGCATCGACACCACGGCCCTGGTGCTCGACCGGGTCGCGGCCGTCCTGGAGTACCCCGAGGGCCGCCGCGTCGAGACCCACAGCACCTTCAAGGACCTCGGCTTCGACTCGCTGATGTCGGTCGAACTGCGCGACGCGCTGTCCCACGCCACCGGACTGCCGCTGCCCGGCGGACTGCTCTTCGACCACCCCACCCCGGCCGCCCTCGTCGGCCACCTCGACACCCTGCTGGCCGGGACCGGTGCGGGAGACGACGACCTCGCCCCGGTCGCGGACTCCGACGAGCCCATCGCCATCGTCGGCATGGCCTGCCGCTACCCCGGCGGGGTCGGCTCGCCGGAGGACCTGTGGCGGCTGGTGGCCGAGGGCGGCGACGCCATCTCCGGCTTCCCCGCCGACCGCGGCTGGGACGCCGGCCTCTACGACGCCGACGCCGGCGCCAACGGCCGCAGCACCGTCCGCGAGGGCGGCTTCCTGCACGACGCCCCCCTCTTCGACCACGAGTTCTTCGGCATCTCACCCCGCGAGGCCCTCGCCATGGACCCGCAGCAGCGACTGCTGCTGGAGACCGCATGGGAGGCCGTGGAGCGGGCCGGGCTGGACGCCGCCACCCTCAAGGGCACCCGCACCGGCGTCTTCGTCGGCGCCACCGCCCTCGAGTACGGGCCGCGCATGCACGAGGCACCGGACACCGTCGAGGGCCATGTGCTGACCGGCACCACGCCCAGCGTGCTCTCCGGCCGCATCGCCTACCACCTGGGCCTGATCGGCCCCGCGGTCACCGTGGACACCGCCTGCTCCTCGTCCCTGGTCGCCCTGCACCTGGCCATACGCTCGCTGCGTTCCGGCGAGACCACCCTCGCCCTGGCCGGCGGCGCGACCGTGATGTCCTCGCCCGGCATGTTCGTGGAGTTCTCCCGGCAGCGCGGCCTGGCGCCCGACGGGCGGTCCAAGTCGTTCGCGGCGGCGGCCGACGGCACGTCCTGGTCGGAGGGCGTCGGCCTGCTGGTCGTGGAGCGGCTCTCCGACGCGCGGCGCAACGGGCACCGGGTGCTGGCCGTAGTGCGGGGCAGCGCGGTGAACCAGGACGGCGCCAGCAACGGCCTGACCGCGCCGAACGGCCCCTCCCAGGAGCGGGTGATCCGGCAGGCCCTCGCGGACGCCCGGCTGTCGGCGGCGGACGTGGACGCGGTGGAGGCGCACGGCACGGGCACCCGGCTCGGCGACCCGATCGAGGCGCAGGCACTGCTCGCGACGTACGGACAGGACCGTGAACGGCCGCTGTACCTGGGGTCGTTGAAGTCGAACATCGGGCACGCGCAGGCCGCGGCTGGGGTGGGCGGCGTCATCAAGATGGTGCAGGCCATGCGCCACGGACGGCTGCCGCGCACCCTGCACGCCGACGAGCCCTCCCCGCATGTGAACTGGTCCGCCGGCGCGGTGGAACTGCTCACCGAGGAACGACCGTGGGCACCTTCGGACCGCCCCCGCAGGGCCGCCGTGTCCTCGTTCGGCATCAGCGGCACCAACGCCCACGTCGTCATCGAGGAAGCCGTCCCCGAGACCGAGGCCCCCCGTGAGACCCCCGCCTCCACGGGCCCGTGGCTGCTGTCCGCGCACAACCGGGACGCCCTCGCCGCCCAGGCCGCGCGACTGCGGGAGTTCGCGGCCACCGGCACCGCGCTGCCCGCCGACATCGGCTGGTCCCTCGCCGCCACCCGCACCGCCCTGCCCGAGCGGGCCGTCATCGACGGCGCCACGCCCGAGGACCTGCTGACCGCGCTGGACGCGCTCGCCGCGGGCACCCCGGCGCCCTCGGTGACCACCGGCAGCGCCGCCGGGGCCGGCCGCACCACGTTCCTGTTCACCGGCCAGGGCGCCCAGCGGCTCGGCATGGGCCGCGAACTGTACGCCGCCTCCGAGGTGTTCGCCGCCGCGCTCGACGAAGTGTGCGCCGCCCTCGACGCGCACCTCCAACACCCGTTGCGCGAGGTGCTGTTCGCCGCCGAGGACAGTCCTCTGGCCGGACTGCTGCACCACACCGCGTACACCCAGCCCGCGCTGTTCGCCGTCGAGACCGCGCTGTTCCGCCTCGCCGCACACCACGGCCTGGTGCCCGACCTGCTGGCCGGGCACTCGATCGGCGAGGTCACCGCAGCCCACCTCGCGGGCGTGCTGACCCTGCCCGACGCCGCCACCCTGGTCGCCGCGCGCGGGCGGCTCATGCAGTCCGCGCGGGCGGGCGGCGCCATGGCCGCCGTCGAGGCGGAGGAGAGCGAACTCGCCGCCGACCTCGCCGCGCTCGACGGCCGCCTGGCGCTCGCCGCGGTCAACGGCCCCACCTCCGTGGTCGTCTCCGGCGACGAGGACGCCGTACGCGAACTCGCCGACCGCTGGCGGGCCCGGGGCCGCCGTACCCGCGCCCTCCAGGTCAGCCACGCCTTCCACTCGCCGCACATGGACGACGTACTGGAGGAGTTCCGCTCGGTCGTCGCGCAGCTCACCCTGCACGCGCCCCGCATCCCCCTCGTCTCCACGGTCACCGGCGACCTCGCCACCGCCGACGAGCTGATCTCGCCCGGCTACTGGGCCGACCAGATCCGCCGGCCCGTCCGCTTCCTCGACGCCGTCCGCACCCTCGCCCGGCACGGTGCGACCGTCTTCGTCGAGGCCGGCCCCGACCCCGTACTGACCGCCCTCACCCGCTCCGCGCTCGGCGACAGCGTCGCGGCCGTGGCGCTGATGAGGGCGGGCCGCCCCGAACCGGACACCCTCACCGGCGCACTGGCCCTCGCCTGGACCCACGGCGCCCCGCTGGACGGCACCGCCTTCCACCCCGGCGGCCGCCCGGTCGACCTGCCGACCTACGCCTTCGGGCGCAGCCGCTTCTGGCTCGCGCCCGAGGCGCCGGCCGGCACCCGCGCCCTGGGCCTCGACCCGGCCGGGCACCCGCTGCTGCACACCGCCGTCGACCTGGCCGGCCGCGACGACCTGCTGCTCACCGGCAGGTTCTCCACGGACAGCCACCCGTGGCTCGCGGACCACGCGATCGGCGGCACCGTCCTGGTGCCCGCCACCGCCTTCCTCGAACTGGCCCTCGCCGCGGCCGGCCACGCCGGACTCGACCGCGTCGGCGAACTCACCCTGGAAGCCCCGCTGGTGCTGCCCGAGCACACCCCGGTCCGCGTCCAGGTCGCCGTCGCGGCGCCCGAGCCCTCCGGCGAACGCCCCTTCACCCTCCACGCCCGCCCCGAGACCGCCTCGGCCGAAGCGGGGGAGTGGACCCGGCACGCCAGCGGCGTCCTCGGCGGCACACCGGCCGAGCCGGGCACCGAACCGGCCGTCCCGGCCACCTGGCCGCCCGCCGACGCCACGCCCGAGCCCCTCGACGGCGTCTACGACCGCCTCGCCGGCCTCGGCTACGGGTACGGCCCCGCGTTCCGCGGTCTGACCGCGCTGTGGCGCTCCGGCGGCGACCTGTACGCCGAGGTCGCCCTGCCCGACGACCAGCACGCCGCCGCCGGGCGCTTCGGACTGCACCCGGCCCTCTTCGACGCGCTGCTGCACCCGCTGGTGCTGCACGCCGCCGAGGGACGGGAGGCCGACGGGATCAGGCTGCCGTTCGCCTGGACCGGCACCCGTCTGCACGCCACCGGCGCCACCGCCCTGCGCGTCCGCGTCACCGCGACCGGCGCCGACACCTACGCCCTCACCGCCGTCGACCCGGCCGGCGAACCGGTGCTCTCCCTGGAGGCCCTCGCCCTGCGGCCCATCACCGCCGACCGGCTCGCCGCCGCCGGCCGCCGCCCGGACACCCCGTACGACGTGGCGTGGACGCCGCTCACCGCGCCGCCGCCCGCCAACCTGCGGATCGCCGAGGCCACCGGCGGCGAACTGCCGGAGGCTGACGTGGTCCTGGTACGCCCCGATCGACTGGCCGCCGCAGGCGCCGATTCCGGTCTGCCCGCCACGGTGGGCGCGGATTCCGGTCTGCCCGCCGCGGCGGGCGCGGATTCCGGTCTGCGCGCCGCGGCAGGCGCCGACGCGGGGCTGCCCGCCGCCGCCGGTCTGACTGCCGTCACCGGCCCCGGCGCCGGTCTGCCCGCCGCCGCGCACGAGACGGCGGCCGCGTTCCTGGACCTGCTCCAGCGGTTCCTCGCCGACCCGCGTCTGGAGGACGCGCGGCTGCTCGTCGTCACGCGCGGCGCGGTCGCCACCGCGCCCGGCGAGGACGTGCCGTCGCTCGCCGCCGCCCCCGTGTGGGGCCTGGCCCGCTCGGCGCAGTCCGAACACCCCGGCCGGATCGTGCTCCTGGACAGCGACACCGAACTGCTGCCCGACGACGCGTGGCCCGCCGTGGCGCTCGCCACGGACGAGCCACAACTCGCCCTGCGCGACGGCACGTTCAGCGTGCCCCGCCTGGTGCGTGCCGAGAGCGGCGCCGGCGTCGAGGGCCGCCCGTTCGGGAACGGCGCCGTCCTGGTCACCGGCGGCACCGGCGGCCTCGGCGCCCTCTTCGCCCGGCATCTGGTGGCGGGGCACGGGGTGCGGGAGCTGGTGCTGGTGAGCCGGCGCGGCCTGGACGCGCCGGGAGCGGCCGAGTTGCGCGAGGAGCTGACCGAGGCCGGGGTCTCCGTGGCGGTGGAGGCCGTCGACGTGGCGGACCGGGAGCAGGTCGCCGCGCTGGTCGGCCGGGTGGGTGAGCGGCTGTCGGCGGTGGTGCACACCGCGGGTGTGCTGGACGACACCACGGTGGAGTCCCTGACGGGGGAGCGGCTGGACGCCGTGCTGCGGCCCAAGGCGGACGCCGCCTGGCATCTGCACGACCTCACCCGCGACCTGAATCTGAGCGCCTTCGTCGCCTTCTCCTCGGTCTCCGGCCTGCTCGGCACCGCGGGCCAGGGCAACTACGCCGCCGCCAACGCCTTCCTGGACGCCCTCGCCGCGCACCGGCGCGCCCACGGACTGCCCGCGCTGTCGCTGGCCTGGGGCCTGTGGGACGCCACCCACGGCATGGGCGCCGGACTGGGCGCAGCCGACCTGGCCCGCTGGGCCCGGGCCGGGCTGCCGCCGCTGCGCCCCGAGCAGGGCCTCGCCCTGTTCGACGCCTCGCTCGCCGGTGACCACGCCCTGCGCGTCCCCGCCGCCGTCGACGTGCCCGCCCTGCAGGCCTCCGGCGCCGAACCGGTCGCCCTGCTGCGCGGCCTGGTCCGCACCCGGCCCCGGCGCACCGCAGCCGCGGCGGCCCCCGGCGACGGCGGCGACTGGGCCGCACGCACCGCCGCGCTCCCCGAAGAGGAGCGCCGCGAGAGGGTCCTGGACCTGGTCCGCACCACCGTCGCCGGCGTCCTCGGGCACACCGACCCGCACCGGCTCGACCCCCGGCGCGCCTTCAAGGAGATCGGCCTGGACTCCCTGGCCGCCGTGGAACTGCGCAACCGGCTCACCGCGGCCACCGGACTGCGGCTGCCCGCCACCGTCGTCTTCGACCACCCCTCGACGCAGGCCGTCGTGGACCTGTTGCTGTCCCGGCTGTCCGGCGCCACCGCCACGGCCGCCGCGCGCCGCCCCGCCCGGGCCGACGCCGACGAGCCGATCGCGATCGTCGGCATGGCGTGCCGCTACCCCGGCGGGGTGGCCTCGCCGGAGGACCTGTGGCGGCTGGTCGCCGAGGGCGGCGACGCCGTGTCCGGCTTCCCGGACAACCGCGGCTGGGACCTGGACGCCCTGTACGACCCGGACCCCGAGCGCACGGGCACCTCGTATGTGCGCCAGGGCGGGTTCCTGCACGACGCCGACCTGTTCGACCGCGAGTTCTTCGGCATCTCGCCGCGCGAGGCCACCGCGATGGACCCGCAGCACCGGCTGCTGCTGGAGACCGCCTGGGAGACCATCGAGAGCGCCGGACTGGACCCGGCCGCGCTGCGCGGCACCGGAACGGGCGTGTTCGTCGGCGCCATGTACGACGACTACGTGTCCCGGCTCGCGGCGAGCCCGGAGGAGTACGAGGGGTTCCTGCTCGCCGGCAACCTCTCCAGCGTCATATCGGGCCGGCTGTCGTACACCTACGGCTTCGAGGGGCCCGCGGTCACCGTGGACACCGCCTGCTCCTCGTCCCTGGTCGCGCTGCACCTCGCGGCGAACGCGCTGCGCAACGGCGAGTGCGACCTCGCCCTGGCCGGCGGGGTCACCGTGATGGCGGGACCGCACGTGTTCATCGAGTTCTCCCGGCAGCGGGGCCTCGCCCCCGACGGACGCTCCAAGTCGTTCGCGGCGGCGGCCGACGGCACCGGCTGGTCCGAGGGCGTGGGCCTGCTGCTGGTCGAGCGGCTCTCCGACGCGCGGCGCAACGGGCACCGGGTGCTGGCCGTCGTGCGCGGCAGCGCGGTGAACCAGGACGGCGCCAGCAACGGCCTGACCGCGCCGAACGGCCCCTCCCAGGAACGGGTGATCCGGCAGGCGCTGCACAGCGCCGGCCTCGCACCGGCGGACGTGGACGCGGTCGAGGCGCACGGCACGGGCACCCGGCTCGGCGACCCGATCGAGGCGCAGGCACTGCTGGCGACGTACGGGCAGGAGCGTGAACGGCCGCTGTACCTGGGTTCGTTGAAGTCGAACATCGGGCACGCTCAGGCCGCGGCCGGGGTGGGCGGCGTCATCAAGATGGTGCAGGCCATGCGCCACGGGCTGCTGCCGCGCACCCTGCACGTGGACGAGCCGTCCCCGCATGTGGACTGGTCGAGCGGCGCGGTGGAACTGCTCACCGAGGAGCGTCCGTGGGCGCCCTCGGACCGCCCCCGCCGGGCCGGTGTGTCCTCCTTCGGCATCAGCGGCACCAACGCGCATGTCGTCATCGAGGAGCCCGCACCCGAGCCCGAACCGGCGTCCCCGGGCGCCCTCCCCGCCGCCGGCGCCCCCTGGCTGCTGTCCGCCCGCAGCGAGCAGGCCCTCGCCGCCCAGGCCGAACGGCTGCTGGACCACCTGGAGCGGCACCCCGACGCCCGGCTCGCCGACGTCGGCCACGCCCTGGCCACCCGGGCCCGGCACGACAGCCGCGCCTACGTCGTCGCCGCCGACCGGACCGGACTTCTCGACGGACTGCGCACCCTGGCCCGGGGCGAGAGCGGCCCCACCGCGCTGCGGGCCCCCGCCGGCCTGCGCGGCAAGACCGCGTTCCTGCTCACCGGCCAGGGCTCCCAGCGCCTGGGCATGAGCCGCGAACTGTACGCCGCCTCCGAGGTGTTCGCCGCCGCGCTCGACGAGGTGTGCGCCCACCTGGACCGCGAACTCCTGCGGCCGCTGAAGTCGGTGCTGTTCGCGCCGGAGAACTCCGCGGACTCCGCCCTCCTCGACCAGACCGTGTTCACGCAGGCCGCCCTGTTCGCCGTGGAGACCGCGCTGTTCCGGCTCGCCGAACACCACGGCCTCACCCCGGACTACCTGCTCGGCCACTCCATCGGCGAGGTCACCGCCGCCCACCTCGCGGGCGTGCTGAACCTGCCCGACGCCGCCGTCCTGGTCGCCGAACGCGGCCGGCTCATGCAGGCCGCCCGCGAAGGCGGCGCCATGGCCGCCGTCGAGGCCACGGAGGACGACGTCCGCGAGGTGGTCGCCCGCTACGGCGGGCGGCTGGCCGTCGCAGCGGTCAACGCACCCCGCTCCACGGTGGTCTCCGGCGACGCCGACGCCGTCGACGAACTCGCCGCGCACTTCCGCGGGCTGGGCGCGCGCACCCGGCGCCTGCCGGTCAGCCACGCCTTCCACTCGCCGCACATGGACGAGGTGCTCGACGAGTTCCGCGTCATCGCCGCCGACCTCACCTACCACGCGCCGCGCATCCCGGTCGTCTCCAACGTCACCGGCGACTTCGCCACCGCCGAGGAACTCGCCTCGCCCGACTACTGGGCCCGGCACATCCGCGGCACCGTCCGCTTCCTGGACGGCGTCCGGCTGCTGGAGCGGCACGGCGTCACCGAATGGCTGGAACTCGGTCCGGACGGCGTGCTGACCGCCCTGGTCCAGGCGTCGCTGGACGGTGAGAGCGGCGCCGTCGCCGCCGCGCTGCGCCGGGGCCGCCCCGAGGGGCAGACGTTCACCTCGGCGCTCGGCCTGCTGGCGGCGCGCGGCGCGGACCTGCGCTGGGACACCCTGTTCCCCGGCGCCCGCCCGGCCGAGCTGCCCTCCTACCCCTTCCAGCGGCAGCGGTACTGGCTCGACGCCCCGGCGACCGTCGGCGACGCGGCCGGCTTCGGCCTCACCGCGGCCGGTCACCCGCTGCTCGGCGCCGAAGTGCCCCTCGCCGACCGCGACGAACGGGTCCTCACCGGGCGGCTCTCCCTGCACACCCATCCCTGGCTGGCCGACCACGCCGTCGCGGGCCACATCCTCGTGCCAGGCACCGCCCTGCTGGAGATCGCCCTCGCCGCCGGTGAGCGCACCGGCGTCCCCGCGGTGGCCGACCTCACCCTCGCCGCCGCGCTCACCGTGCCCGAACGCGGCGGTGTCCGGGTCCAGGTGACCGTCGGCGCGGCCGACGCCGACGGCACCCGTCCGCTGCGGATCCACTCCCGCCCCGAGCACGGCGACGCCGAGGACGACTGGACCCTGCACGCCCACGGCACCCTGCACCCCGGCGCCGCGCCCGCCGCCGGTCTCACCGCCTGGCCGCCGCCCGGCGCCACCGAGACCGACCTGACCGGCGCCTACGACCGCCTCACCGCACTCGGCTACGCCTACGGGCCCGCCTTCCGCAACCTGCGCCGGCTGTGGACCGATGGCGACGACCTGTACGCCGAGGTGACGCTCGACGCCGGGCAGCGCGCCCAGGCCGGCCGGTTCGCCGTGCACCCCGCGCTGCTGGACGCCGCCCTGCACACGCTGCTGCCCGGCGTCGCCCGGCCGGACGGCCCGCCGCTGCTGCCGTTCACCTTCTCCGGCGTCACCGTCCACGCCACCGGGGCCGCCGCGCTGCGGGTACGGCTCACCCGCGGCGGCACCGACGCGGCCCCCGTGGTCGCGCTGACCGTCGCCGACGGCACCGGCGCCCCGCTCGCCACGATCGACGAACTCGCTCTGCGCCCGCTGAACACGGCCGCCCTGAGCGCGTCGTCCGCCCCGCAGACCGACGGACTGCTCCGCGTCGACTGGAGCCCGCTGACCCTGCCGGCGGCGGATCCGGCGGACGGCGACTGGGCCGTGCTCGGCGCCACGAAACCGGACGCGTTCGCGCCGGCGGGCCGCCCGCTCACCGCGTACGCCGACACCGCCGCCCTGCGCCGCACGCTGGACGAGGGCGCCCCCGCGCCGGCCGTCCTGCTCGTGCCGTACCTCAGCGGCCCCGGCGCGGTGACGTCCCTGCCCGAGCGGGCGCGCGGCGCGCTGCGGTCCGCGCTCGGGGACGTGCGGGACTGGCTGGCCGACGACCGGCTCGCCGGCACCCGCCTCGTGGCGGTCACCCGCCGTGCCGTCGCCACCGCGCCCGACGAGGACGTCACCGACCTGGTCCACGCCCCGGTGTGGGGGCTGCTGCGCTCGGCCCAGTCGGAACACCCCGGCCGTATCCAGCTGGTCGACACCGACGACCTCACCCGCCTGCCCACCGCACTGCCCGCACTGATCGCCGCCGCCGAGCCGCAGAGCGCGCTGCGCGGCGACACCGTCCGCGTACCGAGGCTCGCCCGCGTCCGGCCGCCTGCCGAACCGGCCGCCCCCCGGTGGGGCGACGGCGCCGTGCTGATCACCGGCGCCACCGGCACGCTGGGCACGGTCCTGGCCCGGCATCTGGTGGCGGGGCACGGGGTGCGGGAGCTGGTGCTGGTGAGCCGGCGCGGCCTGGACGCGCCGGGAGCGGCCGAGTTGCGCGAGGAGCTGACCGACGCCGGGGTCTCCGTGGCGGTGGAGGCCGTCGACGTGGCGGACCGGGAGCAGGTCGCCGCGCTGGTCGGCCGGGTCGGTGAGCGGCTGTCGGCGGTGGTGCACACCGCGGGTGTGCTGGACGACACCACGGTGGAGTCCCTGACCGGGGAGCGGCTGGACGCCGTGCTGCGGCCCAAGGCGGACGCCGCCTGGCATCTGCACGACCTCACCCGCGACCTGAATCTGAGCGCCTTCGTGCTGTACTCCTCCGTCGCGGGCCTGCTCGGCACGGCCGGCCAGGGCAACTATGCCGCCGGCAACACCTTCCTGGACGCCCTCGCCGCGCACCGGCGCGCCCACGGACTGCCCGCGCTGTCGCTGGCCTGGGGCCTGTGGGACCAGTCCAGCAGCATCACCGGGCACCTCGCCGACACCGATCTGCGCCGCCTCGCCCGCTCCGGACTCCGGCCGCTGGCCACCGACGACGCCCTGGCCCTCCTCGACGCCGCCCCCGCGGCCGGGGAGAGCGTCCTCGCCGTCACCCGGCTCGACCTGCGGGCCCTGCGCGAGCAGAGCGGCGACCAGTTCCCGGCCGTACTGCGGGGCCTGGCCGGCACCCCGGCCCGCAGGCCCCGCGCCGCCACCGGGGACGGCCCGGACAGCGGCCCGTCGCTGGCCGAACGGCTCGCGCCGCTGCCCGCCGAGGAACGCGACCGGCTCCTCACCGACCTCGTCCGGGCCCGGATCTCCGCCGTCCTCGGTCACGGCGACCCCGGCGCCGTCGCGGCCGAACGGTCCGTACAGGAACTGGGCTTCGACTCGCTGACCGCGGTCGAACTGCGCAACCAGCTCGCCAAGGAGACCGGGCTGCGCCTGCCCACGACCCTCGTCTACGACCACCCGACCCCCCGGGCCGTCGCCGCCCACCTGGCCGCACAGCTCGCCGTGGAGGAGACCAGCCCCGACGAGCCGGTCCTCGCCGAACTGTCCCGGTTGCAGACCCGCATCGAGTCCCTCGCGGGCGACCGCGACGCCCACGGCCGGATCACCGAACGGCTGCGCGCGCTGCTCGCCGCAGCCGACACCGCGGCCGGCGCGGACACCGAGGACGACGACCTGGACGCGGCCACCGACGAGGAACTCTTCGCGCTCATCGACGAACTCGACTGACCCGACCGCTCCCGCAGAGCGAAAACCCCCACTACATCAGGAGTTGACAGACCATGGCGGGCGAGGACAAGCTCCGCGACTATCTCAAGAAGGCCGTCGCCGACGTCCGTGAGGCACGCAGGCAACTGCGGGAGAGCGAGGACCGGCGCCACGAGCCGATCGCGATCGTCGGCATGGCGTGCCGCTACCCCGGCGGGGTGGCCTCGCCGGACGACCTGTGGCGGCTGGTCACCGACGGCGGCGACGCCGTGTCCGGCTTCCCGGACAACCGCGGCTGGGACCTGCACGCCCTGTACGACCCGGACCCCGGGCACACCGGCACCTCGTACACCCGCGAGGGCGGCTTCCTGCACGACGCCGACCGGTTCGAACCGGAGTTCTTCGGTCTGTCGCCCCGCGAGGCCGACGCGATCGACCCGCAGCAGCGGCTGCTGCTGGAGACCGCCTGGGAGGCCTTCGAAAGCGCCGCCGTCGACCCCACCGCCCTGCGCGGCTCCCGCACCGGCGTGTTCACCGGGCTGATGTACAGCGACTACGGCTCCCGGCCGCACCTGCGGCCGGACGACGCCGAGGGCTACCTGTTCAGCGGCAGCGCGGGCAGCATCGCGGCCGGCCGGCTCTCCTACACCTACGGCTTCGAGGGCCCCGCCGTCTCCGTCGACACCGCCTGCTCCTCGTCCCTGGTCGCCCTGCACCTCGCGGCGAACGCCCTGCGCAACGGCGAGTGCGACCTCGCCCTGGCCGGCGGCGCCACGGTGATGTCCACACCGGTCGCCTTCGTCGAGTTCTCCCGGCTGCGGGGCCTCGCCCCCGACGGGCGCTGCAAGTCCTTCGGCGCCGGAGCGGACGGCGTCGGCTGGGCCGAGGGCGTCGGACTGCTCCTCGTGGAGCGGCTCTCCGACGCGCGACGCAACGGGCACCGGGTGCTGGCGGTGGTGCGGGGCAGCGCGGTGAACCAGGACGGCGCGAGCAACGGTCTGACGGCGCCGAACGGTCCGTCGCAGGAGCGGGTGATCCGGCAGGCGCTGGCGGACGCCCGGCTGTCGGCGGCGGACGTGGACGCGGTGGAGGCGCACGGCACGGGCACCCGGCTCGGCGACCCGATCGAGGCGCAGGCGCTGCTCGCGACGTACGGGCAGGACCGGGAACGGCCGCTGTACCTAGGATCGTTGAAGTCGAACATCGGGCACGCGCAGGCGGCCGCCGGGGTTGGCGGCGTCATCAAGATGGTGCAGGCCATGCGCCACGGACGGCTGCCGCGCACCCTGCACGCCGACGAGCCGTCCCCGCACGTGGACTGGTCCGCCGGCGCGGTGGAACTGCTCACCGAGGAGCGTCCGTGGGCGCCCTCCGACCGCCCCCGCCGGGCCGGAGTGTCCTCCTTCGGCTTCGGCGGCACCAACGCCCACGTCATCGTCGAGGAGGCCCCCGCCGAGGCCGCCGACGAACCCACGCAGGAAACCACCCCCGTGCCCCTCCTGCCCTGGGTGCTGTCCGGCCGTACCCCGAAGGCACTGCGGGCCCAGGCGGAACGGCTGCTCGCCCACGTCGAGGACCACCCCGGCCTGCGCCCCCTGGACGTCGCCTACACCCTCGCCACCGGCCGCGCCGCCCTCGCCCACCGGGCCGTCGCCGTCTCCACCGACCGCGCCGGCCTCCTCACGGAACTCCGCACCCTCGACCCCCGTACACCCACCGACGGCGAACTCGCATTCGTGTTCTCGGGGCAGGGGTCGCAGCGGGTCGGGATGGGGCGTGAACTGGCGTCCGTCTTCCCGGTGTTCGCTTCTGCTTTGGGGGAGGTGTGTGCGGTTCTGGATCCGTTGCTGGGTGGGTCGTTGCGTGAGGTGATGTTCACCGGGGGTGAGGGTCGTTTGGATCGGACGGGGTGGACGCAGCCGGCGTTGTTCGCGTTCGAGGTGGCGTTGTTCCGTCTGCTGGAGTCGTGGGGTGTGGCTGCGGGTGTGGTGGCGGGGCATTCGGTGGGGGAGTTGGCGGCGGCGCATGTGGCGGGGGTGCTGTCGTTGGAGGATGCGTGCCGGGTGGTGGCTGCTCGGGCGGGTTTGATGGAGGCCTTGCCGGAGGGTGGGGTGATGGTGGCGCTGGAGGCTTCCGAGTCGGAGGTTGCCGGGCTGCTGGTGGGTCGTGAGGGGGAGGTGGGGGTCGCTGCGGTGAACGGGCCGCGTGCGGTGGTGGTTTCGGGGGACGAGGGTGCGGTGGAGGAGGTTGCGGCTCATTTCACCGGGCTGGGGCGTCGGGTGCGGCGGTTGGTGGTGTCGCATGCGTTTCATTCGCCGCGGATGGAGGGGATGCTGGAGGATTTCCGTACGGTGCTGAAGGGTGTGGAGTTCCGTCCGCCGCGTATTCCGGTGGTGTCGACGCTGACGGGTCGGCGTGCTGAGGGCGAGGATCTGCGGCGTCCGGAGTACTGGGTGCGTCAGGTGCGGCGCGCGGTGCGGTATGCCGATGCCGTGAGCGCGATGGAGGGGCACGGCGTCACCACCTTCCTCGAAATCGGCCCCGGCGGAGTGCTCGCCGCCCTCGCCGCCCAGGCCGTGAAGGACCCGGACGCGACGGTCGCCCTCGCCTCCGTGCGCGCCGGGCTGCCCGAGGCGGAGTCCGTGGTGCGCGCCCTGGGCGATGTGCACAGCCGCGGCGCCCGCGTGGACTGGGAGGCGTACTTCGCCGGGTCCGGCGCCCGCCGCGTCCCGCTGCCGGCCTACGCCTTCCAGCGGCGGCGGCACTGGCTCGACCAGGTCGCTCCGGCCGACGGCGCCCCCGGACGCCTCCCGCTCCCGGCGACCGCCGGGGAACCGGAGCCGGACGCCGAGCCCGCCGCCGTACCGCTGGCCGAGCGGCTCGCGGAGCTCACCGGAGCCCAACGCCACACCTACGTCCTGCAGATGGTCACCGCGCATCTGCAGACCGTGCTGAAGCTGACGGACCCCTCCGGCATCGCGCCGGCCAAGCCGTTCCTGGAACTCGGACTCGACTCCCTGACCGGGGTCGAGCTGCGCAACCGGCTCGCGGCGGACACCGGTCTGACGCTGCCCGCCACCGTGGTCTTCGACCACCCCAGCCCAGCCGCGCTCACCGCCTGCCTGCTGGACGCGGCGACCCCCGCGCCGGCCGGCCCGCGGGCCGCCGTCCGGGCCCGCATGGACGAGCTGGAGACCACGCTCGGCGCGCTGCCGGAGGGCGGTGACGTCCGTGCCGAGGCCGCGACCAGGCTGCGCCGTCTCCTGGAACACCTGACGGGGCAGGTGATGACCGCCACTCCGGCCACCGGTCCCGCGGACGCGGAGGAGCTGATCGCGGCCGCGTCCGCCGACGAGATCTTCGACTTCATCGACACCCAGCTCGGCCGAGCGGCGGACTGACCGGGTGCGGGCCGCCCGTCCGGGACGGCCCGCACGTCCGCGTGCCCCGCCCCGGAACTCCACGAGAGGCTCACTTCGCATGTCTGCTGTCCAGCCGCCCGCCACCTCCGACACGTCCACCCCGCTGCCGGCCCGGGAACAGAAACTGGTCGACTATCTGAAATGGGTGACCACGGACCTGCAGAAGGCGCGTGAGCGGATCTCCGAACTGGAGTCCGCCCCCACGGAACCCGTCGCCATCGTCGGTATGGCCTGCCGGTTCCCCGGCGGCGTCTCCTCACCCGACGAGCTGTGGCGGCTGGTCGCCGAGGGCCGCGACGCCATCGGCCCGTTCCCCGCCGACCGCGGCTGGGACCTGGACGCCCTCTACAGCCCCGACGCCGACGACCCCGGCACCTCCTACACCCGCGAGGCCGGGTTCCTGGACGGGGCGGCCCTGTTCGACGCGGACTTCTTCGGCATCTCGCCCCGCGAGGCGACGGCCATGGACCCCCAGCAGCGCGTCCTGCTGGAGACCGCGTGGGAGGCGCTGGAGGACGCCGGCATCGACCCCGCCGCCCTCAGGGGAACCAGCACCGGCGTGTTCGCCGGTGTGATCGAGCAGAGCTACCTCGGCCTGTCCGGGCCCGAGGAACTCGAGGGCCACCTGATGACCGGCAAGCTCAGCAGTGTCGCCTCCGGCCGGATCGCCTACGCCCTCGGCCTCGAAGGCCCCGCGCTGTCCGTGGACACGGCCTGCTCGTCCTCCCTGGTCGCCCTCCACCTCGCCGTGGAGTCCGTCCGGCGTGGCGAGTCCGCGCTCGCCCTGGCCGGCGGCGCCACCGTCACGGCGACACCCGGCGGCTTCGTCGACTTCAGCCGCCAGCGCGGCCTCGCCCCGGACGGACGGATCAAGTCCTTCGCCGCGGCCGCCGACGGCACCATCTGGTCCGAGGGCGTGGGCCTGCTGGTGGTGGAGCGGCTGTCGGACGCGCGGCGCAACGGGCACCGGGTGCTGGCCGTAGTGCGGGGCAGTGCGGTGAATCAGGACGGGGCGAGCAATGGTCTGACGGCGCCGAACGGTCCGTCGCAGGAGCGGGTGATCCGGCAGGCGCTGGCGGATGCCCGGCTGTCGGCGGCGGACGTGGATGTGGTGGAGGCGCACGGTACGGGGACCCGGCTCGGCGACCCGATCGAGGCGCAGGCGCTGCTCGCGACCTATGGGCAGGAGCGTGAACGGCCGCTGTACCTGGGGTCGTTGAAGTCCAACCTCGGGCACACGGTCGCCGCCGCCGGGGTCGGTGGGGTCATCAAGATGGTGCAGGCCATGCGCCACGGGCTGCTGCCGCGCACCCTGCACGTGGACGAGCCCACCCCCATGGTCGACTGGTCCGCCGGCGCGGTGGAACTCCTCACCGACGAGCGTCCGTGGCCGCGCACGGACCGGCCGCGCCGCGCCGCCGTCTCCGCGTTCGGGGTCAGCGGCACCAACGCCCACGTCATCCTGGAGGAAGACGCCGCCCCGCCGGAGCAGGACCGGGACGACGAACCGGCCGGCGGCACACAGCTGCCCGCGGTGCCCTGGTTCCTGTCCGCCCGCAGTGAGCAGGCCCTCGCCGCCCAGGCCGAACGGCTCCTCGCCCACCTCGCCCAGCACCCCGAGCCCACCGCCGCCGACATCGGCTACTCCCTGGCCGTCACCCGCACTCTGCACGACCACCGGGCCGCCGTCACCGGCGCCGACCGCGCCGAACTCGAAGCGGCCCTGCGCGAGATCGCCGCCGACCCCGCCCGCGCCCTTGCCCTGCCCGGCGCCGCACCCGGCGAACTCGCATTCGTGTTCTCGGGGCAGGGGTCGCAGCGGGTCGGGATGGGGCGTGAACTGGCGTCCGTCTTCCCGGTGTTCGCTTCTGCTTTGGGGGAGGTGTGTGCGGTTCTGGATCCGTTGCTGGGTGGGTCGTTGCGTGAGGTGATGTTCGGCGGCGGTGAGGGTCGTCTGGATCGGACGGGGTGGACGCAGCCGGCGTTGTTCGCGTTCGAGGTGGCGTTGTTCCGTCTGCTGGAGTCGTGGGGTGTGGCTGCGGGTGTGGTGGCGGGGCATTCGGTGGGGGAGCTGGCGGCGGCGCATGTGGCGGGGGTGCTGTCGTTGGAGGATGCGTGCCGGGTGGTGGCTGCTCGGGCAGGGTTGATGGAGGCGTTGCCGGAGGGTGGGGTGATGGTGGCGCTGGAGGCTTCCGAGTCGGAGGTTGCCGGGCTGCTGGTGGGTCGTGAGGGGGAGGTGGGGGTCGCGGCGGTGAACGGGCCGCGTGCGGTGGTGGTTTCGGGAGACGAGGGCGCGGTGGAGGAGGTCGCCGCTCACTTCGCCGGGCTGGGGCGGCGGGTGCGGCGGTTGGTGGTGTCGCATGCGTTTCATTCGCCGCGGATGGAGGGGATGCTGGAGGATTTCCGTACGGTGCTGAAGGGTGTGGAGTTCCGTCCGCCGCGTATCCCAGTGGTGTCGACGCTGACGGGTCGGCGTGCTGAGGGCGAGGATCTGCGGCGTCCGGAGTACTGGGTGCGTCAGGTGCGGCGCGCGGTGCGGTATGCCGATGCCGTGAGCGCGATGGAGGGTCACGGCGTCACCACCTTCCTCGAAATCGGCCCCGACAGCGTCCTGACCGCCCTCAACCGCGGCATCCTGGACGACCGGCCCCGCGTCCTCGCCCTCCAGCGGCGCGGCCGCGCCGAGGCCCGCACCCTCGTCGAGGCGCTCGCCGACCTGCACCTCGGCGGTGTCCCCGTCGACTGGGAGGCGTACTTCGCCGGGTCCGGCGCCCGCCGCGTCCCGCTGCCGACCTACGCCTTCCAGCACCGCCGCTACTGGGTGGAGGCGCCGCAGTCGACCGCCGATGCCGCCGGGCTCGGGCTCGACCGGGCCCAGCACCCGCTGCTCGGCGCGGCGCTCACCCTCGGCGACAGCGACGAGACCGTGTTCACCGCCGGCCTGTCGGCCCGCACCCACCCCTGGCTCGCCGGGCACACGGTGGCCGGCGAGGCCGTCGTACCCGACGCCGTGCTCGTCGAACTCGCCGTCCGCGCGGGCGACGAGACCGGCTGCACCACGGTGGAGACACTCACCCTGGACGATCCGCTGGTCCTGCCCGCGCAGGGCACCCTGCACCTTCAGCTCCGCGTCGGCGCCGCCGCCCCGGACGGCAGGCGCACCCTGACCGTGCACTCGCGAACCGAGGACCCCGCGGCCGCCTGGGTGCGCCACGCCCACGGAGTGCTGGGCGCCGCACCGCTCACCCCGTCGCCCGCCGTCCGGCTGCGGCAGTGGCCGCCCGCCGACGCCACCGCCGTGGACGCCGCCGACCTGCACGAGCGGTTCGCCGCCGCAGGCACCGGCGGCGCACCCGAACTGCGCTGCCTCACCGGCGTATGGCGGCGCGACGGCGAACTGTTCGCCGAGGTGCGGCTGCCGGACGGCCTCGCCGACCAGGCCGACGGCTACGGCATCCACCCCGCGCTGCTCGACGCCGCCCTGCGCCCGCTGCTCGGACCCGACCGCGCGGCGCGCGCCTGGAAGGGCGTCCGCCTGCACGCGACCGGCGCCCGGCAGCTGCGCGCCCGGCTCACCACCGATCCGGACACCGGCGCCACCGCCGTGCACCTGGCCGACCCGGCCGGCGAACCCGTCGCCGGCATCGACGCCGTCACCGCCGAAGCGGTCGACGCCGGCGCGCTCGCCGCGGCCCGCGCCCGCCACCACGACGCGCTGTTCCGCGTCCACTGGACCCCCCGCCCGCTGACGCCCGCCACGCTGCACTGGGCCGAACTCGGCACCGACGACGGCGAACCCGGCCCGGCCGCGCTCGCCGCCGCCGTCACCGCGGGCGCCCGGATCGACGCCGTACGGCTGCGGCTCGCCTCGCCCTCCGGCGCCACGCCCCCGCACGTCGTGCACGACACGGTGGGGCGGGCGCTGGAGCTGGCCCGGCAGTGGCTCGCCGAGGACGCCCTGGACGGCGTCCCGCTGGTCGTCCTCACCAGCGGCGCCGTCGCCGCCGACGACGGCGAGGACGTCCGCGACCTGGGTGCCGCGGCCGCCTGGGGCCTGCTGCGCTCCGCCCAGTCCGAAGCGCCGGGCCGTCTCGTCCTCGCCGACGTCCACGACCCGGACGCCCCGGGCCTGGACGCCGTCCTGTCCGCCGTGGTCGCCTCCGGCGAACCGCAGGCCGCCGTACGCCAGGAAGCGGCGGCCGCGGACGCCCGGGCCGCTGTGCGGGAGGACGCTTCGCCCGGGGGCGCCCGGGCCGCTGTACGGCAGGAAGGTGCCGCGCCGCGTGTGCTGGTGCCCCGGCTGGTCCGCGCCGAGCGGATCACCGGCCCCCGCTCACCCGTCTGGGACCCGGACGGCACCGTGCTGATCACCGGTGGCACCGGCTCGCTGGGCGCCCTGTTCGCCCGGCACCTGGTCACCGAGCACGGTGTGCGGCACCTGCTGCTGGTCAGCCGGCGCGGCGCCGACGCCCCCACGGCGGGGGCCCTGCGCGAGGAACTGACCGCGCTCGGCGCCTCGGTCACCGTCGCCGCCTGCGACGTCACCGACCGGGACGCCCTCGCCGCCCTGCTCGCACGGATCCCCGCCGCACACCCGCTGCGCGGCGTCGTGCACACCGCGGGCGTGCTCGACGACGGCGTGATCGCCGCCCAGACACCCGAGCGGCTCGCCCGCGTCCTCGCGCCCAAGGCGGACGCCGCCTGGCATCTGCACGACCTCACCCGCGGCCACGACCTGACCGCCTTCGTGCTGTTCTCGTCGATCGCCGCCGTCGTCGGCGGACCGGGCCAGTCCACCTACGCCGCCGCCAACGCCTTCCTCGACGCGCTGGCCAGGCACCGCGCCGCCCACGGCCTGCCCGCCACCTCCCTCTCCTGGGGCCTGTGGGCGCAGGCCTCCGAACTCACCGGCAACCTCACCGAGACCGACCTGCGGCGCATCGCCCGCAGCGGCTTCCGCCCCGTGCGGACCGACCAGGGCGTCGCCCTGTTCGACCTCGCGCTGCGGCTCGGCCGGCCCGACCCCGTGGCCACCCCGCTCGACACGGCCGTCCTGCGGGAGCAGCCCCGGATCCCCGCCGTGCTCGCCGGCCTGGTCCGCGTCCCCCGGCGCGCCACCGCGCACGGCGCGACCGACTCCACGCCGGCGCTCGCCGACCGGCTCGCCGGACTCGACGAACCCCGGGCACGGCACGCGGCGGTCCTCGCCGCCCTGCTGGAGGAGACCGCCCGCGTCCTCGGCCGTACCGGCGCCGACGGCATCGCGCCCGACCGCTCCTTCCCGCAACTCGGCCTCGACTCGCTCACCTCGGTCGAACTGCGCAACCGCATCACCGCGCTCACCGGCCTGACCCTGCCCGCCACCGTGGTCTTCGACCACCCGACGCCCGACGCCCTGGCCGGACACCTGCTCACCGCGCTCGCCCCCGACCCGGCGGCCGGTGCCTCGGCCGACGAGGTCGACTACGCGGCCGACATCCACCTCCCCGACGACATCCGCCCGGCCGCCGAGGTCGTACGGACCGTCAGCGATCCGCGCGAGATCCTGCTCACGGGAGCCAGCGGCTTCCTCGGCGCCTTCCTGCTGCGCGACCTGATGCGCACCACCACGGCCCGCATCCACTGCCTGGTCCGCGGCGCCGACCGGCAGGCCGCCGCACAGCGGCTGCACGAGAACCTGCGGTGGTACCGGGTGTGGGACGACATCGACGAGGAACGCCTGGAGATCGTCGTCGGCGACCTGGCGCAGCGCCGGCTCGGGCTCGGCGAGGAACGGTTCGACGCCCTCGCCCGCACCGTCGACGCCGTGTACCACGCCGGTGCCTCCGTGCACTGGCTCAAGCCCTACCAGGCGCTGCGCGACGCCAACGTCGACGGCACCCGCGAAGTGCTGCGGCTCGCGGCCCGGCACCGCACCGTGCCCGTCCACCACGTCTCCACCGTCGGCGTGTTCGACGGTCCGGTGACCCCGGGCGTCCCGCTGAAGGTGACCGACCCGACCGGCCCGGCCGAGGCGCTGCCCAGCGGCTATCTGCGCAGCAAGTGGGTCGCCGAGCAGGTCGTGGAGCTGGCCCGCACGCGTGGGCTGCCGGTGTCCGTCTACCGCGTCGACGTCATCTCCGGCGACCGCGACAACGGCGCCTGCCAGACCCGCGACTTCGTCTGGCTGAGCCTCAAGGGGCTGCTCCAGGCGGGCCTGGTCCCCGCCGGCGCCGGCGGCCGGTTCCATCTGCTGCCCGTCGACTACGTCAGCGCCGCGATCCTCGGCATCTCCACCCGTCCCCGCGGCGCCGGCGGCACCTACCACCTGTTCAACAGCAGCTCGCTGAGCCTCGCCGACTGCGTGACGTATCTGCGCCGGCTCGGGTACCGGATGCGGGAGACGGAACGGGAGCCGTGGCGGGAGGCGCTGCGCGCGGACCGGGACAACGCCCTGCTGCCGCTGCTGCACGCCTTCGAGATGATGACCTCCGACACCGACGCCTTCTACCCGGCCCTGGACACCGGGGAGACGGAGGCGGCACTCGCCGGCACAGGGGTCGAGTGCCCGCCGCTGACCGAGGAACTCTTCGGCAGGTACGTCGAGTTCTTCGTCCAGGAGGGCCACTTCCCGCCGGCCCCCTGACCGCGCCGCACACGCCGCCGGCCGCCGCCCCCGGTCAGGGGACGACGGCCGGCGGGACCCGGGGCGCGGACCGGCGGGGCCGGTGCGGGGCGCGGTGGGTCAGAGGATGTCGGTGCCCGGGTCCAGACCCAGCAGGACCCGGCCCTGCACCTCCAGGTTGGTGTGCACCTGGGCGAGCGCGTGCAGCGAGAAGCCGAGGATGTCGCGGTGATAGCGCTGGAAGGGCACACTGCGCTTGATCACCGAGGCGCCGCTCATCGAGTGCAGCAACTCCACGGCCTGCTTGGCGAGGTCGGCCGCGAACGCCGCCTTGCCGCGCACCTGCGCCTTCTCCTCGTCCGTGGGCGGCACGCCCGCGTCGGCGCGCTCCTGCAGCAGCCGCACGATCCGGTCGGTGAGCGCGGCGCCGGCGTCGATCCGGTTGGCGGCGCCCGCCACCTGCTGCTGGGTGAGCGGGTGCTGCCGCTGGTCCTCCCACGAGGTGTAGGTGATGCCCCGGCCCGGCAGCCGCTGAAGGAACAGCTCGTACGCCCCGCGGGCGATGCCGGTGGCCATCGCCGCGTACAGCGTCATGATGAACGCGACGGCGCCGTAACCCCGGCCCGGCACCTGCGCGTTCCACCGTTCACCGGTCTCGCCGGTGACGGCGCCCTCGTAGGAGACGATCCGGTGCGCGGGGACGAAGACCTCCTGCGCGACGGTGGTGGCGCTGCCGGTGCCGCGGCCCGCCGAGACGTCCCAGTCGTCGACGATGGACAGTTCCCGCAGCGGGACGAGGGCGAAGAACTCCTCCTCGGTGCCGTCCTCCCGCTCCAGGACCGCCGCCACGCAGTCCCAGTCGGCCGCGTGGCAGCCCGAGTTGTAGTTCCAGCGGCCCGTGAGCAGATAGCCGTCCGTCACGGGGGTGAGACGGCCGGTGGGGGCGAAACCGAGCGAGACGCGCACCGCGCCCGCGTCGAACACCTCCTTCTGCGCCTGGTCCGGGAAGAGGCCGGCCATGACCGCGCCGGTGAGCCACACCGTCATGTCCCAGCCGGTCGAGGGACAGCAGCGGGCCACCTCGCCCACCACCGCCGCCTGTTGCCCCGGGGGCAGGTCCAGGCCGCCGAACCGCTCGGGCACCGCCATGCGGAACACCCCGGACCGCTCCAGCAGCCTCAGCGTCTCGCGCGGCGGCTGGCCCAGCTCCTCCGCCTCGGCGCCGTGCTCCCGGATCACGGGGGCGGCGGCACGCACGGCGTCCAGCACTCCGGCCGATACCTGACGATCAGTCACACTTTCCTCCGAACTGGCTGTGCCCGCCGGTAGACGGACATCCCGCCCGGAAGCTAGCCAGGCCGTTCCACCGCCCGGCCACGACCCGGTCACCGTGCGGTCATCCCGCGCACAGATCTTCCGCGCCGCCCCGGGAAATCCGGGGCGCTGCCGGGGCGAATTGCTCGGTCACCCGCCGGTAATCGGCTGGTAATCGCGGGGGAATCGGGCAGGCATTGCGCGGTCATTGCAGAGGTGAATTACGAGGAGGGGGGCCGTGGGGGAAACGGAAGAGAATCCCCCACGGACCCCCTGGCGCGCCCGTGGACTCAGACCGCCTCGGCCTGCTCCGCGGTGCGCTGGTCGTACTCCGCGCGGGCCGAGGCGATCTCGCTCTGGTGCTCCTCGGTCCAGATGACGAGGCTGCGGATCGTGTCGTGCAGCGTCGCCCCGAGCGGCGTCAACTCGTACTCGACACGGGGCGGAACCACCGGGTGAACCGTGCGTTTCACCAGGCCATCGCGTTCCAGCTGGCGGAGCGTGACGGTGAGCATGCGCTGGCTGATGCCCTCGATCAGCCGGCGCAGCTCACTGAAGCGCAGGGTGCGGCTCTCCAGCAGCGCTATCACCAGCAGGGACCACTTGTCCGCCACCCGGTCCAGGATCTGCCGCACCTCACAGCCCTGCCGGGTGTCCCACTGCATCACCTCGTAGTCGGCGGTACCCGCGCAGTGAGTCGGTGACTTCAAAGTGCCTTCTTCCATAGCCATGGAGCCTGCCCGATGATGCCTGTGGTTACAAGTGGGAACCGCACCCGGCTCTTCCGCCTGCCTGGCATACGAGTTGGTGACTCAAGCGGTCGCCCCCCTTCCGTCCTTCCTTTTTCTCCAGCAAGGAGTCAATTCCGTGTCCGCACTGCAATCCTCTCCGGACAGCGGCACTGATCGCATGAGCGGACGCGCTTGGGGCGTGCTGTTCGTGCTGTGTGGTGCGATCTTCCTCGAGGGCGTCGACGTGGCCATGCTCAACGTGGCCCTGCCGTCGATCCGGGCCGACCTGGGCATGTCCACCGGCATGCTCCAGTGGGTGATGAGCGCCTACGTCCTCGGCTACGGCGGCTTCATGCTGCTCGGCGGGCGCGCCGCCGACCTCTTCGGGCGCCGCCAGATGTTCCTGTTCTGGCTGACCGTGTTCCTGCTGTTCTCCGGGCTCGGCGGACTCGCCACCGACGGCTGGATGCTGATCGTCGCCCGGTTCGTCACCGGTGTGTCGGCCGCGTTCATGACCCCGGCCGGCCTGTCCGTCATCACCACCAGCTTCGAAGAGGGCCCGCAGCGCAACAAGGCCCTGCTGGTGTACTCGGGCACCGCGGCCGGCGGCTTCTCCATCGGCCTGGTGATCGGTGGTCTGCTCGCCTCGGTCGACTGGCGCTGGGTGTTCTTCGCCCCGGTGATCCTCTCCTTCCTCATCCTGGTCACCGGCGCCGCCCTGATCCCCAAGTCCGCGAAGCCCGACCGCGACGGGCAGGGCATGGACGTGGCCGGCGCGATCAGCGTGACGGCGGCGATCCTGCTGCTGGTCTTCTCCGTCGAGCGCGCCACCCATGTCCCGGCCGCGCAGACCACGCTGACCGTCGCCGCGAGCCTGGTGCTCTTCGTCGCCTTCGCGCTGATCGAACGCAAGGCGTCCGCCCCGCTGGTCCGCCTCGGCCTGTTCCGCGCCGGCTCGCTGGTCCGCGCCAACCTCGCCGGACTGCTGTTCGCCGCAGGGTTCTTCGGCTTCCAGTTCATCGTCGTGCTCTACCTGCAGGAGCTGCGGGGCTGGTCCACCCTGCAGACCAGCTTCGCGATGATCGTCATCGGCATCGACGCGATCCTGTCGCCGACCCTCACCCCGAAGCTGGTGAACAAGTTCGGCAACGCCCGGGTCATCTTCGGCGGTCTGCTGCTGGCCGTGCTGTCCTACGCTCTGATGCTGCCCCTGGGCCTGGACTGGACGTACCTGATGATGTTCCCGAGCCTGATCGTGCTCGGCCTGTCCTTCTCGCTGGCCTACGGCCCGCTGACCATCGTCGCCACCGAGGGCATCGACGAGGAGGAGCAGGGCGTGGCCGGCGGTCTGCTGTACACCTGCTTCCAGTTCGGCGCCGCGCTCGGCCTGTCCTCCGCCACCGCGGCCATCACCGCCGCGACCGACGGCACGGGACCGCAGGCCATGCTGGACGGCTACCGCGCCGCGCTCGTCGTACCGCTGGTCGCCGCCGCGCTCGCCGTCCTCGTCAGCGTGTTCGGGCTGCGCAGCCGCTCGGGCGTCCAGGCCGAGGACCCGGCCCTGGCGAGCGGCCCGCTGCTGGAGTCGGTCGAGACCACGCACTGACGAAACCCCGCGCCGGCCCACCGGGGCCGGCGCGGGCCACTTCGGCCCGGCGCGCGCCGGGCCGCCCGAGAACTCGCCCCAGGTCAATCCCCCGGACCTGGGGCGAACCCCTTTCCGCACCCCGGTGCCGAGGCCCGGACGGCACATGTGCCGTCCGGGCCTCGGCGCGTGTGCCCTCCGGACTTCGGCGCGTGTGCCGTAGGGGCCTCGGCGCGTGTGCCCTTCGTACTCCGGCGGGCGCCTGTGCCCTCCGGGTTGCCGTCGAATGTGCGTCCCGGTCTCGGTGTGCGGGCCGGAGGCTTACCGGCCGCTGACCCCGCGCACACCCGGCGAAGAGAAGGAGGCCGGGGCGGAGATTCTCGGATTACCGGCCCAAGAGCACCCCTCAGCAGACTGAATTCCGCACACCGGCTCTGCGTACAACCGTTCCGTATCCGCCCCGGAGAACACGGCCGGAACGAGCCCGGAAGCAAACCGCTGAGGAGGCAGAATGATCACGAACGACGGTGCGATCGCCGCGGTGCTCGACGAGGTGAAAGCCCAGGCCGGCCGGTTCCGGGATTCCGGTCTCAGGGCCGAGGAACGGCGCTGGATTCCCGACGAGAACATCGAACTCCTCGAAAAGGCAGGCGTTTTCCGGCTCAACGTGCCGAGCCGCTTCGGCGGTCTTGAGGCCCCGGTCGCCGACCAGGTGCGCATCCTCGGCGAGATCGCCCGCGCCGACACCGCGACCGGCTGGGTCGCGATGATCTGGGTGTCCAGCTCCTGGGTGCCGAGCCTGTTCCCGGACGAGGCGCAGAAGGAGGTCTACGCCGACGGCTCCGTGCGGGTGTCCACCGGCTTCACCCCCAGCGGCACCCTCACCGCGCAGGACGGCGGGTACTCCCTCAGCGGCAGCTGGAAGTGGATCTCCGGCTCGCGCGGCGCCGGCTGGGCGCTGCTCGCCGCGATCCAGGCCGCCCCCGACGGCACGCCGGTTCCGTACGCCGCCCTGGTGCCCTTCTCCGAGCTGGACATCGCCGACGACTGGCACGCTTCCTCCGCCGCGGGCACCGGCAGTTCCACGGTCACCGCGAACGGCGTGAAGGTGCCGGCGCACCGCGTCGTCCTGCTGCCCGAGGTGCTCGCCGGCACCACCGGCGGCCGGTCCAACACGGGCCCGACGGGCCGCAATTACGCCTTCATCCCGTTCTTCATGGCGCAGGGCGCCTCCGCCTACCTCGGCATCGCCCGCGGCGCCTTCGACCTGTTCCTCGAGCGGCTGCCGGGACGCGGCATCACCTACACCTCCTGGACCGACCAGAGCCAGTCGCCGCTGACCCAGATCCAGGTCGCCACCGCCGCGAACAAGATCGCCGCGGCCGAGGCGCTGCAGGAGACCTGGCTGCGGCTGCTGCAGGAGCACGCCGACGCGGGAACGCTGCCCTCCGTCGAGGAGCGGGCGGCGGTGCGCGGCCAGGCCGGGTACGCGATCCAGCTCGCCAAGGAGGCCGTCGACGAGCTGTTCGAGGCCAGCGGCGCCTCGGTGATCCTGCGGGACGTGCCCTTCCAGCGCTTCCATCGCGACCTGCGCGGTCTCGCGCTGCACGCCCTGTTCGTCTTCAACACCAACCAGGAGGTCCACGGCCGCGCCCTGCTGGGCCTCGCTCCGGACACGCCGTTCCTCTGACCCGTTGAGCGGCGCCGCACCGGCGCCACCGACGCGGCGCACCGGCGCCCGCGCCGTCGGCACGTGAGGCGGGCTCCGGCGCCGGCCGCTTCCTCCGCACGCCCGCAGGGGGCACCGGACGAATCCCCCCGTCCGGTGCCCCCTGCGCTCTGTTCGGCACATCCCCCTTCAGCACGGGAGACGAAGCCATGACGCAGTCAGACATCCTGGTCCTCGGCAGTACCGGCAAGACCGGACGCCGCGTCGTCGAGGCCCTGCGCGCCCGGGGCGCGACGGTCCGGGCCGCCGGGCGGTCCGCCGAGGTCCGCTTCGACTGGAGCGACGACGGCACGTGGGAGGCCGCCCTCACCGGTGTCCGCGCCGCCTATCTCGTGGACCGTCAGGACCAGCCCGGCACCTTTGACGCGGCGGCGGAGATCGCCGCCCTGGCCAAGCTCGCGGCCGACAGCGGCGTCGAACGGCTGGTCCTGCTGCAGGCCCGCACCACCGGCCCGGTCGGCGGCAAGGACCTGAGCGCCGGCGAGCGCGGCGTGCGGGACTCCGGAGCCGAGTGGACGGTGCTGCGCCCCAACTGGTTCTTCCAGAACTTCGACGAGGGCGTGCTGCTGGACTCCGTCCGCGCCGGTGAGCTGCGGCTGCCCGCGGGCGACGGCCGTGAACCCTTCGTGGACGCCGCGGACGTCGCCGAGGTGGCCGCCGCGGCCCTGCTGGACGACGGCCACCACGGCCGCGTGTACGACCTGAGCGGCGCCCGCACCCTCACCCTCGCCGAGGCCGCCGAGGAGATCTCCCGCGCGTCCGGGCGCCCCGTCCGCTACGTCCCCGTCGCACACGACGACTACGTGGCGGAACTCGTCTCCTACGACGTGCCCCCCGACTACGCGACGTTCGTCGCCGATCTCGTCGGGCAGATCCGGGAAAGCCGGAACGCCGCACCCACCCACACCGTGGAACGCGTTCTGGGCCGCCCGCCGCGGGACTTCACGGATTTCGTCCGGGAAGCCGCCGCGCGCGGCGCGTGGAACGCCTGATTCCCGCACCCGCCGGCTTTCCCGCGACACCCCGGGTTCCCCGGCGGTGAGTCGGTGACTTCAAAGTGCCTTCTTCTGCGCGGAGCCGGGGTGCGGCACTCTGAGAACGTTGCTTCGTTGCTTCGTGTTTTCGTTTCATCGGTCTTCGTATTTCGACTTTCTTTGAGGTGCCGCGATGGGTGCTGTGAAGGTGGCTTCGTTCTCGGACATCGAGAGTGCCTTCGAAAGCTATGTCCAGGACATCGTCTACTGCACGATGATCACCGTCGACAAGAAGGGGCGCCCCCGCGCACGCGTGCTGCTGCCTATCTGGGAAACGGTGGACGGCCGCCCGGTCGGCTGGCTCGCGGCGTACAAGACCCCCGTCAAGGCGGCCCATCTGGCGAACAATCCGCACACCACGTATGCGTACTGGAATCCGCGGCAGAACGCCGTCTTCGTCGACAGCCTCTCCTACTGGGTGGACGACGCGGAAACCAAGAAATACGCCTGGGACCTGTACGCCAAGGGAAGCCCGCGCGGTGTCGGATACAACCCGCGGAATTTCTGGCGGCTCGGCCCCGAGGACCCGGAGTACCACGTCATCAAGATCGAACCGTGGCGGGTGCAGGTGCTGCGCGGCTCGGACCTGAGCAGCCGCATCTGGACCGACGAGTCACGCGCCTGAGCGGCCAGGGGCGGGGCGGGAGCTGGGGCGGGCCGCCCGGCCCGACCCACCGTGACCGAAAAGCTCCGTCGTCAGGCCGGCGGCCGCGGCATGCGCCACCCTCACGCAGGCCGCGGCATGCGCCGCAGCCGTCCCCGCCCGCCCGGCCGGCCCGCGGGCGGGGCCGACGGCGGGGGAGGGACCGGCGACGCGGCCGTGGGCTCCTGCATGAGCTGCGGTTCCCCCGGCGGCTGCGCGGCCCGCAGCTCCGCCTCGGCCGCCGCACGGTGGTCCACCTCCCCACCGGCTCCGAACGCGGCGGAGTAGGCCTGGGCGCCCAGGGCGTCGCGTACCCGCCCCGCGATCCGCTCCACGTCGGCGCGCTCCGCCGCCGGCAGGGGCGCGCCCGATCCGGCCCGGGTGGCGTCGGCGGTCCCGAGCAGTCGTGCCGCCCGCTCCGCGCGGCCCGCCAGCGCGTGGCCGCCGGCCAGCCCCTCCAGCGCCAGCGCGACCGCCCGCGGGTCCTGCGACGCCAGGGCGGCGGCCAGTCCGTCCCGGTGCCGCTCCAGGCAGTCCGCCGCGTCCCCGCGCAGCTCGGCGCAGAAACCCAGCTCGGCCAGGACCAGCGCCAGGCCGTTGCTCGCCCCGCGGCTGCGGTTCCACGCCAGCCACGGGCGCAGATGCGTCACGGCCGCGTCCAGATCGCCCCGGCGGCGCGCGCCGAGGGCCAGCCCCAGCTCGGCCATCTGCTCGGCCGGCCGGTTGCCCTGCTCGACCGCCAGCCGCAGCGCCCGACGATGGAACTCGTCGGCCTCGTCGTACCGCCCGGACAGCAGCGCGATCCGGCCCAGCCCCGACAACTGGCGCGACACCTCCGACCACAGCTCCAGCGACTCGGCGATGCGCAGCCCCTCCCGGTGCAGCTGCGCCGCTTCTTCGTACGCGGCGGTGATCTCGGCGTGCACGGCCAGTGCCTGCGCCGCCTTGAGCTGGCCCCACGCGTCGCCCAGGCCGGTGAACTGGGTGCGCGCCTCCAGCGCGTCGTCGTGCAGCGCGTCCAGACTGCCCCGGGTCATCGCGAGCGCGGCCCGGCTGCTCAGCGCGGCGGCCACGCCCCACGCGTCGCGCAGCGCCCGGAAGTCGGCGAGCGCCTCGTTGAGCCGGCTCTCCGCCTCCGCCAGGGCGCCCACGTCCCACAGGGCGTGCCCGACGAACCACTTGGCCCGCGCCAGGCCGGTCGTCCGCGGCAGAGGCACGATCTCCCGCGCCCTGCACCGCTTCTCCGGTTCCACCTCGCCGAGCAGCAGCCCGATGCCCTCGCACCAGGTGGCGGCCTCCGCCGCGGCCGCGCCTTTGTCCGGCGGGGCCGCCGCGGACAGGGCGGCGGCCAGGGAACGCCGGCCCTCGGTGAGCCGGCCCATCAGGACCCAGAACCAGGCCAGGGCGTTGACCAGCCGCAGCGCCAGGTCGCCGGCCCGGCCGGTGACCGCCTCCCGTTCGGCGCGCAGGAAGTTGGCGGTCTCCGCCGACAGCCGCAGCAGCCAGCGGTGCTGCTCGGGCCCGTGCAGGTGCGGCCGGGCCCGCTCGGCCAGCCCGGTGTAGTGGACGGCGTGCCGCAGCGCCACCTCGGCAGCCTCCCCGGCCTCCTCCAGCCGGGCCTGCGCGTACGCCGCGACCGACTCCAGCAGCCGGTAGCGGGCGCCGGCCGGGCCGTCGCTGCGGGTCACCAGGGAACGGTCGACCAGCCGGGCCAGGATGTCGACGACCTCGTCGGCCACGATCTCCCCGCCGGCGCACACGTCCTCGGCGGCGGCGAGGGTGCAGCCCTCGGCGTGCACCGCCAGCCGCCGCAGCACGGTCTGTTCCGGGGGCGTGAGCAGACTCCAGCTCCACTCGATCGTCGCCTGGAGCGTCTGCTGGCGGCGCGGGGCGGCCCGGTAGCCGGAGTTCAACACGCGGAAGCGGTCGTCGAGCCGGTCGAGCAGCTCATGGACGCCCAGGGCCCGCACCCGGGTGGCGGCCAGTTCCAGGGCCAGCGGGATGCCGTCCAGGCGGCGGCACACGGCCGCGACCGCCGGTGCCGTGTCGGCGTCGAGTACGAAGGAGGGGTCGGCGGCGCGGGCCCGCTCCACGAACAGCCGGACCGCACTGGAGCGTTCGAGGGCGTCCTGCCGCGGTGAGCGGGGCAGTTCCAGCGGCGGTACGGGCCACACCGTCTCGCCCTGCAGGCGTACCGGTTCGCGGCTGGTGGCGAGCACCGTGATGCCGGGGGCGCGCTCCAGCAGCGTCCGCACCAGCGCGGCCACGTCGTCCAGCACGTGCTCGCAGTTGTCCAGCACGAGCAGCAGCCGGCGGGAGGCCGCGAACTCCAGCAGCTGCACCTCGGGCCCGCAGGCGCCCTCCCCGGCCCGCGCTCCGGTCTGCTCGGCGTCCTCCCGGATGCCGAGCGCGGTGAGGACCTGCTGGGCCAGGCACCAGTGCTGGACCCCCTGGTCCCGGCGTCGCAGCCCCGCCAGCTCCACCAGCCGCACACCGTCGGGGAAGTCGGCGGTCCCCTGCGCGGCCACGGCGACCGCGAGCCGGGTCTTGCCGACGCCGCCGGGTCCGACGAATGTGACGAGACGGCTGCGTGCGAGCAGCCGGCGTCCCTCCTGAAGCTCCGTCTCCCGGCCCACGAGCGCGTTGGGGAAGTCCGGTAGGTTGGAGCGTGTGCGCGGCGCGGCCGCGGCCACGGTGGGCGCGGGCGGCTGCTGCAGCGCGGGGTCCTGCCGCAGGATGGCCTGCTGCAGCGCTTTCGCCGCCTCCCCGGGCACCAGGCCCAGTTCCTCGTCGAGGTGGCGGCGCAGATCGGTGTAGCTGTCCAGCGCCTCCGGGGACCGGCCGGCCAGGTGCAGGGCCCGCATCTGTGCCATGCGCAAGCGCTCGCGCAGCGGATGGGCCGCCACCAGGGCCGCCAGTTCACCCAGCAGCAGGCGGTGCTCGCCGAGTTCCAGGCGGGCGTCGAAGTGCTCCTCGACCGCCGTCAGCCGCTCCTCCTCCAGCCGGGCGATGGCGGAGCGGACGAAGGGCTCGTCGGCGAAGTCGGCGAACGCCGGCCCGCGCCACAGGGCCAGCGCGTCCGCGAGGGCCGCCGCCCGCGCCCGGGGGTCGCCCAGCGTGCGCGAGCGTTCCACCAGGGCCCGGAACTGCCGTACGTCGACGGCGTCCTCGGCGGCCCGCAGCGTGTAGCCCGGCGCGCGGTGGATCACCAGATGGCGGGCGCCCTCCTCGGCGTCCTCCAGCGCACGCCGCAGCTGCGAGACCTTGGCCTGGAGCGAGGCCGTGGGATTGGCGGGGGGTGTGCCTCCCCACAGTGCCTCGATGAGGCGGACGGTGGGAACCACCTCGCCGTGATGGGCGAGCAGGCTCGCCAGCAGTGCGCGGACCTTGACCTCAGGAACCCGAACCGGCCTCCCCGTAGCGGTCCGCACTTCCAGCGGGCCGAGCACCCCGAATCGCATGCGCCCACATTAACCCAGATAACGCACCGTCGGCGGGCCGCGAATAGTCGTTCATCTCACTGTCACGACAGCCCTGGAGGGTAAAGATTCAGCCAAGTGGTGCAGGGTGTGGGCAGGTTGGAGGAGTCGCCCTCATGTGCTCGAAATGCGGGACCGGTCCGGGGAGTGGTCAATTACCGGGTCGTGGTCCGAAGGGGAGCCGGCGGAGCTAGCTTCATTCCGCAATTGGCCGGATTTCCCTAGGGGAAACTCCTATTGCGGAGCCATCCGGCCGTCTTCCCATACAACTGAGGAGTCACGGTGACAAAGACCGCCGCACCGGCCGCCGTACCCGAGGGCGGCATGGAACTGGTGGGCCGCACCTTCGCGGCGGCCCTCCAGGAAGGGCTCAGCCGCGTGAACCCGCCCTGGGCCGCCGCCGGGCCGGACGTGCGGGCACGGCGCCCGCCGATGCCCGCCGCGCACGCGGCCCTGCTGCGCGACCACCGCGAGGACATCCTCGCCCGCCTCGCCGACGCCCTGCCCGCGACCCTCGCCGCGGCCGGACACCCCGACGGACGGCAGATGACGGCACCGCTCGCCGACTGGGCGCGCACGCTGCTCGCCGCGGCGGCCGCCGGTGCGCCGCGGGCGCCCCGCCTGCCGAGCCTGCACCTGGAACTCACGGTCGCCACCCTCCTGTTGGAGTGCGCCTCCCGGGCCCTGCCCGAGGTACCGGCCCGCGACCGCGCCCTGCAGACCCTGGGCCGGGTCCTGCGCGGCGGCCGATGAGGTGCCGGGCGCGTGCCGGCGTAGCCCTGGGTTAACGGTCCGCGAACACCCGGGAGGGAAAGGAGGAGACCCGGTGATTGTCATTGACATGCCAGTCTCTACGCGCGTCATCATGCCCGCATGAGATTCCCCCCACGTGTCTCGCGCCTCGGCGCCACCGCAGCCGTCCTGTCCGCCCTCCTCATGGGCGCCACCGTCTCCGCCACCCCGGCCGACGCCGCCGCCACGTCCGTCGGCAGCGTCTGCTACAGCGCCCTGCCGTCCCAGGCGCACGACACCCTGGACCTGATCGAGCAGGGCGGCCCCTTCCCGTACGACCAGGACGGCGTCGTCTTCCAGAACAGGGAAGGAGTCCTGCCGAGCCGGCCGGGCGGCTACTACCACGAGTACACGGTCATCACGCCCGGCTCTCCCACCCGCGGCGCCCGCCGCATCGTCACCGGTGAGGAGCAGCAGGAGGACTACTACACCGGCGACCACTACGCCACGTTCGACCTGGTCGACTTCGGCTGCTGAGCCACGGCCCACGGTGGCCTCGGCAGCAACGGACACGCTGAGCCGCCGGCCCCGCCGCCCTCAGTCCGCCGTGAGGCGCTCGGCGGCCACGAACAGGGCGATCGCGAGCACGATCAGCGCGACGCTCGCGTACACCTCGTGGCCGTCGAGCAGGCCGATCCGCCGCACCAGGCCCACATGCCATCCGGCGAACTCGTGCAGCAGGCCCATGACACCCTGCACCAGGGCGAGGAACCCGAGAGTCTCGAGCAACGTCTTCATGGGCACGAGCCTCACCCCGCCCGCCCTCGACCCGCATCGGCCGAGCGGCGGGCCGCGCCCGACGCAGGTCGCGGGTCCCGGGCCGCGGGTACGACCAAAGTCGGTACCCGGGCGACTTCGGTCGACGACCGCCCGCACCGGCGGGTGGGGCCCGCCCGCGCTCCGTAGATTGGTCGCTCGTGAAGCGGACTGCGAAGGACGACGGGGCGGCGCGGGCGCCGGTCCTCCCCGGCCGGCGGTGGTGGCTGCCGTCGGCCCTGACCCATGAACTGGACCCGGTCACCGGCCGCGCCGGCCGGCCCCGGCGCACCGCCCGCGACTGGGCCGTCGACTTCTCCTGCTTCGCGCTGGCCGTCGGCGTCGGCCTGGCCGCCGCCGACTCGGTGGGCGACAACCCGCACGTCCCGCACGCGCTGGCCGTCGCCGACCAACTGTTCGGCGTGGCCGCCTGCGCGGCCGTATGGCTGCGCCGCCGCTGGCCGGTCGCCCTCGCCATCGCGCTGACCGCGGTCAACTTCGCCTCCGACACCTCCGGCGGCGCCTACCTCATCGCCCTGTTCACCCTCGCCGTGCACCGGCCCTTCCGGTACGTGGCCTGGGTGGGCGCCGCCGAACTGGCCGTCATCCCGTTCTACTACTGGCTACGGCCCGACGCCGACCTGTCCTACCCCGCCGCCGTCGCCTTCGTCGTCGTGCTCACCGTCGCCGTCGTCGGCTGGGGCATGTTCGTGCGCTCCAAGCGGCAGCTGCTGCTGAGCCTGCGCGAGCGCGCGCGGCGCGCCGAGACGGAGGCGGGGCTGCGCGCCGAGCAGGCGCAGCGGCTCGCCCGCGAGGCCATCGCCCGCGAGATGCACGACGTGCTCGCCCACCGGCTCACCCTGCTCAGCGTGCACGCCGGGGCGCTGGAGTTCCGCCCCGACGCACCCGGCGAGGAGATCGCGCGGGCGGCCGGCGTCATCCGGGAGAGCGCCCACGAGGCCCTGCAGGACCTGCGGGAGATCATCGGTGTCCTGCGCGCCGGGGACGGCGACGACGCGGGCCGCCCGCAGCCGACGCTCGCCGCCCTGGAGGCGCTGGTCGCCGAGTCCCGCGAGGCCGGCATGAAGGTCACGCTCGATCAGCACGTCACCGACACCGCCGGCGTTCCCGCCTCGGTGGGCCGCACCGCCTACCGCATCGCCCAGGAGGGCCTGACCAACGCCCGCAAGCACGCCCCCGGCACGGAGGTCACCGTCACGGTCACCGGCGCCCCGGGCGACGGCCTCACCGTCGCCGTACGCAACCCGCCCCCCGGCCACGAGCCCCCGCCGGTCCCCGGCTCCGGCCAGGGCCTGATCGGCCTCACCGAACGCGCCACACTCGCGGGCGGCCGCCTGGAGCACGGACCGCGCGCGGACGGCGGCTTCGAGGTACGCGCGTGGCTGCCGTGGGGGTGAGGCGGGGGTGAGGCGGGGCACTGTCAGAGATTGACGCAATGCCATGACCTGGGACGCTGCTGCCGGTTGACTTGTGCGGGACACAAGATCAGCGCCCGAAAGGACAGCAGCGTGAGTTCCGGGGGACACCACCCGTACCAGCCACCCTGGCCACCGAACGGCAACCCGTACGCCCCGCCCTACGGCAACCCGTACGCCCCGCCCCACGGCAACCCGTACGCCCCGCCCGGCGGTCCGGCGCCGTACGCGCCCCCGCCGGGAGCGCCTCCGCAGGGCCCGTACGTGCCCTACGTCCCGCCGCAGCCGGGTCCCTCCCCGTACGGTCCGGGGCCGGCGCACACCTCTGTGTGGCGTCGGCTGCGGGACGACGAGTGGCCGCCGCTGGGTGAGGTTCTGCGGTTCGGACGGCAGCGCGTGCACGGCTGTGTGTGGGCGCTGATGCTGCTGCCCTGCGTCTGGGGGCTGACCCTGCCGCTGCTCCTGTGCTACCCGATGGCCCGCTCGGCCCGCACCAGGGCGCGGCGCGTCTTCCCCGCGCGGGGTCACCGCCGTATCGAGGACCCGGAGGTGACGCGGGTGCAGAAGGCGCGCGCCTGGACCGCGGGCGTCATGTCGTTCCTCATCCTGATCGCCTACGGCAAGCCGGAGGACATGGCCCAGGCCCAGGAGCAGTACTGGACGCGGCTGGTGATCACACCCTGGCTGCTGCTGCTCAGCGCGCCCCTGGTGGTGGCGGTGCTCTTCCGGTGGGCTTCGCCGCAGGCACGACAGGCGATGCGGCCGCGGCTGCGCGCCGCCGGGCGGTCGGTGCTGTGGTACTTCGGCGCGTTCACGCTGGTGCCGCTGCTCGCCGCGGCGGGGGCCTGGGGCATGCAGCGGTTCGCCGGCGGCGGCCAGGGCACCGCGTGGGTCTTCGTCAAACCCCTGCTGTTCTTCACCGCGTTCGTCCCCATGATCTACGTCGCGCTGTTCGTGGCGTTCGCCTCCGGCCCCGCCGTGCGCAGCGCCTTCAACACGGCGGAGGTGCACCCGGCGCTGCCCGCCCTCCTCACGGGCGTCCTGGTGTGGGAGTTCGCGGTCATCGGCCTGGTCGCGGGCGGGCCGCCGCCCGGGCCGCCGGTCGTCCAGCTGTGCTCCCTGCTCGGCGGCCCGGCCTCGGTCACGGCGGTGGCCTGGTGGGAGATCCGCCGGCTGCGCACCCGCTACGGGGTGGTGCTGCGCGCCTGACCCGGCACCGTCGCGCACGCGCGTGGCGCGGGGGCCGTCCCCACCACGCGCGTGCATCGCCGGGGCGCGTGCACCACCGGCTCGTGGGGCGGTGCGTGGGGCGTTACGGGCGACGGTGCGTGCCGTGGGAAGCCGCTCACCGGTCGTGCGCCGGCGTGGTTGTGTAGGGACATGACTGTGATCAGAGTGCTCCTCGTCGACGACGACCCGCTGGTGCGGGCCGGTCTGTCGCTGATGCTGGGCGGGGCGGGCGACATCGGCATCGTCGGTGAGGCGGGCGACGGCGGCGAGGTGGCCGAACTGGTGGACCGCACACGCCCGGACGTCGTGCTCATGGACATCCGCATGCCGTCCGTGGACGGGCTGACCGCCACCGAGCGGTTGCGCTCCCGCGTGGACGCGCCGCAGGTCGTGCTGCTGACCACCTTCCACGCCGACGACCAGGTTCTGCGCGCCCTGCGCGCGGGCGCCGCCGGGTTCGTCCTGAAGGACACCCCGCCCGCCGAGATCATCGACGCGGTCCGCAAGGTCGCCGCCGGGGACCCGGTGCTGTCGCCCGCCGTCACCCGGCAGTTGATGCTCCACGCGGCCGGCACCGTCGCCGGCAACCGTGGCGCACGCGCGCGTGAACGGCTCGCCGCGCTGGCCGAGCGGGAGCGCGAGGTCGCCGTCGCGGTGGGCCGGGGCCTGTCCAACGCGGAGATCGCCGCCGAACTGTTCATGAGCGTCGCCACCGTCAAGGCGCACGTCTCGCGCATCCTGGCCCGCCTGGGCCTCAACAACCGTGTGCAGATCGCCCTGTTGGCGTACGACGCCGGACTGGTCGACGAAACCGGCGGCAGCGGGCACTGACGGCCGCGCCCGCGCGTTGGGAAGGAGTGGGAGGCCGCACAGCGGCCGGTACGCGGCGGCCGGTGGGGACCGGCCCGAAGCGAGGGGGAGAGCCGTGGGCGAAGTGATCGACGTCGAGGAGTTCGGCACCGGGTTCACCGAGAACCCGCACCCGGCGTATGCCAGGCTGCGCGAGCGCGGCCCGGTGCACCGGGTGCGGCTGCCCACGGGCGAGGGATACCAGGAGACGTGGCTGGTCGTGGGCCAGGAGGAGGCGCGGGCCGCGCTCACCGACCCCCGGCTGGTCAAGGACACCGCCCGGATCGGGCTCACCTTCCTCGACGACGAGTACATAGGCAAACACCTGCTCACCACCGACGCGCCCCAGCACACCCGGCTGCGCGCCCTCGTCTCCCGCGCGTTCACCATGCGCCGCGTGGAGCGGCTGCGGCCGCGGATCCAGCAGATCACCGACGACCTGCTCGACGCGATGCTGCCGCTCGGCCACGCCGACCTCGTGGAGTCCTTCTCCTACCCGCTGCCGATCACCGTGATCTGCGAACTGCTCGGCGTGCCCGAGCCGGACCGCGCGGCGTTCCGCCGCATGTCCACGGAGGCCGTGGCGCCCAGCAGCGCCGCCCGTGAGCAGGAGGCCTTCGCCCGGCTCGGCGCGTACCTGTCCGACCTGATCGAGGACAAGCGCCGTGCCGGCCCGAGCGACGACCTGCTCGGCGACCTGATCCGCACCGTCACCGAGGACGGCGACCGGCTCTCCGCGGACGAACTGCGCGGCATGGCCTTCCTGTTGCTCGTCGCCGGCCACGAGACCACCGTCAACCTCATCACCAACGCCGTGTACGCGCTGCTCACCCACTCGGGCCAACTCGCTGCTGTGCGCGCCGACTTCAGCCTCGTGGACGGCGCGGTGGAGGAGACGCTGCGCTGGGAGGGACCGGTGCAGAACACGACGTTCCGCTTCGCCGTGGAGCCGCTGGAGATCGCGGGCCGGCGGATCGAGCGGGGTGAGCCGGTCCTCGTCGGACTGACCGCCGTCGGCCGGGAGGCCGGCCGCTTCCCCGACCCCGACCGCTTCGACATCCGCCGCGACACCCGCGGCCACCTGGCCTTCGGACACGGCATCCACTACTGCCTCGGTGCGCCCCTGGCCCGTCTGGAGGCCCAGATCGCCCTGCGGTCCCTGCTGGAACGCACCCCGGCTCTCGCCCTGGCCGCCCCGCCCGGCCCCTGGCTCCCGGGCACGCTGATGCGGGGGGTGCGGAGCTTGCCGGTGCGCTGGTAGGGAGCTGACGGGCAAGGGGGACGCGGTGCGGGCTCACGCGCCCAGGTGACGGCGGGCGCACCGCAGGGCCCGCCCCCCGCCGGCCGGTCCTACGCCCCCGCCATCTCTCCCAACCGCACCGGCCGCCGCTCGCGTCGCGACACCTCGCAGGCCTCGGCGATCCGCAGCGCCTGCAGCGCCTCGCGCCCGTCGCAGGGGTTGGCCCGCTCTCCCCGGACCACCTCGACGAACGCCATCAGCTCCGCCTCGTACGCGGGCGCGAAGCGCTCCAGGAAGCCGGTCCAGGGCTTGTCCGCGGCCGGCGGCCCGGTCGGCTCGGTGGACGCGATCGGCGTGCGGTCGTCCAGCCCGACGACGATCTGGTCCCGCTCCCCGGCGATTTCCATGCGCACGTCGTACCCGGCGCCGTTCAGCCGTGTCGCCGTGGCGGTGGCGAGCGTGCCGTCGTCCAGCGTCAGCACCACCGCCGCCGTGTCCACGTCGCCCGCCTCACGGAACATCGCCGGCCCGGCGTCGGACCCCGCGGCGTACACGTCGGACACCTCCCGGCCGGTGACCCAGCGCAGGGCGTCGAAGTCGTGCATCAGCGCGTCCCGGTACAGCCCGCCGGACAGCGGCAGCCACGCGGCAGGCGGCGGCGCCTGGTCGGAGCTGACCGCCCGCACGGTGTGCAGCCGCCCGAGCCGCCCCGAGCGCACCGCGTCGCGGGCGCCCGCGTACCCCGCGTCGAAACGGCGCTGGAAGCCCATCTGCAACACCGTGCCGGCCGCCTCGACCTCCGCGATCGCCTGGAGCGTGCCCGGCAGGTCGAGCGCGATCGGTTTCTCGCAGAACACCGGGAGCCCCGAGCGCGCCGCCCGGCCGATCAGTTCGGCGTGCGCCCGCGTCGCCGTCGTGATCACCACGGCGTCCACGCCCCAGGTGAAGATCTCCTCCACCCCGGGCGCCGCCGTCTCGCCCAGCCGCAGTGCGAGCTCCTGGGCCCGCGCCGGGTCGGCGTCCGTGAGGATCAGCGAACCGACGTCGCGATGGCGACTGAGAGTGTTCGCGTGGATGGTGCCGATCCGGCCGGTCCCGATGACCCCAATGCGCATGGAAACAAAGTGGGGTCGCGATGCGTGCCCTGTCAATGCGTATGTCCGGACAATCGGACTACACGACTTCCCGTCAACAGCCCACGGAGCTACGCTCGGGCCGTGCCGAAACCAGAAGTGGACCCGACCGTGCGGCTCGACCTCCGTGTCGACCGCGGCTCTCCCGTGCCGCTGTACTTCCAGCTCTCCCAGCAGCTCGAAGCGGCGATCGAGCACGGCACCCTCACCCCGGGCAGCCTGCTCGGCAACGAGATCGAGCTCGCCGCACGGCTCGGCCTGTCCCGGCCGACGGTCCGCCAGGCCATCCAGTCCCTGGTCGACAAGGGGCTGCTGGTGCGCCGCCGAGGGGTCGGCACCCAGGTCGTGCACAGCCAGGTCAAGCGGCCGCTGGAGCTCAGCAGCCTCTATGACGACCTGGAGGCGGCCGGGCAGCGCCCCGAGACCAAGGTCGTGGTCAACGCGATCGTCCCGGCGTCCGCCGAGGTCGCGGCCGCGCTCGGGGTCGCCGAGGGCGGTGACGTGCACCGGGTGGAGCGGCTGCGGCTCGCGCACGGCGAGCCGATGGCGTACCTGTGCAACCACCTGCCGCCCGGGCTGCTCGACCTGGACACCGCGCAGCTGGAGAGCACCGGCCTGTACCGGCTGATGCGCAGCGCCGGGATCACCCTGCACAGCGCCCGCCAGTCCATCGGGGCCCGAGGCGCCACCGCAGACGAGGCCGAGCGGCTCGCCGAGAGCCAGGGCGCCCCGCTGCTGACCATGCAGCGCACCACCTTCGACGACACCGGGCGCGCGGTGGAGTTCGGCGACCACATCTACCGCCCGAGCCGCTATTCCTTCGAGTTCCAGCTGCTCGTGCGGTCCTGAGCCCGCGGCGGGCGTTCGGCGCCCGGTTGCGCCCTCATGTCCGGACAATAAGACCGCCGTGCGCTCCCCGGGCGCACGGCGGGGATGAGCCGTGCCCGATACTGGAGCGTTTGGGGCCGGTGGGACGCGTGGGATTGGCGAGACCACCGGGCCCCCTCGCAGGACACCGCACGGCAGACAGCAAGAAGGGCACGGCCTCGTGGCACGGTTTCGGACGTGGGCAGGGATCGCGTGGGCAGGGGCACTGTGTGTGTCCCTGGCGGCGTGCAGCAGCACCGGCGGCAAACGCGCCGAGGACGCCCGCAAGGCCGCGGCCGCGCAGGGGCACGCGGCGGTGAACACGCCCCGCTGGACCTTCGCGATGATCACGCACTCCGGCGACGGCGACACCTTCTGGGACATCGTCCAGAGCGGCGCCAAGCAGGCCGCCGTCAAGGACAACATCAACTTCCTGTACTCGCACGACGACGAGGCCCAGCAGCAGGCGCAGCTCGTCGACGCCGCCGTCGACAAGAAGGTCGACGGCATCATCGTCACCCTCGCCAAGCCCGACGCGATGAAGGGCGCCGTCGCGCGCGCCGAGAAGGCCGGCATCCCGGTCGTCACCGTGAACTCCGGCTCCGCCGAGTCCAAGGCCTTCGGCGCGCTCACCCACGTCGGCCAGGACGAGACGATCGCCGGTGAGGCCGTCGGCGAGGAGCTGAACAAGCGCGGGAAGAAGAAGGCCCTGTGCGTGCTGCACGAGCAGGGCAACGTCGGTCACGAGCAGCGCTGCGACGGCATCGGCAAGACCTTCCACGGCACCCTGCAGCGCGTCTACGTCAACGGCACCAACATGCCCGACGTGCAGTCCGGCATCGAGGCCAAGCTCCAGGCCGACACGTCCATCGACGCCGTCGTCACCCTCGGCGCCCCCTACGCCGACACCGCCGTGAAGGCCAAGGCGGACGCGGGCAGCAAGGCCGAGATCGACACCTTCGACCTCAACGGCAAGGTCGCCACCGAGCTCCAGGACGGCACCCTCGGCTTCGCCGTCGACCAGCAGCCCTACCTCCAGGGCTACCAGGCCGTCGACCTGCTGTGGCTGTACAGGTACAACAACGACGTCCTCGGCGGCGGCCGCCCGGTCCTCACCGGCCCGCAGATCATCACCAAGGACCAGGCGCCCGCGCTGCGGGAGTACGCCGAGCGAGGCACCCGATGACCGCCACCACCGCGGACGACCGGCTGCTGGAGACCTCGCCGCTGCGCAAGCTGCTCGGCCGCCCCGAGCTGGGCTCGGTGGTCGGCGCGATCGCGGTCTTCGTCTTCTTCGCGTTCTTCGCCGACAGCTTCCTGCACGCCTCCAGCCTCAGCACGGTGCTGTACGCGTCCTCGACCATCGGCATCATGGCCGTCCCGGTCGCCCTGCTGATGATCGGCGGCGAGTTCGACCTGTCGGCCGGCGTCATGGTGACGTCGTCGGCGTTGATCTCGTCCATGTCCAGCTTCCAGATGACCGCGAACGTCTGGGTCGGCGTCGGCGTGTCCCTGCTGGTCACCCTCGCCGTCGGCGCCTTCAACGGGTTCATGCTCACCCGCACCAAGCTGCCCAGCTTCATCATCACGCTGGGCACGTTCCTGATGTTGACCGGCATGAATCTCGGCTTCACCAAGTTGATCGACGGCACCGTGTCGACGAAGACCATCGCCGACATGGAGGGATTCGCGAGCGCGCACGACGTCTTCGCCTCGACGCTGACCGTCGGCGGCGTCGGCATCAAGGTCACCATCCTGTGGTGGCTCGCCCTGGTCGCGCTGGCCTCCTGGATCCTGCTGCGCACCCGCACCGGCAACTGGATCTTCGCGGTCGGCGGCAACCAGGACGCGGCCCGCGCCGTCGGCGTCCCTGTCGCGAAGACCAAGATCGGCCTGTACATGGGCGTGGCCTTCGGTGCCTGGATCTCCGGTCAACACTTGCTGTTCAGTTATGACGTCGTCCAGTCCGGCGAGGGCGTCGGCAATGAGTTGATCTACATCATCGCGGCCGTCATCGGCGGCTGCCTGATCACCGGCGGCTACGGCAGCGCGGTCGGGTCCGCCGTCGGCGCGTTCATCTTCGGCATGACGAGCAAGGGCATCGTCTTCGCCGAGTGGAACCCCGACTGGTTCAAGTTCTTCCTCGGAGCGATGCTGCTCCTCGCGACCCTGCTCAACGCCTGGGTCCGCAAGCGCGCGGAGGCCACGACATGACGCGGACCGAGTCCTCGACGGCACTCGTCGAGCTGTCGGACGTCAGCAAGCACTACGGGAACATCCGCGCCCTGGAGGGCGTGTCCCTCGAAGTGCACGCGGGACGGATCACCTGCGTCCTCGGCGACAACGGCGCCGGCAAGTCAACATTGATCAAGATGATTGCCGGTCTGCACCAGCACGACGGCGGTGTCCTGCGCGTCGGCGGCGAGGAGACCCGTCTCTCCTCGCCCCGCGAGGCACTGGACCGCGGCATCGCCACGGTCTACCAGGACCTCGCGGTCGTTCCGCTCATGCCGGTGTGGCGCAACTTCTTCCTCGGCTCCGAGCCGCGCAAGGGCGTCGGCCCGTTCAAGCGCATGGACGTCGACCGCATGCGCCGCACCACCCGCGCGGAGCTGCTGCGCATGGGCATCGACCTGCGCGACGTCGACCAGCCCATCGGCACCCTGTCCGGCGGCGAACGCCAGTGCGTGGCGATCGCGCGGGCCGTCCACTTCGGCGCGAAGGTCCTGGTCCTGGACGAGCCGACGGCGGCGCTGGGCGTGAAGCAGTCGGGCGTGGTCCTGAAGTACGTCGCGGCGGCACGTGACGAGGGTCTCGGTGTCGTACTGATCACCCACAACCCGCACCACGCGTACCTGGTCGGCGACCGCTTCGTCCTGCTCCGGCGCGGCACGATGGTGGGCAACTACACACGCGACGACATCACCCTGGACGACCTGACCCAGCAAATGGCAGGCGGCAGCGACCTTGATGCTCTACGCCACGAACTGCAGCGCCCCTGAGGGGCGCGGGACTGTGCCGACATGCGGCTCCGCCGCGTGGGCGCGAGCAACCACCGACCACCCGCGGACGGCCTACGTCACGAACCACCCCCTCGATTCCCCGTTCGTCGCCGAAGGCACCCGTGGGGCAGAATCGGCGGCGATGAGCACCTACGGCAACTTCACGGCCCCCATCGGCTCCCGCCGGGCCACCGCGCTGCGGACGGTCGGCACCCGCGAGCGCCGGTCCCATCTGACCGCCCCGCGCGTGCCCACTGTCGGCATCGACATCGGCGGTACGAAGGTGATGGCCGGTGTCGTGGACGCCGACGGCAACATCCTGGAGAAGCTCCGCACCGAGACCCCGGACAAGTCCAAGAGCCCCAAGGTCGTCGAGGACACCATCGTCGAACTGGTGCTTGACCTGTCCGACCGGCACGACGTGCACGCCGTCGGCATCGGCGCGGCCGGCTGGGTCGACGCCGACCGCAACCGCGTCCTGTTCGCCCCGCACCTGTCGTGGCGCAACGAGCCGCTGCGCGACCGCCTCGCGGAGCGCCTGTCGGTGCCGGTGCTGGTCGACAACGACGCCAACACCGCCGCGTGGGCCGAGTGGCGCTTCGGCGCGGGCCGCGGCGAGGACCACCTCGTCATGATCACGCTCGGTACCGGCATCGGCGGCGCGATCCTCGAGGACGGCCAGGTCAAGCGCGGCAAGTACGGCGTGGCGGGCGAGTTCGGCCATATGCAGGTCGTGCCCGGCGGCCACCGCTGCCCGTGCGGCAACCGCGGCTGCTGGGAGCAGTACAGCTCAGGCAACGCCCTCGTCAGGGAGGCCAGGGAGCTGGCCGCCGCGGACTCGCCGGTGGCGTACGGGGTCATCGAGCACGTCAAGGGCAACATCGCCGAGATCAACGGCCCGATGATCACCGAGCTGGCCCGCGAGGGCGACGCGATGTGCGTGGAGCTGCTGCAGGACATCGGGCAGTGGCTCGGCGTCGGCATCGCCAACCTCGCCGCCGCCCTCGACCCCTCCTGCTTCGTCATCGGCGGCGGCGTCTCCGCGGCCGACGACCTGCTGATCGGACCCGCGCGGGACGCCTTCAAGCGGCACCTGACCGGGCGCGGCTACCGCCCCGAGGCGCGCATCGTACGGGCCCAGCTCGGCCCCGAGGCCGGCATGGTGGGCGCCGCCGACCTGTCGCGACTGGTGGCCCGGCGGTTCCGCCGCGCCAATCGGCGCCGGGTGGAGCGCCACGAGCGCTACGAGCGGTACATCGAGGCGCGCCGCGCGGCCCGGGACACGGCATGACCGCCTCGCTGCCCCACCAGGCGCCCCCCGCGGACGAGCCGGAGCAGCCGCGCGAGGACCGCCGGCACAGGATCCGCCGCCGGACGCTCACCCTGCTGATCATCGTGCTGCTCATCGGCGTCCCGGCGGGCTACCTGGTGATCTCGGCGAACCAGAGCCGCGACAGCGGCAAGGACAAGGAGGCGAAGTACTCGGCGACGGGCCTGACCGCGGGCTGGCCGTCCGGAGTACAGCGCCGCCTGTACCAGGTGCCGATCCCGCGGCAGTCGCACGAGGTCGCCTACTACGAGACGAACAACTGGAAGACCAGCCGTCTCTACGTCCAGTTCCAGACCTCGGCGGCCAATCTGGACAACTTCCTGCGCTGGATCGGCGCCGGCCGCGGCGAGCTGCGCGCGAACGACATCGCCATCAGCGACCGCGACCAGAAGATCACCGGCTGGAAGTTCACCGGCCCGGGCCCGTGGAGCGGTCTGACACACGAGCAGAAGAACCCGGCACCCACCCAGGACATCGTCGTGAACACGGCAGACCCGGACAACCCGATGGTGTACGTCGTCTCCCGCACGGTGCCCTGAACCGGCCCGCCCCCACGAGTCGTCCCGGCGCGACCCGGCTGCCGGAGCCGATTGTCAGACCCCGCCCGTAGAGTCGAAGACATCTGATCCGACGCGTGGACGGGAGGTGGCAGAACGCATGGGCGAAGTACCCGCGGTGGCGGAACGGACGGCAGCGCGCACGGCCGGCCCGCCCACGACGGCCGAGCGCGTGCCCGTGCGGCTCGCGGCCGTCTTCCTGCCCGCCCCCGTCCCGCGCCACAGCCGCGTCGCCTTCTGGGACCCCGACGACGGCTCCCTGCCCGAGGAGACCGCCGGCGATCCGGTCGACCTGACCGTCGTACGGCCGCACGGCACGTCCGTCCGCCGCAGGCAGACCCCGGCGCTGTCCCTCCCGCTCGACGCGGCACTGCCGCTGCTGGTGCGTGCCCGCCGCGACCCGGCCGCCCATCCCGCCACCGCCTGCTGGGGCGCTGCCGCACTGCACGCGCTGCGGCTCACCGCGCGCGGACGCCTGCTGCCCGGCCTCACCCCCACCGGACACGACGCCTGGCGCGCCGGCCCGCTCGACCCGGACGACATCGCCCACCTGCGCGCGGTCGCCGCCGCACTGCCCGCCGAGGGCCACGCCGTCCCGCTGCCCGGGCCGGGCCCGCTGCGGCTGCCCGAGCCGGAGGCGCTTCTGCGGGCCTTCCTCGACGCGGTCGCCGACACCCTGCCCCGCACCCCGGCCGCGCCGCACGCCTCCGGCCGGCCCTTCGCCGCCCGCGAGGCCGTCCGACTGCCCGGCGCACAGGACTGGGCCGCCGAGGTCGCCGCCGGTATGGACGCCGGGGTGCGGATCTCGCTGCGCCTGGACCTGTCGGCGTACGACCTGTTCGACCAGGGCTCCGGCGGCGCGGGCGCGCGTGGCGCCGGAGCGGCGATCGTGCAGGTGCACAGCCTCGCCGACCCCACCCTCGTCACCGACGCGGCGGCGCTGTGGGCGGGCGACGCCGACGCCGCGTTCGGCCCCCGCACCCGGGTCGACACCGCGCTCGCCGTACGGCGCGCCGCCCGCGTGTGGCCTCCGCTCGGCCGGCTCACCGAGCAGGACGCCCCCGATGTGCTGGCCCTGTCCGAGGACGAGCTGGGCGACCTGCTCGGCGTGGCCGCCACCCGGCTCGCGGGCGCCGGGGTCGCCGTGCACTGGCCGCGTGACCTGGCGCAGGACCTCACCGCGAGCGCGGTGGTCCGGCCGGCGCCGGGCTCGGCGACCGACGGCACCGGCTTCTTCGAGAGCGAGGACCTGCTGCAGTTCCGCTGGCAGCTGGCCCTCGGCGGCGACCCGCTCTCCGACACCGAGATGGACGCCCTCGCCGAGGCCCACCGCCCGGTCGTCCGGCTGCGCGACCAGTGGGTGCTCGTCGACCCGGCGCTCGTCCGCAAGGCCCGCAAGCGCGATCTGGGCCTGCTCGACCCCGTCGACGCACTGTCCGTCGCCCTCACCGGCACCGCCGAAGTCGACGGCGAGACGGTCGAGGCGGTCCCGGCCGGCACGCTGGCCGCCCTGCGCGACCGCCTCACCGCCGGAGTGGCCCCGGCCGACCCGCCCGCCGGGCTGCACGCCACCCTGCGCGACTACCAGCTGCGCGGACTGGCCTGGCTCGAGCTGATGACCTCCCTCGGCCTCGGCGGCTGCCTCGCCGACGACATGGGCCTCGGCAAGACCATCACCGTGATCGCCCTGCACCTCAAGCGCGCCCGCAGCGAGCCGACCCTGGTCGTGTGCCCGGCATCCCTGCTCGGCAACTGGCAGCGGGAGATCACCCGCTTCGCACCCGGCGTCCCCGTCCGCCGCTACCACGGCCCGGAGCGCACCCTGGACGACCTCGACGGCGGTTTCGTCCTCACCACGTACGGCACCATGCGCTCGGCCGCGCCCACCCTGGCCGAGCGGCCGTGGGGCATGGTGGTCGCCGACGAGGCCCAGCATGTGAAGAACCCCTTCTCGGCGACGGCGAAGGCGCTGCGCACCCTCCCGTCGCCCGCGCGCGTGGCGCTGACCGGCACCCCCGTCGAGAACAACCTCTCCGAGCTGTGGGCCCTGCTCGACTGGACGACCCCCGGCCTGCTCGGCCCCCTGAAGTCCTTCCGCGCCCGGCACGCGCGCGCCGTGGAGAACGGCGAGGACGAGGAGGCCGTGCAGCGGCTGGCCCGCCTGGTCCGCCCCTTCCTGCTGCGGCGCAAGAAGTCCGACCCGGGCATCGTGCCCGAGCTGCCGCCCAAGACGGAGACGGACCATCCGGTGCCGCTCACCCGCGAACAGGCCGCGCTGTACGAGGCGGTGGTGCGCGAGTCGATGCTCGCCATCGAGACCGCCGAGGGCATGGGCCGCCGCGGTCTGGTGCTCAAACTGCTCACCTCGCTGAAGCAGATCTGCGACCACCCGGCGCTGTACCTGAAGGAGGACCACGGCCCGGCCGTCGGCGACCGGCTCGCCGCCCGCTCCGGCAAACTCGCCCTGCTCGACGAGCTGCTGGACACGCTCCTCGCCGAGGACGGCTCCGCTCTGGTCTTCACGCAGTACGTCGGCATGGCCCGCCTGATCACCGCCCACCTCGCGGCCCGCGCGGTCCCGGTCGACCTGCTGCACGGCGGCACGCCCGTCCCCGAACGCGAGCGCATGGTCGACCGCTTCCAGGCCGGCACGACACCGATCCTGGTCCTGTCCCTCAAGGCCGCCGGCACCGGCCTGAACCTCACCCGCGCCGGCCATGTCGTCCACTTCGACCGCTGGTGGAACCCGGCCGTGGAGGAACAGGCCACCGACCGCGCCTACCGCATCGGCCAGACCCAGCCGGTGCAGGTCCACCGGCTGATCACGGAGGGCACCGTCGAGGACCGCATCGCCGAGATGCTCGCCGCGAAACGCGCCCTGGCCGACGCCATCCTCGGCTCCGGCGAATCCGCCCTCACGGAACTGACGGACCGTGAACTGTCCGACCTGGTCTCGCTGCGAAGGGAGGCGTGATGACTCCGACCGAAGACGGCGCGGATGACGGCACGGCCGGCGCCCACGGTCCCGCGGAGGCGGCACGCCGGGCCCTGCGCGAGGCACGGGAGCGGGGCACGGCGACGCCGGAGGGGACCGGCGCGGGGGAGCGGAGAAGCCCCGAGCACGAGGACGAGGCGGCGCAACCGGGGAATGCGGTTGCCGGTGACGCCGTGCGGCCGGGGGGTGCGACCACTGGTGACGGCGTGCGGCTGAGGGATACGGCCACTGGTGACGCCGTACGGCCGGGGGATGCGGCCACTGGTGACGCCGTGCGGCTGGGGCACGTGGCTGCCGACAGGGACGGCGTGCGGTCGGAGCACGCGGCTGCAGCCGACGCCATGCGGCCGGAGCAGGTGGCTGCCGTCGATGCCGTACCGCCGGACCACGGGAACGCTTCCGACGTCGTACCGGCGCCCGGTGGCGGGCAGCAGCCCAGGCCGGGGGACGCCGCCCGCGCGGCGCTGCGGCGGGCGGTGGCTCAGCGGCGCGGGGCGGTGCCGGCCGACGAGGACGCCGCGGAACATCCGTCCCAGGACGAGGCCGACGAGCGGCCCGCTGCGGAGGAGCAGGGGCCCGAGGCCGATGACGCGGCCCCGGCGGACCGCGCCCGCGAGGCGCTGCGCGCGGCCCGCGCCGAGGCACAGCGCAAGGCGGCCGCAGCGGACCAGAAGGACCGCACGTCCTCCCTGCGACGCAGACCGTCCCGTCCCGCCGAACCGGCGTCTGCGCGGTACCGCGGCCACCCCTCCGGCGACGCCGCCGCGCAACGAGCGCGTGAGCTGCGGCAGTTGCTGGCCAGCGCCTTCCGCATGCCCACGGACGCCACCACGGACGCCACGACGGATGAGGTGGCCGCGGAGTTCGACGGCCCGAGCGAGGCGGGCAGTCCGGCAACCCCGCCTCCGGAGGCGCCCCGGCGGATCGTCGCCGACGCGCGCGGCGACGCTCCCACCCGTCCCACGCCGTCCGCCGCCCCCGCTCCGGCGCCCCATCTGCCCCACTCGATGGCCGCGCCCGCGCGGGACGGCGACCTGCGCCGCACCTTCCCCGCCTTCGCACCCCGGCCGGCCGGGGAGGACCCGAGGTTCGCCGAGACCTGGTGGGGGAACGCCTGGGTGACGGCGCTGGAGGAGGGCGCGCTCGACCCGAAGCGACTGGCCCGCGGGCGGAGTTACGCCGAGCAGGGGCATGTGGACGCGATCACCGTCACCCCGGGATCGGTGCTCGCGTACGTGCAGGGCAGCCGGCCCCGGCCGTACCGTGTGCAGGTGCGGCTGCGGACGCTCGACGACGCCGACTGGGCGCGTTTCCTGGACGCCGCGGCCGAGCGGCCCGGGCACATCGCCGCCCTGCTCGACAAGGAGATGCCGCATTCCCTCGCCGACTGCGGCATCCGGTTGCTGCCCGGTCCCGGCGACCTGGAACCACGGTGCAGTTGCCCGGACTACGGCCACCCCTGCAAACACGCGGCCGCCCTGTGCTACCAGACCGCGCGCCTGCTGGACGCCGACCCCTTCGTGCTGCTCCTGCTGCGCGGCCGCGGCGAGCGGGAACTGCTCGACGCGCTCGCCCGGCTCAGCGCCACGCGCGCGGCCAGAGCCGCACAGGACCGCGAACCCGCCCCGCTCCCCGGCATCCGGGCCACCGAGGCCCTCACACCCCGGCAACTCCCGCCTCTGCCCGCGCCGTTGCCGCTCCCGCCGCACCCGGAGCAGCCACCCGTCTACCCGGCGGCCCCCGGCGGACCCGACCCGATCGCGCTGGACCAGCTCGCCACCGACGCGGCTGCCCGCGCCCACGCCCTGCTCGCCACCGGCCGGGACGAGGTGGGCGAGCTGACGCTGTGGCAGGACGCGGTACGGCTGGCGGCGGCCCGGCCCGGCTCCGGCCTCACCGCCGGCTCCCGGGCGCTGTACTCCTCCCTCGCCTCCGCCGCCGGCCGCACCCCGGCCGAGCTGGCGCGCGCGGTCGCCGCGTGGCGCCAGGGAGGCGCCGACGGGCTCGCCGTACTGGAGGAGCCCTGGGATCCCCCGGCGGGACGCTTCGACCGGGCGCGTCCGGCGCTCCTGGCCGCCGACCTCCCGGCGTTCCGCCCCTGGCGCAACCGCCTCACCCACCCTCGCGGACACGTCCAACTACGGCTGAGCCGCGACGGTTTGTGGTACGCCTACGAGTCCGAGCCCGGCGCCGACGACTGGTGGCCGCGCGGCATCCCCGACACGGACCCGGTCGGCGCCCTCACGGGCCTCGGCACCTCGGACGACCTCTGAACCGACCGGTCGCCCGGCTCCCGCCCTGTGCCGGCAGGCCCGCAGACGGCGTTTGACGGACGGCGCTCCGAACCGCACTCCGCTCCACTCCGAGACCGCACTCCGAACGCACTCCGACCAGGGTCCGAGCGCACTCCGCCCCCGGTCAGCCGCGGGCAAGCGCACCGGCCTTCCGGTGAAGGGGCGTTGTCAGTGGTCCCCGCCAAGTTCGTTGGTGTCCCGCCGATCCGGCGATGGGCTTCCCTCGTGCTGCAAAGGAGATGGTGCGTTGTCCGACGTCGAGAGGTCGAGCACGACGCGGGTGATCCCGCCCGCCCGGCCGCGCAAGCTGGCCAAGGTGCCGTTCGTGGAACTGGCCGACGGACGCCTGCAGGGCGTCGTCTCCAGCGGCTCGGACATCGAGCGGGTCTACGTCTCGTCGGTCGCCGCCGGGACCTACGCCTACGCGTGCAGCACCAACAACAACCGCCCCTGCGGCGGCGCCCGCGGCGGCTTCTGCAACCACATCGGCGCCCTGATCAACGAATCGGTGCTCCAGTACGGCGCCGAGCGCGTCGCCCGCTATCTGCGGGCCGACCTCGGCGGCAGCGAGCCCGGCGCGCAGGCGATCCGCCTCGCCATGAGCACCACCCGCCCGTCCCCGGCGGACAGCACGGCCGCCGCTTCCGTCTTCAGCCGTTTCCTGCGCCACCTGGCGTATCTCGAACTGGCGCCCACGACCGCGCCGTTGCCGGAGATGCAGTGGTTCCCGCCGACGAGGGCGGTGGCGTGATGCGTATGGACCTGCTCACCGAACCGGTCGACGGTCTCGACGAGACCCTGGCCGCCGTCGACGTCTTCGACCGGACGCTGCTCGGCGGTCTGCTGCGCCCGCAGCCCGCCCAGGCCGAGGGCCTGACCGCGCTCGCCGACGCGGTCGCCGCGAGCCCGCTCGCCGCCCGAGTCGCCGAGGCCGCCGAGAAGGCCGCGGCCGGCGCCGCGAGCGAGGACCACTTCCTCGCGCTCGCCGGAGCCCGCACCGCCCTGCTCGGCGCGGCACACGACGCGCTCGCCGCCCGGGCCGACGAGGCCACCGGCCGCACCCGCGCCGAGGCGGCCGCCCCGGCCGCCGCCGGGGGCCAGGCGCCGAACCTGCTCGCGGCCGCCCGGTCCTGGCTCTGCGACCTGGCCCGCACCGGCTGGCAGGCCATCGACCACGAGGTGGTCTCCGGCTCCGCCCAGGTGGTCTCCGCGATGCTCCCCGACCCCGCTCTGCGGCGCCTCGCGACTCTCCTCGACGGCTTCGCCGCCGAACTCGCGGCGTCGTGCCCGGGAGCCCTGCTGGACCGGGTGCCCGTGCGCCGCTGGGCCGACCTGTGGGCGCGCGGCATGCTCCTGACGGTGCCCGGCGCCGCCGCCACGCCCGCCACGGGGACCGTCACCGGCCGGCTGCTGCCCCTCGGCGTCGACGTGCAGGAGCACGCCACCGCTGCCCAGGCCCAGGTGCACGCCGTGTTCGAACCCGCGGACGGCACCGCGCCCCGGCTGGTGCGGGCGAGCGTGTCCGTGCCGAAGCCCGACACGGTCCTCGGCGCCGGCGTGTGGCAGCTGCTGCGCCCGCACATGACGCTCCTGGCCGCCGCCGGCGAGGGCCGCTGCATGGACCTCACCGACATGCCGGTCACCGCCGAGGGCGACCTGATCTGGCAGGACGAGCACGCCCGCCCCGGCGAGAGCGCCGACCCGTTCGCCACCGCACGCGTCGCCCTGCCCACCGCCGCCGCCCCTCAGGCCGTACCGCTGGACCGGCACCCGGTGCGCCTGGCCCACCCGGTGTTCCTGGAGGGCTACGGCGTCGAAAAGGACGACGCCACGGTCGCGTTCACCGTCGCCGGGCACTGCCTGGCCGTCGACACCGACCGCGTCCCGGTCGCCGGACCGCTCACCCCGCAGGCCGTCGCCACCTCCAGCGCCTGTATCGGGCTGCTGCGCTGGGACGCCGGGCAGTGGGTCCTGCAGCCGCTCGCGGTGGAGACCACCGTGCGCAAGAAGACCGTCGCGGTGCACGCCGGCGCCTGGGCCGGTGGCACGAGTGACAAGGCGGGGGTCAAGGCGGAGAAGGCCGCCACCGACGCGGTGGCCGTACTGCGCGAACGCGCCGGAAGGCTGCTGCGCTCATGACCGACCACACCACCGGGCCCACGGGCCACACCACCGAGTCGGCCGGTCGCATCGCCGGCCCGGCCAACCCCGGCACCGAGCGCCCCCTCCCTGTCACCGACGCGACCGGCGGCCCTGTCACCGAGCCGACCATCGGCCCCGACACCGACACCGACACCGACACCGACACCGATTCCGTCCCTGGCCCCGACGCACCCCCGCTCCCCACCCCCGACGAGAACCGCCGGCAAGTCCTGTACTGGCGCCTGCTCGCCCGCCTCTTCGACCCCGAGGAGCAGGCCGGTCTGGAGTCCGCCTCCCTCGCCGTCGTCGAGGACATCGGGCTGCCGCCCGCGCTGCTGGACCCGCAGGCCTCCGTCGACGCCATCGTGCAGCGCCACCCCGAACTGGCCGCCGAGTTCGACGGCCTGATGGTGCCCGAGCCGGAGGAGGAGGGCCGCGACCGGGCCGCCGAGGTGCGGCGGGCCGCCCTGGCGTCCAAGGTGCTGCTCAACGTCTTCGCCTCCGGCACCGGCACGGTCACCGCCGGGCAGCTCGCCCGCTGGCAGGCCGACGCCGGCTGGCTGGAGCGGGCCCTCGGCTGCGCCCCCGGCGACCTGCGGGGCGGCCGCGGCACGGGCAGCGGCGCCGCCCGGGCGGGCGCAGGCGCGGGAGTGAGCCCGACCGGCACCGGAGCCGGCTTCCCGACCCCCGACCTCAGCACCCTGATCCCGGCGATCGGCCCCGAACTGGGCTCCATCGAGGCCGACATGGTCAAGAGGATGCGCCTGCGTGAAGTCCTCGCCGACCCCCGGCTCGCCGCGCAGCTCACCCCGAGCATGTCGCTCATCGAGCAGCTGCTGCGCGACAAGAACAACCTCTCCGGCGTCGCCCTCGCCAACGCCAAGGCGCTGATCCGCCGCTTCGTCGACGAGGTCGCCGAGGTGCTGCGCACCCAGGTCGAGAAGACGTCCGTGGGAGCCCTGGACCGGTCCGTCCCGCCCAAGCGGGTCTTCCGCAACCTCGACCTCGACCGCACCATCTGGAAGAACCTCACCAACTGGGACCCCGAGCAGGAGCGGCTCTACGTCGACCGCCTCTACTACCGGCACACCGCGCGCAAGACGACACCGCAGCGGCTGATCGTGGTCGTCGACCAGTCGGGTTCCATGGTCGACTCGATGGTCAACTGCACCATCCTGGCGTCGATCTTCGCCGGACTGCCCAAGGTGGACGTCCACCTGATCGCCTACGACACCCAGGCGCTCGACCTCACCCCATGGGTGAACGACCCCTTCGAGACCCTGCTGCGCACCCAGCTCGGCGGCGGCACGGACGGCACGGTCGCCATGGCCCTGGCCCAGCCGAAGATCGCCGAACCGCGCAACACCGTCGTGGTGTGGATCTCCGACTTCTACGAATGGCACTGCGAGCAGCTGTTCGAGAGCATGGCGGCCATCCACCGCTCCGGGGCGAAGTTCATACCGGTCGGCTCGGTGACCAGCGCCGGCCGCGGCAGCGTCAACCCGTGGTTCAAGGACCGCTTCAAGGACCTCGGGACGCCGGTCATATCCGGCCACATCCGCAAGCTCGTGCACGAGCTGAAGACGTTCCTCGCCTGAGGGCCGCCGCTCGACGCCGCCACCTTCTTCTCGTTCCCGTTCCCGTTCCTCACCGAAACCGAAAGGCCCTGACGTGTCCGACCTGTTGCGCGCCCCCGCCGAGATCAAGTACGCCGAGGAACTGGACTGGCTGGAGTCCGTCGACGACAGCCCCAAGCCCTTCTCCTGGCGGCTGTCGCCGAAGATGATCCGGCTGTTCATCCTGGGCTCCGAGCGGGCCGACGGCCTGGACCGGGAGATCTCCCAGAAGTGGTTCGGCGACCGCAGCATCGTCGAGCGCGCCATCGTCACCCTCGCCTCCGACCGCGGCCTGCTGCTGATCGGCGACCCCGGCACCGGCAAGAGCTGGCTGGCCGAGCTGCTGGCCGCCGCGGTCTGCCGCAACTCCACGCTTGTCGTGCAGGGCACGGCCGGCACCACCGAGGACCACATCAAGTACTCGTGGAACGTGTCCATGGTCATCGCCAAGGGCCAGTCGCGGGAGTCGATGATCCCCTCGCCCATCATGACGGCCATGGAGGCCGGCGTCATCGGCCGCTTCGAGGAGCTCACCCGCTCCACCAGCGATGTCCAGGACGCGCTGATCTCCATCCTCTCCGAGAAGTACATCTCCGTGCCCGAACTCGACAGCGACGGCATCGTCTTCGCCAAGCCCGGCTTCTCCGTCATCGCCACCGCCAACAGCCGTGACCGCGGCGTCAACGACCTGTCGTCCGCCCTGAAGCGCCGCTTCAACTTCGTCCGCATCCCCGTGGTGACGAACAAGAAGAGCGAGGCGGAGATCGTCCGCTTCCGCACCGAGGAACTGCTGCGCCGCCACCGGATAGAGCTGGACGTGCCGCCCACCCTGCTGGACGTGCTGCTGCAGAGCTTCGCCGACCTGCGCGCCTCCGCGGCCGCGGCCGCGAGCGACGACGAGAAGCTGGAGTCGGCGCTGTCCACCGCCGAGCAGATCGGCGTGCTGGAGGACGCCATTCTGCACAGCAACTTCTTCGGCGAGCGCGCCCTGACCGCGCGTACCCTCGCCTCCTCGCTCGTCGGCTCGCTCGCCCGGCGCGAGCCCGAGGACCTCGCCATCCTCAACAAGTACCTGCACGGCGTCGTCGAGCCGCGCGGCAAGGAGGAGGGCGGCTCCTGGCCGGAGTTCTACGAGGGCGGCCGCGACGCGATCGCCACCCTGTCGTGAGCGCCATGACCGAGGCAACCTTCGCCGCCCTGCGCGGCCAACTACAGCAAGCAGCCACCGCGTTCGCCGACGGCCCCGACGCGCTTCAGGGCATCCTCCTCGGCATCGTCGACGACGTCGACCGCGCGGTGCGCGAACCGCTGGAGATCTTCCCGGTCTGCCACCACTCGCCCGCCTCCGCGCTCGCCATGGCGCGCCGGCTGCGCGAGAAGCAGCCGAAGGTGGTGTACCTGGAGCTGTGCGAGGACATGGCGCCGCTGCTGACCGAGCTGCGCAACTGCCGGCTCCCCGTCGCGGTGCAGGCGTTCGCGACCGAGGTCGACGGCTTCCCCGCCGCGTGGGCGCCGCTGTCGGTGGTCGCGCCGATCACCGAGGCGTCCGCGGAGTACCAGGCGATCGCCTACGCCTTGGACACCCCCGGTGTCGAACTCGTGCTCGTCGACCGCTCCTCCGACCACGTCTTCCAGTGGCAGGAGAACAAGGAAGACGCGGCCGGAACAGCCGACCCGGACGCACCGCCCGCCGAGGAGGAGGCCGCGCTGCACGGCGACGCGGTCGGCGTGGAGATCGGCGACCTGCGCCCGCGCTTCGCCGAACTGGAGGAGCATCTGCTGCGGCACGGGCGGGTGCGGCACTGGTCGGAGTGGTGGCACCAGTACGTCGAACTGCCCCTCGGTGACGCCGACCACGACACCTACCGTCAGGTCATGCTGCTGATCGGCAGCCTCTTCCGCCGTCTCGCGCCGGGCGATCCGGGCCGGGTGCGCGTGGACGAGGACCGCGAGCGGTACATGTGGACGCGGATGCGCGCCCACCTCACCGCGACCGGCACCGATCCCGCGGACGCGCTGTACGTGTGCGGCGCCTTCCACGCGGCCAGCCACGTCGAGGAGTTCGGCGTCGACGGCGCCGACACCTTCGAGATCAGCCCGCCGAGTGCCACCAGGTGGCAGCACGGACTGATCCCGTCCAGCCATGCCGCGATCGAGGCGCAGTTCGGCCTCGCGGCCGGCTCGGTGTCCATCGCCGCGAGCGAGTGGGCGAAGAACCTCAAGCGCACCCGGGTCGAGCCGTACCGGCTCGCCGGGCAGGCGGGCACCAAGAAACCGAGGAAGGCGGCCAACGCCGTACCCGCCGCCGTTCCGGCGCCACCGGCCGACACCTCCGACAAACTCACCGGTTTCCTGCAACGGCCGCCCGTCCTGGACCGGCTCGACGAGCAGGAGCTGCTCGGCTGGTCCGTGGAGATCGTGCGCGCCGCCCGCCGCAACGGCTACCTCGCGTCCACCGCCGACGCCATCGCGGTCTTCGAGACGTCCATCCTGCTGGCCGGGATGCGCGAACGCGCCAAGCCGACGCCGTACGACTTCCAGGACGCGGCGGTCACCTGCATCGAGAAGGACAGCGTGCCGGGCCGGCGGGACGTGCGCCGGCTGGTGGAGATCATGCTCGGCGGCGACCGCGTCGGCCAGGTCGGCTACGACGCCCTGCCGCCGCTCGCCCGTGACGTCCACGACCGGCTGGCTCCGCTGAACCTCAAGCTGCACCAGCGCGGCGTGCAGCGGGCCCTGCTCGACATGGCGTCCCGGCCGGAGCTCGAGCCGTGCTCCGACGTGCTGTGGATGCTGCGGTACCTGATGCCGCACGGCGCCGCCCGCCCCATCATGGGCGAACGGCGGCTCGGCGAGCGGCCCATCCAGGAGTCGTGGGACCTGGCCCTCGGCACCCACCAGCGGGCCCTGATCGAGCTGGGCTACGAAGGCGTCAGCATCGAGCAGGTCCTCGAGCAGCGGCTGCGGCGCGCGGCGTACGGTCCGCAGGCGACCACGGCACGGGTCCTCGAGGCCGTCGAGGACGCCACCCTCCACCTGAACAGCCGCCGGCTGGCCGACGAACTCGGCCGGCGCGCCCTGGAGGTACTGGCGACCGAACGCAGCGTCGACGGCGCGCCCGAGGTACTGCGCCGGGTGCGCGGACTGCTGGCGTACTACCGCACCAGTGAGCCGACGCTCCCGCCGTGGATCGAGTCGTTCGTCAAGACCGGCTACGCGCACTACTGCACGCTGCTGCCGACGGCGTTCGCCGACGACGACGCGGGCGTGGGCCAGGTGGCGGCCATGCTGGGCTTCCTGTTCAGCATGGAGAGCCTCGCCCTGTCCCTCGGCTGCGACCGCAACCAGCTGGAGCTGGCCGTCGCCCAGTCGCATCCCGACGACCCGGCGAAGACGGCGCTGCTGTGGGCGGCCCAGACGCAACTGGGCCGGCTCTCCCGGGCACAGCTGCGGGCGCGGTGCGCCGAGCTGCTGGGCAACCCGCTGGTGGTGCCCGCCTATCCGCGCTACCTCAGCGGTTTCCTGCACGCGCTGGAACCGGTGCCCGGCCTGGCCGACTTCGTCGTCGAAGCCGTCTCCCAGGCCTTCGCCCAGCTGCCGGACCCGGTGCTGCTGCCCTGGCTGCCGACCCTGATCACCACCCTGCGCGGTGGCGGCACCGAGCTGGCGCCCCTGCTGATCCGCGAGGCCGGCCGCATCTTCCCGGGGCGGCTGGCGGACCTGGACGCGTGGACACCGCCGTGGCGGGCCGCCCCGGCGCCCGCGGCACCGCGCCCGGCCGGCCCCCGCGCGGCCGGCCCTCGTGGCCTGTCCCTGCCGGCCGCCCACCCGGCGACCTGCGACGCGGTCGCGGACCTGCTCGGCTGCACGGACCCGTGGCAGACGGCGGAACCGGGCCCGGCCGGCGCCGCGCTGCTCGCCCGCCATCCGCGGACCGCCGAGGCCCTGGAGGCGCTGCTGGTCACCGGCTGACCGCGACCGCCGCGGCCGGCGCACCTTCAGGCGCGACGGCCGCGGCGGGCCACCGGCTGACCGGCGACCACCTCTCACCTGCGCCAGAACAGATGGTGCGTCACACCGCTCGGGCTCGGCACGACGTCCAGGTGGTACCGGTCGAGCAGTTCCTCGGGCGACTCCCACAGCCGTACCCCGGATCCGAGCTTCAGCGGCGAGACCACCACGTGCAGGGTGTCGACGAGGCCGGCGTCCAGGAACTCCCGGATGGTGGTCGCCCCGCCTCCGAGCCGGACGTCCTTGCCCTGCGCCGCCTGCTGCGCCTGCGCCAGGACGCCGGCCGGATCACCGTCGACGAAGTGGAAGGTGGTGTCGGAGAGCGTGAACGAAGGGCGCGGGTGGTGGGTCATGACGAAGACGGGGGTGTGGAACGGCGGCTCGTCCCCCCACCAGCCGCGCCACTCGTGGTTCTGCCAGGGCCCGCGCTGGGGCCCGAACTTGTTGCGGCCCATGATCTCGGCGCCGATGTTGCGGGCGAAGTCCCGGGTGAAGTAGTCGTCGAGGCCCCGGCTGCCCCCGGGATCGGTACGCATGGGCCAGCTCGCCGTGGCGCCCGCCCACGCGAACAGCCGCGCCGGGTCGGCATGCCCGAACGGCCGCTCCAGGCTCTGCCCCTCCCCGGCGCCGTATCCGTCACTGGAGACGTTGAAGTTCTGCACACGCAGCAGTTGAGTCATGGGTCAAGGACCGTTCCGTTCGAAGGCAATGGTCATAGGACCGCCGGCCCCGCAGAAACTCATCGGTCCCAGGGTGAGATCGCAGAGAGCCGTGGGTGCCGCTCGCCCTTGATCTGCCGGCGGGCCCCGTGCCGTGGGCTGACGCCCACCTGTCGTCGGGCGCGCCGCCCAACGGCCGGCCGCCGTTCACCCTCACGGCGCATACGAGGTAGTGCCGCCCGCCGGGCCGGGTGAGGGTGGCACTGGCTGTGCCCTACGTGCCGCCGGCCTCCGGCGCCGTCCTGCGACGCACCGATGAGGGGGCTCCGTGTTCCATCCCGGCACACTCCTGCTGATCATGGTGGCCGCCGTGCTCGCCCCGCTCCTCGCGGAGGGGGCGGCGCGGCGGGTCCGCGTTCCGCTGGTCATCTTCGAGATCGCCCTCGGTATCGTCATCGGCCCGGACGTCCTCGGCTGGACCCATCCGGACCAGGTCGTCGACACGCTGTCCGACCTCGGGCTGGCCATGCTGATCTTCCTCGCCGGGTACGAGATCGAGTTCGCGGCCGTCCGCGGCGCCACCCTGCGCCGTGCCGCCGGGGCCTGGCTGGCCTCCCTGGCCCTCGGCATCGGGCTCGGCTTCCTGGTCAGCGGCGGCGAGACATTCCGGGCCTTCGTCATCGGCACGGCTCTGACCAGCACGGCCCTGGGCACCGTCCTGCCGATCCTGCGTGACCGGGGCGACCTGCGCAGCCGTTTCGGGACCGTGGTGTCGGCGTTCGGCGCCGTCGGCGAGTTCGGGCCCATCGTCGCCATCGCCCTGCTGCTCAGCGGACGCAAGCCGGGCGAGTCGACGGTGCTGCTGATCGCCTTCGCGGTGATCACCGCCGGCGCCGTCTGGTGGGCGCTGCGGCCCCGGCCGCCCTGGTTCTCGCGGCTGATCGACACGACCCTGCACAGCAGCGGGCAGTTCGCGGTCCGCTTCGTCATGCTGCTCCTGGTCGGCATGCTCGCCCTGGCCGGGGCGTTCGGCCTCGATATCCTGCTCGGCGCCTTCGCCGCCGGGGTCCTCACCCGCCTCGTGCTGCACGGCGCCTCGCCCGCGCACAGCGCCGAGGTGTTCGGCAAGGTGGAGGCGATGGGGTTCGGCTTCCTGGTGCCGCTGTTCTACGTCGTCACCGGCATCGAATTCGACCTGCGGGCCCTGCTGGACGGCGGGCGCGCCCTGGCCCTGCTGCCCATGTTCCTGCTGCTGTTCCTGCTGGTGCGCGGAGGTCCGGTGTATCTGCTGGCGCCGCGCGACCTGGGGCGCGGCGACCGGCCGGCGCTCACTCTCTTCGCCTCGACCTGTCTGCCGCTCGTCGTGGCGATCACGACCATCGGTGTCGACCAGAAGGTCCTCGGCACCGACGAGGCCGCCGCCCTGGTCGGCGCCGCGATGCTCTCCGTACTGCTCCTTCCTCTGCTGGCGATGAGACTGCGCCGTCGTGCCGGCCGAGAGCAGCCGGCGGCGCAGGCCTCGACGGAGTCGGAGGCGTGGTGAGGGGGGCCGAGGAGGACAGGGGCTGCGGGCAGCGCGGGGCGGTCAGCGGCCGGTGAAGACGGCGTCGCGGCGCTCGACGAAGGGGCGGATTCCCTCGGCCCCGTCGGCGGTCGACGACAGCCGCGCGATGTCGGGGCGCAGCCGCTCGGCCGCCGCGCTCTCGCCGTGCTCGCGGGCCAGGTGTGCGGACCGCAAGACGAAGAGGTCCAGGATCGCCACGAGGGTGAGCATGACGCCGGCGAAGGTCATCAGGCCTGCGGTCCAGGCGAACTTCGTGGAGTGCGCCCCCCGGGCCGCGGGAGTGGCGGTGATCTTTCCGCCTCGTTTCCTCGTCCGTGCTCAGTGAGGTGTGGATGCGGTCGTGGCCCCGGAGCCTGCCGGAGTACCGGCCTCGCTCAGGACAAGAGCCTTGGCACGGCGGAACTCCTCTTCGGTGATGTCTCCGCGGGTGCGCATGTCGGACAGCTTGACGAGTTCGTCGGCGGTCGTCGGGCGACCGGCGTCGCTCGCCGCCGTCTTCTTGATGTACGCGTCCATCTCCGCCTGCTGCGCGCGGGCGTGACTGATCTCGCGGTGGCCCATGCTCTTGCCGCGGGCGATGACGTAGGCGAAGACGCCGAGGAAGGGCAGCACGATGACGAAGATCATCCAGCCGGTCTTGCCCCAGCCGCTCAGCTCGTCGTCGCGGATGATGTCGCCGATGATCCTGAAGAGCAGGACGAACCACATGATCCACAGGAAGAACCACAGCATGGTCCAGAACATGCTCAGCAGCGGGTAGTCGTAGGCGAGGTCCATGGGATCCTCATCTCTTTTTCTCGGTCCGGGCAGGCGTTCTGCCGCCGTCCCCGTCTGTTCTCAGCGTGCACACGCCGACGCTCGCCCGGCCTCACCCGGGGCGGGTGAAGTCCCTGCCCCGGGTGACAGGCGCGGTCGGCCCCCTCACGGGCCCGCCCGCCCCGGTTCGGCTGCCGCGCCGGGCCGCCCCGCCGACGAGGCCGGCACGGCGAGGACGGCGAGGACGACGAGGACCAGGACGACCAGACCGACGATCAGCACCACGGCCCCGACCGTGGGGTAGTTCCAGAGCACGACGGCCAGGGCCGCCAGCCCGATGACGGCGCCCGTGGTCCACGAGCGGTGACCGTCCAGCCAGCGGCTGGTGGCACCGGTGTTCATGCCGGCACCCCGCAGTGCGTGGCCCGCGGCCCACGACGCCCGCGTGAGCGCGCCGGTTGGCTCCTGGGCCTCACGCCGGCGGCGGGCCGGACCCGGTTGCGGAGAGGTTCTTGCGCAGGGCGGACCGCAGCGCGAGGGCGAGCCCGAGTTCGGCGATGGCGAGCAGCACCAGCCAGAGGCCGAGCAGCCGGGTCAGGGCGAGGGCGGACTCCGAGGGCAGCGCGAGCACCACGACGCCCGCCACGGCGGCGAGGGCCGCAGCGCCGAGGACGAGGCCCCGGTGCGGCATGCCCTTGGCGGCGAGGACCGCCCAGGCGCTCATCAGGCCGGTCACGAGCCAGAGAGCGCCGGTGATCAGTGTGAGCGCGGCGATCGTCTGCAGCGGATGCCGCAGGCACAGCACTCCGGCCAGGACGTAGAGCACCGCGACCAGGAGGCCCGTGTGCCGGTCGCCGTGCTCCTGCGCGAAGGCGGCGACGAACCGGAAGCCACCGGTCACGACCAGGTACAGCCCAATCAGCACCGCCAGGACGTGCAGCGTCTCGTGCGGCCAGGCCAGGATCAGGATTCCCGGCACCAGCGTCGTCACCGCCGAACCCAGCAGCCAGGTCCAGGAACCGCCCAGCTGCGCCAACTGCCGTTCGACACCGGCGTCCGTCGCGTCGGCCGGGTGGGTCCGGTCTGCGTCCCGGGCGGCTTCGGCCCCGTCGGTCAGGGGCTCGGACGCGGTGCGCGGCGTCGGACCACGCGACACGGTCATGGCTCCTCCTCGCATGGCACGGTCCGGCACCGGACCGCCGGTGAAACGGTGCACGCGCTGCCCGCACCGCCCTGTCCCGGTCAGCCTCCCGCACGCCACCGTGAGCGGGGTCACCCCTCGCGGGTGATCCGCGCGGAGTGCCGTGACGGTGGGCTGGTTCCTGGAACGGCAAGGGTTCCGCGACCTCACGCTGGACTTCCCGGAGGGACGAAGTGCCCCATGAGTGATCCGGCCGCCCACTACCGGCTGCCCCTGGACCGTGGCGGACGGGGGAGCACCACCACGCTTCTGGTTTGGGTGTCGGCAGAGTCGGCACCCGGTGCTGGATCCTGCTGCTGCTCGGCAAGGGCACGACGATCCGCTGCTGCTGCTGCTGCTGCTCGGCGGCAGGCATACGCCGACCAGAACGAGCGGGACGCCGGCACACTGGCCCCGGGCCGGCCCCGCGCGACCACCCTGTGACAGCGGCGCGCCGTCGGCGTCAGTCGGGCAGCCGCCGCATCTCCAGCACCCGCAGCCCCAGCGACTGGCAGCGTCCCAGCAGCCCGTACAGATGGGCCTCGTCGATGACAGGGCCGTAGAGCACCGTCTCATCGAAGATCACTACGTGATCCAGCTCCGGGAAGACCTTGGCGAGTGTCTCCGAGAGGTGTCCCTCGACGCGGATCTCGTAACGCATGTGCCGCTCTCCCGCCGACAGCCGATGGCAGTTTTCGTAGCGCTTCGTGTTCCAGCTTCCCGCCCTCCGGCGCCACGGGGCCTCACCCCGCGCAGGTGACCCCCGTGTCCGCCTCCGCGACCCGCTCGTTCCGGTGCGACGAGAGGCAGGCCAACCGCACGGGTCCGGCGGGCTGCACGGTCCACGTGGCGCCCCACGACGGCTGGGATCGACCGCGAGCGGCTGCTCAGGACGCTGACGTTCTGGCTGAGCCCTGCCTTTGCCCTGGGCGGCCCCCGGTCGAGCCACCGGTGAGCAGCCCTTCCTTCTCTGACTGGCGGGCCGGTGTCCTAAAGGGTGTGATGGATGGTGGGTGAGGAAGCCCCGCGATCCGGCGAGTGGTGAGAGCTGTGGCACCTGACGACGAGATCCCGCGACATCCGGCCGGCGTGGACATCGATCCGTTGGGCGATCCCTTTCTGCGGACCCGTTTCGTCCTGCCGACGAGACCTGCCACGTTCATGCGCCGGGAACGGCTCGTCGAACGCCTCCAGGAAGCGATGCCCACGCCGCTGGTGATGGTCAACGGAGCCGCCGGGGCGGGCAAGACCCTGCTAGTCGCCGACTGGGCCGCGGGCCTGGAGCAGCCGGTGGCCTGGCTGACCGTGGACTCCGCGGTCCGGCGTCCGGGCATGTTCTGGGCCCACCTGCTCAAGGCCCTGCACACCGCGCATGTGCCGCTGCCCGCCGGCGTCGGTTTCCCCTCCGACGCGCGACAGGTGGACCGCACCCTGCTGAACCGCCTGGCGGCACAGCTCAACAGCAACAGCACCGGCGTGACCCTGGTGATCGACGAGTACGACGAAGCCGCGAGCGAGGTCTCGGAGCAGCTGGCGTTCCTCCTGCGCCACGCCGGGCCGGGGCTGCACCTCGTCCTGATCAGCCGCACGGAACCCTTGCTGCCGCTGCACCGCTATCGCGCCGCCGGTGAACTGACCGAGATCAGGGACGCCGAGCTGGCCTTCACACCCGAGGAGGCCGTCCAGCTGCTGGAGCTGCACGGTCTGCACGTCTCCCTGGCGGCGGCCGACGCCCTGGTGGACCGCACGCGCGGCTGGGCGGCGGGCCTGCGGCTGTGCGCCCTGGCCGCCCGGCACAGCCCGGACCCCGAGCGCTATCTGAAGGAGTTCGAGGCGGGCCACAGCACGGTCGCCGACTTCCTGCTGGTCGAGGTCCTCCAGCGGCAGCCGCAGCCCACGCAGGACCTGCTGCTGCGCGTCAGCGTTCTGGAGCGTTTCTCCGCCGACCTGGCGGACGAGCTGACCGGGCGCCGTGACGCCGCGCCCATCCTGGCCGGCCTGCACCGGATGAACGCCTTCGTCGAGGACCTCGGGCACACCTGGTACCGCCTCCCTCCGCTGTTCCGGGAGATCCTGCGTGTGCATCTGCGGGAGCGGTGCCCCGGCCTCGAGCCGGAACTGCACCGGCGGGCCGCGTACTGGCTGCGGCGGTCCGGGGCCCTGCCGGAGATGGTCAGCCATGGCGCGGCCGCCGGTGACTGGGACTTCACGGCCCGCGCCCTGGTGGACGACCTGGCGATCGGGCAGCTGTTCAGCGGCCTGTGCTCCGACGACCTGGCCGAGCTGTTCGCCAGCATGGAACCCGCTGCGACCACGTTGCAGTCCGACCTCGTCCAGGCGGCCCGTGACCTGTCCCGGCACGACCTCGACCGGGGCCTGACGCATCTGCACCACGCGAAGGAGCACCTCGCCGCGGAGGATGCGGGCACTCCTGCGACGCAGCTGAGCTGCGCACTGCTGGAAGCCCTCGCGGCCCGGATGTCCGGCTCCCCGCACAAGGCGGAACAGGCGGCGCGGGCGGCCAGGCAGGTCCAGCGGGAGGTGCCCGTGCACCTGCTCGACCAGCACCCCGAAGTTCCCGCCCTCTTGCTGACCCAGGTGGGTTCGACGCGGCTGTGGGCGGGCCATCTGGAAGAGGCCCGAGCCGCCCTGACCGCGGTGACCGGCGACCATGGCGGTGCGGCGACGGCGGTTCCCCGGCAGGAGTCACTGGTCCATCTCGCCCTGATCGACTACCTCAACGGCTGGCCGGACAGGGCCCAGCACCATGTGTCGGCCGCCCGGGCGGAGTCGGAACGGTTCAGCCTCCCCCAGCGCGCCGACTCCGGACTCGGGGAACTGGTCATGGCGGCGGTGGCGGTGGACCGTGACGAACTGGACCGGGCCCAGACGCTGCTCGACCGGACGCCCGACCGCGAGGTGCCGGACCCGGTGACGGCTGCGGGACGCTCCCTCGTGACGTCCCGGCTGCTGCTGGCCAGGGGCAGGACACGCGCCGCGATGGCCGCCACCGCGGCGGACGTACGGGCCGACGTCGCCTCTCCCTGGGCGGAGGGCCACACCGCGCTGGTCGCCTCCGCCGCCTACCTGGCCGAAGGCCGGCCGGACGCGGCCGCGGAGGTGCTGGGCGACCTGGGCACGGAGCAGCCGGCGTGCGCGGTGGGCGTGGCACGGGCCCACCTGGCGGCCGGTGACCCGTCGGCGGCCCTGCGCGCGCTCGACGCGATGCCCCGCGCGCAGCACGTCGGCCCGGCGGTGCGGGTACGCGCGACGCTGGTACGGGCGCAGGCCGCGCACGCCGACGGCGACGCAGTCGCCACCCGCCGGCTGCTCACCGAGGCGCTGCTGACCGCCCGCCGCGACAGGCTGCGCCGGCCCTTCCGGGAGGCCGGCGGATGGATCGCGCCGTTCCTGGCGCAAGCACCCCTGCGGGAGCTGGCCACCGGGTGGCTCACCCCGGGGGACGCGACGCCCGGTGCGGGGGCCGAGCCCGCACCCGTACTGGTCGAACGGCTGAGTGAACGCGAGCACGATGTGCTGGTGCGCCTCGCTCGGATGATGTCCACCGAGGAGATCGCCGCCGACCTGTTCGTGTCGGTGAACACGGTGAAGACGCACGTCAAGAACCTCCACCGAAAGCTCGCGGTGAACCGGCGGACGGATGCGGTGCGGCAGGGACGCCGGCTGGGACTCCTCTGACGGCACGACGACCACTGCGGGGGCTGCTCGCACTCTCCCCCGCCGGGGGTGAGGTGGCCCACCGCATTTTCGGGTGCGATGGGAACGGCAGCCGGCCGGACGGCCAGGCCGCCGCCCGGGTGCGAGTGCCGCGGCCCGGGCCGACCGGACGAGGTGGACATCACGAGGTGGACACCGTGGGACGCCGGCGGGCTCTGATCACCCTTGGGGCGGCTGAGCCGACGCCCGGAAGGCGGCCGTCATGCTGAGAGCCGACCCCGTCGTCGCCCGTGACCGGCGCAAGGAGCGCCGCGCCCAGGCCGACCACACCGGCGGTGTCCACGGTTCGCTGCCGGCGGCGACCGCGCTGATCGGTGCCGGCACGCTGGGCTGCTTCCTGTCTGCTGATCATCTCCTTCAAGCTTGTCGTGAAGCACTGACACAGAGGTCGTGCACCATGTGCCGCTGGATCGCCTACTCGGGTACTCCCGTCCTCCTCAGCAGGGTGCTGTTCGAACCGGAACACTCGCTGATCGACCAGAGCCTGCACTCCCGTATGGGGGTGGAGACGACCAACGGGGACGGCTTCGGCATCGGCTGGTACGCCGAGGACCCGGCCGTCACCCCGGCCGTCACGCCGGCCGTCGTGCGGGACGTCGACCCGGCGTGGAGCAACCGCAACCTGCGGGAGGTCGCCCACCATGTCCGGTCGGGCCTCTTCTTCGCCCACATCAGGGCGGCGACCGGGACAGCCGTGCAGCAGTCCAACTGCCACCCCTTCCGGCACGACCGCTGGATGTGGATGCACAACGGGATGATCGACGGGTTCCGCCTCATGAGGCGTGACCTCGCCGTGGCCGTCGATCCCGTGCTGTACCCCGACATCGAGGGGTCCACCGACTCCGAGCTGATGTTCTTCCTGGCGCTCACCCTCGGTCTGACGGACGACCCGCCCGGTGCGGTGGCGCGCATGGTGGGCGTGATCGAGGAAGCGGGACACGCCCACGGCATCCTGCACCCGCTCCAGATGACCGTCGCGGTGGCCGACGGGAAACGCGTGTGGGCGTTCCGCTACTCCAGCGAAGGCCACTCGCGGTCGTTGTACTTCAGCACCGAGGTCGCCACCCTGCGCGCACTCCACCCGGACGCGGCGTTCCTCCAGCACGTCTCCGACGAGACCCGGCTCATCGTGTCCGAACCGCTCGGCGAACTCGCCGGCGCCTGGAACGAAGTACCGGAGAACAGCTACGGCGTCATCCAGCCCGGGCAGGACGCGCTTCAGCCCTTCGAGCCCGGACTGGTGGGGTGACGGGCGCGCGGGGGCGTCCGCCCCGGGTGACGCGGTCACCCGGGGCGGCGCACTCCTTCTTCGCCGGCCGGGGGCGTCTCAGGCGTCGATGATGACGGGGATGATGAGGGGCTTGCGGCGGTAGGTGCGGAACGCCCAGTTCGCCACGGCACGGGCAATGAGCTGTTCGAGCTGGCGCGCGTCCCCGACGCCTTCCTGGGCCGCGGTGGCCAGGGTCTTCTCGATGACGGGGACGACCGGCTCGAAGGTGGTGTCGTCGTGGACGAAGCCCCGGGCCAGGAAGTCGGGGGCCTCGGCGAGCGCGCCGGTGTCCGCGTCGACGATCGCCACCACCGTGACCACGCCCTCGGCGGCCAGGGTGAGGCGGTCCTTGAGGGACGCCTCGGTGGCGCCGCCGACTTCCATGCCGTCCACGTAGACGTTGCCGGCGGGGACCTTGCCGGTGATCGACGCGCGCCCGTCGACGAGGTCGACGACGACGCCGTCCTCGGCGATGACGACCCGGTCGGGGTCGACGCCGGTACGGATGGCGAGGTCGCCGTTGGCCCGCAGGTGGCGCCATTCACCGTGCACCGGCATGACGTTGCGCGGCTTGACGATGTTGTAGCAGTAGACGAGTTCGCCGGCGCTGGCGTGCCCGGAGACGTGCACCTTCGCGTTGCCCTTGTGGACCACGTGGGCGCCCCACCGGGTGAGTCCGTTGATCACCCGGTAGATGGCGTTCTCGTTGCCGGGGATGAGGGAGCTGGCGAGCAGGACGGTGTCGCCCTTGCCGATGCGGATCATGTGGTCGCGGTTGGCCATCCGCGACAGCGCCGCCATCGGTTCGCCCTGGGAGCCCGTGCACACCAGAGTGATCTTGTGGTCCGGGAGCTTCTCCAGCTCCTTCGTGCTCACGACCAGACCCGAGGGGACCTTCAGATAACCCAGGTCACGGGCGATGCCCATGTTGCGGACCATCGACCGGCCGACGAAGGCGACCTTGCGGCCGTGCTGGTGGGCGGCGTCCAGGACCTGCTGGATGCGATGCACATGGCTGGCGAAGCTGGAGACGATGACCCGGCGCGGCGCGGTGCGCATCACCTGCTCGATCGCCGGGTTCAGCTCCCGCTCGGAGGTGGTGAAGCCGGGCACCTCGGCGTTGGTGGAGTCGGTGAGGAACAGGTCCACGCCCTCCTCGCCGAGGCGGGCGAAGGCGCGCAGATCGGTGATGCGGTCGTCGAGAGGGAACTGGTCCATCTTGAAGTCACCGGTGTGCAGCACCATCCCGGCGCCGGTGCGGATCGCGACCGCGAGGCTGTCGGGGATGGAGTGGTTGACCGCCACGAACTCGCAGTCGAAGGGGCCGAAGCGGCGCCGGTCGCCCTCCCGCACCCGTACCGCGCGCGGCCGGATGCCGTGTTCCTTGAGCTTGGCCTCCAAGAACGCCAGCGTCAGCTTGGAGCCGACGACGGGAATGTCGGACCGCTCGCGCAACAGGTACGGCACGCCGCCGATGTGGTCCTCGTGGCCGTGGGTGAGCAGCACGGCCACGACGTCGTCCAGCCGGTCCCGGATCGAGGTGAAGTCCGGCAGGATGACGTCCACGCCGGGCTGGGTCTCCTCGGGGAACAGCACGCCGCAGTCGACGATGAGCAGTTTGCCGGCGTGCTCGAAGACGGTCATGTTGCGGCCGATCTCACCCAGGCCGCCCAGGGCGACGACCCGCAGCCCTCCCTCGGGCAGGGGTGGGGCGGCTTTCAGTTCAGGGTGCGGATGACTCATACCTTGACGTTACCCGGAGAGGGGGACGGGGTGATCCATTGCCTCCGCGATCTGGTCGTGGAGGGCCCCGGGGGACATCAGCGGACCGTGCCGGGCAGGCCGCCGTCGACGCGGCGTGGGATGCCGTACGGGTTGTCGTCCCGCAGGGGAGCGGGCAGGAGCTCACGGGGGAGGTTCTGGTAGGCGACGGGGCGCAGGAAGCGTTCGATCGCCCGGGAGCCGACCGAGGTGGTCCGGCTGTCGGAGGTGGCCGGGTAGGGGCCTCCGTGGACCATGGCGTGGCCGACCTCCACCCCGGTGGGCCAGGCGTTGAACAGGACCCGGCCGGCCCGTCGTTCGAGGAGCGGCAGGAGCCGGTGGGCGTCCGCGAGGTCGTCGGCCGCCGTGTGCACCGTCGCGGTGAGCTGACCCTCCAAGTGGCGTACCACGTCGGCGAGTTGGTTCAGGTCGCGGGCCCGTACGACGAGGCCGGCGGGGCCGAACATCTCGCGCTGCAGTTCCGGGTCGGCGAGGAAGTCGTCCGCGGCCACGCTCATCAGGAGCGCCTGGCCGGGGCCGGCGGAGTGCGGTACGGCGCCGCGGGCGAGGACATCCACGCTGCGGTGCGCGGACACCTTCTCCGCTTCGATCCGGTAGGAGCGGGCCAGGCGGGGGGTCAGCATGGTGGCGCCCGGGTCGGCGTCGACCGCGCTGCACGCGCTGTCCAGGAACGTCTGAAGGCCGGAGTCGTCCACGGCGATGACGAGACCGGGGTTCGTGCAGAACTGGCCCGCGCCCAGGGTGAGCGAGGCCGTGAATTCCTCGGCCAGGGTCTCGGCGCGCTCGCCGAGGGCCCCGGGCATGAGAACGACGGGGTTGATGCTGCTCATCTCGGCGTAGACCGGGATGGGCTGCGGTCGCGCGGCGGCCGCGCGACCGAGGGCGAGTCCGGCGTCGCGGGAGCCGGTGAAACCGACGGCCTGGATGTGCGGGTCGGTGACCAGACGGGTGCCCAGCGTGGGGCCGTCACCGATGAGCAGGGAGAAGACGCCGGCGGGCAGCCGGTGCTCGGCGACGGCTGCCTGGATGGCGTGAGCGGCGAGTTCGCTGGTGCCCAGATGGGCGTCGTGCGCCTTGACCACGACGGGGCAGCCCGCGGCGAGGGCGGAGGCGGTGTCGCCGCCCAGGACGGAGAAGGCCAGCGGGAAATTGCTGGCGCCGAAGACCGCGACGGGCCCGAGGGGGATCTGCTGCTGGCGGATGTCGGGCCGGGGCTGGGGCGTGCGGTCGGGCTGGGCGGGGTCGATGCGGGCGCCGTGCCAACTGCCCTCGGTCAGGACGGAGGCGAACAGCCGCAGCTGGCCGGTGGTCCGGATGATCTCGCCGGCCAGTCGGGCGGTGGGCAGCCCCGTCTCCTGGTGGGCGCGGTCGGCCAGGGCGTCGGTGAGCGTGGTGAGATTGCGGGCGACCGTCTCCAGGAAGCGGGCGCGCCGCCGCGGGTGCAGGTCGCGGTAGGTGTCGAAGGCGTCCTCGGCCGCCTGGCAGGCTCGCCGCACATCGTCCGTGCCGCCGTACCGGTACGCCGGATCGAGGGGCCGGCCGGTGGTGGCGTTCACGGAGCGGACCTCGGCGCCCGTTCCGGTGACCCGTTCACCGGCGATGAACATCGCCCCCGTCAGATCGCTCGCCGGCGGGTGGGCGGAGTGGTGAGGGGCGGTGGCGTTGCTCATGTGCGAAGTCTTCTTCCTGGGCCGGGGCACGGGTCACGCAGGGGCTCGGGTCAGGTGGCGTCGGGCTCGGGTCAGGCGGCGTCGGGCAGCCCGGCGATCAGGGACGAGAGGTCGTCGCGCTCCTGCGGGGTCAGATCGGTGAGCGGGGGCCGGACCGGTCCGGCGGTCCGGCCGGTGGCCGTCATGCCGGCCTTGACGATGCTGACCGCGTACCCGGGCTGGCGGTTGCGGATCTCGGTGTAGGGGAGCACGAAGTCCGAGAGCATCTTCGTGACGTCGGCCTGCCGGCGCTCGCGGACGGCGGTGTAGAAGGACAGGGCGAACTCGGGCAGGAAGTTGAAGATGGCCGAGGAGTAGGTCGTCACCCCGAGCTGGAGGTAGGGCAGGGCGAAGGTCTCGGCGGTGGGCAGGCCTCCGATGTAGGTGAGGCGGTCACCGAGCCGGGCATGGATGCGGGTCATGGTGTCGATGTCGCCGACGCCGTCCTTGTACCCGATCAGGTTGGGGCAGGTGGCCGCGAGGCGGGCGACGGTGTCGGCGGAGTACACGGCGTTGGCCCTGCTGTAGATGACCACCCCGAGGGAGGTGGCGCGGCAGACCGCTTCCACGTGCTGGGCCAGTCCCTCCTGCCCGGCCTCGGTGAGGTACGGCGGGAAGAGCAGGATGCCGTCGGCGCCGGCGCGTTCGGCTGCGGCGGCGAACTCGGTCGCGGTGGCGGTGCCGTAGCCGACGGGGGCGAGGATCGGGGTGCCGTCCGGGGTGCTGTCGGCCGCCGCGGTCACGACGCGTTCGACTTCGGTGGGGGTCAGGGAGAAGAACTCGCCCGTGCCGCCCGCGGCGAAGAGCCCGCCGACGTCGTACTTGGACAACCGGACGACGTGCTCGCGGTAGGCCGTCTCGTCGAACGACAGATCGTCGCGGAAGTGGGTCACGGGGAAGGACAACAGCCCGGAGCCGATACGGCGGCCGAGTTCTGCCGGGGTGAAGTGCGTCATGGGACTGCTCCTGGAGGTGGTGTGCGGGGCGGTCGGTGCGGCGGTCCGCCGCGCCGGGGCCTCGCCCCTTCCGGAGCGCTGCTCCGGAAGGGGCGAGGCCCCGGCGCCGGGAGTTCTAGGGGCGGGCGCCCGCTTCGTGGGTGGCGGTGGTCCAGGCGCGGGCCCGGTCGGTCAGCGTGACGCCGAGTCCGGGGCGGGCGGAGAGGTGCATACGGCCGTCGCGGATGGTCAGGCGCTCGTTGAAGAGGGGTTCCAGCCAGTCGAAGTGCTCGACCCAGGGCTCGATGGGGTAGGCGGCGGCCAGATGGAGGTGGATCTCCATGGCGAAGTGCGGCGCGAGCTGGAGATGGTGCTGTTCGGCGAGCGCGGCGAGCTTCAGGAACTGGGTGATGCCGCCGATGCGGGGCGCGTCGGGCTGGATGACGTCGGCGGCCCGGTGCCGGATCAGGTCGGCGTGTTCGGCGACGCTGGAGAGCATCTCGCCGGTGGCGACGGGGGTGTCGAGGGACGCGGCGAGCGCGGCGTGGCCCTGGGTGTCGTAGGCGTCGAGGGGTTCTTCGATCCAGACCAGGCCGAAGCGTTCCATGGCGCGGCCCATGCGCTGCGCGGTGGCCCGGTCCCACTGCTGATTGGCGTCGGCCATCAGGGCGGTGCCGTCGCCGATGTGCTCGCGTACGGCGGTGAGGCGGGCGAGGTCGTACGCGCTGTCGGGGTGCCCGACCTTGATCTTGATGCCGCCGATGCCGCTGGCCAGGGAGGCGGTGGCGTTGTCCAGGATCTGCTCGGTCGGGAGATGGAGGAAGCCGCCGGAGGTGTTGTAGCAGCGGACCGAGTCGCGGTGCGCGCCGAGGAGCTTGGCCAGCGGGAGTCCGGCCCGCTTGGCCTTCAGGTCCCACAGGGCCACGTCGAACGCCGCGATCGCCTGGATGGCGAGGCCGCTGCGTCCCACCGAGGCGCCGGCCCACGCCAGCTTGGTCCAGAGCCTGCCGATGTCGCTGGGGTCCTCACCGATCAGGTTCCCGGCGATCTCCCTGGCGTGGGCGAACTGGCCCGGGCCGCCGGCCCGCTTCGAGTAGCTGAAGCCGAGGCCTTCGTGGCCCTGCTCGGTGGCGATCTCCACGAAGAGGACCGCCACCTCCGTCATCGGTTTCTGGCGGCCGGTGAACACCTTCGCGTCACTGATCGGCGTGGCCAGGGGAAGGGTCACCGACGACAGACGCAGCCACGCGATCCGGTCGAGCGTCGCCTCCGTCGTGCTCTGTCCGGGAGCGAGGTGTGACGTCGTGCTCATCGTGCTCACCACTTTCGAGTCCTGTGGGTCGGCGGCGGCCGGTTCCGCGACCCGCGCGACCGACCGGCAGGGCGGGGCCGCCGCCTGCCTGCCGGTGACGCTACGGTGACCAATGATTCACGTCCAACATAAGTTTTGGATCTCGCAATACCGGGAGAGCATCAATGTTCACGCTGACCCAGCTGACGAGCTTCGTGGCGGTCGCCGAGGAACTGCACTTCACCCGTGCCGCGGAACGGCTGAACATGACGCAGCCGCCGCTGAGCCGGCAGATCCAGTTGCTGGAGAACGAGCTGGGCGTGCAGCTGCTCGACCGGACGAACCGCACGGTGCGGCTGACCCCGGCGGGCCGGGCCTTCCTGATCGAGGCGCGCGGCATCCTGCACCAGTCCGAGCACGCCACGCTCGCCGTGCGCCGCGTCTCCGCCGGCGAGGCGGGGGCGATCGCCGTCGGGTTCACGGCCGCCAGCGCCTCCTCCGCTCTCGGCAGCCTCCTCGAGACCGCCCGGGCAGCGCTTCCCGGAGTCGAGATCCTGCTGCAGGAACTCGTCACCCGCGACCAGCTCAAGGCTCTCGGTGAGGGCTCACTCGACCTCGGGCTGGTCCGCCCGTCGGCCACGGGCCCCGGCATCATCTCGCGCCCCGCGGTGCGCGAGGGCCTGGTGGCGGCCCTGCCCGCGGCGCACCCGCTGGCCGCCGGACCGGGCCCGATGCGCATCGAGGACTTCGACGGCGAGGACTTCCTGATGTATTCCCCCATCGAGGCCCGCTACTTCCACGAGCTGCTGGTCAGCGTCTTCCGGGCCGCCGGCGTGCGGCCGGTGGTCACCCAGTACCTCACCCAGGTGCACACCATGCTGGCCCTGGTGAACGGCGGCTGGGGCATCGCCCTCGTGCCCGAGGGCGCCGCCCGGATGCGCTACGACGGCATCGCCTTCCTGCCGGTGGACCTGCCGGACCCGCGGCCGGTCGAGCTGAACTACGTATGGCGCCAGAGCAACGACAATCCGGCGCTTCAGGCACTTCTGCGGCACATGTGACCCGTCGCGTGACGCCGGCGACATCCGGCCGGAACACCCTCGCCACAAGGGAGTCATGCAAGAAAGGTATGGCGACCAACAAAATTCGACTTAGACGTGCATCGCAACCATCTCTACGGTCAACTCAGCCAACGGTCCTGTGGCCGGACCGCACGCGGCATCTCTGCCACAACACCCAGGTCTAGGAGATCGACCATGCCTGCTCCCGCCCGGCAGGACGAGCCGCACCGACCGGGCACCCCACCCCTGTTAGCGACCGCCCGTCCCTGACCCGGCCCGCCCTGCCGGTCGCCCCGGCCGTCGCCCGCGTCACCGGGAGCCGGCGCCACCCGTGGGCGCCCCACATCGCCGATCCGCCCCGGCACCCGCGGGCGCCACCTTGCGCGCCCGCGCACGTTCCGAGCCGACCGCCCCGGCCGCGAAGCACACCGCCGCCGTGTCCGGCCGTCGCGCCCCAGCCCGCATCACAGCCGTGCCGCGCCGTGCCCAGCGCGGTCCGGCTGCTCCACTCCACAGTTCAAAGGGGAGCTGCATGCCACTCGTCGTAGTAGCCATCAGTGTTCTGGTTCTGCTGCTGCTCATGACCAAGGTGAAACTGAACGGCTTCGCGGCCCTGCTGCTGGTGGCGGTCGGTGTCGCCGTGGTCCAGGGCATCCCCGTGAAGACCATCCCGGACGTCCTCTCGGACGGCATCGGCGGGCAGATCGGTGACACCATGCTCACCATCGGGCTCGGCGCCATGGTCGGCCGCGTCATGGGTGACTCCGGCGCCGCCCAGCGCATCAGCGGCAAGCTCCTCGACGCGTTCGGGCCGCGCTGGGTCCAGGTCGCCATGGTGGTCACCTCCATGCTCATCGGCGTGACCATGTTCTACGAGGTCGCCTTCATCATCATCGTGCCCATCGCCTTCACGCTGGTCCGGGTGACCGGTGCGAAGCTGCTGTGGGTCGGGCTGCCGATGTCGATCGCCCTCTCCACCATGCACAGCTTCCTGCCGCCGCACCCCGGCCCCACGGCCGTCGCCGCGACCTTCCACGCCTCGGTCGGACTGACCCTCTTCTACGGCCTGTTCATCGCCGTCCCGGCCGGCGCGCTCGTCGCGCTCCTGTGGCCGCGCCTGCCGTTCGTCAGGGCGATGAATCCCACCATCCCCAAGGGCCTGGTCAGCGAACGCGAATTCACCGACGAGGAGATGCCCGGACTCGGCTGGTCGCTGTCCGTGGCTCTCTTCCCCGTCGTCCTGATCGCCGGCGCCGCGGTGACCGACATGGTCGTCTCCGGCGAGAGCCCTCTTCTGCACACCGTCGCGTTCCTCGGCTCGGCCCCGATCGCGCTGCTGCTGACGCTGCTGCTGGCGATGTGGGCGTTCGGACCGAGGATCGGACGCAGCCTGGCGGAAGTCGGCGCGTCATGCTCCTCCGCGGCCCAGGCGATGGCGATGATCCTGCTGGTGATCGGCGCGGGTGGCGCCTTCAAGAACGTCCTCGTCGAAGGCGGCATCTCCGACTACATCAAGTCCGTCACCGACTCCTGGTCCATATCGCCCCTCATCCTCGCCTGGCTCATCGCGGTCATCCTGCGGGTGGCGCTCGGCTCGGCGACCGTCGCCGTCGTCACCGCCTCCGGCGTGGTCCTGCCCCTGCTCGCCGGAAGCGGCACCAGCCCGGAGATGATGGTGCTCGCCGTCTCCTGCGGCTCGATCGCCTTCTCGCACGTCAACGACCCCGGATTCTGGCTGTTCAAGGAGTACTTCAACCTCTCGGTCATCCAAGCGATCAAGGTCCGTACGACGTACACCACGGTGCTGTCCGTCCTCGGCCTCGGCGGAGTCCTCGCCGCCGAGTGGACCATCGGCGCCCTCGGCCTGTGACACCCGGCCCCAGGCCGCACCCCTCCGCGCCCCGCGGGTCCTGCCCTTCACCGACCCCCTTCACGAGAAACCGAAGAGAGCATGAGCACGAGCCAGCCGACCATCACCGCTTTCGCCGTCTACCCCGTAGCGGGCCGCGACTGCATGGAGCTGAACCTCTCCGGGGCCCACGGCCCCTACTTCACCCGTAACGTCGTCGTCCTGACGGACTCCGAAGGCCGCACCGGCCTCGGCGAGGTGCCCGGCGGAGCGAAGATCACCCAGACTCTGCGCGACTCCGCATCACTCGTGATCGGGGCGAAGGTCGGCGACTACCAGCGCGTCCTGCGCGAGATCCAGCACCGGTTCGCCGACCGTGACTCCGGCGGGCGCGGCGCCCAGACCTTCGACCTGCGCACCACCGTGCACGCCGTCACCGCGGTCGAGTCGGCACTCCTCGACCTCCTGGGCCAGCACCTCGACGTGCCGGTCGCGGCCCTCCTCGGAGACGGTCAGCAGCGCGACGCCGTACGCGTCCTGGGCTACCTCTTCTACGTCGGCGACCCCGGCCGCACCGACCTCGACTACGTCCGCGCACCCGACGCCGACGTCGACTGGTACCGCATCCGCCACGAGGAGGCCCTCACCCCCGAGGCGATCGTCCGCCAGGCCGAGGCCGCCTACGACCTCTACGGCTTCCGCGACTTCAAACTGAAGGGCGGCGTCCTCGACGGCGCGGAGGAGGTCAAGGCGGTGTGCGCGCTCAAGGAGCGCTTCCCGCAGGCGCGGATCACCCTCGACCCCAACGGCGCGTGGTCGCTGCGCGAGGCCATCGAACTCTGCAAGCCCCTGGCCGGCACCCTCGCCTACGCCGAAGACCCCTGCGGGGCCGAAGACGGGTACTCCGGCCGTGAGGTCCTCGCCGAGTTCCGCAGGGCGACCGGCCTGCCCACCGCAACGAACATGATCGCCACCGACTGGCGGCAGCTGACCCACGCCATCGCCCTCCAGTCGGTCTCCATCCCCCTGGCCGACCCGCACTTCTGGACGATGCGGGGCTCCGTACGCGTGGCCCAGCTCTGCAACGCCATGGGCCTGACCTGGGGTTGCCACTCCAACAACCACTTCGACATCTCGCTGGCGATGGTCACGCACTGCGGAGCCGCCGCGCCCGGCGCGTACAACGCCCTGGACACGCACTGGATCTGGCAAGAGGGCCTGGAGCGGCTCACCGTGGCCCCGCCGCGCATCGTCGACGGAGAGATCGCCGTCCCCGACGCCCCCGGTCTCGGGGTCCGGCTCGACAGGGAACGGCTGCTCGCCGCCCATGAGCTGTACAAGGAGAAGGCACTGGGCGCCCGGGACGACTCCGTCGCCATGCAGTACCTGGTCGAAGGCTGGGAGTTCGACGCGAAGCGGCCCTGCCTGGTCCGCTAGCGGGAGGCACGCACTCCACCGGACTGTCACCCGGTGAGGGCGGGCACGCCCCGGGCCACAAGGGCCTGCCGCCCCTCACCGGTCCATCTCAGTGAATCCCGAGGCGTTCTGGGCGCTGTGGGGGAGAAGAGCCCAGGGCCGTGGAACGTATGCGTTCGCCGGCCCCTCGAACGTCGGGCCCTTACCAGTGGTGGAGCTGTGATGAGACGTATCAGCCTGGCCGTCGTCTGGACGGCCGCGCTTGTGACGGTCGCCGGCGCGAGTGGCTGCTCCAGCAGCAGCGGCGGTTCCTCGTCCTCATCGGCGACGCCGTCGAAGACGGTCATGAGCAGCGCTCCGGCCCAGGGCACGAGCCCGTCCGCGTCGGCGAGCGGCGCGGCGGCTGGTGCGAAGGCCATGGTGAAGACCGCCTCGGCCGGCAAGCTCGGCACGATCCTGGTCGACGGGAAGGGCCGCACCCTCTACCTGTTCGAGGCGGACAAGTCGACGACCTCGACCTGCAAGGGGCCGTGCGCCACGGCGTGGCCGCCGCTGCTGACCTCCGGGGCGCCCTCGGTCGGCGGCTCGGCGAAGTCCGGCCTGCTGGGCACGTCGAAGCGGTCCGACGGCACGACACAGGTCACCTACCACGGACACCCGCTGTACCAATACGCCGGAGACTCCAAGCCGGGCGACACGAACGGCCAGGCGCTCAACCAGTTCGGCGCCGAGTGGTACGTACTGGGCGTCACTGGCAACAAGGTGGACCTGAGCTGACCGGCGACGACCGCGACGGGCCGGCCGGTGTGACGTCGGGGACCGGTCACCGACCCTCCCGGCGGCACTCTCCCGCGCGGGTCGCCGTCATCGCGCTGGGCGCCGCCGTGCCGGTGCTCGTGGCGCTGGCCGTGTGGGTGACCGGCCGGCACCACAGCCCGCAGTACACGACGGGCCTGTTCGGCGCGCAGGGCGCCGCGGCGGTCACCCTCAAGGCCCGCCTCGGCAGCGCCCTGTTCGGCCTGGCGATCGTCCAGGTGCTGCTCGCCCTGTGGATGTACGGACGGCTTCCCGCCCTGGCGGCGGCGCCCCGACGTGTCCGCGTCTGGCACCGCGTGGTGGGGTGGGTCGCCTTCCTGCTGTCGGTGCCCATCGCCTACCACTGCGTCCGCACCTACGGCGTGGAGACCACGACGACCCGGGTCTTCCTGCACTCGGTCGCGGGCTGCGCGCTGTACGGGGCCTTCGTCGCCAAGATCCTGGTGGTGCGCAGCCGGCGCCTGCCCGGCTGGACGCTCCCGGCCGCCGGAAGCATCCTGTTCGCCGCCGTCGGACTGCTGTGGTACTCGGCCGCGCTGTGGGCCCTCAACGGATTCACCGCGCCCGGCCTGTAGCCACGGCCAGGACGTCCGTGGCTACAGGCCGGGCTGCCGCCGCGCCTGGGGTGCGGGCCGGGTCAGGAGGCCGCGCCGGTCAGGGCGAGGAATTCGCTGCGGGAGCGGCCGCCGGTGCGCAGCGGGCCGAGCAGCGGGGAGGTCATGGTGCTGGAGCCGGTGGCCCGGACGCCGCGCAGCGTCATGCGAAGTGCCCGAAGATCACCGGTGCCGCCAGGCGACTGGTGCCGGACCGCTGCTGCCTCAGCTTCAGGCGAAGGGGCCAGGTTCACCGGCCATCGCAGCCCTCCTTGGTATCACCAATGAACCTTGGTCTTATGGGGGAGGAGAGCCAAGTGCCGCAGGTCACGGCTGTCCGCAGAACGTTCGACCCATGCGGACAGGAGTTACCGTGGACCTGTGGCTTCCGATCCGACTCAGCCCACCCCCGCGACCGACGCCGCCATCGACTCCGTGAGCGTCCTGGGCGAGGACTCGCGGCGGCGCATGTTCGCCTTCGTCCGGCGCGCCCGCCGGGCCGTCACGCGCGAGGAGGCGGCCGCCAGCGTCGGCATCTCCCGCAAGCTCGCCGCCTTCCACCTCGACAAGCTCGTCGACGCCGGCCTGCTGCGCGCCCGCTACGAATCGCCGGGCGGTATCCGCAAGGTCGGCCGGCAGCCCAAGGTCTACGAGCCCACCGACACCCAGCTCACCGTCAACATCCCCGACCGGCGCCACGGACTCCTGGCAGACCTCCTGCTGGACGCCGTCCTGACCGAGGGCCCCGGCGAGAACGCCACGCAAGCAGCGACGCGCACCGCCGCGGAGCGCGGACGGCAGATGGGCGAGACGGAACGCGCCCAGACCCGCCCCGGCCGCCTCGGCGCCGAACGCGGGCTCACCGCGTGCGAGCGCATGCTCGATGAGCACGGCTACGAACCGGTCCGTGAAGCCCCCACCGGCATCCGGTTGCGCAACTGCCCCTTCCATCCCCTGGCCGCGAAGGCCCCCGAACTGGTGTGCGGCATGAACCACGCCTTCCTCATGGGCTATCTCGACGGCCTGCGGATCAGCGGAGTCCAGGCCGTCCTGGCCCCCCAGCCCGGGGAATGCTGCGTTCAGCTCACCCCCGCCGACCCGGAGCCCGTTCGGGTGACCGACGGAGACCGCTGACACCGGGCCGTCAGCCGACACACCGACACATCGAACGCCGATACTGGCGCGTTCTCGCTGGCGGTTGCCCCCGCGTCCTTATAGCCTGTGATCAGCAGTCGTGGTTCCGAAGTCCCGTTCGCCCGTGATCGCCATCGCGGGCGTTCTCGCTTTGCAGCGCCTCTCCGGACCAGGGCGATCACCTCCCGGACGCGCAGGGTGCGCGCCCGGTTTCCCTCGAAGGAGACGGTTATGGCCAAGGGCACAGTCAAGTGGTTCAACAGCGAAAAGGGCTTCGGCTTCATCGAGCAGGAGGGCGGCGGCCCCGACGTCTTCGCCCACTACTCCAACATCGCCAGCCAGGGCTACCGTGAGCTCCAGGAAGGCCAGAAGGTCGAGTTCGACGTCACTCAGGGCCAGAAGGGCCCGCAGGCGGAGAACATCCGCCCGGCCTGACGCTTGAGCGAGGCAAGGCCCGGCATCCCGTCCTCGGGATGCCGGGCCTTGCCGTTTCCCGGAGTGTTCCCGGAGTCTTCGGCGCCGTGTCCCGGAGTGGCCGGCGCGCGCGTCGGCGAGCCTTGCCGCGGGCGGATTGCGCAGGAAGAAAGCGTCGGATCCGGCCACCGCGGGCGGGGGACGGGAGCCGACCGTGGCATGCCTGGGCGGTGGGTGCGATGTCGGCTGCTTGTCGGGGCTGTCGGTGCGATGTCGGCGGCTTGTCGCCGGGGGTCTGGAGTCTTGCCGGAGTACGTGCCGGACGCCCGTCCGGCAGGCTTCGACAGGCAAGGAATCACCATGACCCCTCACGTCACCATCGTCGGCGCCGGACTCGGCGGACTGACGCTCGCGCGTGTCCTGCACGTCCACGGCATCCCGGCCACGGTCTACGAGGCGGAGAGCTCACCGACGGAGCGTTCGCAGGGCGGCATGCTCGACATCCACGACTACAACGGCCAACCGGCTCTGCAAACGGCCGGCCTGATGAACGAGTTCCGCGGCATCGTCCTGGAAGGCCGCCAGACCATGCGGATCCTCGACCGGGACGGGAACGTCCGGCTCGAGCAGGGCGACGACGGTACGGGCGGACGCCCCGAGGTGATGCGCGGCGAGCTGCGACGGATCCTGCTCGACTCGCTGCCGGATGGCACCGTCCAGTGGGGGAGGAAGGCCGGCAGGACCCGTGCCCTCGGCGAAGGGCGCCACGAGGTGACGTTCGCCGACGGCAGCACCGTCGTCACCCGGCTGCTGGTCGGCGCGGACGGTGCGTGGTCACGCGTCCGGCCGCTGCTTTCCACCGCCCTGCCCGAGTACACCGGCAAGTCGGTCGTGGAGACCTACCTGTTCGACGCCGACACCCGGCACCCCGCCGTCGCGAAAGCAGTCGGAGGCGGGTCGATGATCGCGCTCACCCCGGGCAGGGAGATCTTCGCCCACCGGGAAAAGGACGACACCCTGCACGCCTACGTGGGGATCGCCGAGCCGCAGGACTGGTTCGCCGCCCTCGACTTCACCGACCCCGCCGCGGCCACCGCTCGGATCGCGCAGGAATTCGACGGCTGGGCGCCGGAACTCACCGCTCTGATCACCGACGGCGACACCGTGCCGGTCCTGCGCCCCCTCTACGCTCTGCCGGCCGGGCACCGGTGGGACCGAGTGCCGGGGGTGACGCTGCTCGGTGACGCCGCCCATCTCTCGGCTCCGAACGGCGAAGGCGCCAACCTGGCCATGCTCGACGGCGCCGAACTGGGCAAGGCCCTCGCCGCGCACCCCGACGACATCGAGGCCGCGCTGGCCGCATACGAGCAAGCCCTGTTCCCCCGCAGTGCCGCTGTCGGCGAAGCCGAAGTCCCTGACCACCCCACACTCGACGACCTGACCAACCTCTTCACCCTGGGCGAGCAGACCCCATGACGCTCCGACCGACGTCACTACGGCGCCCGTTCGCCCCCTGCTCAAGTGCGGCACCCGCTCCGTCATCTGCGGTGATCAGGCCCCGTGGGCGCCGGCAGCGCCGACAGCGCCGGACGCGGCGCGCCAGGCGGCGGGGGGCGCGGCGGCCTGACGCCGGAAGAAGGCGAGACCATCCTCGGCGTTACACGAGGTTCAGGAGACCCTTGTGCGTACCGCCGAAGCCCTGGTGTTCGTCGACCAGGTGGATCTCCAGGATCCAATGGGCCTGCCACCCTCCCGGCACGGTACGGCGCAGAGGCCGGTCGTTGTCGGGACAGAGGAACGCGTGACCACGGTGGAAATCCGCGGCCGGATCCGCTTCGACCAAGCGGCCGACATGCCATCCACCCAGCGTCCAGCCTGCCTCGGCGGCGACGGCCTGCACCTCGGCGTACAGTTGCCTGCCCGTAATGCCGTAATCCGTGTAGAACGCCTTGCGGGCGGCGGCGAACACCCTCGGCAGATCATCGACGAGAGAGTGCTTGTGCGGGTCGTTGCCGAACACGACGGTACGGGCAAACTCCGTTTCGTACCCGCGGAGGATGGGACCGAGGTCGGCGACGACGATATCGTCCTCGCCGACGACGCGATCCGGAGCCTCCGGTTCGTATGGGACCACGGTGTGGGGGCCGGACCTGATGACCGGGTCGGTCCTCCTCGCAGCTGGACCGAACACCTGCCTTGCCAGGACCCCTATCCACTGGCCGGTCTCGTGTGCACCGCGGCCTGGCATGATCACGTCGCGGGCCATGACGTCGGCGAACAGGGCTTGAGCCATCCGCTCAGCTTCGACCAGCCCCAGGGTTCGCAGCCGTTCGTCCATCCGGTCGGGTGCCGTCATCGTGCCGTTCCTCTTCTTCCTTTTCTGTTCGCAGCGTTGAGCACACCCGGGGTTCATGGCGCCGCAGTCGACGTCCTCGGCGCCGCTGTACTGGGCGCGCGGTCCTGGGGCGTACCTCGTTTCCTGAGCGGGGACCGGAAGGGGCCCGCGGGCCCATCGGCTGTGCCGGTCGGCGTAGCGGGCAAGGGGGCGTTACGACCAGAGCCGGTACCGGTGCCAGCAGTCACCGGCGCGCTCGTAGCGCAACCGGGTGTGCGCACGGCTCTTGGCCGCCTGCCAGAACTCCACCTCGATGGGTGCGAGGCGGTAGAGGGTCCAAGCAGGGTCGACGAGTGAGGGCTCCTTGTCGATCAGCGCCAGGGACTTCACCAGGGCCCTGTCGTGCTCCGCGGTGTCCGTCAGATACTGGCTCTGACGGCCCAGCAGCGACTCGGCGCGGGCGGTACTGGAACGGTCGAGGAAGTCGGCCGCGCTGTCCTGGGCGGAGGCCGAGGCCACGGGCCCGCGCAACCGCACCTGCCGGCCGTGCTCGGGCCAGTAGAAGGTGAGCGCGGCCCGTGCATGGACGGTCAACTGGCGTCCCTTGGGGCTGAAGCGGTGTCCGGCGAAGTGCCAACCCGAGGTGTCCACCTCCTTGAGGATCAGCACGCGCGCATCCGGGTCACCGTCCTCGTCGACCGTCGACAAGGTCATCGCATGCGGATCGCTCAGATCGTCCGCCACGGCCTCGGACAGCCAGGAAAGGAACAGGTGCTCGGGATCGTCCGGAGCCTGTTCGGGCTCGAAATCCGCCAGGGGTCCCCTGAACACCTCTATGCGCCGCAGTCACCCGCGAACGGTACTGCCGTCATCTCCGTCCCTCACTGGGGCGCCTCCTTCACGGGAAACCTTCTTCCTCAATCCTGCATGTGCGGCTGATATTCGACAATCACCTCGCAAATGCTTGGCGGATAGCACTACGGGATTCGCTTGTGCGTACTTGAGGTTGGTGGTAACGACCATACGGATTCGCGGGCGAACCATCATGACGACCAGACACGCAGCACCTCCTCCAGCGCGGATCCTCCCGTTCGGGGCGAGGTCGTCCTGGGCGTGGACACGCACGGCGAGGTTCATGTTGCCGCCGTGGTGTCCCCGCTGGGGAAGGTCCTGGGCGCCGAGTCCGGCGACGGTGGCCGGCTACCGTCGGCTGCTCGTCTGGGCCCGCGAGCTGGGGAGGGTGCGCCGGGCCGGTGTGGAGAGCACCGGTACTTTCGGAGCGGGCTTGTCTCGCTACCTGCTGACCCAGCACGTCGAGGTATACGAGGTGAACCGGCCCGACCGCACGGCCCGCCGTCTGCTCGGGACATCGGACCCGCTCGATGCGAGGGGCGTTCTATTCCAACTTCGCGGACAAGGAGGCGTTGTTCTTCGCCCTGTTCGAGGAACACGCCGACCGCGAGGTGGCCCGTCTGGAGGCGGCGATCTCCCGGGCGACCACGGTTGAGGAGGTCCTTGACGGGCTGGCGGGCGACGGGAGCGGGGCGGCGACCAGGAACGTCTGTGGTTCCTCGCGTCCACGGAGTTCACCGTTCACGCCATCCGGCATCCCGAGACCGCTCGGCGGCTCGCCGAGCATGACCGCAGGCTGCGCGTCCGGCTCGCCGGACTCCTGGCTGCGTTCTTCGCGCGCGTCGGACGGCGGGTGGGCCGTGACATCGACATGCTCGCCCGGCTGATCATCGCCCTCCACGAAGGCGCGATGATGCAGAGCCTCATCGGGCCGGAGCAACTGCCGCCGGGGGAGCTGCAGCGTCGGTACCTGCCGGCGATCCTGCAAGCCGATGACTGAGGCGGGGGCTGCCGGGGACTGTTCTCCGGTGTGACGTCGGCGGGAGCGCGGGTCGCAGCGCCTTCAGTCCGCGGGGCGGCCATACGTCGGTCGCCGCATGCCCCCTTCAGCTTTCCGTGGTCACCGGCTGCGAGACCGTGTCCAGCAGCGCCGGCAGGAACGTGACAGCCAGCTGTTCGGGGGCCAGCTGGTCCGGTTCGACGAGGCTCTGGGCCAGGGAGCCTTCGTGGACGGCCGCGGTGAGGCGGGCCAGCAGGTCCAGGTCGACTGCGGGTCTGCGGCCGAGCCGGTCGAAGAGATGGGCGAGGAGGCGGGTGATCTCCTCGCGCAGGCGGCGGTCGTGGTCGGCCAGGACGCGGGCCGTGTCGGGGTGCCGGATGGCGTGCAGGGTGAACTCGGTCGACAGCAGATACCAGCGACGCTCGGTCTCGTCGACGGTGCTCATGCGCGTGAGGACCGCGCGCAAGGGGTCCTCGGCGGTGTCGAGTTCGTCGACCGCCAGCGTCAGGCGGTCGATCACACGCTGGGCATGCAGGTCGAACAGGGCGAAGAACAGGTCTTCCTTGGTGCCGTAGTTGGAGTAGAAGGCCCCGCGGGTCAGGCCCGCCCGCTCGCAGATCACCTCGATCGAGGAGCCGTAGAAGCCGCGCTCGGCGAACGTCTCCTGAGCCGCATGCAGCAGGCGCGCGGTCGTCTGCGGGCGGCGCTTGGTGGGTCCCTTCGGCACGAAATTTCTCCCTGGCCATTGACACCTCGGCGTGACCCGCCTCACGATACAGCACCGTATGGGATACAGGGTTGTATCCCATACGGGTCCGTATCTCATACGGGTCCGTATGGGATACGGGTCCGTATCTCATACGGTCCATGGCGTTCAAACGAGGAGGCCAACGATGGAAACGTCCACTGCCGCGCCGCACATCGGCGTCGGGCCCGTGCCGCCTGGATTCCGGGCGATGCTCCCGCCCGAGCTCGACTCGGTGGAGCAGGAGCGGCTGCACCGCAAGCAGGAACTGGCGGCAGCTTTCCGGCTGTTCGGCAGGTTCGGGTTCTCCGAGGGGGTGGCCGGCCACATCACGGCGCGCGACCCGGAGAACCCCGAGTGGTTCTGGGTCAACCCCTTCGGGATGAGCTTCAGCCGGATCAAGGTCTCCGACCTCGTCCTGGTCGACCACGCCGGCAACGTCGTCGAAGGCCGCCACCCCGTCAACCGCGCCGCCTTCTGCATCCACTCCGAGGTGCACAAGGCCCGCCCCGACGCGATCGCCGCGGCGCACGCGCACTCCGTGCACGGGAAGGCGTTCTCGACACTGCGCCGCCGCCTGGACCCGCTCACGCAGGACGCCTGCGCGTTCTTCGAGGACCACGGGCTCTACGAGGACTTCCGCGGCGTCGTCAACGACACCGAGGAGGGCCGGCGGATCGGCGAGGCGCTGGGCCCGCACAAGGCCGTGATCCTCGCCAACCACGGTCTGCTGACGGTCGGCCAGAGTGTCGCCGAGGCCGCCTGGTGGTTCATCACCATGGAGCGCTCCTGCCAGGCGCAGCTGCTGGCCATGGCGGCCGGCACCCCGTTCCTCATCGACCGGGAGACCGCGCTCCAGGTGCGTGAACAGATCGGCAGCCCGCTGTCGGGATGGTTCCAGCTGCGGCCCCTGTGGGAGCAGATCACCGAGGACGAGCCGGACCTCTTCGACTGACCGACGGACCAGGGACCGCAGTGACCGCGCACAGCCGCGTTCATCTCAGAGAGGATCACCGTGCCCTTCCTCCGTTCCCCTTCCGCCACGGCGAAACCGGCGATGAGCGCGCCGGTCAGGACCACCGTCGTCCTGCTGTTCGCGGCATGGTTCGTCGACTACGCGGACAGGATCGCCATCGCCGTGATCCTCCCGACGATCGGTGACGAGTTCGGCCTCGATCGCGGGCAGCAGGGCTTGGTCGTCTCCGTATTCTTCGTCGCCTACGCCGCCTGCCAGATACCCGGTGGCATGCTGGCCGACCGGTTCGGGGCCAAACGGGTCACCTGCTGGGCGCTGCTGGCCTGGTCGCTCTTCACCGCGCTCACCGGCCTTGCCTGGTCCTTCACCGCGCTGTTGCTGGTGCGCTTCGCGTTCGGGGCGGCCGAGGGCGTCTTCCCCTCCGCCTCCATGAAGGCCGTGGTCGAGCGGACTTCGGTCGCGGAGCGGATGGGCGCGCAGGGGCTGATCATGAGCTCCAACGCCCTCGCCTCGGTCGCCGCGCCCCTGGCTGTTCCGCCACTCGCGGCGGTCGTCGGCTGGCGCTGGGCCTTCGTCCTGGCCGCCGGTCTCGGCGTCCTCGTCTACGTCGCGGTACGGCTGTGGCTGCCCGCCCCCATCGAGCGGGTCGAGGACGACACGCCCGCCGCGAACGGCGTCCCGCTGCGGGAGGTTCTGCGCATCGGCGTGCTGTGGCGCTTCTCCCTGATGCTGTTCGGCTACGCCGCCCTCATGTGGGGGCTGAGCACGTGGATCCCGTCCTACCTCGCCACGGAACGCGGGCTCTCCCTCACCTCCGCCGGTGTCTTCGTGGCGGTGCCCTCCCTCGCCGCCGCGCTGGGCACGCTGCTGGGCGGGCGTCTTTCCGACCGGTTCGAGGGCCACCACCGCAAGGTGATCGTGCCCGCCATGTCGGTCGCCGCACCGGCCCTGTGCCTCATGGCGCTCTCGCCGAGCCTCGCCGGCTCCGTCGCCTGCGGCACGATCGCCGTCTTCGCCGCCTCCCTGTGCTACATGCCGATCTTCGCCGTGCCGATGCGCAGTCTCGCCCCCGAGCTGGTCGGTGTCGGCAGTGCCGTCATCGTGTTCGGCGGGCAGGTCGCCGGCATGGTCGTGCCCCCGGTGCTGGGCGTGCTCGCGGACGCGGTGTCCTTCGAGGTGGCCTTCGCCGTGCTGGCGCTCGGTCCGCTCATCGCGGCCGTACTGGCTCTGCTGACCCCGCAGGACACGGAGTCCTTCAACGCCGCCCTGCCGCGCCGCAGCAGCCTTGTCCCCACCGAGAAGGAGCCCACATGACACCCGTGCCCACCGCTCTCCTCGCCGGCCTGGACCGTCACCTGCCCGATCTGCTCGACCTCTACCGTGACCTGCACGCCCACCCCGAACTGTCGCACCAGGAGTTCCGCACCGCCGGGATCGTCGCTGCCCGGCTGCGGGAACAGGGCTGGACGGTCACTGAGGGCGTCGGCGGCACGGGCGTGGTCGCGGTCCTCGACTCCGGGCCGGGGCCGGTCGTCCTGCTACGGGCCGACATGGACGCCCTGCCGGTACGGGAGGCGACCGGTCTGCCGTACGCGTCGACCCGGACCGCGACGGACGCCGCCGGCCGGGAGGTGCCCGTGATGCACGCCTGCGGCCACGACGTGCACGTCACCTGTCTCCTCGGCGCGACCGCGCTGCTTGCTGCGAACCGGCACGCCTGGCGCGGCACGGTCGTCGCGGTGTTCCAGCCGGCGGAGGAGGTCGGTGGGGCTCCGGCGATGGTCGCGGACAGGTTCGCCGAGCGCTTCCCCCGCCCCGATGTCTGCCTGGCCCAGCACGTGGCCCCCGCGCCGGCGGGCCTGGTCGCCACTCGCCACGGGACGTTCATGGCCGCCTCCGACAGTCTCGCGGTACGCCTGCACGGCCGGGGCGGCCACGGGTCGACCCCGGAGGCCACCGTGGACCCGGTGGTGATGGCCGCAGCTACCGTGTTGCGTCTTCAGACGGTGGTCGCTCGCGAGGTCGCGGCGGACCGGTCGGCTGTGGTCACCGTCGGCTCGCTGCACGCCGGAACGAGGGAGAACGTCATCCCCGACACCGCCGACCTCACGGTCAACATCCGCTCCACTACCTCCGCGATGCGCGAGCACCTGCTGGACGCGGTCGAGCGGATCGTCCGTGCCGAAGCGGCTGCCTCGGCGGCGCCGAAGGAACCGGAGGTCACCGTCATCAACGGCTTCCCGGTGACCGTGAACGACGCCGAGGCCACCGCCACCGTCCAGGCCGCCTTCCGCACCGTCCTCGGACGAGACTGCGTGATCGACCTGCCCCAGCCTCTCACTGGCAGCGAGGACTTCGGTGCCTTCGGGGCCGGGCTCGGTGCACCGTCGGTGTACTGGACGTTCGGGGGACTCGACCCGGCCGCCTTCCAGGGCGTCGACCTCCTGGCGGAAGGCATCCCACCAGAGATCCCCCACAACCACTCACCGCTGTTCGCGCCGGTCCCCGAGCCGACCGTCGAACTGGGCGTGCGTTACCTGCTGCTGGCCGCCGCGCCCTGGCTGGCCCCCGACCGGAAGTGAGAGCACCGATGTCCGACACGCCGGAACGCATCTTCACCGGCGGCCCGGTCCTCACCATGGACCCCGCCGCCCCCGACGCCGAGGCCCTCGCGATGCGCGACGGTGTCATCACCGCCGTGGGCGCCGCCCACGACGTACTCGCCCTGCGCGGTCCCGGCACCGACATTGTGGACCTCGAAGGGCAGGCACTGATGCCCGGGTTCATCGAGGCCCACGGCCACCCCACCATCATGGGCCTGGCCATCGCGCCCCCCGCCGTGGACGTTCGTCCCTTCACCGTGCCCACCGGGCGGGAGGTCTACGACACGATCCGCGCGGCCGTGGCCGCGGCACCCGGCCGGCCGGTCGGCGCGTACGGGATCGACCTGCTGCTCCAGCGCGATCTCGACCCGCCCACCCGCGAACTGCTCGACGAGTTCAGCCCGCATGCCCCGCTCGTGGTGGTCTCCAACAGCGGTCACGCGGCCTACGCAAACACCCCTGCCCTGCGCGCCGCCGGTCTCACGGCGACCACCCCCGACCCGCCCGGCGCCCGCTTCGTCCGCGACGCCCACGGCGAACCCACCGGTGAGGCCCACGAGAGCGCGGCCGTCATCGCGCTGATGAACACCGTCGCCGACGACCGCCTGGACGACCACCATGTCCAGGCCGCCCTGCGATGGTCCTTCGGCCGGCACGCGCGGGTCGGCATCACCACCGTCACCGAGATGGCCGCCGAACCCCGGCTGCTGGCCGCCCTGCGTGCCGCCGCCGAACACGCGGACGCGGAGGTGCGGGTGCGCGCCTACGTCATGGGCACACCCGAACTGGCCGCCGACCCCGACCGGCGGTTCGCCGGCCATCCTCCCGCGCGGGAGATGTTCGGCGTCTCCGGCATGAAGCTGTGGGCCGACGGCACTCCCTGGCAGGGGAGCATCGCCACCAGCTTCCCCTTCCGGGCGGGCGACGCCACGGCCCGCATCGGCCTCGCCCCCTGCTCCCACGGCAGCATGAACTACGGGACCGATGAACTCACCGATCTCGCCATGGCCTTCACCGCCCAGGGCTTTCCCCTGGCATGCCATGTTCACGGGGATGTCACCGTCGAGGCCGTCCTGCACGCCTACGAGAAGGCGGCCGCCGACGACCCCGGACGCATGCGCGCACACCGGCCGCGCCTGGAACACTGCGGCGCCGTGACCGCCGCCCAGTACCGCCGCGCCGCACGGCTCGGCGCGACCGTCAGCCTGTTCATGGACCATGTGCGCTGGTGGGGAGACGTGCTGGCGGACGACCTGTTCGGCCCGGACGTCGCCGCCCGCTGGATGGCCGCACGGGCCGCCGTGGACGCCGGCCACCGCATATCGCTCCACAACGACGGCATCTGCTCTCCCACCGACCCGCTCTCCAGCGTCGCCACCGCGATCACCCGCCGCTGTCGTCCCAGCGGCCGGGTCCACGGGCCCGACGAACGCCTCACCGTCGAGGAGGCCCTGCGCGCCGTCACCACCAACCCCGCCTGGCAACTGCACCTGGAAGACGAGATCGGCATGCTCCGCTCCGGCATGCGCGCCGACCTCGCCGTCCTGACCACGGACCCACGCCTCGTGAACCCGGACCGCTTCCAGGAGGAGGTCGCCGTGACCGCCACGTACCTCGGCGGACGACAGACCTGGCCCTGACCGTCGCAAAGGATGGCCCTCGCCCCATGACCCACCCCCGCGTGCCACAACAGCGGTACACCGCCTACCAGAACGAGATCTATCTCAAGGGGCTGTCCGGCGTCGTCCCGGAACACCCCATGGCCTTCGCCGAACTGGAGGAGCGAGCCGGGCACTCCATGCCATCGACGGTGTGGTCGTACGTCGCCGGGGGAGCCGGCGACGAGCACACACGGAACGCCATCCGCGCGGCCTTCGCGCACCAGGGCCTCATCCCGCGCATGCCAGTCGGCGTGGACCAGAGTGACTTGTCCGTCGACCTCTTCGGCCTGAAGCTGCCCTCGCCGCTGTTCATGGCCCCCGTCGGCAAGATCGACAAACCGGCCCTGGGCAGGGCCCCGCAACCCCGATAGTCCACACCCCGCGTATCCGGACACGCGATCCAACTCGAACGCCACGCCCCGCGGCGTCCTTCGTCGCCCTGTGCGGAGTCAGCCCCGTCGAGTACTCCTCGGGCCGGCGGAGCTCGCGTCGGCTCAACCGTGGCGGCGACGGCCAGGCCAACGCCGCCCTGTACCGAATCGTGTTCACCCGGCTGCGCCGCGTCCCGCGCACCCAGGCGTACTACGAACGCCGCATGCAGGAGGGCAAGACCCCGACGTGAGATCATCCGATGCCTCAAGAGATATGCCGCCCGAGAGGTCTTCAACCTGGTCAGAACAGTACCCAGAGTCCCCCCGTTATAGGAGCGTCTGTAAGGGGACGGCGGTTCTCCGACCGGGCAGATCGTCGTCAGCCCGGCAAATTGGATCCGCTCGATGCTCAGGACGCGGCGCGAGCCGTGCCGAGAGGACGGCCCTGCTTGGGCGAAAGCGGGCACTGTGTATGTGTACCCCCGCCTCCGCCTGCTGTGCCAGGCGGGTCCACCCCCACAGGCTCTGGCGCCTCCCCGACATCGCTGCCGACACCGACGCCGAGGAGGAGTCATCAGTTTGTGCAGGGCATCCGTCTACTGGCGTCGTCGTGAGCTCCTGCCGTTCTAAACCACAGCGGCCCCCTAACAGGGCATATCCGGCGAGGGCCGCTGGTCCTCATCCAGCACCGACGAGCCTTATGGCGCGAGCGCATCTCCGCCAGCAATATCAGGCGTCATCGGCGATTCCCATTACGTCTTCCAGGCTCATGCCTGGATCGATGTTTCCGTTGAAGCTGTAAGTGTCGTCGCAAAAGAACAGTTCAACCCCTGATGGTACGAGCGTCCTGAACCAGAGAGCAAACTTGGCTGCCAACTCAAGACGCGAATCGAGATAGATGCACGTTCCATCCATGTGAGAATAGCCCTCGAGTTCTTGGTCGCCCTCCACATAAGTCCAGACGACATCTCTGGACTTCTGTGAACCTTGCCGCTCGCGAATCACAGCGGAAGGCCAGTCTCGCTCCAATGCCGCGATCAGGTCTGCCCGCCGTACCCTGCTGCTCTGGTCTTCAAATACGGCTAGATACGTCACTGCACTGTCCCCTCTCCTATGGGTCCACAACGACGGAACCAGGGATACCATGCTGCCGCATGAGGTTCGTGAAGTATGGCACGGCGCCCGGCTCGTTGGTGATAACGCGCAGCCCCACAAGTGGGTTCCCAGGATCGTTGATCACCGCTGCGTATCGCGAGAACTCATCATTTATCTTGGTGTCGATTTTCGCCTGAATAAAGGGTGGAACCTTTCCGCCTGGCACGAAGGGGCTGCGTCCAGGATTGCTTACATACTTCGCATCCAGGAGCTCAGACGTATTGATGTCGAGACTGTCTGCCCAGACTTGCGTCCCTCCGCCCGTAGCGTGGTATTCAGTCGAACCCACCACCCGGATCTGGTATGCCTGGTTCGCGCCATTGCCCTTCGGAGCTCCCGTCTTCAGCGACAATGCGTACGCCGTTGGGCAGGTGTTGTGCACCAAGATCGGGACATTGCCCGTCACCACATAGTAGGTGTGCAGTTGGTCGACCGTCAGGTTGTAACGGGTGGCGGTCCCCGGCGTCGGCTGGACCTTGAGCACGTGGATTGCGCGCCCGTCGGGGGTGGTGAGCGTGTGGCCGGGGATCAGGCCCGCGGCCGGGACCCAGGCGTGGGTTGTCGCGTCCCAGAAGGGGTGTTCCGACGTGGTGTGGAGCGTTTCAGCGTCACCGGGGGAGACCTCGACGGTGAGGTCGATCAGGTCGCTGTCGGCGTGAGCCCAGGTGGCCACGACCGTGCGGGAGCCCTTGTCCTTGCCGTTGTCCGGATCGGCCGCTTCGACCTTGTCGCCCGCGGTTATCTCCACGATCGGCTTCGCCGTGCCGTCCTCCATGAGGACTGGCGTCTCGGGCGAGAAGCTGCAGGTCGTGCCGGGGGTGCCAGTGCTCGGCTCGTCCGCGTGTGTTGCCGTACTTGAGCTGGCTTCCGCCGCGTCCTGCGTGGTTGCCTTCTTCGGGGCCGCCGCGTTGCTGCCGGCCGCATCGTGGGCCGCCTCCTTGGCGGCACCGCTCGCGGTGGCCGCGCCCTTAGGGGCGGAGTCGGCCGCCTCTCCGGACGCCTTCGTCCCCGCGCCGGCTGCCTCTCCGGACGCCTTGGCCCCGGCGCCGGCGGCGCCTTCGGCCGCCGCTCCTTCGCCTTCAACGGAAGGATGGAAGCCGCCGGCACCGGCGCAGCCCATGGCCGCGCAGTCCGCTCCTGCCGCACCGCCCGCAATGCCCGCGGCCTCGCCGAGGCCGAGGAGGCAGGCCGGCGCGAGAACCACCGTGCCGACACAGGCGCTGGCGACCGTGGCGACGACCACCACGACCACCACGACCTCGACGACCGCCTCGATGATCGGCGCTGCCTTCTTCAGGAAGTGACCGGCGCAACCCCAGAACCCGTCGCAGTCGTCATCGTCGCTGCCACCACCGCCGGATGAGGTCGTGGTGGTCGTCGTGACCGTCGTGGTCGTGGTGTTGGTAGGCGCAGGTGGAGAGGAGGGATGGGTGGGGTTCTGGCCGTAGCCGTCGCAGGCGTCCTTGGGGCAGGCGCCGCTGGGATCGCTGCTGCTGGCCGGGTTGTCGGCCGAGTAGGTGTACCCGCCCATCTGGTTCGGGTCGCCTGCCTGGAACACCGGGTCCGGGCTCAGGAAGCGGCCGGTGGTGGCGTCGTAGTGGCGTGCGCCCAGCAGGTTCAGGCCGGTGGTCAGGTCCAGCGGCTGGTTCAGGAAGCCGCGATTCTCGTCCGGGGATACCCATGATGTGGGCTTCGGCCCGCGCGCGTTGCCGTACGGGTCGTAGTACCGGCGGGTGGCGAGCAGGCTGCTCGCGTCCACCGAAGTCGTGGATGTGCCCTGTGCGTTGGCGATCTGGTAGCTGACGGAGCCCCCGCTGGTGCGGGTGATGGCGGTGCCGTCGGGACCCTCGTAGTGGCGCAGGCCCGTCCAGGTCTTGGCCGTGACGTTCAGGGTGATCTGCTCGGCGCCGCCGAACAGGTACAGGATCCGGGTCTTGTCGGTCCCGCCCACGGCGCTGGTCTGCAGAAGCAGTTGGCCGTCGGCGTCGTACAGATACTTGCTGGTGTTGGTGGTGGTGCCGGTGGGTGTGGTGACCGAGGCGGTGTGGCCCTCGGTGTCGTAGGACAGAGTCTGGGTCTGGCCGGCCGGGACCGCTCCGGTCTGTGCCGTCTTCCACAGCTGACCCGCGGCACCGCAGGCCGCCAGGGTAAGTTGGGTGCCCTTGGTGGCGTTGGCGGCCGGATCCGTCAAACACACGGCACTGTTGGCGTTGTTGACCAGAGAGCCGGTGGCGGTGGCCTTCCACTTCTGGGTGACGTCAGCGCTGCAGGTGTCGATGACCACCAGGGTGCCGGCCGCGGTGCCGTTGGATGTGGTGTCCAGGCACATGCCGAGCACCTTGACGGTGCCGTCCGTGCCGATGGTCCACTGCTGTGCCTTGCTGGTGCTCGAGCAGGTGTTGATCTGGACCTTGGTGCCCGCGGTGGCGGCGCCACCGGCGGTCTCGACGCATAGTTTGCCGCCGCCCGAGAGCGTGAATCCGGTACTCAGGGGGCCGGTGGTGGTGACCTTGCGGGTGATGGTGTTGCCGGCGTTCTTGTTGCTGTAGGCGGGGTCCGTGTAGGTGTTCGTCCACGTCGCCGATCCCTCACCGGGGTTGGCGCTGACCGTGGTGCCCGCCTGGTTGGGCAGGGTGGCCGCGACCGTGCCGTCCGTGCCCGGGTAGGCGATGGACTGCGTGGTGTCGGCGAGCGCGTTGCCGTTCGGGTCATGGCTGACCATGCCGGTGCGGTCGCCGAGCTGGTCGAAGGCGTACGTCTGCCAATACGGCGCGGGGCCGCCGACCGTGGTGGTCTTGATCTGCCCGCTGCTGTTGGTGGTCTGCACGCGGCCGGTGGTGCAGCCGCCGACCGCGCCGACGGGCGCCGCCGACGGGGAAGTGATCCCGGCGGTATCCGTCCATGCCTGGGTCAGGCGCTGGAAGGAGTCGTAGGTGAAGCACTGGGTGTCGTGCGTGGTGTTGCTCTGCAGGTCGTCGGTGGCGGTGATCTCGCCGACCTGGTTGTAGCGGTAGTTGACGACGTCCAGCGCGGTGGCCGAAGTCTGCACCATGCTGCTGGTCTGGAGGACTCGCCCGGTGGTGTTGTCGTACTGGGCGAAGGTGGCCATCTGCTTGCCGCTCAGACCGTAGTTGGTCTGTTGGACGCGGCCGAAAGCGTCGTGGACTGTGTTCGAGAGGTACGCCGGGGTGTTGGCGGCGTTGATGTACCCGCCGAAGACGTCCAGGTTCCCCTGCTGGGTGTAGCCGTAGTCCACGTCCTCCATGGGCAGGTTGCCGTCGGCCTGGTAGTGGGTGGTGGACAGCAGGCCGACCGTGGGCGTGTAGTCCGCGGCCGTCTTGTACGTGACCGTCCCACTCGTCGGGGCGGCGGACTGGCCGGCTGCGGCGAAGCCATCGGTGGCCGGGATGGTCAGGGTGCTGCCCAGCGGCTGGTAGGCGGTGTTGTAGCCGGTGACTTCCTTTGTGTACGCCTTGCCCGTCGAGCCGCCGACGTAGCGCGTCGAGGAGGTCGGGTATCCCTTGGCGAGTGTGTCGTACAGCCAGCTGGACTGCAGCTTGGTCGGATCCGGCGTGGCCTGCCAGGCGCCGGTGTACTCGCCGGTGCGGCGGTTGTTCCAGTCGTAGGTGAACGACAGGATCTGGCCTCGGGCGTCCGTGGTCTGGAGCAGGTTGCCCGCCACGTCGTACTTGTCGAAGCTGACGCTGCCGGTGTTGGGGTCGGTCTGGGTGAGAGGCTGGCCGAGCAGGTTGTAGCTGTACGACCAGGTGTTGCCAGCGTTGTCCTTGACGGACTTGATCTGGCCGCCCGGCGTGTACGTGTAATCAGTGGTGGCGTTGGCCGGCGGAACCGCGTTCGCGGTGCCCTGCTTCCACAGGACCGTGCTGGTGTCGCTCGCTACCACCGCGACAGTGGAGTCGGTGCGCACCCGGAGGGTGGATCCCGTCGAGGCGGCGAGACCCGTGGTCCACTTCACGGTGCCGGTCGTGGTGTAGACGGCGAGGTTGCCGTCGGTCCCGAACGTGGCGTAGGCACCAGGGTTTCCGGCAGTGCCGCTGGACCACACGGCCTTACCGGTGGCCAGGGCGCTCAGCACCAGGTTGCCGTCCGCCTGCATGGTCAGCCGCACGCTGTTGGAGGCGAGGGAGGTGCCGGAGGGGATCACGTCGCCGCCGCGCAGGATCACGGTGGCGTCGGTGTTCTTGACCACGGTGCGCACGGTCTGCCCGAGCGCGTTGGTGATGGTGGACGTTGTGCGGCCGCCCGCCGGGGGAGTGCTGTCGGTCTGGTCGGCGCCCGGGTACGCGGTGGAGCTGTGCCACTGTTCGACGGCCTGGTGCCACAGAGTGGAGGTGATGGCGCGGCCCTGGCCGTCGTAGGCGGTGGTGCTCTCCGAGGGGATCTGGTTCTCGTTCGCCGCGAAGAGTGTGCCCGAGGGCCCGGTGGTCGGCTCGTAGTACGGGGCGTAGGAGGTGACGGGCCAGCCGTGCGAGTCGTAGAAGGTGTCGGCGACGATCCGGCCGGTGTCGCTGTCGCCCTGCGGCGTGCTCTGCGTCTGGCGCGGCTGGAGCATGCCGTCGTAGATGGCGACACTGACGTTGTACGTGCCGTCCTCGCGCAGCGTCTTGGTGGTGACGGAGGTGGGCGCGCCGGGCTGCGTGACGGTGCCGCCGGGGGCCGCGACGGCGCCCGGGTTGACCGAGTAAGAGAAGATCCGGTCGGCGCTCTGGCCCGCGCCCTTGTCACGGCCGGGCAGCCACACCGCGGTACGGCGGCCGAGGGCGTCGTACGTGATCTCGGTCTTGCGGCCGTTGGCGTCGGTGTGCAGGGTTTCCAGACCGCGCAGCGGCGAATGGGTGGAAGTGACCTTCCAGCCCTTGCTGTTGGTGGTGGTGACCGTGGTGGGAGTGGTGTTGTCGCCGGCGGCGCTCCAGGCCGGGTCGTAGTCGGTGTGGGTGTTCTGTCCTGTGGCGTCGAGGGCGTCGGTGACCCGGCCGACGCCGTCGTACTTCATGGCGGCCGAGGTCAGCCAGTTCTCGGTGGTTCCGGTGAATCCGGTGGCGATCTGCACGCCGGTGGCGGTGGCGCCGGGTGAGACCTCGCCGAAGGCGCCGAGGCCGGTGAGGGTGCCGTCGCCCTTGTAGTAGATCTTCCGGTCGGCGAGCAGGGCCGAGGCGTCGGCCGCGGTGCCGCACGGGCCGTGCACGGTGGTGACCTGGTTGGGGTACGACAGCATTGCCGGGTTGCTCGCCGGCGCGGTGGCGTACGCCGTGGTCGTGCACTTCTCCTGGCTTGCGTCGCTCACGTCGCCGTGCGCGTCGACGGTGGAGACGCGGCCCTCGGTGTCGTACGCCGTGTCGGTGCGGGTGTGCCGCCAGGTGCCGTCGGCGAGTTTCGCGTACCCGTGGCTCTGTGTGCTCTTCATCCGGTACGCGGTCAGCGGCTGCAGTGTCGACAGGGCGGGCTTGGTCTCGCCGGGGTGGTCGGCCGCGTCCCAGCCGGTCCAGGCGGCCTGGGGGCTGCTGGCGGTGCTGGTGTAGGTGAAGGGCGCGTTGACGGAGGTGGCCGTGATTGTGCCACCGGCCTGGGTGTAGACGTCCTTCTGGAGCTCCGTGCCCGCCAGCTGGTCGGCGTCGGTGACGGTCTGCACGACCGAGCCGCCGACCTTGGCGTCCACGCTCACTGAGCGCTGCGTGCCGTCGGCCTTGTAGTCGCCGTCCATCCCTTGGAGGTATGTGGAGACGGTCTGGGTGACCGGCTCGGGGGCGCGTCCGGTCCGGACGGTCACCGTGCGGAACCCGCGGAACTGGCCCCAGGTTCGGTACTGGTCGTCGGTGAAGGGCGAGTCGTCGCGGTGCCAGGCGGCGCCTGCGTAGTCGTAGGTCGCCACGCGTATGGCCGAGCCGGCCGGGGCGGCCGTTCCGTCGGGCTTGTAGGCGGAGGCGATGGTGAGGTCGGAGGTGGTCACCGTGTGGACGGTGATCTTGTTGAACCAGTCCTGGATCGGTTTGGAGGCCCCGGGCACGTTCCAGTACACGGGGTAGCAGGAATTGGTGTTGGTGTCCGCGGTGGCGAACGACAGGCTCTTGCCCGCGCAGGGATCGAGGTTGTAGTCGACTGCGATCGACTCACCTGTCTCCGTTTGGATCGTCGAGATCCGAGGGTGATAGAGCGGAGGGGCTGAGGGCGAGACGTCGTTGACGCGGTTGTCGATCTCGGTGCCCGTGAACGCCACCTTGTTCAAGGTGATGTCGGTGTTCCCGTTTTGGTACGTGTCCTTGCCGGTGTGCTGGATCGTCTGGAGCCACATCACGGCTTGGAGGAAGCCCGAATTCTGCGGGTCCACCGAGGTGCCGGTGACCGGGTCGACGCTGCCGCCGGCGTCGGAGAAGACGTGCCCGAGCTGGTAGGAGTCGACGGGTATCAGCTTGTCGGTGCTGTTGGCGGCGTCCTTGACGTGTACAAGGGTGGTGATGGAGTCCAGGCGCGTGGTCGACCAGAAAGTTGGGCCGGCGATGACACAGACGTCCTTCGGGACGGTGGTGGAGCCGTCGGGGATCGTGGTGCTGTCCGTGGAGTCGCAGTGCAGGTCCCACGGCACGTCCGGCCAGTGGGGGGAGGTCTCGTCCTTGAGGTTGCCGGCGGAGCAGTCCGTGAAGTCCGCGGTCTGCTGGCAGCGCTGCTTGGAGTTGAAGAGCACCTGTGCCGAGGGGGTGCGTTGGGCGAGCGCGTCGGCAAGCGTGTAGCCGTAACTGATCCCGGCGAGGGTGCCGCCGCGGACGTAGGGGGTGAGTGTGCCGAAGTCGCCATCGGGTGCCTGGCCGCCGCCGAGGCTGTAGTAGTTGGTCTCGGTGGTGTAGTCGTACCGCTGAACCAGGCCGTTGGGTGAGACGACGAAGTCCAGGTTCCAGCGCCAGCCCTCGGGCTTGTCGCAGCGGGACGCCTTGCCCTTGGCCGTGTCGTAGCACGGGTCGCCGGTCTGCGGGTGGAAGACCGGCACACCCCAGGCGGAGTTGGTGCTGGTGTCGGTGGGGGTTCCGGACTGCGGGACGGCGGCCGTGCCGATCCCGGCGGGGGCGTGGTCCGAGCCGAAGTACGCGGCGGAGCCGTCGGTGGTCAGGACGCGGAAGTACGTACCGTCCTGGAGGCCGTTGGCCGCCCCGGACAACTCCTGGACGATCGTGCCGTCGTCGCCGCGCAGCGTCCACTGGCGGAGCAGGCCGGGGACGTTTGGGTCCTTGGTGTCCGGCACCAGGACGCCGGAGTGCGAGCCGAAGGAGATCTGTGCGTTGGCGCCGCCCCAGCACTCGTCGCCGGAGCCTTTGAGGATCCGGTTGCCGTCGGTGTCGCGGAGGCTGCCGCAGGCGCGGTAGGTGCGCTCGACGAAGCCCGGGTCGTAGCTCCAGCCGTCGCCGATCCAGGAGGACTGGGAGTTGCGGGCCGAGGTCTCTCCGTCTACGGACTGGGAGTCGTAACCCAGGGCCACCGACGGCGCGTTGCCGCCGAGGCCGGCCGGGACGTCGATGGGGTACGAGTAGGTGAACGAGCCGGTGCCGCTGGCCTGCCAGTTGCCCGAGGGATTGAGTGAAGTGACTCCATAGTCGCCCTGGGAGCCGCCGCTGCCGGAGGTGACACCGAGGGTGGTGGTGCTCTCGGCCGTCTGGGCGGTGGTGGCGGCCATGGCTGACTTGGCCGACTTGGCAGGGGCGGGACTGCCGACCGGGATGGTGGCAGTGAGCTGGTCGGAGGTGGCCCGGTTGGTGAAGGGGATCGGAGTGCGGGTGCTGCATGCGGCGAGCTGAGGGGTGGTCAGTGCGCAGGCCGGCATGCGCACGAGCTGCAGGCGAGAGCCGTATCCGCCGCCGTACGCCTTGGCCAGCGCCCCGTAGTCGATGACGACCTGGACCTTGCCGGGGGCGGTCGCCGGATCTGCGGGCGCGACGGAGATCAACATGCCGTTGGCACCGGCCCGCAGGGCCTGCGCGTGCGAGGCGACCTTGACGCGGACAGCGCCGGGGGCGGCCGCCGTGCCGGTGCCCGCGCTGCTGCCGGTGCTGCCCGGGGCGGCGTCGGCAGCCGGCTTCGCCGGGGCCACGTACACGGGCAGGCGGCCCGCCTTCACGGGCGCCGGGGCGCCCTTGGCACGTGTCCCGGCCGCGCCCAGACGCACGGTCGCGCTGCCGGAGGCCGGCCAAGAGGGGCGCACTGCCTGGTGAGGCTTGAGCGGCCGGTAGCCACGGGGGTGACCCGCCGTGGGGGGCGGGATGGGCGTGAGCGGATGGCCGCCGACCCCAGCGACGTCGGACACCTCCTTCGGGTGCCAGACCTCACCGCGGAAGTGGTAGTGGCCGGCCTGTCCTCCCCGGCCCTCCCAATCGTCGTTCGAAGCCGCATTGAGCAGGTTCAGGTCGAGGCCCTGGGAGAACGCCAGCGGGAGCAGCAGCGACAGCGTGGCCAAGAGGCCCATGGTCAACAGGCCCTTGCCACCCCATCTTCGGAATCTCCTGCCCACGAACCAGCGACGCCGATCGGCCACGTGCCATCCCCCCACCCGACGGCGGCCGCTGAGGGCCACCGCATCCATCGATCACACGGCGCGTGCGACCTGCGGGAGGCTATTGATGTTCGCGAGGTTTGATCAATACCGTGGTCCGGAACTCCAGTTCGATCGGAATTGGCAATTCCGACCACGCGAACTGCCCGATTTGTGCGGGATAAAGAATCAGTCAACCAGACAAACTGCAGGACCTGCTGGTCCATGCCGTCACACGATCGCTGCCTGACGCATGGGGGAATCGATGATTCCGCACCACTCGATTTGTGAGGAACTTGACGCGTGCTTTTCCATCTTGATCGACATCCGCGACGACTCAGACGCCTGGCACTGACTCAGAGAGTCCTGCTGGGCCTGTCCACCATGGCGCTGGCCGCACCCGCCCTCCCGGCATTCGCGCAGGACGGCGAATCCGCCACCCCAGGCCCCCTGTTCGCAGCGCAGCAGGAAGCGGTCGCCGAAGGCAAGCCCGTGCCCGTGGACGCGCTCACCACGGAGACCACCCAGACGACGGCTAATCCGGACGGCACGTTCACGAGCGTCGCCAGTCTCATGCCCGTACGGGTTCATAAGGACGGCGCCTGGGTGCCGGTGGACGCCACGCTCGAGCGCAACGCGGACGGCAGTTGGTCCCCCAAGGCCAGCCCGCACTCAGTGGCCCTCTCCGGCGGTGGCAGCGGCCCCATGGTCAGGCTCACCCACCAGGACGGCAGCGAGCTCGCGCTGGCCATGCCCTTCCCGCTGCCGGCCCCACAGGTCTCCGGCGACACCGCCCTCTACCCGGCGGTCCTGCCCGGCGTCGACCTGTCCGTCTCCGTCACCGACCAGGGCGGTTTCAGCGACATCCTGATCATCCACGACGCGGCCGCGGCGGCCGACCCGCGCGTCAAGGAGCTGATGCTCACTGCCACCACCAACGGCCTGACTCTCCACGCGACGCCCTCCGGGGGCATGGAGGCCAAGACTGCCGACGGCACCCTCGACTATGTCTCCCCGCGCCCGGTGATGTGGGACTCCGCCACCTCCGACGCCTCTGCGGACCCGGCGCGGACCCCGACAACCGGCGTACAGCCGGCGTCGTTCGCAGCCCGGACGACGACCGTCGACGCGCCCGCCGAAACCCCCGCCTCCTCGGTCGACGGCCCGGGCCCGGGCGCATCGGTCGACCAAGTCCCGATGACCACCACCCAGAGCGCGGTCACTCTGCACCCGGACTCGTCCGTGCTCACCGACCCCAACACCGTCTACCCGGTCTACATCGACCCGTACACCAACCCGGTCTCGAGTAAGTCCGGCCACTTCACGGAGGTGTATTCCAGCTCCACTTGCTCGGACAGCCCGCAGTACGACAAGCCGCAGTCCGACGGTGAGGGCGTGGGCTACCAGCGCTGGGGCGGGGCCTGTGGTACGGGCCTGGAGCGCTCGTACTACGCCATCAACACCAGCGGCCTGAATCCCGCGATGGTGGTCTCCAAGGCGATCGTCACCGTGGCATCCACGTACGCCTCCAGCTGGGACTGTTCCAAGGACCAGCCCATCACCCTGCACACCACCGCGTCGATCAACTCCGGCACCGACTGGAACAGCAAACCGGCCACCAACGACAGCGCGTACGCGCCGGTGAAGACCACCATCCCGAGCGCGGCGAACCCCGGCAGCAACTGCAGCAACCACACCGCCAGCTTCACCGTGACCGGCCAGGCACAGAAGATCGCCGATGCGGGCACCGACTGGTGGACCGTCGGACTCTTCGGCGACGAGTCGATATCCAGCGACAACGACAACTACCTGCGGATGTCCACGGTCCTCACCCTGACCACGACCTTCGACATCCCTCCCAGCACCCCGAGCGCCCTGCACACCACCCCGGCCGCCGCCGGCGCCTCGGGCCCCTGTGTGACCAGCGGGGTCGGCTGGATCGGTGCCACGACGTACAGCGCGGCCGGCAGCAACCTCCAACTGCACGCGACGGTCACCACGAACGTAACGGGTGAACTGGCCAGCGCCAACTACGAGGTGTGGGACCGCACGGTGCTCACCAACGGCAATGGCACCATCATCGCCACACCTGCCAGCCCGTACGTCGCCTCCGGCACGGACGCCGACGTCCCCGTGGGTGTAACGCTCCAGGACGGCCACGAGTACGGCTGGGACGTCTACGCAAAGGACAACGCCGCCCCCCACCTGACCTCGCCGGTCTCGGCGCATTGCTGGTTCCGTACGGACTTCAGCCCGCCCGAGACCCCGGACGTCGCCGCCAACCCGTCCTTCCCGCAGGTCGGCGGCGGTGCGGGTGACCCGGTCGTGTACGCGGGCCCCGGCAACACCACGCAGTTCGACGTCTCCGCGGGCGACCGCGCTCCGGTCGCCACCTGTACCCCGGGCCCGTGCCTGATGAGCGGCGTGGACCATTTCGTGTGGCGGCTCGATGCCCAGCCCACCGCGCAGGCCGGGACCTCCGTTCCCGCGAGCGGTACGAACGGCTCCGGCGACGCCACAGCGAAGCTGACCGTCCCTGTGACGGCCTGGGGTGTCCACACGCTCTACGTCGCCGCCGTGGACAAGGCCGGTAACCTCTCGCAGTCCCCAGTCGGCTACACGTACACAGTCCCGTGGAACCCGACCACCAAGATCACACCCGGGGACGTCAGCGGCGACGGGATCGCCGACCTACTGGCCACCACCCGCACTGGTGACCTGGTCCTGCTGCCGGGCAACACCGACGCCGCGCAGCCGGTGGCCCCGGCGCAGGCCGCCCCGCAGACCGGCCCCGCCACCCCGGCCACGGGCCCGGTGACGGTCTCGACCGCGGCGCAGTCCCCGGACGGGACGGGCTGGAACAACTACCTCATCGCCCACCGCGGCAACCTGCACGGCTCCGACGTCGACGACCTGTTCGCCTACAACAAGCAGACCCACCAGCTGTACATCGTCAAGAACGACCTCGACCCGGCCGCCGACGACACTTTCCCGCGTTCGCCTTACTCCACCTACCCAGGTTTCATGGGCAAGCGCTTCGACGTCGTACCCAAGGACCCCTGCGAGCCCGTCGAGCGGATCGCGGACGACACCCGCTGCCGCACCGCCGGCTACAACGCCAGTGCCTGGAACGTCGACCAGATCGTCACGGCCGGCAACCTGTACGGCAACAGCGCCGGCTATCCAGCGGTGGTCACCCTCGAGAACAAGAAGCTCTGGATCTACCAGTCCGACGGCGGCGGCCACTTCAAGCACCCGCTGCTGCTCGGTGACGGAGACTGGTCCGGCTACACCCTGATCGCGCCCGGTACGCCCGCCACGGGCACCGACGACAAGGGCAACGTCACCGGGCCGGTCCTCTGGGCCCGGGACGACTCCAGCGGCTCGGTGTTCAGCTTCCCGATCGCTTACACCCGCGACACCTTGGTGCCGACGCTGCTACATGCCCCGGTGCGGTCGGCCCTCACCTCCGCGGTGGCGGCGGCCGGCGGCGGCAAACTGTGCCTGGACGTCTACCAGCAGCTGACCGCCAACGGCACCAAGGTCCAGACATGGACCTGCAACCAGTCCCGCGCCCAGAGCTGGACGATGACGTCGGACGGCTCGCTCCGGGCGCTGGGCAGTTGCCTCGACGTCACCGGGGGCGGGACAACCAACGGAACCCTGGTACGGCTGTGGACCTGCAATGGCAGCGCCGCACAGAAGTGGACCCTCGGCGCCTCGGGCAGTCTGGTCAACCCGAACTCCGGCAAGTGCATGGACATCCCGAACGGCAGCACCACCGCTGGCGCACAGCTGCAGATCTACACCTGCAACGGCACCGCCGCCCAGAACTGGACCACCGGCACGGCCGCCGGCTGGGGGACCAACCCTCCCGACGCGCTCTCCCTGGTCCTGTCGTCGGCAAAGTACCCATCGGTGATGTCCCCGGGTGATCTCAACAGCCCGGCAGGCGGCCCCGACGGCTATCCCGAGCTGTACGCGGTCGACACCGCCGGTCAGCTCATCGAGTACCCGGGTACCACGCCGACCGGCAACACGGCTGCGTTCGCTGCCCCCGCCTCACTGGGCGCGGTCGGAAACACCGCCACCCACGAGTGGCTCCTCGACGAGGGCGCGGGCGGTTCGGCTGCCGACGGTCCCGGGTCCCTCGACGCCTCGCTGACCGGCGCGTACGCCTGGAGCACGGATGCCACCCGCGGGAAGGTGCTGACCCTCTCCGGGACCACCGGATACGCTGCCACAACAGGTCCGGCCGTGGACACCTCGGGCAGCTTCACCGTCTCGGCCTGGGTCAAGCTGGCCTCGGCGACCGGCAACTCGACCTTCGTCTCCCAGTCGGACGGGTCGGGCAACGCCAACGGATTCCAGCTGTACTACTCTTCCGGCGCCAATGCCTGGGCCTTCGGCCGGCACGACGACGACACGGCCAGCACCGCCTTCACCGCGGCGTACGGCGCCTCGGCCGTAGTCGGCAAGTGGACACACCTCGTCGGCGTGTTCGACGCGGACACCGACCAGCTGCTGCTGTACGTCGACGGCAGGCTCTCGGCCAGCAAGGCGTACGCCGGCACCACGTGGAACGGCGACGGAGGGGTGCAGATAGGCCGCCGTCTCTACCAGAGCGCTTACGGCGAGTACGCCAACGGCTCGGTCAGCGACGTACGCGTCTACCCGACCGCCCTGCCCGCCGCGAACGCGGCAGCAACGGGGTCACTGCCGGGGATCACGCAACTGGACTGACCGTTGGAGGGGCGGGCCGCCGAGTGGCCAGCCCCTCCAACACAACCGCGTGTGTCGACGGGACGGCAGAGGATCGCATCCTTGACGAGCCGTTCCGCCGCACACGCGGTACGTCAGTGTCCCAACTGCACTGTCCGGTCCCTCACGTCAGCCGCCTATGCGGGTCACACCAAGCACATCAATGCCTTCAGGGGTGCACCCCCCAGGTTGTCCTTGCGGGAGCTGAAGGTGAGGCGGTCGGGTTCCGGCGCTGCTGATGGCGGCGGCTGCCGCGCCGCCACGTACTTCGGCGGGTTGGACGCCTTTGTGGAGCGGGCGTTCAGTAGGTGGGGCCGTAGGGGCTCCAGTGCCCGAGGAAGGGCTTCATGTCGTCGGCCCGTGGGTTGGGAATGTCGGGCAGCCGTGGCGGTGTGTTCACTTTGCTGATCACGATCGGGGACAACCCGGAACGCCTGGGCAGTGAGGCGTCCTTCGCGGCGCTGTGCGGGGTCAGCCCCGTCGAGCGTTCCTCGGGCAGTCGGCAATACCGTCGTCTCAACCGCGGCGGCGACCGGCGAGCGAACGCGGCCCTGCACCGGATCGTGACAGACCCACCTGCGCGTTGACCCCGCGCACCCAGGACTACTACGAACGCCGCAGCAAGGAGGGCAAGACCCGGCGCGAGATCCGAACCCCCAAGCACTACGCGGCCCGGGAGGTCTTCCATCTGTTCAGCCCTGTGCAGTCGTAACCCCCGTCATAGGGGCAGTCGTGAGACGTGAGAGGGTCTGACGCGTGAGTGAGACACCGTCGAACACCCTGCAATACCGCTTTGACGGGCCGGAAGAGGCCCCCGTCCTGATCCTGGGTCCCTCACTGGGTACCACATGGCACATGTGGGACCGGCAGGTTCCCGAGCTCGCCAAGCAGTGGCGTGTCCTGCGGTTCGACCTGCCGGGGCACGGCGGCGCGCCCGCCCACCCGGCGGGGTCCGTCGCCGAGCTCACCGCCCGCCTGCTCGCCACCCTCGACGCGCTCGGCGTGCAGCGGTTCGGCTACGCGGGCTGCGCGCTCGGCGGTGCCGTCGGCGTCGAGCTGGCGCTGCGCCACCCCGAGCGGCTCGCCTCCCTCGTGCTGATCGCCGCCTCCCCCCGTTTCGGCACCGCCGACGAGTTCCGTCAGCGCGGGGTGATCGTCCGGACCAACGGTCTCGACCCGATCGCCCGTACGTCCCCCGACCGCTGGTTCACGCACGGCTTCGCGGCCGCGCAGCCCGCGATCACCGAGTGGGCCGTGCAGATGGTCCGCACCACCGACCCCGGCTGCTACATCGCCGCCTGCGAGGCGCTCGCCGCGTTCGACGTGCGGCCCGAACTGGGCCGGGTCGGCGTGCCGACCCTGGTGCTGGTCGGCTCCGAGGACCAGGTCACCGGGCCCGCCGAGGCCCGCACGCTGGTCGCGGGCATTCCGGACGCCCGCCTCGCGGTCGTACCCGGCGCCTCCCACCTGGTCCCGGTGGAGCAGCCGGCCGCCGTCACCGACCTGCTGGTCACACACTTCTCGACCGCCTGGCAGCCCGTCATCGACCCCGGCACCGGCCAGATCGCGATCGCGGCCGCGCCCGTCAAGCCGGTGCTGGCCGCGCCGCCGCCGCAGCCGGTGGCGCCGGTCGCCGAGATCGCGCCGCCCGTGGCGCAGCCCCAGCCCGCCGGGCGGCCCGACCCGTACGACGCGGGGCTCAAGGTACGCCGGGAGGTGCTCGGCGACGCGCACGTCGACCGGGCGCTGGCGCAGGCCGGTGACTTCTCCGGCGAGTTCCAGGAACTGCTCACCCGCTACGCCTGGGGCGAGGTGTGGAACCGGCCCGGACTCGACCGGCGCTCCCGCAGCTGCGTCACCCTGACCGCGCTCGTCGCCGGCGGCCACCTGGAGGAGCTCGCCTTCCACACCCGCGCGGCCCTGCGCAACGGCCTCACCCCGGACGAGATCAAGGAGGTCCTGCTCCAGGCGGCCGTCTACTGCGGCATCCCCGCGGCGAACAGCGCCTTCCGCGTGGTCCAGCAGGTCATCCTCGAGGAGACCACGCTGGCGGAGTGACACCCGGGCGGAATGACACCCGGGCGGATCGACCCCCTGGCGGGGTGCCCCACCCGCACCCCGCTCCCGCCGCCGCTCCCGCCCCGCGCAGGCAGGATAGGAGCCATGAAGCTTACGAAGATGTCGCACGCCTGCGTCCGCCTCGAGAAGGACGGCCGCACGCTCGTCCTGGACCCCGGCGGTTTCAGCGAGGAGGACGCCGCGCTCGGCGCGGACGCCGTCCTGGTCACGCACGAGCACCCGGACCACTTCGACGAGGGGCGGCTGCGGGCCGCGCTGGAGCACAACCCCGCCGCCGAGATCTGGACCCTGCGCGCGGTCGCCGAGCGGATCTCCGCCGCCTTCCCCGGCCGCGTGCACACCGTCGGCCACGGCGACACGTTCACCGCCGCCGGCTTCGACGTGCAGGTCCACGGCGAGCTGCACGCCGTGATCCACCCGGACATCCCGCGCGTCACCAACGTCGGCTTCCTCGTCGACGGCGGCGCGGTCTTCCACCCCGGCGACGCGCTCACCGTTCCGGACCACCCCGTGGAGACGCTGATGCTGCCGGTCATGGCCCCCTGGAACAAGATCTCCGAGGTCATCGACTACGTCCGCGAGGTCAAGCCGCGGCGGGCGTACGACGTCCACGACGCCTACCTCACCGACCTCGCCCGCCCGATCTACGACCGCCAGATCGGGCAGCTGGGCGGCACGGACCACCGGCGGCTGACACCGGGGGACAGCACCGACGTCTAGGGCCGGACCGCGTTGTCAGTGCCTCCGGGTAGGTTGTGAGGCATGCGCATCGCGACCTGGAACGTGAACTCGATCACCGCCCGCCTCCCGAGGCTGCTGGCCTGGCTGGAGAGCAGCGGCACCGACGTGCTGTGCCTGCAGGAGGCCAAGGTCGCCGAGGACCAGTTCCCCGTCGAGCAGCTGCGCGAGCTGGGCTACGAGGCGGCGGTGCACGCCACCGGGCGGTGGAACGGCGTGGCGGTGCTCTCCCGTGTCGGCATCGAGGGCGTGGTCAAGGGCCTGCCCGGCGACCCCGGCTTCGACGGCGCGGTCGAGCCGCGGGCGATCTCCGCCACCTGCGGCCCGGTCCGCGTCTGGTCGGTGTACGTGCCCAACGGCCGCGAGGTGGAGCACCCCCACTACGCGTACAAGCTCCAGTGGCTGGAGGTCCTCAGGGCCGCCGTCGCCGGTGACGCCCAGGGCAGCCGCCCCTTCGCGGTGCTGGGCGACTACAACATCGCGCCGACCGACGACGACGTCTTCGACCCGGCCGCCTTCGTCGGCTCCACCCACGTCACCCCGGCCGAGCGCGCCGCGCTCACCTCGCTGCGCGAGGCCGGGCTGAACGACGTGGTGCCGCGTCCGCTGAAGTACGAGCACCCCTTCACCTACTGGGACTACCGCCAGCTGTGCTTCCCCAAGAACCGCGGCATGCGCATCGACCTGGTGTACGGCAACGAGCCGTTCGCCAAGGCCGTCAAGGACGCCTACGTCGACCGGGAGGAGCGCAAGGGCAAGGGCGCCTCCGACCACGCGCCGGTCGTCGTCGACCTGGACGTGTAGCACCTGTGACTCACAGCAAGGACCTGTAGCTCACAGGATCTGTAGCTCACGTACCTGTAGCTCACAGCAGCCGCAGGTCCACGGACTCGCCCAGCGCGGCCAGCCCCGCGTCCCCGGGGTGCAGATGGTCGCCGCTGTCGTAGGCCGCCCGCATCCGCGCCGGGTGCGCGGGGTCGCGCAGCACGGCGTCGAAGTCCAGTACGCCGTCGAGGACACCGGTGGAGCGGATCCAGGCGTTGAGCGCCGTCCGTTCGGTGTCCACGGCGGCCGGGCACCGGGCGTGGCCCCCGCACGGCAGGATCGTCGCCGCGAGGACGCGCAGTCCGCGGGCGTGCGCCCGGTCGGCGATCGTACGGAGCCCGTCGGTCAGCGGCGCGGCGGCGACACCGTCCAGCAGGTCGTTGACGCCCTCGAAGACGACGAGCGTGCGCACGCCGGTCTGCGCGAACACGTCCCGGTCCAGCCGGTGCAGGGCGCTCACCCCGGACTGCTCGGCCGAGACGCCGTCGCCGGGGTAGCGGTCGGTCAGCACCCGATTTCCCGAAATGCCGTCGTTCAGCACGCCGTAGCGCGGCACGGCGCTCTGCCCGCGCAGCCGTGCGGCCAGCACATCGGGCCAGCGCCGGTTCGTGTCGGGCGTCGAACGGTCCCCGTCGGTGATCGAGTCGCCGAGGACGGCCACCGACCCCGGCCCGCCACCGACGTCCACTCCGGTCAGCAGCGGCCGGCTGGTCAGGGTGGCGGTGTACGCGGCCGGGGAGACGTCCGCGGTGTGATCGCCCGGCTCGCTCAGATACGAACGCTGCTGCCCGAGCCGGTGCACCGGCGCCGCCGTCACCGGACCCGGCAGATGGAAGCTGACCAGCAGGTCGGCCCCGGCCGGCACGGCGAACTCCAGCGGATCGCTGACCGCTTGCGCCCCCGCCGGGATCACCGCGCCGGCCGCCCCGCCGAAGGACAGCGCCACCGGCGGGGCCTCGGGAACCGCTCCGGACGCGCGCACCGCCACCGTCGCCGCGCCGATGCGCACCGGCGTCCCCGCGAAGGTGTTGTCGAAGCGCAGGCGCACCCGGGGGCCGCCCGCCGAGGTGTGCACCACCAGCCGCAGCGTGCGGTCCTTCCACGGGCCGACGGCCGGAAAGCCACTGGTGGGCGCGGCCCAGCTGCCGGTCCAGCCCGGCGCGGGCGCGCGCACCGACACCGCGAACACGTGCAGTTCCGGCGCGACGGGCAGCCGTACCGCCGCCACCGTGCGCCCGGCGGCGAGCGGCACCGTCACGACGTACAGCCGGGCCTGGTGGGTGAGCCGGCCGCCGGGCGTGTTGACGTGCGGCAGCGCCACCGCCTTCGTGGCGAGCGGGCCGGTGCGCCAGTCGGGGGCGGCGAGCGCGTACGGAGAGGTCGTGCCGTCCGTGTAGCGGACCGTGCCCGTGCCGCCCGTGACGTCCCCGGCCGTCCCCGTCACCAGGAAGGCCAGCGCGTCACCGCGTCCCGTCAGGCGCACCCACTGTCCGGCTGACCGGACGTTGTCCGCTTCGCCCGGTGCCCGTCGCGGCCAGGTCAGCCGCGCGCCCTGGACGGTCAGCGCGCGGCCCGGTGTCCAGCCGGCGGCCGCGAGGTCCTGCGCCGACAGGGACGCCCCCGAGCCGTCGAAGTCCGCGGCGCCGGGCCGGGCGTCGTCGCTGACCGCGGTGTTGTCGTAGACCCGCTCCAGAGGCAGCGGCACGCTGCCGCCCGGAGATACGGCATGGACCGGCACCGCACCGGCCACGGACAGCAGAAGGACCGCCACAAGCCCCCCGAGCCCTCGCCGCGCCACCCGCACCCGCGCCCGCTCTCCCGGCGCCCGCTCTCCCCGCACCCGATGCACCCGCACCCGCTCTCCCCGCACCCGCTCTCCCCGCGCCCGATCCACCGGCACCCGCACGCGCACCACCCGCACCCGCACCCGCTCTCCCCGCGCCCGACTCACCCGCGCCCGACCCACCCGCACCACCCGCGCCCGCAGCAACCGCTCCTCCGCTCTCTTCGCCGTCCGCGCCCACCGGGACCTCCTGTGGGCCTCCGCGCGCACCGCGAAGCTAGGAACGCGTCAGGGACCCGTCAACGCGCCATGCGCGGGCGGGGCGCGAAATGGGCCGTACGAGGGGGCGGGCGGGCGCGAAAGGAGGCCCGCGCGCCTGTGGTGCGCACGCGGGTGCGAATGCCACGCTGTCCGTATGAATCTCCCTTTTCTGGGCATCGGGCGCAGGAAGATCGGCGAGGCACGGTTCACGGCGGCTCCGGAGGCGGTCGCGGCGCTCCTGTCGGAGTGCGAGCTGCTGCGTTCACAGGCGGCTGAGGCGGGCGTACGGCTCGACGACACGGCGGCCTCGCTGGAGGCGCTGGACCAGCTCGTGCCGCGCTGGCGGGACGACGCGGAGACGCTGCCCTGGCTCGGCAACGACGCGGGGCTGTACCTCGGCACGGTGGTCGTGCGCACGGTGCCCGGCGCGGTGTGGGAGATCCGCCCCGGCGGGCCGCCCGTGGTGCGCCTCGCCTCGGGGCGCGAGATCGAGGTGGTGGCCGCTGGCCGGGAGTGGGCCGAGAGCGGGGTCCCCGAGCTGTCGCAGCTGTACGCGGAGGTCGCCGAGGACTGACCCGGAAGGACCTGAGGGTGAGGTCATGGCCCAACCTCCGGCTTAAATACGGCTTATGCCCGGAAAGTGCGTGTCGTGTCCCAGGGGGCGGAGCCGCTGGATAGGTTGCGGCAACCACGACACAGCTGAGAGTGAGTAGGGCTGCGCATGGCCGTCGATCCTTTGATCGAGCTGCGGAACGTCAACAAGTACTTCGGGGAGCTGCACGTCCTGCAAGACATCGACCTCGCAGTCGGCAGGGGAGAGGTGGTCGTGGTCATCGGCCCGTCCGGATCGGGCAAGTCCACGCTGTGCCGGGCCGTGAACCGGCTGGAGCCCATCCACTCGGGCACCATCCTGCTGGACGGGCAGCCGCTGCCCGAGGAGGGAAAGGCTCTCGCCCGGCTGCGTGCCGAGGTCGGCATGGTCTTCCAGTCGTTCAACCTCTTCGCCCACAAGACCGTGCTGCAGAACGTCTCGCTCGGTCAGGTCAAGGTACGCGGCCGCAAGAAGGACGAGGCCGACCGGCGCGCGCGCGAACTGCTCGACCGGGTCGGGGTGTCCGAACAGGCCGACAAGTACCCCGCGCAGCTCTCCGGCGGCCAGCAGCAGCGCGTCGCCATCGCCCGGGCCCTCGCCATGGACCCCAAGGTGATGCTGTTCGACGAACCGACCTCCGCCCTCGACCCGGAGATGATCAACGAGGTGCTGGAGGTGATGCGGCAACTCGCCCGCGACGGCATGACCATGGTCGTCGTCACCCACGAGATGGGCTTCGCCCGCTCCGCCGCCAACCGCGTGGTGTTCATGGCGGACGGCCGGATCGTCGAGGACCGCAGCCCCGACGAGTTCTTCACCAGCCCGCGCAGCGACCGCGCCAAGGATTTCCTCTCCAAGATCCTCAAGCACTGAGGGAGTTCACGCCCTCGGGCGCCGACGCATGCGCGAAATCGAACGAGGAGCGCTCCGCATGGTCCGTACCGCTTGTGCCCGCACGGCGGTTCTCAACTACGATGTGCCGTTCATCCCTGTGGTGACGACCGAGGCCGTACCCGCCGGTGCGGCCGCACCACGAACGCTGCTGCCGGGGGTGGGTCCCCCCACGGCCCCTCGTCCGTAGGGGGCAGCAGTAACACAGGGCCATACCCGCCCGGCCGCGGCCGCAGATCACTGCACGCGGCGGAAGCGACCCACGCCAGGGGCCGCCCGCCGCGCGGAGAAGGTCAGCCGCGCGCCGGTCGGGTTGTGCTCGTCCCAGAGGGCGCGTCCCTCACCCTCGGGAGATACGGCGTCAGGCCTGGGCCCGGTGGGAGTTCCTGGATGCCTCAGGCAGCGGGGCCAGCGCGGGCCGGGTGACGTCCGCGATCAGTTCCACCACGTCAGGGCCGTACGCCTGCGAGTTGACGACCTTCAGCAGCAGCACGAAGGAGTTCCTGCCGTGCTTGCGGGCGAGCCGCTCGTGGTTGCGGGCGAGGTAGCGGGTGGCGGCCTGGTTGGTGAGAGCGGTCTGGCCGCAGAAGAGGAACACCGGCTTCTCGCCGTGGCTGTCGTCCACGGTGAGCCGGGCCAGCAGCACGAATTCCGAGCGGCCGACCTCCACCCGGTACCGTTCGGAGCCGATCTGGAAGGCGCCGCGGTCCGGGCCGGGTTCGGCGTCCACGTTCACCCGCACCCCCGGCAGCAAAGACACCAGGTGCGCCGCGGTACGGCGGTTGGAGACGGGCCCGCCCACGCAGAACTCGGTGCGCTCACCGAAGCCCTGACGGGCCGTGTCATGCGCCAGCACCTGGGCGTGGGCGTGACAGTCCTTGACCAGCGCGGCGAGTTCGAGCAGGGCGAACACGTCGTGGCGCATCACCGCCAGTTCGGGCCCGGCGGCGTTGCGGTTGACCACCAGCAGCGCCTCGGAGCCGTCCGGCAGCCCGAAGAACGCCTGCTTGCGCCGCAGTTTCCGGTTCCACAGCCAAGTGCGGGCCAGCCATCCCAGCGCGGCGCTGACACCGGTCGCCATCACCCCGAGGACGATGTTGCGCAGGTCGTCGTTCATGGGCGCGCATGCTACGTGACTGACGTGACCATGATGGTGGAATAGGCTGCGCGAACGGTCCCTCAACCGGAGGTGCGGATGCGTCGTCCCGTTGCCCGGAAACTGTCCGTCCTGGCGGTCTCGGCCGCCGTGGTGTCGGTGGGAGCGGCGGCTCCGCCCACCGCGCACCGGGATCCCGTCCAGAAGGTGCCCCTCGCCGTCGGCTACGGCGGCGCCGTCGCCAGCGTCGACGCGGACGCCTCCGCCGCCGGCATCGAAGTGCTGAAGAAGGGCGGCAACGCGGTCGACGCGGCCGTCGCCACCGCCGCCGCACTCGGCGTCACCGAGCCCTACTCCGCCGGCGTCGGCGGGGGCGGCTACTTCGTCTACTACAACGCCAGGTCGCGCACCGTGCACACCATCGACGGCCGCGAGACCGCGCCGCTGAGCGCCGATCAGAACCTGTTCACGGAGAACGGCAAGCCGCTCGCCTTCTCCGACGCCGTCAGCAGCGGACTGAGCGTCGGCACCCCGGGCACCCCCGCCACCTGGCAGGCGGCGCTGGACGCCTGGGGGAGCAAGCGGCTGGCGAGCGTGCTGAAGCCCGCCGAACGGCTCGCCCGCGACGGGTTCACCGTCGACGACACCTTCCGCTCGCAGACGGCCGCCAACGAGACCCGGTTCCGCTACTTCCCGGACACCGCGAAGCTGTTCCTCCCCGGGGGACAACTGCCCGTCGTCGGCTCGACGTTCAAGAACCCCGACCTCGCCGCCACCTACGCCGAACTGGCCCGCAAGGGCGTCGGCGCGATCTACCACGGCGACCTCGGCCGGGACATCGTCGACACCGTCAACCACCCGCCCGTCGACCCGGCCTCCGGCTGGAACGCCCGCCCCGGCGCGCTGTCCGCGCGGGACCTGGCCGCCTACCGCGCCAAGTACCAGGCGCCCACGAAGACGTCGTACCGCGGACTCGGCGTGTACTCCATCGCGCCCTCCTCCTCCGGCGGCACCACCGTCGGCGAGGCGCTCAACATCCTGGAGAACACCGACCTGTCGAAGGCCACCGAGGCGCAGTACCTGCACCGCTACATCGAGGCGAGCCGGATCGCGTTCGCCGACCGCGGGCGCTGGGTCGGCGACCCCGCCTTCGAGGACGTACCGACGAAGGAGCTGCTCTCGCAGCGGTACGCCGACTCCCGGGCCTGCCTGATCAAGGACGACGCGGTGCTCACCAGCCCCGTGCCGCCCGGCGACCCGCGCCACCCCGCCGACTGCGGCGCCCACGGCACCGCGGCGCCGACCACGTACGAGGGCGAGAACACCACCCACCTCACGGTCGCCGACAAGTGGGGCAACGTCGTCGCCTACACGCTCACCATCGAGCAGACCGGCGGCAGCGGCATCACCGTGCCCGGCCGCGGCTTCCTGCTCAACAACGAGCTGACCGACTTCTCCTTCACCCCGGCCAACCCGGCGGTGCACGACCCGAACCTGCCCGGTCCGGGCAAGCGGCCGCGCTCGTCGATCTCGCCGACGATCGTGCTGGACGGGCAGAACAAGCCCGTGGTGGCGCTCGGTTCGCCCGGCGGCGCGACCATCATCACCACCGTGCTGCAGACCCTGACCGGGTTCCTCGACCGCGGGCTGCCGCTGGTCGACGCGATCGCCGCGCCCCGCGCAAGCCAGCGCAACGCCGCGCAGACCGAGCTGGAACCGGCCCTGTGGAACAGCGATCTGAGGGCGCAGCTGGAGAAGCTCGGACACTCCTTCAAACTGAACCCGGAGATCGGCGCCGCGACCGGTGTGCAGCGCCTGCCGGACGGCCGCTGGCTCGCCGCCGCGGAGAAGGTACGGCGCGGCGGCGGCTCGGCGATGGTGGTCCGCCCCGCGTCCTAGCCGACGGCCGCCCCGGCCCGGTGTCAGGGCCGGCGGCCACCCCGGCCCGGTGCCAGGGCCGGGGCGGCCACGCGTCCGGTGTCACGGGCAGGCGGCTACCCGTCCGGTGTCACGGGCAGGCGGCCGCTCGCCCGGTGTCCTCGCGGGCCGTCACAGTTCGGGGGCGGGTTGCGCCTGCGGGCGGAACGCCAGCCGCCCGTCCTCGACGTCGACGGTCACCCGGCCGCCCTCGCTGATCGTGCCGTTCAGCAGCAGCCGGGAGAGCTGGTTGTCCACCTCGCGCTGGATGGTGCGGCGCAACGGCCGGGCGCCGTACTCCGGCTGGTAGCCGCGCTCGGCGAGCCAGTCCACGGCCGCGTCGGTGAAGTCCACCGAAACGCCCTGCGCCCGCACCAGCCGGCGGGTCTGCGTCAGCAGCAGCTGGGTGATGCGGCGCAGTTCGTCGCCGGTGAGCTGGCGGAAGACGACGATCTCGTCGATGCGGTTGAGGAACTCCGGCCGGAAGTGCTCCCGCAGCGGCCGCAGGATCTGCTCGCGCCGCGCCGCCTCGTCGGCCTCGCTCCCGGTCGCCCCGAAGCCGATGCCGGCGCCGCGCCGCGTGATGGCCTCCGAACCGAGGTTGCTGGTCATCACGATCACAGTGTTGGTGAAGTCCACCGTGCGGCCCTGCGAGTCGGTCAGCCTGCCGTCGTCCAGCACCTGCAGCAGGATGTTGAAGACGTCCGGGTGCGCCTTCTCCACCTCGTCGAGCAGCAGCAGCGAGTACGGGTGCCGGCGCACCACCTCGGTGAGCTGCCCGGCCTCCTCGTGACCGACGTACCCGGGCGGGGCGCCGACCAGCCGGGAGACGGTGTGCCGCTCCTGGTACTCGCTCATGTCGAGGCGGACCATGCGGTCCTCGCTGCCGAACAGCGCCTCCGCCAGCGCCCGCGCCAGCTCCGTCTTGCCGACGCCGGTCGGGCCGAGGAAGAGGAAGGAGCCGATCGGCCGGCCCGGGGCGGACAGCCCGGCGCGGTTGCGCAGCACCGCCTCCGAGACGACGGCGACGGCCTCCTCCTGCCCGACGACCCGCTGGTGCAGATGCCGCTCCAGGCCCAGCAGGCGCTCCTTCTCCTCCTGGGTGAGGCTGCTGACCGGGATGCCGGTCTGCCGGGACACCACCTCGGCGATCGCCTCGGCCGTGACCTGAAGGTTCTGCCCCTCGTCGGCTTCCCCGTCGCCACCGTGCTCGGCGATGTGCTGCTTCAGCTCGGTGATCCGGTCGCGCAGCTGCGTGGCCGTCTCGTACTGCTCGTCGGCGACCGCCTGGTCCTTGTCCCGGCTGAGCTGCTCCACCTCGCGCTCCATGGCCCGCACGTCCGTGCCCTTGGTGCGCGCCTGGAGCCGCACGCGGGCGCCGGCCTGGTCGATCAGGTCGATCGCCTTGTCCGGCAGCCGCCGGTCGGTCAGATAGCGGTCGGACAGCTCCACGGCCGCCACCAGCGCCTCGTCGGTGTAGCGGACCTGATGGTGGGCCTCGTAGCGGTCGCGCAGCCCGCGCAGGATCTCGATGGTGTCCGGCACCGACGGCTCCGGCACCAGGATCGGCTGGAAGCGGCGGGCGAGCGCCGCGTCCTTCTCGATGCGCCGGTACTCCTCCAGCGTGGTCGCGCCGACGATGTGCAGCTCACCGCGGGCCAGGGCGGGCTTGAGGATGTTGCCCGCGTCCATGGAGCCGCCCTCGCCGCCGCCCCCGGCGCCGACGACGGTGTGCAGCTCGTCGATGAAGACGATCAGCTGGTCGGAGTGGGTGCGGATCTCCTCGACGATGGTGTTCAGCCGCTCCTCGAAATCACCGCGGTAACGAGTGCCCGCGACCACCCCGGTCAGGTCCAGCGCGACCACCCGGCGCCCGGTCAGGATGTCCGGCACGTCCCCGTCGGCGATGCGCTCCGCGAGCCCCTCCACGATGGCGGTCTTGCCGACGCCCGCGTCACCGATCAGCACGGGGTTGTTCTTGCCGCGCCGGGACAGCACCTCGATCGTCTGCTCGATCTCCGTGTCGCGCCCGATCACCGGGTCGATACGGCCCTGACGCGCCAGGTCGGTGAGGTCGCGGCCGTACTTGTCGAGGGTCGGCGTGCCCGTCGGCCGCGCCCGCTCCGACCGGGGCATCTGCGGGGCCTCCGGCGCCGACGGCGGGCCCGAGGGGGCGAACCGGGCCGCGTTCAGGATGTGCCCGGCGGCGGAGTCGGGGTTGGCGGCGAGCGCGCTGAGCACATGCTCGGGACCGATGTAGCCGGCGCCGCCGGCGCGCGCCATCTCGTGCGCGTCCAGCAGGGCCCGCTTGACCGCCGGGGTGAGCGAGAGCGAGGTCGGCGCGGGCGCCTCGCCGGGCGGGTGCTGGACCGGGCCCGACCGTTCGTCGATCTCCGAGGCCAGCGAGTCCGGGTCCGCGCCCGCCCGGCTGAGCAGACTGCGGGTGGGCTCGCTGGACAGCGCGGCCCGCAGCAGATGCTCGGTGTCCAGATCCCGGCTGCCGTGCTCGGCGGCGTACTGCGCGGCGCCGCGCACCAGTTCCCTGGCGGGCTGACTGAGCAGACGGCCGATGTCGATCTGGCGGGGCCCCGGGCGGGGGCCGCCGAAGAAGCGGGCGAGGAATTCTCCGAAGGGGTCGCCCTCCGGGCCGAGGTAGCCGCTGGTCATGGCGCTCCGTTCCTTCGCTGAGACGTACCGGAGGCGGGTAACCGGGGGTGGGGTCGGTCATGCCCACGATGGCATGTTCTGTGGGGGTGCGCCTTCCGACTCGGGTGGTGTGGCTGGTCGGGCGGGTGCGGGCGGTTCGTGGTCGGTCGGTCGCGCAGTTCCCCGCGGCCCTTCGGCTGGTCGCCTTACCGCTGGGTCAGGATGCGGGGTCCGTTCTCTGTGATGGCCACCGTGTGTTCCGCGTGGGCGGCCCGGGTGCCGTCGTTGGTGCGCAGGGTCCAGCCGTCGGGGGCCGCGTGGTAGCCGTCCGTGCCGCCGGCGATCAGCATCGGCTCGATCGCGAGGACCATGCCGTGCCGCAGGGGCAGGCCGCGGCGGGGCCGGCCCTCGTTGGGGACGCCCGGGTCCTCGTGCATACGGCGGCCGATGCCGTGTCCGCCGAAGCCGTCCGGGATGCCGTAGCCGGCCGCGCGGCACACCGTGCCGATGGCGTGGGCGATGTCGCCGATGCGGTTGCCGACGACGGCCGCGGCGATGCCGGCGTCGAGGGCGCGCTCGGCGGTCTCGATCAGCTTCAGGTCCGCCGGGCGCGGGCGGCCCACCGTGAAGCTGATCGCGGAGTCGCCGACCCAGCCGTTCAGCTCGGCGCCGAAGTCGGCGGAGAGCAGGTCGCCGTCGCGCAGGCGGTACGTCGTGGGGATGCCGTGCACGATCGCGTCGTTCACGGAGGCGCAGAGCACGGCCGGGAACGCGGTCGGGGCGAAGGAGGGCCGGTAGCCGAGGAAGGGGGAGGTCGCGCCCGCCTCGCGCAGTACGTCGTGGGCGACCTCGTTCAGTTCCAGCAGGGAGACGCCGACGCCGGCGGCCTCCCGTACGGCTGTGAGGGCGCGGGCGACGACCTGGCCCGCCTCGTACATCGCGTCGATAGACGTGTCCGTCTTCAGTTCCACCATGCCAATTACTATACCGGTATTAGAATGGGTGCCATGGTACGTACCCCCCTCACTCCGGAAGAGCATGCACGCGGCGAACGGCTCGGCGCGCTGCTGCGCGAGGCCCGCGGCGAGCGCAGCATGACGCGGGTCGCGGCGGACGCCGGGATCTCCGCGGAGACGCTGCGCAAGATCGAGACCGGGCGGGCCCCGACGCCGGCCTTCTTCACCGTGGCCGCGCTGGCCGGCGCGCTCGGGCTCTCCCTGGACGAACTGGCCGCCCGGTGTGCGCGGGCGGGTCTGGACCTCGCCGCGGCCTGAGGGGTCACCGCGCCGTGAGCGCGGGACTGAGCTCCCCGCACCCCGGGCGAAAACTCCGCGTAGCCGTGCCGTAACACGACTGGTGTTGGCTACGGGGCCGGAGTGTTCCCCTCGGGCGGGAGTCGGGCGATGGCGGCGGAGCAACTTCCGGTCGCGGTACGGGAGTTCGTGGAGTACCTCGACGCCCTGCTGGGGCGTCTCGACACGGACGACGGCTGGTGCGGCGTCTTCTGGCACCGCGACCCGGACGGCATGCGCGCCTGCCGCGAGGGCCGCGAGATGCCGCCGTGGGACGTGGTCGCGGCGCTGCTGCAGGACCTCGCCGGCCGGTACGGCCCGCACGCCGCCGCCCGGGAGACGACGCGGGCCCGCGCTCTGCACGCCGCCGCGGTCACCGCGTACGACGCCCGCCCCGGCGGCCGGGAGGCGCTCGCGGACCGCCTCGACGTGATGCTCCGCGAACAGCGCTACGCCGCGGAACGCTGCGCGGGGCTGACCCGGACGCTCGCCTCCGCCGCGACCCGCGAGGACGCCGACGCCCTGCGTCTCGCCCTCGCCTGGTCCGAGGACGACCACGACCGCGCGAGCGCCCGCTGCGCGGAACTGCGCGCGCGGACGGCCCGGCTGGAACGGGGGCTGTCCGTGTCGCGGGCGGAGGAGGCGCCGGGGAGCCGGGGCGGCGCCCGCGGACGGGGTGACGCCCAGGCCACGCTCGGCCAAGCCGCCCGCGACTCGGCCGCCGACCCGGCCGCCCCGCCCGCGCGGCTGGGCGCCGGCGGCGGCGCCGGGGCCGGGGGCTCGGCGCCCCAGCCTGCCGGCACCGGCCCCACCCCACACGGACTCGCCGAGGCCGACCGGCGAGCGGGTGGGCCGCTTGTCGAGGGTCGCCGGCTTGTCGAGGGTCACCGGCAGTCCGGTTCGCGGCACCCGGATGCCGGCTCGCAGTCCGGTGCGCCGGTTGCTGAGAAACCCTCGCAGTCCGGTGCGCCGGTTGCTGAGGTTCGTTGGGAGTCTGGTGTTTCGCTCGCCGAGGGTTGCGGGCAGCTGGATGTGCCGCACCTCGACGCCGGCTCGCAGTTCGGTGCGCCGGTTGCTGAGGTTCGTTGGGAGCCTGGTGTTCCGCTCACCGAGGGTCGCGGGCAGCCGGATGTGCCGCACCCCGACGCCCGCCCGCAGTTCGGTGCGCCGGTTGCTGAGGTTCGTTGGGAGCCTGGTGTTCCGCTCGCCGAGGGTCGCGGGCAGGCGGATGTGCCGCACCTCGACGCCCGCCTGCAGTCCGGTGCGCCGGTTGCTGAGGTTCGTTGGGAGCCTGGTGTTTCGCTCGCCGGGGGTCGCGGGCAGGCGGATGTGCCGCACCTCGACGCCGGCTCGCAGTCCGGTGCGCCGGTTGCTGAGGCTCGTTGGGAGCCTGGTGTTCCGCTCGCCGAGGGTCGCGGGCAGGCGGATGTGCCGCACCTCGACGCCCGCCCGCAGCCCCGTGCACCCGTTGCTGAGGCTCCCCGGCAGCCCGGCGTCCCGGTCGCCGTGCCCCGCCGACAGCCCGAGGTCCCGCACCCCTACGCCCGCTCGCAGTCCGGTGCGCCGGTTGCTGAGGCTCACGCACGGCCCGGTGCCGCGCTCACCCAGGCCCGCCGGCAGCCGGGTGCCCCGCTCACCCAGGCCCGCCGGCAGCCGGGTGCCCCGCTCGCCGAGCCTCGTCGGCAGCCCGGTGCCCCGCTCGCCGATGCCCGCTCCCAGCCCGCTGCCCCGCTTGCCGAGGCCGACGCTCACTCCACCGCCCCGCCCTCCCATCCCGACTCGCAGGTCGTCGCCTCCGCGCGGCCGGGCCCCGTGCCACCCCCTGCCGGGCCCGTGTCACCCCCTCCCGACCGCCTGGCACCCCCCACCAACCCCATGTCACCCCCTGCCAAGCCCCTACCACCCCCCACCGCCCCCGTCGCACCCTCCACCGCCCCCACCCCCACCCCCACCCAGGCTCCCGACAGCCGCAGCCCCGCACCCCCCGGTGCCAAGGCGCGTAAGCGCCGTCGTGGGGGTGCGCGGTTCGCCGGGGCTGTCGAGGAGGGGGAGGGTTCCGTCCTCGCGGAGCCGGTGCTCGGTACCGGTGAAGTGGGCCGTGCCCCGCGGGGGGCCCGGTTCGCCGGGGCCGGGGAGGGCGTCGACGCGGCGCCCCCGACCGAGCCGGTGGTGGACGCGGCCGACCGCCGGGCGGTCCTCCTCGCCGTGGACCGGCTGGCCCGGCTGCGCGCCGGCGGCCGTACCGGGGACGCCCACGTGCTGCTCGTCGAGCTTGCCCACTGGCCCGCCGTCCGCTTCCCCCTGCTCGCCGCCGAGCTGCACCGGGCGGGGCTCGGCGCGGACTGGACGACGCTGCTGTGGGAGGCCGCGTCGCTGCCCGCCGAGCGGCTCGTCGCCGCCGCGGACGCGCTCGTCGCCGCCGGCCGGGACGCCGACGGCGAGCACATGCTGCGGCAGGGCGTCGTACGGCCCGCCGAGGAGATCGGGGCCGCCGTCCGCGCGCTGCACACGGCGGGCCGCCACCGGGAGGTGCGCGCGCTGCTCGGCGCCCACGTCCGTGTCCGCGCCCCCGAGGAGGCCGCCCGCAGCGCCGCCCCCGACCCCCGGCTGCTCGTGCCGCTGCTGCTGGAGGCCGCCCGCGGCGTCTCCGACGAACGCCACTGGGACCTCCTGCACGCCCTGCGGGTCGCCGGACTCGCCCACTGACCCGCACCCGAGCGCCGGAAAGGTCGCCACATCAGCCCCACCAGCCCCGGGCATCACCCACAGGAGTGTCAATCGCGCCCGACTCAGCGGGTTGGCGACGATGGTCTTGGCAAGCCCGTCCGAGAGGCTTACGTTCGTCCCTCTACGGCCTGCTTCTACGGGCGTAGAGGCTCTGACGTCGCGTCGAAGGAGCAGCTCATGGCGAACGTCGTCCGTGCCGCCCTGGTCCAGGCCACCTGGACCGGCGACACCGAGTCCATGGTGGCGAAGCACGAGGAGCACGCCCGCGAGGCGGCCCGCCAGGGAGCCAAGGTGATCGGCTTCCAGGAGGTGTTCAACGCCCCGTACTTCTGCCAGGTCCAGGAGCCCGAGCACTACCGCTGGGCGGAGCCCGTGCCCGACGGCCCGACCGTGCGCCGTATGCAGGAGCTCGCCCGCGAGACCGGCATGGTGATCGTCGTGCCCGTCTTCGAGGTCGAGCAGTCCGGCTTCTACTACAACACCGCCGCGGTGATCGACGCCGACGGCAGCTATCTGGGGAAGTACAGGAAGCACCACATCCCGCAGGTGCGGGGCTTCTGGGAGAAGTACTACTTCAAGCCCGGCAACCTCGGCTGGCCCGTCTTCGACACGGCCGTCGGCAAGGTCGGCGTCTACATCTGCTACGACCGGCACTTCCCGGAGGGCTGGCGGCAACTCGGCCTCAACGGCGCCCAACTGGTCTACAACCCGTCGGCCACCCACCGCGGGCTGTCGTCCTACCTGTGGCACCTGGAGCAGCCCGCCGCAGCGGTCGCCAACGAGTACTTCGTCGCCGCGATCAACCGCGTCGGCCAGGAGCCCTACGGCGACAACGACTTCTACGGCACCAGCTACTTCGTGGACCCGCGAGGACAGTTCGTCGGCGGGGCCGCCTCCGACTCCAAGGAGGAACTCGTCGTCCGCGACCTCGACTTCGACCTGATCGACCAGGTGCGGCAGCAGTGGGCCTTCTACCGCGACCGCCGCCCCGACGCCTACGAAGGACTGGTGGAGCCGTGAGCGACCTGTACGCACGCCACCGCCGCGTGATGCCGGACTGGCTCGCGCTGTACTACGACGACCCGATCGAGATCACGCACGGCGAGGGCCGCCACGTCTGGGACTCCGACGGCCGCCGCTACCTGGACTTCTTCGGCGGCATCCTGACGACGATGACCGCCCACGCCCTGCCGGAGGTCACCAAGGCAGTCAGCGAGCAGGCCGGGCGGATCGTCCACTCCTCGACCCTCTACCTCAACCGCCCGATGGTCGAGCTGGCCGAGCGCATCGCCCAGCTCAGCGGCATCCCCGACGCCCGCGTCTTCTTCACCACCTCCGGCACCGAGGCCAACGACACCGCCCTGCTGCTCGCCACGGCCCACCGGCGCAGCAACACCGTCCTGGCGATGCGCAACAGCTACCACGGCCGCTCCTTCAGCGCCGTCGGCATCACCGGCAACCGCAGCTGGTCGCCGACCGCGCTGTCCCCGCTGCAGACGCTGTACGTGCACGGCGGGGTGCGCACCCGAGGCCCGTACGCCTCCCTCGGCGACGACGACTTCATCGCGGCCTGCGTGGACGACCTGAAGGACCTCCTCGGCCACACCCGTCCGCCCGCCGCGCTGATCGCCGAGCCGATCCAGGGCGTCGGCGGCTTCACGTCCCCGCCGGACGGCCTGTACGCCGCCTTCCGCGAGGTGCTCGCCGAGCGGGGCGTGCTGTGGATCGCCGACGAGGTGCAGACCGGCTGGGGCCGCACCGGCGACCACTTCTGGGGCTGGCAGGCCCACGCCCGCAGCGGCCCGCCCGACATCGTCACCTTCGCCAAGGGCATCGGCAACGGCATGTCCATCGGCGGTGTGATCGCCCGCGCCGAGATCATGAACTGCCTGGACGCCAACAGCATCTCCACCTTCGGCGGCACCCAGATCACCATGGCCGCGGGCCTCGCCAACCTCGGTTACCTGCTGGAGCACGACCTGCAGGGCAACGCCCGGCGCGTCGGCGGTCTGCTCCTCGAGCGGCTGCGGGCGATCGCCGCGCACGTCCCGGCCGTACGGGAGGTGCGCGGACGCGGGCTGATGATCGGCGTCGAGCTGGCGAAACCCGGCACCGACGAGGCCGACCCGCAGGCCGCCGCGGGCGTCCTGGAGGCCTGCCGCACACAGGGACTGCTCATCGGCAAGGGCGGCGGGCACAACACCTCCGCGCTGCGCATCGCCCCGCCGCTGTCCCTGACCGTCGCGGAGGCCGAGGAGGGCGCCGCGATCCTCGAGGACGCCCTGAGAAGCATCCCGTAGCAGTGCGCCGATCGGGGAAGACGCCATGACCCTCACCTGGGAACCCGTGGAACCGGCCCTGTCGGTACGGCAGATCCTCACCCTGGAGCGGGTGCTCGCCGGGGAGCCCGAGGTGGTGGCCGGCGCCGGCCGGCTGGACCGTCCCGTGCGCTGGGTGCACGTCGCCGAGGCGCCCGACGTCGGTGTGATGCTCAGCGGCGGCGAACTGGTGCTCACCACCGGAGTGCTGCTCGCCGGCGACGAGGACAAGCAGGCCGACTACATCCGCTCCCTGCACCGCGCCGAGGCCGCCGCGGTCGTCCTGGGCCTCGGGCGGGCGTTCCCGGCCGCGCCGGAGGTCATGCGCCGGGCGGCCGAACGGTGCGGGCTGCCCCTGGTCGTGCTGCACCGGCCGTTCCCCTTCGCGCAGCTCACCGAGGAGGTGCAGGCACGGCTGGTGCGGCGCGAGTTCGCCGCGGTCAGCCTGTCGGAGTCCGTGCGCACCGCGCTGACCGCGCTGATCACCTCCGGCGCCCCGCTGCAACACCTCCTCGACGAGATCGCCCGGCACAGCGGCTGCCCCGTCGTCGTCACCAACCTCGCCCACCGGGTGCTGGCCACGGCGGGGGAGCGGCCCGCGGTGGACGACGTCCTGCGCGACTGGGACCGCATCGCACGCCAGGCCGGCGCGGGCGACGCCGACGGCTGGATCCGCGCCGAACTCGGCGGCCGCGGCGAACGCTGGGGCCGCCTCGTGCTGTGCGGCCACCGGGGAGACCCGGCCGTCGGCCGCCTCCTCGCCGAGCGGGCCGCCGAGGCCCTCGTCCTGCACCGCATGCTCGCCGGACCGGCCGCCCGCACCTGGGAGGAGCAGTCCGCGCAGAGCCTGCTCACCGACCTGGTCTCCGGCGTCGTACCGGCCCGCCAACTGCTGCCGCGGGCGCGCGCCGCGGGGCTGCCGGTCAACCGGCGCACCTTCGTCCCGCTCGTCGTCCGCGACCGCGCCCCCGCACAACTCGACCGGCTGCTGCGCCTGCTGGGGCTGCCCGGCCTCGTCGCCGAACTCACCGGCGACACCACCGCCGTCCTGCTCAGCCTCGCCCGCGACCAGGACGCCGGGGCCCTCACCGCGCACTTCGCGGCCCGGCTGCGCGCCACCCACACCGCGGACGGGGCGGACGTACGGTCACCTGCCGTGGTCGCCGCCGCCGACCCGCGCGCCTGCTGGGACGACGTGCCGGCCGGACTGCGCGAGGCACGGCACGTCGCCGACGCCGTCGCCGACTCCGGGGCCGTCCTCGCTCCGCCGCCCGTGGTCCGCCTCGGCGACGTCCATCTGCGCGGCCTGATCCGGCTGCTGCGGGACGACCCGCATGTGCAGTCCTTCGCGGAGCGGGAACTGGACGGGCTGCTGCGCGCCGCCGACGACGACCTGCTCGCCGTTCTGCGCACCTACCTCGCCACCGGCCGCAACAAGTCCCGCACCGCCCAGCTCCACCACGTCTCCCGGCCCGCCCTGTACCGCCGCCTGGAGGCGATACAGACCCGCCTCGGCGTGGACCTGGACGACTTCGAGCAGGCCGCCTCGGTGCACATAGCCCTCCTCGCGCATGACGCGCAACAACCCTGACACCTCTGACGCAGAGAAACGACCTGGGAAAACGGCGGTGAAACATGGGCCAGGCGAAGGGTGACACGGTGACACGCCGCACCACCGCGGACGTGACACGGTGCACCTCACCGCGCGCCCGCGGACTTTCTACGCTCGCCGCACACCGACCGAGCGGAGGAACGTGATGAGCCGAGTGATCCGCGCCGCCCTCTTCCAGACCGCGTGGACGGGCGACAAGGAGTCCATGATCCAGGTCCACGAGCAGGCCGTGCGCGACGCCGCCGCGCAGGGGGCCCAGGTGCTGTGCTTCCAGGAGCTGTTCTACGGGCCGTACTTCTGCCAGGTCCAGGACCCCGCCTTCTACGCGTACGCCGAGCAGATCCCCGACGGCCCGATCGTGCAGCGCTTCCGGGCGCTCGCGCGGGAGGCCGGCATCGTCCTGGTCCTGCCGATGTACGAGGAGGAGCAGCCGGGCGTCCTGTACAACACCGCCGCCGTGATCGACGCCGACGGCTCCTATCTCGGCAAGTACCGCAAGACGCACATCCCGCAGGTCAAGGGGTTCTGGGAGAAGTTCTACTTCCGTCCCGGCAACGGCGGCTGGCCGGTCTTCGACACCGCCGCCGGCCGCATCGGCGTCTACATCTGCTACGACCGGCACTTCCCGGAGGGCTGGCGGGCCCTCGGCCTCGCGGGCGCCGAGATCGTCTTCAACCCGTCGGCCACCTCACGCGGCCTGTCCCGCTATCTGTGGCAGCTGGAGCAGCCGGCCGCGGCCGTGGCCAACGAGTACTTCGTCGGCGCGATCAACCGGGTCGGTGTCGAGGACCTGGGCGACAACGACTTCTACGGCACGAGCTACTTCGTCGACCCGGAGGCGCAGTTCGTGGGAGAGGTCGCGAGCGACAAGGAGAGCGAACTGGTCGTGCGCGACCTGGACCTGGCCAAGCTCCGAGAGGTGCGCGACCGCTGGCAGTTCTACCGGGACCGGGCACCGGGGGCGTACGAACCGCTGACGGCACCGTAGAACGCCGCACAGAGCAACGTCCCAAGGGGCGCGGGGAACTGCGCGACCAGCCACCGACAACCGGCACGTCCCCACCGGGAGGAGCGACCCAGACATGAGCAACCGCACAGTGATCCGCGGTGGCCTCGTCGTCACCGCGTCCGACGAGATCCACGCCGACGTCCTGATCGAGGACGGCCGCATCGCCGCCCTCGCCGCCTCCGGCACCCCGGCCGCCGGCGCGTGGACGGCCGAGCGGACGATCGACGCCACCGGGAAGTACGTCCTCCCGGGCGGCGTCGACGCCCACACCCACATGGAACTGCCCTTCGGCGGCACCTCCGCCTCCGACACCTTCGAGACCGGCACCCGGGCCGCCGCCTGGGGCGGGACGACGACGATCGTCGACTTCGCGGTGCAGAGCGTCGGGTCGACGCTGCGCGAGGGCCTGGACGCCTGGCACGCCAAGGCGGAGGGCAACTGCGCGATCGACTACGGCTTCCACATGATCGTCTCGGACGTCAACGACGAGACGCTCAAGGAGATGGACCTGCTGGTGGAGGAGGGCGTGACCTCCTTCAAGCAGTTCATGGCCTACCCGGGCGTCTTCTACAGCGACGACGGCCAGATCCTGCGCGCCATGCAGCGCTCCGCCGACAACGGCGGGCTGATCATGATGCACGCCGAGAACGGCATCGCCATCGACGTGCTCGTGCAGCAGGCCCTGGCCCGCGGTGAGACCGACCCGCGCTACCACGGCGAGGTCCGCAAGGCGCTGCTGGAGGCCGAGGCCACGCATCGCGCGATCCGGCTCGCGCAGGTGGCCGGGGCGCCCCTGTACGTCGTGCACGTCTCGGCGACGGAAGCGGTGGCCGAGCTGGCCCGGGCCCGCGACGAGGGGCTGCCGGTCTTCGGGGAGACCTGTCCGCAGTACCTCTTCCTGTCCACCGACAACCTCGCCGAGCCCGGCTTCGAGGGCTCCAAGTACGTGTGCTCCACGCCGCTGCGGCCCAGGGAGCACCAGGCGCAGCTGTGGAAGGGCCTGCGCACCAACGACCTCCAGGTCGTCTCCACCGACCACTGCCCGTTCTGCTTCAAGGGCCAGAAGGAACTCGGCCTCGGCGACTTCTCCAAGATCCCCAACGGGCTGCCGGGCGTGGAGAACCGTATGGACCTGCTGCACCAGGCCGTCGTCGACGGGCACATCTCGCGGCGCCGCTGGATCGAGATCGCCTGCGCCGCCCCGGCCCGGATGTTCGGCCTGTACCCGAAGAAGGGCACCATCGCCCCGGGCGCCGACGCCGACGTCGTGATCTACGACCCGCACGCCGAGCAGGTGATCTCCGCCGAGACGCACCACATGAACGTCGACTACTCGGCGTACGAGGGCACCCGGGTCACCGGACGCGTCGAGACCGTCCTGTCGCGCGGCGAACTCGTCATCGACCAGCGGGAGTACACCGGGCACGCCGGTCACGGCGTCTACCTTCCCCGCTCCACCTGTCAGTACCTGAACTAGTCGAACGAGGAGTGGCGCCCCATGGACTTCGGACTCGTCCTGCAGACAGACCCGCCCGCCTCCCGGGTCATCGACCTGATGAAACGGGCGGAACACAACGGCTTCCGCCACGGCTGGACCTTCGATTCCGCCGTGCTGTGGCAGGAACCCTTCGTGATCTACAGTCAGATCCTGGCCCGGACCGAGCGGTTGATCGTCGGCCCGATGGTGACGAACCCGGGGACCCGCACCTGGGAGGTCACCGCCTCCACCTTCGCCACCCTCAACGACATGTTCGGCAACCGCACGGTGTGCGGCATCGGCCGCGGCGACTCCGCCATGCGCGTCGCCGGCCGCAAACCCAACACGCTCGCCCGGATCAGCGAGGCGATGAAGGTCATCCGGGACCTCGGCAGCGGCCGGGAGGCCGACCTCGGCGGCGGCACGGTCGTGCGGTTCCCCTGGATCAAGCCGGGCGCCGAACTGCCCGTGTGGATGGCCGCCTACGGGCCCAAGGCGCTGAAGATGGCCGGCGAGGAGGCCGACGGCTTCATCCTCCAGCTCGCCGACCTGTATCTGACGGAGTACATGGTCAAGGCCGTCCGCGACGCCGCCACAGCCGCCGGACGCGACCCGTCCGAGGTGACGGTCTGCGTCGCCGCCCCCGCCTACGTCACCGCCGACGACTCGCCCGAGTCCCTCGCCCACGCCCGCGAGCAGTGCCGCTGGTTCGGCGGCATGGTCGGCAACCACGTCGCCGACCTGGTCGGCAAGTACGGCGAGCACTCGGCGGCCGTCCCCGACGAACTCACCGACTACATCAAGGCCCGCCAGGGCTACGACTACGCCCACCACGGACGCAGCGGCAACCCCGACACCGCCTTCGTACCGGACGAGATCGTCGACAGGTTCTGCCTGATCGGCCCCGTCGAGCGGCACATCGAGAAGCTGAAGGCGCTGCGCGCGCTGGGCGTCGACCAGTTCGCCGTCTACGACATGCACGACGCGCAGGAAGCCGTCATCGACGCCTACGGGCAGCACGTCATTCCCGCCCTGACCTCCTGACCCCCCTCCGGTTCACGCCCTTGGTCGCCCCTTCCCGCCACCCGGGGGAGGGGCCGGTGCCCGCACACACCCCGACCCACCTCACCTCATGGGGCTGCCATGACCGAGACCGCTCCCACCGCGATATCCCCGAACAGCCAAGTCACCCTGCCCGACGGCCGCGTGGAGTTCGCGCCGGACACCGAGCGACCCAGCGGCCGTTACGCCAACGACGATCTGCTGCCGGTCCCGGCGGCGCGGCGCACCTGGACGACGTACAACTTCTGCGCGCTGTGGGTCGGCATGGCTCACAACACCGCCTCCTGGACGCTGGCCTCCGGGCTGATCGCCGTCGGGATGGACTGGAAGCAGGCGGTGTTCACCATCGCCCTGGCCAATGTGATCGTGCTCGTGCCCATGCTGCTCACCGGGCACGCCGGACCGAAGTACGGCATCCCGTTCCCGGTGTTCGCGCGGGCCTCGTTCGGCCTGCGCGGCGCCAACCTGCCCGCTGTGGTGCGGGCGTTGGTGGCCTGCGGCTGGTTCGGCATCCAGACCTGGATCGGCGGTGAGGCGATCTTCTTCCTGGCCGGGAAGCTGATCGGCTCCGGCTGGTCGCAGGCGTCCACCGTCGGCGGCTACGCCTGGACCATGTGGCTGTCGTTCGCGCTGTTCTGGGTGGTCCAGGTCGCGATCATCCACCGCGGCATGGAGACGATCCGCCGCTTCGAGAACTGGGCGGCGCCCTTCGTGCTGGTCGGCGCGTTCGTGATGCTGTGGTGGATGAGCGACAAGGCCGGCGGCCTCGGCCCGCTCTTCGACCAGCCGTCCCGGCTCGGCTGGGGCGCCGGCTTCTGGAAGCTCTTCGCGCCCTCGCTCATGGGCATGATCGGCTTCTGGTCCACGCTGTCGCTCAACATCCCCGACTTCACCCGCTACGGCCGCAGCCAGAAGGCGCAGACCTGGGGCCAGGCGCTCGGCCTGCCCACCACGATGACCCTGTTCGCGTTCCTGTCGGTGCTGGTCACCTCCGGCTCCCAGGCCGTGTACGGCAAGCCCGTCTGGGACCCGGTGCAGCTCGCCGCGAAGACGGACAGCACGGTCGGCCTGCTGTACGCCCTCGTCACGGTCCTGGTGGCGACCCTGTCCGTGAACATCGCCGCGAACCTCGTCTCCCCGGCGTTCGACTTCTCCAACGTCGCGCCGCGCAGGGTGAGTTTCCGCACCGGCGCGCTCATCACCTGTGTGCTCGCCGTGCTGATCTGCCCGTGGAAGCTGTACGCCGACCCGCAGGGCTACATCTTCACCTGGCTCGGACTGGTCGGCGGGCTGCTCGGCACGGTCGCCGGGATCCTCGTCGCCGACTACTGGATCCTGCGCCGCGCCCGGCTCGACCTCACCGACCTGTACCGGGCAGGCGGACGCTACTGGTACGCGGGCGGCTGGAACTGGCGGGCCGTGGCCGCCTTCGTGGCCGGTGGGGTGCTGGCCGTGGGCGGCGCCGACTTCCATCCGCTGATCGACGGCCGCCCCGTCCCGGCGCTGGCCGGTCTTGCCGACTACGGCTGGGCCGTGGGCCTCGCCACCTCCCTGGTGCTGTACCTGGCGCTGATGCTGCCGCGTCGGCGTCGCATGCACGCCGAGCCGTAACTGGGCGCAGGGGCGTCGCGGGTACGCCGGGGCGTGCGCGGGGGCGGTCAGCCGGTCTGGCTGCCCTTCAGCGCCGCCATCGCCTCCTTGGCCGCCTTGATCGCGCCCTTGTTGATCTCGTCGGTGCTCGGCGCCTTCTTCGTCTCGAAGTCGCTGCCGTTGTAGGTGACCACCACCAGCGCGTTGTCCGCGCGGGCGATCACCTCGCCCTCCCGGGTCTGCTGCTTGTCCTCGGTGGTCAGGTTCACGACCGAGTAGGCCTCGTCCCCGAGTCCGGGCACGGGCCCCCCGCCGCTCTTCTCCGTCGTGCGCTCCTGGTACGACTTCTGCGCCTGCTCGCCCGAGCCCATGACCTCGAACGACACGTCGAGCCAGCGGTAGTCGTAGCCCTTGAGGGCGTTCCAGGAGCAGGTGCGGCGCAGCTTGGCGTCCGTCGACGGGATCTCCTTGCCGCCCGCCTTGGCGCCGGGCACCAGCGTGGAGACGGTTTTGGCGCCGATGCTGCCGCAGGGCTCGGGGGCGGTGGCGTACGTCTTCGACTCCGTCGTCGTCGACGGGGCGGTGGCCGACTGGGTGGCCGTCTTGTTCTGCGCGGGTTCGTGCCCGGCGGCGGGGGCCGGGGCGAGCGGGCCGGACGACAGCGCCCAGCCGGCCGTGGCGAGCACGGCCACCGGGGACAGGCGCGCGGTCAGGGCGAGCGGCAGAGGAAGCAAACGCACGGCGCACTTCTCATGGGGGGAGGCTGCGAGGGGTGTCCGCGGTACGGACGGGACGACAGTGTCACACGACTGGCTGTGGGGCGGGAAGGGTGAACTCGCTCCGTGCCGGTGCGGTGACGCTGACGTGCCGACCGGCGCCGGACTTGGGCGAAAAGCCCCTCCGCACCGGATGCTCACGGCACCCGGGCGGTCCACTCCGGCGAGGAGAACTTGGTGCCGGCCAGCTCCTCGGCGCGGGCCAGCTCCTGGTCCGTGACCTTGCCCTCGGTCAGGCCGTACCGCGTGCCGAAGGAGTCGATCATCCGCTCGATGACGGCCTCGCGGGGCAGCCCCGTCTGCCGGCGCAGCGGGTCCACCCGCTTCTTCGCGCTCCTGGTCCCCTTGTCGGACAGCTTCTCCCGCCCGATGCGCAGCACCTGCACCATCTTGTCGGCGTCGATGTCGTACGACATGGTCACGTGGTGCAGTACGGCCCCGGGCCCGCCGTGCGGGGCCACGAGCCGCTTCTGCGCGGCGCCCGCGATCTTGCCCTGGTCGGTGGCGATGTCGTTCAGCGGCTGGTACCAGGCCCGGATGCCCATGTCGCCGAGCGCGCCGAGCACCCAGTCGTCGAGATACGCGTAGCTGTCCTGGAACGACAGGCCCTGCACCAGCGCCTCCGGCACCGACAGGGAGTAGGTGATGGTGTTGCCCGGCTCCACGAACATCGCGCCGCCGCCCGAGATCCGGCGTACGACCTGCACACCGTGCCGCGCGGCGCCCTCCGCGTCGACCTCGTTGCGCAGGGACTGGAAGCTGCCGATGATCACCGCGGGCGCGCCCCACTCCCACACCCGCAGCGTCGGAGGGCGCCGCCCGGCGGCCACCTCGGCGGTCAGCACCTCGTCCAGCGCCATGTGCAGCGCCGGCGACTGCGGGCCCTCGTGGATCAGCTGCCAGTCGTAGTCCGTCCAGTCCGTGGCGTGCGCGAGGGCGCGGCGCACGGCGATCCCGACGCCTTCCGACGTCAGCCCGTACATCACCGTGCCCTCGGGCAGCGCCGCGTCGACGCGGGCCGCGAGCCCCGCCGCGTCGGTGTCCGCGGGGGCGCCCTCCAGGGCGCCGTTCACCGCGTCGAGCGCCTCGTCCGGCTCCAGGAAGAAGTCGCCCGCCACGCGCACGTGCCGCAGCACGCCGTCCTGGACGCCGACGTCCACGACGACGAGCTTGCCGCCGGGCACCTTGTACTCACCGTGCACTGCCTGGGCCTCCCATCCTGCTGTACCGGATCAACGTCGCAGGTGGCCGCTGTGTTCCGAAACTCTCCGGCGCCTGCCGAGGAGGAGCCGGTCAGGCCGGTGAGGAGGGTGAGGAGGGGAAACGGACGGCGAGCAGGGCCCGGTCGTCGGGGAACGCCGCCTCGGGCTGGTGGTGCAGGAAGCGGTTGCACAGCTCGGCGATGTCCAGGCCGCCGGTGGTGCGGGCGCACGCGGTCAGCCGTTCCATCCCTATGGCGAGGTCTTCTCGACGGCGCTCGATCAGCCCGTCGGTGTACAGCAGCAGGGTGTCGTTCTCGGTCACGGTGGTGTCGGCCTGTCGGTAACAGACGTTCCGGATGGGGCCGAGGGGTGGTGAGACGGCGTGGTTGAGGTAGGCGCTGCTGCCGTCGGCGTGGATGAGCAGCGGTGGCGGATGGCCGGCGGTGGCGTAGGTCAGTGTGCGGGTACGGCGGTCGAAGACCAGGTAGCAGGCGGTGGCCATGCGGTGCTGATGGTAGCGGCCCAGGAAGGTGTTGAGTTCGTCCATGACGGCGGTGGGGTCGGTGCTGCAGCGGGGCACGATGTTGCGCAGGGCGGCGGTGATCTGTGCCATGACGGTCGCTTCGTGCAGTCCGTGGCCGGCGACGTCACCGGTGCTCAGGCCGATGTGATCGGCGTCCACGTCGTAGACGTCGTACCAGTCGCCGCCGACCGAGAGCAGGTCACTGCCGGGGGCGTAGCAGGTGGCCGCCTCCAGACCGGGCAGGTGCGGCAGCTGGGGCAGCAGGCTGAGCTGCAGGCGTTCGGCGACCCGGTGCTCGTGCTCGTGCAGCCCCGCCCGGCGCAGGGCCTGGGCGATCTGCTGCGCCACAGCCGTCACATGCTCGGGCGCGGTGGAGCTGTCTGCGCCGTGCACGATCAACATGCCCAGCTGGACACTGTCCGCCTCCAGCGACAGGGCAAGGGGAACCGCATCCGCGACCTCGTCGGGAAGCGAGCCGTCCGAGGAAGAGGGCCGGTCCAGGTCGGTCCAGCCGCCCGCCTCGGCCGGAAGGCTCTTGTCCTCCGGTTGCAGCGGCGGCACCAGCCGCGCCGAGTGCAGAAAGAGCTCCGCGGCGGTGGCCCCCAGGGCAGCCGGCGCCACCTCGCTGACGACGCGGGAAACCTGCGCGAGGGTGATCGCACCGGCCAGGGCGGCCGTCAGGTCGTACAGGTGCTGCAACTGGGCACGGGCGGTCTGCTCAGCGGCCAGCAGTCGCGCCCGGTCCAATTCGGTGGCCCGGCGGAAGGCGACCTCCCGGTTCAGCGCCTCCACCTGCCGGCTGAGGACGACGAACTGGTCGGACGCCCCGGCCTCGACAAGATGCAGCTGCACGGCCGGCTGCGGGCCGTCCCACCACGTGGCCCGGGCCCCGTGACAGCGCAGCCGCCGCATGCGGCCGTCAGCGTCCTTGATGACCAGCGCGCCGGGCACCGGGCTGCCGCTGCGCAGCCATACAGTCAGCTGCTGACGCAGCCGCGGTGTGTCGTCGGGCCGTAGGTCGAACAGGCTGGCGCCCGGGTGCAGCCGGTCGTCACAGCGGCTCGCCGCCGGGTTGGCGGCCAGCACGCGGCCGTCGGCCCCGCACAGCAGGACCGGGTGGGGCAGCGGTCTGGTGATGGCCCGGAAGAGGCCAAGCGTCACGGAGCCACAGCCGGGTCGCCGAAGTACTCACGGCCACTCACCCTCTCGACATCCACGTCGGGGACCAGGTGCACCACCACGCGGCAGGCCGTGTCACCGCGCGCGATGGTCTGCTCCAGCTCCACCCGCGCATAGCCCAGGTTGCGGGCGGCGACGGTGCCGAAGACGTTCGACGTCATCATGCACATCGACTCCCGGCCCACCACCTTCTCCGCGAACGGGCACACCCGGTTGCCCAGCACGATCTTCTTCTCGTCGTGCTCGATGACGTAGAAATCACCGTTGATGCGGCGCTTGAGGTCCACGAGCGCCTCGGCGACCTGCTCACCCGTGAGCCGGTCGGTTCCCAGCGCCTTGAGGTACATCTCGTCGATCTGGGTGCCGACGGCCTGCCCCACCACGCTGACGTAGCCGGACGCCTCCTCCAGACCGATCACCGACTCCAGCGACGTCGCCAGCTCACGCACCAGCGTTCGCAGGAACACATCACGGTCCAGTGGAATCTCCACATCGGAAAGCTGTTCCATGCCGGCTCCCTCGCCCTCGGGCCACGGCGGCAGCGCGACCGGCCTGGCCTTGTTTCGTATGACGCGATATTTCCTGTGGCGCGACATTTCGTGTGACGCGGCATTTCCTGTGGCGCGACGCGATCTGATTCTGCCAGCGCCTTCCAGCCCGGCACCACCAGCCCTGTCGGTCTCCCGGCGGACGGCCCTTCACAGGATCTGCCGATGACCCGGCAAACACGGATGGTTCAGAAGGCTCGCAGGGGCAACCCGGCAGATGACCGGCACCGGCCGTGCACAGCGACGGCAGGCGGCGGCGCAGGGCCCCACGCTGGAGGAACCCCGTGAACGGCGAACCGACCATTCCGATCTGCGAGTCGCGCTTCCCCGCAGTGACGGCGAGCATCGCGGCCGCCCGGCACTGGGTCCGCGACTGTGTGGAAGGTTTCGGTGGGCCGCTGCGCCGGCAACGGCTGATCCAGACCGCCGAACTGCTCGTCTCGGAAATGGTCACGAACGCCATCCGCCACGGCACCGGCCCGCCCCTGATCCGGCTCACCTGGAACGGCCGGCTGCTGCGGATCGCGGTCAGCGATTACAGCGACCGCTGGCCACGCGTGCGTGCCACGAAGAACAGCGAGCCCGGCGGCTTCGGCATGCAGCTCCTCGAACGGCTCGCCCAACGCTGGGGCGTCACCCCACGTCACCCTGGCAAAACGGTCTGGGCGGAACTCAGCCTCGGCCCCTGAGCCGCCCTGCCCTCCCGGCGCTCGTACCAGCGGGCCGCGTCGCCGTCGGACAGCAGCTCGCCGGTAGGTTGCGCCCTTCCGCGTGGTCCTCCGCAGCGCCGTGGTCGGCGGCCTCGCGTCCGCGGTCCGAGAAGGGGCGCGAACGGAGGGCAACTTGCGCGAACAGAGGGCAACTTGAACGCCCCTGTCCTCCACCGGTGTTTTGATGGCGCGTGTCCCCGGATTCTCCCGACGACCACTCTCGCTGTCGCACAGGCCCGCTGACGTACATCAAACACCGAGGTCAGACATGCAGTTCACGACTCGCCCCGCCCTGAGCGGCACCTTCGGCATGGTGTCCTCCACCCACTGGCTGGCCTCCCAGTCGGCCATGGCGGTGCTTGAGGGCGGCGGCAACGCCTTCGACGCGGCCGTGGCCGGGGCGTTCGTGCTGCACGTGGTGGAGCCGCACCTGAACGGGCCGGCGGGTGAGGTGCCGGTCCTGCTGGCCCCGGCCGGCGGCGAGGTGCGGGTGCTGTGCGGACAGGGCGTGGCCCCGGCGGGCGCCACCGTCGCGCACTACCGGGGACTCGGGCTGGACCTCGTCCCCGGCACCGGCCCGCTGGCCGCCGCCGTGCCCGGCGCGTTCGACGCGTGGATGCTGCTGCTGCGCGACCACGGCACCAAGTCCCTCGCCGACGTCCTGACGTACGCCATCGGGTACGCCGAGCACGGGCACGCGCCCGTGGAGAACGTCGGCGCGACCGTGGAGACCGTACGGGAGCTGTTCGAGACCGAGTGGACGTCCTCGGCGGAGGTCTATCTGCCCGGCGGCCGCGCGCCCCGGCCCGGTGAGCTGCTGCGCAATCCCGCGCTCGCCGCCACCTGGAAGCGGCTGCTGGCCGAGACCGCCGGGGCGGGGGGCCGGGAGGAGCAGATCGAGGCCGCGCGGCAGGTGTGGCGCTCGGGCTTCGTCGCCGAGGCGCTGGTACGGCAGGCCGGGCGGCCCACGCTGGACACCAGCGGCGCGCACCACACCGGCACCCTCACGCCCGCCGACCTCGCCGGCTGGTCCGCGACCTACGAAGCACCGGTGACGTACGACTGGAACGGCTGGACGCTGTGCAAGGCCGGCCCCTGGAGCCAGGGCCCCGTCCTGCTCCAGCAGCTCGCCCTGCTCCCGGCCGAGCTGCCCCCTTACGGCTCCGCCGACTACGTCCACCTGCTCGTCGAGGGCTGCAAGCTCGCCATGGCCGACCGCGAGGCCTGGTACGGCGACGCCGCCCGCGTGCCCGTCGACGTGCTGCTGTCCGAGGAGTACAACGCGGCACGCCGGACCCTGATCGGCGACACCGCCTCCACCGAGCTGCGGCCCGGCAGTCCCGGTGGCCGCAGCCCGCGGCTCAGCGGGCACGCGCGCGTGGCCGCCACGGTCGAGCCGGGCCCCGATCCGCTGGCCGCGCTCGGCGTCGGCGAACCCACGGTCGCCAAGCCGTCCACCTCCCCGGTCCCGGGTGAGCCGCTGGTCGGCGCGGACGGCGCCACGCGCGGCGACACCTGCCACCTGGACGTCGTCGACCGCTGGGGCAACATGGTCTCCGCCACGCCCAGCGGCGGCTGGCTGCAGTCCAACCCCGTGGTGCCCGAGCTGGGCTTCCCGCTCGGCACCCGGCTGCAGATGACGTGGCTGGAGGAGGGCCTGCCGAACTCCCTGACGCCCGGCCGCCGCCCCCGCACCACCCTCACCCCGTCGCTCGCGCTGCGCGACGGCGTGCCCGTCCTCGCCTTCGGCACCCCCGGCGGCGACCAGCAGGACCAGTGGCAGCTGCACTTCTTCCTCGCCGCCGCCCTGCGCTCCCCGGTGCGCGGCGGACTCGACCTGCAGGGCGCCATCGACGCCCCGAACTGGCACAACGACAGCTTCCCCGGCTCCTTCTACCCGCGTGCCATGCGGCCGGGCGCTCTGACCGTCGAGTCCCGCACGGATCCCGGCGTCGTCGCCGAACTGCGCCGCCGCGGCCACGATGTGACCGTGGGGCCGCCGTGGTCCGAGGGCCGGCTGTGCGCCGTCGCCCGCGACCCGCGCACCGGCGTGCTGTCGGCGGCGGCGAATCCACGGGGGATGCAGGGGTATGCGGTGGGCCGCTGAGCCCCCGCGGTCCCGCGACCTCGGGGCTCGGGGCTCAGGGCTCGGCGCTCGGGGCAAAGGCGCGGAGCCGCACGTTCATGGCGATTCCACCCGGTGTGCACGGGCCGGGCGAGGAATGTCAGTGCCGCATGCTGTGATGGAGGCATGATCGAAGACACGGAAACCATCGAGGAGTTTCTCGCCCGCCACTCGGCCGACGTGGAGGAGGCGGTCCGCGCGGCCGCCGCGGCCGAGATCATGCCCCGCTGGCGGCAGCTCGCCGACCACGAGGTGGACGTCAAGAGCGGGCCGCACGACCTGGTGACGGACGCCGACCGCAAGGCCGAGGTGTATCTCACCGAGACCCTGCTCGCCCTGCTGCCCGGCTCCGTGGTGGTCGGCGAGGAGGCCGTGCACGCCAACCCCGCCACATACGAGGCGATACGGGGCGAGGCGCCGGTGTGGATCGTCGACCCCGTCGACGGCACACGGCAGTTCGTGCGCGGCGAGGACGGCTTCTGCACCCTGGTCGCGCTCGCCCAGGGCGGCGTCCTGCGCGCCTCGTGGACGTACGCGCCCGCCCGCGGCCAGTTCGCCACCGCCGTGCGCGGCGGCGGCGCCCACCTCGACGGGCAGCGGCTGTACGCGGGGCCGCCGGCCCCGGGCGAGGACCTGCGGGTCGCGACCTCGCACCCCGACTACACCACCGAGGAGCAGAAGCGCGCCCTGCTCGGCCTGCGCACGCCGGGTGTCGCGCCGCGCGACTGCGGTTCGGCGGGTCTGGAGTACCTGGCCGTCGCGCGCGGCGAATCCGACGGTGTGGCGTTCTCCTGGGAAGCGGCCTGGGACCACGCGGCGGGCCTGCTGCTCGTCGAGGAGGCCGGCGGCACCCACCTGACCGTCACCGGCGAGCCGTTCCGCATCACCGGCGGCAACGCCCTGCCGTTCACCGCGGCCCGCGACGCGGCCACGGCACGCCGGATACGGGCGCTGCTGGCGTAGGGGAGTGGGGGGCGTAAGAGCGTGGGGAGCGTGGGGGCATAGGGCGTAAGGGACGGCGAACGGCGACACGACGGGCGGGGCGGCGCCGCCGCGAGGCCGAGAGACCGGGACCCGACGGCGGCAGCCCACCGCTCGGCCGGGCGGAAGGCCACCCCTCGGCCGGGCGGCAGCCCACCGCGCCGCCGAGCCTGTCGGTGCCCCGGCATATCCTGAACCCCTCAGGCAGGCCGTCGGCTGACGAAGGGGTCCGAAGGTGCCGTCGATGCTCGATGCGGTCGTGGTGGGTGCGGGGCCGAACGGCCTGACCGCAGCCGTGGAGCTGGCCCGTCGCGGCTTCTCCGTCGCTCTGTTCGAGGCCCGCGACACCGTCGGCGGCGGCTCGCGCACCGAGGAGCTGACGCTGCCCGGCTTCCGCCACGACCCGTGCGCCGCGGCCCACCCCCTCGCCGTCAACTCGCCCGCCTTCCGCACCATGCCGCTGGAGCGCTACGGGCTCGAGTGGCTGCACCCCGAGCTGCCCATGGCGCACCCCTTCCCGGACGGCAGCGCGGCCGTGCTCGCCCGCTCGGTCGCCGAGACCGCCGCGTCCTTCGGCCCGCGCGACGCCGGCGCCTACCGCCGGCTGGTGGAGCCGTTCCTGTACAAATGGGACACCCTGGCGCGGGACTTCATGTCCCTGCCGCTGACCGCGCTGCCCCGCGACCCGGTGACGCTCGCCCGGTTCGGTCTCGTCGGCCTGCCCCCGTCCACCTGGCTGACCCGCCGCTTCCGCGACGAGAAGGCCAAGACGCTGTTCGCCGGTCTCGTCGCGCACGTCATGGCCCCGCTCAGCGGCCTCGCCACCGGAGCCATCGGCCTGGTCTTCGCGCTCGCCGCGCACGCCCGAGGCTGGCCCGTCGTCCGCGGCGGCTCCCAGACCATCTCCGACGCGCTCGCCGCGTACCTGACGGACCTGGGCGGCGAGATCCACACCGACTACGAGGTCAAGCGGCTCGACGATTTGCCCCCCGCCCGCGCCTACGTCTTCGACACCTCACCCACCGCCCTGGCCCGCATCGCCGGCTTCGGCCGCTTCTACGACGGCTACCGGTACGGCCCCGGCGCCTTCAAGATCGACTACGCCCTGGACGGCCCGGTCCCGTGGACCGCGCCGGAGGCCCACAGCGCCGGCACGGTGCAGATCGGCGCGAACAGCGCGGAGATCGGCGCCGCACTGCGCGCCGCCTCCCGCGAGGGCCGCGCCCCCGAGCGCCCGTTCATGATCACCGTGCAGCCGAGTGTGGTCGACCCCACCCGCGCGCCCGAGGGCAAACACGTCTTCTGGGCCTACGGTCACGTCCCGAACGGCTGGACCGGCGACCTCACCGACGCCCTGGAACGCCAACTGGAGCGCTTCGCGCCCGGATTCCGCGACCGCGTCCTCGCCCGCGCCACTGCGGGACCACCCGAACTGGCCGTCCGCAACGCCAACTACGTCGGCGGCGACATCGCCTCCGGCGCGGTGTCCGGACTCCAGACGCTGCTGCGCCCCAGACTGTCCCTGTTCCCGTACGCCACCCCGCACCCGGCCGTCTTCATCTGCTCGTCGGCCACCCCGCCGGGCCCGGGCGTGCACGGCATGTCGGGGCACAACGCGGCCAAGGCCGTGTGGAGGAGGCTGAGGCAGGAATGACCACCATCACCCTGGTCCAGGGCGACATCACCCGGCAGAGCGCCGACGCCCTCGTCAACGCGGCCAACTCCTCCCTGCTGGGCGGCGGAGGCGTCGACGGCGCGATCCACCGCCGCGGCGGCCCGGCCATCCTCGACGACTGCCGGAAGCTGCGCGCCTCTGACTACGGTAAGGGCCTCCCCACGGGCCAAGCGGTCGCCACCACCGCGGGCGAGCTGGACGCCCGCTGGGTGATCCACACGGTCGGCCCGGTCCACAGCGTGAGCGAGGACCGCTCCGGCCTGCTCGCCTCCTGCTACCGGGAGTCCCTCCGCGTGGCCGACGAACTCGGCGCGAGGACGGTCGTCTTCCCGGCGATCTCCACGGGCGTCTACCGCTGGCCGATGGACGACGCGGCCCGCATCGCGGTCGAGACGGTCCGCGCCACGCCCACGGCGGTGGAAGAGGTCCGCTTCGCCCTCTTCGACGACCGCGCGTACGACGCGTTCGCCCGGCAACTGGGCTGACGCGGCGGCCCCGGCCCCCAAAGCGTCCCCGTCGCCGACGGTGCGTCACAGGCCCGCGCTAGCCTGGCCGCGCCGCACAGCCGGTGATCGTTCACGGGCTGCGCGGCATGGAGCTGTTCCCTTTTCTGGAGGTTGAAGCGATGCGTCTTGCCGATGGACCCGGGGTGGAGTGTGAGATCGAGATAGCGGCCGCGCCGGAGCAGGTGTGGAAGGTCGTCTCGGACATCGCCACCTCGGCGAAGTACAGCCCGGAGCTGCAGGAGGTGGAGTGGCTCGACGGGGCGCGGGGGCCGGCCGTCGGCGCGTGCTTCTCCGGCCGCAACCACAACGAGCACATGGGGGACTGGCGCACCGTCAGCCGCGTCTCGGCGTGCGAGGAGCCGAGCACCTTCGCCTGGGAGGTCGGCTTGCGCCGCGACCCGGACGCGAAGGCGCTCGCCGTGTGGACCTACACCCTGGAGCCGGTCGCCGACGGAGCCGGCACCCGGCTGCGGCACGGGATGCGCATCGGCCCCGGCCGCGGCCCGCTGCAGGACTTCGTGGAGAAGCATCCGGAGCGTGAGGAGCAGATCATCGACGGCCGGCTCGCCCTGCTGCGCACCGGCATCGAGGCGACGCTCGCCGGCGTGAAGGCCGAGGCCGAGGCGTAGCCGATTCCGCGTCGACGTGCGGCGGATTCGGTGCCGAGGCGTGGCCGGTTCCGTGTCCCCGCCGGCCGGTTCCGGCATGCCGCTGATCCTGATGGGCGAAGCGAGTCCATCAGGATCGCACAAACTCCGACAGAATCGTTGATAGGAATGTGTTCGGGTTCTAGGGTGACGGGGGCTCAGTAGCCCCCTGCTCACCATGAGTTGCGCTTCCGTCCTCAGGAAGGCCACGGTCATGCCGCACCCGAACGCGTCCCCGTCCGCCCGCCCCGAGCCCACGGTCGTCAGCCGCCGTCGTCTCCTGGAGTCCTCCGCCGCCGTGCTCGGCGCGCTCGCCCTGTCCGGCCCGTCCGTCGCCGCGCACGCCGCCGATCCGCGCGAGGCGGCGGACGACCGCTCCGAGTGGAACGGGCAGATGACCCTGTTCCAGGTGGGCACCGAGCCACCGCACACCACCCTCATGCCGTACGCGAACCTCGCCCAGGCGCTGAAGGCCGACCGCACGGCCTCGCCGTTCCGGCTGAGCCTCGACGGGACCTGGAAGTTCGCCTACGCCGACCGCCCCGACGACCGGGATGCCGACTTCCACCGCACCGACCTCGACGACCGGGACTGGGAGTCCATCCCCGTCCCCTCCGTGTGGCAGCTGCACGGCCACGACTTCCCGATCTACGTCAACATCACCTACCCCTACTGGGGCCCCAACGGCCTGGGCGAGGAGGTGCAGCCGCCCGCCGCGCCGACCCGCTACAACCCCGTCGGCCAGTACCGGCGCACCTTCACCGTTCCGCGGGACTGGTCCGGCCGCCGCACCTTCCTGCACTTCGAGGGCGTCAAGTCCGCGCACTACGTGTGGATCAACGGGCAGCTCGTCGGCTACCACGAGGACTCCTACACCCCCGCCGAGTACGACATCACCGACCTTCTGAAGCCCGGCACCAACCAGATCGCCGTCGAGGTCTACCGCTACTCCGACGGCGACTGGCTGGAGGACCAGGACATGCTCCGGCTGAGCGGCATCTTCCGCTCGGTCTACCTGTACTCCACGCCGAGCGTGCACCTGCGCGACTTCAAGCTGGACACCCCGCTCGGCGGCGACTACCGGTCGGCCGAGCTGAAGGTGACCGCGAGCGTGCGCGACTACGGCGGCGACGGCGGCGGGAGGCACACCGTCGAGTGCATGCTGTACGACGCCGACGGCCACCCGGTGTGGCCCCGGCCCCTGCAGCAGATCGCCGACCTCGGCTCCGGCGGCGAACTGACCGTGCAGGCCGCCAGAGCCGTACCGGATCCCAGGCTGTGGTCGGCCGAGCGGCCGTATCTCTACACCGCAGTCCTCCAACTGCGCGACCCGGCGGGCAAGGTGACCGAGACGCTCTCGCACCGCGTCGGGCTGCGCGAGTTCGCGCTGAGGGACGGTCTGATGCGCGTCAACGGGCAGCCGGTGTCCTTCCGCGGCACCAACCGCCACGAGATGCACCCCGACCGCGGCACCGCGCTCACCCGCGCCGACCTGGTGCGCGACATCGAGATCATCAAGCGGATGAACATCAACTCCGTCCGCACCTCCCACTACCCCAACAACCCGCAGTGGCTGGAACTCGCCGACGCATACGGCCTCTACCTCGTCGACGAGACCAACCTGGAGACGCACGGCGTCCGCGACCAGTACCCCGGCAGCCGGCCCGAGTGGACCGCCGCCTGCGTCGCCCGCGCCCAGAACATGGTCCACCGCGACAAGAACCACGCCTCGGTGGTCATCTGGTCGCTCGGCAACGAGGCCGGCGGCGGCAGCACCTTCAGCGCCATGCACGACTGGATCCACTCCTACGACCCCACCCGCGTCATCCAGTACGAGGGCGACGACCGGCCCGGCGTCAGCGACATCCGCTCGGAGATGTACGACACCCCGGCGCGCGTGGAGCAACGGGCCAAGGACCCTGCCGACACCCGGCCGTACGTCATGATCGAGTACGCCCACGCGATGGGGAACTCCAACGGCAACCTCAAGGCGTACTGGGATCTGGTCCGCCGCTACGACGTTCTGCAGGGCGGCTGGATCTGGGACTTCGTCGACCAGTCGCTGAGCTGGCCGACCCCGGCGCGCACGCTGCTCACCGAGACCGGGCCGGGCCGGCTGCGCGGCGAGATCCTGCCGGCGTACGGCCGCTTCGACCGGGCCAAGGGCGTCAGCGGCGGCACCGTCTTCGCCCGCGACGACCGCCTCGACCTCACCGGCTCGCTCACCGTGGAGGCGTGGATCACCCCGGGCGTCACCGGCTACCACCAGCCGGTCATCGCCAAGGGCGACACCCAGTACGCACTGAAACAGACCAACGGGACGCTGGAGTTCTTCATCCACAGCGCCGGCCAGTGGATCACCGCGAGCTGGACGCTGCCCGCCGGCTGGAGCGGCCGCGAACACCACGTCGCCGGCGTCTTCGACGCGGACGCGGGCACGGTGGCGCTGTACGTCGACGGTGCGGTGAGGGCGTCGCGGGCGACGACCCTGCGGCCGACCAGCACCACCGCGCCGCTCTCCCTCGCCACCGATGCCGACAACCCGACCCGCGAGTTCAGCGGCACCATCCGGCGGGCGCGGGTCTACGCCCGTGCGCTCGGCGCCGGTGAGCTGGCCGCCGAGGGGCGCGGGCCCGGGGACGCGGGCGTGCGGTTCTGGTTCGACGCGGCGACCGTCGCTCTCAGCGAGGTCACGCCGAAGCAGAAGACGTTCTTCGCGTTCGGCGGCGACTGGGGCGACAACCCCAACGACGGCGCCTTCGCCGCCGACGGCATCATCACCGCCGACCGCGGCCACACCGGCAAGGCCGCCGAGGTCAAGCGGATCTACCAGGCGATCAACGCCGCCCCGGCCGGTGCGGACCCGCGCCGGGTGACCCTCACCAACGAGTACCTGTTCACCAACATCCGCGACTTCGACGGCAGTTGGTCACTGGTCGCCGACGGGACCGTCGTCCAGAAGGGGAAGCTGTCCCGGAGTCAGCTGGACGTCGCGCCGCTCACCAGCAAGGACGTCACCGTGCCGCTGACCCTGCCGGGCAGCCCCGCGCCCGGCACGGAGTACTTCCTCGAGCTGTCCTTCACCACCAAGGAGGCCACGCCCTGGGCGAAGGCCGGCTTCGAGGTGGCCCGGCAGCAGATCGCCCTCGACGCCGGCAGCCCGGCGGTGACCCCCGCGCCGCTCGGCTCCGTCCCGGCGCTGCGGTACGCCGACACGGCCGCGTCCGTCACCGTCACCGGTGCGGACTTCACGGTCGCCGTCGACAAGCGCACCGGTCTCATCACCACCTACGAGGCGGCCGGGACGCAGCTGATCACCTCCGGTCCCATGCCCAACTACTGGCGCGCGCCCACCGACAACGACCGCGGCAACGGCCAGCACACCCGCAACCAGACCTGGCGTGACGCGGGCGCCCGCCGTGCCGTGACCGGTGTGACCGTGCGGCCTCTGCGGGACCGCGCCGTCGTGATCGAGGTGGCCGGCACCCTGCCCACGACGGTGGCCTCCACATACACCACCACCTACACCGTGTTCGGCAATGGCGAAATCCGCGTCGACCACACGTTGCGCCCGGGTGCCGCGAGCCTGCCGTACATCCCGGAGGTCGGCACGATGCTGTTCCTGCCGGAGCGGCTGGAGCACCTGCACTACTACGGGCGCGGCCCCGAGGACAACTACTGGGACCGCAACGACGGCACCGACGTCGGCCTGTACTCCGGGACCGTCTCCGAGCAGTGGATCTCCTACATCCGCCCCCAGGAGAACGGCAACAAGACCGACGTGCGCTGGGCCGCCCTCACCGACGCCGCCGGCCGGGGCCTGCTGGTGAGCGGAGAGCCGCTGATCGAGGTCAACGCGTCCCACTTCACCCCGGAGGACCTGTCCCTCGGCGTCCGCCACGACTACCAGCTCACCCCGCGCAAGGAGGTCGTGCTGCGGGTCAACCACCGTCAGATGGGCGTCGGCGGCGACAACAGCTGGGGCGCCCACACCCACGACGAGTACACACTCCTCGCCGACCGCGACTACACGTACACCTACCGTCTGCGCCCCCTCAAGGACGTGAACGCGGCGACCCCGCTGACCCGCCGGCCGACCGGAACCGGCTGACCCGGACGACGCAAGCGCACGACGGACGACGGCCCCAGGGGGCGCGGGCCAGGCGGGATGGCCCCCTGGGTGCCGGCGAGGAGCGCTCGTGAAGGCCTCCCCGGTCATCCCGTGGCAAGGACCAGGCAAGGACCAAGATCACACCCCCGGGCCGGGTGAGATGTGTGATCGGCGTGGCGGGGAGGCTGTGGGGGAGAAAGAATCCGGGGGTCAGCACTTCACGGAACACCCGAAAAGGAAGTCCTCATGGTCGAGCAGGACGAGCGCTTCGACGTCGTGGTCCTCGGCGCGGGCCCCGGCGGCTACGTCGCCGCGATCCGCGCCGCTCAGCTGGGCAAGCGCGTCGCCGTCGTCGAGGAGAAGTACTGGGGCGGCGTCTGCCTGAACGTCGGCTGCATCCCCACCAAGGCGCTGCTGCGCAACGCCGAGCTCGCGCACATCGTCACCCGTGAGGCGAAGACCTTCGGCATCACGTCGGACAGTCCCATCTCCTTCGACTACGGCGAGGCCTTCCGCCGCAGCCGCCGCGTCGCCGACGGCCGGGTCAAGGGCGTCCACTACCTGATGAAGAAGAACAAGATCACGGAGTTCGACGGCCGCGGCATCTTCCTCGACGCGAACACGCTCCAGGTCACCGACTACGACGGCAACACCCGCACGATCGGCTTCGACAACTGCATCATCGCCACCGGCGCCACCCCCAAGCTGCTGCCCGGTACGAAGCGCAGCGCGCGCGTGGTGACCTACGAGGAGCAGATCCTCGCCGAGGACCTTCCGCAGTCGGTCGTCATCGCGGGCGCCGGCGCGATCGGCATCGAGTTCGCCTACGTGCTGCACAACTACGGCGTGAAGGTCACCATCGTCGAGTTCCTGGACCGCGTCGCCCCGCTGGAGGACGCCGAGGTCTCCGCGGAGCTGGCCAAGCAGTACCGCAAGCTCGGCATCGACGTGCTCACCTCCACCCGCGTGGACGCCATCGACGAGTCCGGCCCGCAGGTCCGCGTCACCGTCACCGCCAAGGACGGCTCCCAGCAGGTGCTGGAGGCCGACAAGGTGCTCCAGGCCATCGGCTTCGCCCCGAACGTCGAGGGCTACGGCCTGGAGACCACCGGCGTCAAGGTCACCGACCGCGGCGCGATCGACGTCGACGGCCGCTGCCGCACCTCCGTGCCGCACATCTACGCCATCGGCGACGTCACCGCCAAGCTCATGCTGGCGCACGCCGCCGAGGCCATGGGCGTCGTCGCCGCCGAGACCATCGCGGACGCGGAGACCATGGAGCTGGAGTACGCGATGATCCCGCGCGCCACCTACTGCCAGCCGCAGATCGCCAGCTTCGGCTACACCGAGGCCCAGGCCCGCGAACTCGGCTACGACGTGAAGGTCGCGAAGTTCCCCTTCACCGCCAACGGCAAGGCGCACGGCCTCGGCGACTCCACCGGCTTCGTCAAGCTGATCAGCGACGCCAAGTACGGCGAGCTGATCGGCGGACACCTCATCGGTCCCGACGTCACCGAACTGCTGCCCGAGCTGACCCTGGCCCAGCAGTGGGACCTCACCGTCCACGAGGTCGCCCGCAACGTGCACGCCCACCCGACGCTGGGCGAGGCCGTCAAGGAGGCCGTCCACGGACTCGCCGGCCACATGATCAACTTCTAGTGGGCGTCTGACCGGCCTCCGACGCGCCGCACCGGTGCTCGCCCCACCCGGGCGAGCACCGGCCCCAGCGCCGGCAGAGCGCGGCGTACCCGTACGTTAGGGTCGACGCCGACGCCACGCCCGCGACCAGCAGCGGCCCGCCCGCGTCGCCGGGCTCCCGGCCCGGCTCCGCCGCCCCATGGTCTGCCCCAGCCGCTCCTTCGGCGCCCCCGCGGCCGGCGCGGCGTACCCCAGCGGGGTGATCAGCCCGGTACCGAGACCGATCAGCGCGGCGGCGAGCACACACCCGTGAGCCTCGGCAGCATCGCGCACTCCGCCCCGGCCGCCGCCGCCGGCGGCAGCACCGCGCCCAGCCCGGTGCCCGTGCGCAGCCGCCCGGCGTCCAGCGCCCGGCGTCCAGCGCCCGGCGTCCAGCGCCCGCGCGGCCCGCGGCCGCACGACTGCCGCGCACGCCGCCGGCACCGACACCGCCGCGCCCGTCGCCACCGGCCGGAGCCCGGCCGCCCGCCCCGACACCGGCAGGAAACCCACCCCGACCGACAGCGCGGCCGTCGCCCCGGCCGGCGCCGCCCTCGGCACCAGGAACACCGGATCGGCCGGGCGCCGCGCCAGATCCAGCACCGTCTGCCGCTTCTTCGGCAGCGGCGGTACGTCGGGCACCGCCGCCCACGCCCAGAGCGCGGCCCCGGCGCCGAGCACCGCGAGCACCCGGAACAGCAGCCGCAGCCCGCTGGCCCACACCAGCACCCCGCCCAGCAGCGGGCCCAGCGTGGAGCCGACGGACTTGAGGAAGCCGTAGCTGCCGACGGCACGGCACGGCCCTGCCCCGCCGCCGGGTTCAGCCGGGACACCAGCGCCGCCGCCGACGCCGACGGCGAGAAGGCGGAGGCCGCGGCGCCCTGCCCGAGCCGTGCCGCCCACGGCCGGCCGGGGCGGTCCAGAGGACCAGCAGGGAGGTGACGGCGTCCGCGTCGGCCGCGCCGGGGCTCGCCGCGATGCCGTGCGCCCCGAAGGCGGTGGTGAAGCCGGCCGCGTACAGCGGTGCCCGCGCCCGGCACGGCGCCGGCTCACCCGGCAGGGTCACGGCTGCCCGGCCGGGGATGCTCCGCGAGCCGGCCGGCGGCTGATGACGACTGCGAGGCCACGGCCGTGTCGTCACGACACGGCGCCGAGAGGGCGAGCGTATCGTCACGACGCGGCGCCGAGAGGCGGGGGTGTCGTCACGACGCGGCGCCGAGAGGCGAGCGTGTCGCGTCAGTGATCCGTCCCTGCGCAGCCCACGCCGCGTCGATGTCGGATTCCCGCCAGCCCTGGCCGCCCGCGTCGCCGATGCTTGAGGCATGCAGAACGGGATGCACACCGACCGGGAGCGGTGCGTGCGCGCCGTCCAGTCCAAGGACGCGCGCTTCGACGGCTGGTTCTTCACCGCCGTCCTGACCACCGGCATCTACTGCCGGCCCAGCTGCCCGGCCGTACCGCCGAAGCCCGAGAACATGACCTTCCATCCGAGCGCGGCCGCCTGCCAGCAGGCCGGCTTCCGCGCCTGCAAACGCTGCCGCCCCGACACCAGCCCCGGCTCACCGGAGTGGAACCAGCGCGCCGACCTCACCGCCCGCGCCATGCGGCTGATCGCCGACGGCGTCGTGGACCGCGAGGGCGTGCCCGGCCTCGCCGCCCGTCTCGGCTACAGCACCCGCCAGGTCGAACGCCAGCTCCTCGCCGAGCTGGGCGCTGGGCCCCTCGCCCTGGCCCGCGCACAGCGCGCCCAGACCGCGCGCCTGCTCATCGAGACGACGCAGCTGCCGATGGCGGACATCGCCTTCGCCGCCGGCTTCGCCTCCATCCGCACCTTCAACGACACCGTCCGCGAGGTCTTCGCCGTCGCCCCGAGCGACCTGCGCGCCCGCGTCCCGCGCAGCGCCACGCCGGCCGCCCCCGGCACCCTGTCGCTGCGCCTGCCCTTCCGGGCCCCGCTGAACCCGGACAACCTCTTCGGCCACCTCGCCGCGACCGCCGTACCCGGCGTGGAGGAGTGGCGGGACGGCTCCTACCGGCGCACGCTGCGGCTGCCGTACGGGCATGGCATCGCCGCCCTCACCCCGCGCCCCGACCACATCGCCTGCCGCCTCACCCTCACCGACCTGCGCGACCTCACCGTCGCCATCAGCCGCTGCCGCCGTCTGCTCGACCTGGACGCCGACCCGGTCGCCGTCGACGACGCACTGCGCGCCGACCCGCTGCTCGCGCCCCTGGTCGACAAGGCACCCGGGCGGCGCGTGCCGCGCACGGTCGACGAGGCGGAGTTCGCCGTGCGGGCCGTGCTCGGGCAGCAGGTGTCCACGGCCGCCGCCCGCACCCACGCCGCTCGGCTCACCACGGCGCACGGCGAGCCGGTCGCCGACCCCGAGGGCGGCCTGACCCACCTGTTCCCGTCCCCGCAGGCCCTCGCGGCGGTGGACCCCGAGACCCTGGCGATGCCCCGCACCCGCTGCACCACCCTCACCACCCTGGTCCGTCACCTGACCGACGGCTCCCTCCATCTGGGCGTCGAGAGCGACTGGGCCGAGACCCGCGCCCGGCTGCTGGACCTGCCCGGCTTCGGCCCCTGGACGGTCGACGTCATCGCCATGCGCGCCCTCGGCGACCCCGACGCCTTCCTCCCCACCGACCTCGGCATCCGCCGCGCGGCCGCCGACCTGGGCCTGCCCGCCACCCCGGCCGCCCTCACCGCCCGCGCGACGGCCTGGCGCCCCTGGCGGGCGTACGCCGTGCAGTACCTGTGGGCGACCGACGACCACCCCATCAACTTCCTGCCCGTGTGAGGACGTTCATGAAGCAGCACACCGTGATCGACAGCCCGTGCGGCCCGCTCACCCTCGTCGCCGACGACGGTGTCCTGTGCGGGCTGTACATGACCGCGCAGCGCCACCGCCCACCCGAGGAGACCTTCGGAGATCGCGACCCGACCCCGTTCACCGAGGCCGAGCACCAGCTGAAGGCCTATTTCGCGGGCGAGTTGCGGGAGTTCACCCTCGAACTGCGCCTGCACGGCACCCCGTTCCAGCGCAGCGTATGGCAACAGCTGCGGGCGATCCCCTACGGCGAGCGGCGCACCTACGGCGACCTGGCCGCCGCCCTCGGCGCGCCGGGCGCCTCCCGCGCGGTCGGTCTCGCCAACGGCAGGAACCCGATCGGCATCATCGTCCCCTGCCACCGCGTCGTCGGCGCCGACGGCGGCCTCACCGGCTACGGCGGCGGCCTGTGCCGCAAGCGCCAACTGCTGGACTTCGAAGGCGGTGCGGCGCTGTTCTGACCGACGTGCGCATGTGCTGTGCAGATTCACCGCAGGCCCCTCGGGACCGGCCGACGGCCCTCCGGACCCGTGTTTGGATCTTTCGGCAGCCAGTACGAAGGGAAAACGCATGAACTCCGTTTACCAGGTCGAGACCGCCGAGATCTCCGAGGCCGAACTCGACAACGTCGCCGGTGGTCTCGCCGTGCACGCCGGTGTGGGGCTCGGTGGCGGGCTCGCCGTCGGCGCCGCGGGGACCGTCGAGGCGGGCCTGCAGGCTCAGGTCTGCGTCGAGGTAGCCCTCTGATCAGCGGCTGACCCCGGGTGCCCGTGGTCCTCAACCCTGCCGTGGGCAGGAACGGTTGAGGTCCACGGGCACTTTGCTGTTCGCCTGACGGTCCGTGCTCGCCTGACGGGCCGTCACCCAGGGCTCACCGGAATCTGCACACTCACTGCGCATCCGGGCCACGTCCGGCGCCGGGCCCCGGCGTCGGTGCACGGTTTCGGCCAAGTGTCCTGTTCGGTACCGCTGTGGCAAGGCCGTCGGTGTTCCGAAGTGGCGGCGCAGATGAAGAAGTCGCTTCGAAGGCGTGGGCGCGTCTCCACAGATCAGAGCGTCCGGCACGCGTGCGCCCCGGTGGCGGCGGCCCGCGGGTGGAGATCGGGCCGAGCCCCGTGCTTGTATCCGTCGCGGCCCGCAATCGTCCCCGAGCGGGCCCACCCCCACGGGTACACATCAGTACGAAGGGAAGTCCCCCATGAACTCCGCTCCGCAGATCCAGACCGCCGAGATCGCCGACGCCGAGCTCGACGGCGTGGCCGGCGGCCTCGCGGCTCCGCACGCCTCCGTCGTCGCCGGCCCCACCGCGGTCAGCGACTCGGACCTCCTGGCCCAGGCCGGCGCGGCCCAGGCCACGGTGCTCGGCACCGCCGGCCAGTACCACCAGGCCGGCGTCACCGTCTCCTTCTGATCTCGCGGCCGAACGGCCGTACAGAGGAACCGGGCTCCTGGCCGGCCGGACGACCGGCCGGCCGGGAGCCTCACTCGCCCGCCTCGCCGCTCAGCCCGCGGAGCAGTGCGGGCAGGGCCGTGCCGATGGGTTCGCGGATCACCTCGTCCGCCAACTCGTCGTACGGCGTCGGCTCCGCGTTGACGACGATCAGCCGCGCCCCGTGGTCGGCGGCGACGCCGGCGAGCCCGGCGGCCGGCTGCACCTGAAGGCTGGTGCCGACGGCGATGAACACCTGGCACGCCTTGCTGATCGCGGCCGCCTCGCCGAGCACCATCGGGTCGAGCCGCTCGCCGAACATGACGGTCGCAGGCTTGAGAATGCCGCCGCAGTCCCAGCAGGGCGGGTCCGCCTCGCCGGCGTCGACCCGGGCGAGGGCGTCCTCCATCGCACTGCGCGCATGACATTCGGTGCACACCACACTGCGGGCGCTGCCATGGAGTTCGAGCACCTTGCGGGCGGGCATCCCCGCCAGCTGGTGCAGCCCGTCCACGTTCTGCGTGATCACCCGCACCGGCATCCCGGCCCGCTCCAGCTCCGCGACGGCCCGGTGCGCGGCGTTGGGCCGCGCCTGGAGCGCGCCGGTCTCGCGCCGCATCAGCCAGGAGCGCCGCCGGATCTCCGGACCGGCCATGTAGTACGTGTACGTCACGAGCTTCTCGGCGTCCGGATCGCGCCGCCACAGCCCGTCGGGACCGCGGTAGTCGGGGATGCCGGAATCGGTCGAGATCCCGGCGCCGCTGAGGATCGCTACGAGGGGCCTGGTCATGGGCCGAGCGTAGGACGCCGGCCGGCGCGGATCGAGCGGTGTCCGAGCGGGGAAGGCCCGCACCGGGGCGGCGATAACCGGTCGTGCGGTCGTGCGGGGTCGCGTTACGTTGGCCCGATGCCCGAGCTGACGACCGACCGGCTGCTGCTGCGCCACTGGCGCGAGTCCGACCTCGCCCCATGGGCGGCCATGAACGCCGACCCCGAGGTACGCGCGTACTTCCCCGACGTCCTCACACCGGAGCGCAGCGACGCGTCCGTGGCGCGTTTCCAGGCCGATCTTGACCGGCGGGGCTGGGGCTGGTGGGCGGTCGAGGTGCGCGACACCGGCGCCTTCATCGGGTTCACCGGCCTGGACCCCGTGGAGGAGGACATGCCGTTCACGGGGGTGGAGGCCGGGTGGCGGCTGGCCCGCCCGGCGTGGGGGCACGGGTACGCCACCGAGGCCGCCCGGGCGGTGATGGACTTCGGCTTCACGCGTCTCGGGCTCCCGGAGGTCCTCGCGGTGACGGCGGCCGCCAACGCCCGCTCCCAGGCCGTCATGCTCCGGCTCGGCATGACCCACGACCCGGCCGACGACTTCGACGACCCGGGCATGCCCGACGGCCCGCTGCGCCGCAGCGTGGTGTACCGGCTGCCCGCCCCCTCGGGGCACCGCTGAGGGCGCCGCCGGTCACACGAGCCGGTGGTCGCTCACCGGTCCGCCGCTCCGGCGACGCGGTGGCCGTTCTCCAGTTCCGCCGTACCCGAGCCGTCCGCCAGGACGTCGAGGGCGACCAGGACGCGACCGCACAGCGGGTCGAGGAGGAAGCCGGACAGCTCCTCGCGCGGCACCAGCCGCCACGACAGCAGCTCCTCCTCCTGCAGACGGATCGCCTTGAGGTCGTCCTCGGTCAGCACACCGCCGTCGTACAGGTACGCCACCAGCGGCGGCCGGCCAGGGCCGTGCGACCAGTCCACGGCGAGCAGCCGGCCCAGCGGCCGGTCCAGACCGATCTCCTCCAGCGTCTCGCGCCGCGCGCCCTGCCGCGGTGTCTCACCGTCGTCGGACTCGATCGTGCCGCCCGGCAGCGCCCAGCCCTCCCGGTAGCCGGGCTCCACCAGCAGCACCCGGCCCTCGGCGTCCCGGAACAGCGCGGCGGCCCCGGCCAGCACGCGCGGGAGGGAGGCGATGTACGTCGCGAAGTCAGCTGCGGTCATCCAGGAAGGGTAACCAGCCCCGGCCCTCCCGGGACGGCTCACGCCTCCCGCCCGGCCAGCCGCAGCGTCCGCTCGGCCAGCTCGCTGATCCGCACCCCGTCGAAGCCGAACACCGCACTGCGCACGGTGTCCTCGAGCGGCTCCGTCCACTGCGCCGGGATCGCCGCGGCCCCGGCCAGCACCCCGGCCACCGAACCCGCCGTCGCCCCGTTGGAGTCGGTGTCCAGACCGCCGCGCACGGTGAGCGCGAGAGTGCGGGTGAAGTCCCCGTCGCCGTAGAGCAGGCCCGCGGTGAGCACCGCGGCGTTCGGCACGGTGTGGATCCAGCCCAGGCCGGCTGTCTCCTCCTCGAGCGTGGCCAGCGTCTCCTCCCACGGCAGCCGCGTCTCGTGCAGCGACATCACCCGGCGCACGGTCCGCGCCAGACGGCTGCCCGCCGGTACGACGGCCAGCGCGCTCTCCAGCGCGTCGCGCACGGTCGGCGCGCTGAACGCGGCGGAGACCAGCGCGGCCGCGAACATCGCGCCGTACACGCCGTTGCCGGTGTGCGACAGCACCGCGTCCCGGCGGGCCAGCAGGGCCGCGCGGTGCGGGGCGCCGGGACAGGTCCAGCCGAAGACGTCGGCGCGGATCAGGGCGCCGATCCACTCCTGGTAGGGGTTGTCCAGGGTCGCCGTCAGCGGCGGCTTGAGCCCGTTGGCGAGATTGCGGTACGCCGCCCGCTCCGCCGTGAACGTCTGCAGATACGGCAGCCGCAGCAGCCACAGGTCGCCGACCTGCTCGGTGCTGAACGCGAAACCGTACGTCTCCAGCAGGTGCAGACCGAGGATCGCGTAGTCGACGTCGTCGTCCCGGCAGCTGCCGTGGATGCGGCCGCGCACGCAGTCACGCCACTCCGGGCGCAGCGGCGGGTCGTGCTCACCGCCGTCCGCGGGCTCGGGCAGATAGTCGGTCAGCGGCAGCGCGGCGGCCCGCCGCAGATAGCGGTCGATGCGGTCCCGGGTCCACACCTCGCCCTGCTCCACCGGCTTGCCGAGCATGTTGCCCGCGATCCGGCCCAGCCAGCCTCCGAGGATGCGGTCGGCCAGGTCCGGCCCAGTGCCCACAGCGGTCATGGGGGAGGGGTACCCGCTCGCGGCGGGGTCTGCGCAGGCGAGCGGGCGTTCCAGGGAGCGGGCTGGGCATGACGGCAGGGGTGTCCTCCGGTTATGGTCGCAGCGGCGCGACTGGCCCTGACATGCGTCGGGCCCGGAGAGCAAGGGGATAGCAAGGTGGCGGACGCTGCTGTGGAGGGCACCCGGCGGGTGCTCGTTGCCGCGGACAAGTTCAAGGGCTCGCTGACGGCGGTCGAGGTCGCCCAGCGGGTGACGGCCGGGCTGCGCCGGGTCGTACCCGGCGTGGAGGTCGAGACGCTCCCCGTCGCGGACGGCGGTGACGGCACGGTGGCGGCTGCCGTGGCGGCCGGTTTCGAACGCCGGGAGGTCCGGGTCACCGGCCCGCTCGGTGAGCCGGTCACGGCTGCCTTCGCGCTGCGCGACGGCACCGCGGTGGTGGAGATGGCCGAGGCCTCGGGCCTCCAGCTGCTCCCGGCGGGCGTCTTCGCCCCCCTGACCGCCACCACGTACGGCTCCGGCGAGGTGCTGAAGGCCGCGCTCGACGCGGGCGCCCGCACCATCGTCTTCGGCGTGGGCGGCAGCGCCACCACCGACGGCGGCGCCGGCATGCTGGCCGCTCTCGGCGCGGTGTTCCTGGACGCCGACGGTGCGCCGGTCGGTCCGGGCGGCGGCGCCCTGGCGGACCTCGCCTCGGCCGACCTGTCGGGCGTGGACCCCCGCTTCGCCGGGGTGGACTTCGTCCTCGCCAGTGACGTGGACAACCCGCTCACCGGCCCGAAGGGCTGCGCGGCGGTGTACGGACCGCAGAAGGGCGCCTCCGAGCAGGACGTGGCGACGCTCGACGCGGCCCTCGCCCACTACGCGCAGGTCCTGGAGAAGGCCATCGGCCCGAAGGCCGCCGAGCTCGCCGCGTCCCCGGGCGCCGGCGGCGCGGGCGGCATCGGCTACGGCGCGCTGCTGCTCGGCGCGAGCTTCCGGCCCGGCATCGAGCTGATGCTGGACGTGCTCGGCTTCGCCCCGGCCCTGGAGCGGGCCACGCTGGTGATCACCGGTGAGGGCTCCCTGGACGAGCAGACCCTGCACGGCAAGGCCCCGGCGGGCGTCGCGGCGGCGGCGCGGGCGGCGGACAAGGAGGTCGTCGCGGTCTGCGGCCGTCTCGCCCTGCGGCACGAGGCCCTGGGCCGCGCGGGCATCCGCCGCGCGTACCCGCTGACGGAGATCGAGCCGGACGTCGCGAAGTGCATCGCGGACGCGGGCCCGATCCTGGAGCGGGTGGCGGAACAGATCGCGAAGGACTACCTGAGCTGAGCCCCCCGGGGCCCCAGCCCGCCGTCCGGCTGAGAGCCCGCAGCCCGTCTTCCGGCGGCCACCTCGGGCCCCACGTTCCCGGCGCCCACGCCGCAGCAGCTGTCCCCGGCGGGGCTCCGGAGCCCGGCCCGTCGGCGGGACCCCGGAGCGTGGCCCCTCGGCGGGGCCTGGAGCTCGGCCCCTGTTTCCCGGCGGGTCCCGGAGCGCGGCCCTCGGCAGGGCCCGGAGCTCGGCTCCTGTTCCTGGCGGGTTCCGGGGGCCCCTGTTTCCCGGCAGGGCCCGGAGCTCGGCTCCTGTTCCTGGCGGGTTCCGGGGGCCCCTGTTTCCGGCGGGTTCCGGGGCCCCGCTCCTGTTCCTGGCGGGTCCCGGAGTCCCGCTCCTGTTTCCGGCGGGTTCCGGGGCTCCGCCCCTGTTCCTGGCGGGTTCCGGGGCTCCGCCCCTGTTCCTGGCGGGTTCCGGGGCTCCGCTCCTGTTCCCGCTGGGTCCGGGGGCCCCGCTCCTGTTCCCGGCGGGTCCCGGGCGCCGCTCCTGTTCCCGGCGGGCCCCGGGGCTCGGCCCCTGTTCCCGGCCGGGCTCCGGAGCCCCGTCGCCGAACGGCCACCCCGGGGACGCCGTCTTCACGGACGTCGTCCCCGGGGTGGCCGTTTTCCGGGGCCTCCCGCGTCGCCGGGTGCCGCGCCGAGTGCCGTCCCGGTGTTGCCGGCCGCTGTCTTCGCGGCGGACGAGCGGGGGGTTGCCGGACGCTGCCTTCCGGCGTGTGGCCTGGCGCGCTGCTGTCGGGCCTTGCGTTGGGCGCCGTTTTCCGGGTGCCGCGCGGGGCCGCCGCTACCCGGCGCTGCTTTGGGGCGCCTGCTCCGGGCGTGGCCGAGAGCACCGCTTGCCGGGCGCTGTACAAGGCCCAGGCCCAGGCCCCGGGCCTGGTGGGCGCGCCCGAGAGCACCGCTGCCGGGCGCTGTACAAGGCCCAGGCCCAGGCCCCGGGCCTGGTGGGAGCGTCTTTCGGGCTCGAGCCTCCTCGGCGCCGAGCGCCAGGGCGGCGCCCGGGCCCATCGGCTGCGGGGTGCCGCTCGCCGAAGCTCCTCTCACGGACCCTCCTGCCGGGCGCCGACCCGGGACCCTGATGGGGTCTGGGGAAGGGCCCCAGGACAGTGACAGTGACCGGCACACGGGCCGCGTACATGGCAAAGGGCCCCGAACCCAATGGTCCGGGGCCCTCAGGATGCCGTTACGGCAACTGCGCGGCCCGCGCCTCGCGCCGGTTGTCGCGGAAGTTGTTCACCCGTCGCGCGGTCGCGAAGAGCGGGATCACCGCGCCCATCACCAGCTGCAGCGCACAGCCGGTCTGCAGCAGCAGCTGCCCGCTCGGCGCGCCGAAGGCCCACGCGGCCAGCAGGCCCATGCTGAGCACGATCCAGGAGAGCATCGCCACCGCGAGACGCCCACGCGGCTTGGGATACTCCACGCGGCTCACCATCAGCCACGCCGTACCGATGATCGCCAGCAGCGTCGCCGCGAACGGCAGCTCCAGCAGGACGATCGCCACGACCGTCAGCGCCCCGAAGGGGCTCGGCATGCCCTGGAAGGTCCCGTCCTTCACCGTCACGCACGAGAAGCGGGCGAGCCGCAGCACGACCGCCAGCAGAACGACGATCGCGCCGACCGCGGCCACTCTCTGGTGGGCGTCGTCGGCGACCATGCCGTAGACCAGGACGAAGTACGCCGGGGCCAGGCCGAAGCTGATCAGGTCCGAGAGGTTGTCCAGCTCGGCGCCCATCGGCGAGGAACGCAGCTTGCGCGCGACCAGGCCGTCGAACAGGTCGAAGACCGCCGCGCACAGCATCAGGATGACCGCCGTGGCCGCGCTGTGGCGGGCCATGCCGGATTCCTGGCTGCCGGTCAGGTGCGGGATCAGGATGCCGGTGGTGGTGAAGTACACCGCCATGAAGCCGCACGTGGCGTTACCGAGGGTGAGGGTGTCCGCTATTGAGAGGCGGAGGGAGAGAGGCATCTCCTCCTCGTCGTCCTCGCCCGCCTCGGGCACCCAGCCCGACTGAGTCTGCGGATCAATCACGGTCAATGCGAGTCACCCCAGCCACGGTCTTCTGACCGACCTCGACCGCGACCTCCACACCCTCCGGCAGGTAGAGGTCGACACGCGAGCCGAAGCGGATCAGCCCGATCCGGTCGCCCTGCTCGACCTTCGTCCCCTGCGGGATGTACGGCACGATGCGCCGGGCCACCGCGCCGGCGATCTGGATCATCTCGATGTCGCCGAGTTCGGTGTCGAAATGCCAGACTACGCGCTCGTTGTTCTCGCTCTCCTTGTTGAAAGCCGGAACAAAGCCGCCGGAGATGTGCTCGACCGACGTCACGGTGCCGGCCAGCGGGGCGCGGTTGACGTGTACGTTGAGCGGGCTCATGAAGATCGCGACCCGGGTCCGCCCGTCCTTCCACGGCATGATGCTCTGCACCACGCCGTCGGCCGGGGAGATGACCCGGCCCTGGGCGATCTCACGCTCGGGGTCGCGGAAGAACCACAGCATCCCCGCCGCGAGCGCGGTGGCGGGAACGGCGACGGCCCTGGCGGCGCCGGAGCGGCGCGCCCGGGCCAGGCTGAGGGCTGCGGTGGCGACGGTCGGGAGAAGCCACGGCGATGCTCCGCGCGCGAGGCGTACGCCGGCTCGGCTGTCGCGAGGTGCAGATTGGCTGTGGGGCATGGATGACCTTCGTAGCGGATGATGCCGCGCTTCAGGAGGGGGACGGCGGCTTTCCGCGATCGTAGCGGTTCACGGGCACAACTGGGTAAGCCAGGAAGCCGAGTCGGCGTCCGAAGAGTGCCTACGGGGTGTGATCTTCCTCCCGGAGATAACACCCCGTACCCGGACAATCAGCCCTGGAACCGATACTCTTCGAGCAGCCTGCGCCCGATGATCATTTTCTGGATCTCGGCGGTACCTTCACCGATGAGCAGCATCGGTGCCTCACGGTAGAGGCGCTCGATCTCGTACTCCTTGGAGAAGCCATAGCCGCCGTGGATCCGGAAGGCATCCTCCACGACCTCCTTGCAGTACTCGGAGGCGAGGTACTTCGCCATCCCCGCCTCGAGGTCGTTTCGTTCACCGGAGTCCTTTTTGCGCGCTGCGTTCACCATCATCGCATGCGCGGCCTCCACCTTCGTGGCCATCTCGGCGAGCTTGAACTGGATCGCCTGGTGCTGGGCGATCGGCTTGCCGAAGGTGTGGCGCTGCTGGGCGTACTGTACGCCCAGCTCGAAGGCGCGCTGAGCGACACCGCAGCCACGCGCGGCGACGTTGACGCGGCCGACCTCCACGCCGTCCATCATTTGGTAAAAACCTCGGCCCGTGACCCCGCCGAGCACCCGGTCGGCCGGAATCCGCAGGCCGTCCATGATCAGCTCGGTGGTGTCGACGCCCTTGTAGCCCATCTTGTCGATCTTGCCGGGGATGGTCAGGCCCGGGCGGACCTCACCGAAGCCCGGCTCCTTCTCGACCAGGAAGGTCGTCATGGACTTGTGGGGCGCCGTGCCCTCGGGGTGCCCTTCGTCACTGCGGACGAGGACCGCCACGAGCGAGGACGTGCCGCCGTTCGTCAGCCACATCTTCTGACCGTTCAGGACGTACTCGTCGCCGTCCTTCACCGCCTTCGACGTGATGGCCGACACGTCGGAGCCCAGGGCCGGCTCCGACATCGAGAAGGCGCCGCGGATGTCGCCGGCCGCCATCCTCGGCAGGAAGTGGTCCTTCTGCTCCTGCGTGCCGTGCTGCTTGAGCATGTACGCGACGATGAAGTGCGTGTTGATGATGCCGGAGACGCTCATCCAGCCGCGGGCGATCTCCTCCACGCACAGGGCGTAGGTGAGCAGCGACTCGCCCAGGCCCCCGTACTCCTCGGGGATCATCAGACCGAAGAGGCCGAGCTCCTTGAGCCCGTCGACGATCTGCTGCGGGTACTCGTCGCGGTGCTCCAGCTCCGTCGCGACAGGAATGATCTCCTTGTCGACAAAGTCCCGGACGGTGGAGAGGATCTCCTGCTGGACGTCGGTCAGACCGGCGGTCTGGGCGAGACGGGCCATGGCTTACTTCTCCTGCTCCTTGAGCTCGGGGCGGCCGGGCTGCTCGCCGCCGCGCTCCTTGATGTACGTCTCGGTGGGCACCATGACCTTGCGGCGGAAGACGCACACCAGGGTGCCGTCCTGCTTGTAGCCCTTGGTCTCGACGTAGACGATCCCTCGGTCGTTCTTCGACTTCGACGGCCACTTGTCCAGCACGGTCGTCTGGCCGTAGATCGTGTCGCCGTGGAAGGTCGGCGCCACGTGCTTGAGCGACTCGATCTCCAGGTTGGCGATCGCCTTGCCGGAGATGTCCGGCACGCTCATGCCGAGCAGCAGGGAGTAGATGTAGTTCCCGACGACGACGTTCTTGCCGAAGTCCGTCGTCTTCTCCGCATAGTTCGTGTCCATGTGGAGCGGGTGGTGGTTCATGGTGAGGAGACAGAACAGGTGGTCGTCGTACTCCGTGACCGTCTTTCCCGGCCAGTGCTTGTACGTCGCCCCGACCTCGAACTCCTCGTAGGTGCGTCCGAACTGCATCGCGCTCAGGCCTCCGGGATCTCGAACTTGCTCGTGCGCTGCATGCCGGCGGCCCGGCCCTTGCCGGAGATGACCAGCGCCATCTTGCGGCTGGCCTCGTCGATCATCTCGTCGCCGAGCATCGCGGAGCCCTTCTTGCCGCCCGCCTCGGAGGTGTAGTAGTCGTACGCGTCCAGGATCAGCTCGGCGTGGTCGTAGTCCTCCTGCGACGGCGAGAAGATCTCGTTGGACGCCTCGACCTGGCCCGGGTGCAGCACCCACTTGCCGTCGAAGCCGAGGGCGGCGGCGCGCTGGGCGACCTCGCGGTAGCCGTCGATGTTGCGGATCTGCAGGTAGGGGCCGTCGATCGCCTGGAGGTTGTTGGCGCGGGCGGCCATGAGGATCTTCATCAGGATGTAGTGGTAGGCGTCCGCCGGGTAGCCGGGCGGCTGCTCGCCCACGACGAGGGACTTCATGTTGATCGACGCCATGAAGTCGGCCGGGCCGAAGATGATCGTCTCGACGCGCGGGGAGGCCTGCGCGATCGCGTTGACGTTGTTCAGGCCCTGCGCGTTCTCGATCTGCGCCTCGATGCCGATCTTGCCGACCTCGAAGCCCATCGTCTTCTCGATCTGCGTCAGCAGCAGGTCGAGGGCGACGATCTGCTCGGCGTTCTGCACCTTCGGCAGCATGATGCAGTCGAGGTTCTGGCCCGCGCCCTCGACCACCGTCACGACGTCCCGGTACGTCCACTCGGTCGTCCAGTCGTTGACGCGCACGACCCTGGTCTTGCCGGTCCAGTCACCCTCGTTGAGGAACTTGACGATGGTGTGCCGCGCCTCGGGCTTGGCGAGCGGCGCGCACGCGTCCTCCAGGTCGAGGAAGACCTGGTCCGCCGGGAGGCCCTGCGCCTTCTCCAGGAAGCGCGGGTTGCTGCCCGGTACGGCCAGGCAGGAGCGCCGCGGGCGAAGGCGGTTGACGGTCGTCATGCGGGGACCTCCAGGGGGTCGAGCTTGTTCGCTGTCCGGATCTCGTCGACGATGCGGCCGATGATCCCGGTGATGTCGAAGTCCTTCGGGGTGAAGACGGCGGCCACGCCGGCGGCCCTGAGCTGCGCGGCGTCCCCGCTGGGGATGATGCCACCCGCGATCACCGGTATATCTGTGGCACCGGCCACACGCAGCCGCTCCAGCACGTCCGGCACCAGCTGCGCGTGCGAGCCGGACAGGATGGACAGGCCCACCGCGTGCACGTCCTCGGCCAGGGCCGCGTCCACGATCTGCTCCGGGGTGAGCCGGATGCCCTGGTAGACCACCTCGAACCCGGCGTCGCGGGCCCGCACGGCGATCTGCTCGGCGCCGTTGGAGTGCCCGTCCAGGCCCGGCTTGCCCACCAGGAAGCGCAGCTTGCCCACGCCGAGGTCCTTCGCCGTCAGGTCGACCTTGCGGCGCACCTCGGACATGGCCGAGCCCTCTTCGGCGGGGACCGCCACCGGCGCCGACGACACGCCCGTCGGCGCCCGGAACTCGCCGAACACCTCACGCAGCGCCCCGGCCCACTCGCCGGTCGTCACGCCGGCGCGGGCGCACTCCAGGGTGGCCTCCATGAGGTTGTCCGTGCCCTTCGCGGCCTCCTTCAGCTTCTCCAGCGCCTTGCACGGGCGCGGGTGGTTGAAGGGCGGCTGGTAGCGGGTGTCCCGCCAGTGCTGCAGCGAGGCGATGACCTGGGCCTCGACCGCCGGGTCGACCGTCTGGATCGCGGTGTCCAGGTCGGCGGTGAGCGGGTTGGGTTCGGTCGACTCGAAGATGTTGACGCCGATGATCTTCTCCTGCCCGGACTCGATCCGGGCCCGGCGCTCGGCGTGCGAGGCGACCAGCTGCGACTTCAGATAGCCGGACTCGACGGCGGCCATCGCGCCGCCCATCTCCTGGATCCGCTCGATCTCCGCGAGGGAGGCCTCGACCAGCTCGTCGACCTTCGCCTCGATCACCTTCGAGCCCTCGAAGATGTCGTCGTACTCCAGCAGGTCGCTCTCGTAGGCGAGGACCTGCTGGATGCGCAGGCTCCACTGCTGGTCCCACGGGCGGGGCAGGCCGAGGGCCTCGTTCCACGCGGGCAGCTGCACCGCACGCGCGCGTGCGTCCTTGGAGAGGGTGACCGCCAGCATCTCCAGCACGATCCGCTGGACGTTGTTCTCCGGCTGCGCCTCGGTCAGCCCGAGCGAGTTGACCTGGACGCCGTAGCGGAAGCGGCGCTGCTTGGGGTTCTCGATGCCGTACCGCTCACGGGTGACCTGGTCCCAGATGCGGCCGAAGGCGCGCATCTTGCACATCTCCTCGACGAAGCGGACGCCCGCGTTGACGAAGAAGGAGATCCGGGCGACCACATCGCCCATGCGCTCCTGCGGCACCTGGCCGGAGTCGCGCACGGCGTCCAGGACGGCGATCGCGGTGGACATCGCGTACGCGATCTCCTGCACCGGCGTGGCCCCGGCCTCCTGCAGGTGGTAGCTGCAGATGTTGATCGGGTTCCACTTCGGGATGTGGGAGACCGTGTACGCGATCATGTCCGTCGTCAGGCGGAGCGACGGCCCCGGGGGGAACACATGGGTGCCCCGGGACAGGTACTCCTTGACGATGTCGTTCTGGGTCGTGCCCTGGAGCTTGGTGATGTCCGCGCCCTGCTCCTCGGCGACGACCTGGTAGAGCGCCAGCAGCCACATGGCGGTGGCGTTGATCGTCATCGAGGTGTTCATCTGCTCCAGGGGGATGTCCTGGAACAGCCGGCGCATGTCACCGAGGTGCGCGACGGGCACGCCCACCCGGCCGACCTCGCCGCGGGCGAGGATGTGGTCGGAGTCGTAGCCGGTCTGCGTCGGCAGGTCGAACGCCACCGACAGACCCGTCTGGCCCTTGGCGAGGTTGCGCCGGTACAGCTCGTTGGACGCCTCGGCCGTGGAGTGACCGGCGTACGTGCGCATGAGCCACGGCCGGTCCTTCTCCCGCCTGCCTTCGGCGGGCTGACGCTCAGTCATCTGCGGCCCCCGCTGCTCAGACGTTCCGGAAGCGGTTGATGGCGTCGATGTGCTGCGCGCGCATCTCCGGGTCGCGCACGCCCAGGCCCTGCTCGGGCGCCAGGCACAGCACGCCGACCTTGCCCTGGTGCAGGTTGCGGTGCACGTCGTAGGCCGCCTGGCCGGTCTCCTCCAGGGAGTACGTCTTCGACAGCGTGGGGTGGATCTTGCCCTTGGCGATGAGCCGGTTGGCCTCGTAGGCCTCGCGGTAGTTGGCGAAGTGCGAGCCGATGATGCGCTTCAGGGACATCCACAGGTAGCGGTTGTCGTACTCGTGCATGTAGCCCGAGGTCGAGGCGCAGGTGGTGATGGTGCCGCCCTTGCGGGTGACGTAGACCGAGGCGCCGAAGGTCTCGCGGCCGGGGTGCTCGAAGACGATGTCGATGTCCTCGCCGCCGGTGAGTTCGCGGATGCGCTTGCCGAAGCGCTTCCACTCCTTGGGGTCCTGGGTGTGCTCGTCCTTCCAGAACTTGTAGCCCTCGGCGTTGCGGTCGATGATCGCCGTGGCGCCCATCTTCCGGCAGATCTCGGCCTTCTGCGGCGAGGAGACGACGCAGATGGGGTTGGCGCCGCCGGCCAGGGCGAACTGGGTGGCGTAACTGCCGAGGCCGCCGGAGGCGCCCCAGATCAGGACGTTGTCGCCCTGCTTCATCGCCGCGCCGTTGCGGGAGACGAGCTGCCGGTAGGCGGTGGAGTTGACCAGGCCCGGGGCGGCGGCCTCCTCCCAGCTCAGGTGCTTGGGCTTGGGCATCAGCTGGTTGGACTTGACGAGCGCGATCTCGGCGAGGCCGCCGAAGTTGGTCTCGAAGCCCCAGATGCGCTGCTCGGGGTCGAGCATGGTGTCGTCGTGTCCGTCGGGGGACTCCAGCTCGACGCTGAGGCAGTGGGCGACGACCTCGTCGCCGGGCTGCCAGGCGTTGACGCCGGGACCGGTGCGCAGGACGACGCCGGCCAGGTCGGAGCCGATGATGTGGTACGGCAGGTCGTGCCGCTTGGTCAGCGGGGACAGCTTGCCGTAGCGCTCCAGGAACGCGAAGGTCGACACCGGCTCGAAGATCGAGGTCCACACGGAGTTGTAGTTGACCGAGGAGGCCATGACGGCCACCAGGGCCTCGCCCGGGCCCAGCTCGGGCACCGGGACCTCGTCCAGGTGGATCGACTTGCGCGGATCCTTGTCGCGGGTGTCCAGGCCCGCGAACATCTCCGTCTCGTCCTTGTGGACGGTGATCGCTCGGTACGACTCGGGGAGCGGCAGGTTGGCGAAGTCGGCCGAGGTGGTCTCGGGCGACTGGATCGCGGCCAGGATGTCCTTCACGGTCACGGTGTTGCCTCCGGCGGTGAGCGCCCTGAGGGAGGGGCGCTGAGGGGTACGTCGGTGCTGCTGAGGGTTGAGGGTGTGCCGTCGGTTCGGCGGGTGGTGCTGTTCGGCAGCGCTTTGTGGCGCGGGAGGGTGCCTGTGACGCAGGCGTCCGGGCGCGCAGGCCGAAGGCTTGCGGGGACAGCCGGCACGATCGCGGTTCGCTGCGCGCCGGCCGCCCGGAACACTCTCAACGTATGGCACAGCGTGTCAGGTGACAAGGCACTGAGTGCCAGAACTTGCTCTCAGATGAAATCTTTACGCAACAAATGAGCGATGATCGATCGAACACCGCTGGAGAGCTGGTGGAAAACGGCTCGCGGCATGCCAAAACGGCCACCCCGAGGGGTGGCCGTCGTCACAGGTGAGGCGGGCGCCTAGCGCTCCTTGAGCGCCTGCTCGATGGTCCGCATGACCTCTTCCAGCGGGGCGTCGGTGCGGGCGACCGTCACCAGCACCTCGCCCTGGGCGGACGTCGTCGCCGCGGCCGGCGGCGCGGGCTGCGCGGAACGCCCGGCCATGATCCCCGTGCCGAACGTCTTGCGCACGATCGCGAAGGCGTGGTCGAGCTGCGCCTCCACGTCCCCCTGCCCGCCGGCCCGCAGCCAGCGCCGGAGGACGTGGTTGTGCGCGGTGACCACCGCCGAGGCGGCGACCTCGGCCAGCAGCGGGTCGTCGTTGGCGTCGTCGTCGTGCGCGTGCTCGTCGAAGTGGCCCAGCAGATAGCGGGTGAACAGGCGCTCGTAACGGGCCACCGAGGCGATCTCGGCCTCGCGCAGGGTGGGCACCTCGCGCGTGAGCTTGTAGCGGGCCACGGAGATCTCCGGGCGGGCCGCGTACATCTTCATGACTTCCTTGATGCCGCGGCACACCGTGTCCAGCGGGTGCTCGTGCGCGGGCGCGGCGTTGAGGACCGCCTCGGCGCGGATCAGGGTGTCGTCGTGGTCCGGGAAGATCGCCTCTTCCTTGGAGCGGAAGTGGCGGAAGAAGGTGCGGCGGGCGACGCCGGCCGCGGCGGCGATCTCGTCGACGGTGGTCGCCTCGTACCCCTTCGTCGCGAAGAGCTCCATCGCGGCGGCCGCCAGTTCTCGGCGCATTTTCAGCCGCTGGGCAGCCGCGCGAGAGCCCGCGGCGGTTTCCGGCGCGTCGGGCGTGGCGGGAGTACGTGAGGACTTGGCGGGCTGGGACATGACCCGAACGTACTGCATGTCCGCAGCTCGCCGTGCAGGTCCGGGGCTTCCCCCGCCCTCGAAGGGCGGGGGAGGGGCGGCCGGATCGAGCAGGCCGCCCCAGTCCGCGCGGTCGTCCTCCACGCGCAGCCGGTCGCCGGATCCCTCAGCGGCGGGCATATTCGCGGAAGCCGCGGCCCGTCTTGCGGCCGAGGCAGCCCGCGGCCACCAGGTGCTCCAGGAGCGGGGCGGGCGCGAGACCGGGGTCGCGGAACTCGCGGTGCAGGACCTTCTCGATGGCCAGCGAGACATCCAGGCCGACGACGTCCAGCAGCTCGAAGGGGCCCATCGGGTAGCCGCCGCCCAGCTTCATCGCCGCGTCGATGTCGTCGAGCGAGGCGTAGTGCTCCTGGACCATCTTGATCGCGTTGTTCAGGTACGGGAAGAGCAGCGCGTTGACGATGAACCCGGCCCGGTCGCCGCAGTCCACGGCGTGCTTCCTGACCTTGGCGCAGACCTCCCGGACGGTGGCGTGGACGTCGTCGGCGGTGAGCACCGTACGGACGACCTCGACCAGCTTCATCGCCGGCGCCGGGTTGAAGAAGTGCATGCCGATCACGTCCTGCGGGCGCGAGGTGGCGCGGGCGCAGGCCACGACCGGCAGCGAGGACGTCGTCGTCGCGAGGACCGCTCCCGGCTTGCAGACCTTGTCCAGGGCCGCGAACAGCTGCCGCTTGACCTCCAGGTCCTCGGCGACGGCCTCGACGGCCAGGTCGACGTCGGCGAACGCCTCGTAGGAGCCCGCCGGGGTGATCCTCTCCAGGGTCTGGGCCGCGGCCTCGGCGGTCAGCCGGCCCTTGTCCACCGAGCGGGCGAGCGACTTGCCGATGCGGGCCTTCGCCGTCTGCGCCTTCTCCTCGCTGCGGGCGGCCAGGACCACCTCGTAACCGGCCTTGGCGAAGACCTCGGCGATGCCGGAGGCCATCGTGCCGGAGCCGGCGACGCCGACCGAGCGCACCGGGCGGCCGGGGGTGAGGGAGTCGCCCTCCAGCGGGGTCAGGGCGTCGCGCACGACGGTGGCGCTGCCGGGGGCCTCGTAGGTGTAGAAGCCGCGGCCCGCCTTGCGGCCGGTCAGGCCCGCCTCGCTCAGCTGCTTCAGGATCGGCGCCGGGGCGTGCAGCCGGTCGCGGGAGGCGGCGTACATGGCCTCCAGGACCGTGCGCGCGGTGTCGACGCCGATCAGGTCGAGCAGGGCGAGCGGGCCCATCGGCAGGCCGCAGCCGAGCCGCATCGCCGCGTCGATGTCCTCACGGGAGGCGTACTTGGCCTCGTACATCGCGGCCGCCTGGTTGAGGTAGCCGAACAGCAGCCCGTCCGCCACGAACCCAGGACGGTCGCCGACCGCCACCGGCTCCTTGCCCAGCTCGATCGCCAGGTCGGTGACCATGGCGACGGCCTGCGGCGCGGTCAGCACACAGGAGACGACCTCGACCAGCTTCATGGCCGGCGCCGGGTTGAAGAAGTGCAGGCCCAGCACCCGCTCCGGGCGGGCCGAGTCGGCGGCCAGCCGGGTCACGGACAGGGCGTTGGTGCCGGTCGCGAGGATGGTCTCGGGACGCACGATCCCGTCCAGCTCACGGAAGATCTGCTGCTTGATCTCGTACGACTCCGGCGCCACCTCGATGACGAGGTCGGCGTCGGCCGCGGCGGACAGCTCGGTGCTGGTGCGGACGCGGGCGAGGGCGTCGGCGCGCTCCTGCTCGGTCAGCCGGCCGCGCTCGACGGCACGGGCGGTGGACGCCTCCAGGGCGGCGACGCAACTCGCCGCCTGCGCTTCGCTGATGTCGATGCCGGTCACCTCGCGGCCGGCGCGGGCCAGGACCTCGGTGATGCCGGTGCCCATGGTGCCGAGACCGACGACGGCGATCTTCTGCAGGGCGGAGGGAGAGCTGGGGGACAGGGGAGTGGCCATCGCGGGACTCCAGGAATGAGGGGTGACGACGAGGAGTGCGCCCGGGTGCGCCACGGGGGCGCACCGGGTGCGTGCAGGAGTGCGGGTGTGATGTCCGGGCTGCTGAGCGCACACGCCCGGCGCCGTCGCCGGCTGCCCCGCTCGGACGGACCCGAGGGCGGGGCGGGCGTGCACACGCCCAGGAGACGGCGGAGAACCGACCGGCCCTGTCCCGAGGCCGGGTCGCACTGCGGTACATGAAGTACCGAACCGACTGCTCCCGTGGGGCTGCGTCACCAAACCGCCACGGGGAGGGGTGCGAGTGGGTAACTCGCTCGCTTGAGCTTAACCGGCGGGTAACGAGCGCGCCAGCCCTCGGACTTTGTGATGTACGTCCCTCGACGCCGCGGGCGTCCTACCCTCTCTGACATGGACGAAGAGTTGCGAGCGCTCACGGAGCGCTTACGGCGGGAGTCGGGCGGCGGGCCGGACTTCGAGCGGCTGCTCGCCGCGGAGGACTCCGATGTGCTGGCCCGGGTACTCACCGCGCCCGCGGAGCCGCTGTGGGCCCGCGAGCTGGCCGCCTTCCAGCTGGGCCGGGCCGGTGACCGGCGCGCCTTCGAGGCCCTCGTCCTGCTGCTCAACCACCGCGACCCCGAGCGCTGCGCGTCCGCCGCGCACGCCCTGGCCCGCCTCGGCGACCCGCGCACGGCCCGCGCGGCGGCCGCCCTCGCCACCAACGAACTGCGCGTGGCCTACGCCCTGCACCCGGTCCGCCTGCTGGTCGCGCTGGACGCCCCGGAGTCCGTGCCCGCCCTGATCACCACTCTGCGGCGGCGCCTGAGCCCCCACGACCCCTACCGCAAGGTGGCCCTCGCCTGCGTGGAAGGCCTCGGAGCGCTGGCCGACGCCCGCGCGCGAGAGGTCCTCACCGACGCCCTGGCCCACCCGGCCCTCGCCGAGGCGGCGGTCCACGCGCTGGCCCGCATCCCGCGGCAGCGGTGAGCGGCCGTCAGGCCGGCACGACGGCCAGCGCCTCGATCTCCATCAGGAACTCCGGGCGCACCAGCGCCGCCACCTGGACCGCCGAGGCGGCCGGGAGGCGGTCGTCCGGTATGTGGGCGGCGCGGGCCGCGCGGACGGCCGGCATATGGGCCATGTCCGTGACGAAGTAGGTCAGCTTGACGACGTCGTCGAAGGTCGCCCCGGCCGCGGCCAGGCAGCGGCGGAGGTTGTCGAAGACCTGGCGGGCCTGCGCCGCCGGATCGCCCTCGCCGACCACGGTGCCGTCCTCGGCCACCGCCAGCTGTCCCGAGACGGCGACCAGGCGGCCGGCGCCGGTCACGACATGGCTGTACTGCGCCGCGGGCGCGACTCCGTCGGGGGCGGTGATCCTCGTCAGCTCACTCATGCGTCCATCATGGAGCACGGGTCTGACAACCACCGTCCCCGACGGGACGTCAAAGGCGCGCTCAGCTACGGAAGCCGAGCAGCCCGTGCAGCGCCGAGCCGCGTGAGCCGCTGGACGCCTCCTTCGTGCCGAGAGGCTTCGGGTCGGGCAGCGTCGCGCACACCGCGTCGACCGCCCCGCCGCCGCGCGGCACGGTGCCGTCGGCCAGGTACGCCGACAGATACCGGTCCAGGCAGCCGTTGCCGCTGAGCGTGATGCCGTGGTTGCCGCCGCCCTGTTCGACGACCAGGCTGGAACGGCTCAGCAGCCGGTGGACCGTCGTGCCGCCCCGGTAGGGGGTCGCGGCGTCGTTCGTCGCCTGGAACAGCAGCGCCGGCGGCAGGCTCGCGTTGGCGACGTTCACCGGCTGCTGCGCCGACGTCGGCCAGAACGCACACGGCGCGTTGTACCAGGCGTTGTTCCAGGTCATGAACGGCGCCTTCTCGTACACCGCCCAGTTGTCCTTGCGCCACTGCCGCCAGTCGCGCGGCCAGGAGGCGTCCCGGCACTGCACGGCCGTGTAGACGCTGTAGCCGTTGTCACCGGAGGCGCCCACCGCGCCGAAGTTGTCGTAGGCCTCGACCAGCGGCCCGGTGTCCTTCTTGGTGACGTACGCCGCGAACGCCTCGGCGAGGTAGGGCCAGTAGCCGTTGTAGTAGCCGCCGGGGATGAAGGTGTCCTCCAGCTCCGAGGCGCCCACCTTCCCCTCGGCCGGCTTCTTCGCGAGCGCCGCCCGCATCGCGTACCACTTCGCCTCCACCTGCTCCGGGTCGGTGCCCAGGTGGTAGGTGGCGTCGTACTTCGCGATCCAGGACATCAGCGCCCGGTGGCGGTCGTTGAAGGCGTAGTCCTGCGTGAGGTTGTCGTCGTACCACACACCCGTGGGGTCGACGACGGAGTCCAGCACCAGGCGGCGCACCCGCTCCGGGAACAGCCGGGCGTAGACGGCGCCCAGATAAGTGCCGTACGAGTAACCGAAGTAGTTCAGCCGGGGCGCGCCGACCGCGCGGCGGATGGCGTCCATGTCCCGCACGGCGCTGACCGTGTCCATGTGGGGCAGCAGGTCCGCGTACTTCCTGCCGCAGGCCGCGGCGAAGGACGTGGCGCGGCGCAGGTTGGCCCGCTCCAGGGCGCCGGTCGCCGGCACCGAGTCGGGCCGCACCGGCGTGAAGTGGCCGGGCTCGCAGTCCAGGGCGGGGCGGGACCTGCCGACCCCGCGCGGGTCGAAGCCGATGACGTCGTACTGCGCGGCCACCGCCTTGGGCAGCGAGGAGGCGACGAACCCGGCGAGGGTGAGCCCGCTGCCTCCGGGGCCGCCGGGGTTGACCAGCAGCGGGCCCTGGTAGGCCGGGGCCGTGTGCGGGACGCGGGAGAGCGCCAGGGTGATCTGCGGCCCGTCCGGCCTCGCGTGGTCCAGCGGCACCGTCAGGGAGGCGCACTGGAGCGTCGGATAGTCGGTGGTGCCGCACTTCTTCCAGCTGAGGTGGGCGGCGGGGGCGCCCTGTGCGGCTCGGGCCTGCGCGGGCGCGGCCGTCAGGGCTCCGGCCAGCACGGCGGCGGCGCCGCACAGCGCGACTGCGCGTTTGCTCATGGGGGTCCTCCCAGGACGGAGGGTGGTGGACCGCGAGATTCACGGTCCATGCCGCATCGTCCCGGCAAGGGACCCCCGAAGAACGTGTTCGGACGATACTTGACCCAATTGGGCCGCCGGATGCCCCCGAACGCTCTCAGATCAGCGACAGTTGGGTCGGCTCGGACGCCGCGGTGCCGGTGACCTCAGCGGGCCGGATCCGGCGGGGCAGACCCGGGCCGGCCGGACCGATGCCGTACTCCTGGGCCAGCTCGTGCACCTGACGGGTGATCCGGCGCTGGTACCACTTCGGCGCGTAGGCGCCTCCGGCGTACAGCCGCTCGTAGCGCGGCACCAGGTACGGGTGGTGCTGCTCCAGCCACGCCATGAACCACTCCCGGGCCCCGGGCCGCAGGTGCAGCGCCAGCGGCGTGACCGAGGTCGCCCCGGCCTGAGCGATCGCCCGCACGGTCGCCCGCAGCTCCTCGGGCCGGTCTCCGAGGAACGGGATCACCGGCGCCATCAGCACCCCGCACCCGATGCCGTGCCCGGCCAGGGTCCGTACGACGTCCAGGCGCCGCTCCGGGGCCGGGGTGCCCGGCTCCACCGTCCGCCACAGCTCGCCGTCGACGAAGCCGACCGAGACGGAGATGCCGACGTCGGTCACCTCGGCCGCCTGCTTCAGCAGCTCCAGGTCGCGCAGGATCAGCGTGCCCTTGGTGAGGATCGAGAAGGGGTTCGCGCGATCGCGCAGGGCGGCGATGATGCCCGGCATCAGCCGGTAGCGGCCCTCGGCGCGCTGATAGCAGTCGACGTTCGTGCCCATCGCGATGTGCTCGCCCTGCCAGCGGGGTGAGGCCAGCTGGTGGCGCAGCAGCTCCGGCGCGTTCACCTTGACCACGATCTGGGTGTCGAAGCCGAGGCCGGTGTCCAGGTCCAGATAGCTGTGCGTCTTGCGGGCGAAGCAGTACACGCACGCGTGCGAGCAGCCCCGGTAGGGGTTCACGGTCCACTCGAAGGGCATGCGGGAGGCGCCGGGGACGCGGTTGATGATCGTGCGGGCCCGGATCTCGTGGAAGGTGATCCCGCGGAACTCGGGCGTGTCGATCGTGCGGCGGACCACCGCGTCCGCGCCGAACAGCGCGGCGTCCTCGGCCCGGCCGTGCTCGCCCGAGTCCACGGTGAGGTTCTCCCAGCGCATGACGCCTCCTCGGTGCTCTGGCGAAGGTCTCGGTGGCTCTGCCGACACAATAGAACACTTGTTCCCATGATCGTGCGAGCGTCAGCTCCGGTCACCCGGCGACCCCCGATCGATCACTTCCGCCACCCCGATTTGGGCGCCCGCGCGGCGGGGTGGTTGGCTTGCCCCAAGCCCGAGAACACGAGGTCCTGGAGGGATCCGATGGCGCAGGTCGAGGCCACTACCGAGCGGGTCGTCGCGGCGGACCCGGAGAAGGTGTTCGACACCCTCGCCGACTACAGCGGCGCGCGCGAGAAGCTGCTGCCCGAGCACTTCAGCGAGTACGAGGTGCGCGAGGGCGGCGACGGCGAGGGCACCCTCGTCCACTGGAAGCTCCAGGCCACCAGCAAGCGCATCCGCGACTGCCTGATGGAGGTCGCCGAGCCCACCGACGGACAGCTGGTGGAGAAGGACCGCAACTCCTCCATGGTCACCACCTGGACCGTCACCCCGGCCGGCGAGGGCAGGTCCCGGGTCCAGGTGACCACCACCTGGAACGGCGCCGGCGGCATCGGCGGCTTCTTCGAGAAGACCTTCGCGCCCAAGGGGCTCGCCCGGATCTACGACGCGATGCTCGCCAAGCTCGCCGTCGAGGTCGAGAAGTGACACGTCGCCGGTGACATCCGGAACCTGACAAGTCCCCGCCCGTTGAAGGGCCTTGACTCCGTCACCGGTTCGAGTGGATCTCCGTTCGACGCGCCGATTCGCCGTAACTCGCCGCGCCTGCCCGTAGTTGTCGCCTTACGCGGGAATTGTGTGGCAGGTGCGACGAGGGGAGCGGCACGTGGGCGGGATCACCCTGACGCAGGAGGAGCTGCGGGAGGCGCCGGTCGCGGCGCCGCCCGCACCTCCCGCGCCCGAGCCCGGCGATCCGGCCGGGCTCAGCCCCCGCCGGGTCCGCCTGGTCTTCCTCGGCCTGATGCTCGCGCTGCTGCTCGCCGCGCTGGACCAGATGATCGTCGCCACGGCCCTGCCGAAGATCGTCGGCGAACTGCACGGCCTGGAGCGGATGAGCTGGGCGATCACCGCCTACCTGCTCACCTCGACCGTCGGACTGCCCGTCTACGGCAAGCTCGGTGACCTGCTCGGCCGCAAGAGCGTCTTCCAGTTCGCGATCGCGGCGTTCGTCGTCGGCTCGGCGCTCGCCGGCCGGGCGCAGAGCATGGACCAGCTGATCGCCTTCCGGGCCGTGCAGGGCGTCGGTGCGGGCGGCCTGATGATCGGCGTTCAGGCGATCATCGCGGACATCGTGCCGCCCCGGCAGCGCGGCCGGTTCATGGGCCTGATCGGCGCCGCCTTCGGCCTCGCCTCCGTCGCCGGACCCCTGCTCGGCGGCTACTTCACCGATCACCTCTCCTGGCGCTGGTGCTTCTACATCAACGTCCCCTTCGGCCTGCTCACCCTCGCCGTCGTCACCGCCGTGCTGAAACTGCCGAAGCCCACCGCCCGGCCCCGCTTCGACATCCTCGGCACCCTGCTGCTCGCCGCCGCCTCCACCTGCCTGGTGCTGCTGACCAGTTGGGGCGGCACCGAGTACGCCTGGGGCTCACGCGTCATCGTCGGCCTCGGCGCCGGCGCGCTCGTCGCCGCCGCGCTGTTCCTGCTCACCGAGCACCGCGCGGCCGAACCCCTCATCCCGCTGCGCCTGTTCCGCGACTCCGTCTTCAACGTCTCGGCGCTCGTCGGACTGGTGATCGGCGTCGCTCTCTTCGGCGCCGCCAGCTATCTGCCGACCTTCCTGCAGATGGTCGACGGGGCCTCCGCCACCGAGTCCGGACTGCTGATGCTGCCCATGATGGGCGGCATCGTCGTCGCCTCCATCGTCTCCGGCCAGCTCATCAGCCACACCGGGCGCTACAAGCTCTACCCGGTGCTCGGCGGCGCCGTCTCCGCGCTCGGCATGTGGCTGCTGTCCCGGCTCGAAGTGGACACCCCCCGGCTGCACTACAGCATCTGGATGGCCGTCCTCGGCGCGGGCATCGGCATGGTGATGCCCGTCCTGGTGCTCGCCGTGCAGAACTCCGTACGCCCCGCCGACCTCGGCACCGCCACCAGCGCCAACAACTACTTCCGGCAGATCGGCGGCAGCGTCGGCGCCGCGATCTTCGGCACCCTCTTCGCCGGCCGGCTCACCGACGCCCTCGCCGACCACCTCCCGGCACGTGCGGGTGCCGCCCTGCCGGACGCCGAGTCCCTCACCCCGCAACTCGTCCACCGGCTGCCGCCCGCGCTGCGCGACGCCTACATCCAGGCGTACGCCGACGCCATGCCGCGCATCTTCCTCTACCTGGTGCCGGTCCTCGTCCTCGGCCTGCTCATCGCCTTCTTCCTCAAGGAGACCCCCCTGTTGACCACTGCAGAGTCCCACAACGCCCCCGCTCCCGAGACGGAGACCGGGCCCGTGCACGCGAGCGTCCCGCAGGCCCGCCCCCAGCCGTCGGCCGGGGGGACCACCGGCTCGCATCGCCCGCCCCACAGCGCCGGAATCCCCGTCTGCGGCACGGTCCAGCACCCCGACGGCACCGTCGTGCCCCGCGCGGCGCTCACCCTCATCGACATCGCCGGGCAGCAGATCGGCCGGGGCGCCAGCGGCGAGGACGGGCGGTACGCGCTGGCCACGCCCGGCTCCGGGTCGTACGTCCTCATCGCCGCCGCGGGCGGGCACCAGCCGCAGGCCGTCTCCGTGACCGTCGGCGAGCGGCCCGTCGAGCTCGACGTCGTCCTCGGTGGCGCCGGACGCCTCGCGGGCAGCGTGCTCACCGCCGACGGCACCCCGGTGCGGGACGCCATCGTCACCCTCACCAACGTGCACGGCGAGGTCGTCGCCACCACCCGCAGCGGACGCGAGGGCGGCTACGTCATCACCGAACTCGTCGCCGGCGAGTACACCCTCGCCGCCAGCGCCCCCGCCTTCCGCCCCGCGGCCCTCCCGGTCACCGTGCAGGCCTCCCGCGAGACCCGGCAGGACGTCGAACTCGCGGGCGGCGCCGTGCTGCGCGGCACCGTGCGGGCGAGCGCCGGACGGCCGGTGGAGGACGCGCGCGTGACGCTGCTCGACGCGGCCGGCAACGTCGTCGACACCCTCACCACCGGGGCGGACGGCACATTCCGCTTCGTCGACCTGTCGTCCGGCGAGTACACCGTCATCGCCGCCGGCTACCCGCCCGTCGCCACCGTCCTGCAGGTGGCCGGCGGCGGCCGTACCGAACGGGACCTGCAACTCGGCCACGAGGACTGAGCTGCCGGGTGAGCGCCGGCGCATCCGGTCGCGGCAATTACCGTGATTGCCGTACACCGCGGTGCGCGGTCACCGTACCGTGGGAGAGCGGCGCAGATCTTGAGTGCGCGGCACCCACGGGGAACCCACGTGACGTCGAGGGGGAGAAGGGGCCTGGGTCATGGACCATGGCACCGAAACGGGCGCGCACCCCGGCCGCGCGGCCGGGGACCGGGCCGCACGGACGGACGCCGGGCGGATTCCGCTCGCCGTGGTCGTCGTCGACCGGGGCGGCCTGGTGTCGCACTGGAGCACCGGCGCGCGACGGCTGTTCGGCACCGCACGCGAGGACGCCGTGGGCCGCGCGGCCGTCGATCTGCTCCCGGTCTCCGGCGCGCTGCCCGAGGACCCGGAGGACGCGCCGACACTGGACGCGTACGAGGCGTACGACGGCCTCGGCCCCGGCCTGGACGCCTCGCTCGGCGGCCGCACCGCCTACCCGGCGGCGGGACGGGCGCGCGTCGCCCACCCCGGCCGGGCGGACCGGCTGGACGTCCTGTGGTGGGCCTACCCGCTGGTCGGCCCCGACTCCGCGCGGCTGCTCGTGCTCGCCGCCGACGCGGCCCGGCTGCACGCCGAACGCGGCTACGACGACGAGCTGATCGAACGGATCTCGCCCGGCTTCGCCCGTCACACCGAACTGCCCGACGCCGAGGGCCTGGCCCGCCGGCTGCCGGAGATCCTGCCCAACATGGGCCCCGGCCGCAGCGCCCGGATCATCTCCCAGGTGCTCGAACTGGGCTACCCCGTCCTGGAGTTCAGCCAGTTCGACCGGGTGCCCGTCACCCCCGACTGGGGCGTGCCGCGCCGCGCCGACCGGGGCGCGGCGGCCGCCGCCGCGCGGACCCGGGCGGCGGCGCCGGCGGCCGTACCGGCGGGCGCCGAGGAGGACCTGGAGTACGCGGCCGTACGCGAGCGGCTGGAGTTCCTCAACGAGGTGAGCCGGGGCATCGGCTCCTCCCTCGATCTTGACGCGACCATCCGCGAGGTCACCAGCGCCGCGGTGCCCCGCTTCGCGGACTTCGCGGGCACCCATCTGCGCGCGGCCGTCCTGGCGGGGGAGGACTTCCCGGACGGGCCGCCGGACGCGCAGACCGTGATGCACCGCGTCTGGGTCGAGCACAACGACGAACCGGGCCGCTGGGACGACACCGTCCCGGTCGGCGAGACCTTCGCCTTCCCGGAGCACACGCCCTTCTACCGGTGCATGGTCACCGGCGAACCGGTCCTCATCGAGCGGGTGAGCCCGGAGCTGAGCGAGCGGATCTCCGGCGAGTTCGAAAAACGCGACCTCCGGCCCCTGATCACCGGACGGTCCCTGCTGATCGTGCCGCTCAAGGCGCGCAACGTCGTCCTCGGCTTCATGGTGCTCATGCGCCGCCCCGACCGCGCCGCCTTCGACGACATGGACCGCACCACCGGCGCCGAACTCGCCGCCCGCGCGGGCCTGGTGCTCGACAACGCCCGCATGTACACCTACCAGGAGAACGTCGCCGAGACCCTCCAGGACAGCATGCTGCCGCAGGTCGCCCCGCGCATGCCGGGCTGCGACACCGCCACCCGCTATCTGCCCGGCACCCGCCTCGGCCGGGTCGGCGGCGACTGGTTCGACACCATCAAACTGCCCGGCGCCCGCACCGCCCTCGTCGTCGGCGACGTCATGGGCCACGGCCTGAACTCGGCCGCCATGATGGGCCAGTTGCGTACGGCCGTGCAGACCATGGCCGCCATGGAGGTGCCGCCCGCCCAGCTGCTGCGCCACCTCGACGACCTGGCCCGGCGGCTCGGCGAGACCTACCTCGCCACCTGCCTGTACGCCGTGTACGACCCGATCCACGGGGAGCTGAGGATCTCCAACGCCGGGCACATCCCGCCGGTGCTGGTGCGCGCCGAGGACGGCCGCAGCGAGCTGCTCGACCTGCCGACCGGCGCGCCCGTCGGCATCGGCGGCGTCCCCTTCGAGACCGCGGTGGTGCGGGTGGCGCCCGGCGACCGGCTCGTGCTGTGCACCGACGGGCTCGTCGAGGTGCGCGGCGCCGACATCGGGGACGGGCTGGCCGCGCTGTGCGAGTCCGCCGCCCACCCCGCGGCCTCCATGGACGACGCCTGCGACACCATCATCCGGGCCCTCAACACGCGCGGCGAACGCGGGGACGACGTCGCGCTCCTCATGGCCCGGCTCAACGGCATCCCCGCCGGCCACATCGCCGAGTGGCCGCTCGACCACGACCCGCGCGAGGTGGGCCGCGCCCGCCGGCTGGTCCGCGACCAACTGCTGCGCTGGGACCTGGCCCACGCCGTGGAGACGGCACAGCTGCTCGTCAGCGAGGTCGTCACCAACGCCGTACGGCACACCGGCGGCCGCCGGATCGGGCTGCGGCTCGTCCTCGCCGACGCGCTGCTCGTCGAAGTCACCGACGAGGGAGCCGAGTTGCCCGCGCTGCTCGGCAGCGGGCAGCAGGAGGAGTACGGGCGGGGGCTGCGGGTGGTCAGCCGGCTGGCGCGGGAGTGGGGCGCCAGCGTGCACGGCAACGGCAAGACCGTGTGGTTCGAACAGGCGCTGACGTCCTGACGATCCCGTCGAACATCCGGTGAAAGCATGCTCCCCACCCCTTGCCGTGCCCTCGGGCGCCGCGATATGTCGATCACGACGCCGACTCTGGGGAGCACGTATGAACGTCTCGGACAACTACCGCAACGCCTGGGAGAGTTACTGGGAGAAGACCTCCGACGAGCCCGGCGAGGCGATCTGGGACGCCGGAGCGGAACTGACCGCCGTCCCGCACACCGAGCTGCTGCTGCCCCACGCCGACGCGGCCCTGCCGGTCGTCGACCTCGGCTGCGGCAACGGCACCCAGACCCGCTATCTCGCCACCCGGTTCGCGCGGGCCGTCGGCGTCGACCTGTCGCACGCCGCCGTCGAGCACGCGCGGCGCGGCGGGGAGGGCGACGGGGTGGAGTTCCAGCAGCTCGACCTCACCGACACCGACGGTGTGCGCGCGCTGCACGAGCGGCTCGGCGACACCAACGTCTATATGCGGGCGGTCATCCACCAGAGCGAACCGGAGGCCCGGTCCGCGGTCGCGGCAGCCGTCGCCGAGCTCCTGGGGGCCCGCGGCCGGGCCTTCGTCGTCGAGCTGACCTCCGGCTCCCGCGAGGTGCTGAAGCGGGCCGCGCAGGGGCCGGACGGGCCGGGGCCCAAGCTGCGCCGGGTCTTCGAGCACGGGCTCAAGCCGGCCGACGCCCCCGACGAGGAGATCCGGCACCTGCTGAGTGGAGCCGGTCTGGAGATCCTCGCCGAGGGTGACACGGCGCTGGCGCAGACCGAGTACCTGCCCGACGGCACCCTCCTGGAACTGCCCGCGCACTGGTTCGTGCTGGCCCGCACGCCCGTGTGACCAGGGTCACGGGGCGGGGCGGCCCTGCGCCGGTCACATCCACGCGTCGCGGTCCGTCAGACCGGTGACAGCGCAGCGGCCGCCCACCCAAGGAGCAGGTGGCCATGTCCACCGCATACCTGGTCGTCACCGTCCTCGCAGCCGCCATGGCGGCCTTCTCCGCCGGCGCGGTCTTCCTCCGGGCCGAGTGGACCGTCAAGCCGCTGGCCGACTACGGCGTCCCGCGCGCCTGGTGGCCGTGGCTGGGCGCGGCCAAGGCCGCCGGCGCGGCCGGTCTGCTGGTCGTCCTGGCCGTACCCGTGATCGGCCGGCTGGCCGCGGCCGGCCTGGTCCTGTACTTCCTCGGCGCGGTCATCACCGTCCTGCGCGCCCGCTGGTTCTCCCACGTCCCGTTCCCCCTGGTGTACGCGACACCGGCGGTCGCGTCACTGTCCCTGGGCCTGGCGGCCTGAGCACGCCACGGGGCCCCACGGAACCGCGCAACGCCCGGCCGCACGCACCGGCGGCTCGGCCGCGCGTGGCGGCCGCCACGCGCCTACGGCGTGCGGGCCGTGCCGAGGCGGGCTCGCCCACCGGCATGCCGCCACCCTCGCGCGCCGGCGCGCCGCGTGGCTCCCCGTTCCGGGCTCCTCCCGGTCGCACGCGCCTGCCACGGGGCCCGGGCCGCTCGGGCCGCCGGCGTCGTCCCCGGCGGTCGGCTCCGGTGCTGGAGTGCCGGGTGGCTCGGATGCGGCCCCTGGCGGCTGGGTCTGCGGTCGGTGCGCGGGCGCTTGGCACGGCTCTGGGCGGTCGGCTTCTGCGCAGGGGTCGGTGGCCTGGCGCCGCCTCCGGCGGTTGGGCCTGCGGACCCGGGCGGTGCGGGGACTTGGTGCCGTCTCTTGGTGGTCGGCTCCGGCGGGCTGGGCCGCCCGGTGGTCTGTTGTCGTTCCAGGCGCTCCGGACCCACGCCGGGGGTTCCGTCGGCTTCGGGGCGCCCCCCGTGGTCGGTCTCGGGGTGCGGGGCGTCCGGGGGCTGGGCGTTCCCGTGTGGGCGGGGCGTGCCGTGTTCGGGGTGCCGTGGGGAACTGCCGGCGCTGTGGGCGGGACACCGGGGCGGGAGCCTGGTCGGTGGGGCGCTCGGCGCGTAACGTGGCGCAGCATGAAGATCCTCATCAGTGCCGACATGGAGGGGGCCACGGGGGTCACCTGGCCGGCCGACGTGCTGCCGGGGACGCCGCAGTGGGAGCGGTGCCGGGCCATGTTCACCTCCGACGTCGACGCGGCCGTGCGGGGTTTCTTCGACGGCGGCGCGGACGAGGTGGTCGTCAACGAGGCCCACTGGACCATGCGCAACCTGCTGCTGGAGCGGCTCGACGAGCGGGCGCAGATGCTCACCGGCCGGCACAAGGACCTGTCGATGGTCGAGGGCGTGCAGCACGGCGACATCGACGGCATCGCCTTCGTCGGCTACCACGCGGGCGCCGGCATGGAGGGCGTCCTCGCGCACACCTACCTCGCCAACCAGATCACCGGTGTCTGGCTGAACGACGTACGGGCCAGCGAGGGTCTGCTGAACGCTCATGTGGTCGCCGAGTACGGGGTCCCCGTGGTCCTGGTGACCGGTGACGACGTCGCCTGCGAGGACGCCCTCGGCTACGCCCCCGAGGCGCTGAAGGTCGCCGTCAAGGACCATGTGTCGCGGTACGCCGCCGTGTGCCGCACCCCCGCCCGCACCGCCGCCGACATCCGCGCCGCCGCCAAGGAGGCCGCGCGACTGGCGGTCCGTCAGGAAGCGGTCGCCGCAGGCCCGTTCACGGTCGCCGTCGAGTTCGACGCCGAGCACCTGGCGATGGCCGCGACCGTCGTGCCGGGCGTCGGCCGGATCGGGGAGCGGAAGGTGGCGTACACCAGCGACACCATGTACGAGGGGATCCGCACGTTCAAGGCGGTCACCACCATCGCCTCGGCCGCCGTGGAGGAGCAGTATGGCTGACCAGCAGGCCCTGGAGGAGGTCGTCGACTTCACCTCCGGCCTCATCCGTATCGACACCACCAACCGAGGCGGCGGCGACTGCCGGGAGCGGCCCGCCGCCGAGTACGCCGCCGAGCGGCTCGCCGGGGCAGGTCTGGAGCCCGTGCTGCTGGAGCGGACGCCGGGCCGTACCAACGTCGTCGCCCGTATCGAGGGCACCGACCCGTCCGCGGACGCGCTGCTGCTCCACGGTCACCTGGACGTCGTACCGGCCGAGGCGCGGGACTGGAGCGTGGACCCCTTCTCCGGGGAGGTGCGCGACGGCGTCGTGTGGGGGCGCGGGGCCGTCGACATGAAGAACATGGACGCGATGATCCTCGCCGTCGTGCGAGCCTGGGCCCGCGAGGGCTTCCGGCCCCGCCGGGACGTCGTCGTCGCGTTCACCGCCGACGAGGAGGCCAGCGCCGAGGACGGCTCCGGCTTCCTCGCCGACCATCACCCGCACCTGTTCGAGGGCTGCACCGAGGGCGTCAGCGAGTCCGGCGCCTTCACCTTCCACGACGGTTCCGGGCGGCAGATCTACCCCATCGCCGCCGGCGAGCGCGGCACCGCCTGGCTGAAGCTGACCGCGCGCGGCCGGGCCGGACACGGCTCCAAGGTCAACCGGGAGAACGCGGTGACCCGGCTCGCCGCCGCCGTCACCCGCATCGGCGAGCACAGCTGGCCGGCACGGCTGACCCCGACCGTGCGGGCCGCGCTCACCGAACTCGCCGCGCTGTACGGCGTCGAGCCCGACCTCGACGACGTGGACGCGCTGCTGGGCAAGCTCGGCCCGGCCGCCCAGCTGGTCGAGGCCACGATCCGCAACAGCGCCAATCCGACCATGCTGGACGCCGGTTACAAGGTCAACGTCATCCCCGGCGAGGCCGTCGCCCACGTCGACGGGCGCTGTCTCCCGGGCCACGAGGACGAGTTCCGCGCCACCCTCGACGACCTCACCGGGCCGGACGTCGACTGGGACTTCCACCATCGCGAGGTCGCCCTCCAGGCACCGCTGGACTCACCGACGTACGCCAAGATGCGGTCCGCCGTGGAGGAGTTCGCGCCGGAGGGGCACGTGGTGCCGTACTGCATGTCCGGCGGCACCGACGCCAAGCAGTTCTCGCGGCTCGGCATCACCGGCTACGGCTTCACCCCGCTGAAGCTGCCCGAGGGCTTCGACTACCAGGCCCTCTTCCACGGCGTCGACGAGCGCGTACCCGTCGACGCCCTGCACTTCGGCGTCCGGGTCCTCGACCGTTTCCTGCGCACCGCCTAGGAGAGACTCACCGTGCAGATCCTGCCCTACGGATCGTGGCCGTCGCCGGTCGACGCGGCGCTCGCCGCGGCCCACGACGGGCGCCCCGAGCACGTCGGCTTCGTCGGCGACGAGGCCTGGTGGACCGAGCCGCGCCCCACCGAGGGCGGCCGGCGCGCCCTGGTGCGGCGGCACGCCGACGGCCGCGCGGAGCCGGTGCTGCCCGCGCCGTGGAACGTGCGCAGCCGGGTCATCGAGTACGGCGGACGGCCCTGGGCCGGGGTTCTGGACCGGGGCCGGCCGCTCGTGGTGTTCACGCACTTCGCCGACCAGCGGCTGTACAGGTACGAGCCCGGCGGCGAGCCCCGCCCGCTCACCCCGGCGGGGCCGCGCTGGGCCGAGCCGCAGATCCTGCTCGACCGCGGCGAGGTGTGGTGCGTGCTGGAGGAGTTCACCGGCCCGGCGCCCACCGACGTGCGACGTGTCCTGGCCGCCGTACCGCTGGACGGATCGGCCGCCGAGGACCGGGGCGCGGTGCGCGAACTGACCGGCGAGCGGCACCGGTTCGTCTCCGGGCCGCGGCTCGCACCGGACGGGCGCCGGGCGGCCTGGCTGGCGTGGGACCATCCGCGGATGCCGTGGGACGGCACCGAGCTGCTGGTCGCCGACGTCGGCGCGGACGGCGCCTTCGCCGAGCCGCGGGTCGTCGCGGGCGGTGCGCAGGAGTCCGTCGCGCAGGCCGACTGGTCGGCGGACGGGCGGCTGCTGTACGCGAGCGACCGCACCGGCTGGTGGAACCTCTACCGCGACGGCGAGCCGCTCTGCCCGCGCGAGGAGGAGTTCGGCGGGCCGCTGTGGACGCTGGGGCAGCGCTGGTTCGCGCCGCTGGACAGCGGACTGATCGCCGTGCTGCACGGCCGCGGACCCGCCGCACTCGGGATACTGGACCCGGAGACCGGCGACCTGGCCGACGCGGTCGGCCCGTGGACCGAGTTCGCCGCCACCCTCGCCGTGCACGGCGACCGGGTCCTCGCCGTCGGCGCGAGCCCGCGCACCGGGCCCGAGGTGGTCGAGCTGGACACCCGCACCGGACGCGCCAGGGTGGTCGGCGCCGCCCACGAGGACGCCGTCGACCCCGCCTACTGCCCCGAGCCGCAGACCCGGACCTTCACCGGTCCCGGCGGACGCGAGATCCACGCGCACGTGTACCCGCCCCACCACCCGCACTGCGCGGCACCGGACGGCGAGCTGCCCCCGTACGTCGTGTGGGCGCACGGCGGGCCCACCAGCCGGTCCCCGCTCGTGCTGGACCTGGAGATCGCCTACTTCACCTCGCGCGGCATCGGCGTCGCCGAGGTCAACTACGGCGGCTCCACCGGGTACGGGCGCGCCTACCGCGAGCGGCTGCGGGAGCAGTGGGGCGTGGTCGACGTGGAGGACTGCGCGGCCGTCGCGCTCGCCCTCGCCGAGGAGGGCGCCGCCGACCGGGCCCGGCTGGCGATCCGCGGCGGCAGCGCCGGCGGCTGGACCGCGGCCGCCTCCCTGGCCACGACGGACCTCTACGCCTGCGGCACGATCATCTACCCGGTGCTCGACCTCACCGGCTGGGCGTCGGGCGGCACCCACGACTTCGAGTCCCGCTATCTCGACTCCCTCGTCGGGCCGTTCAGCCCGGAGCGCTACGCCGGGCGTTCGCCCCTGACGCACGCCGACCGGATCACCGCGCCCTTCCTGCTGCTGCAGGGGCTCGACGACGTGATCTGCCCACCGGATCAGTGCGAGCGGTTCCTCGCCCGCATCGAGGGCCGGCGGCTGCCGCACGCCTACATCGCCTTCGAGGGGGAGGGCCACGGCTTCCGGCGGGCCGAGACCATGGTGCGCGCCCTGGAGGCGGAACTGTCCCTGTACGCCCAGGTGTTCGGGCTGGATGTGACAGGCGTCCCGCGGCTGGAGCTGACCAAGTGAAGCCGCTGCTGCGGCCGCGCCGCCTCGCCCCCGGCGCCCGTGTGGCCGTCGTCGCCCCCAGCGGCCCCGTCCCGGAGGAGCGGCTGCAGGCCGGGCTCGACGTGCTGCGCGGCTGGGACCTGGACCCGGTCGTGGCACCCCATGTGCTGGACCGGCACCGGGACTTCGACTACCTCGCGGGCTCCGACGCGGACCGGGCCGCCGACCTCCAGGCCGCCTGGTGCGATCCGGCCGTCGACGCCGTGCTGTGCGCGCGGGGCGGTTACGGCGTGCAGCGCATGGCCGACCTGCTCGACTGGGACGCGATGGCGGCGGCCGGTCCGAAGGTGTTCGTCGGCTTCAGCGACATCACGGCGCTGCACGAGGCGTTCGCGACCCGGTTGGGCCTGGTCACCCTGCACGGCCCGATGGCCGCCGGGATCGACTTCGTCAAGAACGCCCACGCCCAGGAGCATCTGCGGGCCACGCTGTTCGCGCCGGACACGGTCCGCACGATCGGCTCCTGTGGTGGCGCGCTGGTACCCGGGCGGGCGCGGGGCGTGCTGCTCGGCGGCTGCCTGTCCTTGCTCGCCGCCGAACTGGGCACCGAGCACGCCCGGCCGTCGGCGCGGGGCGCCCTGCTGTGCCTGGAGGACGTGGGCGAGGAGCCCTACCGCCTGGACCGTTACCTGACCCAACTCCTGCGCGCCGGCTGGCTGGAGGGCGTACGCGGGGTGCTGCTCGGCTCGTGGGAGCAGTGCGGCCCCTACGAGCTGGTCCGGGCGATGCTCGCCGACCGGCTCGGCGGGCTCGGCGTGCCCGTCGCCGAGGAGTTCGGATTCGGGCACGGGCCGGGGGCGTTGACGATCCCGTTCGGCGTCATGGCGGAACTCGACACGGACGCAGGCAGGTTGACGCTGGAGGAGCCGGCGCTGGAGTGAGTGGCGACTGTGCCTGCCGCGGCCGCTGCGCGTCTTCACTGAATCTCCGTCAAGAAAGCGCCGTCACGCCGATTGACCGCCGTCTGACACGTGTCACAGCATGACTACCGGCCAGTACCTACTGGTCGGTATTCGGGTTGTCCTCAGTGTGGAGGTCTTCGACGTGCCCCGACGTGTGCCCAGATCCCGAACCGCCCTCGCCGCCGCCATCTGCGCCGCCCTGACCACACCCCTGGCGCTGACCGCCACACCCGCTTCCGCCACCGGCCAGTACACCGTCACCCCGCTGAGATTCACCGTCCAGGCGGGCGACCGCACCTGCGCCGTCGACGCCGACCTGTACCGCCCGGCCGGCACCGACCGGGACCACCCGGCACCCGCCGTACTGGCCACCAACGGCTTCGGCGGCAGCAAGTCCGACGGCTCGACCGACGCCCTCGGCAAGGCCTTCGCCCGGCGCGGCTACGTCGCCCTCACCTACTCCGGTCTCGGCTTCGGCCATTCCGGCTGCCTGGTCTCCCTGGACGACCCGGCCATCGACGGCCGCGCCGCCTCCCGCCTGGTCGACTTCCTCGCCGGCAGCCGGGCCGCCGACGACGGCACCCGCGCGGACTTCGTCACCCTCGACCGGGCGGGCGACCCGCGCGTCGGCATGATCGGCGCCTCCTACGGCGGGGCGGTCCAGCTGGCGACCGCCTCCGTCGACCACCGCGTCGACGCGCTCGTCCCCTTCATCACCTGGAACGACCTCGCCTACTCGCTCGACCCGAACAACGCGGCCGGCGCCGGCGACGTGCCCGGCGCCTTCAAGTGGCAGTGGACCAACGGCTTCTACCTCATCGGCGAGGGGCAGCCGCTCCTCTCCCCGAGTCTCGACCCGTCCCGCATCAACTCCCTGGCCTGCCTGCACTTCGTCACCCGGGCCTGCCGGACCGTGCGCACGCTCGACTCCGGCAGCTACCCGCCCGAACGGACCGCCGAGCTGCTCTCCTACGCCCGCAGCGTGTCCCCGCGCAGCTACCTGCGCCACGTGAGCGCGCCCACCCTGCTCGTGCAGGGCCAGGCCGACAGCCTGTTCAACCTCAACGAGGCGACCGCGACGTACAAGGCGCTGACGGCGCAGGGCACACCCGCCAAGATGATCTGGCAGTCCTGGGGCCACAGCGGCGGCCTCACCGACCCCGCCGCCGGTGAACTCAACGTCGCCACCGGCAACCTGGAGACCTCCTACGTGGGCCGGCGCGTCCTCGCCTGGTTCGACCGCTATCTGCGCAAGCAGCCAACCGACACCGGGCCCGCCTTCGCCTACTACCGCGACTGGATCACCGACCCGTCGGCCACCTACGCCACCGCCGGCCGCCTGCCCGCACTCAGCCAGAAGCTCTACCTCTCCGGCGACGGCAAGCTCGTCGACAACCGGGCCAAGGTCGCCCGCGGCAGCCGCACCTACACCAACTGGCTGATCCCCACGAGCCATTCGGAGAGCTCGCTGGCCGGACTGATCGGCCTGCCCGACCCGGCACCCTACGACACCAAGGGCACCTGCCTCGCCTGGACCAGCGAGCCGCTGACGCACCCCGTGGACCTCGTCGGCGCGCCGCGCGCCACGCTCAAGGTGGTCTCGCCCGTGGCCGAGCGCACACAGACCTCGTCGAACGCCGCCGACAAGCTGGTGCTGTTCGCCAAGCTGTACGACGTGGCACCCGACGGCACCCAGACCCTGGTGCACCGCCTGGTCGCGCCCGTCCGCGTCCCGGACGTCACCAAGGCGTTCACCGTGACCCTGCCGGGCATCGTGCACCGCTACGCGCCCGGCCACCGGCTGCGGTTCGTGGTCGCCGCCAGCGACGACGCGTACGCCGGCAACCGGGGGATCAAGCCGGTCACCGTGGTCAGCTCACCCCAGGACACCGGCGTACTGGAGCTGCCGGTCACCGGCGGCTGAGCGCCCCGGGAGCACCCGTCGTACAGTGACGGAATGCCGCACACCGCATCCCGCCGGCCGGCGGAAGGGCCCCGCGTGGGCATACGCCCCTTCAGCTACGACGACGGCCCCGAGTTCACCGCCCGGGCCAGGGAGAGCAAGGACCTGCACCACCCGTGGCTGTTCCCGCCGGACACCGCCGACGCCTACACGGCGTACGCGTCCCGGCTGATCGAGGACCCGTCGAAGGCCGGGTTCCTGGTGTGCGAGAAGGACAGCGGGGACATCGCCGGATTCATCAACATCAACAACATCGTCGAGGGCGCCTTCCTCAGCGGCGCCCTCGGCTACGGCGCCTTCGCGCACGCGGCCGGACGCGGGCTGATGAAGGAGGGCCTCGACCTCGTCGTCGGCCACGCCTTCGGCCCGCTGCGGCTGCACCGGCTGGAGATCAACGTCCAGCCGGGCAACGCCGCCTCCATCGGCCTCGCCCGCGCCTGCGGCTTCCGGCTCGAGGGCTTCTCGCCGAAGATGCTCTTCATCGACGGGGCCTGGCGCGATCACGAACGCTGGGCGCTCACCGTCGAGATGCGCACCGGCAACTGATCGAGCGTCCTGAGCGTCCGGCACCACAGCCCGTAAGCGGCACCGGCCCCGAGCGGTGGCTTTGCGCAATCCTGACCCGCAGTGACCCTGGCCGGATCACCGGGCAACCGCTTCCATGGTGATCGTGACGACGATCCGACGTGAGGTACTGACGCTGTCCGCCGCGGACCTCGGCCCGGACAATCCGCTGCCCGCGCTGCGCGCCCTCGACGAGACGCACCGCATCGACGACCGTGACAAGGAGGATCTGCCGCGCGACATGGCCCGGCAGATCGGCTATGCCCCGCTGACCGGCCTGCTGCCCGTGCGGGTGCGCGACGGCTACGGCCGCGACCGCGCACCGCGCCGCTTCGACGCCCTCGTCCTTGAGAACGACCGGCTGCGCGCCACCGTCCTGCCCGGCCTCGGCGGCCGGATCGTCTCCCTGCTGCACCAGCCGACCGGACGCGAACTCCTCTACCGCAACCCGGTGTTGCAGCCCGCCAACTTCGCCCTCAACGGCGCCTGGTACTCCGGCGGCATCGAGTGGAACATCGGCGCCACCGGCCATACGACCCTGTCCTGCGCGCCCCTGCACGCCGCCCGCGTCCCCGGCCCCGACGGCACCGACATGCTGCGCCTGTGGGAGTGGGAACGGCTGCGCGACCTGCCCTTCCAGGTCGACCTGTGGCTGCCGGACGGCTCCGACTTCCTGTACGTCGGCGTCCGCGTCCGCAACCCGCACGAGCGGCCCGTGCCCACCTACTGGTGGTCCAACATCGCCGTCCCCGAGGAGTGCCGGGTGCTCGCCCCGGCCACCGAGGCCTACCACTTCGGCTACGAGCGCCGGCTGCGCCGGGTCCCGGTCCCGGCGTACGACGGCGCCGACCGCACCTACCCGCTGGGCAGCCCGTACGCCGCCGACTACTTCTACGACGTGCCCGAGCGGCGCCGGCCCTGGATCGCCGCGCTCGACGAAGGCGGCCACGGCCTGGTGCAGACCTCCACCGACGGGCTGCGCGGACGCAAGCTGTTCGTGTGGGGTCATCTGCCCGGCGGCCGCCGCTGGCAGCAGTGGCTCACCGAACCCGGCACCGGCGGCTACTGCGAGATCCAGGCCGGCCTCGCCCGCACCCAGCTGGAACATGTGCGGCTGGAGGAGGAGAGCGAGATCGCCTGGCTGGAGGCGTACGGCCCCCTCGACGCCGACCCCGAGGGGGAGTGGAACGCCGTCGTCGACCGGGCCGAGGCCCGGCTGGCGGCCGTACTGCCGCCCGCCGACGTCGACGCCGCCCACGCCGCGTGGCTGCGTCACGCCGACACCGAGCCCGTCGATACCCTCGCGACCGGCTCCGGCTGGGGCGCGCTGGAGGTCCTGCGCGGCGGCTTCAAGCTGCCCGGCACGCCCTTCGCGGAGAGCACCCTGGGCGAGGATCAGGCGCCGTGGCTGACGCTGCTGCGCACCGGGGCGCTGCCCGCGCCGCACCCGCAACGGCCGCCCGGGGAGAGCCTCGTCGCCCCGCACTGGCGGGACATGCTGGAGACCGCGCCGGCCTCCCCGCACACCGAGTACCACCTCGGAGTCGCCCAGTGGCACGCCGGCGACCGCGCCCAGGCCGTGCGCAGCTGGGAACGGGCGCTGCCGCTCGCGCCCGCGCGGTGGCCGCTGCTGCGCTGCCTCGCCGTCGCCGACCGGGAGGGCGGCCACGGGGAACGGGCCGCCGAACGGTACGCCGAGGCCTTCGACGACCTGTGCCGTGAGCCGCGCGGCGACGGACCCGAATGGACGGCCGCCGGCGCCGCACTCGGCCGCGAGGCCATCGAGGCGCTGCTCGCGGCCGGACGGACGGACGCGGCACGGGCCGTGTGGGAGCGGCTGCACCCCGAGACCCGGGAACGCGGCCGGTTCCGGCTGATCGAGGCGGCCCTGCTGCTCGCCGAGGGCCGCGGCGTCCAGGCGCGGGCCGTGTTCGACGCGGGCTTCGAGGTCGCCGACCTCAGGGAAGGGGACGAGGTGATCGGGCGGCTGTGGGCCCGGCTCACCGACGAACCCCTCCCGGACCGCTACGACTTCCGGATGCGGCCGTCGTGAGGCGGTGACGGCGGCGGCCCCGCGGCGGGGTCAGGCCACGGTCGCGGCGGCGAGGCCAGGGGCGCGGCGGCGGGCTAGGGGCGCGGCAGCGAGGCCACGGGCGCGGCAGTGAGGCTAGGGGCGGTTGCGGTCCACGTACTCGTACACCGCGCCGTCCGGGTGGCGGGCGATCAGATTGCGGCCCGCCGGCGTCGGCACCGGGCCGGCCACGATCTGCGCGCCCAGCTCGGTGAGGACGCTGTGCGCCTCGTCGACGTCGGCCACCGCGATCGTCGCCGCCACCTTGCGCAGCACCTCGATCTCCGTCGCCGGGCCACTCATCAGCAAGAAGCAGCCGATGGCGGCGACTTGGACGCCGCCCCGCTCGAGGCGGAGGGCTCTGCCGCCCGCGAGCCGCTCGTAGAAGGGGACGGCGGCATCGAGGTCGTCGACGCAGACACGGAGTGTGGCACCAAGGATCTCCATACGGCAGAGCCTAGTTGGGCGCACGCGGACCGGTGATCGTTTCCTCCGGGCGCCGCGACCGGGGGCCGCCGCTCCCGCCGACTGCACGCCGTTACGCCGCAGTGGCGCCGGGTACCCGAACCGTCATGAAACCGCTGGATCACCTGGAGCATCTGGACAAACACCTGGTCGACGAGCTGGCGCAGGTGGCCCGCGAGACCGTGCGCGACGAACTGCGGCGGCAGACGCGCGAACGGCGCCGCACCGCCCTGCTGTACGCAGGGTCCGGCGCGGCCGCGCTGTACGCGGGCGCGGCCGTCTCGCTCGCCGTGGGACTGGCGCTCGCTCTCGCTCTGCCCGCCTGGGCCGCCGCGCTGATCACCGCCGCGGTCCTGGGCGCCGCCGCCTACGCGCTGCGCGCCGCCGCCCGGCCGTCCCCGGCCCGCCCCGGCCCCGAGCGGGCGGCCGGGTACGCCGCCGGCGCCACGCAGCCGTCCGCGCCCGTACCCGCCGCGACCCCTCCGTACCCGCCGATGCCGCCCGTCGCTCCCGGCGCGGGCGTCCCGGAGACGGGGGCAACGGGGGCGGAGGCAACGGGAGCGGGGGCCGCGGGTGGCGCCGTAACGCGTCCTGACGACGGCGATCCTTCATCGCCCCGGCGTCGGGCGTGACGCCTCACGCGACCACATCCGCGACCACGTCACGCGTCCTGTGCGCCTCACGGAGGCAACGGGCCGCGGCCCCGGGCAGGCTGTCCGCCCGGCCGGGGCCGCGGCCCGTCGGGCGTCTCAGGAGTGGGTGAGCTGCGGCAGCACCTTGGTGCGGTAGAAGTCGAAGAAGCCGCGCATGTCGGGGCCGATCTGGTTGACGTAGACGACGTCGAAGCCGGCGTCGGCGAACTGGCGCAGCTCGGCGACGTGCTCGTCCACGTCGTCGCCGCACACCCGGTTCTCGCGCACCATGTCCTCGGTGACGAGCTGCTGGGCCTGCTCGAAGTGCTTGGGGGAGGGGAGCACCTGGCTGAGTTCGCCGGGCAGCTGCTCGTTCGCCCACAGACGGTGGACCGTGCGGACAGCGGCGTCCTTGTCGGTGTCGTAGCAGACCTTGGTGCCGCCGCTGACGAGTTTCGCTCCGCCGCCGCCCTTGCGGTACTGCTCCACCATCGACGCGTCCGGAGCGACCGTGATGTAGCCGTCGCCCACACGGGAGGCCAGCTTGACGGCCGCCGGGCCGAAGCCGGAGATGTCGATGGGGACGGGCTCGTCGGGGACCGTGTACAGGCGGGCGTTCTCCACGGTGTAGTGCGTGCCGTGGTGGTTGACCTCCTCGCCGGTGAACAGGCGGCGCATCACCTGGATGGATTCCTCCAGCATCTCCAGGCGTACGTGCGCCGGGGGCCACGGGCCGCCGACGATGTGCTCGTTGAGGGCCTCGCCGGTGCCCACGCCCAGGCGGAAGCGGCCGTTCGTCATCACCGCGCTGGTCGCGGCGGCCTGCGCGACGACGGCGGGGTGGATGCGGACGGTGGGGCAGGTGACCGCCGTCTCGATGGGCAGGGACACGGCTTCGGAGAGGGCGCCGATCACCGACCACACGAACGGGCTCTGGCCCTGCGCGTCGTTCCACGGGTGGTAGTGGTCCGAGATCCACAGCGCCTGGAAACCGGCCTGCTCGGCCATCCGGGCCTGCTCGATCAGCTCCGCGGGGCCGTACTGCTCGCAGGAGAGGAAGTAGCCGTACTGGGGCATGGGCGGTGCCTCCGCGAGGTGGGGGTGGGGTGCGTGGTCGGGCGACGAGTACCCAGGGCTCCGCCGGTGCAACGGGACGGGGGTGCGGTTGCCTGGGGCTCCGCCCCAGACCCTGGGGGGTGTTTGCCCACCCACCCACCCGTCTCGCTTGCGCAGGAGGCACCGTCACGGGGCTCCGCCCCGGACCCCGGGGGTGTTTGCCCACCCGCCCACCCGCGTCGCTTGCGCAAGAGGCAACGTCACGGGGCTCCGCCCCGGACCCCGGAGGGGGGCCTCCCGCGCGCCTTCCCCGGTCCGGGCCCTCGCCCCCGCTATGGCGCGGGGGCTCAGCCCCTGGCCTGGGCGGGGCGCCGGGGCTTCGCCCCTCGCCCGGGCAGGGCGACCGGGCCTCGCCCCTCGCCCGGGCAGGGCGACCGGGCCTCGCCCCTCGCCCGGGCAGGGCGACCGGGCCTCGCCCCTCGCCCGGGCAGGGCGACCGGGCGTTGCCCCTCGCCCCGGTGGGGCGCCGGGGCGGTCACGTTTGGTCCACCCCCGGAGGGAAACGCGGGAGGGCGGTTCGTTGTGCGTGGGATGTGGAGGGTGTGGGGTGTTGTGGGTCGACCGCGGGTGGTGATCGTCGGTGGGGGGTTCGCCGGGTACCGGGCCGCTCGGGTGCTGGGGCGGATGGCCCGTGGGCGGGCCGAGATCACGCTCGTCAACCCGACCGACTACTTCCTCTACCTGCCCCTGCTGCCGCAGGTCGCCGCCGGGATACTCGAGGCGCGCCGGGTGACCGTGTCGCTGGCCGGGACCCTGCGGGGTGTGCGGCTGGTGCTCGGGGAGGTCGGGCGGGTCGATCTCGACGCGCGGACCGTGCACTGCACCGGGCCGGAGGGCGAGAGTGGTGCCCTGCCGTACGACCGGCTCGTGCTGGCCGCCGGCAGTGTCAACAAGCTGCTGCCCGTCCCGGGCGTCGCTGAGCACGCCCACGGCTTCCGGGGGCTGCCCGAGGCGCTCTACCTGCGTGATCACGTCATCCGGCAGGTCGAGCTGGCCGCCGGTGGTGACGATCCCGACGCCTGCGCCGCCCGCTGCACGTTCGTCGTCGTCGGCGCCGGGTACACCGGCACCGAGGTCGCCGCGCAGGGGCAGCTCTTCACCGACGCGCTGGTGCGCGAGCACCCCTCGCGTCACGGCATGCGCCCCCGCTGGCTGCTGCTCGACCTCGCCGAACGGGTCCTGCCCGAGCTGGACGAGCGCCTGTCGCGCACCGCCGGCCGGGTGCTGCGCGAGCGGGGCGTGGACGTGCGGATGGGGACCTCCGTGAAGGAGGCCACCGAGCGGGGTGTCCTGCTCACCGACGGCGAGTTCGTCGGCACCCGCACCCTGGTGTGGTGCGTCGGCGTCCGGCCCGATCCGCTCGCCGAGTCGCTGGGCCTGCCGCTGGAGCGCGGACGGCTGCTCGTCGAGCCGACCCTCCGGGTGCCGGGGCGGCCCGAGGTCTTCGCCTGCGGTGACGCCGCCGCCGTACCGGATCTCGACGAGCCGGGGGCGTACACCCCGATGACCGCGCAGCACGCGTGGCGGCAGGGGAAGGCCGCCGCGCGGAACGTCGCCGCCTCGCTGACCGGCGGCGCACTGCGCTCCTACCGGCACCGGGACCTGGGGTTCGTCGTCGACCTCGGCGGCGCGCAGGCCTCCGCCAACCCGCTGGGCGTTCCGCTGTCGGGGCCCGTCGCCGGTCTCGTCACCCGCGGCTACCACCTCGCGGCGATGCCCGGGAACCGGGTGCGCGTCGCCGCCGACTGGCTGCTCGACACCGTACTGCCGCGCCAGGGCGTCCAGTTGGGGCTCGTACGGTCCTGGTCGATGCCCCTGGACCGGGCTTCGCCGGAGCAGGCCCGCACGCCCGGGGGGCCGAAGCGGCAGGAGGCCGCGCCCGCCCAGCGGCCCGGTTCCCACGCCCCCGAGCAGGACCGTCCCGCGCCCGGTCCCCTCCGGCGCACCGACCCAACCGATCCCGACGCTCAAGGAGACTCATGAACACCGGTGAACTCGTCGAACTCGGCCAGCAGTTGCGCGTGGACAGCGTGCGCGCGGCCGCCGCAGCGGGCTCCGGGCATCCGACGTCCTCGATGTCCGCGGCCGATCTGATGGCCGTCCTGCTCGCCCACCACCTGCGCTACGACTTCGACCGGCCCGACCATCCCGGCAACGACCGTTTCGTGCTCTCCAAGGGCCACGCCTCGCCCCTGCTGTACGCCGCGTACAAGGCGGCCGGGGCGATCGGCGACGAGGAACTGCTGACCTTCCGCACGCTCGGCAGCCGCTTCGAAGGGCACCCCACCCCGCAGCGGCTGCCCTGGGTGGAGACCGCCACCGGTTCGCTCGGTCAGGGCCTGCCCGTGGGGGTCGGCATCGCGCTGTCCGGCAAGCGGCTGGAGCACGACGGCTACCGCGTGTGGGTCCTCACCGGCGACAGCGAACTCGCCGAGGGGTCGGTGTGGGAGGCCGCCGAGCAGGCCGGCCACGAGCACCTCGACAACCTGATCACGATCGTCGACGTCAACCGGCTCGGGCAGCGCGGACCCACCCGGCACGGCCACGACCTCGACGCCTACGCCCGCCGCTTCAGGGCGTTCGGCTGGCACACCATCGAGATCGACGGCCATGACGTCGACGCCGTCGACCGCGCCTACGGCGAAGCCCTGTCCACCGCAGGGCAGCCCACGGCGATCATCGCCCGCACCCTCAAGGGCAAGGGCGTCGAGGGCGTCGAGGACCGCGAGGGACTGCACGGCAAGCCGCTGCCGGAGGCGGAGGAGGCCATCGCACAGCTCGGCGGGGTGCGCGACCTGCGGGTGCAGGTGCACGAGCCGCCGACCGTCACCGTGGTGCGGTCCGCGACCAGCTCGCCCTATGAGCTGCCCCGCTGGGACAAGGGCGAGGAGGCCGCCACGCGGGACGCGTACGGCAAGGCCCTCGCCGCCCTCGGACACGGGCGCGGCGACATCGTCGCGCTCGACGGCGAGGTCGGCGACTCCACGCGGGCGGAGCTGTTCGGCAAGGAGCACCCCGAGCGGTACATCGAGTGCTACATCGCCGAGCAGCAGATGGTCGCGGTCGCCGTCGGAGTCGCCGCGCGCGGCTGGGTGCCGTACGCCTCCACGTTCGCCGCCTTCCTCACCCGCGCCCACGACTTCGTGCGCATGGCGGCCATCAGCGGATCCGGCATCAATCTCGTCGGCTCCCACGCCGGCGTCTCCATCGGGCAGGACGGGCCGTCCCAGATGGGCGTCGAGGACCTGGCGATGATGCGGGCCGTGCACGGCTCCACCGTCCTGTACCCGTGCGACGCCAACCAGACGGCGAAGCTGACCGCCGCCATGGCCGACCTGGACGGCATCCGCTATCTGCGCACCTCGCGCGGCAAGAGCCCGGTGCTGTACGGGCCCGACGAGGAGTTCCCCGTCGGCGGCAGCAAGGTGCTGCGCTCCTCCGGCAGTGACCGGCTGACGATCGTCGCCGCCGGGGTCACCGTGCCCGAGGCGCTCGCCGCCGCGGACGCGCTGGCCGCGCAGGACATCGCCGCGCGCGTGATCGATCTGTACTCGGTCAAGCCCGTCGACACCGAGACGCTGTGGCGGGCCGCCGAGGACACCGGCTGCCTCCTCACCGTCGAGGACCACCATCCCGAGGGCGGCCTCGGCGACGCCGTGGCGGAGGCCTTCGCCGACGGGCGTCCCGTGCCGCGGCTGGTGCGGCTCGGGGTGCGCAACATGCCGGGATCGGCCACGCCCGAGGAGCAGCTGCACGCCTCCGGCATCGACGCCGAGTCCATCGCGGCGGCCGGGCGGCTGCTGGTGGGGGAGGCGGTCGTGCGGTGAGCGACCGCGACGAGACGCGGACGGTGCGGGCCGGGCACCGCAGTGTGCCGGTGCACCGGCCCGACAAGGTCCTCTTCCCCGGCGGCCCGGGCGCGAAGGAGTACACCAAGGGCGATCTGGTCGACTACTACCGGTCCGTCGCCGCGTTCATGCTGCCGCATCTGCGCGGCCGGCCGCTGATGCTCGAACGGCATCCGGACGGCGTCGACGGGCCCCGGTTCATGCAGAAGAACACTCCGGAGCACTATCCGGAGTGGATCACCCGTGTCGAGCTGCCGAAGGAGGACGGCACGGTCTGCCACACCGTGTGCGACGACACCTCCACCCTTGTCTACCTCGCCGACCAGGCCTGTCTCACCTTTCACCGCTGGCTCTCCCGCACCGGCAGTATCGACACGCCGGACCGGATGGTCTTCGACCTCGACCCGTCCGGCGACGACTTCGAGGCCGTCCTGGAGGCCGCCCGGTGGCTGGGCGGCCTGCTCGACGACCTGCGTCTGCCCTCGGCCCCGATGACCACCGGATCGCGAGGAGTGCACGTCGTCGTGCCCCTGGCCGGCCATCAGGACTTCGACACCGTACGGCAGTTCGCGCGCGACGCGGCCGAGCTGCTGGCCGCCGAGCACCCCGGCCGGCTCACCACCGCCGCCCGCAAGAAGGACCGCGGCGAGCGGCTCTACCTCGACGTCCAGCGCAACGGGTACGCGCAGACCGCCGTCGTCCCCTTCACCGTGCGCGCCCTGCCCGGCGCGCCCGTCGCGGTGCCCCTCACCTGGGACCAGCTCGACGACGCCGGGGTCGACGCCCGCCGCTGGACCATCGCCGACGCCGTCGACCAGGCCCGCACCAACCCGTGGGCCGGGGTGATGAGGCGCGGCCGCGCGCTGGGGCCGGCCCGGCGGCGACTGGATGCGCTGCGCGGTTGACCGGACACGCTGGGCGAGCGAAAGCGCTCCTGCGGCGGGCCCTGCCACCGTGAAGGTTTGGCCATGGAACGAGCGGCCACACGGAGGAGAGAGGTGGCCATGGCGAACACAAAAGACACGCGAGATTCGCAGAATTCACCGAACGAATCCGAAGAGCGGCCGACCGCCCAGGAGCGGGAACCCGCCGAACAGCGGCTGAGCCCGATGGAGGTGCTGCGCAACGCGCGGGCCCAGCTGGCAGAGCTGACCGGTATGAATCCGGAGTCCGTGTCGTCCTTCGAGCAGACGCAGGACGGCTGGGAGCTGGAGGTCGAGGTCCTCGAACTCGCCCGGGTGCCCGACACGATGAGCCTGATGGCGAGCTACCACGTGGAACTGGATCCCGAAGGTGAGCTCACCGGATACCGCAAGGTCCGTCGTTACGAGCGGGGCCGGGCCGACGCCCGAGGCGGCCGGTAGACCACCGCTCCCGACGACCGAACACACACGATCACGACAGAAGGAGGCACGGTCGGTATGACCGTTGTCCCGGCACAGCAGTCCGGCGGCGGAGGCGGCACCAGCGGTCTCTACGACGTTCTCGAGCTCGTCCTCGACAGGGGGCTTGTCATCGACGCGTTCGTGCGGGTGTCCCTCGTCGGCATCGAGATCCTGAAGATCGACGTACGGGTCGTGGTGGCCAGCGTCGACACCTACCTGCGCTTCGCCGAGGCGTGCAACCGGCTCGACCTGGAAGCGGGGCCGCACAGGGACCCCGGCCTGCCCGACCTGGTCGGAGAGATCACCGAGTCCGGTGCGCGCGGCAAGTCCAAGGGCGCCCTGTCCGGCGCCGCGCAGACCATCTCCGACGCGTTCAACCAGGCACGCGAGGAGGGTGACACCGAGCGGCGGCGTCCCCGCAAGAGCACGGCGTCCCGCCGGAAGGAGGAGCAGGAGTGAGCACGTACGTCTACGGCATCGCGGCGAGCTCCCACCCGAAGCTCCCTGACGGCATGGACGGCGTGGGCGAGCCCGCCCGGCCGGTCCGCATCCTGAGGGCCGGCGAGCTGGCGGCCGTCGTCAGCGACGCCCCCGAGGGGCTGCGCCCCAAGCGGCGCGACCTGCTCGCCCACCAGACCGTGCTCGGCGAGGCGGGATCGGGCGGCTGCGTGCTGCCCATGCGGTTCGGCAGCGTCGCCCCGGACGACGACACCGTCACCGCGGTGCTCACCGAGCGCGCCGACCACTACAAGGAACGCCTGCGCGCGCTCGACGGCCGCGTCGAGTACAACGTCAAGGCCAACCACGTGGAGGAGGCGGTCCTGCACCGGGTGATGTCCGAGAGCCCGGAGATCCGCAGCCTCGCCGAGGCCAACCGGAAGTCGGGCGGCGGGAGTTACGACGACAAGCTGCGCCTCGGCGAGCTGGTCGCCGCCGCCGTGAAGGCCAAGGAGGCCGAGGACGGCACGGTGCTGCAGCGGCTCCTGGAGCCGCTCGCCGACGCGGTCAGCGCGGGCCCGGAGTCCACCGGCTGGCTGGCCAACACGTCCTACCTGGTGGAGAAGGACAGCGCCGAGCAGTTCCTGGCCGCCGTCGAGCAGGCCCGCACGGACATGCCGCAGCTGGAGATCCGCGTCAACGGCCCGCTGCCGCCCTACAGCTTCGTCGACCCGGGCCCGGCCGAGCACACGGCCACCCTGGCCGGCAGCGCGGAGACCGAAGAGGGGTGAGGGCATGGGCCTGCTCGGTGAGGTGCTGCTGCTGCCGTTCGCTCCGGTGCGCGGCGGCGGCTGGGTGATCAAACAGGTGCTCCAGGAAGCGGAGCGGATCTACTACGACCCCGCCACCATCCGGACCGAGCTGGCCCGCCTGGAGGAACAGCTGGAAGCCGGAGAGATCACCGAGGAGGAGTTCGACCGGCAGGAGGACGAACTGCTCGACCGGCTGGAGACTGCGACGCGCGCGAGCGCGGGAACAGGTGAGTGGACAGCACAATGAACCGAGTGGGACTGGGCCTCGCGATAGGGGCAGGGTACGTCCTCGGACGTACCAAGAAGGCGAAGCTGGCGCTCGCCGTCGGGGGTATGGTCGCCGGCAAGAAAATGAACCTGAGCCCGCGCATGGTCGCGGACCTGGTCAATCAGCAGCTCAAGAACAATCCCCAGGTCAAGGAGATCGGGGACCAGCTGCGCGGGGACCTGCGCGGGGTCGGCAAGGCGGCTTCCGGCGCTCTCGTCGAGCGGCAGATCGGCGCCCTCGCCGACCGGCTGCACTCCCGTACCGCCGACATGCGCGACCAGCTCTCCGGCGGCTCCGGCCGCTCCGAGCGGGACGACGACGAGGACGAGGAGTTCGAGGACGACGGCGAGGGCCGGGACGAGGGCGCCGACGACGAGGAGGAGCCGCGCGACGAGCGCGACGCCCCGGCGAAGAAGACGGCGAGGTCGGACCGGCCGGCGAAGAAGGCGGCCAAGAAGGCCCCGGCGAAGAACGCCCCGGCGAAGAAGGCGGCTCCCGCCAAGAAGGCCGCCAAGAAGGCGCCGGGCCACGGCGCCGCCGCGAAGAAGACCGCCTCGGCCCGCAAGCCGGCCGCGAAGACGGCCGGCCGGGATCAGCAGGCGAAGGGAGGCGGTGAACGATGACCGAGACCCTGGGAGCGGCCGGCTCGGCCGCGCGTGGCGCGGCAGGCACCGCCGGCGACGGGGCGGGCAAGAACCCGCTCAGCGACCTGGCGCACAGCGAGGCCGCCGACCGGCTCAAGGCCGAGCTGCAGGACTACCTCGCCGCGCAGGCGACCCGGATGCTCAGCGGCGTCGGGCGCAAGCTCGGTGAGACCACCGGGAAACTCAACGACATCGCCGAGGGCAACAGCCCGGGCTTCGCCAAGCTGGCGCTGGAGGGCGGACGCAAGATCGCCGAGGGCAAGGGCCCGGTGCGCAGTGCCCTGGAACTCGGCGCCTCACACGCCAAGGACAGCGTGATGGACAAGCTGAAGGGTCTCGGCGGCGGCGGCAAGAAGGGCGGCAAGGGCAAGGCCGGCAACAAGCCGACGGTGATCATCGAGCACATCGACGTCGGTGTGCCGCTGCGCACCGCCTACGACCAGTGGACCCGGTACCAGGACTTCGGCACCTTCGCCAAGGGCGTCAAGAGCGCGAGCCGCGCCGACGACACCCACTCCGACTGGCAGGCGAAGGTGTTCTGGTCCAGCCGCAGCTGGAAGGCCACGACCACCGAGCAGGTCCCCGACTACCGCATCACCTGGACGTCGGAGGGCGCCAAGGGCAGCACCAAGGGCGCGGTCACCTTCCACCGGCTGGCGGACAACCTCACCCGCGTCCTGCTGGTGATCGAGTACTACCCCTCCGGCCTGTTCGAGAAGACCGGCAACATCTGGCGCGCCCAGGGCCGCCGGGTCCGCCTCGACCTGAAGAACTACGCCCGCTACATCACCCTCAAGGGAGAGGCGGACGAGGGCTGGCGCGGCGAGATCCAGGACGGCGAGGTCGTCCGCAGCCACGAGGAGGCGCTGGAGGCCGAGGAGGCGGAAGGCGACGAGACCGAAGGCGAGGGCGAGGAGCCGGAAGGCAAGCAGGCCGAAGGCGACGAGGCGGAAGGCGACGAGGCCGAGGACGAGTACGACGACGAGGAAACCGCCGAGGACGAGGACCAGCAGGCCCCCGCGGACGAGGAGGAGGACGAGGAGCCGTACGACGAGGAAGAGGACGAGGAGGAGGACGAGGACGAGCCCGAGGAGGGCTACGAGGACGAGGGCGCCGAGGACGCCGATGACGAGTACGAGGAAGAAGAGGAGGACGAGGACGAGTACTCCGGGAGCCGGCGATGACCACACCCAGCCCCATGTCCGGCCGCATGCCCGAGCCCTACGGCAGCGGCAGCGGAGCCAACCTCGCCGACATCCTCGAGCGCGTCCTGGACAAGGGCATCGTCATCGCGGGCGACATCCGGATCAACCTGCTCGACATCGAACTGCTCACCATCAAGCTGCGGCTCATCGTCGCCTCGGTGGACAAGGCCAAGGAGATGGGCATCGACTGGTGGGAGACCGACCCGGCGCTCTCCAGCCGAGCCCGGCGCGACGAACTCACCCGGGAGAACGCCGAGCTGCGGGCCCGGCTGGCGGAGCTGGAGCCCGGACGCGGCCAGGAGGAGGCCCCATGACCGGACTGCGCTACGTGTACGCCGTGTGCCGCCCGTTCAGCGCGCCCCTCCAGGCGCAGCTGACGGGGGTCGGCGGCGCACCGCCCCGGCATCTGACCCACCACGGGCTGGTCGCCGTCTACAGCGAGGTCCCGGCGCGGGACTTCGCCGAGGAGCCGCTGCGGGCGCACCTGGAGGATCTCGACTGGGTGACCGCGACCGCCCGCGCCCACCAGGGCGTGATCGACGCGCTGACCGTGGTCACCACGCCGCTGCCGCTGCGCCTGGGCACCGTCTTCCACGACGACAGCGGGGTGCGCACCATGATGGAGGCGCGTGAGCGCGACTTCCGCCGCACCCTGGACCGGCTCCAGGGCAAGGTCGAGTGGGGTGTGAAGGTGTACGCGGAGGCGCAGGGCGAGGACGCCCAGCGCGCGACCCCGTCACCGCGGCCCGACTCCGAGGAAGACTCCGGGGCGGCGCCCATCCCGTCGGGGCGGGACTATCTGCGCCGGCGCAGCATGCGCGCGAGGGCGCACGAGGACATGTGGCAAAAGGCCGAGGAATTCGCCACGCGGCTGCACGAGTCCCTTTCGGCGCACGCCGAGGATTCCCGGGTGCACGCGCCGCAGAACCCGGCGCTTTCCGGGTCGACCGGACGCAATGTGCTCAATGCGGCCTACCTGGTGCCGCGGGCGGCGTCGGAGGAATTCGTGGAACTCGTGGACCGGACGAAGGACGACGTCCCGGGAATGCGTGTGGAACTCACGGGCCCCTGGGCGGCCTATTCGTTCGTGGAGACGCCGCGGCCGGTGGGGGAGGGATCGGCGTGACCGTCGTCGAACGCCGTGAGATCGCCCTGGTGGACCTGCTCGACCGGCTGCTGGCCGGCGGGGTGGTGATCACGGGGGACATCACTTTGCGCATCGCCGACGTCGATCTGGTGCGCATCGACCTCAACGCGCTGATCAGCTCGGTGAACGCCCAGGTGCCCTCGCCGTTCGACCCGCTGGTCGCCGCGCGCAAGGAGCTGCCGTGACCGACCGTCGTATGGACCTCGATCCCGACACGGTGGAACGGGACCTGGTCAAGCTCGTCCTGACCGTCGTGGAGCTGCTGCGTCAGCTCATGGAGCGGCAGGCCGTGCGCCGTTTCGACGAGGGCGGCCTGACCGAGGACCAGGAGGAGCGCATCGGGCTGACCCTGATGCTGCTGGAGGACCGCATGGCGGAACTCCGGGACCGCTACGGACTGCGGCCCGAGGACCTGAATCTGGACCTCGGGCCGCTCGGACCGCTGCTTCCCCGGGACTGAGTCCCGGGGAAGCCCCCGGGTCACTCACCCGGCTGTCTCACCACCTGTACCAGCGGCCCCTGCCGCCCGCTGCGCCCGTGCTCCGCAGCAGGAATCCCAGCAGCCACACAACCAGAACCGCCAGCGCGATCCACCACAGCACCTTCACTGCGAATCCGAGACCGAAAAGGACGATCGCCAGAAGCAGTACCAGCAGGATGGGAACCATAGTCTGAACCTCCTGCTTCCCGGGTTACCCGAAAAAGGCGATTCAGACTTCCTTTCGGCACAGAATTTCGCCGTGCAGCACCGCGAACCAGCCGTCCTCGTTCTTTCCCCATTCCCGCCAGGCAGCCGCCGCCGCGGTCAGCTGTGCCTCGGTGGCGTGCCCGTCGGAGACGGCCTGCCCGGCGAAGGCGGAGGCCGTCGTGCGCTCGGCCCACAGACCGCTCCACCACTCCCGCTCCTCGGCCGTGGCGAACGTCCAGGTGCTGGAGGTCGCCGTCACGTCGGCCAGGCCCGCCGCGCGTGCCCACGCCGTCAGCCGGCGCCCCGCGTCCGGTTCGCCGCCGTTGGCGCGGGCGACCCGGTGGTACAGCGCCAGCCAGTCGTCCAGTCCGGGCAGCTGCGGGTACCAGGTCATCGCCGCGTAGTCCGCGTCGCGGACCGCGATGAAGCCGCCGGGCCGCGTGACCCGCTTCATCTCGCGCAGTGCCCGCACCGGGTCGCTGACGTGCTGCAGCACCTGGTGGGCGTGGACCACGCAGAAGGTGTCGTCCGGGAAGTCCAGGGCCTGCACGTCGGCGGTGGCGAAGTCGACGTTCGTCAGGCCCCGCCCGGCGGCCTCGGCCCGGGCCTTCTCCAGCACGCCCGCCGCCCGGTCGACGCCGGTGACGTGGCCGTCGGGGACCAGCGCGGCCAGGTCGGCGGTGATGGTGCCCGGGCCGCAGCCGATGTCCAGGACCTTCATGTGGGGCTTCAGCGAGCCGAGCAGGTAGGCCGCCGAGTTGGCGGCGGTGCGCCAGGTGTGCGATCGCAGCACCGACGCGTGGTGCCCGTGCGTGTAGACGGCCGTCTCCTGCGCTTCCGGCATGGCTGTGCCCTCCTCGTCGAGCCCGGTCCGGACACCCCCGGCCGGTGCTCGCCACGGTACGCGCGTCGGCCGCATGATGAGATACGCGTATTGCTATATGGACTGACGGTGCGTCAGCGAGTGGGGACGGGACGATAGACGGTCAGCGCCCGCGGCAGCTTCTCCACCGTCACCTCCCCCTGCACCTCGGCCACTTCACCGTCGTACGCGAGCAGGGTGCCCGGGGTGACGCCGGCCAGCCGCAGCCGGGGCACCTGCACCGCGGCGTGCGCGGGAGACCGGGTGAGGGGGCCCGCGACGGCGGCGGCCAGCAGCCGCAGCGCCGGGTGACGCCCGCCGTGCACCACCCGCACGTCCAGCTGCCCGTCCGCCAGGTCCAGACGGCGGCCCGGGGTGAGCCCCATGCGGTGGTAGGTGCCGTTGCCGACGAACAGCAGCCACAGCGGGCGCGGCCGGCCGCCCAGTTCCGCCTCCAGCGGATGCCGGTCGGCGCGCAGCACGCGCAGCGCCGCCAGCACCCCGGCCGGCCAATCGCCAATGCGGTGCGCCCAGCGGTCCCGCTCGGTCACCAGCTCCGGGTACACGCCGAGGCTGAGCGTGTTGACGAAGATGCCGCGCTGCTCACCGGAGGTGAACCGGCCCACGTCCACGCGCACCGCCTCGCCCCGCGTCAGCGCCCCGGTGAGGTCGCGGGCGTCCTCCAGGCCCAGGTCGAGGGCGAAGTGGTTGAGGGTTCCGCCGGGCAGCACCGCCAGCGGCAGCCCGTGGCGCAGGGCGACCTCGGCGGCCGTGTTCACCGTGCCGTCGCCGCCGCACACGCCGAGCGCGACCGCCCGTGCCGCCGCCTTCTCCAGCTCCGCCGGCACGTCTTCGGGCGCGCACTCCACGACCTCCGCGGCCGGCAGCGCGTCCCGCAGCGCCCGCACCCGGTCGGCGGTGCCCGCCGCGGTGTTCGCCACCAGCACCAGGCCCTGCCCGTCCGGCAGTGCCGGGGCGTCCGCACGCGGCCGGGCCGGCGGCGCCAGCTGTCCCCGGGTGGGCGCCAGGCCGCGTACCGCGAAGGCGGCGCCCGCGCCGAGGGCCGCGCCGGCCAGCACGTCGCTCGGGAAGTGCACGCCGGTGTACACCCGGGACATCGCCACCGAGAACGCCACCGGCGCCACGGCCGCGCCCCAGGCGGGGGACTCAAGCGCCACCCCGGTCGCGAACGCGGCCGCCGACGCCGCGTGGCCCGACGGGAAGGACGTGGTGATCGGCTGCCGCTTCAGCTGCCGCACCAGCGGCACCGGGTCCAGCACCGGCCGGTCGCGGCGCACCGAGCGCTTGCCGAGCGTGTTGACGGTCAGCGAGGCCAGCGCGAGCGAGGCCACGCCGCGCGCGGCGGCCCGGCGGCCCCGGGGAGTGCGGCTCGCCGCGATGGCGGCCGCCGTCGCGAACCAGAGCAGTCCGTGGTTGGCGCTGCGGCTCAGCCGGGGCAGCACCGGCTCGGCGGCCGGCCAGTGCCGCTCGGCGGCGAACTCGAAGAGACGGCAGTCCAGGGCGAGCAGCTTCTGCCGCAGGCGGTGCCCTTCGGACCGGGGCGAGGTGAGGTCGACATCGGGACTCATACCTGGCGGTTACCCTGAAGTGGCCGTTGCCGACCAGGGGGGACACCGCACGGAGGACCGCCGAATGCGTCTGCTGCTCGTCCGCCACGCCGAGACCCCGTCCAATGTGCGGCACCTGCTGGACACGGCGGCACCCGGACCCGGACTGACGGCCCTCGGCGAACAGCAGGCCGCCGCGCTGCCGGACGCGCTCGCGGGCGAGGACATCACGGCGCTCTACGCCTCCACCCTGGTCCGCACCCGGCTCACCGCCGCCCCGCTGGCCGCCGCCCGCGGCCTCGACGTGCGCGTCCGCGACGGCATCCGGGAGGTCACGGCCGGCGACCTGGAGATGCTGCCCGGTGACAGCCCCCAGGGTGAGCTGTACATGAAGACCGTGTTCGCCTGGGCGGCCGGAGACACCGCGCTGCGCGTGCCCGGCGGCGAGAGCGGCGAGGAGGTACTGGCCCGCTACGACGACGTGGTCGCCGAAGCCGCGGCGACCGGCGCCGGGACGGTCGCGCTGGTCAGCCACGGCGCCGTGATCCGTCTGTGGACCGCGGCCCGCGCGGCCAACGTGGACATCGAGTTCGCCGCCGCGCACCCCCTGCACAACACCGGCGTGGTGCTCCTGGAAGGCAGCCCGTCCGCCGGCTGGACGGCCCTGACCTGGGCGGACGAGACGGTGGTGCCCTCGGGCGAGGCGGGCCCGACGGGAGAGGCCGTCCCGGCCGCCGAGTGACGCGGCCCGCCGGGGCCGCACCACCTACCCCGACTGACGCGGTCCGCCGTCGCCGCACGCGGGCCCCGAGTGACGCGGCCCGCCGGGGCCGCACCCGGCCCCCGCCATAAGAGTTTGCCCTCGCTCGGTACCGCACCGGAGAATGCCTGCCCATGGGACATCTGGAAGCCGCGCACCTGGAGTACTACCTCCCCGACGGGAGGGCACTGCTCGGTGACGTGTCCTTCCGGGTGGGCGAAGGCGCCGCCGTCGCGCTCGTCGGCCCGAACGGGGCCGGGAAGACCACACTGCTCAGGCTGATCTCCGGCGAGCTGAAACCGCACGGCGGGAGCGTCACCGTCAGCGGCGGGCTCGGCGTGATGCGGCAGTTCGTCGGGTCCGTACGGGACGACACGACCGTACGCGACCTGCTGGTCTCCGTCGCGCCGCCCCGCATCCGCGAGGCCGCGGCCGCCGTCGACGCCGCCGAGCACGCCCTGCTCACCGTCGACGACGAGGCCGCCCAGCTGCAGTACGCGCAGGCCCTCGCCGACTGGGCCGAGGTGCGCGGCTACGAGGCCGAGACGCTGTGGGACATGTGCAGCACGGCCGCGCTCGGCGTGCCGTACGACAAGGCGCAGTACCGGCAGGTGCGCACACTGTCCGGCGGCGAACAGAAGCGGCTGGTGCTGGAGGCGCTGCTGCGCGGCACCGACGAGGTACTGCTGCTCGACGAGCCCGACAACTATCTCGACGTGCCCGGCAAGCGCTGGCTGGAGGAACGGCTGCGGGAGACCCGCAAGACCGTCCTGTTCGTCTCACACGACCGTGAACTCCTCTCCCGCGCCGCCGAGAAGATCGTCTCGGTCGAGCCCGGGCCGGCCGGCGCCGACGCGTGGGTGCACGGCGGCGGCTTCGCCACCTACCACGAGGCCCGCCGGGAACGCTTCGCCCGCTTCGAGGAGTTGCGCCGCCGCTGGGACGAGAAGCACGCCCAGCTGAAGAAGCTGGTGCTGAATCTGCGGCAGGCCGCCAGCGTCAGCCATGAGATGGCCTCCCGCTACGCGGCGGCGCAGACCCGGCTGCGCAAGTTCGAGGAGGCCGGTCCGCCGCCCGAGCCGCCCCGCGAGCAGGACATCACCATGCGTCTGAGGGGCGGCCGCACCGGCATACGCGCCGTCACCTGCGAGGCCCTCGAACTCACCGGCCTCATGAAGCCGTTCGACCTGGAGGTCTTCTACGGCGAACGGGTCGCCGTCCTCGGCTCCAACGGCTCCGGCAAGTCGCACTTCCTGCGGCTGCTCGCCGGTGGGGACGTGGCGCACACGGGACAGTGGAAGCTGGGCGCGCGGGTCGTGCCGGGGCACTTCGCGCAGACCCACGCGCACCCCGAGCTGATGGGCCGCACGCTGCTGGACATCCTGTGGACGGAGCACTCCCAGGACCGGGGCGCGGCGATGTCCCGGCTGCGCCGCTACGAGCTGACTCAGCAGGCCGAGCAGACCTTCGACCGTCTCTCCGGCGGCCAGCAGGCCCGCTTCCAGATCCTGCTGCTGGAACTCGCCGGGGCCACCGCCCTGCTGCTGGACGAGCCCACCGACAACCTCGACCTGGAGTCGGCCGAAGCCCTCCAGGAGGGCCTGGAGGCGTACGAGGGCACGGTCCTCGCCGTCACCCACGACCGCTGGTTCGCCCGCTCCTTCGACCGTTACCTGGTCTTCGGCTCGGACGGCAGGCTCCGCGAGACCCCGGAGCCGGTGTGGGACGAACGACGGGTGGAGCGGGCGCGCTAGCCGCGGTCAGCGGTACCCGTCGCTCGTCCGGTGTGGTGCCTCAGCTCCAGCGCAGCAGCGCGCCGAGGCCGCCCGCCGGGGTGTCGTCGGCGTGTTCCGGCAGGGCCGGGGTGACCGACACGGCCGGGGCGCCCGTCGTCACCACCGAGCGCAGCAGGGCGTCGTCCGCCCGCGCCGACCAGGAGTGCTGCTCACCGAGCGTCTTCAGCTCGGTGCGGCGGACCGCCAGCTGGTCGGGGTCCTCGCCGATCCACACCTCGCGGTGGGTGTCCGGGCCGTCCGGACGGATCAGCAGCTCGTCGATACGGTGCTCCCGGGCCGCCTCCACCAGCGCGGGAACGCCCTCCACGGCGGCCGTGCGGCCCTCGCCGCCGGTCGTGCGAGCGGCCAGGAAACGGTCCAGGTCCTCCTGCGCCCGCCGCCGCACATGCTCCGCGCGCGCCCGCTCCACCTCCCCGTCGAGCAGCCGGCTGCCACTGCCGTGATCGGCCTCGACGACACTCCCGTGCAGCCGCTGCGGCAGCCGCTCGTGCACGGCGCGCCGCTCCCGCACGTCACCCACCAGGATCAGCAGGTCGGCGCGGGTCTCCTCCTGGCACACCGCGAGCGCGTCGGCGATCTCCGCCGCGTTGTGTTCCCAGGTGTTCTCCACCCGCAGCTGGAAATGCCGCTCCGACCAGTCGACCGAGCTGGTGCGGTGCACCGGCCACTGCCGTCCGCTGACCGAGCCGGCCTCCTGGCTGCCGAGGCCCGAGCGCAGCTCGAAGTCCGCGCCCTTGCGGTCGACGTACGCCACCACGCACACCGGGTCCTCCCCGGCGAGCTCCAGCAGCGGCGACACCCGCGGCAGCGGAGCCCACTGCGCGGAGCTGCCCCGCGCCGGCGGCCGTGCCAGCGGCGGATCCAGCACCACCTCACCGTCGCGCGCGAACAGCGCGCGGCCGTGCGGATCACTCGCATGGCGCAACTCGTCCACCGCATCGCGCACCGCACGGCAGGTCGCCTCGTCCGCTCCTTGTCCGGCCAGCTCCCGCGCCACGGCCTGAGCCGTCAGTTCCCGTTCGTGCGCCGTGTCCTCCGCATGGCGGGACAGCTCGAGGTAGACGGAGGCCCAGGGGCCGGAGTGTTCATAGAGTGGATGCAGAAAGGCGAGATCCATGGCTCCCTCCCGTGATGCGCTCGGGGGTAGTGCTCACCGGGCGGGTACCCGGACCGCAGACACGAACACGACCGACCGGACGGGGCCACCATGAGCGGAGTCGACCCAGAGCGACTGGACGACCAGCAGCTGATGAGGGAGCTGGAGACCATCCACCGCACGCGTCACGACACCCTGCTGTACGGCTCGAACGACGCGCTGCGCGCCCACAACGAACGCATGGCGCAACTCGAGGGCGAGTTCCTGCGCCGCAACCCGAGCCGTCCCGTCGCGGCCGGCCGTACCCGGGAAGGCGCCCGGGAACGCGGGAGCGGGGAGTCGGCGACTCCCCGCTCCTGACCCGATGACGCCGGGGCTCGTGCCGGCCGCCTGCCCGGCGGCCGGCACGGGTCTGTCTCCGCTGTGGCGGGCCCGGCACGGGCGAGGCGGCCCGCCGGGCCCGCCGTCACTCAGGCGGCCTGTCCGGACTCCTGCGCGAACACCTCCAGATACGTCTCGCGGAACGCCTTCAGATCGTCCGGCTTGCGGCTGGTGACCAGCTTGTTCGGCCCGTGGTCGCAGACCTTCACCTGCTCGTCCACCCAGCTGCCGCCCGCGTTGCGGATGTCCGTCTGAAGGCTCGGCCAGGAGGTCAGCACCCGCCCCCGTACGACGTCGGCCTCGACCAGCGTCCACGGGGCGTGGCAGATCGCGGCGACCGGAAGGCCCCGCGTGAAGAAGTCCTTGACGAACGCCACAGCCTTGTCGTCCATCCGCAGGAAGTCCGGGTTGGCGACGCCGCCGGGCAGCACGAGCCCGCCGAAGGAACCGGCGGAGGCGTCCTGGACGACCTCGTCGACGGGGAAGGTGTCGGCCTTGTCCAGGTGGTTGAACGCCTGGATCTCACCCGGCTTCGTCGACACCAGGACCGGTTCGTGCCCGGCGTCCTTCGCCGCCTGCCACGGGTCGGTCAGCTCGACCTGTTCGACGCCCTCGGGGGCCACCAGGAAAGCGATACGCATGATCATCCTTTCGTGCGGGTCGACGGTGTGCCGGTGACCGCCTCGGCCAGCTGCTGGACGTTGCCGTAGTGCGCCTTGCGGGGCAGGCCCTCCAGCGCGTCCACGAGCGCGTCCGGCGCGTTGTTGCGGCGCAGTACACCGATCAGTTCATGAAGTGAGGCCGGGAAGGAGCCGCGGCCCAGGATCCGGGCCAGCTCCAGCCGCACCGTCTCCAGGGAGGAACCGAGACCGCCGGGCGCCACCGGGCCGCCCCAGACCTCCGGGTCGTCGTCGGCAGCCGGTTCCGGGTCGTGCCACTCCTCGGTCCGGGTCGGGTGGCCGGACCTGAGCAGACCCTGGAGTTCGTGCTTCCTCTCGTTGTCGCGGTGGACGCTCATCCGGTCGCTGCCTCGCTGCATGTCCCGCTCCTTTCGGCGGTCACTTCTTCTCGCGGCCCGGCAGGAACTCCTGCACCTTCGCCTTGAAGCCCTGCTTGACCATCGAGCCCCGATCGGCGTCGCCCTTGAGGATCGACGCGATCGTGGCCTCCATCTGCTCCCAGGTGGCGTGCGGGGGGATCGGCGGCACCGCGGGGTCGGTGAGGAACTCGATCACCGCCGGACCGTCGGCCTCCAGACCGGCCCGCCAGCCCGCCTCCACGTCCTCCGGCTTCTCCACCCGCACGCCGGTCAGTCCCAGCGAACGGGCGAACGCCGCGTACTGCACGTCCGGGATCGCCTGCGACTGAACGAAGGACGGCGCGCCCTCCATGGCCCGCATCTCCCACGTCACCTGGTTGAGGTCCTGGTTGTTCCACACGGCCACCACCATCCGCCGGTCCTCCCAGCGGTCGGCGTACTTCGCCGCGGTGATCATCTCGGCGAGGCCGTTCATCTGCATCGCCCCGTCGCCGACCAGCGCCACCACCGGCCGGTCCGGGTGGGCGAACTTCGCACCGATCGCGTACGGCACCCCGGGGCCCATCGTGGCCAGCGTGCCGGACAGCGACCCGCGCATGGTGCCGCGCATCGTGATGTGCCGGGCGTACCAGTTCGCGGTCGACCCCGAGTCGGAGGTGATGATCGCGTTGTCCGGCAGCAGCGGGTCCAGCGCGGCGGCGACGTACTCCGGGTTGATCGGATCGGCCGACAGGTGCGCGCGCCGTTCCATCACCTGCTGCCAGCGCTGCACGTTGTCGCACACCGTGTCGAACCACTCCCGGCCGCGCCCCGAGTCGATCATCGGGATCAGCCGGTCCAGCGTCGCCTTCGCGTCACCGACCAGGTTCACCTCGTACGGGTAACGCATGCCCACCATGTGCGGGTCGATGTCGATCTGCACCGCCCGGGCCTTGCCGAACTCGGGCAGGAACTGCGAGTACGGGAACGACGAGCCGATCGTCAGCAGCGTGTCGCAGTCCCGCATCAGCTCATAGCTCGCCCGGGTGCCCAGCAGGCCGATCGAGCCGGTGACGTACGGCAGTTCGTCACTGAGGACGTCCTTGCCGAGCAGCGCCTTCGCCACGCCCGCGCCGAGCAGTTCCGCGATGTGCTGCACCTCCGCACGCGCGTGTGCCGCGCCCTGGCCGACCAGGATCGCCACTTTGTCGCCGGCGTTCAGCACCTCCGCCGCCCGCCGCAGCGCCTCCTCCGAGGGCACCGCCGTCCACGAGCTGCGGTCCAGGCTGGAGGGCACCATCTTGAACGCGTGCCCCGGCGGCGAGTACTCCAGCTCCTGCACGTCACCGGGGATGATCACAGCCGTAGGGGCCCGGCGCGCGTACGCGGTGCGGATCGCACGGTCCAGCACGTTCGGCAGCTGTTCGGGCACCGTCACCGTCTCCACGAAGTCGGAGGCGACGTCCTTGTAGAGCGTGTGCAGGTCGACCTCCTGCTGGTAGGAGCCGCCCATCGCGGTGCGGTGCGTCTGGCCGACGATCGCCACCACCGGCACATGGTCCAGCTTCGCGTCGTACAGCCCGTTCAGCAGGTGGATCGCGCCGGGCCCGGACGTCGCCGCGCACACCCCCAGACGACCGCTGAACTTGGCGTATCCGACCGCCTCGAACGCGGACATCTCCTCGTGCCGGGACTGGATGAAGCGAGGCCTGTCCTCGGCGCGTCCCCAGGCGGCGAGCAGCCCGTTGATGCCGTCACCCGGATAACCGAAGACGCACTCCACGCCCCAGTCGCGCAGCCGTTCGAGGACGTAGTCGGACACCTTGCTGCTCATGAAGGACCTCCAGGTCGCACAGGCTTCAGGTCGCACGGGCTTCGGGTCGTACGGGCTTGGGTGAGCGTCAGCACGGGACGAGTCACCCGCAGGCACACCGGAAAACCTGCGCCCGGGTTTGCCCGCCGGGGGCGAGGGCAGGCGCAGGATCACAGTGCTTCGGAACGGAGGCACGTCCGTGGGAACGGCTGCACGTGGCCCCGGCGTACCCCGTCCGGGCCTGCCGCATTCCCTCGGTGACCGTCCACCCAGAGCACCCAGGGGAGAGCGACGCACCATGCGAACCCGAACCGGCACGCACCCGCACGACGACGCCCCCGACACCGGCGAGGCCTTCCGCACGCTCGCCGCGCTGCCGCCGGGGCCGCAGCGTGACGCCCTGCGCGCCGAGATCACCGAGGCCTGGCTGCCGATGGCCGAGCGCCTCGCCGGACGCTTCCGCAACCGCGGCGAGTCCTACGACGACCTGCGCCAGGTCGCCGCCCTTGGCCTGGTCAAGGCCGTCGACCGCTACGACCCCGAGCTCGGCAACGCCTTCGAGAGCTACGCCGTGCCCACCATCACCGGCGAGATCAAGCGCCACTTCCGCGACCACATGTGGACCCTGCATGTGCCGCGCCGCGTCCAGGACCTGCGCAACCGGGTCCGCGCCGCCCTCCGGGACCTGTCCACCGGCTCCGGCAGCCGGCCCACCGTCGAGCAGATCGCCGAGCGCACACAACTGAGCGAGGAGGACGTCAAGGCCGGACTGGAGGCGCTGGAGAGCTTCACCGCGCTGTCCCTGGACGCGGAGATGCAGGGCGCCGAGGGCGGCTACGCGCTGACCGACACGCTCGGCTCACCCGACGCGGCGCTGGACAGGGTCGTCGACCGCGAGGCGGTGCGGCCGCGGCTGGCGGCGCTGCCGGAGCGGGAGCGGGCGATCCTCCACATGCGGTTCTTCGGGGACATGACGCAGAGCCGGATCGCGGAGGAGCTGGGGATCTCGCAGATGCATGTGTCCCGGCTGATCAGCCGGTGCGTGACGCGGCTGCGGGATGATGTGTTGGCGGAGTAGCGCCGCGTGGGGGTGCTTGTCCGTTTTCCGGGTGCGGGTGGCCGGTGGCTGGTCGCGCGGTTCCCCGCGCCCCTGCCGGCGCTGCACATGAGGCCGGCTGAATCACTCCGTCGGCTCTCGTCCGTCCCCCCAATGGGGTCCGGCCGCGCGCGTCCTGCGACAGGGCGGGCTGTCATGGCTGTACGGCACGACACCCCCGTGCCCGCAGTCGTACGGCCGAAGGAGTTCTCCCCATGCGCCGCACCGCCCGTGCCCTGTCCGTCGCCGCGCTGGTCGTGCTGGCCGGTGCCGCACCGGCCGTGGCCGCGGATGACCCGGCCGACCCCGCCGACCCCCTGGACACGGCCGTGGAGGCCGGCCCGGGCGACGCGGCCGCACCGGCAGCACAGATCAGTCCCGCCTCGGTGGAACCGGGCGGCACCGTCACCGTGTCCGTGACCTGCGACCCGACGGGCGGGCCCGCGCCCCAGAGCATCGACGCCAGTTCCGAGGCGGCCTTCGCGGACGGCACCGTGAAGCTGCAGAAGGTGCCCGGCGGCGACGACGAGCTGTCCGGGCCCGTCTACAAGGGCACCGCGAAGATCGCGTCCGCCGCGGACTTCGAGGGCCTGACCGGCGGCGGACCCGGCGCCGGCTGGACCGTGGACGGCACCTGCCCGGCGCCGCCGGGCGGAAAGGGCCGGTCCTGGACCACCACATTCGACGTCGCCCACGGCTCCGCCTCCCACGGCGCCACCGCCGCCCCGGCCTGCCCCGAGCCGTACCTCACGCCCTGCGGCGACAAGGCAGGCCCGGCAGACCAGTCAGACCAGGGAGACCAGGGCGGCCGGGAAGACGTCGGAGGCAAGGGGGACAAGCTGTCGCCGCCCGCCCAGGAACCCGGCCGGCAGCAGCCCACCGGGCGGCCCCCGGCGATCGAGCACGGGGTGCAGGCGGGCGAGGGCGGCACCTTCACCACCTCGGCGCCCGCCCTGGTGGCCGGCGGCCTGCTCATCCTGGGCGCGGCCGGCGCCACGGCGCACCGGCTGCGCCGGCGGGAGCAGGACCACCCCTGAGCCGAGCGGCCGATGTGACCGGCGCGACCCGCACCCCGAGCCATGGGGGGCGCACGACGTGGGTACCCGGGCGGCGAGGCGGTGACACGGCACCGGCCCGCCCCACGGCATGAGCGACTGCGCGGAGGCACGCATGCGGCGGACCGACCCCGAAGGGCACGGCCCCGTCCGCTACGGCCCCCCACTGCCCGGCACCGGACTGCCGGTGCTCCCCGAACTGACCGCCCGCGTCTGCGCCGCCGCCGACCGGGCCGCCGCCGAACCCGTGGGCGGCTCACCCGACGTGACCGAGGCGGCCTGCGGCTACTGGGAACGGCGCGGCCTTGCCGTCGAGCCCTGCCACGTCGCCGCCGCGCCCGGCGCGCCCGCGCTGCTGCTCGCGCTGACCGCGGCCCTCGGCGGTGACGTCCTGGTGCCGCGGCCCTGCGCCGCCTGGTGGGGCCCGTACGCGCGCGTGCTGGGCAGACCCGTCTTCCATGTGCCGACCGCCGCCGAGTCCGGCGGCGTGCCCGACCCCTACGCCCTGCTGGAGACCGTCCGCCGGGTGCGAGCCGAGGGGGGCGATCCGCGGCTGCTGGTGCTGTCGCCCGCCGACGACCCGACCGGCAGCGTCGCGCCGCCGGAGCTGCTGCACGAGACGGTGGAGGCCGCCGCCGGCGAGGGACTGCACCTGGTCAGCGACGAGACCTGGCGCGACACCCTGCACGCCCGGCACCGCACCGTGCTGCTCAGCCCCGCCGAGATGCTGCCCGGACAGGTCACCGTCGTCACCGACCTGGCCGGCGCGCTGCTCCCGGCCGGCTGGCCCGCGGCGATCGCCCGGTTCCCCGCCGACGGCCGCGGCGGCGGGCTGTACGCGCGCGTGCTGGACATCCTCACCGCGCTCGGCGCCCGTATCGCCGCACCCGTCGCGGCCGCCGCCGCGTACGCGCTGAGCGAACCCGAGCCGGTCGCCACCCGCCTGGCGGCCACCGTGACGCTGCACGCGCGCGTGGCCGCCGCGGTGCACCACACCGTCGTCGCCGCGGGCGCCCTGGCCCGCCCGCCGCAGGCCGGCCGTCATCTGTACGTGGACCTCGGCCCGTTGCGCACCGCGCTCTCCGGGCACGGGGTGAGCGACGCCCAGGACCTGGAGGACTACCTCACCGCCCGGCTCGGGATGCCCGCGCCGGGCGGCCACCGCTTCGGAGACGACCTCGCCGCGCTGCGCGTGCGGCTGGCCACCGGACCGCTGCTGGGCGGCACGGACGCCGAACGCGCGCAATGCCTCACGTCCCCCGCACCGTTGGAACTGCCACACGTGCACCGCGCGTTGAGCACGGTGCGGTCCGTCTTCGACGACCTCCGCGACGACGCCCAGCGATGGGAGCCTCCTCGATGACGCAGCAGTCCGAGTCGCCGGCCACCGGCACGGTCACGAGCACGACGCCGTCCCGGCTCCCAGTCACGTCCACGACGCCGCCCCCGTCCCCCCACGCCCCGTCCCCCCACGCCCCAGGCCCCCAGCCCCCGGCATCCGACACCCCCGCGTCCTCGTCCTCATCCTCCTTCGCGCCGCCGTTCCCGCCGCTGGCCGAACCCCGCCCGCTGGGGGAGCGGCGGGTGTGGCCGCGGACCTTCCACGACCGGCTCACCGCACCGCTGCCCGGCCTGAAGGCCATCGCCCGCTTCGCCCGCGAGGGCGCGGTCCGCCCCGGCAAGGAGGGCCTGGCCGACATCCCCCGCCTGCCCTACGCGCCCGCCCCGCTGCCCCGCGTCGACGCCCGCACCCTCGCCGTCACCTGGGCGGGGCACGCCAGTTGGGTGGTCCAGGTCGGCGGGCTGACCGTGCTCACCGACCCCGTCTGGTCGCGCCGCATCCTCGGCACCCCGGCCCGCATCACGCCGGTCGGCGTGGAATGGGAGGCGCTGCCGCGCGTCGACGCCGTCGTCATCAGCCACAACCACTACGACCACCTCGACGCGCCCACGCTGCGCCGACTGCCCCGCGACACCCCGGTGTTCGCCCCCGCCGGGCTCGGAGGCTGGTTCCAGCGGCGCCGGTTCACCCGCGTCACCGAGCTGGACTGGTGGGAGGGCGCCGAACTGTCCGGGGTCCGCTTCGACTTCGTCCCGGCCCACCACTGGTCCAAACGCACGCTCACCGACACCTGCCGCAGCCTGTGGGGCGGCTGGGTGCTCACCGCGCCCGACGGCCGGCGGCTGTACTTCGCCGGCGACACCGGATACGGCCACTGGTTCAGCCGTATCGGCCGCCGCTACCCCGGTATCGACCTCGCCCTGCTCCCGATCGGCGCCTACGACCCGCGCTGGTGGCTCAGCGACGTCCACTGCGACCCGGAAGAGGCCGTCCAGGCCGCCCGGGACCTCGGCGCGCGCGCCATGGCCCCGATGCACTGGGGGACGTTCATCCTCTCCGCGGAACCCGTCCTGGAACCGCTGACGCGGGTGCGCGAGGCGTGGGACAGGGCCGGGCTCGACCGCGACGACCTGTGGGACCTGGCGGTCGGCGCGTCGCGGGTGCTGGAAGCCGGCGACTGAGGCTCCCGGCCAGCGGGCCGGCGGGCCGGCGTGCCAGCGGGCTAGCGGGCCGGCGTGCCGCGCAGCCGGCGCCACAGGGCCGGGGCCGCGCTGACCACGATCGTCAGCGTGATCGCCGCGACCACGCCCTCCCACGGCTCGGGGAACAGCGAACCGCCGAGGATGCCGATCACCTGGTACGTCACCGCCCACGCCAGACAGGCCGGGAGATTGCCGCGGGCGAAACGGCGCAGCGGCCACTTCGCCAGCAGACACGCCAGCATCACGGGGATACGGCCCGCCGGCACCAGCCGGGACAGCACCAGCACCGCCACCCCGTGCTCCGCCAGCTTCTCCTGCGCCTGCGACAGCCGCTCCTGCGGCGCCCGCGCGCGGAGCGCCTCCAGCCAGCGCGAGCCGCTGTGCGAGCGCATCCCGCGCCGGCCCAGCCAGTACAGCGCGGCGTCCCCGCAGAAGGCGGCCAGCGAGGCGGTGACGAAGACCAGCGCCAGCGAGAACGGCGCCGTCTGGTGGAAGGCCACCACCGCCGCCGAACTCACCAGCGCGCCCGTCGGGACCACCGGCACCAGCGCCCCGATCAACACCAGCAGGAACAGCGACGGATAGCCGAGCGCCTGCTGCGTGGACTGGGCCGGCACCGCCGTCACCGCCGCGGCCAGCCAGCTCACGGGCCGACCGCCGGCCGCACGCTCTCGCCGTGCGCCGGCCGGTGCACGGTCACGTCCGGGGCCCAGCGGGCCGCGAGCCGCACGAACTCCTCGCCGGGGGCATGGAATTCGTGCGGGCGCACCGCGTCCATCCCGATCGGCCAGTACGTGCCGTAGTGCACGGGTATCGCGCAGCGCGGCGCGAGCCGGGCCAGCGCCTGCGCCGCCCGTCCCGCGTCCAGATGCCCCTCCCCGAGGTACGGCCCCCAGCCGCCCACCGGCAGCAGCGCCACCTCGATCGGGCCGACCTCCTTCGCCATCGACTCGAACAGCCCGGTGTCCCCGGCGAAGTAGGTGCGCGCCTCGCCCTCGACGACGTACCCCAGCGCGGGGGAGCGGTGCGGTCCGAACGGCAGCCGGCGGCCGTCGTGCTCGGCCGGCACCGCGCGGATCACCAGATCGCCGACCCGGATCTCGTCGCCGGCCGCCATCTCGCGCACGTGCAGATGCGTCAGGCGCCGCAGCCCCGGGACGGCGCGCGGGGCGCCTCGGGGCACCAGCAGGCGCGTGCCCGGCGCGAGCCGCCCGAGGGAGGGCACGTGGAGGTGGTCGGCGTGCAGATGGGAGACCAGTGCGACGTCCGCGCGCCAGGCGTCCGGCGGCGGCAGCGCCCCGCGGCGGCGCCGCAGATGCGCCAGCCGGCGGGCGAACAGCGGATCGGTGAGCACACGGGTGTCCGAGTCCTCCACCGTGCAGGTGGCGTGACCCCACCAGGTGATCTCCACCGCCACCTCAATGCCTCCTTCGCGCGACTCCCCCGAAGCCTACGGGCAGGAGTAGGGTCGGCGGCGAAACCCTGAGGTGAGGGGGACGCCATGGGAGAGGTACGGGGTGCCTTCGGCCGTTCGGCCCAGGTCCGCGTCACGTCGATCGCCGGCCTGACGCCGCTGGAGGAGCTGGACAGCGACCCCTTTCTGGTGGACTCCCGCAGCCAGTTCGCGATGTGCGCCCGCTGGGCCGCCGAACGCGGCTACGTCGTCGCGCGCGAGCTGCTCGTCCGGGGGCTGCGGGCCGATCACTGCGTGCTGTGGGACGGCGTGCGGGCCGGGCGCGACGTGTTCGTCGCGCCGAGCCGGCGGGTGCTGGAGTCCGCGCTGTCCTCGGTGGAGGAGTTCACCGCGGAGTGCGCGCGGCGCGGGGTGCGGGTGGAGACGGTCGGCAGCGCCGAGCCCGCGTACGACGCGCAGATGAAGGCGCGGGTGCATCGGCGGCTGTCGATGCCGACAGCCGGGTACGACGGCCGCTGACGGCTCCGCCGCAGCGCGGTGGGCCGGGGAGGGCCGACCGCACCTGCGGTGGCGGGTCAGGCGAGGCCGTCCCAGCCCCAGCGCGGGGTGGGGCCGGGGGCGCCCAGGTCCGTGTCCGGTGCCGAGGCCGACACGTCCTTGGCGATCCGCGTGCCCCAGTCGAAGTACTCCACCACCCTGCGGCGCAGCAGGTCGTCGTCCGGCAGTTCCTTCTCCACGGCCGCCGTCATCAGCTCCATCCAGCGCACCCGCTGTTCCTCCGTGATGCCGAGCCCCAGATGGGCACGGAGCAGGGCCTGGTGCCCGCCGTGCTCCGCCGTGAACACGGCCGGTCCCGAGAAGACCTCCGCCAGCCACACGGCCACGTGCTCCACATGGGTGGCGGTGAAGTCGGCGAAGACGGGTGCGAGGAAGGGGTCGGCCAGGACCTCCTCGTAGAACGTCCTGGAGAGCCGGCGCAGCGCGTCGGCGCCACCCACAGCCTCGTACAGGGTGTTCGTGTGCTCGGCGCTCATGGCAGCCTCCGGGAGCCGGGATGTGTTCTCCCAGCTATCACACAACACGGCCCGGATCCAAGGATGTTCGCTCTCGGCAGGGCTGGTCGCCGCGGGCGCTTGGGCCGCCCGCGCCACGCGCCCGCCCGCATCCCCCCGCCACGCGCCCGCCGCATCCCTCCACCCCGCCCCACCCCGGGCACGCCGGTATGACCGGTATGACAGGGTGTACGGGGTGGGCCCGCGCCGGGTGCGGGTCGGGGAAGGGAGGCGTGGGGCTTGCTGGGTGGTGGGCGTTGGGCGAGGGTCGCCGGGCAGGTGGGGCGCAGTGCCGTGGTCTGGGCGGCGTCCACCGTGACCATGCTCGTGCTCGCCGGGCTGCTGCCCGACTTCCAGTTGCAGTCCGCCGACGGTGACAGCGCGACCCGGATCGCCGTGACCGCCGCGCTCGGGGCCGGGGCGTTCGGCCTGCTGTCGGCTCTGGTGTGGCCGCTGCTCGTACGGCTGCTGCTGCTCGTGCCGGCCCTGCTGCTGGGGCTGCTGGTGTTCTTCCTCAACGGGTCGCTGCTGTGGCTCGCCCTGCGGATCAATCCGTCCGGCGACAGCGCTGCCGCTCCCGAGACCGCCGTCATCGTCGCCGCCGTGATGTCCGCCGTGGCCTCCGCGACCGGCGCCGCCCTCGCGGTGCGCGACGACGACGCCTACCGGCGCCGGCTGCTGCGGCTCGCCACCCGCCGGCGCCGGCACGGGCCGCCCTGCCCGTCCGGGCCCGGCACCGTCTTCCTCCAGCTCGACGGCGTCGGCCACGACGTGCTCCGTAGCGCCGTGGCCAAGGGGCTGATGCCGACCGTCGCCCGCTGGCTCGGCGAGCCCACCCACCGGCTCATCCCCTGGCGCACCGACTGGTCCAGCCAGACCGGCGCCAGCCAGCTCGGCATCCTGCACGGCTCCAACCACGACGTGCCCGCCTTCCGCTGGTACGAGAAGGACACGCGGGAGGTGATGGTCTGCAACCGGCCCTCCTCCGCCGCGGAGCTCCAGCGCCGCGCCGTCGGCCGCACCCGGGACGGCGGGCTGCTCACCGCCGACGGCGCCAGCCGCGGCAACCTCTTCAGCGGCGGGGCCGACGAGAACGCCCTCGTGCTGTCCGTGTCCGCCCGTATCGGCCGCGCCAACCGCTCCCGCGCCGGGTACTTCGCCTACTTCTCCGACCCGGCCAACGCCGTCCGCACCGCCCTCTCCTTCTTCGCCGAGGCCGGACGGGAGGTCGGCCAGTCCGTCCGGGCCCGGCTGCGCAAGCAGCAGCCGCGGGTCGGCCGCGGCGGCCTCTACCCCTTCGTGCGCGCCTTCGCCACCGTCGTCGAACGCGACGTCGTCGTGGCCGCCGTCATGGGCGACCTGCTGGCCGGCCGCACCGCCGTCTACGCCGACCTCGTCGCCTACGACGAGGTCGCCCACCACTCCGGCCCGGCGAGCCGGGACGCCGAGAAGGTGCTGCAGCGGCTCGACCGGTCCCTCGCGCTCGTCGAGAAGGCCGCCGAGCACGCCCCCCGGCCGTACCGGATCGTCGTGCTGTCCGATCACGGGCAGAGTCCCGGGGAGACGTTCCGCTCCCGCTACGGCCTCACCCTCGGTGAGCTGGTGCGCGCCGGCTGCGGGCTGCCCGTGCCGCGCCGCGCCCGGCGGACCCTTCCCCGGGCCCTCGGCTTCGTTCGGGCAGGGGACACCCCGAGCGGCGCCGAGGCCCGCAACGCCGTGCGTGCCGCGCTGCGCCGTCCCGTGGAGGAGGGCGGCGAGGAGTACCGGCCGCCCGGGCGGGGATCCGAGCCGGTCGTGCTCGCGTCCGGCAACCTCGGCCTGGTCTCCTTCCCGGACGTCCCCCACCGCATGACCCGGGAGGAGATCGACGCCCGCCACCCCGCGCTGCTGCCGGCCCTCGCCAACCATCCCGGCATCGGCTTCCTGCTCGTGCGCAGCGCGGAGCACGGCGGGGTGGTGCTCGGCGCGCGGGGGGCCGAGACACCCGTCGCGGAGTTGCAGGACGGCTGTGGGCCGCTCGCTCCCTTCGGGCCCGGCGCCGCCGACGCCGTGCGCCGCACCCACTCCTTCCCGCACACCGCCGACATCATGGTCAACTCCTTCCACGATCCCGCCGACGGCGAGGTGCTCGCCTTCGAGGAGCAGATCGGCTCCCACGGCGGGCTCGGCGGCGCCCAGAGCCGGCCCTTCCTGCTGTCGCCCCTGGCGCTGTCCCCGCCCGTGGCCGACGGGGTGGACCTCGTCGGCGCCGAGCACGTCCACCGGGTGCTGCGGCGCTGGCTGCGCGAGACGGACGGCCCCCAGGTGCCGGTGGACGATTCCCGGTCCGAGGTGCTGGAGAGCGCACCTTTTGCGGTGCCCGACCCGGCCGTACAGGACAAAAGCGCGTGATTTGGAGCGTCTCGAACCGGTGACCGACCATGGTCGGTCGTCCGGCGATCCCGGACACCGGCTCGGCCACCGGGCGGGCCGCCCGGCGATCCCGGGCACCAGCACGACGAGAGGCGCACCACCCCATGCACGACACCGGATCCGTCCAGGCTCCGGCCCCCGAGGCGACCGCACCCCGGCCCGCGTCGGCACCCGAGAAGCACGCCCGGCGCTTCGGGCTCCCCGTCGCCACCGCCCTGGTCATGGGCAACATCATCGGCGGCGGCATCTTCCTCCTCCCGGCCTCCGTGGCCCCCTTCGGCACCGTCAGTCTGCTCGCCTTCGGTGTCCTGACGCTCGGCGCGATCGCGCTGGCCCTGGTCTTCGGCCGGCTCGCCCAGCGCGACCCGCGCACCGGCGGCCCCTACGTCTACGCCCGCGAGGCCTTCGGCGACTTCGCCGGCTTCCTCGCCGCCTGGGCGTACTGGATCACCACCTGGGTCTCCAACGCGGCCCTCGCCGTCGCCGCCGTCGGCTACCTCGACGTGCTGATCCCGGTGAACGACCACAAGTGGAGCGCGTGCCTGGCCGCGCTGGCCATCCAGTGGCTGCCCGCCCTGTCCAACTTCGCCGGCAGCCGGTACGTCGGCGCCGTGCAGCTGATCTCCACGGTGCTGAAGTTCGCGCCGCTGCTGCTCGTCGCGGTCGGCGGCCTGTTCCACTTCGACGCGCACAACCTCGGGCCCTTCCGGGCGGGCGGCGGCAGCACGCTCGGCGCGATCTCCGCGTCCGCCGCGATCCTGCTCTTCTCCTACCTGGGCGTGGAGTCCGCCGCGGTCAGCGCCGGCGAGGTGCGCGACCCGCGCCGCAACGTCGGCCGCGCCACCGTGATCGGCACCGCCGGCGCCGCCCTGGTCTATCTGCTCGGCACGCTCGCGGTGTTCGGCACGGTCGCCCACGACAGGCTGGTGCACTCCACCGCCCCGTTCTCCGACGCCGTGAACGCCATGTTCGGCGGCTCCTGGGGCGGCTGGGCCGTCGCGCTCGCCGCCCTCGTGTCGATGACCGGCTGCCTCAACGGCTGGACCCTGCTGAGCGCCCAGACACCGTACGCGGCGGCCCGGGACGGGCTGTTCCCGGCCGCGTTCACCCGCAAGCGGCGCGGTGTGCCGACCGTCGGCGTCGGCGTCACGGTCGTCCTCGCCTCCCTGCTGACGATCTACAACTACACGGCCGGCTCGGCACGCGTCTTCGAGGTGCTCGTCCTGGTCACCACCTTCACCGCGACCGTCCCGTACCTGCTGGCCACCGCCGCGCAGATCCACCACCTCGCCCGGGGCGAGCAGGTCGACCGGGCGCGGCTGGTGCGCGACGCGGTCCTCGCCGCGCTCGCCTTCGGCTTCTCCCTCTGGCTCGTCGCGGGCGCCGGGTACGCGGCCGTCTACCAGGGCGTGCTGTTCCTCTTCGCGGGCGTCCCGGTGTACGCGTGGCTCGCGGCGCGGCGGCAGCGCAGGACGGTGTGAGGGGCCGGCCCTGCGCGTGCGGCGAGGGGAAATGTGATCGGATGGAGCCCTAGGGAAACCCGCTTGGGCGGGACCACACGCGAAAGGAAGAAACGTGGCCACCACGCGTTCCGCACACACCGTCTGGGAAGGCAACCTGCTCGAGGGCAACGGTGTCGTCACCTTCGACTCCTCCGGCATCGGTCAGCAGCCGGTGTCGTGGCCGTCGCGCGCCGAGCAGGCGAACGGCAAGACCAGCCCGGAGGAGCTGATCGCCGCCGCCCACTCCAGCTGCTTCTCCATGGCCCTCTCGCACGCCCTGGCCGGGGCGGGCAACGCGCCCACCAAGCTCGTCACGTCGGCCGACGTCACCTTCCAGCCGGGTGAGGGCATCACCGGCATCCACCTCACCGTCGAGGGCACCGTCCCCGGCATCGACAACGACGCCTTCGTCGCCGCCGCCCAGGACGCCAAGGCCAACTGCCCGGTCAGCCAGGCGCTGAAGGCCGTCCCGATCACCCTGGACGCGAAGCTCGCCTGAGCCCGCACCCCGCACACCGGCGCGGACCGCCCCCGGACCTCGGGGACGGTCCGCGCCGTCGTTTCCGGTCCCGGATCGTTCCTCGCCGAACGCCCTTCCTCCGCGTGCCCGCCGCAGCGGACCGGCGGTCCGGCCCCTCACGTCAGGCCCCTTACACGCTCCGACAGCGGGGCGAAAGAAGCCGTGGCTAGTTTTCTCCGCATCAGCCGCGGACGCGATCGTCCAGCGGTGAAACACCACGAGATGCCGAGAACGCCGGTGAGGGGAACGCCGCGTTCTTGAGAGAGGGGCTACCCACCGATGACGGTGACCACAAGTGCCTTCACCCCCGGTCTTCAGGAGCTCGGGTTCGTCCGGTCGGTCGACCGGCGCCTGCTCCACCGCCGGGCCCTGTCGGAAGTCTTCCTCACCGACACCGCGGCCGTGGACGGGCAGCGCTTTCTCGCGGGCGCACAACTCCCCTCCTCTCACGCCTACTTCACCGATCACGCCGGACACGCGGTCGTCGACCCGATGCTCCTCCTGGAGTGCGCCCGCCAGGCCGAGACCTGCGGCGCCCACCGTCACCTCGGCGTCGACGACGACACGAAATTCGTCCTCCAGTCGTGGTCGATGCGGCTGCCGGGCCTGTTCCACGCGCACTCCGGAGACCCGGCGGAGCTGACCATGGAGGTCACCACGGACCGCCCCGCCGGGGCCGGCGCACCCGCGCGTTCCGCCACCTACGACATGCGCTTCCTCCTCCTCGGCCAGGAGGTCGGCGAGGTGCGCATGGCGGTCGGCTACGTGTCCTCGGCGGCCTACTCCGTCATCCGGTCGAAGCGGCGCGGCAGCCCGCCCGTCTCGTCCGACGACGTCGCGGCGGTCCCGGCGACGGTCGACGCGCGAGACGTCGGGCGCGTGAGCCCCGTGAACGCCCTGCTGACCGACCCGGTGCGCGACGGTGACGGCATCGTCGCCGGCGTACGGATCCCCACGGACAACCCGAGCATGTTCGACCACGCGCAGGACCACCTGCCGGGGATGGTGCTCACGGAGGCCGCGCGGCAGGCAGCCCTGCTCTGCGGCGCCAGGCTCCTCGGGCGGCCCGCGGACGCCACCACGATGGCCGGCTTCGACCTCGGCTTCAGCAAGTTCGCCGAACTCGACGCGCCGACCACGGTCAGCGCGACCCCCGGCGACAAGAGCGACGGAATCCGGACCTTCCGGGTCGCCTTCCGGCAGAACGGTGAGGAGATCGCGTCCGGCACCGTGGACACCGCGGTCGTACCCGCCTCGCACCGGAGGGCCCGGTGAGCGCACGAGCGGCGGTGCTGGCCGGGCTCGGCGGCTGGCTGCCGCCGAACCGCGTCACCAACGACGACCTCGCCCGGGAGCTCGACACCAGCGACGAATGGATCACCACACGGACCGGCATCCGGCAGCGGTTCGTCGTCCCGCCGGGCCTGTCCACCTCGGGGGTGGCGGTCGAGGCGCGGGCGCGGGCCCTGGGTTCGGCGGGCGCCGACCGGGTGGACCTCCTCGTCCTCGCCACCAGCACCCCGGACCACCCGTGTCCGGCCACCGCGCCGGAGGTGGCCAGCCGCCTCGGGCTCGGCGAGATCCCCGCATTCGACGTCGCGGCCGTGTGCACGGGGTTCGTGTACGCGCTGGCCACCGCGTCGAGCATGATCAGCGCGGGGGTCGCCGACAGCGCGCTGGTGATCGGCGCCGACACCTTCTCCACCATCCTCGCCCCCGAGGACCGTACGACCAGGGCGATCTTCGGGGACGGCGCGGGGGCCGTGCTGCTGCGCGCCGGTCACCAGGGGGAACGCGGGGCGCTGCTCGGATTCGACCTGGGCAGTGACGGCTCCCAGGCCGACCTGATCACCGTGCCGGGCGGCGGGTCCGAGCATCGCTCGAAGGGGCTCGCCGAGCCGGGCGACGCGTTCTTCGCCATGCAGGGCCGCTCGGTGTTCCGCAACGCCGTGACACGGATGAGCGAATCGTCGCGGCGCCTGGCGAGACGCCTCGACTGGCCGGTCGAATCGGTCGACCGGCTCGTCGCCCACCAGGCGAACATCCGCATCCTGTCGGCCGTCGGCGCGGACCTCGGCCTGCCCGAGGAGAAGGTGGTCGCCAACCTCGACCGGGTCGGCAACACCGTCGCCGCCTCCATCCCGCTGGCGCTGACGGACGCGGTGGCCACGGGTTCGGTCACCCCCGGCCACCGGCTGCTGCTGTGCGGCTTCGGCGGGGGCCTCACCTGGGGAGCCGCGGCTCTGGAATTCCCCGAACTGTCCGTCGAACCACTGCCCTACACCCCCGCCCCGGCCGAACTCGCCCACGCGGGCTAGCCGGCTCGGGTCCGTGACCCGCGAACGCCGGCCGGACCACCCGTCCCAGACGACGACGCACCGAAGAAGAAGGCGAAACCATGAGCGCGATACACGAAAAGCTGACCGGTCTCCTCGTCACCCAGCTCGGCGTGCCCGCCGGGAAGGTCGAAGCGGGCATCAGCTACAAGGATCTCGGCCTCGACTCGCTCGCACTGATCGAGCTCACCATGATCCTCAACAAGGAGCTGGGGACCGACCTCGGCGACGACCTCCTCCAGGGCGAGACGACGATCGCCGAGACCGTCGAGCTCATCGAGTCCCAGGGCGTGCGGGCGTGACCGACTCGTCCAAGGGGGCCGTGGCGATCACGGGTCTCGGACTCGTGACCGCGGCCGGCCTCGACACCCGGTCGAGCTGGGAACGGGTGGTCTCCGGTCGGCCGACCGCCGCCCTCGATCCCGAACTCGCCGGTCTCCCGGTCGACTTCTCCTGCCGTGTGCCCGGCTTCGACGCCGGGGCACTGCTCGGGCCGGGCAGTGCATGGCGCCTGGACCGCTTCACGCAGCTGGCGATCGTGGCCTGCCGTCAGGCGGTGGCCGACGCGGGCCTCGACCCGGAGAGCTGGGACGGCACCCGGGTCGGTGTCATCGTCGGCAACTCCCTCGGCGGCACGGCCACCTGGGAGGAGCAGCACCGCCGGTTCCTGCGGGACGGGCCGAAAAGCGTCTCCCCGCTGACGGTCCCCATGGGGATGTCGAACATGGTCGCCGGCCACCTGGCCATCGACGTCAAGGCGTACGGGCCGAGCATGGTCACGTCCACCGCCTGCGCGTCAGGGAGCAACGCGATCGGCCTGGCCCGGGATCTGCTGCGGTCCGGCACCTGCGACGTGGTGCTCGCCGGAGGGGCCGAGGCCGCGCTGACACCCGCGACCATCACCGGCCTGACCCGGATGGGCGGGCTGTCGGGGCGGCGTGAGGACCCGGCCGCCGCGTCCCGGCCGTTCGACGTGACCCGTGACGGTTTCGTCGCCGCGGAGGGCGCGGGGATCCTCGTACTGGAGCGGCCCGAGGACGCGAGGGCGCGGGGTGCGCGGGTGTACGCCGACGTCGTGGGCTTCGGCTGGTCGTCCGACGCACACCACGCCACCGCCCCCGACCCGAGCGGTGCGGGCATGGAACGTGCGCTGCGCGCCGCACTCGCCGACGCGGGGGTCGGCGCGGGCGACGTGGACCACGTGAACGCGCACGGCACGTCCACTCCGCTCAACGACGTCACCGAGGGGCGCGTGCTGCGCCGGGTACTGGGCGAGCGCCCGCTGGTCACCTCGACGAAGGGCGTCACCGGGCACGCGCTGGCGGCGGCCGGCGCCATCGAGGCCGCCTTCACCGCGCTGGCCCTGCACCAGCGGCTGGTCCCTCCGACGGCCAACCTCACCGAGCTCGATCCCGAGATCGACCTCGACATTGCGACGGGCACGGCGGCCAAGGCGGACCTGAAGGTCGCGGTGAGCACGTCACTCGGATTCGGCGGGCACAACGCCGCACTCGTACTCGCGGCCACCTGACAACAGAGGGAGGAAGAAGTGCGCCTGAGGAATCTGGGCAACACGGACATCAAAATCGGCAGCGTCGGCCTCGGGTGCATGGGCATGAGCTGGCTCTACCAGGAGTCCGCCCGGGACGACGAACGGTCCATCCGGGTCATCAACGAGGCACTCGACCTGGGCGGCAACCTGCTGGACACGGCCGACCTCTACGGGGCCGGCCACAACGAGACGCTGCTGGGAAGAGCCGTCGCGAGCCGCAGGGACGAGGCCGTCGTCGCGACGAAGTTCGGCATCGTCCTGGACGACCTGAAGGCGCGGCAGGCCCACCGTGACAACTCCCCGGCCTATCTGCGCGCGGCGGTCGACGCCAGCCTGCGGCGGCTGAACACCGACGTCATCGACCTGTACTACGTCCACCGCATCGACCCGGCCGTACCGCTGGCTCAGACCTGGGGCGCGATGGCGGAACTCGTCGAACAGGGCAAGGTGCGCTGGCTCGGCCTGTCCGAGCCGACCGTGGCACAGGCCCGGGAGGCGCACGCCATCCACCCGGTGACCGCCGTCCAGTCCGAGCTGTCGCTGTGGACGCGCGACGCCCTGGAGGGCGAGGCGGGCGGCGTGGTCGGCTGGTGCGAGAGCGTGGGAGCGAGCTTCATTCCGTTCGCTCCGCTGGGCCGTGGCTTCCTCACCGGGACACTGCACGCGGACCAGTTCGAGGACAGCGACTTCCGCGCCGCCCACCCGCGTTTCCACCGCGCCGCGATGGAGGCCAACCAGCGCATCGTCGACGTGGTCCGCGAGGTGGCCGACCGCCGTGCGGTCACGCCCGCCCAGGTCGCCATCGCCTGGACGCTCACCCAGGGCGAACGGGTGGTGCCGATCCCCGGCACGAAGAACTCCCGCTATCTGCGGGAGAACCTGGCCGCGGCGGAGGTTCACCTCACGGCGCAGGACCTGGCCGACCTCGACGCGCTGCCCCCGGCCCAGGGAAGCAGGTACTGAGCCCATGAGCGGCACCAGCCGACTCCTTCGGAGCGAACAGGTGAGCAGCCCCGCGCGGCCGGTCCGGATCGCGTTCTTCGACGTCGACGAGACGCTCATAGGCCTCAAGAGCATGTTCTCCTTCCTGGAGTTCCATCTCGCCGACCAGGAGCGCTACCGGGCGGCCTCGGACGCCCTGACGCGCGCGGCACGGGCCGGCGTGCCCCGCGAGGAGACCAACCGGGCCTACTTCCGCAACTACGCCGGGATGGAGCCGGCGGCGGTCGCCGAGAGCGGGCGGCGCTGGTTCGCCGGCGCCCACCGGCGCGCCGGGTTCTTCCACCGGGAAGCCGTGCGCGAACTGCGCCGGCTCCAGGCCGGGGGATACCGCATCGCTCTGGTCTCCGGTTCGTTCCGGGCCTGCCTCGAGCCCATCGCGGAGTACCTCGGCGCCGACCACGTGCTGTGCAGCGAGCCCGAGGTGGTCGCCGGCCGCTACACGGGCGAGGTGCTCAGCACCGTGATCGGTGAGGGGAAGGCCACGGCCGCCCGCGCCCTGATGGACCGTTCGGGGGCACGCCCCGAGGGGTGTGTGGCCTACGGCGATCACGCCTCCGACCTGCCGCTGCTGGCCAGTGTGGGCCGGGCCGGGGTCGTCGGGGGCGACCCGGTGCTCGTGGAGCACGCCGGCCGCAACGGCTGGGCGAGGCTCCCCGCAGCCGTCGGGCCCGCGGCGGCGGCACAGGGGAGCGCCGCCGCGGACCCGGCCCCCGGCCGGCCTGCCCGGCCGGCTGCCTCCACGCCACCGCCCCCATCCGCTTCGTCCACGTCCAGCACGGAGGAACTCACAGATGCGACTCGGTAACGGGCTGGGGATCCGGGCCGTCACGACCTGGCTGCCGCAGACGGTCGAAACCGCCCAGGACGCCCTCGCCCGCGGCAGGATCGGCGACCAGGACCTGGTGAACACCGGTGTCACCGAGGTCCCGGTCGCGGACACGGACTCGGCACCGGACATGGCGGTGGCGGCGGCCCGGGACGCGCTCGCCGCCGCCGGCTGGGACGGGGCCGACCTCGGCTTCACCACCCACGCCTGGATCCACCACCAGGGGCACGACTTCTGGTCGCCCGCGCACTACGTGGCGCACCGCGTCGGCGCGGTGCGCGGGGTGCCCCTGGGCATCCAGGTGATGTGCAACGGCGGCGGAACCGCCCTCGAAGCGGCCGCGTCCCGGCTGCTGGCCGACCCCGCCACGGGCTCCGCGCTCGTCACCACCGGCGACCGGTTCCCCGACGAGGGGTTCGATCGCTGGGCCGGCGACTACGGCGTCTTCTACGGCGACGGAGCCACCGCCCTGCTGCTGCACGAACGCGACGACAGCGTCGACGAGTTCACCCTGCTGGGGCTGTCCAGCGCCGCGGTCTCGGAAGCCGAAGGGCTGCACCGCGGCCGGGACGAGTTCACCCCGGCCGCCCGGTGGCTCAGCGACCGGATCGACGTCAGGCGCACGAAGAAGGCGTACATCACCGACGTCGGCCTCGACGGCTTCTACAGCGGGGCCCGGAATGCGCTGCGCACCATCGTCACCACGGCGCTGGAAGAGGCCGGCATCGGCCTGGACGACCCGCGCCTCCGCGTCCTTGCTCTTCCCCGGGTCGGCATCAAGGTCCGGCGGGAGACCTACCATCCGGCGGTCGAAGGCCTGACCAAGGCGCAGATCGTCGAACTGGGCGCCCGCACCGGCCACTTGGGCGCCGGTGACATGGCGGCGAACCTGACGGCGATCCGCGAGCAGGAACTGCTCGCACCCGGCGACATCGCCCTCGCGATCTCGGCGGGCGGAGGATTCGGCTTCACCTGCGCCGTCGTCGCCCGGCCCGCCCGCTGACCCGCCTCACCCTCCTTCTCCGCACACCCCCATCACCCCCCCCACGAAAGGGAAACGCTTCATGAGCACGGCCCGTCCGGACACCGCACGCGGTAATCCGACGCTCACTCTCGCCGCGGTGTGTCTCGCCGTCCTGGTCCTGCCCGCCTCGCTGACCGGCACCTCCGTCGCCCTGCCGGACATCAGCTCCACGCTCCACGTCGGGCTCGCGCCGCTGCAGTGGGTGGTCAACGCCTACAACCTCGCCTTCGCCTGCTTCATGCTCGGCTGCGGCTCGCTCGCGGACATCCTGGGCCGGCGGCGGATGTTCGCCGCCGGTACCGTCCTGTTCGCCCTGTCCAGCCTGGCCAGCGCCGTGACGTCGAGCATCGTCGTGCTCGACGTGGCCCGTGCGCTCGCCGGACTCGGGGCCGCCGCGGTGATGACGGCGGGCGCCGCGATGCTCGCCACGACGTTCCAGGGCGCCGCGCAGGCCCGCGCTTTCGCGGTCCTCGGCTCGTCGGCCGGCGCCGGTCTGGCGCTCGGCCCCTCGACCGCGGGTGCGCTCGTCAACGCCTTCGGCTGGCGTGCGGTGTTCCTGTCGCACCTGGTCGTCGCCGTGATCGTGCTGGTCGCGGTGCCGGTGATGCCCGAGTCGAGGAACCCCGCAGCGACCAAGGTCGACTGGGCCGGCACCACGACCTTCACCCTGTCGCTGTTCTGCCTGATGTTCGCCATCGTCCAGGGCCCGCAGCAGGGCTGGACCAGTGGTACGACGCTGCTGCTGTTCGCCGCCGCGGCCGTGCTGATGGCCCTGTTCGCCGTCGCCGAACTGCGCCAGCGGCAGCCCATGTTCCAGCTCTCGCTGCTGAGGGAGGGCCGCTTCATGGCGGTCTCGCTGATCCCCGTCGCGCTGTCCTTCAGCTTCGTGTGTCTGCTGGTGCTCCTGCCGACGTACTTCACCGGAGCGGCGGGCATGAGCATCAACGCCTCGGGCGCCACGATGATGCTGCTCACCCTGCCCGTCCTGGTGGCGCCGCTCGTCGTCAGCAAGCTGGTCAAGAACGGGGTCTCCACCCGGCTCGTGCTCACCCTGAGCCTCGTGGTCGCCGCGGTGGGCGCCGGCTGGCTCACGCTGATCGCCCCCGACGTGTCGGTGGCCTCGCTGGCCGGTCCGCTGCTGCTGCTCGGCGTCTCGATGGGCATGACGGCCGGTCTCGTCGACGGCGTCGCCATCACGTCCGTGGAGCCCGCCCAGGCGGGTGCCGCCGCGGGCATGTTCAACACGATGCGCCTGGCCGGTGAGGCGTTCGCCATCGCCGTGATGAGCGCCGTGCTGCTCAACTCGACGCGCTCGCACATCGCCGACGGCCTGCCGGGCGTACCCGGCGCGCGGGGCGCCGACGCGGGCGCCCTGGCCGACCGCGTGATCGGCGGTGACCTGGCCGGAGCCGCCGGCACCGTCGCCGGCTCCGCCCGCTCCGGCTTCCGTGACCTGCTGACCGGCAGCTACACCGACGGTCTGCACCTCGTCCTGTGGGTGGTCGCCGCCATCTGCGCCGCGAGCGCCGTGCTGGTGGGCGTCATGCTGCGCGAGCCCGCCCAGCAGGCCGAGCCCGCCGAGCCCGCCGCCGAGAAGGCCGCCGTATGACCACCCCGGCGGGTTCGCTGCCGGTCCTCGTCACCGGGGCGGGGCCGGCCGGACTGACCGCGGCGACCGAACTCGTCCGGCGTGGCGTACCGGTCCGCTGCGTGGACAAGGCCGACGGCCCCTCCACCCTGTCCAAGGCGCTGGGCCTGTGGCCGCGGACCGTCGAGCTGATCCACCGGGTCGGAGGGGAGGACCTGCTCGCCGCCCGCGCGCTGCCCCAGTCGCAGATGCGGTACTACTCCGACGGAAAGGTCATCGCAGACCTGCGCTACCGTCCCCGGACCCGGCCGCTGATCTGTCCGCAGCCGGACATCGAGGAGGTGCTGCGGGCCAACCTCGCCACCGCCGGGGGCGCCGTGGAATGGGCGACCGAACTGCTCGGCTTCGAACAGCTCGGCGACCGGGTGCGGGCCAGGCTGCGCGGCCCGGACGGCACCGAACGCGAGGAGGAGTTCGCCTACCTGGTGGGAGCGGACGGGGCGAGCAGCACCGTCCGCGGACACCTGGGCGTCGGCTTCGAGGGCTCCACGTACGAACTGCGGTTCGTGGTGGCCGACGTGAGGGTCGACACGCGTTTCGACCACCGCATGACGCACTACTTCTGCTCGCCCCGGGGCATCCTCGTGGCGTGCGGTCTGCCGGACGGGCGCTGGCGCGTGTTCACCTCGGCGCCCCCCGGAGTCACCCAGGAGGACATCGGCCTCGCGGCGGTACAGCGCCTGGTCGACGAGCGCGGGCCGGGCGGCATCCGGCTGAGCGACCCCGACTGGATCAGCGTCTTCAACGTGCACGCCCGGCACGCCGAGACGACCCGGGTCGGCCGCGTCTTCCTGATCGGGGACGCCGCGCACATTCACAGCCCGGCAGGCGGTCAGGGGCTCAACACCGGCGTCAACGACGCCCACAACCTGGCGTGGAAGCTCGCACTCGTCTGGCACGGGCGCAGCGCGCAGCAGCTGCTGGACACCTATGCCGGCGAGCGCGGGGAGGTGGCGCGCGCAGTGGTGCGTCAGGCCGACGTGCAGACCAGGCTGTGGCTGCTGCGCAAGCGGCACCAGGTCGTGCTGCGGGACAACGCGCTGCGGGTCGCCTCCGCCCTGCGCCTGTTCGACATCGCCTACATACCCTGGCTCGCCGGTCTGCGGACGAAGTACCGCGCCGAAGCCGCGGCCGGAGGCAAGGCCGCGGGATTCGTGCCCGGCGCGCTGGTGCCGCAGCCGCTGCGCGGCCGCCTCGACGACCTGCGGCACACGGTGATCGTCGCCGGGCAGCCGGACGAGGAGACGCGGGAGCTGACACGGTGGTGCGCGGACCGGCTCGACGTGGTCCTCGACATCCGTACCGTGGCACACCGCGGCCGGCCGGCCCTGGTGCTCGCCCGGCCGGACGGCCACGTGGACATGACCACCAGGGACGCCGCAGCGATGCGGGCGCGCCTGACCGACCTGTTCCGGCCCCTGCTGGGGACCCGGCACGAGGAACAAGAGAAAGTGAAGGCACACACGGCATGAGTCTCATTCCGGACAGTCACCGGGACCTGCTGGAACGGCCGCTCTTCGGCCACCTGGCCACGATCCGCCGGGCGGGCGGACCTCAGGTCAACCCGATGTGGTTCTCGTGGGACGGCGAGTACATCCGCTTCACCAACACCACGATCCGTTACAAGTACAAGAACATCACGGCGAACCCCCAGGTCGCGGTCTCGGTCAACGACCCGGAGCAGCCCTACCGCTACCTGGAGATCCGCGGCGAGGTGGTCCGGATCGACGACGACTCCTCCGCCGAGTTCTTCGCGCAGCTCGCCGAGCGGTACGGCATGAAGCTGGACGGCCCGCCGCCGGACGCCGAACACCGGATCGTGTACGTCGTCAAGCCCACGTCGGTCAGCTACCAGTAGCGGCCCCACCGCAGGCCGCCGGGTCAGTGCCCGGCAGCCTGCGCGGGCAGGAGGTCCGCCGACGGGGCGGTGCGCGCGCCGAGCGCGGTGAGCCGGTCGAGCGCCTCGCGGTGCTGCGCCTCGTCCACGCTGGCGGTGGCGTCGGAGACGACGACCACGTCATAGCCCAGGCGCACCGCTGTCGCGGCGGTGGCCGCCACACCGTGGGCGGTGGACAGCCCGGCGACCACCACTTCGGTGATCTCCTCGCGGCGCAGGACGTCGTGCAGATCGGTGCCCTCGAAGGCGTCGAGGCCGTTCTTCGTCACCACGTGGTCGCCGGTGCGCGGTGCGCAGGCGGGGACCAGCTGGTTGGGTGCGGCGCCGATGCCGCCGTCGGCGCCGTCGGCCCGCACGTACCGGACGAGGACGACGGTCGAGGAGCCGGCGTTCGCGAAGTGCTCGCGCAGCCTTGCGCACGCGTCGGCCACCGCCTCACCGCCGATCGGCTGCCACGGCATGTCGACGATCCACCGTTGCAGATCAATCAGGACAAGTGCCGAGCGGGCGCGGGTCATGTGTTCCCCCAGGGACGGTGATCGGCGGTCCTGCCGCACACTACCAAGGGGAAGAACAGCCCGGTGGAGAGCCCAATCACGACGCGGGACGGACTGCGGCTGTGGACGGAGACGTTCGGCAGCCCCGGTGATCCGGCGCTGCTGCTGGTGATGGGCGGTACGGTGCCCGGCATCGTGTGGCCGGACGAACTGTGCCGACTGCTGGCCGCGGACGGCTACTTCGTCGTCCGCTACGACCACCGGGACACCGGCAGATCGGGCAAGTCCGAGGCGGAGTACGACCTTTCGGTGCCGGCGTCGGACGCCGCCGAGGTGATCGTCGGCCTCGGGCTCGGCCGGGCGCACGTGGTGGGCCAGTCGTTCGGCGGCATGGTGGCCCAGCTGCTCGCCCTGGAACGGCCCGAACTCGTGCGGTCGCTGGTGCTGTTGTCCAGCTCCCCGGATGCGAACGGTGATGTGCGGCTGCCGCCGCGTACCGGTCTGCCCGGTCCGCGTCCGGCGATGGTGGACCGGGTCGCCCGGCTCTGCGCGTCGCCGCCGCGCGGTCCCGAGGAGTCCCTGGCCGCAGCGGTCGACGGCTGGCGGGTCCTGGTGGGGCCCGCCGTGCCGTTCGACCGGGTCTACTGGGAGGACCTGGTCCGGCGTGTGATGTCCCGCGGGGAACTGCCCGACACCTCCGGGCGCCACCTGACGGCCCTGGACCGTACGCCCCCGCTCACCGGCCGCCTCCCCGCCCTCGATGTGCCGACGCTCGTCGTGCACGGCGAGCAGGACCCGGTCTTCCCGCCGGAGCACGGTGAGGAACTGCGCCGGGTGATTCCCCGCGCGCGCCTGTGGCGCATCGCCGGCATGGGCCACATCTTCCCCCCGCACTGGTCGCCGGCGATCCGCGAGCTGATCGTCGACCACCTGCGCCGGTCCCACCCGTCGGATCACACCGGCCGGCACGTCCTGCACGTCTGAGCCGGGCACGTCTGAGCCGGGCACGAAGGAGACCTGATGCGTCGTCGCCCGACGGGCCGGACCGCTTCCGCGCACCCGCAGCCGAGAGCACGGGTGGGCGCGGCGTCGGCCACCTGCTTCCCGTCCGGTACGAGCCGGCACGCATCGCCGCCGTACGCGCCGGATGCCGGTGACGCTCGCCCGCACCCGCCCGCGCCCGCCGATGCCGTACCGCCACCGGGGGACGAGCCCGCACCCCCGGGCGGCGGCACCGCCAGTGCGCAGGCGCAGAGGGAATTCCTGCGGGCTCTGCGCAGCCCGCGTCCCGTTTTCCCTCTCGACCCGGCGTCGGCGGACCCGCTGACGACGGCGATCCGCTGGTTCACGGGAACAGAATGAGCGGGCGTGACGAAAGACCCGAAACGCCCACGCGTCGCGTCGCCGAGGAGTTCTCCGTGTGATCTACCGAACAACCCGCGGTCACCGGGGTGTCACCGGTCTCCCTTACTCTGTCAACCGCACAGCCCGACCAAACCCTCGAGGGCGTATTTCCGCAATGACGCGGTGCGCGTGACGGGGAAGGCTGTGCACAGCCTATGGGGGAAGGCAAGAACCGCACATGGAAAGAACGGGATTCGTCCCGTCGCAGAGTGCCGCCGCGCACCGTGACGGGAACAGCTTCGGCATCCTCGGACCACTCTCCGCGTCAATCGCCGGTCATGAAAAGGTCATGGATTCCGGAAAACTCCGGGTACTCCTGGCCGCCCTGCTGCTGCGGGCCGGCGCGGTGGTCGACAACGACCGCCTCGCCGACTGGCTGTGGGACGAGCGCAAGCCGTCGAACCCGCGCGGGACGCTGCACACCTACGTACGCCGCCTGCGGCTGCTGCTCGGCGACGCGAGCCTGGTGGAGACCGTGGCCGGCGGCTACCGCATCGACGTGCGCGAGGACGAACTCGACCTGACCCGGTTCCGCCGCCTGGTGCTGACCGCACAGCAGACGACCGCGCCGGATGAGCGGGCGCGCCTCCTGGGCGAGGCACTGAGTGTGTGGCGCGGGGCGCCGCTCGCCGACATTCCCTCGGACTCGTTGCGCCGGGACGAGGTGTCGGCACTGGAGGACGAGCGCCTCGGCGCGCTGGAGGCGTATTTCGAGTCGGAGCTCCACCTCGGCCGGCACGCGCAGCTGGTCAAGGAACTGCGCACGGCCGCGATGGACAATCCGCTGCGGGAGAACTTCTGGAGCCTGCTGATGCTCGCCCTGTACCGTTCGGGGCGGCAGGCGGAGGCACTGGACGTCTATCAGCAGGCGCGTCGCGAACTGGTGGAGCAGCTCGGCATCGAGCCCGGCGAGCGGCTTCGCGCGCTGCACACCGGCATTCTCGAGTCGGACCCCTCGCTGGCGGCCCCGGACGGGCCCCGCCCCGGCACGGACCGGGTCGTCACCGTGCCCGCCCAGCTGCCTCCGCTCGCTGTGGGGTTCGTCGGGCGTGATGACATCGGCGCCCGGGTGGAGGCGGTCCTTCCCCCGGTGCCGGGCCGTACCGGGGTTCCCGTCGTGGTCCTGTCCGGGCCGCCCGGTGTGGGCAAGACGGCGCTGGCGGTGTGCCTCGGCAGGCGAGTGCGCTCCGCGTTCCCGGACGGGCAGCTCCATGTCAACCTGCGCGGCTACGAGCGGGGCGCCGCGTATGCGCCCCTTCCTCCGGACCAGGTGCTCTCGCAGTTCCTGCGCAGCCTCGGTGTGCCGGCGGACCAGATCCCGGTCGACCCCGTGGAGCAGGCGAACCTCTACCGCTCGAAGCTGACCGGGAAGAACGTCCTGGTGGTGCTGGACAACGCCTCCAGCGCCGAGCAGGTGCTCCCGCTCATCCCGGGGGACGCCGGATGCTCCGTACTGATCACCAGCAGGCGGCAGTTGCGCTCCCTGGCGGTGACGCACGGCGCCCAGGTGATCGGCGTCGGCACGCTCAGCCCGCAGGAGTCCGCCGAGCTGGTCACCGGCATGGTGGGGCAGGCCAACGTGCCGATCGGGCCGGACGTGGTGGACGAAGTGGCCGCGCTGTGCTCGTACCTGCCGCTCGCCCTGCGGATCGCCGCGGCCAACCTCATCAGCGCCCCCGGAGGGCAGACCGAGGCCTATCTGGAGCGGCTGCGGCGCGGCAACCGCCTCGCCGCCCTCTCCGTCGACGGAGACACCACGTCCGCCGTCTCCACGGCCATCGCCCTGTCCTACGACGCCATGACGCCGGACGACCGCGCCGCCTTCCGGCTCGCCGGGCTGTTCCCCGGCTCCGACTTCACTCCCGCGGCCGTCGCCGTGCTCGCCGACATCAGCGAGGCGCAGGCGCGGTCCGGTCTGAGCCGGCTGGAGACCGCCAGCCTGCTGCAGCAGACCGCTCCGGGCCGCTACCAGTTCCACGACCTGCTGCGCGAGTACGCGCAGGACCGCGCGCTCGAGGAGAACTCCGCGCAGGAGCGGGCCGAGGCGCTGGAGCGGCTCGGCGGGTGGTACCTCGCGGGCGCGTGCGCCGCCGCCGACGTGCTGTACTCGGAGTTCGTCCGGCTCGCCGAACCGGCCCGCACGCACGCGACGTTCGACGCGCCACGGTTCCGGGACGAGACCCACGCGATGGCCTGGCTGCTGGCCGAGCGGCGCAACCTCATGGCCTGTGTGCGCCACTTCGGCACCCACGGCCCGCACCACCTGTCCTGGCACCTGGCCGACGCGCTGCGCGGCTTCTTCTGGACGGGCAAGTACCGCACCGAGTGGGACGAGACGACACGCATCGGCCTGTCCGCCGCCGAGTCCCTGGACGACGAGCCCGGTGTCGCGGCGATGCACCGCAGCCTCGCCAACCTGCACAACACCCTGGGCGACTACGAACGGGCCATCGCGCACCAGGAGAAGAGCCTCGCGCTGCACGACCGGCTCGGCATGGCCGAAGAGGTCGCGGCCACGCTCAACAACATGAGCCTCGCCCACCTCAGCCTGGGCCGGGGCGCCCAGGCCGAGGAGGCGGCACGGCGAGCGCTCGACGTCTCGCACAGCATCCTCTCGCCCCGCCTGGAGGCCACCACCAAGGGCCTGCTGGGGTTCATCCACTGGACGCAGGGCGACATGGTCCGTGCCACCGAGTTCCTCACGGCGTCGCTGGCCACCGCCGGCACGCTCGGGCTGCACCACATCAGCTCCTACAGCCTGCGCAACCTGGGCCTGGTGCGCCAGGCCACCGGGGAGCTGTCCGAGGCACGGTCCTGCTTCACGCGCGCGCTGAAGGCGTCCGAGTCCATCGACTCCTCCTACGACAGGAGCATCTCGCTGTACGGGCTCGCACTGGTCGACCTGGACCTCGGCCGGCTGGAGACCGCGCTCGAGTCCGCGCAGCGGGCCCTGAGTTCGTTCCAGGAGTGCGGCGACCGCACCTACGAGGTGCAGACGCTGTGTCTGCTGTCGGCCATCAGCGCCGGTCTCGACGCGTTGCCGGAGTCGGCCCGTTACGCGGGCACGGCGCTCGAGGGAGCCCGGCAGATCCGCTACGTCGACGGCGAGGCGTACGCGCTGGCGCGCCTCGCCGTCGTCGACCGGCTTCTGGGCCGGGACGAGGCACGGGCACACGCCGAGGCGGCCCGCTCCCTGGCCGAATCGAACGGCAACCGCGTCGCCCGCAGCAAGGTCCTGCTGGAACTGGCCCCGCTGTACCTGAGCCTGGACGACCCGGGCCGCGCCGAGGAGTGCGCGCAACGGGCACTCGCCCTGTCCCAGCCGACGGCGCAGCGCCTCAACGTCGCCAGGGCCGAGGACGTCCTGGGCACCGTCGCGGCCCTCGCCGGCGACCACGCGCGGGCGGCCGGACACTGGTCGCGGGCCCTGGCGGTGTTCACCGAGATCGGCGCCGCCGAGGCCGAGGACGTACGTACCCGACTCGCCAGCGGCCCGTCACCGGCACCCCAGCACATCGAGACGACCAGGAAGACCGGGGCGGAATCGTGAACACCCTTACCATCACCAGGACTTCGGCGGAAACGAGGAGGGGCGGGCTGCGCCGGCTGGCCGTCGCCTCGGTCGGCAACGCCATGGAGTGGTTCGACTGGGGCGCGTTCGTCACGTTCGCCGCGCTGCTCGGGGCGCGGCTCCAGCCGGCCGGCGACACGGCCACGAACGTCCTGAGGACGCTGTCGGTGTTCGCCGTCGGGTTCCTGTTCCGGCCGCTCGGCGGGGCGCTGATCGGCGCGTACTGCGACCGCCGCGGGCGCAGCGCCGCGCTGCGGCTGTCCTTGCTGATGATGGGGGGCGGCAGTCTTCTGATCGCGCTCATCCCGCCCTACCGGTCCGTCGGCGTCCTGGCCCCCGCGCTGCTGATCGTGGCCAGGGCGGTGCAGGGACTGTCCGCCGGCGGTGAGGGCGCGGCGATGGGCACGTACGTCAACGAGACGGCGCCGCCCGGGCGCCGCGGCCTGTACTCGAGCGCCGTCTACATCAGCACCACGCTGGGCACGCTCGCGGCCACCCTGGTCGCACTGCTGCTGCACGCCACGCTCACCGCGGGACAGCTGGGCAGCTGGGGCTGGCGCGTCCCCTTCGCGCTGGGGGCGCTGCTGGCCCTGTACGGCTGGTATCTGCGCGGGCGGATGGACGAGACGCCCGTCTTCGGCACGGCGGGGGAGCGGCCGCGCAACCCTGCGTGGCAGGCGATGCGCAGGCACCCGCGCGCCGCGGTCCGTGTGGTCGGTTTCACGCTGGGTGCGACCGTCGTCTACTACACCTTCGCCTCCTACCTGCCGGTGTACGCCCAGCTGCGGTACGGGATGCCGGCGAACGCCGCGCTGTGGGCCGGCGTCGCCGCCCAGGTGGTGTTCATGGCGGTCCTTCCTCTGCTCGGCATGGCCGCCGACCGGTTCGGGCGCCGTCCCCTGCTGCTGGTGTTCGGCTGCGGGTTCGTCTGTCTGACACCGCTGTTCCTGGGGGCGCTGTCGGGCTCGGCCGTGCGGCTGTTCGCGGTGATGACGGCGGCGCTGCTGCTGTTCGGCTGCTACGCCGCCGCCGGGCCGGTGGCGACGCTGGAGATGTTCCCCACAGCCCTGCGGTCCAGCGGCGTCGGGCTGCCGTACGCCCTGACGGTGGCCCTGTTCGGCGGCACCGCGCCCTACCTGAACGAGTACCTCGCCACGCACGGCCACGCCGACTGGTACCGCTGGTACGTGGCTGCCCTCTGCCTGCTCAGCACCGTGTCGTTCGTCCGGTACCGCGAGACGAAGGACGTGGATCTGACGGCCGTCGGACAGACCTGACCACGGAGTGCCGTCGCCGGAGGCCGGTGACCACGGTCATCGGCGCACCTCGGCGCGGGGCGGCAGCGCGGCGCACACGGCGTCCAGGACGGCCGCGTACGGGGTGCCGAAGGCGGTCAGCCGCGCCCGGAGCTGCTCCAGGGCGTCGCGGGAATCGGTCAGCAGGCCGGTGTCCCCGGTGCGGGCGGTGAACTCCAGCACGGCGGGCAGGAAGTCCGGCAGCTCCTCGTCGGCGAGCTCCAGGTCGTGCGCCCGGTACCGCTCCTTGAAACGGTCCAGCGGCACCCCGCTCCGCCGGGTGTCCTCGTCGCGCCACCAGCTCAGGAACAGGCTGTGCCGGTCGTTCAGATGGAAGACCTGCCCATAGTGCGCGGCCAGGTCCCGCGGCTCGGTGGCGGCCGCGTGGTCGGTGAACTCCCGCAGCTGCGGGGCCGCCTCGCGCAGCAGCGGCAGCCGGGCGAACAGGTCCTCGTCGGGGTAGGTCAGGCAGAGCGCGGCCGCCTGGTACAGCACGGAGTCCGAGGGCATCGGCGCGTCTCCTTCGGGTCGGCCGCCCTTTGGACTCGACGCTAGGGGCGGACGCGGACGCGCACCTGTTCAGGGCACCCGTACGGGTCAGGACCGAGCGCCCAGCCCGTCCAGGTGGGCGGCGAGGATCCGCCGGGTGCGCTCGGCCGACGCGGCATGCGCGGTCAGATGGTCCAGCACCTCCAGGTGCACCGCCACCTCCGAGCGGGAGTCCAGGTACAGCGCGCCGCTGAGGTACTCGGAGACCACCATGTCGGGCAGTTCCGGCTCCGCGAACCGGAACAGGGAGAACGGCGCGTACGTCCCCGGGTGCGGACCGGCCGCGAACTCGGCGATCTGCAGCGTGACCTTGTCGCGCTCGCCGAACTCCAGCAGCTTCTCCAGTTGCTCCCGCATGATCGAGGGGTCGTCGCCCACCGGGCGCAGCAGCACCGTCTCGTCCATGACCACCCACAGATGAGGCGCGTCCGGGCGCTCCAGCAGCCGCTGCCGCTCCATGCGCAGCGTCACGTGCCGCTCCGTGGCCGCCGGGCTGCGCCGCCCGATCGTGCCGGACTCCAGCACGGCACGCGCGTAGGCCGGCGTCTGCAGCAGCCCCGGCACGAAGTGCGGCTCGTAGGAACGCATCAGCCGCGCCGCGCCCTCGAGACTGACGAACAGGCTGAACCAGTCCGGCAGCACATCGTGGAAGCGCTGCCACCAGCCGGGCCGGTTGGCCTCCTCCGCCAGCGCCACGAACTGCTCGGCCTCCGCCGCGCCGACCCCGTACGTCCCCAGCAGCACCTGCACATACGGGATCTTCAGCGCGACCTCGGCCGTCTCCATCCGCCGCACGGTCGCCGGCGCCACGCGCAGCACCTGCGCGGCCTCCTCGCGTTTGAGGCCGGCCGCCTCCCGCAGTTCCTGCAACCGCCTGCCGAGCACCACCTGGCCCACCGTGGGTGCGGGCCGCCGCTCACTCACGCCACGCCTCCCCTACGCGCCGAAGCAGCCGAAGCACGCGGGCCAGTCTGTCACGCGCGGAGCCCCGGCGGAGCGGCGGATGGCCGGATCGATCCGTCGTCAGGTGCCCAGCGAGTGCAGGTACTTCACGGTCGCCGGGTCGGCCGGGAGGAACGTCTCGATGGCCAGTTCGGCGACCGTGACGTCCATGGGTGTGTTGAACGTGGAGATCGACGAGATGAACGACAGCACCCGGCCCTCGTGCTCGAAGCGCAGCGGCAGCGCGAAGTACGGGTGGGGCTCCTCGGCTTCCGCGTCGTCCGGCGAGTCCGGCTCCACCGGGTAGGCCGCCACCTCCTCGTACAGTGCGCGCAGCTCCTCGGAGCGCTGCAGCGCGATCTGCCGCCGCATCTGCTCCAGCAGATGGCCGCGCCACTCCCGCAGATTGCGGATGCGCGGCGCCATGCCCTCCGGGTGCAGCGTCAACCGCATCGCGTTCAGCGGGGGTTGCAGCAGCTCCTCCGGCACCCCGTCCAGGAACATCGCGACACCCCGGTTCGCCGCCCGCACCCGGTACAGCCCGTCCAGCACCAGCGCCGGATACGGCTCGTAGCCGCGGATCAGCCGCTCCATGCCGTCCCGCAGCGCGTCGAGCGCAGGGTCGTCCAGCGGCGTCTCCGGGTAGCGCGGCGCGTAACCGGCCGCCAGCAGCAGCGCGTTGCGCTCGCGCACCGGCACCTCCAGGTGCTCCGCCAGCCGCAGCACCATCTCCTCGCTCGGCCGGGAACGGCCCGTCTCGATGAAGGAGACGTGCCGGGCGGAGGAGTCGGCGCGCAGCGCCAGCTCCAGCTGACTGATCCGCCGCCGCACCCGCCAGGCCCGCAGCAGCGGGCCGACGCCCTGACCGGCGGGGGAGGCGGGGGAGGCGGCCATGCGGGACGCGACGGGGGTCATGTCACGACCGTAGCCGAAGGCCGCCGGGCGGGGCGCTCGGGGAGGCGCTCGGCCGCCCGGCGGAGTTCGCTGCCGGACGGCCCGCGTCAGCAGGCGCTCGCCGTGCCGCGTTGTGGCAGGCTGGACGCGTACGCGACATCGCTGAAGGGAGCCCGGCATGGCCGTCGAACCGCTGTCGCAGAAGGAGATCGAGGACCGGCTGGCGGAGCTGCCGGGCTGGTCCCTCGACGGGGACCGTCTCGCCCGCTCCTACCGGCTGGCCTCCCACTTCGCGGCGACCGCGATGGTCATCCACATCGCGCAGGTGCAGGAGGAGCTGAACCACCACTCCGACCTGACCCTCGGCTACAACACCGTCTCCCTCACGGTGAGCACGCACAGCGCGGGCGGCGCGGTCACCGAGCTCGACTTCGAGCTGGCGCGCCGCGTCCAGGACCTGGCCCCGGGCCACAGCGCCGACTGACCGCACACACGGGGACGAGGAGGGGAGCCGGCCGTGCTGGACTACGACAAGGAAGCCGAGCGCTACGACGCCTCGCGCGGCGGCGAACCCAGGGCGGCCGCGGCGGCGGACGCCGTGCTGAGCCTCATACCGCCGACCGCGCACCGGATGCTCGACGTCGCCTGCGGCACCGGCATCGTCACCCGCCGGCTGTCCGCCGGCCGCCCCGGCCTCGCGGTCACCGGCGCCGATCTGGCGCACACCATGACCCGGTACGCGGCCGCCCGGCTGCCCGGCGCCGTCGTCCGCGCCGACACCCGCCGTCTGCCCTTCGCGCGCGCCGCGTTCGACGCCGTCGCCGGCGTGTGGCTGCTGCACCTGCTGGCCACGCCCGAGGACGTGCGCGCCGTCGTCGCCGAGTGCGCCCGGGTCCTCGCACCCGGCGGGGTGTACGTCACCACGGTCGACAAGGCCGCCGCGCACAACGTGGGCAGCGACATCGACGCCGTCCTCGCCTCCCGGCCCCCCAGCGAGGCCCGCGACGCCGCGGACCGCGTGGAGAAGTACGCCGCCGAGCACGGCCTCGTCCCGGCGGGCCGGGCCCACTTCACCGGACGCGGCCAGGGCCGCAGTCCGCGCCGTACGATCGCCGACCTGCGCCGCGGCTGGTTCGTCACGCTGCCGCCCGGCCGGCCCCTCACCGAACGCTACGCGGCCCGGCTGGCCGAGCTGCCCGACCAGGACCGGCCGCGCCCGGACCCGGTGTTCACGCTGCGGGCGTTCCGCAAGCCGGTGTAGACCCGGCCACCTTCCCGGCGCGGGCGGCGACCAACGGCCGGCATCTGTCCGCTCCCCCGGTAGGAGGGCCGTAGAGGCAGATTTCCCGCTCCGGCCGGCAGCTGATGCGCAGCGCCTACCCGCCGCTGCCGTAGCGCGGTGAGGGACCGCTCGGGACCGGCCGTTGGGGAGCCGGCCCCGAGCGTGACCGCCGGGGTCAGGGCGCCTCGCCCAGGCCCCGGCGGATCGCGAACTCCACCGCCGAGTAGTCGCCGTCCGGCCGCCGGAGCGTCACCGGCTCCGCCGGGTGCAGCGGCGGCTGCGCCAGGAACCGGGGCCGGTCGCCGTGGTGCGGCTGGGCGGCGTGCACCAGGAACGGATGGCACAGATAGACGTCGCCCGGCCGCCCCGTCGCACAGGCGAGCGGCCGGTGCGCCGACGCGGCGTCCACGCGCGGACCCAGCTCCAGGAAGGAGGCGCCGGCCTCGCCGTAGGGCTCGAGGACCGCGGGCACGTCGAGGTGCGAGCCGACCCTGATCCGGGTCGGCGCGTCCGCCTCGGTGACCTCGCTGAACAGGAACAGCATCAGCAGCGCCCGGTCCCGCGAGTGCACGTTGGTGTGGAAGTGCGCGGCGCCCTCGGGCAGATAGCTGCCCTCGATGTGCCAGCCGGCGTCGTCCGGCTCCTCCGCGTGCGGGAACCGCAGCGGGAAGGTGCCGAGCGAGTACCGCGGCTGCCAGCGCCCCACCCCGACCAGCAGGTCGAACGCCTCGTGCAGGACGTGCGTGTTGGCGGCGGCGGCGAACGGCCCCTGGGCCATCCCGCCCACCCACACCACCGGGTCCTTCCAGGTGCCCGGGTCGTCGGGGTCGTAGCCCGTCTCCCGCCACAGCAGCCGCGCGCAGTCCTGCGCGACCCGCGGCGGGACGGCTCCCTCGATCTTCACGAACCCGTCCCGCACGAACCGCGTCAGCATCTCGTCGTCCACCGCGTCATGGTGGGCTTCACCGGCCCGCGCGCGCACCTCATTTTTGCCGTCCCGGCAACAGCGCTGGCCGCCGTGCGGTGCGTCGGCGCACCCTGGCGGCATCCGGACGAGAGGCTGACCACCATGGCACACGAGCACCACCACCCCGCGGCCGCCCACGGCCACGACCACGGCGCCGACATCGACTGGGCCGAGATGGCGGCGTACCTGGAGTCCGAGGCCGAGCTGTTCACGCCGCTGTACGAGCGCGCGCTGGCCTGGCTGGGTAAGGAGGTGACCGAGCCGGGGCTGATCGTCGACGCGGGCAGCGGGCCCGGCGTGGTGTCCTGCCTGTTCGCCGAGGCGTTCCCGGGCGCGCGGGTGCTGGCCGCGGACGGCTCCGCGCCGCTGCTGGAGCGCGCCCGGGCCCGCGCCGGGCGCACCGGCGTCGCCGACCGCTTCGCCACCCTGGCGGGGGACCTGCCCGAGGCCCTGGACGACCTCGACTACCCCGCCGACCTGCTGTGGGCCAGCCGCAGCCTGCACCACCTCGGCGACCAGCGCGCCGCCCTGGCCGCCTTCGCCGAACGGCTCGCCCCCGGCGGGACGCTGGCCCTGCTGGAGGGCGGGCTGCCGCCCCGCCATCTGCCCCGCGACATCGGCTTCGGCCGCCCCGGTCTGCAGGCACGGCTGGACGCGCTCCAGGAGGACCGCTTCGCCCGGATGCGCGCCGACCTGCCCGGCAGCGTCGCCGTGACCGAGGACTGGCCGGCGCTGCTCACCGCGGCCGGCCTGAAGCACACCCGCACCCGCACCTTCCTGCTCGACATCCCGGCCCCCGTGCCCGACCGGGCCCGCGCGCATGTCGTCACCGCCCTCGGCCGGCTGCGGGAGACCGTCGGCGACGGCCTGGACGCGGAGGACCGCGCCACCCTGGACCGCCTTCTCGACCCCGCCGACCCGGCGAGCGTCCACCACCGCCCGGACCTGTTCGTCCTCGCCGCGCACACGGTCCACACCGCGGTCCGCCCGTACTGACCGACCGTCCTTGACATCGAGTGCGCTCCAACTGATGGACTCCCCGTCGTTCACGAAGGACGACATCTCAGGGGGCTTGTCATGACCGACTCTCCGGTCGCACTCATCACCGGCGGCGGCACGGGCATCGGGGCGGCCGTCGCGCGGCGGCTGCTCGACGACGGGTGGCGGGTGACCGTCACCGGGCGCGGTGAGCAGCGGCTGCGCGACTTCGCCGCCGGGCTGGGCGAGCCCGAGGGGCTGCTGACGGTCGCGGGCAGCGCCGCCGAGTACGCCGACGTGCAGGACGCCGTGGCGCGCACGCTCAAGGCGTACGGCCGGATCGACACCGTCGTCGCCAACGCCGGTTTCGCCACCCACGACACGGTCGCCGAGGGTGATCCTGCGGGCTGGCAGGAGATGGTGCTGACCAATGTGCTGGGGCCGGCGCTGCTGATCCGGGCGTCCGTCGACGCCCTCAAGGAGACCCGCGGCCGGATCGTGCTGGTCGGCAGCGTCGCCGGGTTCGTCAACACGCCGGGCAACCTGTACGGGGCGACGAAGTGGGCGGTGACCGGGCTCGCGGAGAACACCCGGCGCCAGGTCACCGAGTACGGCGTCGGCGTGACCCTGGTGGCGCCGGGCCGGGTGGAGACGCCGTTCTGGGACTCCTACGGCAGTCTGCCGCCCGGCCACCTGCTGAGCGCCGACCAGATCGCCGACTCGGTCGTCTGGGCGATCCGCCAGCCGGCCGGGGTCGACGTCAACACCGTCGTCGTACGGCCCATCGGCCAGCCCAACTGACGGGAGGAGAACGTCAGTTGTTCTTCAGGAAGTCCCGGGCCAGCTGCTCGCCGAGGGTCACCGCCGCGTTGTGGCTCTCGAAGGGCGCGGCCTGGGAGTTCGTGAACAGGATGTAGGTCACCGGGGCGTCGGTGCCGCCGTGCACCGGGTCGGGGTCCAGGCCCAGGGCCTGCGCCGTGGCGTACGACGCCTCCCCGATGATCTGCTTCGGGCCCACGTCGCCGACGACGGCGTACTCGACCTGGTCGTCGTGGATCACCGCCGCCACGCCGCCGCCCCGTACGCCCGACGCGCGGTAGTCCCAGATGTCACTCGCGCCGGGGACGACGACGAACGGCACGTGGTCGGCGCGCGGCGGCTTGCCGTCGGACTGGTGGAACGCGGTGTCGTCCTGGAACGAGGGGTCGGTGGCCCTGCTGCACCGCTCGGTGGGGCGGCCGTCGCAGTCGATGTCCATGTCGGCGGTGAAGAACACGGCGCCCTTCGCCCCGCACACCGGGACGCTCGGGGCCTTGTCCTGGTCGGTGCGGTAGGCGCCGTGCGACACCTGCTTGCAGGAGCGCACCTTGGCGAGCAGGTCGGCGGCGGGCACGGAACCCTCGTGGGCGAAGACCACGCCGAAGCCGCGGCCGGCGAGCGCCGGGAGGACACCGGCGGCGAGGACGGCGGCGGCTGCCGCGGAGCGGGGGAGACGGCGGGGCCGGTTACGCGCTGTGGGAAACGAGTACACGGGTCAGGGACGCTAGCACCCGGGCGGCCGCTCGCCGCGGATACGCCACGCCGCCCCGGGACGGCGTGTCCGGGGGCGGCGTGGTGATCGGGTGACGGCGGTGCGGTGACGCGTGCGCGGACGCTCAGACCACGTCGAACGCCGCCGGGTCCGGGCCCAGGCGCCGGTCCTCGTTGAGCGCGCTGATCGCGGCGAGGTCCTCGTCGTCCAGGCTGAAGTCGAACACCTCGATGTTCTCCTTGATCCGCGACGGCGTCACGGACTTCGGGATCACGACGTTGCCGAGCTGGAGGTGCCAGCGCAGCACCACCTGGGCGGGGGTGCGGTCGTGCTTCTGGGCGATCGCCACGAGCGCCGGGATCTCCAGGATGCCCTTGCCCGAGCCGAGCGGCGACCAGGCCTCGGTGGCGATGCCCTGCTCGGCGTGGTACTCCCGGGCGGCGCGCTGCTGGAGGTGCGGGTGCAGCTCGATCTGGTTGACCGCCGGGATCACCGACGTCTCGTCGATCAGCCGCTCCAGGTGCGGCCGCAGGAAGTTGGACACGCCGATCGCGCGGATGCGGCCGTCGGCGTGCAGCTTCTCGAACGCCCGGTAGGTGTCGACGTAGGCGTCCTTGGACGGCAGCGGCCAGTGGATCAGGTACAGGTCGACGTAGTCCAGGCCGAGCTTGGCCAGGGAGGTGTCGAACGCGCGCAGCGTCGAGTCGTAGCCCTGCTCGCTGTTCCAGAGCTTGGTGGTGACGAAGACGTCCTCGCGGGGCAGACCGGAGGCGGCGATGGCCTTGCCGGTGCCCTTCTCGTTGCCGTAGATCGCCGCCGTGTCGATGCTGCGGTACCCGGCCTCCAGGGCGGTGGCGACGGCCCGCTCCGCCTCGTCGTCCGGCACCTGCCAGACGCCGAAGCCCAGCTGGGGCATCTCGATGCCGTTGTTGAGGGTGATCGGGGGGACCTTGCTGCTCACGAGCTCTTGATCCTTCGGTTGTCCGTCAGGTGGTACGCACATCGTCAACGGTCACCGGCCGTGATGCATTCCTGACCACGAAATCCGTCGTCGTCCGTGCGCGGGTTCACACCTGGTACAGCGCGTCCACCTCGCGGGCGTAGGCGCTCTCGATCGCCTTGCGCTTCAGTTTCAGCGACGGCGTGAGCAGGCCGTGCTCCTCGGTGAAGGGCTGGGCGAGGATGCGGAAGGTGCGGATCGACTCCGCCTGCGAGACCAGGGTGTTCGCCGCCACGACCGCGCGGCGCACCTCGGTCTCCAGATCGGCGTCGCGCACCAGTTCCGACGCGGTCAGCCGGGGCTTGTTGCGCATCTGCAGCCAGTGCTCGACGGCCTCCTGGTCCAGGGTGACCAGGGCGGCGATGAACGGGCGGTCGTTGCCGACGACGATGCACTGGTTGACCAGCGGATGCTCGCGCACCCGCTCCTCCAGCACACCCGGCGAGACGCTCTTGCCGCCCGAGGTGACCAGGATCTCCTTCTTGCGGCCGGTGATGGTCAGATAGCCGTCCTCGTCCAGCGAGCCGAGGTCGCCGGTGGCCAGCCAGCCGTCGTGCAGGGACTGGTCGGTGGCCTTGGGGTTGTTGAGGTAGCCCTGGAAGACGTTCCCGCCGCGCAGCCAGATCTCGCCGTCGTCGGCGATGTGCACGGTCACGCCCGGGATGGGCTGCCCCACCGTGCCGTAGCGGGTGCGCTCGGGCGGGTTCGCGGTGGCCGCCGCCGTCGACTCGGTCAGGCCGTAGCCCTCGTAGATCTGCACGCCGGCGCCCGCGAAGAACAGACCCATCCGGCGGTCCATCGCCGAGCCGCCGGACATCGCGTTGCGGAGCCGGCCGCCCATCGCCGCGCGCACCTTCGCGTACACCAGCTTGTCGAAGAACTGGTGCTGCATGCGCAGCCCCGCCGACGGACCGGGCCCGCTGCCCCACGCCTTCGCCTCGACCGCCTCGGCGTAGCGCACCGCCACCTCGACGGCCTTCTCGAACGGCCCCGCCTTGCCGTCCTTCTCCGCCTTGCGCCGCGCCGCGTTGAACACCTTCTCGAAGATGTACGGCACGGCCAGGATGAACGTCGGTCTGAACGCCTGCAGGTCCGGCAGCAGCGCGGCCGCGTTCAGCTGCGGCTGGTGGCCGAAGCGGACCTTGCCGCGGATCGCCGCGACCTGCACCATCCGCCCGAAGACGTGCGCCAGCGGCAGGAACAGCAGCGTCGCCGCCTCGTCGCCCTTCTTGGAGTGGAACACCGGCTCCCAGCGCCCGATGACCGTGTCCGCCTCGAACATGAAGTTGCCGTGCGAGATGACACAGCCCTTGGGGCGGCCCGTGGTGCCGGAGGTGTAGATGATCGTGGCGACCGACTCCGGGGTGACCGCCTCGCGGTGCCGGTGCACCACGTCGTCCTCCACGTGGGCGCCGGCGTCGTACAGCTCCTGCACGGCGTCCGAGTCCAGCTGCCACAGCCGGCGCAGCCTCGGCAGCCGGTCGATGACGGTGGCGATGGTCATCGCGTGGTCCTCGTGCTCCACGATCGCCGCCGTGCACTCGGAGTCGTACAGCATCCAGAAGCACTGCTCGGCCGAGGAGGTCGAGTACACCGGCACCACCTGGGCGCCGATCGTCCACAGCGCGAAGTCGAACAGCGTCCACTCGTAGCGGGTGCGGGACATGATCGCGACCCGGTCGCCGAACCGGATGCCGCTCGCCAGCAGCCCCTTGGCCAGCGCCAGCACCTCGTCGCGGAACTCCGCCGCGGTCACGTCCCGCCACCGCCCGGACTCGTCCTTGCGGCCCAGCGCGACGTGCAGCGGATCGGTCTCGGCATGCCGGAAGACGACGTCGGCCAGACCGCCCGCCGGCGGCGACAGCGCCAACGGAGGGTTGGTGTACTCGCGCAAACCCGCTCCCCGCTCCCCGTTCCCGGCGCCCGGCTCGTCCCTGGCGCCCGCGCAGCGCCGTGAAAGCTACCCCACGCGGCGGCGGGACGGGAGGGGCGACCGCCACGGGCGCTGTCCGGGTCCCCGCCGGCCACGCGACGAAAATGGGCGCACATGCGGAAGGGTCGGACAGAAAACCGACGGTTCCGTAAGTTTCGGCAGCCCGATCTCCACCGAATCTGTACGACCGGTTCGCCGGGCGGGGCGGCAGGCGGTCGGGGCCTACTTCGGTCAGCGTGTGCGCCCCGGTTTCCGTCACTGCGGGACGCCGGCCGCGCGGGGAAGCGGACCGGCGTCCCACCCGGGCCGCTGCGAGGTCAGGGCTGTCCGACGCCGGTCCGTCCGCGGCGCTGCAAGCGGTCGCCGCCCGCGAGGATCGCCGCGGCGAGGGCGTCGGCTGCGTCCTGTGCGGAGGGGCGGCGGTGGCCGTGCACCAGGACGAAGTCGACGCCGGACAGCTCCGGCAGGCCGGCCCGGTCCGGGACGCGCACCAGGCCGGGCGGGACCAGGCCGCGGGAGTGCGCCATCACCCCGAGGCCGGCGCGGGCCGCCGCGATCAGGCCGTTCAGGCTGCCGCTGGTGCAGGCGATCCGCCACGGGCGCCCGGCCCGCTGCAGCGCCTCCATGGCGAGCGCCCGGGTGATGCCGGGCGGCGGGTAGACGATCAGCGGGACGGGCCGGTCGGCGTCCAGGCGCAGCCGCTCCGCGCCGATCCACACCAGGTCGTCGCGCCACACCAGCTCCCCGCGCGGATCCTGCGGGCGCCGCTTGGCCAGCACCAGGTCCAGCTTCCCGGCCGCGAGCTGCTCGTGCAGCGTGCCGGACAGCTCCACCGTCAGCTCCAGATCGACCTCGGGGTGGTCGTGCCGGAACCCCTCCAGGATTTCCGGCAGCCGGGTCAGCACGAAGTCCTCCGACGCGCCGAACCGCAGCCTGCCGCGCAACCGGGTCCCCGTGAAGAACGCCGTCGCCTGCTCGTGCACCTCAAGGATCCGGCGCGCGAAGCCCAGCATCGCCTCGCCGTCCTCCGTCAGCTCCACCGCGTGGGTGTCCCGCGTGAACAGCGTGCGCCCGGTGGCGTCCTCCAGCCGCCGCACGTGCTGGCTGACCGTCGACTGGCGCAGCCCGAGCCGGCGCGCGGCCTGCGTGAAGCTCAGCGTCTGCGCCACCGCGAGGAAAGTGCGCAGCTGGGAAGGGTCGTACACGCCTGCCACCCTAGCCGCTCATCATGGAACGCGATGACAGTCAGAGCCGTATACGGGATTCCCGATCACGGCGCGGGGGAGCAGGATGGAAGCGGGGCCTCCGGGCCCACGCACAGGAGGGGCCGTGCGGCCCCGCGCGCACCGACGACGAAGCACGTGGAGCACCGTGAAACGCCTGCAGTGGCCGAGCTGGATGCCGATCGACCCGTACATCGTGCTGTTGCTCGGCACGGTGGGGCTGGCCGCGCTGCTCCCGGCGCGCGGCGCGGGCGCCGACGTCGCCTCCGGCGCGTCCACCGCGGCGATCGCGTTCCTGTTCTTCCTGTACGGCGCCCGCCTGTCCACCCGCGAGGCGCTGAACGGCCTCAAGCACTGGCGGCTGCACGGCACCGTCCTGGCCTGCACCTTCGTGATCTTCCCGCTGCTGGGCCTGGCCGCCCGCGGGCTGGTCCCGGTCTTCCTCACCCAGCCGCTCTACCAGGGCCTGCTCTTCCTCACGCTGGTGCCCTCCACCATCCAGTCCTCCATCGCCTTCACCTCCATCGCCCGCGGCAACGTGCCCGCCGCGATCTGCGCCGGCTCCTTCTCCTCCCTCGTCGGCATCGTCGTCACCCCGCTGCTGGCGGCCGGTCTGCTGGGCAGCGGCGCGGGCGGCTTCTCCGCCGACTCGCTGGTCGAGATCGTGCTGCAACTGCTGGTGCCGTTCCTCGCCGGGCAGGTGCTGCGCCGCTGGATCGGCGGCTTCGTCACCCGGCACAAGAAGGTGCTCGGACTGGTCGACCGGGGTTCGATCCTGCTCGTCGTGTACACCGCGTTCAGCGAGGGCATGGTCCGCGGCATCTGGCACCAGGTCAGCCCCCTCCGCCTGGGCGGGCTGCTCGTCGTCGAGGCCGTGCTGCTCGCGGTGATGCTGCTGCTGACCTGGTACGGCGCGAAGGCGCTGGGCTTCGGCCGCGCGGACCGGATCGCGATCCAGTTCGCGGGCTCGAAGAAGTCGCTGGCGTCCGGGCTGCCCATGGCGAGCGTGCTGTTCGGCCCGCAGGCCTCGCTGGCCGTGCTGCCGCTGATGCTGTTCCACCAGATGCAGCTGATGGTGTGCGCGGTGATCGCCAAGCGCCGCTCCCACGACCCCGAGGAGGACGCCGAGAGCTCAGCCGCCGACCCGGTCCAGGGGCAGCGACAGCACCGTGCCCTGCGCTGAGCCCGGCACCACCGGCCGCGTCAGCTCCGCGTCGGTCAGCGCCCGGCCCCAGACGCGCACCTCGTCGAGCGCGCCGGTGAGGAAAGCCCTGCCGTCCATGCGCTGACCGAGGTGCACACCGAACGGCGAGGTGCGGCTGACCGAGCCCGGGGGAGCGGCGACGGAGGACTCCGCGCCGTCGACGGCCAGCGACAGGCGGCCGCCGCCCCGGCGCAGCACCGCACGGTGCCACCGGCCGTCGTTGTACGCGCGCGCCGTCCGCACGTACACGGTCCGCGGCGCCGCAGTCCCCTGCCGCACGGTGATCAGGCCCACGACACGGTTCTGCGCCGGCTCACCGCCCACCCGTACCTGCGGCTGCCCCGCACCGGACCCGCCCATCGACACCAGCGGCTGCTCCCCGGCCGTCGCCGTGTAGCGGAAGTACAGCGACACCGTGAAGTCGCGGGCGCCGAGCGGCAGCCGGGGGCGGTACGGCAGCCGCACGGCGTCGTCGACTCCGTCGAACTCCAGGGCTCCGCCGCGCACGCCGGCCGTCCCGCGGGGGTGGCCGAGGACCGCGGCGGGCCGGGCGTGCGGGGCCAGGTCGGGGGTGACCGGGTCGGGGGCGCGGCGCGGGGTCAGCCAGTCCCCGGTGAAGCGGGCGAAGCGGATCTCCTCGCGGGCGTCGGCCCTCCCGCCCTCGTAGAGCAGGCCGACGGTGGCGGGGGCGACCTCGGCCAGGTCGGAGTAGCCGGCCCGGTCCCGGGTGACGACGGTGCCGCGGTCGGCGCTCTCCCAGGTGCGGCCGCCGTCGTAGGAGGAGCGGATCAGCAGGGTGCGCCGGCGGTCGGGGTCGCCGGGGCAGGCCAGCAGGACGCGATCGCCCAGCCGCAGCACGGCTCCCTGGACCTGCGGCGCGTACAGGTCCGGCAGGGCCCGGAAAGGGGCGGTGAAGCTGTCGCCGCCGTCACGGCTGACGGCCTGGGTACGGTGGCCGAGGTCGGTGCCGTCCTGTTCGCGGCCGCTGACCAGCAGCGTGCCGTCGGCGCGCTCGGCCGGGCTCAGCTCGGAGGGCTTCTGCCGGAAGGCGCCGTCGGCGGCGACGGGCCAGGTGTCGGTGGCGCCGACGCGCCAGTGGGCGCCGTGGTCGTCGCTGACGATCAGCGCGGCGTGGTTGGCGGTGACCCGGCCCTGCGCCCAGGTCTCGGCGTTGACGCCGACGACGAGCCGGCCGGTGCGCGGGCCCCGGGTGAGCTGCACACCGTGCCCGGGACCGGTGGCGTACCAGGAGTTCCAGCGCGGCGGCCGAACGCCGCCGCCGAGGGCGCGCGGCGCCGACCAGGTCCGGCCGTCGTCGTCGCTGTACTGCAGGTGCGGGGTGCGGTCGCAGGGGGCGGCGCAACCGCGGGCGTCGGCGCGGCCGGTGTTGTGGGTCTCGGCGAGCAGGACGCGGCCGGTGGTGCGGTCGACGACGGGCGCCGGGTTGCCGTGCGTGTCGCCGCCGCCGTCGGTGACGACCGTCAGCGGACCCCAGGTGCGGCCGCCGTCGGTGGAGCGCCGGACGACGATGTCGATGTCACCGGCGTCCCCGCAGGTGCGGACCCGGCCCTCGGCGAAGGCGAGCAGGGTGCCGGCGTTCGTCCGCACCAGCGCCGGAATGCGGAAGCAGGCGTAACCGGAAGCGGCGGCCGCTGTGAAGAGGACCTGCTGGGCGAACTGCGGCCTGGGGTGGCCCTGTGCGGGAGCGGGCGGGGCGGACAGTGCGGCGGCCGCCGTACAGACGGCGGCCGTGAGAGAGCTGAGACGGGTCCGGTGACGTGCGGGCATGGCGGGGGCCTCGTCTCCAGCGAGCGGCGTCAGGGGATCAGAACGACTTTGCCCAGATTCGCCCGTGTCTGTATCACCTCGTGCGCCTTTCCGGCGTCGGCGAGCGCGAACTCCCCGTGCACGGCGGGCCTCAGGGAGCCGTCCGTGAACAGCCGCCACAGTTCCTCGCGCCACTGCTCGTACAGCGCCGGCCGGCCGCGGGCGATGCGCGCCATCTGGAACCCGATGACGGACTTGGCGCCCACCAGCAGGTCGTACGCCTGGACGGTCCCGCCGCCCGAGCTGTACGCCACGAGCCGGCCGCCGGGGGCCAGCGCGGCCAGGGCCGGGGTGAGCAGCTCACCGCCGACGGCGTCCAGCGCGTAGTCGGCCGGCTCGCCCCAGCTGTCGTCGCCGTACCCGACGACCTCGTCGGCGCCGAGTGCGCGCACGAAACCGGCCTTGGCCGACGCGGAGACGGCTCCGGTGACCCGGGCCACGCCGCGTATCCGGGCCAGCTGGACGGCGAGATGGCCGACGCCGCTCGCGGCGGCCGTGATCAGCGCCGTCTCGCCCGGCTCGGGGCGGGCCGCGTCCAGGGCGCCGTACGCGACGAGGCCGCTGCGCACCAGGGCGACGGCGTCGACGGCCGTGGCGGTGTCCGGGACCGGCGAGGCCATCGCGTCCTGCAGCACCGCGAAGTCGGCGTAGCCGTGGCCGAAGCACAGCCCGGTCACCCGGTGGCCGGGCGCCCATCGGGTCACCCCCTCGCCGACGGCCACGACCTCACCGGCGATCTCGCCGCCGAGCGCGATGGGCTCCGCCGCCTCGGCGACCTTGCGGACGACGGGGAGGGTGACGCCGATCGCCTCGCAGCGCACGAGCAGTTCGCCGGGGCCGGGCTCGGGGACGGGGGCCTCCTGAAGGAACAGGGGGCCGCCGGGGCGGTCGTATCGGATGCGGCGCACGGCGACCTCCGGAAATCGTTGGGAACACCCATGAATTCATTGGGAGGCCCTACGTATACGGGGGTCGTTGGGAAGTCCAATGGTTTGCTGGATAGGCTGCCCGCATGGCCGAAGCACCCTTGCCCGCGATCCGTTCCCTGCCCAGCTGGCTGCTCGGGCGCGCCGCCGCGCGGGGGCGCGCCCTGGTCGCCGAGGCGCTCGCCGCGCAGGGCCTGAAGATGTGGCACCACGTGGTGCTCTCCGCCGTCAGCGACCTCGCCCCGGTCGCGCAGGCCGACCTGGGCCGCGGCGTGGGCCTCGACCCGAAGGACCTGGTCGGCGTCCTCAACGACCTGCAGTCCGCCGGCCTGGTCGTACGCGCACCGGACCCGAAGGACCGCCGGAAGAACGCCGTCCGGCTCACGGAGGACGGCGAGCGGATGCTCCGGCGGTGCGAGGAGGCGGCCCGCGCGGCCAACGCCGAACTGCTGGAGCCGCTGCCGGCGGACGAGCGGGAGCGGTTCGTGGAGATGCTGGTCCGGGTCAGCGGAACGCGGGAGGCGGAGTGAGGAGGGGTCCCGTGGCGCGGGAGGCGGAGTGAGACGGGGTCCCGTGGCGCGGGGGGCGGACTGAGGCGGGGTCCTGCGGCGCGGGAGGGGGGCTGAGGCGGGGAGGGGCTTCAGCCCTGGCCGGCCGTGGCCTTGAGGGTTATGCGGTCCTCGCCCGCGTACACGTTCATGGAGGCGCCGCGCAGGAACCCCACCAGCGTCAGGCCCGTCTCCGCCGCCAGGTCCACCGCCAGCGACGACGGCGCCGACACCGCCGCCAGCACCGGGATGCCCGCCATCACCGCCTTCTGCGCCAGCTCGAAGGATGCCCGCCCGGACACCAGGAGGATCGTGCGGGACAGGGGCAGGTCCCCGTTCTGCAGGGCACGCCCGACCAGCTTGTCCACCGCGTTGTGCCGGCCGACGTCCTCGCGTACGTCCAGCAGCTCGCCGTCCTCCGTGAACAGCGCCGCCGCGTGCAGCCCACCGGTCCGGTCGAACACCCGCTGGGCGGCGCGCAGCCGGTCGGGCAGGCTCGCCAGCAGCTCCGGCGTCACCCGCACCGGGGGCGTGTCCGCGATGGGCCAGCGGGCCGTGGTGCGCACGGCGTCCAGGCTCGCCTTGCCGCACAGGCCGCAGGAGGACGTCGTGTAGACGTTGCGCTCCAGGGTGATGTCGGGGACGACCACGTGCGGGGCCGTCTGGACGTCGACGACGTTGTACGTGTTCGAACCGTCCTCCGTCGCGCCCGCGCAGTACACGATGTTCAGCAGCTCGGACCGCTCCGCCAGCACGCCCTCGCTGACCAGGAAACCCGCCGCCAGCGCGAAGTCGTCGCCGGGGGTGCGCATCGTGATGGCGAGGGGCTTGCCGTCGAGCCGGATCTCCAGGGGCTCCTCGGCGACGAGCGTGTCCGGGCGGGTGGAGACCGCTCCGTCCCGTACGCGGATCACCTTGCGTCGTTCCGTCACTCGTCCCATGATCCCCATCCGTCCCGGTCAGTCCCGGTTCTGTACGTGCTGGTAGCCGAAGCGCCCCTTGATGCAGAGGTTGCCGTGGGTCACCGGGTTGTCGAGCGGCGAGGTGACCTTCACGATCTCATTGTCCTGTACGCGCAGGGTGAGATTGCAGCCCACTCCGCAGTACGCGCACGCCGTCGTCGTCGCGGTCTGCCGCGCCTCGTCCCACGTCCCGGCGGCGCGCAGGTCGAACTCCGACCGGAACGACAGCGCCCCCGTCGGGCACACTTCGACGCAGTTGCCGCAGTACACGCACGCCGAGTCGGGCAGCGGCGCGTCGTGCTCGACGGCGATCGGTGGGCGAGGGGTCTGCGCAGCGCCTGCTGTCCCGAAGCGCCCTCCCCCCCCGCGTGCGGACTCCTTAGGGTGGGCGCCATGACATCCGCAGCCCCCTTGGACCCTGCGGCGGTCACCTGGGACGACCACCTCGCCCAGCTCACGTTCTTCGTCAAGAGCCCGACGCTGCTGATGCAGGCGGTGCTGCCGGCCATGCGCGAGCGCGGTGGCGGCCGCATCATCCAGATCGGTTCGGACGTGCTGGAGCGAGCCCTCCCCGACATGTCGGCGTACGTGGCCGCCAAGGCCGCCCATCACAGCCTGACCGAGTGCTGGGCCCGCGCGCTCGGCCCGCACGGCATCACGGTGAACACCGTCGCGCCGGGCTGGATCCCGGTCGAACGGCACGCCTCGGCGGACCCCGAGTCATTGGCCGCCTGCACCGCCGACGTGCCACTGGGACGCATGGGCCGCCCGGACGACGTCGCCGCCGCGGTCGCGTTCCTCGCGTCACCGGAAGCGGCCTTCGTGACGGGTGAGCGCATCAAGATCAATGGCGGTCACACGCTCGGATAGGCCCGCGACTCCGGGCGAGGGGCCGAGACCGGTCGGGCGGCCGCGCGCGCCCGGGCGAGACCCGCCCAGACGCGCGACTTCGGGCGAGCCCCGCCGGGTGGCGCGACTTCGGGCGGGCCCCGCCGGGTGGCGCGGCTTCGGGCGGGCCCCGCCGGGTGGCGCGAATTCGGGCGAGCCGCGCCCCGTGGCGCGAGCCCCGTCCGGTGGCCGAGCGTCTGACGGAAGCCGACAACACCCGCGTCCGATTCCTGTCGCTTCGCCTGCCCTCGTACCCGTGAGTCACTGATCAGACTGAGGGGCCCGCTGTCCAGCCAACGAGGGGGACCCTCCAGATGAACGGCTCACGGATCGCCGCCGTCGGCCACTACCAGCCCGCCAAGGTGCTCACCAACGAGGACCTCGCCGGCCTGGTCGACACCAGCGACGAGTGGATCAGGAGCCGGGTCGGCATCCGCACGCGGCACATCGCCGGGCCCGACGAGCCCGTCGACGAACTCGCCGCGCACGCCGCCGCCAAGGCGCTCGCGGCGGCCGGCCTCACACCCGGTGACATCGACCTCGTCCTGGTCGCCACCTCCACCGCCATCGACCGCTCCCCGAACACCGCGGCCCGCGTCGCCGCCCGCCTCGGCATCCCGCGACCGGCCGCGATGGACGTCAACGTGGTGTGCGCCGGCTTCACCCACGCCCTGGCCACCGCCGACCACACCGTTCGCGCGGGCGCGGCCCGGCGGGCGCTCGTCATCGGCGCCGACAAGATGTCCGACGTGGCCGACTGGAGCGACCGCAGCACCTGCGTCCTGGTCGGCGACGGGGCCGGGGCGGCGGTGGTCGAGGCCTGCGCCGACGGGGAGGAGCCCGGCATCGGCCCCGTGCTGTGGGGATCGGTGCCCGAGATGGGGCACGCCGTACGCATCGAGGGTCAGCCGGCCCGGTTCGCGCAAGAAGGGCAGGCCGTCTACCGGTGGGCGACGACCCAGCTGCCGCCGCTGGCCCGGCAGACCTGCGAACGCGCCGGCATCGCCCCGCGGGACCTCGCCGCCGTCGTCCTCCACCAGGCCAACCTGCGCATCATCGAACCGCTCGCCGCGCGCATCGGCGCCGCACAGGCCGTCGTCGCCCGCGATGTGACCGACTCCGGCAACACCTCCGCCGCGAGCATTCCGATGGCCCTGGCCAAGCTGGTCGAGCAGGGGCGGATCAGGACCGGCGACCCGGTGCTGCTGTTCGGCTTCGGCGGCAACCTGTCGTACGCCGGGCAGGTCGTGCGCTGCCCTTGAGGGGGCGCTCGAGCGGGAGGGCCGCACGCCACGGCGCCTGTTGTGCGCCGTAGACTGTAGACGAAAGACAATCGATCCTGATGGTCCTCCGACACTGATGGTCTGCTGCGCGTGCCGTCCCACCGAGATCCCGCCGAGTCCCGCGAGGGGGAGCGAAGTTGTCGACCGGTCTGCCGCAGGGTGCGGTACCCCGACTGGAGCGGCCCGGCCCGCTGCGCGAGCGTGTCTACGAGGCCCTGCTCGAACTCATCACCACGCGTGCCCTGCAGCCCGGCCAGCATCTGGTGGAGAGCGAACTCGCCGGGCATCTCGGGGTCTCCCGGCAGCCGGTGCGTGAGGCGCTGCAGCGGCTCAACACCGAGGGCTGGGTCGATCTGCGGCCCGCCCAGGGCGCGTTCGTCCATGAGCCGACGGAGGCGGAGGCCGACCAGCTGCTCACCGTCCGCACGTTGCTGGAGGCCGAGGCCGCCCGGCTCGCCGCCGCGGCAGCCGACGGCGACGGCGTCGCCCGCCTCGAGGAGCTGTGCGCGCAGGGGGTGGAGGCCGTAGCGGCGGACGACGTCGACGCCGCCGTAGCGCTCAACGCCCGCTTCCACGCCACGATCATGGAGCTGGCCGGCAACACGGTCCTCGCCGACCTCGCCGCGCAGGTGGACCGCCGGGTGCGCTGGTACTACACGCCGGTGGCGCGTCAGCGCGGGCAGCAGTCCTGGATCGAGCACCGGGAGCTGATCGCCGCGATCGCCGAGGGCGACGAGCAGCGCGCCACCCGGCTGATGCGCGACCACACCGAGCACACCCGGCGCTCGTACCACGAGCGGGCGTCGACCTGACCCGGTGTCCTTAAGCGGCCGTCGTCGCCTCCTTGAGGGGCCGACGTCGTCTCCCGCCCCAGTGCCGGCGGTCGCCTCCTGGGTGACCGCCGGACGCCTGTCATCCCAGGCGCCACCAGTAACGCGGCTTTGCGCGACGGAAGTTCCCGCCCCGTTCCCGCCCCGCTCTTTGTCCTGTGAGTGGAGAAAGCCTGCGGGAATCCGTGCGCAACTTCTTCCCACATTCAACCGTCACTGCTACGTTCCCCTCCAAAGCCCGACAACGGTGGCCGATTTGAGGCGGGGAGGGGCACGTGAGGCGCATGACCGAGCGACCCGCGAACACGCATCAGGCTCAGCTGCTGAAGCTGTTGCGCGACGGGGGACCCAACTCCCGCGCCCAGCTGGGCGATCAGATCGACCTCTCGCGGTCCAAGCTCGCCGTGGAGGTCGACCGGCTGCTGCAGACGGGCCTGGTCGTGGCCGACGGACTCGCCGCCTCGCGCGGCGGGCGCCGCTCGCACAACGTCCGGCTCAACCCGCAGTTGCGCTTCCTCGGCGTCGACATCGGCGCGACCTCGATCGACGTCGCCGTCACCAACGCCGAGCTGGAGGTCCTGGGCCACCTCAACCAGCCCATGGACGTCCGCGAGGGACCCGTCGCCGTCTTCGAGCAGGTGCTGTCCATGGCGGCGAAGCTGCGTGACTCCGGGCTCGCGGAGGGCTTCGACGGCGCCGGCATCGGCGTCCCGGGGCCGGTCCGCTTCCCCGAGGGCGTCCCGGTGGCTCCGCCGATCATGCCCGGCTGGGACGGCTTCCCCGTGCGGGAGGCGCTCAGCCAGGAACTGGGCTGCCCCGTCATGGTCGACAACGACGTGAACCTGATGGCGATGGGGGAGATGCACGCGGGCGTCGCACGCTCCGTGGGCGACTTCCTCTGCGTCAAGATCGGCACCGGCATCGGCTGCGGCATCGTGGTGGGCGGCGACGTCCACCGCGGGGTGACGGGCAGCGCGGGCGACATCGGCCACATCCAGGCCGTGGCCGACGGCCGTCCGTGCGCCTGCGGCAACCGCGGCTGCCTGGAGGCCCACTTCAGCGGCGCCGCCCTGGCCCGTGACGCCACCGACGCCGCCCGCCAGGGGCTGTCGCCGGAACTGGCGTCGCGGCTGGAGACCGGCGGCACGCTCTCCGCCGCCGACGTCGCCGCGGCCGCGTCCGCCGGTGACGCCACCTCCCTCGACCTCATCCGGGAGGGCGGCACCCGCACCGGCCAGGTCATCGCCGGCCTGGTCAGCTTCTTCAACCCGGGCCTGGTGGTGATCGGCGGCGGGGTGACCGGACTCGGCCACACCCTGCTCGCCGCGATCCGCACCCAGGTCTACCGCCAGTCGCTGCCGCTGGCGACCGGAAACCTGCCCATCGTCCTGGGGGAGCTGGGACCCGTCGCCGGAGTCATCGGCGCGGCCCGGCTGATCAGCGACCACCTGTTCTCACCCGCGTAGGCCCCGGCCTCCGCCCCGCCTCGCCGCCGCCCCCCGCCGGCGCACCAGCACAGCGCTCAGCTCCGCCCTGCCCGGAACCGCCCTGTCCTGCTCCACCGCATTCACATTCCGCTCCGCCCTGCCTCGATCCGCCCTGCCTCCGCCCACCCGCGCTGATCCGCCCTGCCTCCACCCGCCCCGCCTCGATCCGCCCTGCCCCGAACCACCCTGACCCGGCCCGCACGCCCGCCGAGGGGAATCCGCATGGCACCGCAACCACCGCTGCTCAGCATGTCCGGCATCACCAAGTCCTTCCCCGGCGTCCGGGCCCTCGACGGCGTCGACCTGGGCGTCCAGGCCGGCGAAGTGCACTGCCTGCTCGGCCAGAACGGCGCCGGCAAGTCCACCCTCATCAAGGTCCTCGCCGGAGCTCACCAGCCCGACACCGGCACCATCCACTGGCGCGGCGAGCCGGTCACCCTGCGCTCGCCGATCGCCGCCATGCGTCTCGGCATCGCCACCATCTACCAGGAACTCGACCTGGTGGAGCACCTGTCCGTGGCGGAGAACGTCCACCTCGGCCACGAGCCGACGGCCGCCGGATTCGTCGTACGGCGCAAGGCCGCCAAGGAGACAACGGCCGCGCTGCTCAAGCGACTCGGTCACCCGGAGATCGACCCGGGGCGTCTGGTGGGGGAGTTGTCGGCCGCCCAGCAGCAGATCGTGTCCATGGCGCGGGCGTTGTCGCACGACGTACGGCTGATCGTGATGGACGAGCCGTCCGCCGCGCTCGACCCGGACGAGGTGGACAACCTCTTCCGGATCGTGGGCGACCTCACCGCCGAGGGTGTGGCCGTCGTCTACATCTCGCACCGGCTGGAGGAGATCCGCCGCATCGGTGACCGCGTCACCGTGCTGAAGGACGGGCGCGCCGTCGCGGGCGGACTGCCCGCGAAGACGACCCCGACCCGGGACGTCGTCGCCCTGATGACCGGCCGGAACGTGGAGTACGTCTTCCCCGAGCGGCCGGCCGAGCCGCCCGCGGGCACCCCGGTGCTCCAGGTGCGCGGCCTCGCCAGGGACGGCGAGTTCGCGCCACTCGACCTCGACGTGCACGCCGGGGAGATCGTCGGTCTCGCCGGGCTCGTCGGCTCGGGACGCTCGGAGATCCTGGAGACGGTCTACGGCGCGCGCAGGCCGACGGCCGGTCAGGTGAGTGTCGACGGCCGCCCGCTCAGGCCCGGCAGCGTCCGCGCCGCCGTCCGCGCAGGCCTCGGGCTCGCGCCCGAGGAGCGCAAGGCGCAGGCGCTGCTGATGCTGGAGTCCGTCACCCGCAACGTCTCCGTCTCTTCGCTGTCCCGTTTCTCCCGCGGCGGCTGGATCGACCGCGGAGCCGAGAGCGGCGCCGCCCGCGCCGCCGTCCGCGAGCTGTCCCTGCGGCCCGACAACCCGTCCGTGCCGGTGCGCACCCTGTCCGGCGGCAACCAGCAGAAGGCGGTTCTGGCGCGCTGGCTGCTGCGCGGCTGCCGTGTCCTGCTGCTCGACGAGCCCACCCGCGGCGTCGACGTCGGCGCGCGCGCCGAACTGTACGCGGTGATACGGCGCCTGGCCGAGGAGGGCCTCGCGGTGCTCCTCGTCTCCAGCGAGGTGCCGGAGGTGCTCGGCCTCGCCGACCGCGTCCTCGTCCTGCGGGAGGGGCGGGTCGTGCACACCGCGCCCGCCCGGCACCTCGACGAACACCGCGTCCTCGACCTCGTCATGGAAGGAAGCCCGGCGTCATGACGCAGCACGTCTCCCCGCCGCGGGACGGCACCTCGAAGATCCCGCCGGTCCGACTCCCCGCCTGGCGCGCCCTGCTGGCCCGCGCCGACGTCCGCACCCTGTCCCTGCTCGGCGTGCTCGCCGTGCTCGTGGTCATCGGCGGCGTCACCAAGCCCGAGGAGTTCCTCGACACCCGCAACCTCCAACTCGTCCTCACCCAGGCATCGGTGATCGGCGTCGTCACCGTCGGCATGACCTTCGTCATCACCTCCGGCGGCATCGACCTCTCCGTCGGCGCGATCGTCGCCCTCGCCTCCGTGTGGGCGACCACCCTCGCCACGCAGGAGTTCGGCTTCGCCGGCATCCTGTTCACCGCGATGGTCGTCGGCCTCGGCTGCGGCCTGGTCAACGGCCTGCTCATCGCGTACGGCCGGATGGTCCCGTTCATCGCCACTCTCGCCATGCTGGCCTCCGCCCGCGGCCTCGCCCTGCAGATCACCGACGGCAAGACGCAGATCGTCACCATCGACGGCGTCCTGAGCCTCGGCGAACGCGACTCCTACGTCCTCGGCATCCCGCCGCTGGTGCTGGTCTTCGCACTCGTGACGATCCTCGGCTGGCTGCTGCTGAACCGCACCACCTTCGGCCGCCGCACCGTAGCCGTCGGCGGCAACGCCGAGGCGGCCCGGCTCGCCGGCATCGACGTCCGCCGCCAGCGGCTGTATCTCTACCTGCTGTCCGGGCTGTGCTGCGGCATCGCCGCCTTCCTGCTGATCGTGCTGTCCGGCTCCGGCCAGAACACCAACGGCAACCTCTACGAACTCGACGCCATCGCCGCCGCCATCATCGGCGGAACCCTGCTCAGCGGGGGCCGCGGCACCATCACCGGCTCCGTGCTCGGCGTCCTGGTGTTCACCACGATCACCAACATCTTCGCCCTGAACAACCTGCAGAGCGATGTCCAGCAGATCGCCAAGGGAGCGATCATCGTCGCCGCCGTGCTGGTCCAGCGCCGTAGTGCAAGCACGACCTGAGGAAAGGGTTCCCCGTCATGCCCCAGCTGCCCACCCGCAGAGGACTGCTCCTCGGATCCGCCGCGGTCTCCGCCGGAGCCCTCCTCACGGCTTGCACCAGCAACGAGCCGAAGGACTCCAAGCCGGCCGCGGACGCGAGGCCGGCCGCCGACGACAAGCCCGGCCGGCACGTCACCATCGGCTTCGCCGGACCGCAGGCCGACCACGGCTGGCTCAACGCCATCAACGACAACGCCAAGAGCCGCGCGAAGAAGTACGCCGACGTCACCCTGGAGATCACCGAGGGCTCCAACGACACCGCCCAGCAGATCGGCCAGATCGAGACCCTCATCAACAAGAAGGTCGACGTGCTGGTGGTGCTGCCCGCCGACGGCAAGGCCCTCACCCAGGTTGGCCTGAAGGCGATGGGCGCCGGCATCCCGGTGGTCAACCTCGACCGCGTCTTCAACACCCCGCAGGCCTACCGCTGCTGGATCGGCGGCGACAACTACGGCATGGGCCTGAGCGCCGGCCACTACATCGGCGACAAGCTCAAGGGCAAGCCGGACGCCAAGGTCGTCGAGCTGGCCGGCCTGGACAACCTGGAACTGACCAAGCAGCGCACCCAGGGCTTCGACGACGCGCTGAAGAACTACCCGAACATCCGCAAGGTCGCCCGCCAGGCCGCCGAGTTCACCGTGGAGTCCGGGCAGGCCAAGATGGCCCAGCTGCTGCAGGCCCAGTCGGGCTTCGACGCGCTGTGGAACCACGACGACGACCAGGGCGTCGGCGCACTGCGCGCCATCGAGCAGGCCGGCCGCGACGACTTCCTGATGGTCGGCGGGGCGGGCGCGCTGTCCGCCTTCCAGGCCATCAAGCAGGACAACGGCGTGCTGAAGGCGACCGTGCTCTACCCGCCCACGATGGCCGCCTCCGCCATCGACCTGGCCCGCGCCCTCGGCCAGGGCAAGGGCGTCGGCGGCCTCGCCGAGTACGAGATCCCGTCGTCGATCACGCTCTACTCGGCCGTCGTCGACAAGACCAACGTCGACCAGTACATGCCCACCGGCTTCCGCTGACCGAGAGCCCCCGCCACGCCGGGGTGAACGCAACGGCAGGGCCCGGCCCCGCACCCCCCACCGCACCGCCACGACGTCGTCAGACGAGGACGGAGGACTTACCCCATGGCACAGCCGCAGCAGTCAGACGGGAACCAGAGCCCGGCGAGCCCGGCCGGCTCAGCGGGCCGGGACAGACCGCCGCTGCGCGTCGGGATGGTCGGCTACGCCTTCATGGGCGCCGCCCACTCCCAGGGCTGGCGCACCGTGGACCGGGTCTTCGACCTGCCCCACCGCCCGGAACTGGCCGTGATCTGCGGCCGGGACGCCACGGCGGTGCGCACGGCGGCCGACCGGCACGGCTGGGCGGCGGCCGTCACCGACTGGCGGGAGATGATCGAGGGCGACGACATCGACCTCGTCGACATCTGCACTCCCGGCGACAGCCACGCCGAGATCGCGCTCGCCGCGCTCGCCGCCGGCAAGCACGTGCTGTGCGAGAAGCCCCTCGCCAACACGGTCGCCGAGGCCGAGGCGATGGTGCGCGCGGCGCGGGAGGCCGAGGCGCGCGGCCTGATCGCCATGGTCGGCTTCAACTACCGCCGGGTCCCGGCGACCGCGCTGGCCCGCCGCATGGTCGCCGAGGGCCGGCTCGGCGCCCTGCGGCACGTGCGGGTGACGTATCTCCAGGACTGGCTCGTGGACCCGGCCTTCCCGCTGACCTGGCGGCTGCGCAAGGAGCAGGCCGGCTCCGGCTCGCTCGGCGACCTCGGCGCGCACATCGTGGACCTCGCCCAGTACCTCGCGGGCGAGCAGCTGGCCGGGGTGTCCGCGCTGACGGAGACGTTCGTGCGGGAACGCCCGCTGCCCGAGGGGGCCGTACGCGGGCTGTCGGCGGGGAGCGCCGCGGCCCGCACCGGCACGGTCACCGTGGACGACGCGGCCCTGTTCACCGGCCGGTTCACCTCCGGCGCCCTGGCCTCCTTCGAGGCCACCCGGTACGCCACCGGCCGCAAGAACGCGTTGCGCATCGAGCTGAACGGCGAGCGCGGCTCCCTCTTCTTCGACCTGGAGCGGCTCAACGAGCTCTGGTACCACGACGGCACCGAACCCGGCGAGCACGCGGGGTTCCGCCGCATCCTCGTCACCGAACCCGGCCACCCCTACCTGGACGCCTGGTGGCCGCCCGGCCACGGCCTGGGCTACGAGCACACCTTCGTCCACCAGGCCCGCGACCTCGTCCACGCGATCGCGGAGGGGAGTCGCCCCGAACCCTCCTTCGCCGACGGGCTGCAGGTGCAGCGCGTGCTGGCGGCCGTGGAGGAGAGCGCCGAGAAGAACTCCGTCTACACACCCGTCGCGCTCTGAGGACCAGAGGAGAACTCACCGTCATGCCGCGTCCGTTCACGCTGTTCACCGGCCAGTGGGCCGACCTGCCCCTCGAAGAGGTCTGCCGTCTCGCCCGCGACTTCGGCTACGACGGCCTCGAACTCGCCTGCTGGGGCGATCACTTCGAGGTGGACAAGGCCCTCGCCGACCCGTCGTACCTCGATTCCAGGAGAGCCCTGCTGGACAAGTACGGACTGACCTGCTGGGCGATCTCCAACCACCTCGTCGGCCAGGCCGTGTGCGACGCCATCATCGACGAACGCCACCGGGCGATCCTGCCCGCCGAGGTGTGGGGTGACGGGGACGCGGAAGGCGTACGGCAGCGGGCCGCCGCCCGGATGCGGGACACCGCGCGCGCCGCGGCCGCGTTCGGCGTCGACACCGTCATCGGCTTCACCGGCTCGGCGATCTGGCACCTGGTCGCGATGTTCCCGCCCGCGCCCGAGTCGATGATCGAGCGCGGCTACCAGGACTTCGCCGACCGCTGGAACCCGGTCCTGGACGTCTTCGACACCGAGGGCGTACGGTTCGCGCACGAGGTCCACCCCAGCGAGATCGCCTACGACTACTGGACCACCCACCGCGCTCTCGAAGCGGTCGGCCACCGGCCCGCGTTCGGCCTGAACTTCGACCCCTCCCACTTCGTGTGGCAGGACCTCGACCCGGTCGGTTTCCTTCTGGACTTCCGCGACCGGATCTACCACGTCGACTGCAAGGAAGCCCGCAAGCGCCTCGACGGACGCAACGGCCGCCTCGGCTCCCACCTGCCCTGGGGCGACCCGCGGCGCGGCTGGGACTTCGTCTCCGCCGGCCACGGCGACGTCCCGTGGGAGGACGTCTTCCGCATGCTGCGCTCCATCGGCTACCAGGGCCCGGTCTCCGTCGAGTGGGAGGACGCCGGCATGGACCGGCTCCAGGGCGCCCCCGAGGCCCTGACCCGCCTCAAGGCGTACGACTTCGAACCCCCGACGGCGTCCTTCGACGCGGCGTTCGGCAACTGACCTCTCGTCCCTTCTCCGGGATGACGGCGCATCCCGGCGTTCGCACCCGCCCGTACAACCAGCCCCTTACTGGAGGCATTCGTGCACGGGAACGACCGCACCACCAGATCCCCTCGCTCACGTCTGCGCACGGCACTCGCCCTGTTCGGCGGCGCCCTGCTCGCCGGCGCCACGCTCACCCTCACCACACCCCCGGCCGGCGCAGCCGTCGCCGATCAACGGGCCCTCGCCGCCGAGGACTTCCAGCAGGTCACCCTCGCCAAGGGCGAGGCGGAGGTCGGCGAGCCCATGTCGCTCGCCGTCCTGCCTGACCGCTCCGTCCTGCACACCTCCCGCGACGGCGAACTGCGTCTGACCGACGCCGCCGGCAACACCAGGCTCGCGGGCAAGCTCGCCGTGTACGCGCACGACGAGGAGGGACTCCAGGGCGTCGGCATCGACCCGGACTTCACCAGCAACCGGTTCGTCTACCTGTACTACGCGCCGCCGCTGAACACCCCCGCGGGCGACGCCCCCGAGAACGGCACCGCCGCCGACTTCGCGCCCTTCGACGGCGTCAACCGGCTCTCGCGGTTCGTGCTGAAGACCGACGGCACCCTGGACCTGGCCAGCGAGAAGCAGATTCTCGACGTCGCCACCACCCGCGGTCTGTGCTGCCATGTCGGCGGTGACATCGACTTCGACGCGGCCGGCAACCTCTATCTGTCGACCGGCGACGACACCAACCCCTTCCAGTCCGACGGCTACACCCCGATCGACGAGCGCGACGGCCGCAATCCCGGCTTCGACGCCCAGCGCACCGCCGGCAACACCAACGACCTGCGCGGCAAGATCCTGCGCATCAAGGTGAACGCCGACGGCTCCTACTCCATCCCCGACGGCAACCTCTTCCCGCCCGGCACGGCGAAGACACGGCCCGAGATCTACGCCATGGGCTTCCGCAACCCGTTCCGGTTCAGCGTCGACAAGAAGACCGGCACCCTCTACGTCGGCGACTACGGCCCCGACGCCGGCTCCGCCAACCCGGGCCGCGGCCCCGCAGGCCAGGTCGAGTTCGCCCGCGTCACCGGCCCCGGCAACTTCGGCTGGCCGTACTGCACCGGCGCCAACGACGCCTACGTCGACTACGACTTCGCGACGAAGACCTCCGGCGCCGCCTTCGACTGCGACGCGCCGAAGAACACCTCCCCGCACAACACCGGCCTGACCGACCTGCCCCCGGCGCAGCCCGCCTGGATCCCCTACGACAACGGCTCCGTCCCCGAGTTCGGCTCCGGCTCCGAGTCCCCGATGGGCGGCCCCGTCTACCACTACGACCCGGCGCTCGACTCGCCGGTGAAGTTCCCCGAGGCCTACGACGGGAACTTCTTCGCCGGTGAGTTCGGCCGCCGCTGGATCAAGCGGATCGTCACCGACGACGCGGGCACCGTGCAGTCCATCAACCCCTTCCCCTGGACCGGCACCCAGGTGATGGACATGGCGTTCGGCCCCGACGGCGCCCTGTACGTCCTCGACTACGGCCTCTCGTGGTTCGGCGGCGACGACAACTCCGCGCTGTACCGCATCGAGAACGCCACCGACGGCCACTCACCGGTCCCGCAGGCCGCCGCGAGCCGCACCAACGGGCAGGCGCCGCTGAAGGTGCAGTTCTCCTCCGCCGGCACCACCGACCAGGACGGCGACGCCCTGACGTACAGCTGGGACTTCGGCGACGGCGGCAAGTCCACCGAGGCGAACCCCACCCACAAGTACAAGACGAACGGCACCTACACCGCGACGCTGACCGCCAAGGACCCCACCGGCCGCACCGGCAGCGCGAGCGTGCAGATCGTCGTCGGCAACACCGCGCCCACCGTCACCCTCGAACTCCCGCAGGACGGGCAGCTGTTCAGCTTCGGCGTCGCCATCCCGTTCAAGGTGAAGGTCACCGACCCCGAGGACGGCCGGGGGATCGACTGCTCCAAGGTCACCGTCACCTTCGTCCTCGGCCACGACAGCCACGGCCACCCGCTCACCTCCGCCACCGGCTGCTCCGGCACCATCCAGACCAGCGCCGACGGCGGCCACGACGAGGACGCCAACATCTTCGGAGTCTTCGACGCCCAGTACACCGACAACGGAGGCGGCGGCCAGGCCCCGCTCACCACGCACGCCCGGCACGTCACCCAGCCCAAGCACCGCCAGGCCGAGCACTTCGGTGACAGCTCCGGCGTCAGCGTCGTCGCCAAGGACACCGCGCACGGCGGCAGGGCCGTCGGCGACATCGACAACGGCGACTGGATCTCCTTCACGCCCTACGCCCTGAGCAACGCCACGAAGATCACCGCCCGGGTCTCCTCCGGCGGCGCGGGCGGCACCCTCGAGGTGCGCGCCGGCTCCCCGACCGGCACCCTGCTCGGCACGGCGGCCGTCCCGGTCACCGGCGGCTGGGACACCTTCCAGGACGTCAGCGCCCCGCTGTCCCGCGCCCCGCGCGCCACCACCACGCTCTACCTGGTCTTCAAGGGCGGCACCGGAGCCCTGTTCGACGTGGACGACTTCACCTTCACCACCGGCTGAGAGGAGGCGTCATGCGAACCGTCGGCAGAGTCACCACCGCCGCCGCGAGTGCCGTGCTGCTGCTCGGCTGCGCCACCGGACCGGCGACCTCCCAGCCCGGCGACCACGCAGAGCGGGTGCTGGTCTTCTCCAAGACGGCCGGCTTCCGCCACGACTCCATCCTGGACGGCGTGGCCGCGGTCGAGCAGCTCGGCGCGAGCGGCGGCTTCACGGTCGACGCCACCGAGGACGCGGCCGCGTTCACACCGGGCAACCTGCGCCGGTACGCCGCCGTCGTGTTCCTGTCCACGACCGGGGACGTCCTCAACGCCGCACAGCAGCGGGCCTTCGAGGACTACGTGCACCGCGGCGGCGGCTACGTCGGCATCCACGCCGCCGCCGACACCGAGTACGACTGGGCCTTCTACGGCGGCCTCGCCGGCGCCTACTTCCAGTCGCACCCGGCGATCCAGCCCGCCACCGTCCAGGTCGAGGACCGGGCGCACCCGGCGACCGCCCACCTCGGCCCCACCTGGAACCGCACCGACGAGTGGTACAACTACCGCTCCGATCCCCGCGAGCGGGCGCACATCCTCGCCTCGCTGGACGAGTCGTCGTACAGCGGCGGCACCATGAACGGCGACCACCCGATCGCCTGGTGCCAGGAGTACCAGGGCGGCCGCGCCTTCTACACCGGCGGCGGCCACACCAAGGAGTCCTACGCCGACCCCGCCTTCCGGCAGCACCTGCTGGGCGGCATCCGGTACGCGATCGGCGCCGCGCAGGCCGACTGCCGGCCGGAGAACGGCTACCGGCCGCTCTTCGACGGCACCTCGCTGGAGGGCTGGCGGCAGGCCGGGCCGGGCTCCTTCACCCTGTCCGACGACGGCACGCTCACCTCGTCCGGCGGCCTCGGCCTGCTCTGGTACGCCGGCCGGAGCTTCGGGTCGTACTCCCTGAAGCTCGACTGGAGGACGGCCGGCGACGACAACTCCGGTGTGTTCGTGGGCTTCCCGCCCTCGGACGACCCGTGGTCGGCCGTGAACAACGGATACGAGGTCCAGATCGACGCCACCGACGTCCCGGAGAAGACCACCGGGTCCGTCTACGGCTTCCGCTCCGCCGACCTGAAGAAGCGCGACCGTGCGCTGAACCCGCCGGGGGAGTGGAACACGTACGAGATCCGCGTGCAGGGCGAACGCCTGCGCGTGTGGCTCAACGGCGTGCAGATCAACGACTTCACCAACACCGATCCGGCCCGGAGCCTCACGGACGGGCACATCGGCGTCCAGAACCACGGAGCCGGTGACGAGGTGTCCTTCCGCGACATCCGGATCAAGGAACTGCCCGCCCAGGGCGACTGAGCGGCGGCGGGGGGGGGACGCCGGACCCCCGCCCGCCGCTTCCCCACCCGTCAAGGGTTCTTCGCACGCGACAAGGAGGCTGCCCATGTCCGCGTCCCTCACCCCGCCCCGCACGGGCGTCTGGCTGATCGGCGCCCGCGGTTCGGTCGCCACCACGGTGGTGGCGGGCTGCGCCGCGCTGACGGCGGGCCTGCACCCGCCCACCGGGATGGTCACCGAGACCGCGCAGTTCGCCGCGGCCGGTCTGCCCCCGCTCGGCTCCCTGGTCTTCGGCGGCCACGACACCGTCGACTGCCCGCTGCCCAAGCGGGCCGAGCACCTGGCCGCGGCCGGGGTGCTCCCGCACGGCCTGCCGTCGGCGGTCGCCGCCGAACTGGCCGCCGCCGACCGGGAGATCCGGCCCGGCGGCCCCCTCACCGGTGACACCGGGCCCGCGGACCGGCTGATCGGCACGTTCGCCGACGACCTGCGGGACTTCCGCGAGCACAACGAACTCGCGCGGGTCGTCGTCGTGAACGTCGCCTCCACCGAACCGGCGCCCACCGGCGGCGAGCTGCCCCCGAGCTCCCTCTACGCGGCCGCCGCCCTGCGCGCCGGCTGCCCCTACGTCAACTTCACCCCCTCCACCGGCCTGCACCACCCGGCGCTGGCCGCCGAGGCCGCGGCGAGCGGGCTGCCGTACGCCGGACGGGACGGCAAGACCGGGCAGACGCTGCTGCGCTCCGTGCTCGGGCCGATGTTCGCCCAGCGCGCGCTCACCGTGCGGGCCTGGTCCGGCGCCAACCTGCTCGGCGGCGGCGACGGCGCGGCCCTCGCCGACCCGGCCGCCGCGGCCGCCAAGAACGCCGGCAAGGAACGCGTCCTCACCGACACCCTCGGCGCCGTGCCGCAGGGCGAGACGCACATCGACGACGTACCGGCCCTCGGCGACTTCAAGACCGCCTGGGACCACGTCGCCTTCGACGGCTTCCTCGGCACCCGCATGGTCCTGCAGACCATCTGGCAGGGCTGCGACTCCGCCCTCGCCGCACCCCTCGTCCTGGACCTCGCCCGGCTGACCGCCCGCGCCCACGAGGCAGGCCTGCGCGGCCCGCTGAGCGGTCTCGGCTTCTACTTCAAGGACCCGGTCGGAGACGGCCCGGCGGCGCTCGCAGAGCAGTACGCGGCGCTGCTGCGGTTCGGCGAGCGGCTCGGCGGGGGACAGCGGTGAGCCCCCGCCTGCGCGCCTGGGCCGAGCTGCTGAGGCTGCCCGCCCTGTGCACGGTCCCCGGTGACGTCCTGGCGGGCGCCGCGGCCGCCGCCGTACGGCCGGACCGGCGCACGCTCCTCGCCGCCGGCGCCTCCGTGTGCCTGTACGAGGCCGGCATGGCCCTCAACGACTGGGCGGACCGCGCCGAGGACGCCGTGGACCGCCCGCACCGGCCGCTGCCGTCCGGCCGCGTCCGCCCCGCCGCGGCCCTCACAGCGGCCGGTGCGCTCACGGCGGCCGGCCTCGGCCTCGCGGCCCGCGCCGGCCGCCCCGCCCTCACCGTCGCCGCGCCGCTCGCGGCCACCGTCTGGGCGTACGACCTCGTCCTGAAGCACACCCCGGCCGGTCCCGCGGCCATGGCGGCGGCCCGCGCCCTCGACCTGCTGCTCGGCGCGGCCGCCACCGCGGGCCGCACCCGGTCGGCCCTGCCGTCGGCGGCGCTGCTCGCCACGCACACCCTCGCCGTCACGACCGTCTCCCGCACCGAGACCCGCGGCGGCTCCACCGCGGCCCCCCTGGCCGCCCTGGCCACGACCGCCCTGCTCACCCACCGTCTCCCGGCAGCCCGCGGCGACGCAGCCACCCGCGGACTGCCGGGCCCCGCACTCACCGCCGCCCTCACCGCCCTCTACGCCGCCACCGCCGCCCGCCCCTACACCCACGCCGCCCTCAACCCCTCGCCCCCGCTCACCCAGCGCGCCGTCGGCGCAGGGATCCGCGCCACCGTTCCGCTCCAGGCGGCGCTGGCCGCCCGCTCCGGCGCCCGCGGCAGCGCGCTGCTGGTCGCCGCGCTCGCCCCGCTCGGCGCGCGCCTCGCCAAGCGGGTGAGCATCACATGAGCCTCCGCTTCGGATACGGCACCAACGGCCTTGCCGACCTGCGCCTCGACGACGCCCTCGCCCTGCTCGCCGGCCTCGGCTACGACGGCGTCGGCCTGACCCTCGACCACATGCACCTCGACCCGCTGGCCCCGGGCCTGGCCGCGCGCACCCGCCGGATCGCGCGCCGGCTCACCGCACTCGGCCTGGGCGTCACCGTGGAGACCGGCGCCCGCTACGTCCTCGACCCGCGCCGCAAACACGGCCCCTCCCTGCTGGACGCCGACCCCGACGACCGGGCCCGCCGCACCGACCTGCTGCTGCGCGCCGTACGGATCGCCGCCGACCTCGGCGCGCACGCCGTGCACTGCTTCAGCGGCGTCACACCGGACGGCACCGACGAGGACACGGCCTGGAAGCGGCTCGCCGAGTCCCTCGCGCCCGTGCTGGACGCGGCCGCCGCAGCCGGCGTCCCGCTCGCCGTGGAACCCGAACCCGGCCACCTCCTCGCCACCCTCGACGACTTCCACCGTCTGCGCCGCACCCTCGGCGACCCCGAACCCCTCGGCCTCACCCTCGACATCGGCCACTGCCAGTGCCTGGAGCCGCTGCCGCCCGCCGACTGCGTCCGGGCCGCCGCCCCGTGGCTGCGACACGTGCAGATCGAGGACATGCGCCGAGGCGTCCACGAACACCTCCCCTTCGGTGACGGCGAGATCGACTTCCCGCCCGTCCTCGCCGCCCTCTCCGACAGCGGCTACCAGGGCCTCACCGTCGTCGAACTGCCCCGCCACTCCCACGCCGGCCCGCACCTCGCGGCACTCTCCCTGCCCTACCTCAGGCACGCACAAGGGAGCACCTCATGACCCACCTCACCGCGGACGACCTGCGCGACCGTCTCCCCGGCGCCGCCCGCGCCTGGCTCGACCAGGCCCTGGACGAGGCCACCGCGCACCCCGGCGCGCACGGTCCGATCTCCGTGTGGGAACTGCGCCTGGCCGAGGCCGGGCGGCGCTGCGGACCCGAGCACGCGGAAGCCGCCCGCGCCCTCATCCTCGCCGCCGCCCGCCCCGGCCCGCCCGCCCTCGCCCGCGTCTACCACCAGGGCACCGCCGAGGAACGCCTCGCCGTGCTGCGAGCCCTGCCCGGCCTCGTCCCCGGCCCGGACGCCCTGCCGCTGGTCGAGGACGCGCTGCGCACCAACGACACCCGGCTGCTGGCCGCCGCCGTCGGCCCGTACGCCGCCCGCCACCTCGATCCGCACGGCTGGCGGCACGCCGTACTGAAGTGCCTGTTCACCGGCGTGTCCGTGGACGCGGTCACCGACCTGGACCGGCGCGCCCGCGGCGACGCCGAACTCGCCCGCATGCTGCGCGACTACGCCGCCGAACGCACCGCCGCCGGCCGTGCCGTCCCGGACGACCTGCGCCGCGTGCTCGCCACCACCGAGGAGGGAGACGGCTGATGCGCATCTTCGACCCGCACATCCACATGACGTCCCGCACCACCGACGACTACGCGGCGATGCGCGCCGCCGGTGTGCGCGCCGTGGTCGAGCCCGCGTTCTGGCTGGGCCAGCCCCGCACCGCGCCCGCCACCTTCTACGACTACTTCGACTCGCTGCTCGGCTGGGAGCCGTTCCGCGCCGCCCAGTACGGCATCGCCCACCACTGCACGATCGCCCTCAACCCCAAGGAGGCCAACGACCCGCGCTGCGCCCCCGTCCTCGACGAACTGCCCCGCTACCTCGTCAAGGACCGCGTGGTCGCCGTCGGCGAGATCGGCTACGACGCGATGACACCGGCCGAGGACAAGGCCCTGGCCGTCCAGCTCCAGCTCGCCGCCGACCACGGCCTGCCCGCCCTCGTGCACACCCCGCACCGCGACAAACTCGCCGGGCTGCGCCGCACCCTCGACGTCGTACGCGAGTCGGCGCTGACGCCCGAGCGGGTCCTGGTCGACCACCTCAACGAGACCACGGTGAAGGAGGCCAAGGACAGCGGCTGCTGGCTCGGCTTCTCCGTCTACCCGGACACCAAGATGGACGAGGCCCGCATGGTCGCCCTCCTGCGCTCCCACGGCCCCGAGCGGGTACTGGTGAACTCGGCCGCCGACTGGGGCCGCAGCGACCCCCTGAAGACCCGCAAGGTCGCCGATCTGATGCTGAAGGAAGGGTTCACCGAGGACGACGTGGACCGCGTGCTGTGGCGCAACCCGGTCGCGTTCTACGGACAAAGCGGCCGCCTCGCCCTCGACGTCACCACGACCGGACCCACCCACGCGGGCAACTCCGTGCTGCGCGGCGGGGAGTGACGCCGATGCGCCTGCGCCACCCCGACGGCTCCACGGTCCACCTCGCCTACTGCACCAACGTCCACCCGGCCGAGACCCTCGACGGCGTCCTCGCGCAACTGCGCGACCACTGCGAGCCGGTGCGCCGCCGCCTCGGCATCGGCCTGTGGCTCGCCCGTGACGCCGCCCGCGCCCTGGCCGCCGACCCGGCCGCACTGCGCGGCCTGCGCGACGAACTCGACCGGCGCGGCCTGGAGGTCGTCACCCTCAACGGCTTCCCGTACGAGGGGTTCGGCGCCGGCGAGGTCAAGTACCGCGTGTACCGCCCCGACTGGTCCGCACCCGAGCGCCTCGACCACACCACCGCCCTCGCCCGCATCCTCACCGCCCTGCTCCCGGACGACGTCACCGAGGGCAGCATCTCCACCCTGCCGCTCGCCTGGCGCACCGCGGCGGACACCGACCGCGGGCTCGACGCGCTGCGCGTGCTCGGCGAACGCCTCGACGCCTTGGAGGAGCTGACCGGACGCAGCGTGCGGATCGGTCTGGAGCCCGAGCCGGGATGCGTCGTCGAGACCACCGGGGACGCCCTCGCCCCGCTCGCCGCGATCCACCATCCCCGCATCGGCGTGTGCGTGGACACGTGCCACCTCGCGACCTCCTTCGAGGACCCGGACACCGCACTGACCGCCCTCACCGCGGCAGGCGTCCCCATCATCAAGTCCCAGCTGTCCGCGGCCCTGCAGGCCGAGCAGCCGCACCGGCCCGAGGTGCGGACCGCGCTGGCCCGGTTCGCCGAGCCCCGCTTCCTGCACCAGACCCGCACCCGGACCGCCACCGGCCTGCGCGGCTCGGACGACCTCGGCGACGCCCTGACCGGCGGCACGCTGCCCGACGCCACACCCTGGCGGGCCCACTTCCACGTGCCGCTGCACGCCGACCCGGCCCCGCCGCTCACCTCCACCCTGCCCGTCCTCAAGGCCGCCCTGGCCTGCCTGGCCGGCGGACCCCACCCGCTCACCCGCCACCTGGAGGTCGAGACCTACACCTGGCAGGCACTGCCGCCCGGGCTGCGCCCACGCACCCGCGACCGGCTCGTCGACGGCATCGCCGCCGAACTCACCCTGGCCCGCGACCTGCTGACGGACCTCGGCCTGAAGGAGCTGCCATGAGCACCACCGAGCCGATCCCCCTCCTCGTCCTCGACGTCGTCGGCCTCACCCCCCGCCTGCTGGAGCACATGCCGCGCCTGAAAGCCCTCGCCGACGCCGGCTCGCGCGCCCCTCTGGACACCGTCCTGCCCGCCGTCACCTGCTCCGCCCAGGCCACCTTCCTCACCGGCACCCACCCCGGCGAACACGGCATCGTCGGCAACGGCTGGTACTTCCGCGACCTCGGCGACGTCCTGCTGTGGCGGCAGCACAACGCGCTGATCGAGGGCGACAAGGTGTGGGACGCCGCCCGCCGCGCCCACCCCGGCTACACCGTCGCGAACGTCTGCTGGTGGTACGCCATGGGCGCCGACACCGACTGCACGGTCACCCCCCGCCCGGTGTACTACGCCGACGGCCGTAAGGAACCCGACTGCTACACCTGGCCGCCGGCCCTGCACGACGAACTCACCGACGCCCTCGGTACGTTCCCGCTCTTCCACTACTGGGGCCCCACCGCCGACCTGACCTCCAGCCGCTGGATCATCGACGCCACCCGGCACATCAACCGCACCCGCCGGCCGAACCTCACGCTCTGCTACCTCCCCCACCTCGACTACGACCTCCAGCGTCACGGCCCCGACGATCCGCGCTCCCACCGCGCCGCCGCCGACCTCGACGCCGCCCTCGCCCCGCTGCTGGACGACGCCCGCGCCGAGGGCCGCACCGTGCTCGCCCTGTCCGAGTACGGCATCACCCCGGTGCGCCACCCCGTCGACATCAACCGCGCCCTGCGCCGAGCCGGGCTGCTCCAAGTGCACACCCAGGACGGCATGGAGTACCTCGACCCGATGGCCTCGCGCGCCTTCGCCGTCGCCGACCACCAGATCGCCCACGTCTACGTCCGCCGCCCCGAGGACCTCGCCGCCACCCGCGCCGCCCTCGACGGCCTGCCCGGCCTCGCCGACCTGCTCGACGACGAGGGCAAGAAGGCCCACCAACTGGACCACCCCCGCGCCGGCGAGCTCGTCGCCGTCGCCGAGGAGGACGCCTGGTTCACGTACTACTACTGGCTCGACGACGCCCGCGCCCCCGACTTCGCGCGGCTCGTCGACATCCACCGCAAACCCGGCTACGACCCGGCCGAGCTGTTCATGGATCCGCTCGACCCGTATGTGAAGCTCCGCGCGGCCGGCGCCCTGGCCCGCAAGAAGCTCGGCCTGCGCTACCGCATGGCGGTCGTGCCCCTCGACCCGGCACCCGTGCGCGGCAGCCACGGCCGCCTCCCCACGAGCGACGACGACGGTCCGCTCGTCCTGTGCTCCACCCCCCGCGCCGTCGGTGACCGTGTCGCGGCCACCGACGTGAAGTCCCTCCTGCTCCACCTTGCCGGTCTCGACGGACCGGATCACCATGGCGAAGAGAGGCACCCGTGAACGACATCCGCACCCCCGACGACCAGCTGCGCCGCTCCCTCGGCATCGGCCGCCGCTCGTTCCTGAGCACCTGCACCGCCGTCGCGGCCGGCGCGATCGCCGCCCCCGTCCTCGGCGCTGCCCCCGTGCACGCCGCCACCCCGGCGGCCGCCGACGGCGCCACCGCCAAGGGGCACGAGCTGGTGCCCGCCGACAAGCGCGGCATCATCCTGTACACCGTCCGCGACGCCATCGGCCGCGACCCGCTGACCACCACCCTGCCCTCCGGCTTCCGCGCGGTGTTCGAGCAGCTCGCCCGGTTCGGGTACCGGCAGGTGGAGTTCGCGGGCTACGGCCAGCACGCCAACGCGCCCGGCGGCGCCAACCTGGAGTCCGTGCAGGGCGCCAGGCTGCTGCGCGGCTGGCTGGACGACTTCGGGCTGCGCGCCCAGGGCAACCACGGCTTCATCCCGCCGTCCTGGCCGCTGACCGGCGCCGATCTCGACACCTTCAAGAAGCACCTGGAGATCGCGAACATCCTCGGCATGGCGCACATGGGCACCGGTGGCGACCCCACCTCCAGCGCCGTCAAGTCCGACTGGGACGCGGCCGCCGACAAGTGGAACGCCCTCGGGGAGATCGCCCGCGCCGCCGGGATCAAGCTGTACACCCACAACCACGACGCGGCCTACGGCTTCCTGCTGGACGGCGGCCCGCTGGACGCCCAGGGCCGGCCCACACGCAGCTCCGGCCTGCGCAAGCTGGAGTACTTCCTCACCGTCACCGACCCGCGGCTGGTGTGGCTGGAGATGGACGTCTTCTGGGCGCACGTGGCGCAGTACAAGTTCCGCACCTACACCGCCCATGACGGCTCCACGCAGACGAAGATCTTCGACCCGGCCGGTCTGGTCGAGCGCTACGACAAGCGCTACCCGCTCTTCCACGCCAAGGACGGCGTGGTCAACGCCACCAACGGGATGGGCTACGACATGGTCCCGTTCGGCACCGGCGTGATCGACTACACGACGTTCTTCTCCCGCGTCGGCCACCGCAATTACCACAACCCGATGGTCGAGCAGGACAACGCGCCCAGCGCTACCGACCCGGGGCAGTCCCTCGCACACGCGGCGGTCGGCTACCGCAACCTGGCCGCCCTGCGCCGCAAGTAGGGCACCCCATGAGGAGGGGCCTCCCCGGCGTCACGGGGGAGGCCCCTCCCCAGGTGTCGAGCGCCGGTCTCAGCCGGTGGACGCCCGCCCCGGCTGCCGCAGCAGCAACGCGATCGCCGCCGCCACCATCGACACCCCGCCCGCCAGCGCGTACGCCCGGAGCCCACCCCGCCGACCACGCCCCTAGCTCCGCCACTTCGCGATGATCTCGTCGGCCAGCCACCGGGCGACCCCGACCGGGTAGGGCCGGGGCAGGCTGAGCACGATGTGGTTCATCCCGGCGGCGACCAGGGCGGCGACCGTCGCGCGGGTCGCCGCCGGGTCGTCGTACGACACGAGCAGCTGCACCGATCGCACGATCTCGTCCGGGTCGCGCCCGAGGTCGGCGCAGTGGGCGTCGAGGACGCGGGACCGTTCGGCGACGAAGTCCACGCTGTGGTGCGGCGGCCCGGGGATGTTCCAGGCATCCGCGTGCTCGGCCACCAGCCGCAGCAGCCGGGTGCCCCAGCCGCCGATGAGCAGCGGGGGACCCGGCCGCTGTACGGGCTTGGGCTCGTTGCGCGTGCCCTTGAGCCGGTAGTGGCGGCCCTCGAAGTCGAAGACGTCCCGCGTCCACATCCGCTTCAGAATCTCGGCGCTCTCCGCGAGCCGGGCGATGCCTTCGGCGGGCGGCACCAGGTCGAGCCCGTACGCCTCGTACTCCGCGATCGCCGGATTCGGCCCGGCCATCCCGCCCGCGCCGGGCGGCTGCCGTGTGCCTCCGACGCCGAGCCCGAGGACGAGCCGGCCACCGGAGATCACGTCCAGGGTGGACGCCATCTTGCCGAGGAGGGCGGGCGGCCGGATCCGGTTGCTGGTCACCAGCAGCCCGAGCCGCAGCCGCTCGGTCTGCGCGGCGAGCGCGCTGAGCAGCGTCCAGCCCTCGTAGACGGCACGGCGTCGGCCTCGAGCCAGACGCGGCGGATGTCCTCGTAGGGCACGTGCATGGGGGTGGTCTTCAGACCGAATCGCACAGTAGTCATGACGATCAGCTTAATAAATAATCAGGGGTGCTGACAGTCAGTTTCGGGAATACAGTCGGGGCATGGTCAGTGATCAGCAGCCCGCGCCGCTCGACTCCCGGCTCGGCTACCTCCTCAAGCACACACAGGCCCGCTTCGCCCGTGTCTCCGCCGAGGCCCTGGCACCCCACGGCGTGGACGGGCATGAGCTGGCCGTCCTGGTCGTCCTCGCCTCAGGTGAACCGCTGTCGCAGGTGGAGGCGGCGGCCCGGCTCGGCGTCGACCGCACGACGATGGTGTCGCTGGTCGACGGGCTGGAGGACCATGGCCTGGTGGGGCGCCGGCGCAGCCCCCAGGACCGCCGCAAGAACATCGTCGAGCTGACCGAGGCCGGCCATGACTGCCTGCGCCGCGCGGAGGAGGCCCGCCGTGCCGCCGAGCGGCGCTTCCTCGCCGTCCTGGACGAGGACACGGCGGCGACGCTCGTCCGGGCGCTGCGCACGCTCGCGACCGGCGAGGAGTGACCGCCCGCGCGCCCTCGGTGACGGCCCGCCCGAGCCCCGCCCGCACGGCGCCCACCGCACGGATACGCAGGTGAAAGGCACTGCGAAACCTTGGTATGGTTGTCCTCGTCGCCGCGGGGATGCCCCCGGCCGGGCGGCAGACACCTTGTCCGGGTGGCGGAATGGCAGACGCGCTAGCTTGAGGTGCTAGTGCCCTTTATCGGGCGTGGGGGTTCAAGTCCCCCCTCGGACACCAGTGAGACCCCTGTGCGACAGGGGTCTTTTTCTTTGCCCCCGTCAGCGGAAGCACGCGTCCCGGAGGCCCCCGCCCACGGAACCCGCCCGCGGAAAAATGCGAGGCCGGCCGCCGGCCGCGCGAGGCATGATGGCGGAGCGCACCACCATCCGGGGGGACCTGTGAGCGAGAGATACGTCCTGCTGTCCGGCATCGTCGGCTCCACCGCGTACGGCCTGGCGCATGAGGACTCCGACATCGACCGGCTCGGCCTGTTCGCCGCCCCCACCGAGGAGCTGCACGGCCTGCGGCAGCCCAAGGAGTCCCACGTCACCACCGCACCGGACCGCACCCTGCACGAGGCGGGCAAGTGGTGCCGGCTGGCACTCAGCGGGAACCCGACCGTCATGGAACTGGTGTGGCTGCCGGACGAGCTGTACGAGGTGCGCACCCCGCTCGGCGACGAACTCATCGCCCTGCGCTCCTCCCTCCTCAGCGCCCGACGGGTACGCGACGCCTACCTCGGCTACGCCACCCAGCAGTTCCGCAAGCTCGTCAACCGGGCCGAGGGCACCGCACCTCCCGCGCGCGTCGCCAAGCACGCCCGGCACCTGCGGCGGCTGTGCGTGCAGGGCTTCGAGCTGTACGCGACCGGCGCGCTGACCGTCCGCGTCGACGACCCCGCCGCCTACCACGCCTTCGGCGAGCGCGTCGCCGCCGACCCGTCTGCCGCACAGCCGCTGCTGCGTCACTACGAGGACGCCTTCGCCAGCACGCCCAGCGCCCTGCCCGAACGCCCCGACGAGACCGCTGCCGACGCCTGGCTGCGCCGGGTACGCGCCCACTTCTACACACCCGCGGCCTGACGGAAAATCAGATGCCCGGCTCTCGCGGGACTCCCTAGACTCGCCGCACGACGCGCGCCACGAGAGGTGGCGCGCTCGCCGGGATTGATGACGAGTGAGGGGAGCAGGCCATGCGCGACCGCACCGCTGCCGCCGCTCCCCGCACCCGCTACGAGGTGATCCTCGTGTCTCGTGCCGTCCGGTGCCCGCTGCGCGGCCGGCACCGGAGGCCCGCGACCCGGATCTGACGCTCCGTCACATCCGTGCGTCGCGGGGGAATCGCGCTGCTCTTGCACCGCATCCCACCGAAAGGCAACAGGGCCGTGCGCACCGCACTCGACCGTCACCTCACCCACCCGCTCACCGCCGTCCGCAACCTGGGCATCCTCGCCCACGTCGACGCCGGCAAGACCACCGTCACCGAGCGGATCCTGTACGCCACCGGCACCACGCACAAACGCGGCGAGGTACACGACGGCACCACCGTCACCGACTTCGACCCGCAGGAACGCGACCGCGGCATCACCATCTTCGCCGCGGCCGTCAGCTGCGCCTGGGACGGCCACCGGATCAACCTGATCGACACCCCGGGACACGTCGACTTCGCCGACGAGGTGGAGCGTTCGCTGCGGGTGCTGGACGGGGCGGTGGCCGTGTTCGACGCGGTGGCCGGCGTGGAGCCGCAGAGCGAGTCCGTGTGGCGGCAGGCCGACCGGCACGGCGTGCCCAGGATCGCGTTCGTCAACAAGATGGACCGCGCGGGCGCCGACCTGGACGCGGCCGTCGCCTCGATCCGCGCGCGGCTGCACCCCACGCCGCTGGTCGTGCAGCTGCCGCTCGGTGCGGAGGACTCCTTCACCGGCGTCGTCGACCTGGTCCGGATGCGCTCCCTGACCTGGTCCGAAGGCCGTGAGTCGGTCACCGAGGGCCCGGTTGCGGACGCGGTCCTCGACGAGGCACGGCGGCGGCGCCGGATCCTGGAGGAGGCCGTGGCGGAACGGCATCCGGCGGCGCTGGAGGAGTTCTGCGACCGGGAGACCCTCTCGGCGCCGACCCTCGTCAAAGCGCTGCGGGACCTCACCGTCAGCGGTGACGGCGTCGTCGTGCTGTGCGGCTCCGCCTACCGCGACCGGGGCATCGAGCCGCTGCTGGACGCCGTGGTCGCCTACCTGCCCTCACCGGCCGACCGGCCCCCGGTCCGGGGCACGCAGGACGGCCAGGAGCGCCCCGCCGACCCCGCCGCCCCGTTCACCGCCCTGGCGTTCAAGGTGACCGCCACGGCGACCGGACGCCTGACCTACCTGCGCGTGTACGCCGGAACACTGGAGAAGGGAGACACCGTGTGGGACGCCACCGCACGCCGCACCGAGCGCGTCGGCCGCATCCTGCGCGTCCAGGCCGACCGGCACGCCGCGGTCGAACGGGCGGCCGCCGGCGACATCGTCGCCGTCGTCGGCCTGAAGTCGGCCCGCGCGGGCGCGACCCTGTGCGCGCCGGGCGCGCCGATCGTGCTGGAACCGCCGGGCGTGGCCGAACCCGTCGTCTCGGTGGCCGTCGAGGCCCGCCGCGGCACCGACACCGAACGGCTGTCGGCCGCACTGGCCCGGCTGGCCGAGGAGGACCCGTCCCTGGTGATCCGCACCGACCCCGAGACGGGCCAGACGGTCCTGTCCGGCATGGGCGAACTCCACCTGGAGGTCGCGGCGGAGAAACTGCGCCTCGCCCACGGGCTGGAGATCACCACGGGCCGCCCGCGGGTCAGCCACCGCGAGACGGTCGCCCGAGGGGTGACCGGCGTCGTCTTCCGGCACGTCAAACAGGACGGCGGGGCGGGCCAGTTCGCGCACGTCGTGCTCGACGTGCAGCCGCTGTCGGGCGGCCCGGGCACCACCGGCTTCGCGTTCGCGTCCACCGTGGTGGGCGGCCGGGTGCCGCAGGAGTACGTCCGCGCGGTCGAGGCCGGCTGCCGGGACGCGCTGGCCGAGGGCGGCCCGCTCGCCGGGCACCCGGTGACCGGGCTGAAGGTGACGCTCACCGACGGGTCCACGCACGTGAAGGACTCCTCGGAGATGGCCTTCCGCACGGCCGGCCGGCTCGGCCTGCGCGAGGCGCTGCGCGGCTGCGGCATGCTGCTGCTCGAACCGGTCGCCGAGGTCACGGTGACCGTGCCCGAGGACGCGGTCGGCGCGGTCCTCGGCGACCTCGCGGCGCGCCGGGCCAGGGTCACCGGGTCCGGCACCCGCGGCGGCGCGGCGGTGGTGACGGCGACGGTGCCGCTGGCCGAACTGTTCGGCTACGCCACCCGCCTGCGCAGCCGCACCCAGGGCCGCGGCACCTTCACGGCCCGTCCGACGGGGTACGCGCCCGCGTGACCCGGACCGCCGGCGGTCTCGCGCCCTTTGCGGGGGTGGGGGGCCGCCGGTGGCCGGCGGCCAGGGAGGCGGCACCGTCGTGTGCGTGCGGCTGTCCGGAGCGGTGGTGCGGGCGGCCGTGCGAACGCCGGCCGCCCCGGCGTCGGCGCCATGGCCGTCTCCGCCGTCGACGTCTCCCTCCGGTGCCGAAGCCCGGTCGATGTCCGGTGTTCGAAACCAAGTTCGCACCAGGGCCATGCGCCTGGCACCATGGGGCGCTGCGTGCGCGCGGTCGCGGACCGGGCGTTCTGACCGAGGGGAGAGCCGTGGCGGACTGGATCTACATCCTCAATCCTCAACTGGACATGCTGGACGGTGAACCGACCGACCGGGAGACGATCCGGCAACTGGCCGAGGAGGAGCCCGAACTGGAGCTGTGGCTCAGCCGCCGTAACCGCATGAAGCCGGGGGACCGGCTCTGGTTCTTCTTCACCCAGCCCGACGCGGCGGTCTGCGCGGTGGGCGAGGTCGACGAGGAACCCTGGCAGGACCCCGACGACCCCGAGGTCTCCTACCTCGTCGGCGCGACCCTGCTCACCGAGGCGACGAAGGCGCTGTCCCGCGACCCGGTGGGCCGCGGGCAGCTGGGTCTCGGGCAGGTGCGGTCGGTGCAGAAGGTGAAACCGGAGGCGCTGCCCGTGCTGCTGGAGCGGGCCGGTCTCTGACACCGCCACCGGCTCTTCCCCCGATGAAAGAGAGGCGCGCAGCGTTGCCCCACGCCAAGGACCCCCAGCGGGAACTCTTCGCCCGGCAGTCCCGCGTCCGCGGGCTGATGCTCGGCCTGGCGATCGGAGAGACCCTGGGGGCGGCGCGGGGCACGCTGCCCGCCGCCGGTTCGCTGCCCGCCGGCGTCAGTACGCAACTGGCCTGCTTCACCGCCGAGGGCATCATCCGCGCCCAGGTCCGCGGCAACCACAAGGGCATCTGCTACGCGCCCGGAGTGGTCCTGCACGCCTACAGCCGCTGGGCCCACCTGCAGGGCATCGCCCGCGAGGCGATGCGGCGCCGCTGGAATCCGTACGACCACAAGCCCTGGCCGGACGGCTGGCTCGCGGACGTGCCCGCGCTGGCCGAACGGCGCGGCAGCGCACCGGCGACGGTGACGGCCCTGTCCCGCATCGAGCGGGGCGAACCGGGGATGGCCACCGCGAGCCGGGGCTGCCACGCGCTGACCCGGACGCTCCCGGTCGCGGCCACCGGCCCCGGCGGCGTCGCCCAGGCCGCCGCACTCGCCGCGCTCACCCACGGCGACCCGGCCGCGCAGAGCGCCACCGTGCACGCGGCCTTCCTCGCCCACCACTGCCTGACCCATACGCCGGCGCGACCCGACGAGGCCGTACGGGAAGCGCTGCACGCGGGCCTCACCGCCCTCCCGGCCAAGGACCGCCCGGTGACCGAGCAGGAGCACGCCCTGCTGACGGCGGCCCTCAGCCGCGCGGCCGACGAGCCCGCACACCCCGGCCACCTGGCCCGGCTCGCCCCGGACGCCACCGCCCCCGCGGCCCTGCTGGGCGGCATCTACGCGGCGGCCTCCTTCCCCGGCCGCGCCGACATCCGCACCGCCCTCACCTTCGCCGCCGCGGCCCCCGACGGAGACTCCGTCGCCTGCGTGACCGGCGCGCTCCTCGGGGCCGTCCACGGGGTCGAGGCCCTGCCCGCCGACCTGATCAGCCGTCACGAACTGGCCTGGGTCCTGGACACGCTGGCCCGCGACATGACCCTGGAACTCGACGACTCACCCAGCGGCATGGAGTTCGTACCGGCCTGGGACCCGCGGTGGTGGGAGCGGTATCCGGGATGGTGACGCCTCGCGGGACGTGAGGAGCGCCCCGCGCCCCACCGGACGTGAACACCCGGGCGTGAACACCCGGACGTGAACACCCGGACGTGAGCGTCAGCGTGCGGCGAGGTCCAGCTCCTGCGGGTGCACCGGCACCGTGTCCGGCACGCGGTGCGCGCACCGCCACAGCCACACCACGTCCCGGCCGAAGGACCACGTCAGCAGCCCCAGCGCCAGCAGCACCACCCCGATGCCCGCCGTGCCCGGCAGCAGGCGGGAGGACGCGAGCAGCAGAAGGATCCCCTGGAGCGCGGCCACCGTCTTGCGGGCGGTGCTCGGCGGGAGCGGGGCGGTCAGCCAGGGCCACACCCGGGCCGCGGCGACGAACACATAGCGCATCGCACCGATCAGCAGCACCCACGGGCCGAAGTCCAGTGCCACGTACACGCTGAGCACCAGGATCAGGAACGCGTCGACCTCCATGTCGAAGCGGGCGCCCAGCGCGGTCGTGGTGCCGGTGCGGCGGGCCACCTTGCCGTCCACGCCGTCCAGCAGCAGCGCCACCGCCGTCAGCGCGACGAACAGCGTCACCGGCGGCGCGCTCTCGAAGGAGTCCGCGACCAGCGCGGTCACCCCGCCGACCAGGGTCGCCCGGCCGAGGGTCACGCGGTTGGCGGGGCCGAAGGAGTCCAGCCCGGAGCGGTGCAGGGCCCGCGACAGCACCGCCCAGCTGATGACGGCGAACACCAGCCCGGTCACCCACCCCACCGGACCGAGGCCTATCGCCGCGCCGAGCAGGGCCAGCAACACCAGCTGCACGCCCGCACCCACGGCGGGCTCCTGCTGGACCGGCCTTGCCGCGTACATGTTGTTCAGGGCCACCGAACACCCTCCGGCCGAGTGACAGAGTCGATCAACGCCGCGTACTGTGCGCGGCCTGTGCACATGCCGGTACGTGCACCGCCTTCCGATCGTTCAGGAGGATGCCGATGAGCCGTTCAGCACGCGCGTTCTGGCTTCGCTCGCCCGGGACCGGCGAGATCCGCGACGTCGCCCTGCCGGAACCCGCGGCGGGGGAGGCGGTGGTGCGCACGCTCTACAGCGGGGTCAGCCGCGGCACCGAGACCCTCGTCCTGCGCGGCGGGGTGCCCGCGAGCCAGTACGCGGCGATGCGCGCGCCGTTCCAGGAGGGCGACTTCCCCGGCCCGGTGAAGTACGGCTACCTCAACGTCGGCGTGGTCGAGGAGGGGCCGGCGGAACTGACCGGCCGTACCGTCTTCTGCCTGTACCCGCACCAGACGCGGTACGTCGTTCCGGCGGCCGCCCTCACCGTCGTCCCCGCCAGCGTGCCGGCCGAGCGGGCTGTGCTGGCCGGCACCGTGGAGACCGCCGTGAACGCGCTGTGGGACGCGGCGCCGCTGGTCGGGGACCGGATCGCGGTGGTCGGCGGCGGCATGGTGGGCTGTTCGGTCGCCGCCCTGCTCGCCCGCTTCCCGGGCGTCCGCGTCCAGCTGGTGGACACCGACCCTGGCCGCGCCCGCACCGCCGAGGCGCTCGGCGTCGGCTTCGCCACGCCCGGGGACGCGCTCGGCGACTGCGACCTGGTCGTGCACGCCAGCGCCACCGAACAGGGCCTCACCCGCGCGCTCGAACTCCTCGCCGCCGAGGGCACGGTCGTCGAACTGAGCTGGTACGGCGACCGCGCGGTCCGGCTCCCGCTCGGCGAGGCCTTCCACTCCCGGCGCCTGACGATCCGCGCCAGCCAGGTCGGCACCGTCTCCCCGGCCCGCGCCTCCCGCTCCTACGGCGACCGCCTCGCCCTCGCCCTCGACCTGCTCGCCGACCCCGCCCTCGACGCCCTCGTCACCGGCGAGTCCGCCTTCGAGGAGCTGCCCGAGGTGCTGCCCCGGCTCGCATCGGGGGAGGTCCCGGCGCTGTGCCACCGGATCCGCTACGCCGGAGCGAGCGCCCGACCCGAGTGAAAAGGGTGACAGACGCTGAACACGGGGGAGGAAGGAGCCGTACTGGAAGGCATCCCCGGCGGCCATCGGCCGGGGGCCGACGCGCCGCACCTGGAGGGTCGTCCGTTGTTCAGTGTCACCGTCCGCGATCACATCATGATCGCCCACAGCTTCCGCGGCGAGGTCTTCGGGCCCGCACAGCGCCTGCACGGGGCGACGTTCCTGGTGGACGCCACCTTCCGGCGCGAGGAGCTGGACGACGACAACATCGTCGTCGACATCGGACTGGCCACCCGCGAACTGGGCGCGGTCGTCGGCGAGTTGAACTACCGCAACCTCGACAACGAGCCCGACTTCGCCGGGATCAACACCTCCACGGAGTTCCTCGCCAAGGTCATCGCGGACCGCCTCGCCGAACGCGTCCACAAGGGCGCGCTGGGCGAGGGCGCCCGGGGCATCGCCGCCCTCGGCGTCACCCTCCACGAGTCCCATGTGGCGTGGGCGAGTTACGAGCGTGCGCTGTGACCGGCACGACGACGCGGAAGAACACGACGACGCGGAAGACCACGACGACGCTGAAGAAGCGGCTCGCCCACATACCCGCGCAGCCCGCGCCCCCGACCGACGGCGGGATCATCCCCATGTCCCTGCGCACCGCGCACTTCGTGATGCCGGCCGGCGTCGACGACCCGGCGGCGCCCAGCGGCGGCAACGCCTACGACCGGCGCGTGAGCCTGGACCTGCCCGGCTTCGGCTGGCAGCCGCACGCCCACCTGGCGGCCGGCGTCTGGCCCCGCCCGGACGCCGCCGCCCGCGCCCGACTGGACCGCACCCTGCGGGAGATCCCCGACGGTTCGGTGGTCCTGCTGGACGGACTGGTCGCCTGCGGCCTACCGGAGATCGTCGTCCCGGCGGCACGGCGGCTGTCCCTCGCCGTCCTCGTGCACCTCCCGCTCGGCGACGAGACCGGCCTCGACCCGGCCGTCGCCGCCGACCTGGACACGCGGGAGCGGGCTGTGCTGCGGGCCGTACCGGCGGTCATCGCCACCAGCGCGTGGGCCGGACGCCGGCTCGTCGCCCACCACGGCCTCGCCCCGGACGCGGTGCATGTCGCCGCCCCCGGCGCCGACATCGCCCCCCTCGCGCCCGGCACCGACGGCGTCTCCCGCCTGCTGTGCGTCGCCGCCGTCACCCCGCGCAAGGGCCAGCACCGGCTGGTGGAGGCCCTCGCCCAGGTCACCGGCCTGCCGTTCCGCTGCGAACTGGTCGGCGGGATCACCCAGGACCCGGCCTACGTCTCCCGCGTACGGTCGTCGATCCGCTCGTACGGCCTCGACGACCGCGTCGGCCTCACCGGGCCGCGCACGGCCGCCGCCCTCGACGCGTCCTACGCCGCCGCCGACCTGATGGTCCTCGCCTCCTCCGGCGAGACCTACGGCATGGCGGTCACCGAGGCCCTGGCGCGCGGTGTCCCGGTGCTGGCCACCGACGTCGGCGGCCTGCCCGAGGCGCTCGGCCGCGCCCCCGACGGCACCCGGCCCGGCCTCCTCGTCCCCCCGGACGACCCCGCCGCCCTCGCCACGGCCCTGCGCGCCTGGTTCGGCGACCCGGAGCTGCGCCGGCGCCTCAAGGCCGCCGCGCGCGCCCGCCGGGCCGCCCTGAGCGGCTGGGGCACCACCGCACAGCGCCTGGCCGCCGTCCTCGGCAGGCTCCCGGCACCGACCGGGAGGCCGTCATGACACAGCCGGCAACCGACGCCGTGATCCCCGGCGCCGGGCCCGTGGGCGCGCCGGGGGAGCGGGCCACCCTGCGGCTGCGGCCCGGCGCACCGCAGGAGCCGCCCCGGTACGCGCCCGAGTGGCTGCGGCTGCGGGAGCCCGTCGACGCCGCGGCGCGGGCGGAGGCGCTCCTGGAACCGCTGCGTCACCGCATCACCGGCCGGCCCGGCCGGTCCGGCGGCCTGGTGATCCACGACCTGGGGTGCGGCACCGGTTCGATGGGCCGCTGGCTGGCGCCCCGGCTGGACGGCCCCCAGCACTGGGTCCTGCACGACCGCGACCCCTACCTGCTGCACTTCGCCGCGGCCGGCGCCCCGCGCGCCGCCGCCGACGGCAGCCGGGTCACCGTGGAGACCCGGCGCGGCGACGTCGCCCGGCTCACCCCGGACGCCCTGGCCGGCGCCCGGCTGGTCACCGCGTCCGCGCTGCTGGACATGCTGACCCGCGAGGAGGTCGCCGCGCTCGCCGCCGCGTGCGCCGGAGCCGGCTGCCCGGCGCTGCTCACCCTCTCCGTCGCCGGACAGGTGGAGCTGACCCCGGGCGACCCCCTGGACGCGGAGATCACCGCCGCCTTCAACGACCACCAGCGGCGCACCGGGCTGCTCGGCCCCGACGCGGTCACCGCGGCCTGCGAGGCGTTCGCCGCGCACGGCGCCACCGTGCGGGTCCGCCCGAGCCCCTGGCACCTGGGGCCCGGCGACCCGGAGCTGACGGCGCAGTGGCTGCGCGGCTGGGTCGGCGCCGCCGTGGAACAACGCCCGGAGCTGGCCGAACGGGCCCGCGCCTACCTGGCGGACCGGCTGACGTCGCTGGCGGCGGGCGCCCTGCGCGCGGTGGTCCAGCACTGCGACCTGCTGGCCCTGCCCCGCACCGACGGCGGCGCGTCATGAGGGCCGGTACGGACCGCCCGGCCGCCGGCCGCGGCGAAGCCACCGCCCCGGCGGCTGTCGCCCTGGCGCCCGAGGCGGACGGGCCGGGACCCCGACCGGGACGCACCGACGCCGGCCCCGGTGCCCTCGCCGACGTGACGGCGCCACGCCCCGGCACCGGCGCGGTCCCGGCCACGCGAGCGGTCGGTTCGACGACCGGGGACGGTGACGGCGGCTCGGTTGGGGCGGGGGCGGGGGACGGCCGCGCAGGTTCGGTCCAGGTGGGTGCGGGGGTCGGCCATGCAGGCTCGGCTGGGCCCGGAACCGGCAAGGCTCGGGCAGGTTCGGTCGGGTCGGGGGCGCGGGACGGCCGCGCAGGCTCGGCCGGGCCCGGAACCGGCAGGGGCCACGCAGGTTCGGCCCAGGTGGGTGCGGGGGACGGCCATGCAGGCTCGGCTGGGCCCGGAACCGGCAAGGCTCACGCAGGCTCGGTCGGGTCGGGGGTGGGGGACGGCTACGCAGGCTCGGTCGGGCCGGGAGCCGGCAAGGCTCGCGCAGGTTCGGTCCAGGTGGGGGTGGTGGACGGCCGCGCAGGCTCGTCCGTGGCGGCCCCCGAGCCCGCCTCCGGCGCTGGCGTGGCACGCCCCGGGCAGGCGGCGGGGACGCCCCGTGCGGTCCTCTCGGCGGCCGGAGCCCGGCGTGGCGGTTCCGCCGGGGCCGTCCCGGGCGTGCCGTCGTCCCGGCCCGCACCGCGTCCGTCCCCTTCCCTCCGCCGTCACCTCGGCACGCTCGCCGGGGTGTTGATCGTCGGGCTGCTGGTCTGGCGGCTCGGGACCGGGGCCTTTCTCGACGGGCTGCGCAGGATCGACGTGCCGACGCTGGCCCTGGCGGTCGGGATCGGCGGGGTCACCACGGCGTGCAGCGCCTGGCGCTGGGCGCTCGTGGCGCGCGGCCTCGGCATCCGCCTGCCCTTCGGCACCGCCCTCGCCGGCTACTACCGCGCGCTGTTCCTCAACGCCGCCCTGCCCGGCGGTGTCCTCGGCGACGTGCACCGCGCGGTGCGGCACGGGCGCAGCGCCGGTGACGTGGGAAGAGGCGTGCGGGCGGTCGTGCTGGAACGCACCGCCGGGCAGATCGTGCTGACCGTGGCCGGACTGTTCGTACTGCTCGTCGTGCCCTCCCCGGTCCGCGGCGACGTACGGCACGCCGTCCCGCTCGCCGCCCTCGCCGCCGTGGGAGCGCTGGCCGTCGGGCTCGCCGTCCGCATGAACCGCGCACCCGGTGAGCCCGCCCGGCGCGCGCGGGCGACGCGGGCGGCGCTGGCGGAGGCCCGCGAGGGGCTGCTGTCGCGGCGCAACGGGCCCGGCGTGCTGCTCTCCTCGGTGGTGGTGCTCGCCGGGCACCTGGCGACGTTCGCCCTCGCGGCCCGGGCCGCCGCGCCCGGCACCCCCCTCGTCACCCTGCTGCCGCTCGCCGTCCTCGCCCTGCTCGCGATGGGACTGCCGCTGAACGTCGGCGGGTTCGGGCCGCGCGAGGGCGTGACCGCGTGGGCGTTCGGCGCCGCCGGACTCGGCGCGGACACCGGGCTGGCCGTCGCGGTCGTCTACGGCGTGCTGTGCCTCGCCGCCGCCCTGCCCGGTGTGCTGATGCTTCCCGCGCGCGGCTACCCCTCCGCGGCCGCCGTCAGCAGCGCGAAGTACGCACCGAAGGAGTCCGCGAGGCTCGCCAGCAGCTCCCTGCCCTTGCCGGCCGAGCCCAGCGAAGGACGGCCGATGACGCCGGAAGCCGTATAGGCCGACATGCCCACGGTGAGCAGATGCCGGCGGTCGTCGCAGACGACGTCGGCGGACTCGTATCCGGGCCGGACGAATTCGGGGTGAGCGTGCAGCAGAACGGACGTCTCGATCTCTCCCGCGTGCATGTCGGTGAGCAGCGACGTGGCCACGCCCGCCCGCACACGGGCCGCCTCCCAGTCCTCCGGGGCCGGGAAGAGCGCCATGCGCTCGCCGCGGGCGGAGGCCTCCTGGACGACGTTGCCGAGTACGTAGTTGCCGCCGTGGCCGTTGACGACGACCAGGGCCTCGACGCCGGAGCGGCGCAGCGAGGCGGCGATGTCCCGGACCACCGCGTGCAGGGTCACCGCGGAGATGCTGACGGTGCCCGGCCACCCGGCGTGCTCGTGCGAGCAGGAGATCGTCACCGGCGGCAGGAGCTGCACCGGGTACGCGGCGGCGAGCTCCCGGGCGATCGCACAGGCGACGAGGGTGTCCGTCGCCAGCGGAAGGTACGGGCCGTGCTGCTCGTGGCTGCCGACGGGAAGGACGGCGACCCGTGCTGAACCGTCCGCCGCCCGCGCCCGTACGTCTTCCGTGGTGTCGGCGGGCAGCAGACCGTGACCCGCCGGCACCGGACCGTCTCCCGCCGTCACCGAGCCCGAACCACTCATGTTTTCACGGCCTTTCGTACAGAGCTGAGGAATCAGATCATGACAGAGAACAGCACGGCGCCCCTCGGCGTCCTCGGCGAGAAGCAGGACCGGCGCACGGGTGTGGAACGCGTCGTGAACGCCCCCCTGCCGACGGCGTACGGCGTGTTCCAGGCGATCGGTTTCCTGGACCACGACCGTGGCGAGGAGCAGGTCGCGCTCGTGCACGGCGATCTCGGCACACAGAACGTCCTGACCCGGCTGCACTCGGAGTGCCTCACCGGGGACGCGTTCGGCTCCCGGCACTGCGAGTGCGGCGACCAGCTGGCCGCGGCGCTGCGCGCGGTCGTCGCCGAGGGCAGCGGTGTCGTGCTGTATCTGCGGGGTCACGAGGGCCGGGGCATCGGACTGCTGGCCAAACTGCGGGCGATGGCGTTGCAGGCGGAGGGCCTGGACACCGTCGAGGCCAACCTGGCGCTGGGGCTGCCGGTGGACGCCCGCGACTACGGCGTGGCCGCCGGGATGCTGCGCGACCTGGGCGTGGACTCGGTGCGGCTGATGTCCAACAACCCGCTCAAACGCGAGGCGCTGGTGGCGCACGGCATCGGCGTCGCCGAGCAGGTGCCGCTGCTGATCCCGCCGTGCGAGAACAACATCACCTATCTGCGCACCAAGCGGGAGCGGATGGACCACCACCTGCCGCACCTGGACGCGGTGGCCCACTGGTCCTGACCGACCCGGGCCCGGCTCAGTCGGCGACCGCCTCGTGGACGAGCCGTCTCAGCTCCGGGAACAGCCGCAGCGACCGCCTGGGCCGCAGCTGGGTCAGGAACTGCACGGTCAGCTCCCGGCCCGGATCCACCCAGAACGTCGTCGTCGCCACCCCGCTCCAGCCGTAGGTGCCGGGTCCGGCCGGTGCCAGGGTGCGGGCGGGGTCGACGACGACGGACACGCCGAGGCCGAACCCGACGCCGTCGTTGCCGGGTTCGTCGTGCGCCGGGCGGCTGCCGAAGGACCTCAGGTCGGCGCCGCCCGGCAGCTGGTTGCGGGTCATCTCCGCCGCCGTCCGAGGCGCGAGCAGACGTACGCCGTCGAGTTCGCCGTGGCGGCGCAGCATCTCCATGAAGCGGTGCCAGTCGGGCGCCGACGTCACCAGGCCGCCGCTGCCGGACAGGAACCGGGGCCGTCCGCGCACCGGCAGTCCCGGGATCGGCGTGATGCCGCCGTCGTCCGCGTCGCCGTACAACTCCGCCAGTCGCGGGGCCTGTTCGCCGGTCACGTGGAAGCCGGTGTCGGTCATGCCGAGCGGGCGGAAGATCCGCTCGGCGAAGAACGCGTCGAGCGGCTGACCGGAGACCACCTCGATCACCCGGCCGAGCACGTTGGAGGCCACCGAGTAGTTCCACTGCGTGCCCGGGTCGAACTGCAGCGGCAGGCTCGCGTACACCTCGATCGTCTCGGCGAGGTCGGAGCCCGGCCGGACCGACGACTCCAGACCCGCCGCCCGGTAGAGGGCGTCCACCGGGTGCGTGTGGTAGAAGCCGAAGGTCAGACCGGCGGTGTGGGTCATCAGGTGGCGGATCAGGAGGGGAGCCGCGGCCGGCCGGGTCCGCACGTCCGGGCCCTCGCCGCCGACGTACACGCGCGGTGCGGCGAACACGGGCAGATACCGCTCCAGCGGGTCGTCGAGCGCCAGCCGGCCCTCCTCCACCAGCAGCAGCGCGGCGACGGCGGTGACCGGCTTGGTCATGGAGTAGATCCGCCACAGCGTGTCCGGCTCGACGGGGGCCTCGGCGGCGAGGTCGCGCAGACCGTGGCAGGTGAGGTGCGCGACGCGCCCCGCGCGCGCGACGCAGATCAGGAACCCGGGCAGCCGGCCCTCCTCGACGAGGCGGGCGACCCGCTGGTCGAGCCGTTCCAGCGCCTTCGCGTCCAGCCCGGCCTCACCCGGTTCGACCTCTTGCCGCAGCAGTGCCATCGCGTGTCCTTCGTCGCAAAGGTCCCTCCACCGGCATACCCCGCCGGCCGGCCGTCAGACGTCACCGCGGGCCGGAAGAGGCGGGATGCGTCCCGGCCACTTCCACCGCCCCCGCCACCTCCGTCGCCCCCGCCACCTCCGTCGCCTCCGCCGCCGCAGGTGCTCCCGCCGCCTCCGCCGCCGTTGCCGCCTCCACCCCCGTTGCTCCCTTTGTCGCCGCCGCCCCCGGCCCGGCGTCCCGCCCCGGCAGCGCCCGCGCCGCCACCGCGGTGACCGCCGCCACCGCGGCCAGGACGAGCAGCGGCACCCGCGGTCCGGCCACCGACCACAGGGTGGTCGCGGTGGCCACGCCCAGGACCGGCCCGATGTTCAGCGCCGTCTGCTGAAGGCCGCCCGCCACCCCCGCCGACCGCGCGGCCGCCTGCCGTACGACGACGTGCGTGGCCGCCACCATCACCGTGCCGAAACCCGCGCCGAGCAGCGCGAACCCGGCACCGAAGGCGAGCGGGCCAGAAGCGCGGGCGAGAACCAGCAGACCGAGCGCGAGCGCGGTCAGCGCGGCGGCGGTCGTGCGGCGGGCACCGGCCCGGCGCAGCGCCACGGCGCACCCGGGCGCGGCCAGGATCATCAGCGCGGCCAGCGGCAGGGCGGTCAGCGCGCAGTGCAGCGGATCCAGGCCGAGGCCGCGCTGGAGGACGTAGACGCACGTGAACAGAGCGCCCTGGAGGGCCGCCGACGCGGCCACCAGCATCCCCAGCGCGGCGCGGACACCGGGTGCGCGGACCGCGTCGGCGGGCACCAGCGGCGCGGGGGTACGACGCTCATGGCGTACGAAGGCCACCGCCGCGCCCGCCGCCGCCGCGAGCTCCAGCCCACGCGCCGGTGTCCACCCGGAAGGGAGCGCGACGAGGGCGTCCACCGAACCGGCCAGACAGAGCGCGAGCAGCGCGGCCCCTGGCAGGTCGAGGCGGGGCGCCGGGTGCTCGCGGCGGGGTGCGTCCGCTTCTCGGCCGGCCAGGGCCGGGAGCGCGAACACCGCCGCCGGTACGACGTTGACGAGGAACACCGCCCGCCAGCCCACCGCCGTCGTCAGCGCCCCGCCGACCAGCGGTCCCGCCGCTGCCGCCAGGCCGATGGCCGCCGTGCGCACGGCGAGCGGCCCGCGCAGCCGGTCCGGCGGGTAGGCGGCGCGCAGCATGCCGAGCGTGGCCGGCTGCAGGAGGGCCCCGAAGACGCCCTGGACGATCCTCAGCCCGACCACCCAGCCCACGCCGGGGGCCACCGTGATCGCCGCCGAGGCCGCGCCGAAGCCGAGCATGCCGACGGCGAAGACGCGCCGGTGCCCGTACAGGTCGGCGAGCCGTCCGGCGAGCACCAGCAGGCCGGCCACCGCGATGAGGTAGCCGGTGCTGGTCCACTGGACCTGGCCGGCCGACGCGTGCAGGTCCGCGCCGAGGGCGGGCTGCACGACGGTGAGGACCGTGCCGTCCAGGGCGACGATCACCGCGCCCGCGACGCTGCACACGAGGGCGGCCCGCCGCTTCACCGGGCCGTCCCGGAGCCGAGGTGGGCGTCGAGTGCGTGGCTGAGCAGCGGGGTGACGTCCTCGCTGCCGACGGCCAGGGGGAGGCTGCCCCAGCGCCACAGCTGGGCGATGCCGTGCAGATTCGCCCACAGCGCGGCCGCGGCCGTGCGCGCGTCGGCGTCCGGCCGGGCCCGGCCCACCAGGTCCACGAGCACGCCGAACAGCGGCAGACTGGTCTCCCGGAGCCCCAGATGCCCGCTCTCCAGCAGGTCGTGACGGAACATCAGCTCGTACATGCCGGGCTGCTCCCGGGCGAAGTCCAGGTAGACGCGGGCGAGTTGCTCCACGCGGGAGCGCGCGGAGCCCCCGGTGTCCAGCGCCGCGACGTGGGCCGCCAGCTCGCCGAAGCCGCGGCGGGCGATGGCGGACAGCAGCTCCAGATGGGTGGGGAACCAGCGGCGCGGCGCCCCGTGCGAGACGCCGGCGCGCCGGGCGATCTCCCGCAGGGTCAGCGCCTGGACGCCCTCGCGGGCGACCAGGTCCACACCGACGTCGACGAGACGGGTCCGCAGATCGGCCGGTTCGGGATCAGTGGTCATGGACAGTGTCTACCAGCAGGGCGTAGACAGTGTCTACTCGGTGGGAATGCGTCGCGCCTCCGGCGAGTTGACCCCACATGACACACGACACGACACAGGACGCGCTGCTCGCCCTCCTCTCCGAGCAGCGCGGAGGGGTGCTGGTCACCCTCAAGCGCGACGGACGTCCGCAACTGTCGAACGTCAGCCACCACTACGACCCCGACGAGCGGGTCGTCCGGATCTCGCTGACCGACGACCGCGCCAAGACGCGCAACCTGCGCCGGGACCCGCGCGCGTCGTACCACGTCACCAGCGCCGACCGCTGGGCCTACACGGTCGTCGAGGCGACCGCCGAGCTGACGCCGGTGGCGCAGGACCCGCACGACGAGACCGTGGAGGAACTGGTCCGTCTCTACCGCGCCGTCGCGGGCGAGCATCCCGACTGGGACGACTACCGTGCCGCGATGGTCCGCGACCGCCGCCTGGTCCTGCGGCTGCCGGTGGAGCGGGCGTACGGCATCCCCAAGGGCGCCAACGACGGCTGACGGCGCCGGCTGATCAGCCTTCGGCCGGCGCCTTGTTCTGCGCCTCGGCCGGCGCTACGGTCCGCGCCTCGGTAGCGGTAACGGTCGGCGCGTCCATCATCGCGTCGCTCGACGCCTCGGCCGGTGCCTCCGTCCGCGCCTCGATCGCGCGCAGGACGGCGATCATGTCGGCGCCGCCGTGCCCGAGGGCCACCGTCTCCTCGAACAGTGCGTGGCAGGCGTCGAGGAGCGGTGAGGCGAGCCCTCGGGTGCGGGCGGCCTCGGCGATCAGCCGGTTGTTCTTCAGGACGTCCAGCGCGGCCGCCTGCACCGCGAAGTCCCCGGCCAGCAGCTTGGGCGCCTTCATCCGGGACACCGCGCTGGCCATGGGCCCGGCGTCCAGTACGTCGAGGAACAGAGCGTGGTCCAGCCCGTGCCGCGCGGCGAAGTGGAACGCCTCGGTCAGTCCGGTCACCTGGGTGATCAGGAAGAGGTTCACGGCCAGCTTCATCAGCAGCGCGTTCGGGGCGGCACCGCACACGAACGTCCGGTGGCACATCGGCGCCAGCAGCGGACGTACGGCGGACACCGCATCCTCCTCGCCCGCCAGCAGCGCCACCAGCCGGCCCTGCTCGGCCGGCACCCGCGATCCGGAGACGGGGGCCTCGACGTACCGCCCGCCCGCCGCGCGCACCTCCGCCTCCAGGGCGCGGGAGTACGCGGCGGAGGTGGTGCCCATGTGGACGACCGTCCGTCCGGCCACCCGCGCGGCGAAGTCACCGCTGTGACGGGCGAGTACGGCGTCGACGGCCGTCTCGTCGGCCAGCATCAGCAGCACGGCGTCGGCCCCGGCGAACACCTCGGCGGCGTCGGCGGCCACCGTGGCGCCGGCCGCGCGCAGCGGTTCGGCGCGGGCCGGCGTGCGGTTCCACACGGTCAGCGGGGTTCCGGCGGCGGCCAGACGCAGCGCCATCGGCTGCCCCATGACGCCGAGACCGATGAAGCCGACGTGCATGCGTCCGCCCTCCTCCGCACTCGCTATGACAGCCGTCATAGTAGCGCTCCTCCATGACCGTCGTCATAGCCGGCCGTCCGGCCCTACCCTGGGCGCAGGCTCGGCGAACGGTTTCAGGAGGTCGGAGATGACGGGGTCCGGACCGGGACCACGGGAGCGGATGGTCTTCAGCGCGGCCCAGCTCATCCGGCGCGACGGCGTGGGCGCGACCGGGATGCGCGACGTCGCCGCGCACGCCGAGGCGCCCCGCGGCTCGCTCCAGCACTACTTCCCCGGCGGCAAGGAACAGCTCGTCAACGAGGCCGTCGGCTGGGCCGGCCGGTACGCTGCCCGGCGCGTGCCCCGCTTCCTCGCGCGGCTCGACGACCCCACGCCCAGCGGGCTGTTCGCGGCGATGGCGCGCCAGTGGATCGACGAGTACGAGAGCGGGGGCTTCGCCACGGGATGCCCGGTCGCCGCGGCCACCGTCGACTGCTCGGCGTCCGGAACGACGACCCGCGAGGCCACGGCCGGGGCGTTCGCCACCTGGACCAGCGCGGTGGCGGAGGCGCTGGCCGGCATGGGCGTGCCCGCGGACCGGGCCCGCTCCCTGGCCACGCTGATGATCAGCGCGCTGGAGGGGGCCATCCTCCTCGCCCGCAGCGAACGCGACACCCGCGCGCTGCACACGGTCGTGGAGGAGTTGGGCCCCCTGCTGGATGCCGCGGCGGCACCCCGGTAGGCGGCGGTGTCAGCCGGCAGGGAAACCGTGCCGGCGCGCTCCCGCCGCCACCGCCGGCACCGGCGCCATCAGCGTGAGCACCGTCCAGGGGAAGGCGTCCGCGCCGAACCGGTCGAGCAGCAGGCCGCCGAGGACACCGCCGGCCGCCATCGCCGCGTTCCACAGCGTGACCAACACCGCCTGCGCGGCGTCGGCACGCGTCCCGCCCGCCTCCGCCGCGGCGGTTTGCGGCAGCGTCGGCACACCGCCCCAGCCGAGGCCCCACAGCCCGGCCGCGACGTACACCAGCGTCGGGACGTCGGCGAAGAGGCTCAGCGCGGCCGCGGCCCGGCGACCAGCAGCGTGGCCGCCACGCTGAGCACGCGCAGCCGGCGGTCGACGCGGGCGCCGACGTACCGGATGCTCACCAGGGACGCCGCGCCGAACACCAGCAGCCCCGCGCCGGCCGAGCCGCCCATGCCGGACCGGTCGAGGAACGCGGCGATGTAGGCGTACAGCACGGCGTGCGCGAGCACGAAGACCAGCGTGACGATGCCGGTCGTCACCACCGCGACCGCCCGGCCGCGCAGCGCGGTGGCGCCAGGGTGCGGGCGTATCCGGCGAGCAGGGCCTAGGCGAGCCCGGCCGCCACACCGGCGAGGAACCGGGCCGCCAGGGTGAGCGGGTGGTTCGCGGAGACGGCGGTCACGGTGTGGGCGAAGCCGGCCATCGCGGTCAGCAGCAGCCGCTTGCGCCGCCAGGCCGCGGTGGCCACCAGTTTCGAGCGCCGGTGCCGGATCAGTTCAGCGCGGGGCGGACGGGGAGCCGCTGCGGCGGCGGAAGGTGCGGCGGTAGGTGTCCGGGGGCACGCCGACCCGGTGGCTGAAGTGCCGGCGCAGCGTTGTGGCGGTGCCCATGCCGGTGGCCGCCGCGATGGCGTCGACCGTGCCGTCGGTGGTCTCCAGCAGCTCCTGCGCGAGGCGGATCCGCTGGGTCAGCAGCCATTGCAGCGGGGTGGACCCCGTCAGCGACCGGAAGTGGCGGCCGAGATGGCGTGAGCTCATCCGCGCCTTGCGGGCCAGGTCCTCGACGGTCAGCGGACGGTCCAGGTTCTCCAGCGCCCAGGGCAGGAGACCGGCGAGCGGATGACGGCCCGGTGCCGGGACCGGCGTGGTCACGAACTGAGCCTGGCCGCCCTCGCGGTGCGGCGGCACGACCAGGCGCCGGGCCACCGCGTTGGCGACCGACGAACCGTGGTCGAGGCGGACGAGGTGGAGGCAGAGGTCCAGCGCGGCGGCCTTGCCGGCGGAGGTGAGCACGCTGCCGTTGTCGACGTACAGCACGTCCGGATCGACCTCGACCGCCGGATGGCGGGCGGCCAGCGCGGCGGTGTGCGCCCAGTGCGTGGTCGCGCGCCTGCCGTCCAGCAGCCCGGCCGCGGCCAGCACGAACGCTCCCGTGCACAGCGAGGCGACGCGTGCTCCCGCCGCGTGCGCCGCGCGCACCGCACGCACGAGGCCGGCGGGCGGACTCACGTCGACGTCGGCCCACCCGGGGACGATCACCGTGTCCGCGTGGGCCAGCCGGTCGAGGCCGTGGTCGGGCTCCAGCAGGAAGCGGCCGACCCGTACGGCGGCCGGGCCGCAGACGGCCACGTCGTACCAGGGCCCGGGCACCGTGGCCGGAGCGGAGCCGAACACCTCGTACGCCACGGACAGTTCGAAGTGCAACATGCCGTCGGTCACCGCCAGTGCGACCGTTCCCGCCCTCGGATCCATGTCCGGAACTGTACGGGTGATGTCGTTCCCGACACTCGCGAGGGGTGCACGGCGGCCGACAGGATGAGCACAGTTGACCGTTCAAGCGGAGGAGAGCGTCATGGCAGCGGGGCAGAGGGTGGCCGTGTACGGGGCGTACGGGCACACCGGCCGGTTCGTGGTGGCCGAGTTGCTGGACCGCGGATTCGTCCCCGTCCTCTGCGGCCGCGACGCCGGGAAGCTGCGGGCGGCCGCCCATCCGGGGCTCGAGGTCCGGCCGGCGCCGGTCGACGACGCGGCCGCCCTCGACCGTGCCCTGGCCGGCGCGGCGGCCGTGATCAACTGCGCCGGGCCGTTCGCCGCGACCGCCGCTCCGCTGATCGAGGCGGCTCTGCGTGCCGGGATTCCCTACGTGGACGTGGCAGCCGAGATCGAGGCCAACGCCGACACCTTCACGCACTTCACCGACCGCGCGCGGGCCGCGGGCGCGGTGATCGTCCCGGCGATGGCCTTCTACGGCGGCTTCGGCGACCTGCTGGCCACCGCGGCGATGGGCGACTGGACGGCGGCGGACGAGGCGCACATCGCGTACGCGCTGAACAGCTGGCACCCCACGGCCGGTACGCGTGCGTCGAGCGCGGTGTCCCGGCAGCGGCGGGGCAGCGCACGCATCGTGTACACGAACGGGCGGCTGGAGCACCGCCATGACGATCCGCCGACCCTCGAGTGGGCGTTCCCCGCACCGACCGGTCCCCGCGCGGTCATCGGCGAGTTCACGATGGCGGACGTCATCACCCTCCCCAGCCACCTTTCCATCCCCGAGGTGCGCACCTACATGACGGTCGAGGCGGCCCGGGACGTCGTGGACCCCGACGCGCCCGCCCCGGCGCCGACGGACGAGCGGGGGCGGTCGGCACAGACCTTCCTCGTCGACGTCGTCGTGCGCTCCGGCGGTCGTGAGCGGCGCGCCGTGGCGAGGGGGCGGGACATCTACGCCGTCACCGCGCCGCTCGTCGTGGAGGCGGTCGACCGCATCCTGACGGGACGGACCCGCAGGGCCGGGGTCGCCTCCGCCGGTGCGGTCTTCGACGCGCACGACTTCCTGCGCGCACTGTCCGCGCACCCCACCGTCGAGATCACGGGCGAGTGAGCCCGAGGGCGGCCGGAGGCGGGCTGAGCGTGCCGTTCGGGCCGCGCGTCATCGGGCCGATCCTCCAGGGCAGGCGCTAGCCTCCCAGAGGTGATCAATGGGGCGCACGTGGTGCTGTACAGCCGGGACGCGGAAGCCGACCGGGCCTTTCTCCGGGACGTGCTGGGGTGGCCGCACGTCGACGCCGGCAGCGGCTGGCTGATCTTCCGGATGCCGCCCGCGGAGGTGGCCTGTCATCCGGCGGACGGCGAACCGTCGCACGAGCTGATGCTGATGTGCGACGACCTGACCGCGACCATCGCCGAACTCGCCGGCAAAGGCGTCGACTTCAGCCCCGTGGTGCAGGCGCCCTGGGGCCGTCTCACCGGGTTCCGGCTGCCGGGCGGCGGCGAGATCGGGCTGTACGAGCCACGGCATCCGCGGCCGTAGCGCCGCCCCACGGCACCCGCGGCGGTAGCACGCCCCCCTCCGCACGGTGCCGGGCCCCGGTCGCCGTCGGTACGGCTCCGGGGCCCAGCGGGCATCGGGGGTCAGGCCGTCACCGTCTCCTGCTGGGCCGCCCGGGACAGCGGCCGCTCGCCGAGCAGTTCCGTCGGCACCCGGTGCGTCTCACGCGCCGACAGCGCGGCGATCACCGGCGGCACGCACAGCGCCGCCGTGAACAGTGCCACCGCCGCCCAGTCGTCCCCGCCCGGCCCGGCGATCCGCGCGGCGAACGTCACCGCGAAACCGGCGATGGCGAACCCGGTCTGGGTGCCGACGGCCATGCCGGACAGCCGCACCCGGGTGGAGAACATCTCGCCGTAGAACGCGGGCCACACCCCGTTGGCGGCGCTGTAGACGACCCCGAACGCGAGGACGCCGGACACCAGCGTCAGCGGGTAGGAGTCGGTCGAGATCGCCCACAGGTACAGCGCCATCGTCACCGCGCTGCCCACCGCGCCGATCAGGTACACCGGCCGGCGGCCGATCCGGTCCGACAGCCGCGCCCACAGCGGGATCGCGGCGAGCGCCACCAGGTTGGCGAGCGCACCCACCCACAGCATCCCGGAGCGGTTCATCCCCACCGCGTCGCTGGTGGCGTACGCCAGCGCCCACACCGTGAAGATCGTGCTGACGGAGGCGATCAGCGCGCCCGCGATCACCCGCAGGACGTCCGCCCAGTGCTCGCGCACGAGGACCGCCAGCGGCAGCTTCACCACGCCCTCACTCGCCGCCTGCCGGGTGAACGCCGGCGTCTCCGCCAGCCGGCGGCGCACCAGGTAGCCGACCACCGCGACGACGATGCTCAGCCAGAACGGCACCCGCCAGCCCCACGACAGCAACTGGTCCTCGGGCAGCGCGGCGATCGGCAGGAAGACGAGCGTGGCGATGAGCTGGCCGCCCTGGGTGCCGCTGAGGGTGAAGCTGGTGAAGAACCCGCGCCGGCCCGGCGGCGCGTGCTCCAGCGTCATCGAACTGGCGCTGGCCTGCTCACCGGCGGCCGAGAGGCCCTGGAGCACGCGGCAGGCCACCAGCAGCACCGGGGCGAGGCCGCCGACCTGGGCCCGGGTGGGCAGACAGCCGATCAGGAACGTCGAGACGCCCATCAAGATCAGCGTGAACACCATGATCTTCTTACGGCCCAGCCGGTCGCCGATGTGGCCGAGGAAGAGCGCGCCGATCGGACGGGCGGCGTAGGCGACACCGAACGTGGCGAGCGAGAGCAGGGTCGCGGTCGCCGGGTCGGAGGAGTCGAAGAAGACCCGCGGGAAGATCAGCGCGGCCGCACTGCCGTAGATGAAGAAGTCGAAGTATTCGAGGGCACTGCCGATCCAGGCGGCGGCCGCCGCCTTCCTGGCCTGGCCGGGCGGGGCGGTGGCGTCGTGCGGTGCGGCGGGGACGGACACGGCGTGCTCCTTCGGGGGGACTCCACCGTAGGCGGAACGGAACGGGGTGAGCGGAAACCGCGAGACAACGCGGAACAACGCGGGGCAACGCGGAACAACGCGTGGCAACACGGGACAACGGGGGCAACGCGGGACAACGGGGGAGCGCGTGGGGAGCCGGATCTGCGGCTAATTAACCCACTGGATAGTTAGTCGCGATGGCAAGCGATGTTGCGCCCGTGTTTCCCCGCTGTCAAGAGCCGGCGTCGCCGCAGCGGCCCGCGGACTCAGTCGCCGGCGCGCTCCGCCGTCAGGTACGCGATCACCATGTCGCCCAGCATGGTCCGGTAGCGCTCCCGCTCCGCCGGGTCGAGCAGATCGCGGTCGAACAGCGCCCCGAACGTGTGCCGGTTGGAGACCCGGAAGAAGCAGAACGCGCTGATCATCGCGTGCAGGTCGACGGCGTCGACGTCGGCCGTGAACAGGCCCGAGCGCCGGCCGCCGGCCAGGATGCGGCGGATGACGTCCAGCGCCGGTGAGCCGATTCGGCCGAGCTTCTGCGAGGCCGCGATGTGCCCGGCCTCGTGGATGTTCTCGATGCTGACCAGCCGGATGAAGTCCGGGTGCTGCTCGTGGTGGTCGAACGTCAGCTCCGCCAGCCGCCGGATGGCCGCGACCGGGTCGAGATGCTCGACGTCGAGCTGCTGCTCGGCCTCTCGGATCACCGCGTACGCCCGCTCCAGCACGGCCGTGAACAGCTGCTCCTTGCCGCCGAAGTAGTAGTAGATCATCCGCTTGGTGGTGCGGGTGCGGGCGGCGATCTCGTCGACGCGGGCCCCGTCGTAGCCGGCCCGGGCGAACTCCTGGGTCGCCACATCGAGGATCTCGGCCCGGGTGCGGGCGGCGTCGCGGGTGCGTCCGCCGGTGCGTGCCGGTTCGTCGACGCTGGTCATGGGCTTCCCCCGGTGCGTTGGGCCAGTGCCGCAGATTGTAGAAGGCGGCGGGTGGGCTCTGGGTCGGGGCTTTTCGCGGGGGCGCTCGGCTGATATAGCTAACGTACTGGTTCGTACATTAGCTTCTCGTGCTTTCCCTCCGGAGGTCAGCAGTGCCCGGTGACTCCTTTCTCGTCGGACTGATCGGTTCCGGCATCGGCCCGTCGCTCTGCCCGGCGCTGCACCAGCGGGAGGCGGACCGTCAGGGCCTGCGCTACCTGTACCGGCTCCTCGATCTCGACACGCTGGGACTGGGGCCCGAGGCGGTCGGCGGCCTGGTGCGCTCCGCCCGCGACCTCGGCTACGACGGGCTCAACATCACCCACCCCTGCAAGCAGCTGGTGATTCCCCACCTCGACGCCCTGGACCCGCAGGCCGAGGCGCTCGGCGCGGTCAACACCGTCGTCTTCGACGGCGGCCGGGCCGTCGGCCACAACACCGACGTCACCGGCTTCGCCGCCTCCTTCGCCCGTGGCCTGCCCGACGCCCCGCTGGAGCGGGTCGTGCAGCTCGGCGCGGGCGGCGCCGGCGCGGCCGTCGCGCACGCCGCGCTCACCCTCGGCGCCGGACGGATCACCCTCGTCGACGCCCGGCCGGAGCGCGCCGCCGCCCTCGCCGCGTCCCTCGCCGGGCACTTCGGCGCCGGCCGTGCGGCCGCCGCCGGCCCCGACGAACTGCCCGCGCTGCTCACCGGCGCGGACGGCGTCATCCACGCCACCCCCACCGGCATGGCCGCACATCCCGGCCTGCCGCTCGCCGCCGAACTGCTGCACCCCGGCCTGTGGGTCGCCGAGGTGGTCTACCGCCCCCTGCAGACCGAGCTGCTGCGCACCGCGCGGGCGATCGGCTGCGCCACCCTCGACGGCGGCGGCATGGCCGCCTTCCAGGCCGCCGACGCGTTCCGCCTGTTCACCGGGCGGGAACCCGGCAGTGCGGCGATGCTCGCCGACCTCGCCGCGCTGACCGGCGCCGCCACCACCACGACCCCGTGAGGCCACCGATGCGCACCTGTATCGCCACCGTCTGCCTGAGCGGCTCCCTCACCGAGAAGCTCACCGCCGCCGCCCGGGCCGGCTTCGACGGCGTCGAGATCTTCGAGAACGACCTGCTCGCGAGCCCCCTCACCCCCGAGGAGATCCGCGCCCGCTGCGCCGACCTCGGGCTGAGCATCGACCTCTACCAGCCGATGCGGGACATCGAGGCGCTGCCCGAGGAGGAGTTCACGCGCGCCCTGCGCCGCGCCCGGCACAAGTTCGAGCTGATGCGCCGGCTCGGCGCCGGGACCGTCCTCGTCTGCTCCAGCGTCCACCCGCTCGCCGTCGACGACGACGCCCTCGCCGCCGCCCAGCTCGCCCAGCTCGCCGACCTCGCCCAGGACCACGGCGTCCGCGTCGCCTACGAGGCGCTCGCCTGGGGACGGCACGTGTCGACGTACGACCACGCCTGGCGGATCGTCGAGGCGGCGGACCACCCGGCGCTCGGCACCTGCCTGGACAGCTTCCACATCCTCTCGCGCGGCTCCGACCCGAAGGGCATCGAGGACATCCCGGGGGAGAGGATCTTCTTCCTCCAGCTCGCCGACGCGCCCCGCCCGGCCATGGACGTCCTGCAGTGGAGCCGCCACCACCGCTGCTTCCCCGGCCAGGGCGCCTTCGACGTCGCCGGCCTGGTCCGGCACGTGCTGCGCACCGGGTACGCGGGCCCGCTGTCCCTGGAGGTGTTCAACGACGTCTTCCGGCAGGCCGACCCCGGCCCCACCGCCGTCGACGGCCGCCGCTCGTTGCTGGTCCTCCAGGAGGAGACGGGCGCCGGCTCGCTGCCCGCGCCCGTCGTCCCCACCGGTGTCGCCTTCGCCGAACTCCTCACCCCCGACCCCGCGCCCGCCGCCGCGGTGCTCGGCGCGCTCGGCTTCACCCGCACCGCCCGGCACCGGGGCAAGCCGGTCGACCTGTGGGAGCAGGGTGAGGCCCGGATCCTGCTCAACACCGGCCAGGCCGCCCGCCGCGACGGCACCCGGCTCGCCGCGATCGGCCTCACCTCACCCGACCCGGCCGGCGCCGCCCGCCGCGCCGAGGCCCTGCTCGCCCCCGTGCTGCCCCGCCGCCGCGCCCCCGAGGACGCGCCGCTGGACGCGGTGGCCGCACCCGACGGCACGGAACTGTTCTTCTGCGCGACCGGACGATCCCCCGAACTCCCCGACTGGCGCGCCGACTTCGCCGACCTCGCTCCGGCCTCACGGGACACCGGCATCCGCGCCGTCGACCACCTCGCGCTCACCCAGCCCTGGCACCACTTCGACGAGGCCGCCCTCTTCCACCGCTCCGTCCTCGGCCTGGACGCCCAGGAGAGCGTGGACCTGGCCGACCCCTACGGCCTGATGCGCAGCCGCGCCGTCGCCACCGCCGACGGCGGTGTCCGCCTCGCCCTCACCGTGGGCGCGGCCCCCGGCGATGCCACCGCGCACGCCCGGCACATCGCGCTGGCCTGCGACGACGTGGTCGCCGCGGCGCGCCGCTTCCGCGCGGCGGGCGGCCGGCTGCTGCCGGTGCCCGCGAACTACCACGACGACCTGGCCGCCCGCTTCGACCTGCCCGAGGAGGACCTGGCCGCCTACCGCGACCTCGGCATCCTCTACGACCGCGACGCGCACGGCGGCGAGTTCCGCCACTGCTACACGCGCACCGTCGGCCACGTCTTCTTCGAACTGGTCCAGCGCGACGGCGGCTACCAGGGCTACGGCGCGGCCAACGCGCCGGTGCGGCTGGCCGCGCAGCACACGGCACACGCCCTCACTGGCGGCTGACGGCGCGGGTCACGCCGGTGACCACGGTGGTGGCCAGCAACCAGCCGGCGAGCACCAGGGCATAGGACAGCGCCTGGTACCAGCCCGAGGGGGCGTAGGCGCTCTCCTGCCCGAAGGAGAGCACCGGCAGGAGCAGGTCGAGGGTGTAGAACACCGGCTGGAACGGCGGCGCCTCACCCGGCTTCAGCGGTGCGGGGTGATGCAGGGCGAAGACGGCCGAGCCGACCGCGAGCAGCGACAGAAGCCACACGGCGGCCCGCAGCGGACGGAAGCCGTAGCCTACGGTGACGTCCTGGACCAGGCCCCACAGCCGGCCGTACCAGGGCAGGGTGCGGCGGTGGCGGCGCTGCTTGGCGAGCTGCACGAGCCGGGCGGCGTGGTCGTCACCGGTGCGCCGGTAGGCGGCGGTCAACTGCTCGTAGGAGAAGGGGACATAGCCGTCGCCGTCCCGCTCCAGCACGGGCAGGCGCCGCTGGACGGGTTCGCGTGGGGCCAGCACCCCGTAGGTGAGTCCGTCGAGCAGGACGGAGTCCGGCCAGGTCTCCGGAGCGATGTGCACCATGTCCACCTGCGCCCGGCGGAGATTGAGCGAACCCTGCACCGGGGCGGCTTCGCGCAGCCACAGTTCGCCGATGACGCTGCTGCTGAGCCGCAGGGCCATGCCGCCGGCGTTGGCCAGTCGCGCGTAGGCGAGGTTCAGCTGACCGGGGATGCGCGCGCCGCGCAGTTCCACCAGGCCGCGTGCCGTCAGGCGCATGCCGCGGAAGTCGGCTCCCACCGACAGTTTCTCCGCCTGCAGCGCCGTGTGCCCGGCATGGTTCAGGACCGCGTCGTCGATGTTGACGGACCCGGCCACCGTCGCGCCGTCGAGCCGGAGTTCGCCCTGCACGGTGATCCCCACGGCGACGATGTCCTCGCCGATCGCGGCGTGGTTGAGCTGGAGCGCCGGCTCGGTGGGGTCCGGCGCGGTGAACCGGGCCTCCTCCATGAACAGTGCTCCGCCGATCTGGGCTCCTCCCAGTCGCACCGGTCCCAGGAACCGGCAGCCGGTCAGCCGCAGGACGCCTTGGGTGCTGAGGGTGGCCGCGGTGAGGCCGGGCAGACAGGATCGGCTCAGGTTGAGCTGCCGCAGCCCGGCCCCGTACAGATGCGGGGCAGTGTCGAAGGAGCACTGGCTGAGCCGTACGGCCTGGTCCGTGGTGCCGTACCGCAGGTCGAGCTCCCCGACTATGCGGGCGCCCGCCACCTTCAGCGCCGGTATCCGGCCGGGCTGTCGCGAGCCGTCGACCAGGAGGGCACGCAGCACCGAGGCACGCAGGGTGCGGTGGGCTCCCCAGCTGCCCCCGTCCGCCGCGTCCTCGTCCGCCGCCTCGCGGAAGTCGACGGGCTCCCCGGACGGGAAAGCCCGCCAGACGCGCCGCTCCGCCGGTGTCAGATCGTTGATCTCCATCGGCCGCGACTCTGGCGGGCTGATCCCGAACTGTCAACCGCGCCTTTACGCCCGCACGTTCCACTCCGCGAGCACCGGTCGCCCGTGCTCCGTCGACAACCGGCTGAGCGTGCCGGTCGCCAGCTGGAACAGCCGCCCCTGCGACGGCGGCAGGCCCAGGCGGCGAGCTGTCAGCACGCGCAGGAAGTGGGCGTGGGCGACCAGGACGACGTCGCCGGCGTCCAGCGCGGGAACCACCCGGGCCAGTACCCGGTCCGCTCGCGCCCCTACCTCGTCCGGCGACTCACCACGGCTGTCGCCGGGCGGGACGCCGTCGGTCCACAGGTCCCAGCCGGGGCGGGTGCGGTGGATGTCGACCGTGGTGACACCCTCGTACGCCCCGTAGTCCCACTCGTGCAGATCCTGATCCGGTACGGCGCCGAGGACGCCCGCGAGTTCCGCCGTGCGGACGGCCCGCCGCAGCGGGCTGGTGAGAGCCAGCGCGAAGGGCCGCCCGGACACAAGCGGAGCCAGGGACTTGGCCTGCTCCTCACCGTGGGTGGTGAGGGGCAGGTCGGTGAAGCCGGTGTGCTGTCCCGTCAGGCTCCACTCGGTCTCGCCGTGGCGGACCAGGAGAAGGTCCCCCACGAGGTCAGACCTTCTTCGACGACTCGACGGCGTGGCCGCCGAACTGGTTGCGCAGCGCCGCGATCATCTTCATCTGCGGCGAGTCGTCCTGCCGGGAGGCGAACCGGGCGAACAGGGAGGCCGTGATCGCGGGCAGCGGCACCGCGTTGTCGATGGCCGCCTCCACAGTCCAGCGGCCCTCGCCGGAGTCCTCGGCGTAACCGCGCAGCTTGTCCAGGTGCGGGTCCTCGTCGAGGGCGTTCACGGCGAGGTCCAGCAGCCAGGAACGGATGACCGTGCCCTCCTGCCAGGAGCGGAAGACCTCGCGGACGTTGTCCACGGAGTCGACCTTCTCCAGCAGCTCCCAGCCCTCGGCGTACGCCTGCATCATCGCGTACTCGATGCCGTTGTGGACCATCTTCGCGAAGTGCCCGGCGCCGACGCTGCCCGCGTGGACGTAGCCGTAGGGGCCTTCCGGCTTGAGCGCGTCGAAGATCGGCTTGAGGCGCTCGACGTGCTCCTTCTCGCCGCCGACCATCAGCGCGTAGCCGTTTTTCAGGCCCCACACGCCGCCGGACACGCCCGCGTCGACGAAGCCGATGCCGCGCTTGGCGAGCTCCTCGGCGTGCTTCTCGTCGTCGGTCCAGCGGGAGTTGCCGCCGTCGATGACGGTGTCGCCGGGCTTGAGGATGCCCGACAGCTGGTCGATGACGTTCTGGGTGACGGCGCCGGCCGGGACCATGACCCACACCGCGCGCGGCGCGGCGAGCCGGTCGGCGAGTTCGACCAGGTTGTCGACGTCGGAGAGTTCGGGGTTGGTGTCGTACCCGACGACCTCGTGGCCGGCGTTGCGCAGACGCTCGCGCATGTTGCCGCCCATCTTGCCGAGACCAACAAGACCGATCTGCATGGTTACTTCACTTCCTTGAGGTCGCGGTAGGCCGCGACGAGGGCTGCGGTGGACGGGTCGAGACCGGGTACGTCCGCGCCCTCGGTGAGGGCGGGTTCGACCCGCTTGGCGAGGACCTTGCCCAGCTCCACGCCCCACTGGTCGAAGGAGTCGATGTTCCAGACCGCGCCCTGCACGAACACCTTGTGCTCGTAGAGGGCGATCAGCTGGCCGAGCACGGACGGGGTCAGCTCGGGGGCCAGGATCGTGGTGGTGGGGTGGTTGCCCTGGAAGGTGCGGGCCGTGACCTGCTCCTCGGCCACGCCCTCGTCGCGCACCTCGTCGGCGGTCTTGCCGAAGGCGAGGGCCTGGGTCTGGGCGAAGAAGTTGGCCATCAGCAGATCGTGCTGGGCCTTGAGCCGGTCGCTCAGCTCGGCGACCGGGCGGGCGAAGCCGATGAAGTCGGCCGGGATCAGCTTGGTGCCCTGGTGGATCAACTGGTAGTAGGCGTGCTGGCCGTTGGTGCCCGGCGTGCCCCACACGACCGGGCCGGTCTGCCATTCCACCGGGCGCCCGTCGCGCTGCACCGACTTGCCGTTGGACTCCATGTCGAGCTGCTGGAGGTACGCGGTGAACTTCGACAGGTAGTGGCTGTACGGCAGCACGGCGTGCGACTGGGCGTCGAAGAAGTCGCCGTACCAGATGCCCAGCAGGCCCAGCAGGAGCGGGGCGTTGGCCTCGGCGGGCGCGGTGCGGAAGTGCTCGTCGACGGTGTGGAAGCCGTCGAGCATCTCCCGGAAGCGGTCCGGGCCGATGGCGATCATCAGCGACAGGCCGATCGCGGAGTCGTAGGAGTAGCGGCCGCCGACCCAGTCCCAGAACTCGAACATGTTGTCGACGTCGATGCCGAACTCGCCGACCTTCTCCGCGTTCGTCGACAGCGCGACGAAGTGCTTGGCCACCGCCTTGTCCTCGCCGCCCAGGCCCTGAAGGAGCCAGGCGCGGGCCGAGGTGGCGTTGGTGATCGTCTCGATCGTGGTGAAGGTCTTGGAGGCGACGATGAACAGCGTCTCGGCCGGGTCGAGGCCGTGCAGCGCCTCGTGCAGGTCGGCGCCGTCCACGTTGGAGACGAAGCGGAACGTCAACTCGCGGGCGGTGAAGGAGCGCAGCGCCTCGTACGCCATCGCCGGGCCCAGGTCGGAGCCGCCGATGCCGATGTTGACGACGTTGCGGATGCGCCTGCCGGTGTGACCGGTCCACTCACCGGAGCGGACCCGCTCGGCGAAGGCGCTCATCTTGTCGAGGACGGCGTGCACCTTCGGCACCACGTTCTCGCCGTCGACCTCGATCACGGCGTCCCGCGGGGCGCGCAGCGCGGTGTGCAGCACCGCACGCTTCTCGGTGACGTTGATCTTCTCCCCGCGGAACATGGCGTCGCGCAGCCCGAACACGTCGGTCGCGGTGGCCAGTTCCTGGAGCCGGGCGAGCGTCTCGTCCGTGATCAGGTTCTTGGAGTAGTCGATGCGCAGGTCACCCACGCGCACCACGTACCGCTCGGCGCGCCCCGGGTCGCTCGCGAACAGCTCCCGCAGATGGGCCTGCCACTCGGCGCGGTGGTCCTCCAGAGCGGTCCACTCGGGACGCCGGGTCAGCAACGGGGTCTCAGACATGTACGACGGTCTCCTTAGTGCCCTCGCCCTCGCCCCGCAGGGCGACGGCGTACATCTCGTCGGCGTCGAGGCGGCGCAGCTCCTCGGCGATGAGTTCGGAGGTGGCGCGGACCTTCAGCGCCAGGGTGCGCGGGGGCTGGCCGGGCAGGGTCAGCGTGGCCAGCGGGCCCTCGGGACGGTCGATGACGATCTCGCCGTCGGTGGTGCCCAGGCGGACGGCCGTGACGACCGGGCCCGCGGTGACCACCCGGTCCACGGTGACGCCGAGGCGGGCCTCCAGCCAGCGCGCCAGCAGCTCCGCGGCCGGGTTGTCGGCCTCGGCCTCGACGGTCGCCGAGATCACCTTCGCGCGGGCCTGGTCCAGGGCGGCGGCCAGCATCGAGCGCCACGGCGTCAGGCGGGTCCAGGCCAGGTCGGTGTCGCCGGGCGCGTAGGTGCGCTCCCGGGTCTCCAGCATCCGCAGCGGGTTCTCGACCGCGTACAGGTCGGTGATGCGGCGCTGCGCCAGCGCGCCCAGGGGGTCCTTCGACGGGTTGTCCGGCGCGTCCACCGGCCACCACACGACGACCGGGGCGTCCGGCAGCAGCAGCGGCAGGACGACGGAGTCGGCGTGGTCGGACACCTCGCCGTAGGTGCGCAGCACGACCGTCTCGCCGGTGCCGGCCTCCGAGCCGACCCGGACCTCGGCGTCCAGCCGGGAGGCCTGGCGGTCGCGCGGGGTGCGGGCGTGCCGCTTGATGACGACCAGGGTGCGCGAGGGGTGCTCGTGCGAGGCCTCCTCGGCCGCCTTGATCGCGTCGTAGGCGTTCTCCTCGTCCGTGACGATGACCATCGTCAGGACCATACCCACCGCCGGGGTGCCGATGGCACGGCGCCCCTGGACGAGGGCCTTGTTGACCTTGCTTGCCGTGGTGTCGGTCAGGTCGATCCTCATGGCCTGCGCCAGCTCCGTCCGTCTCGTGCGAGCATCTCGTCCGCTTCCTCGGGTCCCCAGCTGCCCGACGGGTACTGCGCCGGCCGGCCGTGTGTGGCCCAGTAGCCCTCGATCGGGTCGAGGATCTTCCAGGACTCTTCCACTTCCTGGTGGCGCGGGAACAGGTTGGCGTCGCCGAGCAGCACGTCCAGGATGAGGCGCTCGTACGCCTCGGGGCTGGACTCCGTGAAGGACTCGCCGTAGGCGAAGTCCATCGTCACGTCCCGGATCTCCATCGAGGTGCCCGGCACCTTCGAACCGAACCGGACGGTCACGCCCTCGTCGGGCTGCACCCGGATGACGATGGCGTTCTGGCCCAGCTCCTCGGTGGCGGTGGAGTCGAAGGGGGAGTGGGGAGCGCGCTGGAAGACCACCGCGATCTCGGTGACCCGGCGGCCCAGCCGCTTTCCGGTGCGCAGATAGAACGGCACGCCGGCCCAGCGGCGGTTGTCGATACCGAGCTTGACCGCGGCGTAGGTGTCGGTGGTGGAGCCCGGGTCGATGCCGTCCTCCTCCAGATAGCCGCGTACCTTCTCGCCGCCCTGCCAGGCGGGCGCGTACTGGCCGCGGACCGTGTGCTCGCCGAGGTCGTCGGGCAGCCGTACGGCCCTGAGGACCTTCAGCTTCTCCGTCAGCAGCGACTCGGCGTCGAAGGCGGCCGGCTCCTCCATCGCGGTCAGCGCGAGCAGCTGGAGCAGGTGGTTCTGGATGACGTCGCGGGCCGAGCCGATGCCGTCGTAGTAGCCGGCACGGCCGCCGATGCCGATGTCCTCGGCCATCGTGATCTGGATGTGGTCGACGTAGGACCGGTTCCAGATCGGCTCGAACATCTGGTTGGCGAAGCGCAGCGCCAGGATGTTCTGGACGGTCTCCTTGCCCAGGTAGTGATCGATGCGGAACACCTGGTCCGGCTCGAACACCTCGTGCACGATCGCGTTCAGCTCACGGGCGCTCGCGAGGTCGTGACCGAACGGCTTCTCGATGACGGCGCGCCGCCAGGAGTCCTCCGGGCCGTCCGCCAGGCCGTGCTTCTTGAGCTGCTGGACGACCTTCGGGAAGAACTTCGGCGGCACCGAGAGGTAGAAGGCGTAGTTGCCGCTGGTGCCGCGGGCCGCGTCCAGCTCCTCGACCGTCTGGCGCAGCTGGTCGAAGGCGGTGTCGTCGTCGAAATCGCCCGGGATGAACCGCATGCCCTCCGACAGCTGCTGCCACACCTCCTCACGAAAGGGGGTGCGGGCGTGCTCCTTGACGGCGTCGTGCACGACCTGCGCGAAGTCCTGGTCCTCCCAGTCCCGGCGCGCGAAGCCGACCAGCGAGAAGCCCGGCGGGAGCAGACCGCGGTTGGCCAGGTCGTACACCGCCGGCATCAGCTTCTTGCGGGACAGGTCGCCGGTCACGCCGAAGATGACGAGCCCCGAGGGGCCCGCGATCCGCGGCAGCCGGCGGTCGCGCGGATCGCGCAGCGGGTTGGCCCAGCCGGCGGCCGCAGCGGTCAGTTCCATCAGCGGAGTCGCGGTCATTTACGCTGCCACCCCCTTGCTGTCCATGGCCTTCGCCACGGCCGTCAGCAGGTCCTGCCAGGCCGTCGCGAACTTGGCGACGCCCTCGTCCTCCAGCTTCTGCACCACCGCGTCGTAGGAGATGCCGAGCTTCTCCACCGCGGCGAGGTCGGCGCGGGCCTGGGCGTAGCCGCCGCTCACCGTGTCACCGGTGATCTCGCCGTGGTCGGCGACGGCGTTCAGGGTGCCCTCCGGCATGGTGTTGACGGTGCCGGGGGCGACCAGCTCGTCCACGTACAGGGTGTCCTTGTACGCCGGGTCCTTCACGCCGGTCGACGCCCACAGCGGGCGCTGCTTGTGCGCCCTTGCACCGGCCAGGGCCAGCCAGCGCTCACCGGCGAAGACCTCCTCGTAGGCGGCGTAGGCCAGGCGGGCGTTGGCGAGGGCGGCGCGGCCCTTGAGCCCGAGGGCCTCGCCGGTGCCGAGGACGGTGAGCCGCTTGTCGATCTCGGCGTCCACGCGGGAGACGAAGAAGGACGCCACGGAGTGGACCGTGGACAGGTCCAGGCCCTTCGCGGCGGCCTTCTCCAGGCCCGCCAGGTAGGCGTCCATCACCGCGCGGTAGCGCTCCAGGGAGAAGATCAGCGTGACGTTGACGCTGATGCCCTCGGCGATCACCTCGGTGATGGCGGGCAGGCCGGCCTTGGTCGCCGGGATCTTGATCATGACATTGGGGCGGTCCACCAGCCAGGCGAGCTGCTTGGCCTCGGCGATCGTCGCCGCCGTGTGGTGCGCGAGGCGGGGGTCGACCTCGATGGAGACCCGGCCGTCGCGGCCGCCGGTCGCCTCGTACACCGGGCGCAGCACGTCGGCGGCGGCCCGCACATCGGCGGTGGTCATCATGCGCACCGCCTCGTCGACCGTCACGCCGCGCACGGCCAGCTCGGCGAGCTGGGCCTCGTAGCCCTCACCGGAGCCGATGGCGGCCTGGAAGATCGAGGGGTTGGTGGTGACGCCGACGACGTGCTTCGTGGCGACGAGCTCGGCGAGGTTGCCGCTGTCGATGCGGGTGCGCGAGAGGTCGTCCAGCCAGATCGACACGCCCTCGTCGGACAGGCGCTGGAGGGCTACCGCGGGGGCGGTTGCTTCGGTCACAGTGATCATCTTCCTTCTGGCGTTCGGATCAACCGCGCGCGGCGGCCGGCTCGGTGGTCGCGCGGAACACAGCCCGGGCTGCTGCGGCGACGTTCTCGGGGGTGAAGCCGTACTCGGCGAACAGGGCCGTGGCGTCGGCGGAGGCGCCGAAGTGCTCCAGGGACACGACGCGCCCGGCGTCGCCGACGTAGCGGTACCAGGTCAGGCCGATCCCGGCCTCCACCGCGACCCGTGCCTTCACGGCCGGCGGCAGGACCGACTCGCGGTACTCGCGCGGCTGCTCCTCGAACCACTCCACGCACGGCATCGACACCACACGCGTGCCGATCCCCTCGGCCTCCAGCCGCTCCCGCGCGGCGACGGCGAGCTGTACCTCGGAGCCGGTGGCGATGACGATCACCTCCGGGATCTTCGTGGACGACTCGCGCAGCACATAGCCGCCCTTGGCCGCGTCCGGGTTCGGCGCGTACGTCGGCACGCCCTGGCGGGTGAGCGCGAGCCCGTGCGGGGCCGGACGGGTGGCGTGCCTCTTCAGGATCTCGGCCCAGGCCGTCGCGGTCTCGTTGGCATCGGCCGGGCGGACGACGTTCAGGCCCGGAACGGCCCGCAGTGAGGCGAGGTGCTCCACCGGCTGGTGCGTCGGGCCGTCCTCACCGAGGCCGATCGAGTCGTGCGTCCACACGTACGTCACGGGCAGCTGCATCAGCGCGGCCATCCGCACGGCGTTCCGCATGTAGTCGGAGAACACCAGGAAGGTGCCGCCGTAGACGCGGGTGTTGCCGTGCAGGGCGATGCCGTTCATCTCCGCCGCCATGGAGAACTCGCGGATCCCGAAGTGGACGGTACGGCCGTACGGGTTCGCCTCCGGCAGCGGGTTGCCCTCGGGCAGGAACGACGACGACTTGTCGATGGTGGTGTTGTTGGAGCCGGCCAGGTCGGCGGAGCCGCCCCACAGCTCCGGGACGACCCCGCCCAGCGACTGCAGGACCTTGCCGGAGGCGGCGCGGGTCGCGACGGCCCTGCCCTCCTCGAACACCGGCAGCGCCTCCTCCCAGCCCTCGGGGAGCCGGCCGGCGACGATCCGGTCGAACCGTTCGGCGCGCTCCGGCTGCTCCTCGCGCCAGACGGCGATCTGCTTGTCCCAGGCGGCGTGCGCGTCGGCGCCCCGGTCCAGGGCGGCGCGGGTGTGGGCGAGGACGTCGGCGTCGACCTGGAAGGTCTGCTCGGGGTCGAAGCCGAGGACGCGCTTGGTGGCCGCGACCTCGTCCTCGCCGAGCGCGGAGCCGTGGGCGGCCCCGGTGTTGCGCGCGTTCGGGGCGGGCCAGGCGATGATCGTGCGCATGGCGATGATCGACGGCCGCCCGGTCTCGGCCTGCGCGGCCTTCAGGGCGGCGTACAGGGCGGGTACGTCGATGTCGCCGTCGTCGGCGGGCTCGATGCGCTGGGTGTGCCAGCCGTAGGCCTCGTACCGCTTCAGCACGTCCTCGGAGAACGCCGTCGCGGTGTCGCCCTCGATGGAGATGTGGTTGTCGTCGTAGAGGAAGACCAGGTTGCCGAGCTTCTGGTGCCCGGCCAGGGAGGACGCCTCGGCGGAGACGCCCTCCTGGAGGTCTCCGTCGGAGACGATCGCCCAGATCGTGTGGTCGAAGGGGGACTCGCCGGCCGGGGCCTCGGGGTCGAACAGACCGCGCTCGTAGCGGGCGGCCATCGCCATGCCGACGGCGTTCGCGACGCCCTGGCCGAGCGGGCCGGTGGTGGTCTCCACACCGGCGGTGTGCCCGTACTCGGGGTGGCCGGGCGTCTTCGAGCCCTGCGTGCGGAACGCCTTCAGGTCGTCCAGCTCCAGCTCGTACCCGGCGAGGTAGAGCTGCGTGTAGAGGGTCAGCGACGTGTGGCCGGGGGAGAGGACGAAACGGTCACGGCCCGTCCACTCCGGGTCCGCGGGGTCGTGCCGCATCACCTTCTGAAAGATCGTGTACGCCGCCGGGGCCAGACTCATCGCGGTGCCGGGGTGGCCGTTGCCGACCTTCTGCACGGCATCCGCGGCCAACAGCCGCGCGGTGTCGACGGCACGCCGGTCGAGGTCGGTCCACTCGAGGGTGTCGGGTGTGTGCGTGCTCATCTTCAAGAAGTCCTCGCAAGAAGCGCTGCTTATGCTCTGACGTGTTCAAACTTAAAAGTCTGACTTTTCCGCCGGAAGGTCTGCGTGTGTCAGCCTGTGGTGAAAGTGGGACACCGAGAGCGCACCCGGACGGCACGAGAAGGACATGGCGGACACAACCAGGCAAGACGGCGACGCCGGTGAGGACGTGGACGGGATCAGAACGTTCCCCTTCCCGGTCGATCTGAGCGTCGGCGGTGTGGGCATGCAGGTCGGCCCGATGGGCAGCGGTCGCACCTGGCACTCCGAGGCTCCTCTCGACCGCGTCCACCGCATCGACTTCCACGTGGTCATGCTCTTCACGCACGGCCCCGTCCGCCACATGGTCGACTTCGCCGAGTACGAGGCGAACGCCGGTGACGTCCTGTGGATCCGCCCGGGCCAGGTCCACCGCTTCTCGAAGGAGAGCGGGTACCGCGGAACCGTCCTGACCATGCAGCCCGGCTTCCTGCCCCGCACCACCGTCGAGGCCACCGGCCTGTACCGCTACGACCTGCCGCCCCTGCTGCACCCCGCCCCGGCCCAGCTCACGGGACTGCGCTCGGCCCTGGAACAGCTCCGGCGCGAGTACGAGGACACCGGCACCCTCCCGCTGAGCCTGCACGCGGCGGTGCTGCGGCACACCCTGACCGCGTTCCTGCTGCGCCTCGCGCATCTCGCCGCCAGCTCCGCGGAGGCGGCCCGGCTGCAGAGCGACACCACCTTCACCCGCTTCCGGGACGCGGTGGAAGACGGCTTCGCCACCAATCACAGCGTCAGCGCCTATGCCGACGCCCTCGGTTACTCCCGCCGCACCCTGGTCCGCGCGGTGCGCGCCGCCACCGGCCAGACGCCCAAGGGCTTCATCGACAAACGGGTCGTCCTGGAGGCCAAGCGGCTGCTGGCCCACACCGATCTGCCCATCGGCCGCGTCGGCGCGGCGGTCGGCTTCCCCGACGCGGCGAACTTCTCCAAGTTCTTCCACCAGCACACCGACCAGACGCCGGCGGCGTTCCGGGCGGAGCTGCGGTAGGGCTGCCGTTCGCACCGGGCTGGGCGATGCCGTGCCCACCGGCCCCGGCGCGCAGCGGTCACCGGATCGCCGCGCGCAACGATCGCCGGATGGCGTGTCAGGCACCGGCCGACAGGGCGAGGGCGGCCAGGGCCTGCGGGGCGCCGGGCTGGTCGCGGACGCCGGGGAAGGCGTTGATGTCCACGATCAGGGGGACGCCGTCGCCCGTGTCGATGACGTCCACGCCGTAGACGTCCAGGGCGAAGACCTCGCCGACCCGGTGAACCAGGGCGGCCCAGCCGGGCGGCAGGCTGTCAGGGGCGAGCGGCACGGTGGGGCCCCGGCCCTCGGGCGAGAGCTCGGAGCGGCGCAGCGCCGCGAAGGTCCGCTCCCCGATCGCCCACAGCTTGTGGTCCCAGCCGCTGTTGGGAGCGAAATCCTGCACCACCACCGGTTCCCCGGGGTGCGCCGCGGCCAGCTCCCGCAGGTGGCCGCCGCTGTCGACGCGGGCCACCACGTCGTGCTTGCGGCTGTGCCGGCTCTTGACCACCACCGGGCCGCAGAGTGCGGGCCCTTCGGCGAGCCGGGCGAGCGTGGGGTGGGTGCGGGTGGACGCGAACGGCAGGCCGGCCCGCCGGGCGTGCTCGGCCATCGCCGCGCGGTCCTGGCACAGAGCGGTCGCGGCAGCCGAGTTCAGCACCCGGGCCCCGCGCAGTTCCAGCGCACGGGCGAGGCGGATCGCCTGCGGCGTGCGCGCCTTGAGCAGATACACGTCGGCAAGGGGTTCCGGCGGTTCGGGCGGCCCCGCCGTCTCCGGGTCCAGCGTCCACAGCGTGTGCTCTCCGGCGAGCAGCGCGGTCGCGGCGACCAGCAGCGGATGGCCCGGATCTGAGGTGATCAGGCCGATCCTCATACGGTCCTGCCCGCCGCCACCGGAACGTGTGCCGGGCCGGAACGCGGCGGCGGCGCGGTCGTCGCGGCCGAGGAGGTGGCCGATCCGGCGAGCGACGCGGCGCCCCCGGAGCGCTCCCGCTGCTCCGGCATGCGCGGCCGGGCGGGCTCGGCCGGTGCGGCGGCCCGGCTCCCGCCGGCCGCCAGCCCGAGCACGGCCCGTGCCACCCGCGCGGCCGCGTCGGGGACCTGGCGGAAGCTGGGGAAGTCGTTCACGTCGACGACCACGGGGCCGTCCGGCCCCAGCACCACGTCCACGCCGTACAGATCGAGACCGTAGACCGCTCCGGCCAGGGCGGCGATGGCGGCCACCTCGGCCGTCAGCGGCACACGGCGTTCGCGGACCGCGTGGTCGGGGTGGAGCGGGGAGCGGCGTTCGATCGCGTACAGCTCGCCGCCGACGCAGTACACCTTGACGTCGACGCCCGAGTTGGGCACGTACGGCTGGGCGATGAGCAGGCCCTCCGCCGCCAGTTCCGGAACCATGGCCGTGAGGCGGTCCGGTGACCTCACCAGGTGCACGGCCCGCCCCGAGCTGCCGTCGGCGGGCTTGACCACGATCGGGTACTCCGACTCCGGTATCTGCGCCAGCATGTCGGGCCGGGCCGCCGCGTACGTGGGCGGCAGCGGAAGCCCGCTGCCGCGGCCGATCGACGCGGCCAGCGCCTTGTCCCGGACGCCGCGGATCGAGCGGGCGTCGTTGATCGTCGTCGTCCCGGCCGCGGCGGCGGCCTCCAGCAGGGTGAGCCCGGGGCCGCCGGAGACCGTCTTGAGTATCCAGGCGTCGTGCCCCGCGCCCTGCAGTGCCTCCGTCATGCGCAGCAGCGAGCCGCCCGGCCGCACCACGTCCACCTGGTGTCCCCAGGACGTCAGTTGGCGGATCACCTCGACCGGCATGCCGTCGTGGCGGTACTGCTCCTCCACCAGAAAGCAGAGCTTCATCGATCTACCCCGACCCCCCGGACGTCCGCCTCGTCGTCCGGCATCCCGTGACGTCCTGTGCCGACACAGGATGCCATGCCCGTCCCGGGGGCGCGCCGGGCGGCGGACCGCGGGGCGAACGGCCGTGCCACGCCTGCCCCTTCATGTCTCGTGGCGGGGGGTACGGGCCTCACGGTCCCGTGCCGCGGCCGGACGCCGCCGTCCGGCCGGGCAGTTCGGGCCGGTCAGTGCCCGAAGTCGAACCAGTTCACGTTGACGAAGTCGGCCGGCTGGCCGCTGGTGAAGGTCAGATAGACGTCGTGGACGCCCGTGACGCCGCTGATGTTCGCCGGCACCGTCCGCCAGGACTGCCAGCCGCCCGTGTTGGCCAGGGCGAAGCTGCCGACCGGGGCGTTGCTCCGGCTGTCCAGGCGCACCTCGACCAGGCCGCTCACGCCGGACGCGGCGCCGCTGGCCACCCGGGCGTAGAACTGCCGGGCCGCCGTGGAACCGAAGTTGACGCCCTTGTACAGGGCCCAGTCACCGTTCGCCACGGCGCCGATGTTCTGCCCGCCGCCGCTGTCGGAGGTCGCCTCGGTGATCGTGCCGGACTGGCTGTCGTAGGACTCGGCCTGTACGGGGCTGTAGGCGTCGCGGTTGCCGGACGGCGGGGGAGTGGTGGTGCCGCCGCCACCGGACGTCAGCACCTGGACGTAGTCCACGACCATCGGATGGCCGGGCTGGGTGTCGCCGTCCAGTCCGCCGCCGAACGCGTCCGGGAAGCCGCCGCCCATGGCCACATTGAGGATGACGAAGAAGCCGTGGTTCGTGGCGTTGGCCCAGGTGGTGGCGTCCATCTGGTTCGCCGTCACCGTGTGGTAGACGACGCCGTCGACCGAGAAGCGGATCGCCTCCGGGCTCACCGAACGGTCCCACTCCATCGCGTACGTGTGGAAGCCGGACTGGCAGGTGGTGTTCGGGCAGGCGATGGAGTTGCCGATGCCGGTGGTCTCGTTGCACGGGCCGCCGGGGCTGGTGCCGCAGTGCATGGTGGCCCACGTCTTGTTCAGGCCCTGCACGTTCTCCATGATGTCCAGCTCGCCGACGCCGGGCCAGTTCTGGTAGTTGCCCCGGTAGGGCGCGCCCAGGGCCCAGAAGGCGGGCCAGTAGCCCTCGGCGGCGGTGCCGGTGACGTTCGGCATCTGGATACGGCTCTCGACGCGCAGCTTGCCGCCGGCCGGCGGCTGGAAGTCGGTGCGCGCGGTCTCGATGCGGCCGGACGTCCAGCGGCCGGAGGCGTCCCGCTGCGGGGTGATGCGCAGATTGCCGCCGCCGTCGAGCGAGACGTTGCTCGTGCTGCTGGTCATCGTCTCGACCTCGCCGGTGCCCCAGTTGGCGGCGCCGCCGGGGTAGGAGGTGCCGGTGTCGTACTGCCAGTTGGCGGTGTTGACGCCGGAGCCGGCGGGACCGTCGAAGTCGTCCAGGAAGACGCGGTTCCAGCCGGACGGCGGGGCCGGGGCGGCGGCGTCCGCGGACGGGACGGCGATGCCCGCCGCGGCGGCGGCCAGGCCGAGGGTGCCGAGCGCGGCGAGAAGGGCCCGCCGCAGTGGGCGGGGTCTGCGGGCGCCGGGGGATTCGGTCATGGGGGGTGCCTCTCGGAGTCGGAAGCGGATGCCGTTTTGAGAGCGCTCTCAGGTGCGGCCAATGTGCTCTCCGCCACTGCGGCCGTCAAGAGGTTGAATGCAACAAAGTCCTTGGCGCGGCCGGGAGTTCGACTCGCGAATACGGCGAACGGGATGAAGGCCCCGGGTGCCCTGTCCCGGCGCGGGCGCGCGCCCCACGACCGCGCCGACGCCGGCCGTGCCCGGGAAGCCGAGGTGCCCCGGCGGGCGTCGCACCGGTAGCGTGCGGACCATGTCGAGTCCTGAGTCGGACAGGGTGGGGGCTTTCGGTCACGCCGTCAGCCCCCTGCACCACTGAGTTCGCACCTCTGCCGTCGCGCCGCGCACCGCGGCCCGGCGAGCGTGCCCGCGGGGCCGGCCGCGGTGACGGGATGACGTTCTCCTGCTTCTCCTCGCCCCGGAGCCACTCGATGCCTCTTCCGCTGTATCTGCTCGCCATGGCGGTCTTCGCCATGGGCACCTCGGAGTTCATGCTCGCCGGCCTCCTGCCGGACATCGCCTCCGACCTCCATGTCACCGTCGGGACAGCCGCCACCCTCACCACGGCCTTCGCGATCGGCATGATCACGGGGGCCCCGCTCATGGCGGTCCTCGCCCGCGCATGGCCCGCGCGGTCGAGTCTGCTCGGGTTCGTCCTCGTGTTCCTGGCGGCCCACGCCGTGGGCGCCGCCACCTCCGGCTTCCCGGTCCTGTTCGCGACCCGGTTGGTCGCGGCGGTGGCGAACGCCGGTTTCCTCGCCGTGGCCGTGACCACCGGCGCCGCGCTGGTCCCGCCCGACAGGAAGGGACGCGCGCTCGCCGTACTGCTCTCCGGCACCACGGTGGCCACGGTCGCCGGCGTCCCCGCGGGATCGGTACTCGGCACACTTCTCGGCTGGCGGGCCACGTTCTGGGCGGTCGCCGCGCTCTGTCTGCCCGCCGCCATCGGCATCCTCACCGGCATCCCGGCGCGCCGTGCGGAGGCGGACCGGACCGGCGGGCCGGCCCTGCGGAAGGAGCTCGCCCAACTCGCCGGCCCGCGGCTGCTCCTGGTCATGCTGCTCGGGGCGCTGGTGAACGCGGCGACCTTCGCGAGCCTCACCTTCCTCGCCCCCCTCGTGACCGGCACCGCCGGGCTGGACGAGCTGTGGATCTCCGTGGCTCTCGTACTCTTCGGGGCGGGCTCCTTCGCCGGCGTCACCGGCGCCGGACGGCTGTCCGACCGGCGCCCCGGTCTGGTCCTCGCGGTCTGCGGCCCGCTGCTGCTCATCGGCTGGCCGGCCCTGGCCGTGCTCGCCGGCAGGCCGGTCGCGCTGCTCGCCCTCGTCTTCGTGCAGGGCGCCCTGTCGTTCGCGGTGGGCAGCACGCTGATCACGCGGGTCCTCTACGAGGCGGCGGGAGCCCCCACCCTGGCCGGCTCCTACGCGACCGCCGCGCTCAACGTCGGCGCCGCCGTCGGGCCGCTCGTCGCCGCGACCACCCTCGGCACCGGACTCGGCGACCTCGGGCCGCTGTGGGCGAGCGCGCTGCTGGTCGCTGCCGCACTGCTGATCGCGTTCCCCCTGCGCTCGACGATCGCGGCGAGCCGGAGCGCCGACGCGCATCCGTGACGCATGCGAACGCTGCCTGGGAAACCTCGCCGCGGCAGGATGCGCGCCCCGCCGACCCGCCGCACGCACCGCGGACGGTGAACCCCGGCCGGCCGGTACGGCCGGGTAGGGTTCCGGCGTGGTGGACGAGGTGGGAGCGGTATGAGGCTGACGATTCTGGGCGGCGGCGGATTCCGGGTGCCGCTGGTGTACGGGGCGCTGCTCACGGACCGCGCCGAGGGCCGGGTCACCGAGGTGGTCCTGCACGACGTGGACGCCGGCCGGCTTGCTGCCGTGGCCCGGGTGCTGGCCGAGCAGGCGGCGGCCGTCCCCGGCGCACCCCGCGTGACGACGACAACCGACCTCGACGAGGCGTTGCGCGGCGCCGACTTCGTCTTCTCCGCGATCCGCGTCGGCGGCCTCGCGGGCCGCGCCGACGACGAACGGGTCGCGCTGGCCGAGGGCGTCCTCGGCCAGGAGACGGTCGGCGCGGGCGGCATCGCCTACGGGCTGCGCACGGTGCCGGTCGCCGACGGCATCGCCCGCCGCGTGGCCGCTGTGGCGCCTGACGCCTGGGTCATCAACTTCACCAACCCGGCCGGGCTGGTCACCGAGGCCATGTCCCGCCATCTCGGGGACCGGGTCATCGGCATCTGCGACTCGCCGGTCGGCCTCGGCCGGCGTATCGCCCGGGTGCTCGGCGCGGACCCGGCGCGGGCGTGGATCGACTACGTCGGCCTCAACCACCTCGGCTGGGTGCGCGGCCTGCGCGTGGCCGGGCGCGACGAACTTCCCCGGCTGCTCGGCGACGACGCGCTGCTCACCTCCTTCGAGGAGGGCAAGCTGTTCGGCGCGCAGTGGCTGCGCTCGCTGGGCGCGATCCCCAACGAGTACCTGCACTACTACTACTTCAACCGCGAGACCGTCGCCGCCTACCAGCAGGCCGAGCGCACCCGCGGCGCCTTCCTGCACGACCAGCAGGCCCGCTTCTACGACGAGGTGCGCGACCCGGCCACCCCCGCCCTCGCCGCCTGGAACCGCACCCGCGCCGAGCGCGAGGCGACGTACATGGCGGAGAACCGGGAAGCGGCCGGCGCGGGCGAGCGCGACGCCGACGACCTGTCCGGCGGCTACGAGAAGGTGGCGCTGGCGCTGATGAGGGCCATCGCCCGCGACGAGCGCACCACGCTGATCCTCAACGTCCGCAACCGCTCCACCCTGGCCGCGCTGGACGCCGACGCGGTGATCGAGGTGCCCTGCCTGGTCGACGCGAACGGCGCCCACCCGGTGACGGTCGACCCGCTGCCCGGCCATGCCACCGGGCTGGTGTGCGCGGTCAAGGCCGTCGAACGGGAGGTGCTCGCCGCGGCCGCGTCCGGATCCCGTACGACCGCGGTGAAGGCGTTCGCGCTGCACCCGCTGGTCGACTCGGTGACCGTGGCCCGACGCCTCCTCGACGGCTACCGGGCCGTCCACCCGGGGCTGGCGTATCTGACCTGACCCGGCGGCCCGGCACCGGCTGCGGGCCCGGCCGGCCGCTCCCCCGTGTGCAGCGGCCGGCCGGCCCGATCCCCCGTGCTTCCCCCGTCGGGATCCCGGGTTTCCCCCGTCCGGGATCCTGTGGTGCTTCCCCCGTTCCCCGGTATGGAGAGCACCGGGGCCGCCGTCTGATACACCCCTGAGGAAAAAAAGTTCCCCCCGGCGCCGCAGGCCGGGGGGAACGAGGGGACGGGAGCGGTGGGATCAGCCGGTGAAGCCGGCCGTGATGGACGTGAACTGCCAGTTCGTCTGGCTGATGCCGGAGCAGTTCTCCGCCACGCCGCCGCCCGGGCAGGGCCGGTCGCGGTTGACGGACCAGAAGGCGAGCCGGGCGATGTGGTGGGAGTTCGCCCAGTCGCGGATCTGGGTCCAGATCTGCGGCGTGGTGCTCTCCTGCTGGTCGGACAGCCCGTTCATGCCGGAGATGCCGATGTGGGAGTAAGCGGTGGCGTCGTCCCACCCGAAGGTGGACTTCAGCTTGGCCTTCAGGCCCTCGGCCGCGTTCACCGTGTTGCCGTACATGTCGGAGCCGCCGCCGAAGTCGAACGGCATGATGGTGAAGACGTCGATGTCGGCGCCCAGCGACTTGGCCTGCTCGATGAGCCGGTTGCCGTAGTACGTGGGACCGGTGGTCGACGTTCCGAAGGTCACGATGGTCCGCAGACCGGGGTTGTTCGCCTTGACCGTCTTCAGCGCGGTGAGGATCTTCGCCTGGACGGCCTCGTTCTCGAACTCGTCGGTGTTCTCGATGTCCATGTCGATCGCCTTCAGGCCGTAGGCGTCGATGACCTTCTGGATCGCCCCGGCGAGGGCGCTCGCGGAGGAGCAGTTGGCGCCGAGCTTGCTGCCCTGCCAGCCGCCGAACGAGGGGACGATGTCACCGCCGGCGGAGCGGATCGCGTTGATGGCGGACTGGTCGGGCCCTCCGGTCAGCGCCCGCTGCCCGTCCCAGGAGGGGGTGCAGCCACCCGAGTCCAGCACGAACGCCATCGTGAACCACTTCACGCCCGTCGCGCTCATCACCGTGGTCGGGCTCGGCGGGTCGCCCCAGCCCTCGTACAGGTACGGCGCGGCCTGCTTGAAGCCGCCTCCGCCTCCGCCGGTGCCGGCGGCCGTGGTGACCGTGACGGCGTTGGAGGCGCCGGAGACGTTCCCGGCCGCGTCACGCGCCTTCACCGTGAAGGTGTAACTCGTGCTCGCCGACAGGCCGCTGACCGTGGCGCTGGTGCCGGACGCGCTCGCCACCTTGTTCGCGCCGCTGTAGACGTCGTAACCCGTGACGCCGACGTTGTCGGTCGAGGCGTTCCACGTCAGCGACACGCTGGAGGACGTCTTGCCGGTGGAGGTGAGTCCCGAGGGCGCGGTCGGCGCCTGGGTGTCCGAGCCGCCGGTGCCGCCGCCCGGACCGTCGAGGCTGAAGTCGTCGGCGTAGTAGGTGCCCTGCGCGTACCAGCCGTGGACGTAGACGGTGGCGCTGGTCTGGGAGGCGCCGGTGGTGAAGGACACCGACAGCCGGCTGTACGCCGACGGCGACGACGTCCACGTCGAGGCGCCGCCGTCGACGCCCAGGTAGACGTAGGAGCCGCGCACCCAACTGTCGAGGGTGTACGTGGTGTTGGGCTGTACGGAGACGGTCTGGCTGCACTTGGCGATGTCGCCGGACGTCACCGCGCCGGTGAGGGCCTTGCCGCCGCCGTGCACGGGGGAGGAGACGACCGAGCCGAGGTTGCCGGTGCAGGACCAGGGGGAGAGGGCGCCGGACTCGAAGCCGGGGTTGCCGAGGATGTTGGCCGCCTGCGCGGTACCGGGCAGGGCGATGGCGCCGGCCAGCGCGAGGGCGCCGGAGCCGAGCAGGGCGAGGAGGCGACGCACGGGGCGTCCGGGGGGTGTGGAGCGCACGCGATCTCCCTGAAGGAATGGGGGTGTTCGGGAGTGCACGGATGTGCGGGGGTGGTGCGCGCACCAATTTGGTATGGACCAATCTGCCCGTCAAGGCTCTGAACAGAATTGGTCCATACCGGTGGGGGAGGCGAGGGGCATGCGGCGACAGCGGGGGCGCCGCAACGTGCGGGACCGGCGGCGGCCCGGGGCCGGGGCTACAAAGGCAGTGCCTCGCCCGCCCGCACGTCGACGGAGTCGACCCGCTGCGCCGGCAGCGTGACCGACCGCAGCGCCCGCGGCCCTGCCACCACCGTGTAGTCCGGCCCCAGGAACGGCGGCTCGATCAGCCCCGGGTCGTCGCCCAGCGCCAGCTTCACCGCCGCCCACGGCACGTTCACCCCGCACAGTGACAGCTGGTGCAGCCCGCCCGCGGGGCGCGTGTTGACATCCATCAGCACCGGCCGGTCGCCGAACATACGGAACTGCACATTGGACAGGTGGTGCAGCCCGAAGCCCTCCGCGATGCGCCGCGCCGGCTCCAGCCACTGCTCGTGCCGTGTGAAGCCCCGCCGGCGGCCGTTCTTGGTACGGCCGACGGCGAACCGGATCCGGTTGTCGGGACCGGTGAGGCAGTCCACCGACACCTCCGGCTGCTCCAGCCGCGGCATCACCAGCCAGTCCACCGGCTCCCCGGCCCGCCGCAGCGCGTCCACGACCAGGTCGAGGTTCACATACGGGCTCGGGAAGCCGCTGAGCTGGACCAGCGAGAAGGGCGCGCGGCTCACCACCCGGAAGCCCACCCCGCCCGCCCCGGACGCCGGCTTGAAGCACGCCTGGTGCCCGGCCCCCTCCAACTCCTCGACCGCGGCGACGAACTCGTCCGCCGTCCGCACCCGCCACCACGGCGGCACCGGCACCCCGATCGCCTGCACGGCCTCGTAGGCGACCACCTTGTCCTCGAAGACGGCGACGGCCTCCGGCGTCGGCGCGAGCAGCGCCGTGCCCACCGCGGCGAACTCCGCGCGCTGCGCCGCGATCGCCGCCTGGTGCAGCCGGGGCACGAACACGTCGATGCCACGCCGCCGGCACTGGTCCAGGGCGTACTCGACGTACGCCGCCGACGACAGGTCCGGCTCCAGCTCGGCGGTGTCCGCCGCGGCCAGCACCGGGGAGTCGGGGTCGCCGTGGGTGGCGTGGATCTCCACGGCCCGGTCGTCGGGATTTCGCCGCAGCTGATCCATGAAGAACACGTTCTCCGCGTACGTGCGGTTGAGCCAGACGCGTACGCGAGAGACCATGCAGGCCGCCTTTCAGGGCAAGCGGGCAGGGCTCGGTGGCCCGTGCCCGGGCAGGAGAGAGGGAGGGACACCGAACCGCCCTGCGTTCAGGGGAGCCTCGGCGGTGGTGTCGGGGGGATCATACGGCTTTCCCGGGGCCCCGCGTGCAACGCGTGTGTTACGGCTGTCCGGGCAGGTCCGGCCGCCGCCCGGCGCCCGGCGCGCACCTGTCCGGGGCCGCTCTTGTCCGCCGCCTGCGGATGTGTTCTGGTGGTGGGGTTCGTGTGACGGAGGGGGAAGGCACGTGACATCGAGGGCCCCGGCCGGAGGCCGGCTGCTCGCCATCAGCGACCTGCACATCGGCTACCCGGAGAACCGGGCGCTGGTGGAGGAGATGCGCCCGGAGACCGACGACGACTGGCTCCTGGTGGCCGGTGACGTCTCGGAGGCCGTGGCCGACGTCCGCTGGGCCTTGAAGACCCTCGCGAGCCGCTTCCGCCAGGTGGTGTGGGCGCCGGGCAACCACGAGCTGTGGACCCATCCGAGCGACCCGGTCGCGCTGCGCGGCGTCGCCCGCTACGAGCACCTCGTCGACGTCTGCCGCGACCTCGGCGTCCTCACCCCGGAGGACCCCTACGCCGTGTGGGAGGGCCCCGGCGGACCGGTGGCCGTCGCCCCGCTGTTCCTGCTGTACGACTACTCCTTCCTGCCGGCCGGCTGCGCCACCAAGGAGGAGGGCCTGGCCTACGCGCACGGGACCGGGGTCGTCTGCAGCGACGAACACCTGCTGCACCCCGACCCCTACCCGACCCGCGAGGACTGGTGCCGGGCCCGGGTGGCGCAGACCGAGCGGCGGCTGGCCGAGCTGCCCGACGGGCTGCCCGTGGTGCTCGTCAACCACTACCCGCTGCACCGTCACCCGACCGAGGTGCTCTGGTACCCCGAGTTCGCCATGTGGTGCGGCACCACGCTCACCGCCGACTGGCACCGCCGCTTCGACGTCGCCGCGATGGTCTACGGCCACCTGCACATCCCACGCACCACCCACCAGGACGGCGTCCGCTTCGAGGAGGTCTCCGTGGGCTACCCGCGCGAGTGGCGCAAGCGCCCCCAGCCACCGGGACGACTGCGCCGTGTCCTCCCGGCGGAGGTGGGCCGGCCGTGATCGAGGAACTGCTGCCGTCCTGCGTCGTCGTCGTCGAGACCTACGACCTCGACGCCGCCGACGAGGCACTGCTGCACCCCGAGGAGGCGGCCGTCGTCGCTCAGGCGGTGCCCAAGCGGCGCCGCGAGTTCGCCGCCGTACGGGCGTGCGCCCGGCGCGCGATGGACAAGCTCGGTGTGGAGCCGCAGCCGCTGCTGCCCGGGGAGCGCGGCGCGCCGCGCTGGCCCCATGGGGTGACCGGCAGCATGACCCACTGCGACGGCTATGCCGCCGCCGCGCTGGTCGCCGCCGCCGACCTGGCCTCGCTCGGCATCGACGCCGAGCCGCACGGACCGCTGCCCGACGGGGTGCTGCCCACGGTGTCGCTGCCTGCGGAGCGGCGGCGCCTGGCGGAGCTGGCCGTCGCGCTGCCCGGGCTGCACGCGGACCGGCTGCTGTTCAGCGCCAAGGAGTCCGTCTACAAGGCGTGGTTCCCGCTGACCGGCCGGTGGCTGGACTTCACGGAGGCGGACATCGACCTCCGGCCCGACCCCGGCGGCGGCCGGCACGGCACCCTGCGCGCCGAACTCCTCGTCCCCGGCCCGTCAGTGGGCGGACGGGTCGTACGGCACTTCGAGGGCCGCTGGACGGCCGGCCGCGGCCTGCTCGCCACGGCCGTCACGGTGCCGCACGCGTGAGGCCGCGCCGCGCCGGAGGGACGCGGCAGCGCGCGGGGACGGCCCGCCGGCAGTTCGGGGGTGCGGGTGTCGCGTTGTGGGCACCCCGCTGACCGCTGTGCCGTCCGCCGGCCCGGTCAGGGGTACCAGCCGCGCAGCAGGTGGAAGAACGCCTCCTCGTTGCCCGCCAGGCCCGCCTCGGCGAGCGCCCGTTCCGCCTCGGCCAGGACCGCGGGCGGGACCGGCGGCGCGCCGGGCACCCCGTAGGGGCCCGCCCCGTCGTCGTGGACGGCCCGGACGGTGTGCAGCAGCCGCAGATAGGCCTGAACGGCGGTGCGCTCGCGGTCGGTCAGTACGGTGGTCGGCATCGGCCCTCCCCGTGTCGGCGTGATGGGACCCAGCTTGCCGTCCCCCACTGACAATCGGGCCCAGCCGCGCTCCGGTACCACCCGGGCGCCACGCCGGGACGTTCCCTAGGCCTGCGGGCCCAGGTAGCCGAGGGACGCCTCGATGCGGCCCGCCAGGCGGTCCCGCTGCACCGGGGCGCGCAGTGCCGAACCCGCCAGCCAGGTGCGGCACCGGCTGGCCAGCAGCAGGCCGAAGGCCTCCGCCTCCTGCTCCTCGGCCTCGTCGAACCGGGTGCGCGCGGCCATCGAACGGACCGTCGCCTGAAGGCCGGCGCCGTCGCCCAGCAGCCGGGCGGCGACCGGAACGCCGTCGACGGTGTGACCGCTGTGCCCGGCCTGCATGTGCCACAGCTCGTGCCCGAGGATCACCAACTGGTGGTCGGGCGCGGTGCGTTCCTCCAGCACGACGAGGTCCTGGTCGGCCATGTCGAGCCACAGCCCGCTGGCCGTCCCGGGCGGGAACGCGGCCGTGCGCAGCCGCACGGGGCGGCCCCGGCGCCGGCCCATCGCCGCGCACAGCGCGGTGTACAGCTCGACCGGCGGGGCCGGTGCCGGCAGGTCGAGTTCGGTCACCAGCGCGCCGCACAGGCGGCGCATGTCCCTGGCGATGCCCACGGTCCTCCCCCGGTTCACGACTCGGGCCGTTTGACGCTCTCCAGAAGCATGTCCAGCCATTCGGCGACCTTGTCGCGGTGCTGGTCGGTGGGCAGCTGCGCGGCCCGCCAGGCGATCCCGCGTACCCCGTGGTCCTGCAGCAGCCGCTCCAGCGGGTCCTCCGCGGCCGCGGCCGCCGCCCGCTCCCGGTCGGCGAGCCGCTGCAGCAGGTCCTGCTCGGTGCGCTGCAGCGCACCCGCGAGCGCCTCGGGGTCCTCCGCGGTCAGAAAGCCCGCGTGCACCCGGAAGAAGCGCTGCAGGGCGTCACAGTGCTCCATCGTGGGGCGCCGGTCGCCGTTGATGAGCGCGCCCGCCTGCTGCCGCGACATGCCGGCGCCGTCGGCGATCTCCTGCTGGGTGTAGCGGCGGCCGTTGGGCTTGAGCCGGGTGCGGCGCAGCAGGTCCAGGCGTTGCAGGAACCGCGCCTGCACATCCGGCTCGCCCGCCGGGAAACCGCTGAGCAGGGTCTTGACCACGGACTCGGGGACACCGCAGGCCACGGACAGGCGGGCGGTGTCGAACACCTCGGAGTGCGGCACGCCGAGCCGGTCGGCGAGTGCGCCGACCCGGGTGACGACGGCGGACAGCACAGCGGACGGAGTGGCGTCCGGAACCTCGAAGCCATCCGTCACCGACAGGTCTCCCACGTCTCTCACGGCCCTCTCACAGGCGTGTCGTTCCGCACCGGCAGTCGTGAACTGCCCGGAGATTATCCGCTGGTTCGAACTTCCATCCAGGTCTCGCCACAACTGTGGCCAATTTCAGCCGTCAACGAGCGCGGAATGCCACGATAGTTGACACGGCAAGTGTCCGGGCACCAGGATCGAGGCGCCGCGTGAAGGGCCGCAGAGTCATAAGGGGTGACCTCCCGATGGCATATCAGGCAGGTGGGCAGCGGCCGGCGCCGCGGCCCGTCCCCGACTCTCCCGAGACGCACGCCTATCTCCAGGACTGCGCCACGCTGATGGCTGCGCTGCCGCTGCCGTCCCTGGTGGTGGACCACCGCTGGGACGTCGTGCTGGCCAACACCGCTTATCAGTCACTTTTCCGGGCGGTCGCCCCGCATCCGACGGCGATGCCCGGCGACAACTTCCTGCGTTTCGTGCTCTTCCACCCGGACGCGGGTACCGTCCTCGGCGACCACGAGACGAGCTGGTGCCTGCCGATGCTGGCCCAGTTCCGCAGCGCGCTGGAGCGGCACGCGCACGATCCGGTGCTGCAGGCCGTGCGCCAGGACATCGCCCAGGACCCGATCATGGAGGCCGCGTTCCGGCAGGGGCTGCCGCACTGGATGCGCGCCGTGGGTGAAGCGGGCCTGCGGCAGGACGGGGCGGTGCGGCCCCTGCTGCACCCCGATCCGCGCCGGGGCGCCACCGAGTGCCGGCTGATCGACGAGACCACGCCGGTGCTGCGGGAGATGGACTGCACCCGGCTGACCCTGGTGCTGCGCGAGCCCCGCCGCACGGCTCCGCCCCCTCGCGGCCGCCGCCGGGTCCGCTCGGCGGCCCACCTCACGGTGGTCCCCACCCCCGGCGCCTGACCGGACACCGCCGGCGTTCAGGTCGCCGACGGCGCCCGGCGACCGGGGGAGGGGACGCCGGGGCGGTCCGGCGGTCAGCGTGTGGTCCCCGCCCGGATTCGTGCCGCCCGCCCGCGCCGGTGTCCTGTCGAGCCGGTGTCCCCGCCGGGCATCACGCCCCGCTGACGCCGGCCCGGTACCGCCTTGGCTCCGCCCGGCTCCGCTCGGCACCGCTCGGCTCGGCTCCGCCCGGCACCGCTCGGCATGCATCGCCCTGCTCGGGGTCAGCGTTGTGCCAGCGCCAGCAGCAGGGGTACCTCACCGCACGGCAGCAGCCGCAGGCCCGGCAGCGTGACCTCACGGCCGTGTTCCAGCGCCCCCGCGAAGTCCGGGCCCTTGGTGAGGGAACCGGCCAGATGGGCGGGGTCGGCGGAGGCGGCCACCCTGCCGCGCGCGTTGACCAGGCGGGCCGGCGCCCGCAGGGCACGCAGCGAAGGCAGCACCGCGGCCTCGAAGTGGCGCAGGTAGACGTCCGCCGCGGCCACGCCGACGAAGCGGCCCCCGACCGTCACCGGCGCGGACAGCGTCAGGCTGTACTCGTCCGAGCAGAGGTAGTCGACATACGGTCCGGCCACCGCCCGGCGCCCGGTGTCGCGGGGCAGCGCGAACCAGTCCCAGTGCGTGTAGTCCGAGTACGCCGACTGCTCCGGGTCCAGGTCCGGCAGCAGCGGCCGTACGTCCCCCTCGGGCCCGCACTGCCACCACTCCAGCCACCCGGGCACGTCCGCCAGCAGCCCCGGCGCCGCGACGAAGCCGACGCCCGAGACCAACTCCTGCCGCCGCAGCCGTAGATGGAGAGCGGACCGCAGTGCGGCGAGGTCCGCGCTGGTCGGCCGGCGGCCGGCCGCGGCCACCGTGCTCAGCAGGGCCGCCGTGTCGTCGGCGGTCGCGGCGACCGCCGTGAACACCGCCTCCAGGGCGCCGCCCACCCGGTGGGCCACCCGCCGGGCGGCGCCGGGTTCCGGCGCCGGCGGAGCGGTGGCGACGAGGCCGGGGCTCGAGCTCATGGCGCCCTCCAGCAGCCGGGGCCGTGACAGGCCTACAGGGCGAGCCGTACGGCGATCAGCCGTGCCGTCGACTCCCGTACGCACCGCTCGGCCAGCGCTCCGGCCGAGTCGTGGGCCCCATCTTGCACCGCCGAGATCACGGCGCGGTGACGGTCCGCGACTTCTTCACGACTTACGCCCGCGTCGTCACCGAGGACCAGGCACAGCAGCGCCCCGATCTCCGTCTGCAGCGCGACCTGTTCGCGGGTCAGCCGGGCGGACTGCGCGGCGGCGGCCAGCTCCACATGGAAGCGGCCGTACATCCGGGCGCGGGCGGCCGCGTCCTCGGCGGCGGTGAACTCCTCCACCGTGCGCCGCAGCTGCGTCAGGTCCTCCGGTTCGGTGCGCTGCGTCGCCAGCCGGGCCGCCGCGCCCGACAGCGCCGCCCAGTGGTCGCCGAGGTCGCGCAGTTCCTCGGTGCTCCAGCCCCGCAGCCGGGCCCGCAGGCGCTCCTCGGCGGGCACGCCCGGCAGGGAGACGAAGCTGCCGCCGCCCCGGCCGCGCCGGGTGGTGACCAGACCCTGCTGGCGCAGCGCCATCAGCGCCTCCCGCAGGGTCACCGTGGACACGCCGAGCTGCCCGGCCAGCTCGCTCTCGCCGGGCAGCTGCTCGCCGTCGGCGAGCAGGCCGAGCTCGATGGCGTCGCCGAGCCGGCGGACCACCGTCTCCACCCGGGCCCGGCTGTCGACCGGCGCGAAGACGGCCGAGCGGGCGCCGCCCGTGCTCTGTTGCTGTTTCACGGCCACCACCTTGTGCGTTGACTCAAGCTTTACCCTAAGGGGGCCTTGAGCTTTGAACTATGACTTCATATGTTTTCGCTCCAACGGTCAACGCTCGAAGGCGCCAGAAAGGTTCCCGCCCATGGAGGGGATGTTTGAGGGGAAGGCCGGCGGGACTCCCGGGGAGCCCGCCGCAGGGACGGCCGTCCGGCTGCAGGAGCTGCGGAAGTCGTTCGGCGACACGACCGCCGTGGCCGGGGTCGACCTGGAGATCCGCGACGGGGAGTTCTTCTCCATGCTCGGCCCGTCCGGCTCGGGCAAGACCACGGTCCTGCGCATGATCGCCGGGTTCGAGACCCCCACCGCGGGCCGGATCGAACTCGCCGGGCAGGAGGTGACGCGCCGCGCGCCCTTCGAACGCGATGTGCACACCGTCTTCCAGGACTACGCCCTCTTCCCGCACATGACGGTCGAGCAGAACGTCGCCTACCCCTTGAAGATCCGCAAGGTCCCCAAGGCCGAACGCCTGGTCCGCGCCCGCAAGGCCCTGACCGAGGTCCGCCTGGACGGCTACGGCAAGCGCCGCCCCGCCCAGCTCTCCGGCGGCCAGCGCCAGCGCGTCGCCCTCGCCCGCGCCCTCGTCGGCCGCCCCCGGGTGCTGCTGCTCGACGAGCCGCTCGGCGCCCTCGACCTGCGCCTGCGCGAGCAGATGCAGGTCGAGCTCAAGGCGATCCAGCGCGAGGTCGGCATCACCTTCGTCTTCGTCACCCACGACCAGGAGGAGGCCCTGACGATGAGCGACCGCATCGCCGTCTTCCACCAGGGCCGCATCGAACAGGTCGGCACCCCCGCCGAGATCTACGAACGCCCCGCGACCCCGTTCGTCGCCTCCTTCGTCGGCACCTCCAACCTGCTGGACGGCGAGTCGGCGCACCGCATCGTCGGCGCCCCGGGCACCTACAGCATCCGCCCCGAGAAGATCCGTGTCCTCAAGGAGGCCGACGGCGCCGACGAGCCGGAGCACTCCTCCGCGACCGGCACCGTCGCCGAGGTCGTCTACCTGGGCGACGCCACCCGCTTCCTCGTCGACCTCGACACCGGCGGCCGGCTCACCGCCCTCCAGCAGAACCTCGAGACCTCCTCCGAGGACGTCGCCGCCTACCGCGGCACCCGGGTCCGCCTCCAGTGGCACCGCCGCCACGCCGTCCACGTCCCCAACTGACCTTCCAGGAGTACGTCGTGCGCTTCACCCCCGCATGGAAGGCCGCGGCCGCCGCCGTGCTGCTGCTCACCGCCACCGCCTGCGGCTCCTCCGGCACCAAGGCCGGCGCGGGCGGCCTCAACCCGCCCGACCTCAAGGCCCCCGCCAAGCTCGGCGCACCGGAGGGCCAGGTCAACCTGATCGCCTGGGCCGGCTATGTCGAGGACGGCTCCAACGACCCCAAGGTGAACTGGGTCGGCGACTTCGAGAAGCAGACCGGCTGCCAGGTCCACTCCAAGGTCGCGGCCAGCTCGGACGAGATGGTCAAGCTGATGAAGACCGGCCAGTACGACGCCGTCTCCGCCTCCGGCGACGCCTCGCTGCGCCTGATCGCCTCCGGCGACGCCGCCCCCGTCAACACCGCCCTCGTCCCCAACTACAAGGACATCTTCAGCGGCCTGAAGAACGGCGCCTGGAACTCCGTCGACGGCACGATGTACGGCATCCCGCACGGCCGCGGCGCCAACCTGCTGATGTACAACACCCAGAAGGTCAGCCCCGCCCCGACCTCCTGGGCGGCCGTCTTCGACGACGCGGCCACGTACAAGGGCCACGTCACCGCGTACGACTCGCCCATCTACATCGCCGACGCGGCGCTCTATCTCAAGGCCACCAAGCCGGACCTGAAGATCACCAACCCCTACGCGCTGGACCAGAAGCAGTTCGACGCGGCTGTGGACCTGCTGAAGAAGCAGAACGCCAACGTGGGCGAGTACTGGAGCGACTACCTCAAGGAGGTCTCCGCCTTCAAGAGCGGCGACTCCGTCGTCGGCACCACCTGGCAGGTGATCGCCAACCTCACCGCCGACGAGGGCGCCAAGGTCAAGGCGTTCGTGCCCAAGGAGGGCTCCACCGGCTGGTCCGACACCTGGATGGTCTCGGCCAAGGCCAAGCACCCCACCTGCGCCTACAAGTGGCTCGACTGGATCGTCTCGCCCAAGGTCAACGCCCAGGTCGCCGAGTACTTCGGCGAGGCCCCGGCCAACTCCAAGGCGTGCGCCCTGACCAGCGACAAGAACTTCTGCACGGTGTACCACGCCGCCGACGAGGGCTACTGGAAGAACATCGCCTTCTGGAACACCCCCATCGAGCAGTGCCTGGACGGCCGCACGGACGTCCGTTGCGTGCCGTACGCCAAGTGGGTCCAGGCCTGGACCGAGATCAAGGGCTGACGCCATGACCGCCGTCACCTCCGAGGCCGCCGGACGCGACACCGTCCGGCGGCTCGCCGGGACGCTGCACCGGCGCCCCCGCCTGCGGCTGTCCCTGCTGCTGACCGCCCCGCTGCTGTGGCTGGCCGTGCTCTACCTCGGCTCGCTCACCGTGCTGTTCGTCTCCGCGTTCTGGACGACGGACTCCTTCACCTCCCAGGTCGTCAAGGTCTTCTCGACCGACAACTTCCGCGAACTGCTCACCACCCCGGTCTTCCGCCAGGTGATCGTGCGCAGCATCGGCGTCGCCCTCGCCGTCACCGCGGCCTGCGCGGTGATCGCGTTCCCGCTCGCCTTCTACACCGCCCGCGTCGCCCGGCCGAAGTGGCGGCCGCTGCTGGTGGTCGCGATCCTCACCCCGCTGTGGGCGAGCTACCTCGTCAAGGTGTACGCCTGGCGGCTGATCCTGTCCGAGGGCGGCCTCGCCGACTGGATGCTGCGGCCCTTCGGCCTGGCCGGCCCGGGGTTCGGGCTGCCGGCGACGGTGCTGACCCTGACGTATCTGTGGCTGCCGTACATGATCCTGCCGGTCCACACCGCGCTGGAGCAGCTGCCCGGCGCCCTGCTGGACGCCTCCGCCGACCTCGGGGCCCGGCCCTGGCGGACCTTCCGGTCCGTGATCCTGCCGATGGTGCTGCCGGGCGTGGCCGCCGGGTCCGTCTTCACCTTCTCGCTCAGCCTCGGCGACTACATCACCGTGCAGATCGTCGGCGGGAAGACCCAGCTGATCGGCAACCTCGTGTACTCCAACATCGAACTCAACCTGCCCATGGCCGCGGCCCTCGGCACGGTTCCCGTCGTCGTCATCGTGCTGTACCTGCTGGCCATGCGCCGCACGGGTGCGCTCAGCAGCCTGTAGAGGAGGTGTCCGACTCGTGCGACTGTCCCGTCCCGCGCGCATCGCGCTGCGTGTCGCCGCCGGGCTCGGCTTCGCGGTGATCTACGTCCCGCTGCTGCTGGTCCTGGTCAACTCCCTGAACCCGGACCGCAGCGCGAGCTGGCCGCCGCCCGGGCTGACCCTGCACTGGTGGTCGCTCGCCTGGGCGAACTCCGGGGCCCGCGCGGCGCTGTGGGTGTCGGTGAAGGCCGGCCTCGGGGCGACCGCGATCGCCCTGGTGCTGGGCACGCTGATCGCCTTCGCCGTCGCCCGGTACCGCTTCTTCGGCCGTGACGCGCTGTCCTTCGTCGTCGTCCTGCCGATCGCGCTGCCCGGCATCGTCACCGGCATCGCGCTCAACTCGGCCTTCTCCACGGTGCTCGAACCGCTCGGCGTGGGCCTCGGCCTGTTCACCGTGATCGTCGGGCACGCCACCTTCTGCATCGTCGTGGTGTTCAACAACGTGGTGGCGCGCCTGCGCCGCACCTCCCGGTCGTACGAGGAGGCCGCCGCCGACCTCGGCGCGCACACCTTCCGCGCCCTCGCCGACGTCACCTTCCCGCTGGTGCGCACCGCGCTGCTGGCGGGCGGACTGCTGGCGTTCGCGCTGTCCTTCGACGAGATCGTGGTGACCACGTTCACCGCCGGGCCCGGCGTGCAGACGCTGCCGCTGTGGATCTTCGAGAACATGACCCGCCCGCAGCAGGCCCCGGTGGTGAACGTGGTCGCGGCGGTCCTGGTCCTGCTCTCCGTCCTTCCCATCTACCTCGCCCAGCGGCTCTCCGCCGACACGGCGACCGGCAGCCGGGTGTGACCGTCCGGCGTCAGCGGGCGAGTTCGCGGTGGGCGGTCTCCGGCAGCCGCAGGTACACCAGCGAGGACACCAGGCACAGCACCGCGACGTACCAGGGGAACAGGCCCGCCTGCCCCCATTGCTTGAACAGCGTGCCGACGTACGGCGCGGTACCGCCGAAGAGGGCGACCGTGAGGGAGTAGGGGAAGCCGATGCCGGCCGCGCGCACCCGGGGCGGGAACACCTCGGCGTTGACGGCGGCGCTGATGGAGGTGAAGCCGGTCAGCAGGACCATGCCCGCGCACTGCACCAGCAGCAGGACGGTGAAGGAGTCGCGCAGCGCGTGCAGCAGCGGCACGCACAGCAGCGCGAAGCCCAGCCCGAAGAACAGCAGCAGGGGGCGGCGGCCCAGCCGGTCGGAGAGCAGCCCGCCGAGCGGCTGGAGCAGCGCGAAGAACGCCAGCGAGATCGTCCCGGCGAGCAGCGCGTCCGACTTCGTGACGCCCGCGTCGAGTTCGGCGTAGGTGGGCAGGTACGACGTCCAGGTGTAGTAGGCGAGGGTGCCGCCCGCGGTGATGCCGGCGATGCGCAGCGACTCGCGCGGATGGCGGCGCAGCGCCTCGAACAGACCGGGCCGCGGCGCGCGCTGCTGCTCGGTGCTGCGGGTCTCCTCGGCGCCGCGCCGGATCCAGAACCCGACCAGGCTGAACAGGCCGCCGAGCCAGAACGGCACGCGCCACCCCCAGCCGTCCATCGAGGACTCGGCGAGCGTGTCCACGAGCAGCGTCGCGATCCCGGAGGCGACGAGCTGCCCCGCGGTGGTGGAGACGTACTGGAAGCTGGAGAACAGGCCGCGCCGGCCGGGCCCGGCGGACTCCACCAGGAAGGTGGTCGAGGCGGCGAACTCACCGCCCACCGACAGTCCCTGCAGCAGCCGGGCCGCGACCAGCACCACCGGCGCCAGGAGGCCGGACGAGGCGTAGGCCGGGGTGAGGCCGACCAGCAGGCTGCTGCCGCCCATCAGCAGGATGGTGACCGTCAGCGCGGCCCGGCGTCCGCGCCGGTCGGCGATCGCGCCCATGACCAGGCCGCCCACGGGGCGCATGAAGAAGCCGACGGCGAACACGGCGAACGTCGACAGCAGCGGCACCAGGGAGTTCCCCGTGCCCTTGGGGAAGACCGCCTGCGCGATGTAGGTCGCCAGAAACGTGTAGGCGTACCAGTCGTACCACTCGACGGCATTGCCCACTGATGCTGCAAGAAGCTGCCGTACGGGGCGTTTTGTCCTGGTCGGTGCCGTCGTCTGTGTCCCTGTCATGATCGCGACTTCCCCGTGTGGCCGGTTCCGCACACCTGACGTGGTGAGGAGTTCACATGAGTGCCACCAGACCCTTCCCTGACGTTTGATGCTCTTGGAACACTCGCTCCGCGCACGTTCCGTCATTCAGCGGCGAGTTGCCGCCGCCAGGCGAGAGGTCTGTCCCCCCATGTCCGAAGTGAACCGGCGTCGCTTCCTCCAACTAGCGGGCGCCACCACGGCGTTCACCGCGCTGTCCTCCAGCATTCAGCGGGCCGCCGCCCTCCCGGCGAACCACCGCACGGCGTCCGTGGAGGACGTCGAGCACATCGTCGTCCTCATGCAGGAGAACCGCTCCTTCGACCACTACTTCGGCACCCTCAGAGGCGTCCGCGGCTTCGGCGACCCCCGTCCGGTCACCACCCGGCCCGGCGCCAAGTCCGTCTGGTACCAGTCCGACGGCACCAAGGACATCCTCCCGTTCCACCCGGACGCCGACGACCTGGGCATGGCGTTCCTCCAGGACCTCCCGCACGGCTGGAACGACGGGCACGCCGCCTTCGACGGGGGCAAGTACGACAAGTGGGTGCCGTCCAAGGGCTCCACCACGATGGCGTACCTGAACCGCGGCGACATCCCCTTCCACTACGCGCTCGCCGACGCCTTCACCATCTGCGACGCGTACCACTGCTCCTTCATCGGCTCCACCGACCCCAACCGCTACTACATGTGGAGCGGCTACGTCGGCAACGACGGCACGGGCGGCGGTCCCGTGCTCGGCAACGACGAGAAGGGGTACGGCTGGACGACGTACCCCGAACGCCTGGAGAAGGCCGGGGTGTCCTGGAAGATCTACCAGGACGTCGGCGACGGCCTCGACGCGAACGGCGGCTGGGGCTGGATCTCGGACGCCTACCGCGGCAACTACGGCGACAACTCGCTGCTCTACTTCAACCAGTACCGCAACGCCGCCCCCGGCGACCCGCTGTACGACAAGGCCCGCACCGGCACCGACTACCGCAAGGGTGAGGGCTACTTCGACCAGCTCAAGGCCGACGTGGCGGCCGGGAGGCTGCCCCAGGTGTCCTGGATCGCCGCCCCCGAGGCGTTCACCGAGCACCCGAACTGGCCGGCCAACTACGGCGCCTGGTATGTCGCCCAGGTGCTGGACGCGCTCACCTCCAACCCGGAGGTGTGGGCGAAGACGGCGCTGTTCATCACCTACGACGAGAACGACGGCTTCTTCGACCACCTGATACCGCCGTTCCCGCCCGGCTCCGCCGCGCAGGGCAAGTCGACCGTCGACGTCTCCCTCGACGTCTTCAAGGGCGACGCGAGCCATGTCGCGGGCCCCTACGGGCTCGGCCAGCGCGTGCCCATGCTGGTGGTCTCCCCCTGGAGCAAGGGCGGCTACGTCTGCTCCGAGACGATGGACCACACCTCCATCATCCGGTTCATCGAGAACCGCTTCGGCGTGCGCGAGCCGAACATCTCGCCCTGGCGGCGGGCCGTCTGCGGCGACCTGACCTCCGCCTTCGACTTCTCCGCCCCGGACACCCGGCCGACCGCGCTGCCCGACACCGCCGGCTACCAGCCGCCTGACCGCCTGCGCCACCCCGACTACAAGCCCACCCCGCCCGCCACCGGAGCGCTGCCCAAGCAGGAGCGCGGGCTGCGGCCGGCCCGCCCGCTGAAGTACGCCCCGGCCGTGGACGGCTCCGTCGACGCGGCGGCCGGGAAGTTCACCCTCACCTTCGCCTCCGGAGCCGCCGCCGGCGCGGCCTTCCTCGTCACCTCCGGCAACCGCACCGACGGCCCCTGGACGTACACCACCGAGGCCGGCAAGTCCCTTGCGGACACCTGGAACTCGGTGTACTCCAGCGGCTCCTACGACCTCACCGTGCACGGCCCGAACGGCTTCCTGCGCGCCTTCAAGGGCCGCAACAAGGTCACCGGTCCCGAGGTCACCGCCCGGCCCAGCGGGGACAATCTGGAGCTGACCTTCACCAACTCCGGCTCCGGCACCGCAAGTCTGACGGTGACCGACGGCTACGGTGGCGCCAAGCGGTCGGTGAGCGTGCGCCCGGGCGCCACCGTGAAGCAGCTCGTCGACCTCACGGCGAGCCGGCGCTGGTACGACCTGACCGTGACGGCCGACGGCGACGCGGCCTATCTGCGGCGGTTCGCCGGACATGTCGAGAACGGGCAGCCGGGGGTCAGCGACCCGGCCATCGCGACCGTCTGACGGGCCCTCGGAGGACGGACGCCCGCCGCCCCTGAGCACCGGGGCGGCGGGCCTGCGGACGACGGTTGCTTTCCGGCCGGTGCGCGATAGTGTGCCCCGGTGACCACGCATTCGAACACACCTGCAGGTTGGTACCCCGACCCGCACGGGGCGCAGCAGACGCTGCGGTACTGGGACGGTACCCAGTGGACCGAGCACACCCACGCCGACCAGCAGGGCCGGCCCCAGGACCAGGGCCACCCCCAGGTCCAGGTCCAGGCCGCCCCGCAGGTGCCGGCCCAGCAGGCCGGTCCCGACCCGCGCGTCCAGCGCCAGGTCCAGCAGCAGGCCGGTGTCGCCGGGGGCGGCGCCGGCGGCGGGACCCTTTTCTCCGAGCCGGTCCTGGTGGTGAACCAGAAGGCCAAGCTGATCGAGCTGACCAACGAGTACAAGGTCATGGACCAGCACGGCCGGGAACTCGGCGCGGTCGTCCAGGTCGGTCAGAGCGTCCTGCGCAAGATCGTCCGGTTCCTCTACAGCATCGACCAGTTCATGAAGGTCAAGCTGGAGATCCGCGACGCCTACGGCCAGCCGGTGATGCTGCTGACCCGCCCCGGCAAGATCTTCAAGTCCCGGGTGATCGTCGAGCGCCCGGACGGCACGCCCGTCGGTGAGATCGTCCAGCAGAACGTCTTCGGGAAGATCAACTTCGCGATGATGGTGAACGGCCAGAAGGTCGGCGCCATCAAGGCGGAGAACTGGCGCGCGTGGAACTTCGCGATCGTCGACCACGCGGACAACGAGGTGGCCCGGATCACGAAGACCTGGGAAGGCCTCGCCAAGACGATGTTCACGACCGCGGACAACTACGTCCTGCAGATCCACTACCAGCTGCCGGACCCGCTGCTCAGCCTCGTCGTCGCGACGGCCCTGACCGTCGACACGGCGCTGAAGCAGGACTCCCGCGGCCTCGGCTGAGGCGCGGACGTCACTGCCTCACAGCACGCTCAGCTGCCCCGGTTCGCTCGTCGGCCGGGGCACCGCCGCGTTCGGGTCGAGGGCGAGGACTGCGGCCACCGGGTGCTCATCGTGTGCGGGTGCGGGTGCGGGTGCGGGTGCGTGTGCGTGTGCGGGTGCCGGTGCCCTTGCCGGTCCCTGCGCGGGCGTCTCGGCCGGTTGCGGGGTCGCCCGGGACAGCAGCAGCACACCCCACGACGCGCATCCCGCGCCCGCGACCGCGAGCAGGATGCCGAGCACCCCGCCCTGCAGCCGCTCGCCCAGCAGGGCCAGCCCGATCACCGCGGCGGCCACCGGGTTCGCCAGCGTCACCACCGCCAGCGGAGCGCCGAGGCCGCCCCGGTAGGCCGTCTGCGACAGCAGCAGCCCGCCCGTCGCGAACGCCGCGACCAGCACCGCCACGCCGATCACCTGCACGCTGAGCAGCGGCCCCGAGTGGTCCGTCGCGGCCACCGTGACCGTCTGGGTGAGCGCGGAGGCGACACCCGAGGCCAGCCCGGACGCCGTCGCGTGCCGCAGACCGGGCCGGGCGCCCGGCCTGGACAGCGCTCCGATCAGCGCCGCCGTCGCACCCGCGACCGCCAGCGCCTCCGGCACGCTCAGCACGTCCGCCGGCGCGGGACCCGACGCGGTGACGAGGATCGCCCCGAGCCCGAGCAGCGTGAAGCCGGTGCCCCGCCACTCGATCGCGCTGACCCGCCGCCCCGCCAGCCGCGCCCCCAGCGGCACCGCCGCCACCAGGGTCAGTGCCCCGAGCGGCTGTACGACGGTGAGCGGGCCGTACTTCAGAGCGACGACGTGCAGCAGCGCCGCGCCGGCGTTCAGTCCGACCGACCACCACCAGGCGCCGCTGCCCAGCATGTGCAGCAGCCCGGCGCCGGACGCCCGGGACGCCAGCCGCTCCTGGGCGACGGCCGCGGTGGCGTAGGCGACGGCGGAGAACAGCGAGAGCACGACGGCCAGCAGGGCGGCGTTCATCGGGACACCCCCACGAGTTCGCGCTCTTCGGCGGGCAGCAGTTGCTCGGCGGGCGGCAGTTGCTCGCGCCCCCGTCCGGCGGTCGTCGCCGTGCGGTGCGGCAGGTGGATCACCGCGAGGGCGGCGCCGAGCAGGGCCGTGGCGACGATCGCGTCCAGCCAGTAGTGGTTGGCGGTGCCGACGATGACGAGCAGGGTCAGCGCGGGGTGCAGCAGCCACAGCCAGCGCCACCGTGAGCGCGTCGCGGCGATCAGGCCGATCGCCACCATCAGGGCCCAGCCGAAGTGCAGCGACGGCATCGCCGCGAACTGGTTCGACAGGTGGTCGCTCTGTGGCGGCCCGTACACGGAGGGGCCGTAGACCCGCGCGGTGTCGATCAGTCCGGTGGCGGCGAGCATCCGTGGCGGGGCCAGCGGGAACGTGAGATGCAGCACCAGCGCGGCGGCGGTGAGCACGGCCAGGACCCGGCGGGCCCACACGTAGTGGGCCGGGCGGCGCAGGTACAGCCAGATCAGGAAGGCGGCCGTGACGGGGAAGTGCACGCTCGCGTAGTAGGTGTTCGCGACGTGGATCAGCGTGTCGCCGTGCAGCAGCAGCGACTGCACCGCGCCCTCGCCCGGCAGATGGAGGGTCCGCTCCAGGTCCCACACGTGATGGGCGTCGCGGAAGGCCTCACCGGTGTGGCCGGTGGCCAGCTGCCGGCCGAACTTGTAGACGAGGAAGAGCCCGGCGACGAGCAGCAGCTCGCGCAGGAGCGGCGGCCGTGCCGTACGCGCGGCTATGTCACCCGGCTCTGCCTGCCCGGGCTCGGCTTCTTCCGGCTCTGCTTCTTCAGGCTCGGTGCGGGCGTTCATCCCCCGGCCCCTTCACTGACGGTGGTGCGGTGGTTCTCATCGATACGACTGCGTACCGATACGCCAGTGTACCGATACGTTGGAGTACCGGTACACTGGCGTATCGATTGAGGTGCGACACACTGGAAGTCAGCGCCCCACGGATCCCAGCGAGGTGAAGCCCCGATGACGTCGCAGGCCGCGGACGGACCGGAGACGGTCGCCGCGTCGCGCCGCTCCAAGCTCACGCCGGAGCGCGAGCAGGAGTTCTTCGACGCCGTCCTCGACCAGATCCGGGCGTGCGGGTACGACGCCGTCACCATGGAGGGCATCGCCGCCAGCACCCGGTGCAGCAAGTCCACGCTGTACCGGCAGTGGAAGACGAAGCCGCAGTTCGTGGCGGCCGCGCTGCGCTCCAACCGGGCCTGCCGGTTCGCCGGCATCGACTCCGGTTCGGTGGCCCGGGACCTGCGCGAGGCGGCCCGGCAGGCCGGCGCCTGGTCCGGCCCGGACACCAGCCTGCTCCAGGCCCTGGGGCACGCGGTGATGCAGGACGAGGAGCTGCGCACGGCCCTGCGCGAGGCGCTCGTCGAGCCGGAGATGGAGGCGCTGCGGGCCATCCTGCGCCGCGGTGTCGAACGCGGCGAGATCGCCGCGGACCACCCGGCGCTGGAGTTCGTCCCGGTCCAGCTGTACGGCGTCCTGCGCGTGCGGCCCGTCATCGACGGGCAGTACGCGGACTCCGACTACCTGGTCCGGTTCGTGGAGGCCGTCGTGCTCCCGGCACTCGGCCTCACCTGAAGACTCAGGCCGCCGTCCATGGGATGACTGGACGGTGACCTGACCGCGCCGCACCGTGGGGACGGGGGCGGCGCGCACCCCGGCCGGGTGGGATCCCTCTTGAGCGGAGGGGGGTCCCACCCGGCCGTATCGCTGTCCGCGCGCGGGTGTCAGACGCTCTGCCCGCTGCCCCCGCCGCTCGCCTGCCTGATCCCCCGGGTGATCTCGTCGATGACCGACACCTGCTGGTCGGCGTCCACCCCGAAGCGGACCAGGACGATCGTCCCCGGAGCGGCCGGGGAGGGGAACGCCAGGGACTCGACGTAACCGTCGGCGCCCTTGCTGGTGACCGCCTTCCAGCGGACCAGGTATCCCTTCTGCCCGGCCACGGTGACCGCCTGCGAGGCGAGCACCTGGTGCGAGGTGATCGCGCCGTAGGAGGCACCGCCGTAGGACTCCTCCGCGTTCTTCCCGATGTCCGCCTTGGCCACCTCCTCCGCGGTGGTGCCCCGCACGCCCAGCAGCGCCGCCGGCGCCACGTACGCGCCGCCCTTGGTGCACGTCTGCGAGGCGTCACCCGGGCACGGGTAGGAGGAGTCGGAGGTCACCGCGGCGCCGGCGGCGTACTCCTGGCCGTACCAGCCGTCCGGGATGGGCAGGCTGACGCCGCTGGCCACGTCGGTCGCCGACCCGCTGTCGATCTTCGGCGCCTCGCTCTGCCCCGGGGACGGCGCCTGGCCGCCGTCACCGCCCTCACCGCGCTTGCCCGGGCCGCTTTCACGGCCGTCGGGCCCCGGCTGCCCTTGGTGCGCGTCGGTGCGCCGGCTGGTGCCGCCGCCGTCGTCGGTCAGGGCGTAGACCCCGACACCGATGCCCGCCAGCACGACGACGGCCGCGGCGACGGCGATACCGATCCGCAACCCGCGCCGCCCACGCCGGGCGGCCGGCTGCCCGGGATAGGCGGGGTACGTCGGATATGCCGGATACGCCGCCTGGTTCGGGAGGCCCGGGTGGGCGGAAGCGCCCGCGTACCCCGGCTGGTCCGTTGGGCCGACGGGTGCCGGCCGGCCCAACGGATCAGCCGGGGCCTGCGCGCCCGGCTCGGCGGCCGCTGCGTGCCCGGCGGGACCCCAGGCGGCGGCCGTCCCCGCCGGGCGCGTCCGGTCCGTCCACGCCCCGCCGTCCCACCAGCGTTCGGATGCCGGACCGTCACTGCTTTGCCCGGGGTCGGGATACCACCCGGGAGGAGTCACCTGCGTCATGCCCCCACCGTATGAGCCCACCCTGAAAGAGGGATGAGAACCCCCACACCAACCCCCACCACTCCGGCCGCCGGGAACTCCCGCGCCCAGCCGAGCCGCCTGATGCCCCCACACCCCGCCCGCCTGCGCCCATCAAACGACCCGGGCCCTCTTCGCCGGCCGCGTCGTCCCCGGGCCTCGGGCCCGGGGCATTGCGGGTAGCTACGCCGGGGGTGCCTGCGTATGTCTCCGCTGCGCGGGGCCCGCGCCCAGCCTGCCTGCTCGACTGACGGCACCCCGCCTTGCCGTCCAGGGCTCTCGGCCGGGGTGTTGCTTCGCGATACCTCACTCCCAGCCCGTCCGCCCGGGGCGTCGCGGCGGTCCGTCCGTGGGGCAGCGGGGGTTCCGCCGCGGCAACACGACCACGCCCAGCGTGCCCCAGGTGCACGTGCACAGCCCGTCCGCCCGGTGTCTGTGCCCGACTCGGCCGAGAGGCCCTCGCTGGCCCGCGGTCCCCGAGCCCAGCCCGCCCGCCGGAGGCGCCCGGCCCCGGCTCGCCGTCCACGCCACGTAGGCGACCGGCCCCCGGCCCGCGTTCGCGCCCCCAACACCGGCTCGCCGTCCGCGCCCTCAGGCGATCGGCCCCCGACCCCGCCGTCCTCGCCCTCAGGCGACCGGCCCCGCCCGACCCCGCCGTCCACGCCCCCAATCCCGGCCCGCCGCCCACACCCTCAGGCGACCGGCCCCCGGCCCGCCGTCAACCCCCCCTGGCGACCGCCCCGGCCCCGCCGCCCACCTCCAACCCCGGCCCGCGGTCCACGCCCCCAGCCGACCAACTCCGCCCTGTCGCCGACCCCCCGTGGCCACCCCTCCCGGCACCCCGGCGTCAATATTCGGTCGGTTTCGCGTCAATTCTCGGACGTGTGTCTTCCGTTGACGGTGGCGTCGCGCGTCGCAGGCCCCGGTGGCGTCCCCCATACTCCCTTTCACTCTCCGCGGCAACACCTGCGGTGACGGCGCACCGTTCGGTGGGCGAGGGGGCTAGGCTCGACGTCAGTACGTCGTTCGGGCGACTGGGGAGGTAGCGGGATGACGGAGGTACGGCCCATGGCGGCCGCCTCGGCTTCCCTGTGGGAGCGCGATCAGGAACTCGCCGCCGTCGCACGGGCGGTGGACGACCTGTGCGCGGACCGGACGTCCTCCGGCACCCTGCTGGTGTTGCAGGGCGAGGCGGGCCTGGGCAAGACCGCGCTGCTCGCCGAGACCCGCCGGCTGGCCGAGGCACGCGGCTGCACCGTCTGGTCGGCCCGCGGCGGCGAGACCCTGCGCTCCGTCCCCTTCAACGTCGTACGCCAGCTGCTGCAACCCGCGCTGGTCCCGATGCTCCCGGAGGAGGCCCGCGAGTACCTCGGCGACTGGTACGACATAGCAGGCCCCGCCCTCGGCATAGCGGAGCCCGGGGAGGGCAACGCCGACCCGCAGGGCGTGTGCGACGGGCTCGTCGTCGCCGTACGCCGTCTCGCCACCCGGGACTGGCCGCTGGTGCTGCTGATCGACGACGCCCACTGGGCCGACCAGGAGACGCTGCGCTGGCTCGCCGCGTTCACCGAGCGCCTCGACGACCTGCCCGTCCTCGTGGTCGTCGCGCGCAGGCCCGGCGAGATCGCCGGACAGAGCGCCCGCCTGCTGGAGGCCGTCGCCGCCGCCGGACGGCCCGCCGCCGTCCTCAGCGCCCTCACCCCCGAAGCCGTCGCCGGCCTCACCCGGGCCGAACTCGGCGCGCACGCCGACGCCCCGTTCTGCCGCGAGGTGTGGGCCGTCACCGGCGGCAACCCCTACGAGACCGTCGAACTGCTCGCCAAGGTCCGCGACAGCGAACTCGTGCCGGCCGAGTCCTCCGCCGCCGAACTGCGCGACCTCAACCGCTCCGCCCGCGGCGGCGGCCTGGTCACCCGCCTCGAACAACTCGGCATAGACGCCACCCGGTTCGCCTGGGCCGCCGCCATCCTCGGCGACGCCATCACCGTCGACCTGGTCTCCAGGCTCGCCACGATGAAGCGCGAGGACGCCGTCCGCTGCGCCGAACTCCTCAAGAGCGCGCGCATCCTCACCGCGCCCGACCCGGCCGCCGGCCCCGCACGGGACGGCGCCCTGGAGTTCGTCCACCCGCTGATCGCGACCGCCGTCTACAACTCCATCCCCGACGCCCTGCGCCGCGCCATGCACGGCATCGCCGCCCAGCTCGTCACCGACCTCGGCCTCGGCCCCGCGGCCGCCTCCCGCCATCTGCTCCAGGTCCACCCGGACGACGACGAGGAACTCGTCGACCAGCTCCGCGAGGCCGCCCGCGAACACCTCGCCGTCGGCGCCCCCGACGCCGCCCGCCGCTGCCTGGAACGCGCCCTGGAGGAGCCGCCGCTGCCCGAGGTACGGGCGCGCGTGCTGTTCGAACTGGGCTGCGCCACCCTGCTCACCGCCCCCGCGACGACCATCGGCCACCTGCGGCAGGCCCTCGCCCTGCCGGGCCTCGGCGACGACGTCCGGGTCGATGCCGTCGTACGCCTCTCGCAGGCCCTGCTCCACAACGACCAGCTGGAGGAGGCCGTCCGCACCGTCGAGGCGGAGGCCGCCCGGATGCCGGACGGGCCGGTGCGGCTGCGCCTTCAGGCCGTGCAGTTCATGTGGGAGGGCATCCACGCCGGTGAGGCGCCCACCCCGGGCCGCTCCGAGCGCCTCGCCCACCTCGCCCGCACCTGCACCGGCCGGGACAACTCCGAGCGCGCCCTGCTCATCCTGCGCGGCTTCGACGCCATGAGCCGCGGCGAGAACGCCGAGGAGGTCGTCGAGGTCTGCGACCGCGCCCTCGTCAACGGCCGCCTCGCCCCCGGACTCGGCTGGACCGACGCCCAGTGGGGCCTCGAACTGCCGATGATGCTGGCGAGCGCCTACGCCTACACCGACCGCCTCGATCGCGCGGAGGCCCTCTTCACCGAAGCGCTGCGCGCCTACGAGTCCGCCGGCTGGAGCGGCGGCCACCTCGCCCTCGCCCACGCCTACGTCGGCCTCGGGCACCGCAGGCGCGGCCGGCTGCGGGAGGCGGAGGAGTCCCTGCGCGAGGCGCTGCGGCTCGCCGAACGCGTCGGCCGCGGCCTGCCCCTGTACTGGTCGGCGACCTGCAACCTGGTCGACACCCTGCTCGCCCGCGGCCACACCGAGGAGGCCTGGTCGATCGCCGAGCAGTACGACTTCGCCCCGCCGTATCCGTCCACGATCGTGCTGCCCGACCCGCGCTCGGTGCGCGGCCGGCTGCTGCTGGCCGTCGGACGCGTCAAGGACGGCATCAACGAACTGGAAGCCGCGGAGAAGGCGGCCGCCGCGCGCGGCCACCACAACCCGGTGATGGTGCCCTCGGCCGGCGACCTGGCCCTGGCGCTGGCCGCCGAGGACCCGGCCCGCGCCGCCCGGCTGGCTGCCGACGCCCGCCGGCGTGCCGAGCGCTTCGGCACCGACACCGCCATCGGCGAGGCGCTGCGCTGCGCGGCTGCCCTGGAGACCGGCCGCCGCGCGGTCGACCTGGCCGCGCAGGCGGTCACCTGTCTGGCGGCCTCGCCCGCCCAGTACGAGCACGCCGCCGCGCGGATCGACCACGGCATCCTGGCCCGCTCCGAGGCCGAGCTGGAGCGCGGCCTGGCGCTGGCCCGCTCGTGCGGCGCGGACGGGCTGGCCGAGCGGGCGACGCAGGCACTGGCCACGGTCCGCGGGCTGAGCCGCGTCAGCTGATGAGCGGCGCGGCGCCGGGCCTCGCGCTCGTGAGCCCGCCGTTCCGTCACAGCGCGAGCAGCTGCTCCGTCACCGCGGCCAGCCGCTCGCGCACCCGAGGGTCGTACGCCGCCTCGTGCGCCCGCGCCGGACGCGTCCCGTCGAAGTAGCCGCCCGTGCCCGCCGCCCCGCTCGCCAGGCCCCCGCTCGGCGGGTCCCCGCCCGCCAGGCCCCCGTTCGCCAGGTCCCCGGTCGCCAGGGCGAGCACGCCGGGCGCGCCGTCCGCGACGGAGTTCCACGGCGACACACCCGCCTCGCGGACCATCGCGGTGTCCATGTAGGTGGCGGGGTGCAGCACGTTCACCGCGACGCCCGTGCCCGCCAGCTCCTCGGCGAGCGTGAAGGTGTGCGCGGCCAGCGCGAACTTGCTGCGGCAGTACGCCGACGTGCCGCTGTAGCGGCGGGTCAGTTCCGGGTCGCCGGGGTCGAGGGGTTCCTGCCCGGCCGAGCCGACGTTGACGATCCGGGCGGGGGCGTTCCGCCGCAGCACCGGCAGCAGGGCGCGGGTCAGGGCGACCGGCGCCAGGTAGTTGACCGCGAGCCGCAGCTCGTGGCCGTCGGCGCTGACCTCCCGGCCGCCGCCCGGCGAACCGGCGCCCACCCCCGCGTTGTTGATCAGTACATCGAGGTCCGGGCGGGCGGCGGCGACCCGCGCGCCCAGCTCACGCACCTGTGCCAGCGAGGCCAGATCGGCGACGTAGCCCTCGGCGTCGCCCAGCGTGCGCAGCTCGGCGGCCAGCCGCTCGGTGCGGTCCGCGTCGCGCCCGTGCGCGAGGACGCGGTGCCCCGCACGCACCAGCTCGAAGGCGACGTACCGCCCGAGACCCGAGGTCGCCCCGGTGACCAGAACAGTGGACATGCCCCCACCGTAGGCCGACCGCACACCCCGCGGGAGGTGCGGCCGAGCCTACGACCAGCAGGGGCACCCTCCGCCCACCGGCAGGGCACCCCCTCGGCCGGCCGGCAGGGCATTCCCTCGGCGGGCGGCCGGGCACCCGCAGGCTCCTTCAGCCGGCCGGCAGGGCGTCCTCAGTCCTCGTCCTCCTCCGCGAGGACCCGCTGCGCCGTCGCGAAGGCCGAGTTCGCCGCCGGCACCCCGCAGTACACGGCCGTCTGGAGCAGCACCGCGCCGATCTCCTCCGGCGTGAGCCCGTTGCGCCGCGCCGCCCGCACATGCATGGCCAGCTCGTCGTAGTGGCCGTGCGCCACCAGCGCGGTCATGGTGATCATGCTGCGTTCGCGGCGGGACAGCGTCGGGTCGGTCCAGATCTCGCCCCACGCGTAGCGGGAGATGAAGTCCTGGAACGGTGCCGTGAACGGCGTCTGCCGCTGCTGCGCCCCGTCCACGTGCGCGTCGCCGAGCACCTCGCGGCGCACCGCCATGCCGAGCCGCGCCCCGCCGCCGAGGTGCGCGCGCAGCGCGGTGAGCACCGCCCGCGGGCACTGCGCGGGCGCCAGGTGCGAGGCCCCGGGCAGCTCCACCAGTGTCGACCCCGCGACCGCGTCCGCGATCTCGCGCAGATGGGCGGGCGGCGTCGCCGGGTCCTCCCGGCCCGCGATCAGCAGCGTCGGTACGGAGATCTCGGCGAGCCGGCCGGTGAGGTCGAACGCGGCGAGCGCGTCGCAGCAGGCGGCGTACGCCTGCGGGTCGGCCTCCCGGTGGTCGCGCACCAGACGCGGCACGGTGAAGCCGGGGGTGAACCAGCGGGCGTCCGCGCTCTCCACGAGCCAGTCGAGCCCCTCGCGCCGCACCCGCTCGGCCCGCGCCCGCCAGGGGCTCGCCCCGTTGAAGTGCGCGGAGGAGCACATCACGGCCAGGGAGGAGAGGCGCTCGGGGTGGTGCACGGCGAGGTGCAGCCCGACCGCGCCGCCCAGCGACACCCCGGCGTACGCGAACCGGTCGATGCCGAGGGAGTCGGCGAGCGCGAGCACCAGGCCGGCCAGATCGGCGACGGTGGCGCCCGCACCGATCAGTCCGGCGGCCGACCCGCCGTGTCCGGGCAGGTCCCAGCGCACCACGCGACGGCCGATCGACAGCTCCGGCGCGACGGCGTCCCACAGGGCGTACGACGTGCCGAGCGAGGGGCCCAGCAGCAGCGGGGGAGCGGAAGCGGGCCCTTCGATGAGGTGGTTGAGGAGTTTCTCGGTCAACGTCGCTCCAGCGCACGGTCGGTGAGGGCTCCGGCGGAGCCGGTGTAACGGGCGGGGTCGGTCAGCTCGTCCAGGTCGAGGCCCTTCAACTCGGGCTGTTCGGCCAGGAGTTCGCCGAGGGGGCGGTCCTCTTCGGTGGTGCGCCGGGCGAGCGTGGTGAGCAGCTCCTTGGCGCGGGCGCGGCCGAGCAGCGGCGCCAGCTCCGCGGACAGCCGCTCGGAGACGATCAGACCGTGGGTGAGGTCCAGGTGGGCGCGCATCACGCCCGGGGCGACCCGCAGGGTCTCGGTCAGTTCGGCGGCGTCCCGGGCCGCGCCGCCCACCAGGCGCAGCAGGTCCCGCAGCGGCTCCCACTCCGCGTGCCAGGCCCCGGCCGGCCGCTCGTCCCCGGCGGCCGTCGCACCGTACAGGGTGGCCGCGAGCTGCGGGGCGCGCCGCGCGGCGGACGCGATCAGCGTGGCGCGCACCGGGTTCGCCTTGTGCGGCATGGCCGACGAACCGCCGCCGCTGCCCTCCGCCACCTCGGCGATCTCGGTGCGGGACAGGGTGAGGACGTCCACGGCCGCCTTGCCCAGCGCCCCGGCGGTGAACGCCAGGCACCCGGCGAGGTCGGCGACCGGAGTGCGCAGCGTGTGCCACGGCAACAGCGGTGCCCGCAGCCCGAGTTCGCGCGCGTAGAGCGCGGGCAGCGCGGTCGCGTCCTGGGCGCCGTACGCCGTGAAGGCGGCCAGCGTCCCGGCGGCGCCCCCGAGTTGCGCGGGCAGAGCGTCCCGTACGGCCGACACGCGGTCCCGCGCGTCCAGCACCAGCGACCGCCATCCGGCCGCCTTCAGCCCGAACGTCGTCGGCACGGCGTGCTGGGTGAGGGTCCGCCCCGGCATCGGCGTGTCCCGGTGCTCCGCGGCGAGCCGGGCCAGCGCCCGCTCGGTGCGGGCCAGGTCGCCGAGGACGAGGCCGAGGGTGCGCGCGGCGACCAGCATCGCGGCGGTGTCCATGAGGTCCTGGCTGGTCGCGCCCCGGTGGACGTAGGGGCCGTATTCCTCGCCGACCGCCTTCGTCAGGTCGGCGACCAGCGGGATCACCGGATTCCCGCCGCCGCGGGCCCGCTTCGCCAGCGAGGCGATGTCGAAGGCGCCCGCGTCGGCGGCTGCCTCGGTGACCGCGGCGGCGGCCGGCCGCGGGGCGAGCCCGAGGGCGGCCTGGGCGCGGGTGAGGGCGGCCTCGGCGTCGAGCAGCGCGCGCAGGAACGCGGCGTCGCTCGTCGCCGCGGCCGCCGGGGAGCCGGCCCAGCCGGGGGCGAGCAGGCCGGTGTCCGTTGCCTCGGATGTCACGGGAACTCCAGGAAGACCGTCTCGCCTTCGCCCTGAAGGCGGATGTCGAAACGGTACGTCCCGTTCCCCTCGTCCCCGGCGATCAGCGTGTCGCGCCGGTCGCCCACCTGGGCGAGCAGCGGGTCGGCGGCGAGCGCCGCGCCGTCGCCGGGCAGGTAGATCCGGGTGAACAGGTGCACCAGCAGGCCCCGGGCGAACACGCACAGGCTCAGATACGGCGCACTGCGCCCGCGTGCCCCGGGCCGCAGCGTGCGCGCGTACCAGTGGCCGTTGGTGTCCGTCTGCATCCGGCCCCAGCCGGTGAACTCCACACCGTTGCGGCCCAGATGACCACCGGTCGCCGGGTCGCGCCGCATCGAGCCGTCCACCCGCGGGATGTTCCCGTCCGGGTCCGGACCCCACAGCTCCACGAACGCGTCGGGCAGCGGCCCGCCCTCGCCGTCGAGGACGTAACCGTGCACGGTGACGGTGTCCGGGTGGCCGAGCGGGGCGATCTCCTCGCCGCCGCGGAAGGGCAGCGCGTACCCGTAGAAGGGGCCGACCGTGTGCGACGGCGTGGGCAGCACGGTCTCCGGCCGGCTCGTGTCGATCTTCGTCATGTCGGCTCAGCGTCCTTCTTCGATCCAGGTGGCGTTCGGGCCGTCCAGCACGATGTCCCAGCGGTAGCCGAGGGAGAACTCCGGCACCGACAGAGCGTGGTCGTAGGTCGCCACCAGCCGCTGCCGGGCGGCGTCGTCGGTCACGGACTGCAGGATCGGGTCGTACGGGAAGAGCGGGTCGTTGGGGAAGTACATCTGCGTCACGAGCCGCTGCGTGAACGCCGTGCCGAAGAGCGAGAAGTGGATGTGCGCCGGCCGCCAGGCGCCCACGTGGTTGCGCCACGGGTACGGGCCGGGCTGGATCGTCGTGAAGTGGTAGCGGCCCTCGTCGTCGGTGAGAGCGCGGCCCACGCCGGTGAAGTTCGGATCGAGGGGCGCGTCGTGCTGCTCGCGCTGGTGGGCGTAGCGGCCGGCCGAGTTGGCCTGCCAGATCTCGAGGAGCTGGCCGCGCAGCGGGCGTCCGTCGCGGTCGAGCAGCCGCCCCGAGACGGTGATGCGCTCACCGATCGGCTCACCGGTGTGCTGCCGGGTGAGGTCGTTGTCGATCTCCGTGACGTCGCGTTCGCCGAAGGCGGGGGAGTGCAGCTCCACCAGCTCCGGGTCCTGGGTGACGTCGATGGTGACCGGCGGCTGCTGGGGGTGACGCAGGACGGAGGAGCGGTACGGGGCGTAGTCGCGCCGCGGGTGGTGCTCGACGGGCGCGCCGTCGGCGAGCCGCTTCTCGTACGCGGCGCGCTCGACCGCGATCTCCTGGTCGATGTCGTGCTGGGTGAGAGTCATGGGGGTCCCCGGGATGGTGGGAGCTACTGGCGTTCGAGGAGGAGGGCGAGGCCCTGGCCGACGCCGATGCAGAGGGTGGCGACGCCGATTCCGCCGCCTCGGCGGGCGAGTTGGTGGGCGACAGTGCCGGCGAGGCGGGCGCCGGAGGCGCCGAGCGGGTGGCCCAGGGCGATGGCGCCGCCCTGCGGGTTGAGCACGGCCGGATCGAGCTCCGGCCATTCGGCGAGACAGCCGAGGACCTGCGCGGCGAACGCCTCGTTGAGTTCGAGGACGTCGAGATCGGCGTGCGTCTTCCCGGCCTTTGCGAGAGCCCGGTTGACGGCCTCGACGGGAGCGAGGCCGAAGAACCGCGGGTCGATGCCGCAGACGCCGGTGGCCGAGACCCGGGCCAGCGGCTCGCGGCCGAGGGCCTTCAGGCCCTCCTCGTCGGTGAGGAGGAGGGCGGCCGCGCCGTCGTTCAGCGGGGAGGCGTTGCCGGCCGTCACCGTGCCTGCGCCGGTCTCCGGCCGGGGGGACCCCCGTCCCGCCGCGCTCGCCTTCCGGAACGACGGCTTCAGCTTGGCCATCGCCTCCAGCGAGGCGGTGGGGCGTACGCATTCGTCGGCGGCGAAGAGGACCGGGTCGCCTTTGCGCTGTGGGACGGGGACGGGCGTGATCTCGGCGTCGAAGAGGCCCTGCGCCTGGGCGTGGGCGGCTTTGCGGTGGCTGTGCAGGGCGTACTCGTCCTGCTGCTCGCGGGTGATCTTGTGCTTGTCGGCGATCAGCTCCGCGCTCTCCCCGAGGGGGATGGTCCACTGCGGGTCCATCGCCGGGTTGACCATCCGCCAGCCGAGCGTGGTCGAGTACACCTCGGTGTGCGCGGCCGGGAAGGGTGTGTCGCTCTTGGGCAGCACATAGGGGGCGCGGGTCATGGACTCCACGCCGCCGGCCACCGCGATATGGGCGTCACCGACGGCGATGGCGCGGGCGGCCTGGACGACGGCCTCGAGCCCCGAGGCGCACAGGCGGTTGACGGTGACGCCGGGGACGCCGGTGGGCAGGCCGGCGAGCAGGGCGGCCATACGGGCGACGTTGCGGTTCTCCTCGCCGGCGCCGTTGGCGTTGCCGAGGTAGACGTCGTCGATGCGGGCCGGGTCCAGCCGCGGGGTGCGGGCCAGGAGTTCCCGCAGGGCGTGCGCGGCCAGGTCGTCCGGGCGGACAGCGGCGAGGGCGCCGTTGTACTTGCCGAACGGGGTGCGGACGGCGTCGACGATGTACACCGGGTTCACAGCGCATTCTCCGGAACGGTGAGCGGGGCGTCGGTCTTGTCGGTGATCTCGTCAACGGTCACACCGGGAGCGGTCTCCACGAGTACGAGGCCGTCGTCCGTGACGTCCAGGACGCCCAGGTCGGTGATGACCCGGTTCACACACGCCTTGCCCGTGAGCGGCAGCGTGCACTGCTTGAGGATCTTCGGGCTGCCGTCCTTGGCGGTGTGGGTCATCACCACGATCACCGTGCGGGCCCCGTGCACCAGGTCCATCGCGCCGCCGATTCCGGTGACCAGCTTGCCCGGGACGGCCCAGTTGGCCAGATCGCCACCGGCGGACACCTGCATCGCGCCGAGCACGGCGACATCGATGTGCCCGCCGCGGATCATCGCGAACGACAGCGCCGAGTCGAAGAAGGAGGCGCCCGGCAGCACGGTCACGGTCTCCTTGCCCGCGTTGATCAGGTCCGGGTCGACCTGGTCGTCCGTGGGGTAGGGGCCCGTGCCCAGGATGCCGTTCTCGGATTCGAGGACGACCTCCACGCCCGGCGGAAGGTGGTTCGGGATCAGTGTCGGCAGGCCGATGCCGAGATTGACGTACTGCCCGTCCCTCAGCTCCCGTGCCGCGCGGGCGGCCATCTCCTGACGCGTCCAGGCCATCAGCTGCTCACCGTCCGCTGCTCGATCTTCTTGTCCGCCGCCTGCCGCGCGGTCAGCGCCACGACCCGCTGCACGAAGATGCCGGGCACGTGCACCGCGTCGGGGTCGAGGGCGCCGGGCTCGACCAGTTCCTCGACCTCGGCGACGGTGACCCGTCCCGCCATGGCCGCCAGCGGGTTGAAGTTCCGGGTGGACTTGCTGAACACCAGGTTCCCGTGCCGGTCGCCCTTCGCCGCCCGCACCAGCGCGAAGTCGGTGCGGATACCGCGCTCCAGCACGTACTCGGTGCCGTCGAACTCGCGGACCTCCTTCGGCGGCGACGCCACCGCGACCGCGCCGGAGCCGTCGTAGCGCCACGGCAGGCCGCCCTCGGCGACCTGGGTGCCCACCCCGGCCGGTGTGTAGAAGGCGGGGATCCCGGCGCCGCCCGCGCGCAGCCGCTCCGCCAGCGTGCCCTGCGGGATCAGCTCCAGCTCCAGCTCCCCGGCCAGATACTGCCGGGCGAACTCCTTGTTCCCGCCGATGTAGGAGCCGGTCACCCGGGCGATCCGCCCCGCGGCCAGCAGCACCGCGAGACCCGTCTCCATGGCGCCGCAGTTGTTCGACACGACGCTCAGGTCGCCGACCCCGCGCTCGTACAGCGCCTGGATCAGCACGTTGGGCACACCGCTCAGCCCGAACCCGCCGACCGCGAGCGACGCGCCGTCCGGCACGTCACCCACCGCCTCCAGGGCCGAGGCGACCACCTTGTCCATCGGGGAAGCCCTCCATTTAGTCAGCGCACTGAGTATTTCAGCGAGGTGCCCCTCACGCTGCCACCGGACGGTGAACCCGTCAAGGCCTGCCGTTTGCCGAAACCATGGCCGAAGACAGAGGGGGAGTGGCCGGGTATCGTTCAGTACACCAACGAAAACGACCACGGGAGCGCACATGGCCGCGGTGGACCTCTCGACGCATCCCGGGCACCTCGCCCGGCGGCTCCAGCAGGCCCACTACCTGCTCTGGAACACCATGGTCTCGGAGGAGATCACGTCACCGCAGTTCGCGGTGCTCAACGCGCTCGTCGGGGAACCGGGCCTGGACCAGCGCACGGTGGGGGAGCGGGTGGGGCTGGACCGCTCGACCATCGCCGAGGTGATCGCGCGGCTCGGCAGACGCGGTCTGATCGACAAGGTGCGCGACCCGCAGGACGGCCGCCGCTCCCTGCTGCGCCCGACGGACGACGGCCTGCGCACGCACCGCAAGCTCACCGTGCGCACCGCGCGGATGAACCAGGTCTTCCTCGCACCCCTGTCCGCCGACGAGCAGTCCCTGTTCCTCGACCTGATCAGCCGCGTCGCCGACGCGGCGGAGGGACTGCGCCACCCCGCGGAGCCGGTCGCGGCGTCGCAGAGCTGACCGGCGCGGACGGCGGCCGCCGGGCCGCCGGGGGCAGCCGGGCGGCCGGGGGCAGTCGGGCGGCCGGGGGCAGTCGGGCGGCCGGGGGCAGTCGGGCGGCCGGGGGCAGTCGGGCGGCCGGGGCACGGGGCAGCCCTGAGGCGAGGGGGCTGTGCGTACCGGTCAGGCCGCCTTGGCGAGGACCACCCAGACCTGGCCGGGGGCGAAGGTCATCGGCTTGCCGTCGTTCGTCTCGAAACGCGTGCCCTCAGTCGCCGCCGGGCGCTTCCAGGTGGCCCGGTAGGCCCGCCCGTCGCGCATCACCGTCGCCGCCCCCGCGCCGACCGTCTCCGTGTACGGCGTGGGGTGGCCGAGGAAGTCGTGGAAGTCGGACGGGTGCACCTTGACGTACTGCACGACGACCGTCGCCGGCGCCATCGGCCCCGCGTCGGTCGTCACGGCGGACGCGCCGTCCATGGCGACCAGATAACGGTGCCGGTCCGGCGACCAGGTGAAGGTGAAGGTGGCGAGCGGGAAGCGCACGGTGCGCGACGCCAGCGGATGCCCGCCCGCGGGTGCGGCGCCGAAGCGGAAGCCCGTGGTCAGGGCGGCCGCGCCGGGCTCACGGCTCAGCAGGGCGCGCGGATGCAGGAAGAGGTTGTGCGGCGCGGGGCGGCCGGCGCCTCGTTCGAAGGCGCCCCGGGTACGGCCCGGGGTCTCCGCCCGCAGCGGGGCCCGGTCGATCAGCGGCAGCAGTTTGCTCTGGGCGCCCGAGAAGGCGAGCGTGGGCCGGTCGAACTGGCGCAGCAGCTCCAGGTCCGACTCCCGCGCGCTGCGCACCGGGCCGACGACCGACGGCACCGACGTCGCGTAGACCGCCATCAGCCGGCTCAGCCCGCCCTCGACCTGCTCGACGTAGACGATGTCCGCGGCGTCGAGGCCGGTCTGCGGCCGGGCCGCCCGGGAGTTGTCGATCTTCACCGCGACCACGGAACCCGGGGTGGTCTCCTGGCCGCTGGGGGAGGGGGCCGAGGTCTGACCGCTGGGCGTGGTTCCTGTCTCCCGGCCGCTCGACGTGGGTCTTTGCCCCTGCCCGCTCGGCGTGGGTCTCGTGCCCTCGCCGCTGGGCGAGGGGGCCGTCGCCGTCCCACGCCCCTGGTCGCGTCCGTCGTCGGCCGCGCCGCGTCCCGCGCTGCAGCCCGCGGCCGCCGCGGTCGTCAGCGTGACGGCCGCGAGCGCCGCCGTCGTCACCGCGCGTCGTGCGCGCGCTCCACGTCCTGTGCCCACCGTCGCCACCCGCCCAGACCTGTCATCGAATGCCCGTTGTCGGATCATCGGATCATCAGTGGACATACCCGGTTGTCCTGCCCCGGTCGGGCCGGCTGCGCCGATCGGCTCAGCGGAACCGCCCCTCACGGTTCGCCAGGGGCCGCCCGGGTACCCGGAAGCGGTTCCGGATGCGCACCCACGGCGGAGGGAGCCGGCGCGATGAAGGCAGTGACGTGGCAGGGCAAGCGGGACGTGCGGGTGGAGACGGTGCCCGATCCGACGATCCAGGAACCCACGGACGCCGTCATCCGCGTCACCTCCTCCGGGCTGTGCGGCTCCGACCTGCATCTGTACGAGGTGCTGACCGCGTTCATGACGCCCGGCGACATCCTCGGGCACGAACCCATCGGCATCGTCGAGGAGGTCGGTGCCGGAGTGCCGGACCTGATGGCCGGCGACCGGGTCGTGGTGCCGTTCCAGATCGCCTGCGGCGACTGCTGGATGTGCCTGAACGGGCTGCCCACCCAGTGCGAGACCACCCAGGTCTCCGGCGAGGGCATGGGCGCCGCCCTCTTCGGCTACACCCGCCTCTACGGCTCGGTGCCCGGCGGGCAGGCCGAGTATCTGCGGGTCCCGCAGGCCCAGTTCGGGCCGATCAAGATCCCCGACGGGCCGCCCGACGACCGTTTCGTCTACCTCTCCGACGTGCTGCCCACCGCGTGGCAGGCCGTCGCCTACGCGGACATCCCGCAGGGTGGCAGCGTCGCCGTGCTCGGGCTCGGCCCGATCGGCGACATGGCCTGCCGTGTCGCCCAGGTGCGCGGCGCCGGGCGGGTGTTCGGGGTGGACCTCGTCCCGGACCGGCTGCGCCGGGCGAAGGAGCGGGGCGTGGAGACGTTCGACCTGAGCAGCTTCGACAACGAGAAGGAACTGGTCACCGCCATCCGCGACCAGACCGACGGCCGCGGACCCGACGCCGTGATCGACGCGGTGGGCACCGAGGCGCACGGCAGCGCGGCCGCCAAGCTGGCCCAGCAGGCGAGTTCGCTGATGCCGCGCAAGCTGATGGGCCCGCTGATGGAGCGCTTCAGCATCGACCGGCTCGCGGCCCTGCACACCGCCATCGAACTGGTCCGCCGCGGCGGCACGCTCTCCCTCGTCGGCGTCTACGGCGGCATGGCCGACCCGCTGCCGATGCTGACCCTGTTCGACAAGCAGATCCAGATCCGCATGGGCCAGGCCAACGTGCGCCGCTGGGCCGACGAGATCCTGCCGTACCTCACGGACGAGGATCCGCTCGGCGTCGACGACTTCGCCACCCACCGGCTGCCGCTGTCCGAGGCACCGCACGCCTACGAGATGTTCCAGAAGAAGCAGGACGGGGCGGTGAAGGTCCTGCTGAAGCCGTGACCCGCGAACGGTGAGCCGGTGGGCGGCCGCGAGGGTCGCGTGCCTGAAGGGCCGCGAGAGGCCGGTGCCTGAGCGGCCGCCGGAGTTGCGGGCAGCGCCGCCGGAGTTGCGGGCAGCGCCGCCGGAGTTGCGGGCAGCGCCGCCGGAGTTGCGGGCAGCGCAGGGGAGTTGGCGCCCTGTGCTGCGCGGTCGCTGCCGGATCGGTCGCTGTGGAGGCACGGACCGGTCGCCGCGGAGGCTTGGCCGCCCCGCGCGGGCGGTCAGTCGCCGAGGACCGGAGGTCAGCCGCCGAGGACCTCGGCGAGGTCGTAGCGCACCGGCTCCTGCAACTGCGCGTAGGTGCAGCTCTCCGGCGTCCGGTCCGGGCGCCAGCGGCGGAAGCGGGCCGTGTGCCGGAAACGCGCCCCGTTCTCCATGTGGTCGTACGCCACCTCCACCACCCGCTCCGGCCGCAACGGCACCCAGGACAGGTCCTTCTTGCCCGACCAGCGGCTCGGCGCCCCCGGCAGCCGCGCCGTCTCGTGCGCCGCCTCCTGCGACCACGCCGCCCACGGATGGCCCGTGACATCCTCCATGCGCAGCGGCTCCAGCTCGTCCACCAGTTCGGCGCGCCTCTTCATCGAGAACGCCGCCGACACCCCCACATGCTGCAGCGCCCCCTTGTCGTCGTAGAGGCCCAGCAGCAGGGAGCCCACGACCGGGCCGGACTTGTGGAAGCGGTAACCGGCGACGACGACGTCCGCCGTCCGCTCGTGCTTGATCTTGAACATGGCGCGCTCGTCCTGGAGATAGCGCAGGGTGAGCGGCTTGGCGATCACCCCGTCCAGGCCCGCCCCCTCGAACTCCTCGAACCATCGCTCGGCCACCTCGATGTCCGTCGTCGCCGGGGCGACGTGCACCGGGGGCGTCGCGCCGGCCAGCGCCTCGGCCAGCAGCGCCCGCCGGTCGGTCTGCGGCATGCCGGTCACGGACTCGTCGCCGAGCGCCAGCACGTCGAACGCCACGAAGGAGGCCGGGGTCCGCTCCGCCAGCATCCGCACCCGCGAGTCGGCCGGGTGGATGCGCTCGGTCAGCGCGTCGAAGTCGAGCCGGCCCTCCAGGGCGATCACGATCTCCCCGTCCAGCACGCACCGCTCGGGCACCTGCTCCTTCAGCGCCGCCACCAGCTCGGGGAAGTACCTGGTCAATGGCTTGCCGGTACGGCTGCCCAGCTCGACCTCGTCCCCGTCGCGGAACACGATCGCCCGGAACCCGTCCCATTTCGCCTCGTACTGCATACCGGGCGGGATCTTCGCGACGGACTTGGCGAGCATCGGCTTCACGGGCGGCATGACGGGCAGGTCCATGCTCCGACTGTACGATTCGTCCCGAATGCCCGCCCGGTCATCCTGACCGCCCTTGGGTGATTCATCCGGTATGCGAAGTGTGCGGGCTGCGCCTACCGTGGCCGCATGGGTGACGCGGTGGAACTCGAAGCGGGCGGCAGGACCGTACGGCTGTCCAACCCCGGCAAGGTCTTCTTCCCGGAGCGCGGCTTCACCAAGCTGGACCTCGCCCGCTACTACCAGGCCGTCGGCCCCGGCATCCTGCGCGCCCTGCGCGACCGCCCCACCACGCTGGAGCGCTACCCGGACGGCGTGACCGGCGAGTGGTTCTACCAGAAGCGCGCCCCCAAGGGCATGCCCGACTGGATCCCCACCGCTCACATCACCTTCCCCAGCGGCCGCAGCGCCGACGAGATGTGCCCCACCGAGGAGGCCGCCGTGCTGTGGGCCGCGCAGTACGGCACGCTCACCTTCCACCCCTGGCCGGTACGCCGCGACGACGTCGACCGCCCCGACGAACTGCGCATCGACCTCGACCCGCAGCCCGGCACCGACTACGACGACGCGGCCCGCGCCGCCCACGAACTGCGCGCCGTGCTCGACGAGTTCGGCGGCCTGCGCGGCTTCCCCAAGACGTCCGGAGGCCGTGGCCTGCATGTCTTCGTGCCCATCGAACCGCGCTGGACCTTCACCCAGGTGCGCCGCGCCGCGATCGCCGTGGGCCGGGAGATGGAACGCCGGATGCCCGAGCAGGTCACCATCAAGTGGTGGAAGGAGGAGCGCGGTGAGCGCATCTTCATCGACTACAACCAGACCGCCCGCGACCGCACCATCGCCTCCGCATACTCCGTACGGCCCCGCCCGCACGCCCCTGTCTCGGCGCCCCTGCGCTGGGACGAGGTCGGCGTCGCCCACCCGCGCGACTTCGACCTCGTGACGATGCCGGCCCGCTTCGCCGAACTCGGCGACGTCCACGCCGACATGGACGACCACCGCTACTCCCTGGAGGCGCTGCTCGACCTGGCGACGAAGGACGAGCACGACCACGGCCTCGGCGACCTGCCCTATCCGCCCGAGTACCCGAAGATGCCGGGCGAGCCCAAGCGGGTCCAGCCGAGCCGCGCCCGCCGCGTACAGCCGACGGACGAGACCGGCACACCCTCCTAGGCGGCCGCGCACGTGAGCGCCCCGGCCCAGGCGGTCGTGCTCTCGCGCGCCCGCCCGGCTCAGCCGGCCGTGTCCTCCAGCGGCTCGGCCCCAGCGGCCACACCCTTGCACTGACCATCGGTCCCGCACGGGTGCCGGGTGCGGCGGGCGCCCCGCTCCGGGCCCGCCTCGCCGGCCTGGACGAGGCGGCTGCACCTCCGTCCGCGCCGCGCCCGGGGCTATCCTGGGCCGCAGCCCGCCGCCGAGGAGCCCGACGTGACCCAGACAGCCCCGCGCCCCACGCTGGAGGCCGTCGCCGCGCGGGCCGGGGTGTCCCGGGCGACGGTGTCCCGGGTGGTCAACGGCGGCGACGGGGTCAGACCGCACCTCGTGGAGCGGGTCCGGCGCGCCGTCGACGAACTCGGCTACGTCCCCAACCAGGCCGCCCGCAGCCTGGTCACCCGGCGGCACGACGCCGTCGCCGTCGTCATCGCCGAACCCGAGACCCGCGTCTTCGCCGACCCCTTCTTCGCGCTGCAACTGCGCGGCATCAGCCGGGAGCTGACCGCACACGACAACCAGCTCGTGCTGCTGCTCACCGAGGGACGCGACGACCACGCACGCGTCGCCCGCTACCTCGCCGGCGGCCATGTCGACGGGGCGCTCGTCTTCTCGCTGCACCTCGACGATCCGCTGCCCGGCCTGATCCACGACGCCGGCGTCCCCACGGTGTTCGGCGGCCGCCCGGGCTGGCGCGACGGCGACCGCAGCGCCTTCTACGTCGACAGCGACAACCGGGGCGGCGCCCGAGCGGCCGTCCGCCATCTCCTCGCCCTCGGCCGCGGCCGCGTCGCCCACATCACCGGGCCCCTCGACCAGACGTCGGCGGCGGACCGCCTCGACGGCTACCGGGACGCGCTGGGCGATCCGGACCCCTCCCTCGTCGCCGAGGGCGACTTCACCGCGGCCGGCGGCGAGCGCGCCATGCGCACGCTGCTGCACCGCTGCCCCGACCTGGACGCCGTCTTCGCCGGCAACGACCTCAGCGCCGCCGGCGCGCTGCGCGTGCTGCGCGAGCACGGGCGGCGGGTCCCCGACGACGTCGCCGTCATCGGCTTCGACGACATGGTCACCGTCGCCGAGCAGACCGACCCGCCGCTGACGACGGTCCGTCAGGACATCGAGGAGATGGGCCGGCTGATGGCCCGCCTGCTGCTGGGCGGTCCGGACCGCGCCGGCGCCGCGACGCCGGCCGGTGCGGTGGACGGGTCGCCCGGCGTGGTGCTGCCCACGACACTGGTGCGCCGCGCGTCGGCGTAGGCGGGGCAGGCGGGACAGGGGCGACAGCGGAACAGGCGGGACGCGGCGGGCGCGGGGCCGCGCGCGGCCGTCACTCCTGCCGCTGGGCGCTCTTGATCACCGCGAACCGGGCCCCGTACGGGTCGGCCAGCCTGGCCATCCGGCCGACGCCCTCCACGTCCATGGCCGGCACCCCTACCGTCCCGCCCAGCTGCTGCGCCGTGGCGACGACCGTGTCCACGTCCGGCACCTCGAAGTAGGGCAGCCAGTGCGCCTCCGTCTCCGACGGGTCGTCCGCCAGGGCGACGATCCCGCCGAACATGGCGTCCTCGCCGCCCTCGGCCGGATTGACACAGGTGTACGTGCCCCCGGGGAAGGGCACCGCCGAGGTCTCCAGGCCCAGTACCGCGTGGTAGAAGGCGGCCGCCGCGGCCATGTCCGCCGTGTACAGCTCCACCCAGGTCAGGGAACGGCTCTCACCGGCCACGTCGACGCCCTGTGTGCGCCCCGGCTGCCAGAGCCCGAACCGGGCCCCGGCCGGGTCGGCGAGAACCGCCATGGTGCCCTCGCCCATCACGTCCACGGGACGGAACGGCACGCTGCCGTGCGCCTGCTCGGCGGCCTTCGCGGTGGCTTCGGCGTTCCCGCTTCGGAAGTACACCGTCCAGGCCGGCGGGCCCTGCTCAGGGGTGACCTGCATGCCGCCGGCGACGGTCTTCCCGTCCAGCTGGAAGAAGCCGTAGCCACCGGCGTCGGGCCCCGCCGGCTGGAACCGCCAGCCGAAGAGGGCGCCGTAGAAGCGCGTGGCGCCCTCGAGGTCGGCCGTGCCGACGTCGATCCAGTTCGGAGCGCCGTTGACGAAACGGGTGGTGAGCATCGTCACCCTCCTTCGAAGGTCCCGTTGTCTGCTCTGCCGAGTCTTGCACCGCCCACTGACAATCGCCGCCGCAACACCGTCCCGCGCGCCGCCGTGCGCGCCACCGGGCGACGGGGGCATCATCGGGTGGCCGGAGGTCTGGGGGAGGCGTTGATCCGGCGTTGATCGAACGTTTTGCGCCGCACGGCACGCTCTCGGCCATGTACATCGACACGATCGTCATGCCCGAACTCGCCTGGCAGCAGGAGGCGCTGTGCGCGCAGACCGGAGGCGACTTCTTCTTCCCCGAGCCCGGCAGCTCCGTCCGCGAGGCCAAGCGCATCTGCGGCCTGTGCCCGATCCGCTCCGCCTGCCTGGACCACGCCCTGGAGCACGACGAGCGCTTCGGCGTCTGGGGCGGGATGTCCGAGAAGGAACGCCAGGCCCTGCGCCGCACCGCTCCGTGACCGGCCGTCCAGTCCACCGCACGGCACGTCCCCGCCGGGGGAATCGAAAATCGGTACGGCTCGCGGGGGGCCCTGCCGATGAGATCCTCGGGCGCGCCCGGCCGCAGCGCAGAGGCAGTCGTACGCCGTGCTCCGGCGCACACGCCGGTTCCGGATCAGGTCGTCCGGTCGCGCTCCCGGCCCGGGCCCGGATCGTCGCGGACGCGCCGCGTCCGCTCGTCCGGGGCCATCTGAGCCGACGACATGATGCCGCAGGACGGCCCGGAACCCACCGGCAATTCGCCTGGCCCGCACCGGGGTCGGCCCCGGCCTGCACCGGCCGGGGACCCGCCGTGTCACATCGGGTGTGTCAGGCGCCCGCGGCGCGGGCGGCCAGCCGTGCCCGGCGCGCCGCCAGCTTCTCGTCGAACTTCGTCGCCTCGTCGTTCAGGCCGTCCAGGTAGAGGCCGAGTTCCTCCTGGGCCTTCACACCCTCGGGGCCGAGGCCGTCGATCTCCAGGACCTTCAGGTGGCGCAGGACGGGCTGGATCACGTCGTCGTGGTGGATGCGCAGGTTGTACACGCCGCCGATCGCCATCTGCGCCGCGGCCCGCTCGAAGCCGGGGATGCCGTGGCCGGGCATGCGGAAGTCGACCACCACGTCCCGCACCGCCTGCATGGTGAGGTCCGGCGCTATGTCGAAGGCCGCCTTGAGCAGGTTGCGGTAGAAGACCATGTGCAAGTTCTCGTCGGTGGCGATGCGCGCCAGCATGCGGTCGCACACCGGGTCACCGGACTGGTGGCCGGTGTTGCGGTGCGAGATCCGGGTGGCCAGCTCCTGGAAGGCGACGTACGCGACCGAGTGCAGCATCGAGTGCCGGTTGTCGGACTCGAAGCCCTCGCTCATGTGCGCCATGCGGAACTGCTCGAGCTTGTCCGGGTCCACCGCGCGCGAGGCGAGCAGGTAGTCCCGCATCACGATGCCGTGCCGGCCCTCCTCGGCCGTCCAGCGGTGCACCCAGGTGCCCCAGGCGCCGTCCCGGCCGAAGAGCGTGGCGATCTCGTGGTGGTAGCTCGGCAGGTTGTCCTCGGTCAGGAGGTTCACCACGAGCGCGATCCGGCCGATCTCGGTGACCTTGGACTGCTCCTTGTCCCAGGCCTCGCCGTCCTCGAAGAGACCGGGGAAGTTACGGCCGTCGCTCCACGGCACGTACTCGTGCGGCATCCAGTCCTTGGCGACCTGCAGATGCCGGTTCAGTTCCTTCTCGACCACTTCCTCGAGTGCGTACAGCAGCCGGGCGTCGGTCCAGGCGGCGGAACTGCCGAGGTGGGGCGAGGTGATCGTCACGGATACTCCAGGGGGACGTAACGGAGCGGAAGCCTCCGGCGGTGCGGCACCGGAACTTACGGAATCGTAGGCTACGACTCCGTAGGTTACGTAACCGTAGGTTAAGGGCCTCGTAAACAATGCTGATCAGGATGGCTGCGCCCGGCCCGCCGGGGATGCATCGCAGCCCCGGAACTCGCAGATCCCGGGGCCGAACGGGTGACGCCGTCACCTGTCACGCATACAGTTCCCGCAACCGTACCGAGAGGCAAGTCACACAACCCTCCAGCTTCTCGAACTCGCTGATGTCCACCGCGACCACGTCGAAACCGAGATCGGTGAGCAGGTCCGCGGTCCTCGGTGCGCTCGCCGCCATCAGCAGCTTCGCGCCGCCGAGGAGCACCACGTGCGCGCCGGACTCCTCCGGCACCGACAGGAACCGCGGGAACAGCGCCGGCCGGTCCACCTTCGGGATGTGCCCGATCACCGTGCCGTCCGGCAGCGCGGTCACCGCCGACTTCAGATGCAGCACCTTGCTCACGGGTACGGCGACCACGCGCGCGCCCAGCGGTTCGAAAGCGGCCCGCAGCTGCTGCACCCCGGCCGCGTTGGTGCGCCCGCCCCGGCCGACGTAGATCGTGTCGTCGATCTTGAGCACGTCGCCGCCGTCCAGCGTGCCCGGCTCCCAGATCCAGTTCACCGAGCAGCCGAGCCGCGCCACGGCCTCCTCGACGCCGGCGGTCTCCGGACGGCGGGACTCGGCGCCGGGGCGGGTGATCAGCGCGACGTTCTTGTACATGACCACCGTGTCCTCGACGAACACGGAGTCCGGGCAGTCGTCGGCCGGGTCGACCTCGATCGTCTCCCAGCCGTGCGCGCCGAGCGCGGCGACGTAGGCCTCCCACTGCTCGACGGCCAGCTCGGCGTCCACCTTTTCCCGCGCGATGTGCGTCACCAGGCCTTCGGCGAGGCGGGGGCTGGGGCGGCGGACGAGGGCCTTCTTGCTGGGCACGAGCGCGGTCTCCGTATCGGCGGGTGATTCCACAGGGCCATGATGGGGCACCGGTCCGCCATGATGCAGGGCGAGGCGCACTCGGCGAAACCCCGGGTGGGGAGGGGTTACCAGGGCGTAACCCCGATACGCCCCACACGCCGCGCCCCGCCTGCCCGCCCGTCCCGCCTCCCGGCGCACGGCCGTCGGGGACCGCACCCGGCCGTCGCCCGAGCCGCCTCCGGCCCCGCTCGCCGATCTGGACCAGCCCCTCGGCGCCTCGGGCCCTGTCCGGGCCACGCGGCCCCACCCGGGCCAGGCGGCCTCACCCGGGCCACGCGGCCTCATTCGGGCGACGCGGCCCCACCCGGACCACCCGACCCCACCCGGGCCACCCGACCTAACCCGGGCCACGCGGCAGCATCCGGGCCACGCGGGCCCCTCCGGGCCACCCGACCCCTCCCGGGTCACGCGCGGACGCCCGGGCCTTTCCCGGCCGCCTCGCCGCACCCGGGCCGTCCAAGGTTCCGGCCATCCTGGCCGGTCCTCAGCCGTCTCCGGCCGCCGTGGAACTCGCCTCGACGGCCTTCGGGCGCTACCTCGACCGTCCTGCCCCGCTGGCCTCCCGGCCGCCCCAGCCAACCTGAGCACGGCCCGGCGCCGGCCCCCGGCCGGCCGCCTGGACCACGCCCTCGCCCGTCCCCACAGCAGTCTCCGGCAGCCCGGACCACCCCCGGGCCCCCGAACCCGCCCCAGGGACCGGGGACCCCGGGGCCCGCGGGGAACTTCACGGCCCCGCCGCCGCGCCGTCCCCGTCGTCAGCCCGGCCCCGGCACCGCGCCGTCAGCCCGTCCCCGCCGCCGCGCCGTCCGCGCCGTCAGCCCGCCCCCACGCCGCGCCGTCCCCGTCGTCAGCCCGTCGCCCTTCGCAGGTACTCCGCCGTGATCGAGGTGCGGTCGGTGAGCAACTGCCGTGGGGTGCCCTCGAAGAGGATCCGGCCGCCGTCGCGGCCGCCGTCCGGGCCCAGGTCGATCACCCAGTCGGCGTGGGCCACCACGTCCAGGCTGTGCTCGACGACCACGACCGTGTTGCCGCCGTCCACCAGCCGGTCCAGCAGCGCGAGCAGCCCGTCCACGTCCGCCATGTGCAGGCCGGTCGTGGGCTCGTCCAGCACGTACACGGTGCCGGTGCGGTGCAGGCGGGTCGTGAGCTTCAGCCGCTGCCGTTCGCCGCCGGACAGCGTGGACAGCGGCTGCCCGAGCGGCAGATAGGTGAGGCCCACGTCGTGCAGCGCGTGCAGGCGCCGCCGCACCGCGCCGTCGGTGAAGAAACCGAGCGCCTGCTCGGCCGTCATCGCCAGCACGTCGGCGATCGAGCGGCCGCCCACCGTCAGCCGCAGCACCTCCTCCCGGAAGCGCCGGCCCGCGCAGTCCGGGCACGTGGTCGTCACCGGGTCCATGAACGCGAGGTCCGTGTACAGCACCCCGCGCCCCTCGCACGCCGGGCAGGCGCCCGTGGAGTTGAAGCTGAACAGGCCCGGCTCGCTGCCCGTCGCCCTCGCGAAGAGCCGTCGTACCGTGTCCATGATCCCCAGATACGTCGCCGGTGTGGACCGCGCGGAGATCCCGATCGACGACTGGTCGACCACCACGGCCTCCGGGTGGGCGGCGGTGAACTCCGCCACCAGGGTCGACTTCCCCGACCCGGCAACCCCCGTGACCGCGGTCAGCACCCCGGTCGGGAACTCCACCGTCACCTCCCGCAGGTTGTGCCGGCGCGCGCCCTTCACCCACAGTCCGCCGCCCGCCCGCCGCACCCGCGGCTTGAGCGTCGTACGGCGCAGCAGAGCGCGCCCGGTCGCCGTCGGCACCGCGGCCAGCGCACGCGGCGTGCCCTCGAACACCACGCGCCCGCCCTCCGTGCCGGCCCCGGGACCCATGTCGACGACGTGGTCGGCCAGCGCGATGACGTCCCGGTCGTGCTCGACGACCAGCACGGTGTTTCCCTTGTCGCGCAGCCGCAGCAGCAGGTCGCCGAGACGGTGGACGTCGCGCGGGTGCAGCCCGACGCTGGGCTCGTCGAAGATGTACGTCATCCCGGTGAGGCTGGAGCCCAGGTGCCGCACGGTCTTCAGCCGCTGCCCCTCGCCCCCGGACAGTGTCGCCGTCTCCCGGTCGAGGCTGAGATAACCGAGGCCGATCGCCTCGATCCGCTCCAGCGCCGTGACGGCGGCCCGCGCGATCGGCGCGGCGAGCGGATCGTCGTCGAGTTCCTTCAGTACGGCGATGAGGTCGCTCACCTGCATCCGGGTGCAGTCCGCGATGGACCGGCCGCGGATCCGGGTGGCCAGCGCGGCCTCGTTGAGGCGGGCGCCCGCGCAGCGCGGGCAGGTGTCCTCGGTGAGGAAGCGTTCCACCGTCTCGCGGGTGCGGGTGCTCAGCGCGGACAGGTCCCGGTTCAGGTACAGCCGCTCGAAGCGGTCGGCCAGGCCCTCGTAGCCGATGTCCCGCGATCCGCCGGTGTTGTCGACGTTCATGCGCGTGCCGCGCCCGCGCAGCAGGAACTCCCGCTCGGCGTCGGTGAACTCGCCGACCGGCTTGTGCACGTCCAGGTCCGCCGTGTTCGTGTACGTCTGCCCCTGCCAGGTGCCCGCGGCGAACGGCGGGAAGAGGATCGCACCGCCGGCGAGGGAGCGGGCCGGGTCGAGGATGCGGTCCCAGGCGGGCCGTACCGTGCGGCCCAGCCCGTGGCACTCGGGGCACATGCCGGAGGGGTCGTTGAAGGAGTACGCCGTCGCCTCGCCGGCGCTCGGGGTGCCGCACCGGGAGAACAGCACCCGGATCACCGCGTAGACGTCGGTCATCGTGCCGACGGTGGACCGCGAGTGGCCGCCGACCGGCCGCTGGTCGACGACGATGGCGGGGGACAGGTCCTCGATGGAGTCCGCGCGCGGGCGCTCGTACTTGGGCAGCCGGTTGCGCACGAACCAGGTGTACGTCTCGTTCAGCTGGCGTTGCGACTCCACGGCGATCGTGTCGAAGACGACCGACGACTTGCCCGATCCCGAAAGGCCGGTGAACACGGTCAGCCGGCCTTTCGGGATGCGGAGGGCGACGTCCTTGAGGTTGTTCTCCCTGGCTCCGGTGAGGGTGATGTAGTCGCGCATGACAGCGACGCTAGGCGGGATACCCGACAGCTTCTGGCGTGATTTCCTTCAGTTCGCCGTCGAGCAGCAGCCAGCGGGTGATGCCGATCGACTCCAGGAACGGCAGGTCGTGGCCGGCCACGATCAGCGCGCCCTCGTAGGACTCCAGCGCGGTGGTGAGCTGACGGACGCTCGCCATGTCGAGGTTGTTCGTCGGCTCGTCCAGCAGCAGCAGCTGCGGGGCGGGCTCGGCGAGCATCAACGCGGCCAGGGCCGCGCGGAAACGCTCGCCGCCGGACAGCGTGGCCGCCGTCTGGTCGGCGCGGGCGCCCCGGAACAGGAAGCGGGCGAGCCGCGCCCGGATCCGGTTGTTGGTGGCGCCCGGCGCGAACCGGGCCACGTTCTCGGCGACGGTCAGCTCGTCGTCCAGGACGTCGAGGCGCTGCGGCAGGAATCGCAGCGGCACATGCGCCGTCGCCTCGCCCGACACCGGCGCGAGTTCCCCGGCGATCGTGCGCAGCAGCGTGGTCTTGCCGGCGCCGTTGCGCCCGATCAGCGCGATCCGCTCGGGACCGTGCAGATCGAAGCCGCCCTCGACGCGCGCGCCGTAAGCCAGCCGGAGGTCCCGCAGGGTCAGCACGCCGCGGCCGGGGGGTACGGCCGTGTACGGCAGCTCGACGCGGATCTCGTCGTCGTCCCGTACGGCCTCCACGGCCTCGTCGAGCCGCTCCCTGGCCTCGGCGAGCTTCTCCTCGTGCATGATGCGGTGCTTGCCCGCGGACTCCTGTGCCGCGCGCTTGCGCGCCCCCATGACGATCTTCGGCTCGCGTTTCTGGTCCCACATCCTCTGCCCGTACCGCTTGCGGCGGGCCAGTTTGACCTGGGCGTCGACCAGTTCGCGCTTCTGCTTGCGCAGGTCGGTCTCCGCCACGCGCACCATGCGCTCGGCGGCCTCCTGCTCGACGGCGAGCGCCTCCTCGTAGGCGGAGAAGCTGCCGCCGTACCAGGCGATCTCCCCGCCGCGCAGGTCGGCGATCCGGTCGACCCGCTCCAGCAGTTCGCGGTCGTGGCTCACCACGACCATCACGCCCGGCCAGGACTCCACGGCCGCGTACAGCCGACGGCGGGCGTACAGGTCGAGGTTGTTGGTGGGCTCGTCCAGCAGCAGCACCTCCGGTCGGCGCAGCAGCAGCGCGGCCAGCCGCAGCAGCACGGACTCGCCGCCCGAGACCTCGCCGATGGTGCGGTCCAACGCGACGTGACCCAGGCCGAGTTCGCCGAGGGTGGCGAGTGCGCGCTCCTCGACGTCCCAGTCGTCGCCGATGGTCTCGAAGTGCTCCTCGGCGGCGTCACCGGCCTCGATGGCGTGCAGCGCGGCACGCTGCGCGGCGATGCCGAGCGCCTGGTCGACGCGCAGCGCCGTGTCGAGCGTGACGTTCTGCGGCAGATGGCCGATCTCCCCGGCGACGCGCACGGCGCCGCCGGTGGGGGCCAGCTCCCCGGCGATCAGCTTCAGCAGGGTGGACTTCCCGGACCCGTTGACGCCGACCAGCCCGGTGCGGCCGGGGCCGAACGACGCGTCCAGGCCGTCGAAGACGACCGTGCCGTCCGGCCAGGCGAAGGACAGGGAGGTACAGGTGAGGGATACGGACATGGGGCCTCGCGGTTGCTCGTATGCGGAAGGAAGGGACAAACGCATATCGAGACACCGCGAGACGGCAACCGCTGAGAATCCGGAACGGCGCGAGGGGAACAGCGAAGCCCTGTGCCGGGGGACGGCTCGTATGCCGAGGTCGCACGCTACGCACACACCTGACGGGTGGGGCGCGGTGTCTCAGGACCTCAGACGAGCAACGTCCTTCTCCAATCGACGGCAACAGGACCGCTGTCCAGCGTAGGGAGCAGGGTGTGGGGCTGTCAACGAATTAAACGGCCACCGTACGCCCACGCGCGCGTACGTCGCTCAGCAGGCGTCCCGCATCAGCTCCGCCAGGCCGTGGTCCAGGTCGAGCTGCAGGTGCTCAAGGCCCACCGGCACCAGCTCGCTCGTGGCCCGCAGGAAGCGCTGGATCTCACCGGTGCGGACATGGACGACGGCGGTGCCCTCGGGGGCGTGGAACTCCAGGACCGTGCGGTCGAAGCCGTACGGCCGCACCCGGACGTCGCCGTGGCCCTCCGGGCCCTCCAGGCCGGCCGCGAGCAGCTCACGGGAGAAGGTCCAGCAGACCTCCACGCCCTCCAGGGTGGCCGGCGCGGGGAAGGTCATCCGGACCGCGAACGGGTCCCGGCGGTCGTAGTGCAGCGTGGCGGGGATGTTCGGCATCCGGGGCGCGGCGGCGACGAGACGCGCCTGAACGGGCTGCTCGATGACGGTGGACAACGCCTGGCTCCCTTGGGACGGCTGGACGGATGGACGGACGCAGGAGGTGGATGAGGCCGGTCACCTCAAGAGACGACGGAACCGGCCGATCCGTGCACACACAGAGCGAGTGACCTCTGTCACCGCCTTCATGCACCGCGGTGGCCGACTGCTTCTGTGCGGGCCGGTGGCCGACTGCTTCCGGCGTGCGGGCGAGGCCAGTTGGGGCGGGAGGTGCTCTGGACGGCACCGGGGTGGTGGGCTAGCTTCGCCCGCCATGAGGATCGCGAGGGCCATGAGGAGCAAGGGACCCAAGGGGCGCCCGGGCCGCAGCACCGCCTCGGCGACGCTGTGCGCCGCGGTGCTCGCCGCGCTGGCGGCCGTCCCGGCACAGGCGCACGACGGCACGGACCGGACGCCGCACGGGCCGCAGCACCGGACGCCGCACTGGGCGGTCAAGGACACCGGTGCGCCCAGCGTCCGCTTCCGCGGGCTGGCGGCCGTGGACCGGTACACCGCGTGGGTGGCCGGCACCGGGGGGACCGTGCTGCGCACCACCGACGGCGGGGCGAGCTGGCGCAACGTCTCCCCGCCGGGCGCCGGCGAGCTGCAGTTCCGCGATGTGGAGGCGTTCGACGCGCGCCGGGCCGTCGTGCTGGCGATCGGCGAGGGCGAGGCGTCCCGCGTGTACCGCACCGAGGACGGCGGCGTGACCTGGACGGAGTCCTTCCGCAACACCGACCCGAAGGCCTTCTACGACTGCCTGGCCTTCTTCGACCCCCGGCACGGCCTGGCGATGAGCGACCCCGTCGACGGGCGGTTCCGCATCCTGTCCACCCGTGACGGCGGCCGCTCCTGGACGGTGCTGCCCGCGCGCGGCATGCCCGCCGCGCTCGACGGCGAGGCGGGGTTCGCGGCGAGCGGCCAGTGCCTGGTCACCTCCGGCCCGAAGGACGTCTGGCTGGCCACCGGCGGAGCCGCCCACGCGCGCGTGCTGCACTCCGCCGACCGCGGCCTGACCTGGACGGCCGCCGACGCCCCCGTCCCGGCCGGCGACCCGGCCCGCGGCGTCTTCGCGCTCGCCTTCCGCGACCGCGCCCACGGACTGGCCGTCGGCGGCGACTACCGCCCCGAGCAGTCCTCCCCGCTCGCCGCCGCGGTGACCGCCGACGGCGGCCGCACCTGGCGCCCGGCCGACCGGCCGCCGCCCGCCTACCGCTCGGGCGCCGCCTGGCTCCCGCACAGCCGCGGCGCCGCCCTCGCCGTCGGGCCCACCGGCACCGACCTCACCACCGACGGCGGGCGCACCTGGCGCATCGTCGACACCGGGTCGTACGACACCGTGGACTGCACGGCGGACCGGGCGTGTTGGGCCGCGGGCGAGCAGGGGCGCGTGGCCCGCATGGAGCCCTGAAACAGGCCCCGGAGAGCGGATTCGGGTCCAATGGGGGTACTCGGGGACCGCATCCGGAAGGAAGTGAACGCACATGCCACGCGGTTCCAGCCCCAAGCGGGAACGCCAGTACGAACACATCAAGGAGAGCGCCGAGGAACGCGGCGCGAGCACCGGGCGCGCCAAGGAGATGGCCGCACGGACCGTCAACAAGGAACGCGCCCGCTCCGGCGAGTCCAAGACCGCCAGCCGCACCTCCACCAAGGACATGTCGTCCGGCAAGCGGGGCGGCCAGCGGTCCGGCAAGGGCCAGGGCTCCCAGGGCCAGACCTATGACCAGTTGTACGAGGAGGCCAAGCGCCGGGACATCTCCGGCCGTTCGAACATGAACAAGAGCGAGCTGCAGCGCGCCCTCGGCAAGTGAGCGGTACCGCTCAGCCGAGGGTCTCGCGGTGGCGTTCCAGCTCCGGCGCCGTCTTGGTGGCGATGAACTCGGTGATGCGGTACTCGCAGACGCCCGCGGCGACGAAGGGGTCGCCCGCGGCGATCGCCTCTATCTGCGCGCGGTCCCCCGCGACGGCGATGATCACCCCGCCATCGCGGGGTTCCTTGCGTCCGGAGGCCAGGACGTGGCCCTGGGCGTACAGCTCGTCCAGCCACACGACATGGTCCTTCAGGACGGCGTCGACGGCCTCGAGCGGGGCGGTGTAGATCAGCTCCATCACGAACATGATCAGGAGCCTACGCCGGGCCGCCGCGGCACCGTAGGCTCAGGGCCATCATGACGACCGTACGCATCCCGGCGGGCTGGCCCGCGACCGAGGAAGAGGCCCGGGCCGTGCAGGACCGACTGCGCGCGCGGGTGGTGCTCGACGAGCCGGGGCCGCTGCCCGGCACCGGCCACGTCACCGGCGTCGACGTGGCCTACGACGACGAACGCGACGTCGTCGCCGCTGCGGCCGTCGTCCTGGACGCCGCGACCCTCGGCGTCGTCGCCGAGGCCACCGCCGTCGGCCAGGTCTCCTTCCCCTACGTGCCCGGGCTGCTCGCCTTCCGCGAGATGCCCACGGTGCTGGCCGCCCTCGCCGCCCTGCCCTGCCCGCCCGGGCTGGTCGTCTGCGACGGCTACGGCCTCGCCCACCCGCGCCGCTTCGGGCTCGCCAGCCACCTCGGTGTGCTCACCGGGCTGCCCACCATCGGCGTCGCCAAGAACCCGTTCACCTTCACCCACGACGAGCCGGACGCGCCGCGCGGCTCCTCCTCGCCGCTGCTGGCCGGGCAGGAGGAGGTGGGCCGGGCACTGCGCACCCGCGACGGCGTCAAGCCGGTCTTCGTGTCCGTTGGCCACCGCGTGAGCCTCGCCGGCGCCTGCGCGCACACGCTGGCGCTGACACCGGCCTACCGGCTGCCGGAGACGACCCGCCGGGCCGACGCGCTGTGCCGCCGGGCGCTTCAGGAGGCGACGACCCGCCAGGCGCCCACCTCCTTGTAGGCCGAGTCGTACACGGCCGCCCCGTCGCCGGTCTCCAGCGGGTAGTGGTGGACGTTGCCGGCCCAGTACCGCAGCATCCGGCTCAGCTCCCGCGCCTTGTCCTCGCTGCTCGCCGCCTCGTCCAGGGTGATGTCGAGAAGGAACTTCATGCCGTCCATCGTTTCACTGACGTGCCCGGTGAGACTTTCGCCGATGGCAAGGCCGGGACGGCTGCCCTGTCGCCGGTGAAAGTCTCAAAGCGGGGTGCACCTGAGTACGCGGGCTGAGTACGCGTACGGATGTGCCGCGGCCCGGCGGCCGGAAGGCTGACCCGTATGACGGCACATCGCGCACCCAGGCCCCGCACCCAGCCCGCCCGGCCCGTCGAGCGCGCGGTGAACGCCGCGCTCGTCCTCGGCGCGCTCGCCGGCCTCGCCTGGATCTGCGCCATGATCTACACGGTGGCGACCTGGACGCTGTAGGGCGCCGCCGGGCCCGGACCGGCCGCGCGCCTCAGCGGTGCGCCGCGACCCGGAAGACGATCCCCGCGGCCCGGAGCCGTTCGGTCAGCGCCTCGCCCATCGCCACCGCCGTGGTGACCTGCCCGGACGTCGGCGGCAGGTCGTCGCAGGACAGCGACAGGGCCGCCTCGGCGAAGATCTTCGCGGTCTCGCCGTAGCCGGGGTCGCCGCCCGACACCTCGGTGAAGACGCGCCGGCCGCCGCCCTCGCCGACGAAACGCACCCGGAACCAGCTGCGGGCCCGCTTCTCGGCGTCCGGTCCCTCGCCCGGCCGCACCCGGTCCGACAACCAGCGCCGCGCGGGCGGCACTTGCGCGGCCACCGCGACCGCGCCCACCGCGGCGACCCCGCCGGCCGCGACCGGCAGCCGGCGCACGGCCGCGTAGTGGCGGTAGCGGAAGTCGGGACCGTAGCGGTCCAGGGAGCGCGCCGACCGCTGGACGACCTGCGGGTCGATGGTCGGCAGCGGCAGCGCCCACGCGCCGATCTCGCGCGCGTAGTGCGGCACGCCGATCGGGGCGGTGGCCCGGCGGCCCACCAGCCGCGGCTCGTGCCGCGCGCGGTCCCGGGCAGCCGCCAGCATCTGCCGCCCGCGAGCGAACTGGTTCAGCGCCGAGGCCAGCGTGCCGCCCGAGAAGGCCGCGTCGACGGACACGAATCCGTCCACGGTCAGCGGCACGTCCGGCGGCAGCTGCCCCACTGTGAACAGCACCCCCAGATCGTGCGGCACCGAGTCGAAGCCGCACGCGTGCACCAGGCGCGCACCCGTCTCCCGCGCGCGTGCGTCGTGCCGGACGTACATCAGGTCCACGAACTCCGGCTCGCCGGTGAGGTCGAGATAGTCGGTGCCGGCCTCCGCGCAGGCGGCGACGAGCTGCTCGCCGTAACGGATGTACGGCCCGACCGTGGTCGCCACCACGCGCGCGTGCCCGGCGAGCTCCCGCAGCGACGCCGCGTCGGCGACGTCGGCCCGCAGCACCCCGATCCGCTCGCCGCCGGGCAGCCGCTCCCGCAGCCGCTCCAGTTTCGACGTGTCGCGTCCCGCCACGGCCCAGCGCAGGTCGCCGGGCGCGTGCGCGGCGAGGTACTCCGCGGTGAGCGTCCCGACGAAGCCGGTGGCTCCGAAGAGCACGATGTCGTACGGACGGTCGGTCCTGGTCGGCCTGCTCATGACACCCTCGCCTCGTTCGGCAGCCTGCTCATGACACCCCTCGATTCGTTCGGCAGCCTGCCGTCGGTTCGCTCGGCCGCGCCGCTGTCGGTGGCCGAGGCTAGCGTGAGGAGTGCGCGAGCGGACGGCGAGGCCGGAGGTGACGGATGGCTGTGGCCAGAAGTGCCCACAGGAAGTGGGAGAAAGTACGCGCGTTCGCCCTCTCCCTGCCGGGTGCGGCCGAGGAGTTCCCCTGGGGTGAGACGGTCGTCAAGGTGAACAGGAAGGTGTTCGCCTTCCTCGGCGTCGACGACGGCAGCTACCCCCCGGCGCTGACCGTGAAGCTCACGGACGAGTCGGCCCACACGCATGCCCTGACCTCCCCGGGCGGCGAGCCGGCCGGGTACGGCCTGGGCAGAGCGGGCTGGGTGCGCATCCCGCTGGAGGAACCCGGCGCCCCGGCCGCCGAACTGCTGTGCGACTGGGTGGAGGAGAGCTACCGCACCATCGCGCCCAAGCGGCTCGTCACCGAGCTGGACGCCGGGTGAGCCGCACTCCCGTCGCATCCTGTCCATAATTGGCTAAGCGCTTGCTCGCCCGGGTCTTGTGCCCGGTGGAACACATTCTTAGCATCACTGGTGTTACATCGGTTGTGTCACAGCGAGGGGGCTGGATGGCCACGGCACCGACGACGCCCGCCGACGGTCCGGTACCGACGGCGCCCGGGCCCGGGCCGCTGACCGGCGTGCGCGTGGTGGAGCTGGCCGGCATCGGCCCCGGCCCGTTCGCCGCCATGCTCCTGGCCGACCTCGGCGCCGACGTGGTCCGCGTCGACCGGCCCGGCGGCCCCGGCCTCGGGATCGACCCGGCGTACGACGTCACCAACCGCAACAAGCGCTCGGTGGTGGTCGATCTGAAGGCCGCCGACGGCCCGGAGCGCGTCCTCGCCCTGGCCGCCCGCGCCGACCTCCTCATCGAGGGCTACCGCCCCGGCGTCGCCGAGCGCCTCGGCGTGGGACCCGAGCCCTGCCACGCCCGCAACCCCAAGTTGGTCTACGGCCGCATGACCGGCTGGGGCCAGGACGGCCCCCTCGCCCACCGCGCCGGTCACGACATCGGCTACATCGCCGTCACCGGCGCCCTCGGCATGATCGGCAGCCCCGACCAGCCGCCCCCGCCGCCGGCCAACCTGCTCGGCGACTACGCCGGCGGCTCCCTCTACCTCGTCGTCGGCCTCCTCGCCGCACTGCACCACGCGCGAGCGTACGGCACCGGGCAGGTCGTCGACGCCGCGATCGTCGACGGCACCGCCCATCTGTCGGCGATGATCCACGGCATGCTCGCGGCCGGCGGCTGGCAGGACCGGCGCGGCGCCAACCTCCTCGACGGCGGCTGCCCCTTCTACGGCACCTACGAGACCGCCGACGGCCGGTACATGGCGGTGGGCGCGCTCGAGCCGCGGTTCTACGACGCGTTCACGGACCTGCTCGGCCTCGAAGGCGACGCCGCGGCCCGGCACGACGCCGCTCGCTGGGGCGAACTGCGCGAGGCGGTCGCCGCCCGCTTCACAGCCCGCACCCAAGCCGAGTGGACGGCCGTCTTCGAGGGCTCCGACGCCTGCGTGGCGCCCGTGCTCTCGCTCCGCGAGGCCCCGCACCACCCCCACCTCGCCGCCCGCTCCACCTTCACCGACCACGGCGGCATCACCCAGCCGGCCCCGGCGCCCCGCTTCTCCGCGACGCCGACCACCGTCCGCAGCGGCCCCGCGCGGCCCGGCGCCGACACCGCCGACGTGGCCCGCGACTGGGACGTACCCGAACTGCTGCCCCCGCCGTCCTCCCACCCTCAGCGAAAGGCCTCCTCGTGAGCACCGAAGCGTACGTGTACGACGCGATCCGCACCCCGCGCGGACGCGGCAAGGCGAACGGCTCCCTGCACGGCACGAAGCCCGTCGACCTGGTCGTCGGCCTCATCCACGAGATCCGCGCCCGCTTCCCGGGCCTGGACCCGGCGGCGGTCGACGACATCGTGCTCGGCGTGGTCGGTCCGGTCGGAGACCAGGGCTCCGACATCGCGCGGATCGCCGCGATCGCCGCCGGCCTGCCCGACACGGTCGCCGGCGTGCAGGAGAACCGCTTCTGTGCCTCCGGTCTGGAGGCGGTCAACCTGGCCGCCGCCAAGGTCCGTTCCGGCTGGGAGGACCTGGTCCTCGCGGGCGGCGTGGAGTCGATGTCCCGGGTGCCGATGGCCTCCGACGGCGGCGCCTGGTTCAACGACCCGATGACCAACCTCGCCACCAACTTCGTGCCGCAGGGCATCGGCGCCGACCTCATCGCCACCATCGAGGGCTTCACCCGCCGGGACGTCGACGAGTACGCGGCGCTGTCCCAGGAGCGTGCGGCCACCGCCTGGAAGGAGGGCCGCTTCGAGCGGTCCGTCGTGCCCGTGAAGGACCGCAGCGGCCTCGTCGTCCTCGACCACGACGAGCACCTGCGCCCGGGCACCACCGCCGACTCCCTCGCCAAGCTCAAGCCGTCCTTCGCGGACATCGGCGAACTGGGCGGCTTCGACGCCGTCGCGCTGCAGAAGTACCACTGGGTGGAGCAGATCGACCACGTCCACCACGCGGGCAACTCCTCCGGCATCGTCGACGGCGCCTCCCTCGTCGCCATCGGCTCCAAGGAGGTCGGCGAGCGGTACGGCCTCACCCCGCGCGCCCGGATCGTCTCCGCCGCGGTGTCCGGCTCCGAGCCCACCATCATGCTCACCGGCCCCGCCCCGGCCACCCGCAAGGCCCTCGCCAAGGCCGGGCTGACCATCGACGACATCGACCTCGTCGAGATCAACGAGGCGTTCGCCGCGGTCGTGCTGCGCTTCGTGAAGGACATGGGCCTGTCGCTGGACAAGGTCAACGTCAACGGCGGTGCCATCGCGCTGGGCCACCCGCTCGGCGCGACCGGCGCGATGATCCTCGGCACCCTCGTCGACGAACTGGAGCGCCAGGACAAGCGCTACGGCCTCGCCACCCTGTGCGTGGGCGGCGGCATGGGCGTCGCCACCGTCGTCGAGCGCATCTGACCTTCCCAACGGATCACCACGGACCATCACGGAGCAGCTTCCATGAGCACTGAGCCCACCACCATCCGCTGGGAACAGGACGACACCGGTGTCGTCACCCTCGTCCTCGACGACCCGAACCAGTCCGCCAACACCATGAACCAGGCGTTCCGCGACTCGCTCGGCGCGGTCGCCGACCGCCTGGAGGCCGAGAAGGACTCGATCCGCGGCGTCATCGTCACCTCCGCCAAGAAGACCTTCTTCGCCGGCGGCGATCTGCGCGACCTCATCCGCGTCACCCCCGACACCGCCCAGGACCTCTTCGACGGCGGCATGGCCATCAAGCGCAACCTGCGCCGCATCGAGACCCTCGGCAAGCCCGTCGTCGCCGCGCTCAACGGCGCCGCCCTGGGCGGCGGCTACGAGATCGCGCTGGCCTGCCACCACCGCGTCGCCCTGGACGCCCCCGGCTCCAGGATCGGCTGCCCGGAGGTCACCCTCGGCCTGCTCCCCGGAGGCGGCGGCGTCGTACGCACCGTCCGGCTGCTCGGCATCACCGACGCCCTGCTGAAGGTCCTCCTCCAGGGCACCCAGTACAGCCCGCGCCGCGCCCTCGACAACGGCCTCGTGGACGAGGTCGTCGACAGCCGCGAGGAACTGATCGCGCGGGCCCGCGCCTTCATCGACGCCCACCCCGAGTCCCAGCAGCCCTGGGACCGCCCCGGCTACCGCATCCCCGGCGGCACCCCGTCGAACCCGAAGTTCGCCGCCAACCTGCCCGCCTTCCCCGCGAGTCTGCGCAAGCAGACGGGCGGCGCCCCCTACCCGGCCCCGCGCAACATCCTCGCCGCCGCCGTCGAGGGCGCCCAGGTCGACTTCGAGACCGCGCAGATCATCGAGGCCCGCTACTTCGTGGAACTGGCCGCGGGCCAGACCTCGAAGAACATGATCCAGGCGTTCTTCTTCGACCTCCAGGCCGTCAACTCCGGCGCCAACCGGCCCAAGGGCGTCGAGCCGCGCACGGTCCGCAAGGTCGCCGTGCTCGGCGCCGGCATGATGGGCGCCGGCATCGCCTACTCCTGCGCCCGCGCCGGCATCGACGTCGTCCTCAAGGACGTCGCCCTGGAAGCCGCCGTCAAGGGCAAGGGCTACTCCGAGAAGCTGTGCGCCAAGGCCGTCGCCAAGGGCCGTACGACGCAGGAGAAGGCCGACGCGCTGCTCGCCCGCATCACGCCCACCGCCGACGCCGCCGACCTCGCGGGCTGCGACGCCGTCATCGAGGCCGTGTTCGAGGACACCGCGCTCAAGCACAAGGTGTTCCAGGAGATCGAGTCCGTCGTCGCGCCGGACGCGCTGCTGTGCTCCAACACCTCCACGCTGCCCATCACCACGCTCGCCGAGGGCGTGGAGCGGCAGGGCGACTTCATCGGTCTGCACTTCTTCTCACCGGTCGACAAGATGCCCCTGGTGGAGATCATCAAGGGCGAGCGCACCGGCGACGAGGCCCTCGCCCGCGCCTTCGACCTGGTCCGGCAGATCAACAAGACGCCGATCGTCGTCAACGATTCGCGCGGCTTCTTCACCTCCCGGGTCATCGGGCACTTCATCAACGAGGGTGTGGCCATGGTCGGCGAGGGCATCGAGCCCGCGTCCGTCGAGCAGGCCGCGGCCCAGGCCGGCTACCCGGCCAAGGTGCTGTCCCTGATGGACGACCTGACGCTGACCCTGCCGCGCAAGATCCGGAGCGAGACCAAGCGTGCCGTGGAGGAGTCGGGCGGCACCTGGACGGCGCACCCGGCCGAGGCCGTCATCGACCGCATGGTCGACGAGTTCGGCCGCACCGGCCGCAGCGGCGGCGCGGGCTTCTACGAGTACGGCGAGGACGGCAAGCGGCTGCGCCTGTGGCCGGGCCTGCGCGAGCACTTCGGGGGTTCCGGGGGTCGCACCCCGGGCAAGCACAGCACGCGGGAGGGGCGCGAGATCCCCTTCCGTGACATGCAGGAGCGCATGCTGTTCTCCGAGGCGCTGGACACCGTCCGGCTGCTGGAGGAGGGGGTGCTCACCTCGGTCGCCGACGCCAACATCGGCTCGATCCTCGGCATCGGCTTCCCCGGCTGGACGGGCGGCGTGCTGCAGTACATCAACGGCTACGACGGTGGTCTGCCCGGCTTCGTGGCACGCGCGCGTGAGCTGGCCGAGCGCTACGGCGAGCGCTTCACGCCGCCGGCGCTGCTGGTGGACAAGGCGGAGAAGGGGGAGACCTTCACGGACGGGCGCTGAGCGGCCGTATCGCAGCCGCCGTATCACTCGTCGGCGCTGTCCAGCCACTCCCGCAGTTCCTCCCGCAGGGACCGCTGGAAGGTGGTGAGCAGGGCCTGCACCACCAGCGGGTGCATATGGGCGGACAGCGACTTCACGTCCTGCGGGCCGCGGTCGGCGACCGCGGCCCGCAGCAGCCCCGACAGCTCCCGCGCGGCCGCGCGGGAGTGCTCGATCAGCGCGGTGCGGGCGGCGAGCACCGTCTCCTGCGACAGCGGTACGTCCAGCAGCTCGACGCCGAGCCGCAGCAGCCCGGCGTCGACGCGGAACGCGTCACCGTCCTGCGCTCCGTCCGGCGCGACCACGTCCATGGCCGTCAGCCGCCGCAGCTCTTCGTCGCCGAGCACGCGGCCCGCCCGCCGCTCCAGCTCCTCCCGGCTCACCGACTCCACGGTGTCCGGCGCCCAGGACGCCACCACCGCCCGGTGCAGGGCGAGGTCGCGGGCGCTCAGGTCGGCCGGGAGCTGCCGCAGATACCGCTCGATCGCGGCGAGCGTCATGCCCTGTCGCTGCAGTTCCTCGATCAGCGCCAGCCGGGCGAGATGACCGGCGCCGTAGCGGCCGACCCGGCGCGGGCCCAGCACCGGCGGCGGGAGCAGACCTTTGGTGCTGTAGAAACGGACCGTGCGGACGGTGACGCCCGCGCGGGCGGCCAGCTCGTCGATCGTGAGGGTCGGCTCCTCGGTGGTCGTCATGTGCAGCAGTATCACTGTCTCACCGGTGCTGTGACACCCGTCGGGCGAAGAGCGGACCGGTCGTCCGCCCTGGTGAACGAGGTGTGAACCCCATGTGAGAAGAACCGCTCTGTGACATGGACCATCGCATGAGAAGTGATCCACCTGGGAAGCTGCTGCCTTGGTCTGTGCCGTGAGGGGGTGGTGCGGGCCGAGCCACGTACGAGTCCCGAGGGCAACCCGCTCGGGCCGCACCAGAGAGTGGAACCACCCGTGAGCAAGGAAGCCGTGCACACGGCACAGGCCGCCGCACACCCCGCGGCGACCGCTACGCCCGCGGACGCGGGCGACGCCGGTTACAGCAAGGACCTCAAGCACCGCCACGTCAACATGATCGCGATCGGCGGCGCGATCGGCACCGGCCTCTTCCTGGGCGCCGGCGGCCGGCTGCACAACGCGGGCCCCGCCCTCGCGCTGGCCTACCTCGTCTGCGGCGTCTTCGCCTTCTTCGTGGTGCGCGCGCTGGGCGAGCTGGTCCTCTACCGCCCCTCCTCGGGATCCTTCGTGTCGTACGCGCGCGAGTTCCTCGGCGAGAAGGGCGCGTACGTCGCCGGCTGGATGTACTTCCTGAACTGGTCGACGACCGGTATCGCCGACATCACCGCGATCGCGCTGTACACGCATTACTGGAGTCTGTTCACGCCCGTCCCGCAGTGGGTGCTGGCGCTGATCGCGCTCGCGGTGGTGCTCACCGTGAACCTGATCTCGGTGAAGATCTTCGGCGAGATGGAGTTCTGGTTCTCGATCATCAAGGTGGTCACGCTCGTCGCCTTCATGCTGATCGGCATCTTCCTGCTGGCCACCCAGCACAAGGTGGGCGGTCACACGCCCGGCCTCAGCGTGATCAGCGACCACGGCGGCGTCTTCCCGCACGGCGTGATGCCGGTCGTCCTGGTGATGCAGGGCGTGATCTTCGCCTACGCCGCGCTGGAGCTGGTCGGCGTCGCGGCCGGCGAGACCTCCGAGCCGGAGAAGATCGTCCCGCGCGCGGTGAACTCGATCATGTGGCGCGTCGGCCTGTTCTACGTCGGCTCCGTCGTGCTGCTGGCGCTGCTGCTGCCAGGGTCGGTGTACTCCGGTGACCAGAGCCCCTTCGTGACCGTGCTGTCGAAGATCGGCGTGCCGGCGGCCGGCGACGTGATGAACCTCGTCGTCCTGACCGCGGCCATGTCCTCGCTGAACTCCGGTCTGTACTCCACGGGCCGCATCCTGCGCTCCATGGCGATGGCGGGCTCGGCGCCGAAGTTCACCCGCGTCATGAGCCGCAGCCAGGTGCCCTACGGCGGCATCCTGCTGACCTGCGGCATCTGCGTGCTGGGTGTGGGGCTGAACTACCTGGTCCCGAGCCAGGCCTTCGAGATCGTGCTGAACGTGGCCTCCCTCGGCATCATCAGCACCTGGGTGATCATCATGATCTGCCACCTGGTCTTCGTGCGCCGGGCCAAGGCGGGCCTGGTCACCCGGCCGCACTTCCGTCTGCCGGGGAGCCCCGTCACCGAGATCGCCACGGTCGCGTTCCTGCTGGCCTGCCTCGGCATGATGTGGAACGACCCCGACGTCGGCCGCAAGACGCTGCTGCTGATCCCCGCGATCGGGGTGCTCCTGGTCGCCGGCTGGTTCGCCGTCCGCCGCCGCGTGGCCCAGAACGCGGAGCGCGAAGTCACGCAGTAGCAGGCCATGGCCACTGTCAGCGGCACTGTCAGTGGCACCCCCTAGGGTGGCGTCATGTCGGAGATCGCATATGTCCGGGGTGACGCCACCGCGCCGCCGGTCAAGGGCGTCAAGCTGATCGCCCACGTCTGCAACGACATGGGGGGCTGGGGGAAGGGTTTCGTGCTGGCGCTCTCGCGGCGCTGGCCGGAGCCGGAGAAGGCCTACCGCGCCTGGCACCGCGACCGCGCGGCGAACGACTTCGGTCTCGGCTCCGTGCAATTCGTCCAGGTCGAGCGGCAGGTCTGGGTGGCCAACATGATCGGCCAGCGGGGCACCCGGACGGGCAGCAAGGGCGTCCCGGTCCGCTACGAGGCCATCGACGCGGCGCTGACCCGCGTCGCGGACCAGGCCCTCGGCCTCGGAGCGTCCGTCCACATGCCCCGCATCGGCTGCGGCCTCGCCGGCGGACGGTGGTCCCGCGTGGAGCCCTTGATCATCGAGCGGCTGGTGAAGCGGGAAGTCGCCGTGACGGTGTACGACCACGGGGAGGCGCAGTGAGCCGGGACCTCGACGTTCTCGTGCTGGGCGGGGCCGGGGTGGACACGATCGTCCAGGTGCCCGAGCTGCCGCTGCCGTATGCCGACAGTTACATGATCGACTCCGGTATCCGCACCCGCGCCGGGCAGACCGGCGACTTCGTCTCGCTCGGCCTGGCCGCCCTGGGCCTCGCCGTCCACCACGCCGATCTGCTCGGTGACGACCCGGAGGGCGACCTGGTGCGCGCCCTGCACCGCGAGCACGGCATCGCGCTCACCGCGATTCCGCAGCCGGCCGGCACCAAACGCGCGGTGAACCTGGTCGGCCCGGACGGCCGCGGCCTGTCGCTGTACGACACCAGCCGCAGCCGCCCCGGCGACCGGCTGCCCGAGGACACCGTCCGCGGCCTCGCCGCCACCGCCCGGCACGCGCACGTGTGCATCACCCAGCCGTGCGCCGACGCCCTGCCGGTGCTGCGCGCGGCCGGCGTGACCATCTCCACCGACCTGCACGACTGGGACGGCGAGAACCCCTACCACGAGCCGTTCGCCCTCGGCGCCGACATCGTCTTCCTGTCCGCTGCCGCGCTGACCGACCCGGAGCGCACCCTGCGCCGCATCGCCGACAAGGGCCGGGCCCGCCTCGCGGTCGCGACGGCCGGGGCGGAGGGCGCCCACGTGCTGGCCGACGGCACGCTGACCCGCATACCCGCGGCGGCGCCGCCCGCACCGGTGGTGGACTCCAACGGCGCGGGCGACGCCTTCGCCGCCGGTTTCCTCTTCGGTTTCCTGAACGGCGAGCCACCCCGGCGCTGCGCCCTCTACGGCACGCTGGCCGGCGCCCACGCCTGCACGGTCCCGGCGACCCGCACGTCCCCCCTCGGCCGCACCGAACTCCTGGCCCGTGCGGCCGAGGCCGAACCCGTCACCGGCTAGCCGTCCCGGTGTCACCCGCCCCGCGTCGACCGGCCGACCCCGCGTCACCCGCCCGGCGCCGGTCCGCCGACCCCGCGTCGGGCCCGCCGACCCGGCGGCACCCACCCCGCGTCGGCCCGCCGGCCCGGCGTCACCCGCCCCGCGCCGGCCGGCCGGCCCGGCGTCACGCCTGCCGTGCCGGCCTCCGCCGTGCGCTCAGTGCCCGTGCACCTCGTTCGTCGCGGCGATCTTCTTCCACGACTTCGGCTGGGCCGGAGCCGTCGTGGTGCGCGCCGACGACTTCGCGTGGGCCGCGGGCGCGCTCGGCTTCACCGGCTCGTACAGCCAGGTGTCGAAGAGGGCCGCCAGCGGCTTGCCGGAGACCTGCTCGGCGTAGCGCTGGAAGTCGGCCACCGACGCGTTGCCGTAGGCGTACCGCTGCGGCCAGCCCTTCAGGATCCTGAAGAAGGCGTCGTCGCCGACCTCGTTGCGCAGCGCCTGGATGGCCAGCGCGCCCCGGTCGTAGACCGCGGTGTCGAACTGGTTGTCCGGGCCCGGGTCGCCCGGCTTCACGGTCCAGAAGGGATCGTCGGCCGGGTGCGAGGCGTACGTGTAGTCCGCGAGCTCCTGCGCGGTGCCCTCACCCTCGTGCTCCGACCACAGCCACTGCGCGTACCGCGCGAAGCCCTCGTTGATCCAGATGTCCTTCCAGCTCTTGAGCGACACGCTGTCGCCCCACCACTGGTGGGCCAGCTCGTGCACGACGACGGAGGTGTTGGCGCCGTTCGCGAACTGCCGCGGGCTGTAGTAGACGCGGGTCTGGGTCTCCAGCGCGTACCCGGTGGTCGTGTTGGGCACATAGCCGCCCGCCGACGAGAACGGGTAGGGGCCGAAGTAGCCGCTCAGCCAGTCGACGAGTTCCCCGGTGCGCTCCACGCTCGCCCGCGCCGCGCCGTCGTTGTCGCCGAGGTCCTTGCTGTAGGCGTTGACGACGGGGACGCCGCCCTCGGAGGTGGACGTGGTGATGTCGAACCTGCCCAGCGCCAAGGTGGCCAGATACGTGGCCTGTGGCTTGTTCTCGCGCCAGTTCCACCGCGTCCAGCCGAGCTTGGAACTCGTCGACTGCAGGGTGCCGTTGGACAGGGCCTGCGTCCCGTCGGGCACGAGTACCGACACGTCGTAGGTGGCCTTGTCCAGCGGATGGTCGTTGCTCGGGAACCACCACCAGGCCGCTTCCGGCTCGTTCGCCCCGATGCCGCCGTCCGGGGTGCGGTGCCAGCTCGTGAAGCCGTACGCCTTCTTCGACGACGGCACCCCGCTGTAGCGCACGACGACGGTGACCGCCGTCCCCTTCGGCAGCGGCGTCCTCGGCGTGATCACCAGCTCGTGCTCGCCGGACGTGGTGAAGGAGGCCTTGGCCCCGTTGACCCGGACCTCGCTCACGTCCAGCAGGAAGTCCAGGTCGAACCGCGACAGATCCTGCGTGGTCCGCGCCAGGATCGTCGCCGTGCCCTCCAACTCGTCGGTGGCCGGCTGGTACTTCAGCCTCAGGTCGTAGTGGGAGACGTCGTATCCGCCGTTGCCGTAGGCCGGGTAGTAGGGGTCGCCGATGCCCGGGGCGCCGGGGGAGAAGCCCGCCGCCGATGCCGGGATCGCCAGCAGGACGGAGGCGGCGGCCAGTGCGCCCGGCGCGATGATTCTGCGGTGCACGAAAGCTCCAAGTCGTAGGGGACCGAAGTTCGTTCGACCCTATTGAGTCCCTCCGCCCCCGGTCATGTCCATGGCCCCTCCTGTCACACGATCGCCATTCAGCCGTCATGACCGAAGGTGTGCGACGCTCCTCACCGCCTGCCCGCGCGGCATTGCTCACAGGCCCCCGTGTGCGCTCTTCTGTACGGGAGTTGACCGATGTACCGTCCGCGCATGCCGAAACGCACGCGCTTCACGACCACAAGAACGCTCGTGACAGCCGCGGTCGCCGCCCTGGTGGCCGCCCTCCTCACCCCGGCCGCCGCGCACGGCACCCCGCGCGAGAGCCGGCCCGTCTACTCGTACGCGCACGCCATCCGCGAAGCCGTCTGGGTGGACACCGGACTCGACGGCGACGGCCGCACCGACCGCGTTGCCGCGGACATCGTGCGGCCCCGCGAGCCGGCCGCGCAGCACCGCAAGGTGCCCGTCATCATGGATGCCAGCCCCTACTACTCCTGCTGCGGCCGCGGCAACGAGAGCCAGCAGAAGACCTACGACGCGCACGGCGACGTCGTCCAGATGCCGCTCTTCTACGACAACTACTTCGTCCCGCGCGGCTACGCGGTCATCGGCGTCGACCTCGCCGGCACCAGCCGCTCCGACGGCTGCGTCGACGTCGGCGGCCGCTCCGACGTCCTCTCCGCCAAGGCCGTGATCGACTGGCTGGGCGGCCGCGCGAAGGCGTACACCTCCCGCACCGGGAACACCGCCGTCCGTGCCGACTGGACCAACGGCCGCACGGGCATGATCGGCAAGAGCTGGGACGGCACCATCGCCAACGGCGTCGCCGCGACCGGCGTCAAGGGCCTGAAGACCATCGTCCCGATCAGCGCGATCTCCTCCTGGTACGACTACTACTTCCAGCAGGGCGCCCCGCTGTACGACTCCGGCCCCGAGTGGCTGTCCGACTACGTCGAGAGCCCCGACGCCCGCGCCAGGTGCGCCGCCGTACAGCAGAAGTTGGTCGCGGGCGCGCCCCGCAGCGGCGACTGGACCAGGCTGTGGACCGAACGCGACTACGTGAAGGACGCGAAGAAGGTCCGCGCCAGCGTCTTCCTCGTGCACGGCATGCAGGACCTCAACGTGCGCACCAAGCACCTCGGCCAGTGGTGGGACGCCCTCGCGAAGAACGGCGTCCAGCGCAAGATCTGGCTCTCCCAGACCGGTCACGTCGACCCCTTCGACTTCCGCCGTGCCGCATGGGTCGACACCCTGCACCGCTGGTTCGACCACGAACTGCTCGGCTACGACAACGGCATCGACCGCGAACCCATGGCCGACATCGAACGCGGGCCCGACCACTGGGTCACCTCGCCCGTCTGGCCGCCGAACGGCACCCGGCTCACGACCCTGCGGCCCGCCCCGGGCGCCCAGCCCGGCGTCGGCACCCTCGGCCTGCGCCCGGCCGGCGGCACCGCCGCCTTCACCGACGACCCGACGCACAGCGAGACCGACTGGGCCGCGCAGCTCGACCGGCCGACCCCCGACAAGGCCGGCTTCACCACCGCCCCGCTCACCCGCGACCTGCGTCTGTCCGGCTCCTCGACGGTGACCGTCACCGCGACCCCGACCACCGCCACGGCCCATCTGTCGGCCGTCCTCGTCGACGTCGGCCCCGCCACCATCCGGGACTACGCCGACGCCGCCGAGGGCATCACCACCCTCACCGACCGCACCTGCTGGGGCGCGAGCACCGCGGGCGACAGCGCGTGCTTCAAGGAGACGCGGGCCAAGACCACCGACGTCGGCTACACCGTCGTCAGCCGCGGCTGGGCCGACCTCGGCACCTGGGCCGATCCCGGCAAGGGCGCGCCGCTCGTCCCGGGCCGGGCGTACACGATCACCGTCGATCTCGCGGCGACCGACCACGTCGTACCCGAGGGACACCGGCTGGCGCTGATCGTGGCCGGCACCGACAAGGACCTCATCGACCCGCCGTCCACCACCCCGGCCCTCACCCTCGACCTGGCCCGGACCTCCGCCCGGCTCCCGCTCGTCGGCGGCGCCGGAGCCTTCGCCCGCGCCACGGCCGCAGCGGCCACCCCCGCCCCGCATCCGACCCCACTGGAGGGCGTGCGCGGGCCCCGGAACACCCCGCGCGTGCCCTGACCCTCACCAGGGAGCCTCAGGAGGGGGCGGCCAGTGCGGCCGCCTCCTGCGCACAGCCCCACGCCACGGTGACGCCCGCGCCGCCGTGCCCGTAGTTGTGCACCACCAGCCGCCCGTCCGGCCGCCGTTCCCGCTCCAGGCGGACCGCGTGCCGGGCGGGCCGCAGCCCCACCCGGTGCTCCAGCACCCGCGCCCCGGCCACCTCCGGCCGCAGCGCCGCGCACCGCCGCACGATCGCCTCGGCCACGGCCGGGTCGGGCTCGGTGGACCAGTCGCCGTCCTGCGCGGTGCCGCCGAGCAGCAGACGGTCCGGGTGCGGCAGCAGATAGGCCAACTCGCCGTCGGCCGTGGTCGAGACGAGCCAGGTGCGCACGCCGGGGTTCTCCACCACGACCAGCTGCCCGCGCACCGGCCGCACCGCCGGATCGGGGACCAGCCGACGGGCGCCCAGACCGGTGCAGTTCACCACCACCGGGGCCGGCACCCGGTCGAGGCCGGACACCGTACGCTCCTCGACGATCCCGCCCGCCGCCGTGAACCGCCGCCGCAGCCACGGCAGATGCACCGCCATGTCGATCAGCGGCAGCCGTGCCCACACCCCCGACCCGGCGTACTCCTGCGGCGTCGAGGCGCGCAGCCCCGGCAGCCGCGCGGCCGCCCACCCGGCGACCTCGTCCAGCTCGCTCTCGCCCAGCACCCCTTCGACCATGCGAACGCCGGTCGCCTCCGGTCGCTGTGCCAGCTCCTCGTACACGTCCAGGGAGCGCAGCGCCCACGTCCGCGCCGAGGCCACCGGCTCGATGTGGTACGGCCACCACAGCGCACCGGCGACCGCCGACGTCGTCCGCTCCACCGGGTCCCGCGTCCACACCCGCACCCGCCGGCCTTGCTCGGCGAGCACCACGGCGGTCGTCAGGCCCACCACCCCGCCACCGACCACGATCACGTCGTCCCCGCGCTCACTCTCCACACCGGGACCGTAGCCGAATGTGTCATGCCGCGCTCAGATCCGTGACGACGCGGGAAGACTCACGGCATGTCTGCCGCGTACGCGACCTTCGGCCTGGCCCCGGCGACCCGCGCGGGCTTCGTCCTCGCCGACGGCGGCCACCAGGCCCACCGGGACTTCCTCGACTTCGTCGTCGACGGCCGCCCGCTGCTGTTCCAGCTCTGCGACCTCGACGCCGTCTCCCCGCTCGCCTCCGACGTGCCGCCCGCCATCTTCACCGAGCAGATACGCGGCCTGCTGCGCGAGGCCGACGCGCCGCTGCCCGGCGGCCGGTACGTCATCTACGGCTGCCCCGAGTGCGCCGACCTGGCCTGCGGGGCGGTCACCGCGGTCATCGAACGCGACGGCGACGACTACGTCTGGCGGGACTTCGCCTGGCAGACCCGCGACGACGTCGACCTGGAACGCGACGGCTACCACGGCATAGGGCCGTTCCGGTTCCGCGGCGGGCAGTACCGGGCGGCCCTGGCCGCGCTGCCGGACCCGAGCCGCCGGCGGGTGCTGCTCATCGGCGCCCGCGTCGCGCTGCTCGCCAAGCTCGCCGCCGCGCTGCGCACCATCGGCGTCGGCGCCGACATCGCCCACGACGTGGACGGCGTGCCCGCCGAGGAACTGCGCGGCTACGGCGCCGTCGCGTTCGGCCGCGGCGTCGGCGAGGCCGAACGGGCCGCCGTACGCCGTGCGTTCGAGTCCGCCGGTGTGCCGGTCGCCCACTTGGTCGCCGAGGCCCCGATCGTGCCGCTGCTCGTCGCGCAGATCGAGCACGCCCTGGACGACAGCCCCGTGGAGCGGCGCCGGCTGACCCGGCTGACCGCCGCCGGGGGCGAGGCGGGCGTCGAGGTCACCTCACCGTGCCGGGTGCGGCTGACGGCGTACCGCGTGGACCGGCTCTCGCGCACCCGCACCCACGACGTCTTCGACGGCATCCTCGAACCCGGCAGCCATCGCATCCCGCTGGACGCCCGGGCGCTGACGGGCAAGGCCTGGATCGTGGCCCGGACCCCGGGCGACGTCCTGGTGGAGGCCCTGCGCTGACCGGCGCCGTACCCCCACGGGCCGCGCCGCTGTCACCGGCGGCCGTTAGGATCGGCGCCCTGATGACTGCCACTCTCGTCGCCAAGAACCTCGCCGCCGGGCACGGCGACCGCTCGCTCTTCTCCGGGCTCGACCTCGTCGTCGCGCCCGGCGACGTGATCGGGCTGGTCGGCGCCAACGGCGCGGGCAAGTCCACGCTGCTCACCCTCCTCGCCGGGCTCCTGCCGCCCGAGCACGGGGAGCTGCGCCTGTCCCCGCCGACGGCCACCGTGGGCCACCTGCCGCAGGAACCGGAGCGCCGGCCGGGGGAGAGCGTGCGGGAGTTCCTGGCCCGCCGCACCGGCGTCGCCGCCGCCCAGCTCGCCATGGACGAGGCCACCCAGGGCCTGGTCGACGGGGCGCCCGGCGCGGACGACGCGTACGCGGCCAGCCTGGAACGCTGGCTCGCCCTCGGCGGCGCCGACCTCGACGAGCGCGCCGAGGAGGTCGCCGGCTCCCTCGGCCTCGCCGTCGGCCTGGACCAGCCGATGACATCCCTGTCCGGCGGCCAGGCGGCCCGCGCCTCCCTCGCCTCACTGCTGCTGTCCCGCTACGACATCTTCCTCCTCGACGAGCCCACCAACGACCTCGACCTGGACGGCCTGGAGCGACTCGAACGCTTCGTGAGCGGGCTGCGCGCGGCCACGGTCGTCGTCAGCCACGACCGCGAGTTCCTCACCCGCACGGTCACCAAGGTCCTCGAACTCGACCTCGTCCAGCAGCAGATCAACCTCTACGGCGGCGGCTACGACGCCTACCTGGAGGAGCGCGAGGTCGCCCGCCGGCACGCCCGCGACGACTACGACGAGTACGCCGACAAGAAGTCCGCCCTGGAGGACCGGGCGCGCACCCAGCGCTCCTGGATGGACAAGGGAGTGAAGAACGCCCGGCGCAAGGCCGGCGACAACGACAAGATCGGCCGCAAGTTCCGCAGCGAGGCCAGCGAGAAGCAGGCCGCGAAGGCCCGCCAGACCCAGCGGCTGATCGAACGGCTGGACGTCGTCGAGGAGCCGCGCAAGGAGTGGGACCTGCGCATGGAGATCGCGGCGGCTCCGCGCTCCGGCGCGGTCGTGGCGACTCTGCGCGACGCCGAGGTCCGGCGCGGCGACTTCACCTTCGGCCCGGTCTCCCTCCAGATCGACTGGGCGGACCGGGTGGCGGTCACCGGCGCGAACGGCGCCGGCAAGTCCACGCTGCTCGCCGCCCTGCTCGGCCGTGTCCCGCTGGACGCCGGGCACGCCGCGCTCGGCTCCGGGGTGCTGGTCGGCGAGGTCGACCAGGCGCGGAAGCTGTTCCACGGGCCCGAGGCCCTGCTGGACGCGTTCTGCGCGGCCGTCCCCGACACCGAGCCGGTCGAGGTCCGCACGCTCCTCGCCAAGTTCGGCCTCAAGGCCGGCCACGTGGTGCGTCCAGCGGCGACCCTGTCCCCGGGCGAGCGCACCCGGGCGGCACTGGCGCTGCTCCAGGGCCGCGGCGTCAACCTCCTCGTCCTCGACGAGCCGACCAACCACCTCGACCTGCCGGCCATCGAGCAACTGGAGTCCGCCCTCGACGCCTACGAGGGCACCCTGCTCCTGGTCACCCACGACCGCCGCATGCTGGACGCGGTCCACGTCACCCGCCGCCTGGAAGTCGCCGCCGGCAAGGTGACGGAGCGCTAGGCAGGGCCTGACTGGGGCCGGTTTGACGCACGTCCGCTCACTCCGCCGCGAGCCGTGTCGCCAGCTGTGGGTAGTGGGCGACGAACCCCTCCGCGTCGATCTCCAGGTCGCTGCGGAAGGAGCCGGAGGCGTAGCGGACCCGGCCGCCGCCGCCGGACAGCCGGGCCAGGTGGGTGTACGTCTGCCGGGAGGGGCGTACCACCAGGTCCGGCACCGACACCCAGGCCATCAGGAACTCCTGCTCGCCGGCCGCCCGGTGCAGTGCGTGCCGCAGCACCGGCATGGTGTTGGTGAGCGGGCTGAGCCCGAGGTCGCAGTCCAGCGCGCCGGCCAGCGCAGCCAGCGGCTCACCGTCCGCGCTCCAGCCGCCCCGGCCGTCGTGCCGCAGCTCCAGCGTCCGGGTGCGTGCGGCGGTCTCCGCGGTCACCAGCAGCCGCCGCGTGACGTAGTCCTCCGCGGTCTGAAGCTCGTAGGAGATCCAGTACGGCTCCGGTGTCGTGCCGACCGCCCGGCCCCGGGCGTGCAGGGCGCCCTGGCCGCAGTCGACCCAGGCGGTCTCGTACCCGCCGCTCGCCGGCACGTCCCAGGTGAACACACGGGAAGTGGTCATACGGCCACTGTACGAGGGCGCCCGGCCCCGCCCCTGCCGGAGCGGAACCGGGCGCACCGACAACGGCCTAACGGCGGCCCTTCTTGTCACCGCCCAGCAGGCCCGCGCGGCGCAGCGCGTCGGCCATGGCGCTGTTCGCCGGGGCCGGAGCCTGGCGGCCACCGCCGCCGCTACCGGCACCGCCGCCACCACCGCCGCCACGGCCCTGGCGCTGCTGCGGCGGGCGCCCGCCGCGCTGCCGGCCGCCGCCGGACGGGGCGGACTTCTCCTGCGGGGCCGCCGCCTCGTCGTCGAGTCGCAGGGTCAGCGAGATCCGCTTGCGCGGGATGTCGACGTCGAGGACCTTCACCTTCACGATGTCGCCGGGCTTGACGACGTCGCGCGGGTCCTTGACGAACGTCTTCGACATCGCGGAGACATGCACCAGGCCGTCCTGGTGGACGCCGACGTCGACGAAGGCGCCGAAGGCGGCCACGTTGGTGACGACCCCTTCCAGGACCATCCCGGAGCCGAGGTCGGAGATCTTCTCCACGCCCTCCTTGAAGGTGGCCGTCTTGAAGGCGGGACGCGGGTCGCGGCCGGGCTTCTCCAGCTCCTTGAGGATGTCGGTGACGGTCGGCAGACCGAACGTGTCGTCGACGAACTCCTGCGGCCTCAGCGAGCGCAGCACCGAGGTGTTGCCGATCAGGGAGGCGACCTCCTGCCCGGTGTTCTTCACCATGCGGCGCACCACCGGGTAGGCCTCCGGGTGCACGCTGGAGGAGTCCAGCGGGTCGCTGCCGCCGCGGATGCGCAGGAAGCCCGCGCACTGCTCGTACGCCTTCGGGCCGAGCCGCGGCACCTTCTTCAGCTCGGCGCGGGAGGTGAAGGGGCCGTTGGCGTCGCGGTGCGCGACGATGTTCTCGGCGAGCCCGGAGGTGATGCCGGAGACGCGGGCCAGCAGGGGAGCGGAGGCGGTGTTCACGTCGACCCCGACGCCGTTCACACAGTCCTCCACGACCGCGTCCAGCGAGCGGGACAGCTTCACCTCGGACAGGTCGTGCTGGTACTGGCCCACACCGATCGACTTCGGGTCGATCTTCACCAGCTCGGCCAGCGGGTCCTGCAGCCGGCGCGCGATGGACACCGCGCCGCGCAGCGACACGTCCATGTCGGGCAGCTCCTGCGAGGCGAACGCGGACGCCGAGTACACCGAGGCGCCGGCCTCCGACACCATCACCTTGGTGAGGTTCAGCTCCGGGTGCTTGGTGATCAGCTCACCGGCGAGCTTGTCGGTCTCGCGGGACGCGGTGCCGTTGCCGATGGCGATCAGCTCGACCGCGTGCTCCTTGGCCAGCCGGGCCAGCTTGGCGATGGCCTCGTCCCACCGGTTCGCCGGCACGTGCGGATGGATGACGTCCGTGGCGACGACCTTGCCGGTGGCGTCGACGACGGCGACCTTGACGCCCGTGCGGAAACCGGGGTCGAGGCCGAGCGTCGCGCGCGTGCCCGCCGGGGCGGCGAGCAGCAGGTCGCGCAGGTTGGCCGCGAAGACGCCCACGGCGTCGTCCTCGGCGGCCGTGCGCAGCCGCAGCCGCAGGTCGATGCCGAGGTGGACGAGGAGGCGGGTGCGCCAGGCCCAGCGGACGGTGTCCTTCAGCCACTTGTCGCCGGGCCGCCCGCGGTCGGCGATCCCGAACTTCGCGGCGACGATGCCCTCGTACGACGACGGGCCGTCCGTGGGCTCCTCCGGCTCCAGGACGAGGTCGAGGACGTCCTCCTTCTCGCCGCGCAGCATCGCCAGAACGCGGTGCGAGGGCAGCTCCGTGAACGGCTCGGCGAAGTCGAAGTAGTCGGCGAACTTGGCGCCCGCCTCCTCCTTGCCCTCCCGCACCTTCGCGGCCAGCCGGCCCCGCACCCACATGCGCTCGCGCAACTCGCCGATCAGGTCGGCGTCCTCGGAGAACCGCTCGGTGAGGATCGCGCGGGCGCCGTCCAGGGCGGCCTGCGGATCGGCGACGCCCTTGTCGGCGTCGACGAAGGCCGCGGCGGCCGCGAGCGGGTCGACGGACGGGTCGCCGAGCAGCCCCTCGGCCAGCGGCTCCAGACCCGCCTCGCGGGCGATCTGCGCCTTGGTGCGCCGCTTGGGCTTGTACGGCAGGTAGATGTCCTCCAGCCGCGCCTTGGTCTCGGCGCCGCGGATCTGCGCCTCGAGTTCCCCGGTGAGCTTGCCCTGCTCGCGCACCGACTCCAGGATCGCGGTGCGACGCTCCTCCAGCTCCCGCAGATAGCGCAGCCGCTCCTCGATCGTGCGCAGCTGCGCGTCGTCGAGCATCTCCGTCGCTTCCTTGCGGTAGCGGGCGATGAAGGGCACCGTCGAACCGCCGTCGAGCAGCTCCACGGCGGCTTTCACCTGCCGCTCCCGTACGCCGAGCTCCTCGGCGATCCTGCCTTCGATGGACCCTACGAGGGGTGTCGTCACGATCCCGTACCGCCTTATCCACATCGGGTTGCGCGGCAATTGTGGCAGGCGGCACCGACAACGGTGGATCAGGGCGTGGCCCCGGCGGGGCGGGACCGCGAGCCGGGGCGGGCGGGGACGACCGGGGCCGGGGCGGGGCGGGGACGAGCGAAGCCGGGGCGGACGGGCGGCGGTCGCGCCTCACTGGCCCGCGGTGGTCACCGACTCACCGGCCCGCCCCGTCCCTTGGCTCACGCCCCATGTCCCCGGGCCGTGCCCGAGGCGCCGCCGAACAGGCGGGCCACGGCGCGGAACGGCAGCGTCACCACCGTGCCCACCGCCGAGCCGATCTGGCGCAGTACGTCTGCGATCGCGCGCAACACGTGGATCCCCTTCGTTCGTCCGGTCTCCTGTCCCGGACCGGGTACCGCGCCACCGTCCGCCCATGCCGGAACCGACGGCTCCCCCCTTGCCGACCAGGCCCGCCGGGAAGGCGCACGCGTGGGCGGTGGGTGTGGGCGGGCGTCTGCGGGTGGCCGGTCTCCGCCTGCGGCGGGCCCGGGTCGGCCGGGGAGGGCGGGGTGCGTGTGAGGTCGGTCGGCCAGGCGGTGGCCTCCCTGCCGGCGGTCCCGGCCCGACGGCTCAGCCCTTGCCGACCAGGTCCGCGGGGAAGGCGCCCGCGACGGCTGCGGTGTGGGCGAAGGTGCCGGCGAGGTCCGTGAGGCGCGCGACGTCCTGCGCGCCCAGGTGTTCGTAGGGCGCCTGGTCCAGCCGGTCCGTCTGCTCCTCGATGTCCGCGCGCAGCGCCGCGCCCCGTTCGGTCAGCTCCCCGGACGGGTCGAGCAGGCCGCGCTCGCGCAGCCGTCCCTGGGCCGCCTCCCAGTCGGCCCAGGTCCAGCCGCGCGTGGTGAACACCCAGTCCGGGGTCATGCCCTTGCCGGTCGCGGTGTGGGTCACCACGGCCTCCAGGCCGTCCAGCTCGGCCGCGAGCAGCACGGCGAGGTGACCGTCGCCGCGGTGCTCGCGCAGCAGCGTCGCCGCGTGCCAGAGCGCCAGGTGCGGCTCCTCGGGCACCAGTAGGTCGGCGTGGGCGGCGTACAGCGGCCGCGCGGGGCGGGAACAGGCCTCGGCGGCCCGCAGCGCCAGCCGCGCCGCCTCCGCCATCTCGTCCGACGCGATCGCCTCCTCACCCAGCAGCCGGCGCAGCGAGCCGTCGACGGCACGCGCGCGTGCCGCGAGGACCTCGGCCGGCGCGGCCTTCGCCCACACCGCGGGCACGTGCTCGGCGACCAGGTCGTACCGGTAGTTGTAGAAGGCGGCGGCGACCGTGCCGGCGCCCACCGGGCCGAGCGCCGCCGCGCGCACGGCGAAGTTCACCGCGCGGGGGTGCGAGACGCCCAGCGCGCCCAGCTCCCTCCCCAGCTCGGGCGCGAAGTAGTGCGTGGCGTGCAGCGTGTTCAGCGCGTTGTGGCAGCGGCGGCCGGCGCGCGGTGCGAGGACAGCGGTAGTCATGCGAGCACGTTACCGACCAGTCGGTATCTACTCCAGCCACGCGTCTCGCTCGCCCCCCGTCATGGCCGAAAAGGTGGGAAATTCGTCGTTGCCGCCATCGCCCGGCTCCCGAAGAATCGTCGGCATGGCGCAGCGAACCGTTCTCTTCCTGCTCTTCGACGGCGTGCAGAGCCTCGACGTCACCGGCCCCCTGGAGGTCTTCACGGGCGCGGAGAAACAGACCCCGGGCAGCTACCGCCTGCGTACGGCGTCCCCGGGCGGCGCCCCCGTGCGCTCCTCCAGCGGCCTGCTCCTCGTACCGGACGAGGCGCTGGAGGACACACCCGACCCGCACACCCTGCTCGTCCCCGGCGGGCAGGGCACCCGCAGCCCCGACCCCCACCTGGTCGACTGGCTGCGCAGGCACGGACCGCGGGCCGAGCGCCTGGTCTCCGTGTGCACCGGAGCGATCCTCCTCGCCCGGGCGGGCCTGCTCGACGGCCGCCGCGCCACCACGCACTGGGCGTACTGCGCCAAGCTCGCCCGGGACCACCCGGCCGTCCAGGTCGACCCCGACCCCATCTACGTCCGCGACGGCCACGTGAGCACCTCCGCGGGCGTCACCTCCGGCATCGACCTCTCCCTCGCCCTGGTCGAGGAGGACCTCGGCCGGGAAGCGGCGCTCACCATCGCCCGCCATCTCGTCGTCTTCCTGCGCAGGCCCGGCAACCAGGCGCAGTTCAGCGCCCAGCTCGCCGCGCAGACCGCCTCCCGCGAGCCGCTGCGCGAGGTGCAGCACTGGATCACCGAGCACCCGGACGCCGACCTCGGCGTGGACGCCCTCGCGGCCCGCGCCCGGCTGTCGCCGCGTCACTTCACGCGCGCGTTCCAGGCCGAGACCGGCACGACACCCGGCCGGTACGTCGATCGCGTCCGCCTCGAACACGCCCGCCGCCTGCTGGAGGACACCGGCGACGGCGTGGAGGAGGTCGCCCGCGCCAGCGGCTACGGCACCCCGGAGGCCATGCGACGCGCCTTCGTCAAGGCCCTCGGCGCCTCCCCGGCGGAGTACCGCCGCCGGTTCCGCCCCGCCACCACCCTCTGAAGGGACCCTGATGCAGATCGCCCTGGTCGTCTACGACCGCTTCACCGCCCTCGACGCCGTAGGGCCCTACGAGATCCTCAGCCGCCTGCCGGACGCGCACGTCGACTTCGTCGCCGAGGAAGCAGGCGCCGTCCGTGCCGACACCGGGTTCCTCGCCGTCACCGCCGACCGCGCCCTGCGCGAGGTGCCCAGCCCCGACGTCGTCGTGGTGGCGGGCGGCCCCGGCACGTTCGCGCAGGCGGCGAACGAGGCCCTGGCCGAGTGGCTGCGCGCGGCCGACGCGACGAGCACGTGGACGACCTCCGTGTGCTCCGGGTCGCTGCTGCTGGGCGCCGCCGGCCTGCTGCGGGGCCGGCGCGCCACGAGCCACTGGGCCGCGCTGGACCTGCTGCGGCAGTACGGCGCCGAACCCGCCGGGCAGCGGGTGGTCTTCGACGGCAAGTACGTCACCGCCGCCGGGGTCTCCTCCGGTATCGACATGGCGCTCGCCCTGGTCGGCCGGATCGCCGGCGACGAGCACGCCCAGGCCGTGCAACTGCTCACCGAGTACGACCCGCAGCCGCCCTACGACGCCGGGTCGCCCGAGAAGGCGCCCGCGCACCTCGTCGAGGAGTTCCGCACCGCGAGCCGCTTCAGCCTGACGTAGTCCAGGTGAAGCGCGGAGCGCGCCGCTCCAGGAACGCGGCGACGCCCTCCGCGGTGTCGCCGCTGCCGCGCGCCTGCCGCGCCCAGTGGTCCTCGCGGTCGGCGCGGCCGTTCGCGAACTCCTTGGCGGCGGCCTGCGTGAGCTGCGAGCGGGCGGCCAGGACGCGGCTGAACTCGGCGATCCGCTTGTCCAGTTCGCCCTCGGGCAGCAACTCGTCGACGAGGCCGGTGCGCAGGGCCCGCTCGGCGTCGATCAACTCACCGGAGAAGAGCAGGTACTTCGTGGTCGCCGGGCCGACCAGCGCGGCCAGCCGGCGGGTGGCGGAGGCCGGGTAGACGATTCCCAGCTTCGCGGGCGTCACCCCGAACAGCGCCCCCTGCTCCGCGAACCGCAGATCGCAGGCCGCCGCGAGCTGGGCGCCGCCGCCCACGCAGTGGCCCCGCACCGCGGCCAGCGTCGGCTTGGGAAACGCGGCCAGCGCCTCCTCGGCGAGCACCGCCAGACGCTGGGCCTCCTCGGGGGAGCCCTGGAGCGTGGAGATGTCGGCGCCCGCGCAGAAGGTGCCGCCCTCGCCGGTCAGCACCAGGACGCGCACCTGCGGATCGGCGGCCAGGCCGTCCAGCAGCGGCGGCAGCGCCCGCCACATCTCCGCCGTCATGGCGTTGCGCTTGGCCGGATGGCGGATGACGACGGTGGCGACCGCGTCGGTGACGCTGTGATACAGCTCGGGCTCCATGCGCCGGATGCTATCGGCGGTGCGGAGCCGCGCGGGCGGTGCCGGGAGTGAGACCGCGCACGGAGGCGAGGTGAAACGTCCCACGCTGGGCGAAGACCCCGCCGGCGAATCCGGGGGACGGCCCCGCGGAACCCGTACAACCCGAAGAGTTCCGGAAGACGGCAGGACGGGGACACGAGCAGTCCCACATCTGACCGTGTCATACGCCAACGGTCACGAACGCTCGATATGTGCCTACTTCTGGTCACCTGTGCGGAGGCGAGCGACGTGTTCCCAACACTCGACGTGTGGTGACAATCGAGCGCAGAGGTGGCGACCGGACGATGGACGATCACGGGCGCGGGTCCGCCCCCCGCCCAGCGGGCGGGACGGACACTCCCGCCGGCCCGCCGAGACGGGACCCGCTGCCGTACGAGGGCGTGTGGCGGTTCACCGCCCCCGCTGTCGACGCCTCCGTACCGCAGGCCCGGCACGCCGTGCGGGACCTGCTGTACCGCCAGGGCGTCCCGGTCACTTCCGACCTGCTGCAGGGACTGCTGCTGATCGTCTCGGAGCTGGTGACCAACGCCGTCCGGCACGCGGCGCTGCTGTCGCCGATGCTCGCCGTGGAGGTGGCGGTCGGCGCGGAATGGGTGCGGGTGTCCGTGGAGGACAACCACCCCTACCGCCCCACCGCCCTGGAGGCCGATCACGGTCAGCTCGGCGGGCGCGGGCTGCTGCTGGTCCGCGAGATCACCCGGGAGGCGGGCGGGGTGTGCGACGTGGAGCACACCGCGAGCGGCGGCAAGGTGATCTGGGCGGCCCTGCCGCTCACGCCCGCGCGCCTGCCGTAACGTTCCTCGACCGGCCCGGCGGCGTGCGCCCACCGGCCCGGACGGCTCTCACCGGACCGGACGGCCCTCACCGGACCGGACGGCCCTCACCGGACCCGGCGGGCCCGGCTGGGCCCTCACCGGACCGGGGCGGCCCTCACCAGCCCGCGCTCGGGCCCGTCAGCTCCCTGACCGCCGGACGCACCGCGTCCAGCACGGTCATGAACCAGGCCGAGAACGTGTCCTTCGCGTGGCGCTCGGCCAGCTCGGCGGGGGTCACGAAGGCCGTCGCGCCGACCTCCTCCGGGTCCGGACGCAGCGGGGACTGCACCAGCCCGACGAACAGGTGGTTGTACTCCTGCTCCACCAGGCCCGACGCCGGGTCCGGGTGGTTGTAGCGCACGGTGCCGGCCTCGGCGAGCAGCGACGGCGACACGCCCAGCTCCTCGTACGTGCGCCGGGCGGCGGCGGCGAAGGGCGCCTCACCGGGGTAGGGGTGGCCGCAGCAGGTGTTCGACCAGACGCCGGGCGAGTGGTACTTGCCCAGCGCCCGCTGCTGGAGCAGCAGCCGGCCGGTCTCGTCGAAGAGGAACACCGAGAACGCCCGGTGCAGCTGCCCGGGGGGCTGATGGGCGGCGAGCTTCTCCTCGGTGCCGATCGTCACGCCGTTCTCGTCGACCAGTTCCAGCAAAATCGCATCCGCGGTGCCGTTCGACGACGAGGTGTGCGTCGCGGTGGCAGGTGTGATCGGCATACCCATCCTTCGCATCGTCCTACGGCCCCAGTCTGCCGTACGCATCCGGCACTCCCGGTGCTTGGCGGCGCGCCCGCATGTCACGCGCCGACGCGGACCGCGGCCGTTACCGCCCGGTCGCCGGAAGGGGGCCCGGTGGTTGATGTTGCCCGGGGCGACGGCTGCGGAACCGTCCTTTCCGGGTGACGCGGGGCGCGGCGGCGGGGGCGCTCAGTGGCACAGACGCGCTTCGTGCTCCGCGTGGCCGCCCGGCTCCAGCTGGAAGGTGCAGTGCTCCACGTCGAAGTGGCCGCCGAGACACTCCTGCAACTCGTGCAGCATCTTCTCGTGGCCGATCGCGCTGAGGACCTCGGTGCTGACCACGACGTGCGCGGACAGCACCGGCAGGCCGGAGGTGATCGTCCAGGCATGCAGGTCGTGAACGTCCTCCACGCCGTCCAGGGCCAGGATGTGCGTGCGCACCTCCGCCATGTCCACGCCCTTCGGCGCCGACTCCAGCAGCACGTCCAGGGTCTCGCGCAGCAGCTTGACGGTCCGCGGGACGATCATCAGACCGATGACCAGCGAGGCGATCGGGTCGGCGGCCTGCCAGCCGGTGAGCAGGATCACGCCGGCGGCGATGATCACCGCGACCGAGCCGAGCGCGTCCGCGGCGACCTCCAGGAAGGCGCCGCGCACGTTGAGGCTCTCCGACTGGCCGCGCATCAGCAGGGCGAGCGAGACGCTGTTGGCGATGAGGCCGACGAGACCGAAGACGATGGTCAGGCCGCCTTCGGTCGCGGCGGGGGTGACGAAGCGCTGGATGGCCTCGACGAGGACGTAGCCGCCCACGCCGAGCAGCAGCAGGCAGTTGGCGAGCGCGGCGAGGATCTCGGCGCGGGCCAGGCCGAAGGTGCGGTGCCCGCTGGGCGGACGGTTCGCGAAGTGGATCGCCAGCAGGGCCATGCCGAGTCCGAGGGCGTCGGTGGCCATGTGCGCGGCGTCGGCGACCAGCGCGAGGGAGTCGGCAAGCAGGCCGCCGACGATCTCGACCACCATCACGGTGAGCGTGATCCCGAGCGCGGCACGCAGCCGCCCGCGGTACGCCGCGGTCGCCGTCCCGGCGGTGTGCGCGTGCCCGCCGTGACCGTGCGCGTGATCGTGCCCAGCCCCCATGAAACTCCTCCTGTGAACGCCCGAGCCCCCAGTCAACTACGGGCGGGGGGTATCGGGCAACGCGGCACTGAACACCGTTGTCATATGCCCTGACCTGCACAAACGAACCCCAGGTCAGAAGCCTGCGAGCTGCTCCGCAGGGAGTGGCCGCGACATGACGCGCCACCCGGACCCGGCGGGTCGGCCCCGGATGCGGTCCGGTGTGGCGGGGGCCGGACGGGGTCCGGCGCGTTGGGGGGCGGGGCCCGGCGGACCGGGGGCCGGACGGGGTCCCGGGGGGCGAGGGCCGGGCCGGGCCCGCGGGGCGCGGGTCGGCCGGGGCCCGGGGCGGCGGAAGCCGCGCGGTGCAGGGTTTGCGGCGGAACGCCCCGGCACCCTGGACCGGCGCGGTCCCGCCTGGCCGTTCACGCGGCCTCGCGGACCCGGCCCCGTCACCGGTCGCGCCGCTCGCGCCCGGCCTGAGTGCGGCGCCGCTCCCGTAGACCCGAGCTCCCCTCACGGCTGGCCCCCCACGGCCCGGCGCGTGGCTCCCGCCTCACTCCGCCCGGCGTCCCCGGCGTCCCCGGCGTCCCCCGGTACCCGCGGAGCGCCCGGTGGTATGTCCCCCGATGTGGGGGTCTGGTGGGGGCGGTTTGTGGGGTGGGGGTTTGATCGTCGATGATGATCGCGGCAAAGGGCGGTGCAGTCCGCGTCGAGCAGGTGTTGAACGGGCGGTGAACGCGCGCTGCGCGGCATCCGATAGCCTCTGCCGACATGCCGCCCGCCTGGTGCAGCCAGCGGCGCCCCCCCCCATCATGCACACGACCGGCGCCCGGCGCGCCGGTGTTCAGGGAGTGAGTTCGGTTGTCGACCGCCATCCTCACCGGCCAGCCGGTTCCCGGAGCGTCGATCGAGGACGATCTGCGGGCGCTGGGCTTCGAGGTGCGGTTCGCCTCCGACGCCGCCGACGCCGAGTCACTGCTCGCCTCCGTCCCCGGCGACCAGCGCGTCGCCGTCGTGGACTCCCGCTTCGTCGGCCACCTGCACGCCCTGCGCCTCGGCCTCGCCGACCCCCGCTTCCCGCTCGCCGCGATCCCCGGCGCCGTCACCGCCCAGCCCGCGGGCCGCCAGGCCCTCACCCGGGCGATGGCCCGCGAGACCTCCGCGTGCGGCGACACCCCGGGCACCCCGGGCGGCACCACTCACACCGCTGTCGCCGGCCTCGCCGACCGCGTCACCGCCGCCCTCGTCGCCGAGGGCACCGACGTGCACCGCCCCGCGCTCGGCAGCCTCGTCGCCGCCGTACCCGCCGACCCGCAGGCCCGCAACGAGGCGCGGCAGGCCGTCGCCGCCGTCGACGAGGAGGCCGTACGCCTGAAGTCGGCCGTGAAGGCCGGCGACGGCTTCTTCACGACCTTCTTCATCAGCCCGTACTCGCGCTACATCGCCCGCTGGTGCGCCCGGCGCGGACTCACCCCGAACCAGGTCACCACCGCCTCCCTGCTGACCGCGCTGATCGCCGCCGGCTGCGCGGCCACCGGCACCCGCGTCGGCTTCGTCGCGGCCGCCGTCCTGCTCATCGCGTCCTTCGTGCTCGACTGCACCGACGGCCAGCTCGCCCGCTACTCGCTGCAGTACTCCACGCTCGGCGCCTGGCTGGACGCCACCTTCGACCGGGCCAAGGAGTACGCCTACTACGCGGGCCTCGCCCTCGGCGCCGCCCGCGGCGGTGACGACGTATGGGCCCTCGCGCTCGGCGCGATGATCCTGCAGACCGGCCGGCACATGGTCGACTTCGCCTTCCATGAGGCCACCGACGACGCGGCCCCCGCCACGACCGGAGCCGGGCCGGCGGGGCCCGCCGCGCCGACCGACCGGCTCGACGTCGTCGGGTGGACGCTGTGGCTGCGCCGGATGATCATCCTGCCCATCGGTGAGCGCTGGGCCATGATCGCGCTCCTCACCGCCGTCACCACCCCGCGCATCACCTTCTACGCCCTGCTCGTCGGCTGCGCCTTCGCCTCCGTGTACACCACGGCCGGCCGGGTGCTGCGTTCCCTGGCCGGCAGGACCGCCCGGCGCACCGACCGCGCGGCGCGTGCGCTCGCGGACCTCGCCGACTCCGGCCCGCTCGCCCACGGTCTCGCCCGCATGCTGCCCACGCGGCTGCCCGGCTTCGCCGTCCCCGCCGTCGCCCTGCTGGGCGGCGCCGCGGTCGTGGCCGTCTCGGCCCTCGCCGGCCATGGCACGGTGTGGCCCGCCCTCGCGGCCGCCGGCTACGTCCTGACCTCCGCGCTCGCCGTGGCCCGCCCTCTCACCGGCCCGCTCGACTGGCTCGTCCCCCCGTTCTTCCGCGTCGCCGAATACGTCACCGTGCTCGCGCTGGCCGCGAAAGCGGATGTGAACGGGGCGCTTCCGGCGGCTTTCGGGCTGGTGGCGGCCGTCGCCTACCATCACTACGACACGGTGTACCGCATCCGCGGCAACGCCGGCGCGCCCCCTGCCTGGCTGGTGCGCGCCACCGGGGGACAGGAGGGGCGGACGCTGCTGGTCGCCGTACTGGCCGCGCTGCTCACCGCCCCGCAGTTCAAGGTCGCGCTCACGGCTGCGGCCGTGATCATCGCCCTGCTGGTGCTCGTCGAGAGCATCCGCTTCTGGGTGGCCGCCCACCAGGGCGGCGCACCCGCCGTACACGACGAAGGAGAACCCGCATGATCGGCCTCGTGCTGGCGGCCGGCGCCGGACGGCGTCTGCGCCCCTACACCGACACCCTGCCCAAGGCGCTGGTGCCGGTCGGGCCCGAGGGCGCCGAGGACAGCCTCACCGTCCTGGACCTCACCCTCGGCAACTTCGCCGAGGTGGGGCTCACCGAGGCCGCGGTCATCGTCGGCTATCGCAAGGAAGCCGTGTACGAGCGCAGGGAGGCTCTGGAGGCCAAGTACGGCCTGAAGATCACCCTCATCGACAACGACAAGGCCGAGGAGTGGAACAACGCCTACTCCCTGTGGTGCGGCCGTGACGCCCTCAAGGACGGCGTGATCCTCGCAAACGGCGACACCGTGCACCCGGTCTCCGTCGAGAAGACCCTGCTCGCCGCCCGCGGCGACGGCAAGAAGATCATCCTCGCGCTGGACACCGTGAAGTCCCTCGCCGAGGAGGAGATGAAGGTCGTCGTCGACCCCGCCAAGGGCGTCCAGAAGATCACCAAGTTGATGGACCCGGCCGAGGCGACCGGCGAGTACATCGGCGTCACCCTCATCGAGGGCGACGCGGCCGCCGAGCTGGCCGACGCGCTGAAGGCCACCTTCGAGCGCGACCCGCAGCTGTACTACGAGGACGGTTACCAGGAGCTCGTCAACCGCGGCTTCCAGGTCGACGTGGCGCCGATCGGCGACGTCAAGTGGGTCGAGATCGACAACCACGAGGACCTCGCCAAGGGGCGTGTGATCGCGTGCCAGTACTGACCCGGCTGATCCCCACGCCGGTCGTCGTGGACATCCGCCCGGGTGCCCTCGACGACCTGGCGGGCGTCCTCGCCGACGAGCGGATCTCGCACTCCGGGCGGCTCGCCGTCGCCGTCAGCAACGGCTCCGGCGCCCGGCTGCGCGAGCGCATCGCGCCCACGCTGCCCGGCGCCACCTGGTACGAGGTCGGCGGCGGCACCCTGGACGACGCGATCCGGCTGGCCGGCGAGATGAAGAGCGGCCACTACGACGCGGTCGTCGGCCTCGGCGGCGGCAAGATCATCGACTGTGCCAAGTTCGCCGCGGCGCGCGTCGGGCTGCCGCTCGTCGCTGTGCCGACCAACCTCGCGCACGACGGCCTGTGCTCCCCGGTCGCCACCCTCGACAACGACGCTGGCCGCGGCTCCTACGGTGTGCCGAACCCGATCGCCGTCGTCATCGACCTGGACGTCATCCGCGAGGCCCCGGCCCGCTTCGTGCGTTCCGGCATCGGCGACGCCGTCTCCAACATCTCCGCCGTCGCGGACTGGGAGCTGGCCAACCGGGTCAACGGCGAGAAGATCGACGGTCTGGCCGCGGCCATGGCCCGGCAGGCGGGCGAGGCCGTGCTGCGCCACCCCGGCGGCATCGGCGACAACGACTTCCTGCAGGTCCTCGCCGAGGCCCTGGTGCTCAGCGGCATCGCCATGTCCGTCTCGGGTGACTCGCGGCCGTCCTCCGGCGCCTGCCACGAGATCAACCACGCCTTCGACCTGCTGTACCCCAAGCGGGCCGCCAGCCACGGCGAGCAGTGCGGTCTCGGCGCGAGCTTCGCGATGTACCTGCGCGGCGCGCACGAGGCGTCGGCCCACATGGCCCAGGTGCTGCGCCGGCACGGGCTGCCCGTGCTGCCCACCGAGATCGGCTTCACGACCGAGGAGTTCGTCAAGGTCGTGGAGTTCGCGCCGGAGACCCGTCCCGGCCGCTACACGATCCTGGAACACCTCGACCTCACGACCGAACAGATCAAGGACGTCTACGCCGACTATGTCAAGGCCATCGGTAGCTGAACTCCGCCCGGTCGTGCACCCCGCCGGGGTCAAGGACCGGCGCAGCGGTGAGCACTGGGCGGGCCGCCTCTACATGCGCGAGGTGTCCCTGCGGATCGACCGCTACCTGGTGAACACCAGGGTCACGCCCAACCAGCTCACCTACCTGATGACCGTCTGCGGCGTGCTCGCGGCCCCGGCGCTGCTGGTGCCCGGGATTCCGGGCGCGGTCCTCGGCGTGGTGGCGGTCCAGCTGTACCTGCTGCTGGACTGCGTCGACGGCGAGATCGCCCGCTGGAAGCAGCAGTACTCGCTGGGCGGCGTCTACCTGGACCGGGTCGGCGCCTACCTCACCGACGCCGCCGTCCTGGTCGGCCTCGGGCTGCGCGCCGCCGACCTGTTCGGCAGCGGCCGTATCGACTGGCTGTGGGCGTTCCTCGGCACCCTCGCCGCGCTCGGCGCGATCCTGATCAAGGCCGAGACCGACCTGGTCGGCGTGGCCCGTCACCAGGCCGGCCTGCCGCCCGTGCAGGAGACGGCGGCCGAGCTGCGCTCCTCCGGCATGGCGCTGGCCCGCAAGGCCGCCGCGGCGCTGAAGTTCCACCGGCTGATCCTCGGCATCGAGGCGTCCTTGCTGATCCTGGTGCTGGCGATCGTGGACCAGGCCCGCGGCGACCTGTTCTTCACCCGTCTCGGCACCGCCGTACTCGCCGGGATCGCGCTGCTGCAGACGCTGCTGCACCTGGTGTCGGTGCTCGCGTCGCGAAGGCTGCGATGAGCGCCCCGCTGAAGGTCGGCGCGGTCGTCATCACCATGGGCAACCGCCCCGACGAGCTGCGGGCGCTGCTCGACTCGGTCGCGAAGCAGGACGGCGACCGGGTCGAGGTGGTCGTCGTCGGCAACGGCGCACCCGTGCCGGACGTCCCCGCGGGCGTGCGCACGATCGAGCTGCCGGAGAACCTCGGCATCCCCGGCGGCCGCAACGTCGGCATCGAGGCCTTCGGGCCCGGCGGCCGGGACGTCGACATCCTGCTCTTCCTCGACGACGACGGTCTGCTCGCCCGCACCGACACCGCCGAGCTGTGCCGGCAGGCGTTCACGGCCGACGGCAAGCTCGGCATCATCAGCTTCCGCATCGCCGACCCGGACACCGGCGTCACCCAGCGCCGCCACGTGCCGCGGCTGCGCGCCGCGGACCCGATGCGCTCTTCGCGCGTCACCACCTTCCTCGGCGGCGCGAACGCCGTCCGCACGAAGGTCTTCGCCGAGGTCGGCGGACTGCCGGACGCGTTCTTCTACGCGCATGAGGAAACCGACCTGGCCTGGCGGGCCCTCGACGCCGGCTGGATGATCGACTACCGGTCCGACATGGTGCTGTACCACCCGACGACCGCACCGTCGCGGCACGCGGTCTACCACCGCATGGTCGCCCGCAACCGTGTCTGGCTGGCCCGCCGCAACCTCCCCGCCCCCCTCGTTCCGGTCTATCTCGGGGTGTGGCTGCTGCTCACGCTGGCCCGTCGCCCGTCCCGGCCCGCACTGAAGGCCTGGCTCGGCGGCTTCCGCGAGGGCTGGACCACCTCGTGCGGTCCCCGCCGCCCCATGCGGTGGCGTACGGTGTGGCGGCTGACCCGGCTGGGCCGGCCCCCCATCATCTGAGAAGCTCGTTCCCGACGGCACGCCGACGGGCCCGACCCCGGCCTCCGGCGCGTGCCCAGCCCGCACAGGCTGCGCATCGAAACGAAGACGAAAGTTTCCACTGTGAGTGAGACAACGCATGACGGCGGAGTCGCGGTGAGCGCGGCGCCGTCGCCCGACGAGGGCCTCACGGCGGCGCAGCTCGCCGCCCGGTACGGGCTGGCCGTGAGCGGCGCCCGTCCTCCGCTGCCGGGTTACGTCCGTCAGCTGTGGGGCCGGCGCCACTTCATCATGGCCTTCTCCTCGGCCAAGCTGACCGCCCAGTACAGCCAGGCCAAGCTGGGGCAGCTCTGGCAGGTGGCCACCCCGCTGCTGAACGCGGCCGTGTACTTCCTGATCTTCGGTCTGATCCTCAGGGCCGACCGGGGCATGTCCCGCGAGGTGTACGTCCCGTTCCTGGTCACCGGCATCTTCGTCTTCACGTTCACGCAGAACTCGGTGATGGCCGGCGTCCGCGCGATCTCCGGGAACCTCGGCCTGGTGCGCGCGCTGCACTTCCCGCGCGCCTCGCTGCCGATCTCGTTCTCGCTCCAGCAGCTCCAGCAGCTGCTGTTCTCGATGATCGTGCTGTTCGTCTTCGCGATCGGCTTCGGCAGCTACCCGGACCTGTCCTGGCTGCTGATCATTCCCATACTCCTGCTGCAGTTCTGCTTCAACACCGGACTGTCGCTGATCATGGCGCGGGCCGGTGCGAAGACCCCGGACCTGGCGCAGCTCATGCCGTTCATCATGCGCACCTGGATGTACGCGTCCGGCGTGATGTTCTCGATCCCGGTCATGCTCGCCAACAAGCCCGGCTGGATCTCCACGGTCCTGCAGTGGAACCCGACCGCGGTCTACATGGACCTGATGCGTTTCGCGCTGATCGACGGCTACGGCGCGGGCAACCTGCCCGATCACGTCTGGGCGGCGGCCGGCGGCTGGGCCGTGCTGTTCGCCGTGGGCGGCTTCGTGTACTTCTGGAAGGCGGAGGAGAGGTACGGCCGTGGCTGAGCAGCAGAGCACCGAACGCGTCCCGACGGTGATCGCGGACGGCGTGCACATCGTGTACCGCGTCAACGGCGCGAAGGGCGGCAAGGGCAGCGCGACCGCCGCCCTGAGCCGCATACTCAAGCGAGGTTCCGACGACGCCGCGCGGGGCGTGCGCAAGGTGCACGCCGTGCGCGGCGTGTCGTTCGTCGCCTACAAGGGCGAGGCCATCGGCCTGATCGGCTCCAACGGCTCCGGCAAGTCGACGCTGCTGCGCGCCATCGCCGGGCTGCTGCCCTGCGAGAAGGGCCGGGTCTACACCGACGGCCAGCCCTCCCTGCTGGGTGTGAACGCGGCGCTGATGAACGACCTGACCGGCGAGCGCAACGTCATCCTCGGCGGCCTGGCCATGGGCATGTCCCGCGAGGAGGTCAAGGAGCGCTACCAGGACATCGTCGACTTCTCCGGCATCAACGAGAAGGGCGACTTCATCACCCTGCCGATGCGCACGTACTCCTCCGGTATGGCCGCCCGCCTGCGGTTCTCCATCGCGGCCGCCAAGGACCACGACGTGCTCATGATCGACGAGGCGCTGGCCACCGGTGACGCGAAGTTCCAGAAGCGTTCCGAGGAGCGCATCCGGGAGCTGCGCAAGGAGGCCGGCACGGTGTTTCTGGTCAGTCACAGCAACAAGTCCATCCGTGACACATGCGACCGGGTGCTGTGGCTGGAACGCGGCGAACTGCGCATGGACGGCCCCACCGAAGAGGTCCTCAAGGAGTACGAGAAGTTCACGGGCAAGTGACCTGCCTGCTCCAGGGCCCCGCCGGAATCCGTCCGGCGGGGCCCTCGCCGTGCAAAGGAAGCGTCAACTCCGGCCGCTGTCAGGAATCTTGGCGGTAATCGGTGTGTTGTTGTGATGCGCAGGACACCCCGGGGGTCCGCGCTGCGTTGTACAACGTAAGCTGGAGCAGTCCCCAAAGGCGGCAAGTGGGGAGATACTGCGCGACACCCTCCGCCGGAGACGCCGCGCGAGGGGTCGGGCGGCGTGTCCGAAATAGTGTGTATCGGGTCCGCGGTGTAGAACGGGAGATGTGACGGCAATGGCTACGGAAACTCCCCAGCTGGGCGCAGCATGTGCCGTCCCCGCCCCGGGCAGCCGGCGGTGACGGACACGGCGACGGCGCGTCCCCCTACGGATCCGGAGCGCGGCACCCTCGCCAAGGCCGCGGACGAGAACTTCCCCGTGGCCCCCTTCTTCCTGCCCCGGGCCTGGCGCGAGGACCTCATGGCCGTCTACGGCTTCGCCCGTCTGGTCGACGACATCGGCGACGGCGACCTCGCCCCCGGCGGCGCCGACGCGCAGCTGCTCGGTGTGCCGGACCGCGACGCCGAGGACCGTCTCGTCCTGCTGGACGCCTTCGAGGCCGACCTGCGGCGCGTCTTCGACTCCACGCCCCGTCACCCCCTGCTGCTCCGGCTCCGGCGCACGGTCCGCCGCCGCGCGCTCACCCCCGAGCCCTTCCTCGGCCTGATCGCGGCCAACCGCCAGGACCAGCTCGTCACCCGCTACGAGACCTACGACGACCTCCTCGCCTACTGCGAACTGTCCGCCAACCCCGTGGGCCGCCTGGTGCTCGCCGTCACCGGCACCGAGACGCCCGAGCGGATCCGCCGCTCCGATGAGATCTGCACGGCCCTGCAGATCGTCGAGCACCTCCAGGACGTGGCCGAGGACCTCGGCCACGACCGTGTCTACCTGCCCGCCGAGGACATGAAACGCTTTCATGTCAGCGAGACGGATCTCGCCGCCGCGAGCGCGGGCGCATCGGTGCGCGCGCTGGTCGCGTTCGAAGCGCAACGCGCCCGCCGGCTGCTGAATGAAGGCGCCCCCCTGGTGGGTAGCGTCCACGGCAGGCTGAAACTGCTGCTCGCGGGGTTCGTGGCGGGGGGAAGGGCGGCGATCGACGCGATCGCCGCCGCTGAATACGACGTACTTCCCGGCCCTCCCAAGCCCGGCAAGGTCCAGTTGCTGCGCGAGATGGGCGTGACTCTGCGAGGAGAGGGGTGATCCGGACCGTGGAGCCTCCGTCACACGTGTCCGCACCGGTACTCGCCGCCTACCGCTACTGCGAGGCCGTGACCGGACAGCAGGCCCGCAACTTCGCCTACGGCATCCGGCTGCTGCCCACGCCCAAGCGGCGCGCGATGTCGGCGCTGTACGCGTTCTCACGCCGCGTCGACGACATCGGCGACGGCGCGCTCGGCGACGACGTGAAGGCGGCGCGGCTGGAGGAGACGCGGGCGGTGCTGGGCCGTATCCGCGCCGGCGAGGTCGCCGAGGACGACACCGACCCGGTCGCGGTCGCCCTCACCCATGCCGCCGCGCAGTTCCCGATCCCGCTGGGCGGCCTGGACGAGCTGATCGACGGCGTCCTGATGGACGTGCGCGGCGAGACCTACGAGACCTGGGACGACCTGAAGGTGTACTGCCGCTGCGTGGCGGGCGCCATCGGCCGCCTCTCGCTCGGCGTGTTCGGCACCGAACCGGGGGCGCGCGGCGCCGAGCGCGCGCCGGAGTACGCCGACACGCTCGGGCTCGCGCTGCAGCTCACCAACATCCTCAGAGACGTCCGCGAGGACGCCGAGGGCGGCCGCACCTATCTGCCCGCCGACGACCTCGCCAAATTCGGCTGCTCCGCCGGGTTCCAGGGGCCGACGCCACCGGAGGGCTCCGACTTCGCGGGCCTCGTGCACTTCGAAGTGCGACGGGCCCGCGCCCTTTTCGCCGAGGGCTACCGGCTGCTGCCCATGCTCGACCGGCGCAGTGGGGCCTGCGTGGCCGCGATGGCCGGCATCTACCGCCGGCTGCTGGACCGCATCGAGCGCGAACCCGAGGCCGTCCTGCGCGGCCGCGTCTCGCTGCCCGGGCACGAGAAGGCCTACGTCGCCGTGCGCGGCCTGTCCGGACTGGACGCCCGGCACATCTCCCGGCAGACCGTCAGGAGGCGCGTCTGATGGATCGCACCCCGGACGGCGGTATGCGGCAGGCAACCCTTCCTCGCGCGACGGCGTCCCTGACGGCGACGGCCTCCCGCGCGGCCTTCGAACGGCACGGCACGGCCGCGGGGGAGGGGGCGCGATGAGCGACGGGAGGCGGCCCGAGGGGCCGCGGACGGACACCCCGGGACCGGCCGGCTCCGGACGCAGCGCCGTCGTCGTCGGCGGCGGACTCGCCGGCATCACCGCGGCGCTCGCCCTCGCCGACGCCGGCCTGAGCGTCACCCTGCTGGAGGGCAGACCCAGACTCGGCGGCCTGGCCTTCTCCTTCCAGCGCGGCGACCTCACCGTCGACAACGGCCAGCACGTCTACCTGCGCTGCTGCACCGCCTACCGCTGGTTCCTCGACCGCATCGACGGCGCCGCGCTGGCCCCGCTGCAGAACCGCCTCGACGTGCCCGTGGTCGACCTGGACAAGCCCGCGGGGCGCCGGCTCGGCCGGCTGCGGCGCGACGCCCTGCCCGTACCGCTCCACCTGGGGCGCAGCCTCGCCACCTACCCGCACCTCTCGCTCGCCGAGCGGTTGAAGGTCGGGCGTGCCGCGCTCGCCCTCAAGGGACTCGACCTCACCGACCCGGCCCTGGACACGCAGGACTTCGGCAGCTGGCTGGCCGCGCACGGCCAGTCGCCGCGTGCCGTCGAGGCGCTGTGGGACCTGGTCGGGGTCGCCACCCTCAACGCGGTCGCCTCCGACGCCTCCCTGGCGCTCGCCGCGATGGTGTTCAAGACCGGTCTGCTGTCCGAGCCGGGCGCGGCCGACATCGGCTGGGCGAGCGTCCCCCTGGGCGAACTGCACGACCGGCTGGCCCGCAAGGCGCTCGACTCCGCGGGCGTGCGCACCGAGGTCCGTACCCGCGTCACCTCCGTCACCGAAGACGGAGACGGGCGCCTGAGCGTTCAGGTCCCCGGTGAGACGCTCACCGCGGACGCCGTCGTCCTCGCCGTACCGCAGCGCGAGACCCACGACCTGCTGCCGCCCGGCGCCCTCGACGCCCCCGAGGAGCTGCTGCGGATCGGTACCGCACCGATCCTCAACGTCCACGTCGTCTACGACCGCACGGTGCTCGACGCGCCCTTCCTCACCGCGCTGGGCTCACCGGTGCAGTGGGTCTTCGACCGCACCGACGCCTCCGGGCTGCGCTCGGGCCAGTACCTGGCGCTGTCCCAGTCGGCCGTGCAGGACGAGATCGACCTGCCCGTCGCCGAGCTGCGCGCACGGTACCTCCCCGAACTGGAGCGGCTGCTGCCGGGCACGCGCGGCGCCGCGGTGCGGGACTTCTTCGTGACCCGGGAGCGCACCGCCACGTTCGCTCCCACCCCCGGCGTCGGGCGGCTGCGGCCCGGCGCCCGTACCAGAACCCCCGGCCTGTACCTGGCCGGAGCGTGGACCGCCACCGGGTGGCCCGCGACCATGGAGAGTGCGGTCCGCAGCGGTGTGAGCGCGGCGGAGGCCGCCCTCGGCGCCCTGGGCCGGCCCCGCCCCCGCCGTCTCTTCGCTCTCGAGGAGGCGGCGTGATGCTCGGTGAGCGCGGCGCGGCAGGTCCCCGCACCCCCGGTACCGCAACAAGAGGAGTAACTGTGCCCCCTGTCCCCCCGGCCTCGACGGCCGCTCGTGCCACCGAGGTGGACGTGGCCGCGCTGTTGGAGCGCGGCCGGACACTGGCCACGCCGGTACTGAGGGCGGCCGTCGACCGCCTGGCGCCTCCCATGGACACCGTCGCCGCCTACCACTTCGGCTGGATCGACGCGGCGGGCAACCCGTCCTCCGGCGACGGCGGCAAGGCGGTCCGCCCCGCCCTGGCCGTGCTGTCCGCCGAGGTGACCGGGGCGGCACCCGAGACCGGCGTCCCCGGCGCGGTCGCGGTCGAACTCGTCCACAACTTCTCGCTGCTGCACGACGACCTGATGGACGGCGACGAGCAGCGCCGCCACCGCGACACCGTGTGGAAGGTGCACGGCCCCGCCCAGGCCATCCTGGTCGGCGACGCCCTGTTCGCGCTGGCCAACGAGGTGCTGCTGGAGCTCGGCACGACCGACGCGGGGCGCGCCACGCGCCGCCTGACCACCGCCTCCCGGTCCCTGATCGACGGTCAGGCGCAGGACATCTCCTACGAGCACCGCGACCGCGTCAGCGTCGAGGAGTGCCTGGAGATGGAGGGCAACAAGACCGGCGCCCTGCTCGCCTGCGCCAGCTCCATCGGCGCCGTCCTCGGCGGCGCCGACGAGCGCACCGCGGACACGCTGGAGAAGTACGGCTACCACCTCGGCCTGGCCTTCCAGGCCGTCGACGACCTCCTCGGCATCTGGGGCGACCCCGACGCCACCGGCAAGCAGACCTGGAGCGACCTGCGCCAGCGCAAGAAGTCCCTGCCCGTCGTGGCCGCCCTCGCGGCGGGCGGCGCCGCCTCCGAGCAGCTCGGCGAACTCCTCGCCGCCGACGCCAAGGCGAGCGACTTCGAGAACTTCTCCGAGGAGGAGTTCGCGGCCCGCGCCCGCCTCATCGAGGAGGCCGGCGGCCGTGAGTGGACCGCCGAGGAGGCGCGCCGCCAGCACACCGTCGCCATCGAAGCCCTCGACGCCGTCGACATGCCCGACCGGGTGCGGGAGCAGTTCACGGCGCTCGCCGACTTCGTCGTCGTACGAAAGAGATGATCACTATCGGGCGAACAACCAGCCTCGCGTAGTCGCCGGCCGGGTGCTCCGGCACACGAGCACCGGCCGACGGCGGACCCACAGCAGCACGACTCGCACGACTGCACGAAGGGGAAGCCATGACAGCGACGACCGACGGAAGCACCGGGGCGACCTTGCCGTCCCGCGCTGCCGCGGCCAGCGACACCGACACCCACACCCCCGGGGCGGCCGGGGTGCACGAAGCCGCCATCCGCGCCGTACAGCGCGCCACTCATCACCTGCTCTCCACGCAGGACGCCGAGGGCTGGTGGAAGGGCGACCTCGAGACGAACGTCACGATGGACGCCGAGGACCTGCTGCTCCGTCAGTTCCTGGGCATCCAGGACGAGGCCACGACCCGCGCCGCCGCCCTGTTCATCCGCGGCGAGCAGCGCGAGGACGGCACCTGGGCCACCTTCTACGGCGGCCCCGGCGACCTGTCCGCCACCGTCGAGGCCTACGTCGCCCTGCGGCTGGCCGGCGACGCGCCCGACGCCCCCCACATGGCCCGGGCCTCCGCCTGGATCCGCGAGCAGGGCGGCATCGCCGCGGCCCGCGTCTTCACCCGGATCTGGCTGGCCCTGTTCGGCTGGTGGAAGTGGGAGGACCTGCCCGAACTCCCGCCGGAACTCATCTGGTTCCCGCACTGGCTGCCCCTCAACATCTACGACTTCGGCTGCTGGGCCCGGCAGACGATCGTGCCGCTCACGATCGTCTCCGCCAAGCGCCCGGTGCGCCCCGCGCCCTTCCCGCTGGACGAGCTGCACACCGACCCGGCGAACCCCAACCCGCCCACGCCCCTTGCTCCCGTGGCCAGTTGGGACGGCGCCTTCCAGCGTCTGGACAAGGGTCTGCACGCCCTGCGCAAGGTCGTGCCCAAGCGGCTGCGCAGGGCCGCGATGAACACCGCCGCCCGCTGGATCATCGAGCGCCAGGAGAACGACGGCTGCTGGGGCGGCATCCAGCCCCCGGCCGTGTACTCGGTCATCGCGCTGCACCTGCTCGGCTACGACCTCCAGCATCCGGTGATGCGCGAGGGCCTCGCCTCGCTGGACCGTTTCGCCGTGTGGCGCGAGGACGGCGCGCGGATGATCGAGGCGTGCCAGTCGCCGGTGTGGGACACGTGCCTGGCGACCATCGCGCTCGCCGACGCCGGCGTGCCCGCCGACCACCCGCAGCTGGTCAAGGCCGCCGACTGGATGCTGGGCGAGCAGATCGTGCGTCCCGGCGACTGGTCGGTGAAGCGGCCCGGACTCCCGCCCGGCGGCTGGGCGTTCGAGTTCCACAACGACAACTACCCCGACATCGACGACACCGCCGAGGTCGTCCTCGCGCTGCGCCGCGTCACGCACCACGACCCGGAGCGCGTCGAGAAGGCCATCTCCCGCGGCGTGCGCTGGAACCTCGGCATGCAGTCGAGGAACGGCGCGTGGGGCGCCTTCGACGCCGACAACACCAGCCCCTTCCCCAACCGGCTGCCGTTCTGCGACTTCGGCGAGGTCATCGACCCGCCCTCGGCCGACGTCACCGCGCACGTCGTGGAGATGCTCGCCGTCGAGGGGCTCGCCCACGACCCGCGCACCCGGCGCGGCATCGAGTGGCTGCTCGCCGAACAGGAGCCGGACGGCTCGTGGTTCGGCCGCTGGGGCGTCAACTACGTCTACGGCACCGGGTCCGTCGTGCCCGCGCTCACCGCCGCCGGCCTGCCCGGCTCGCACCCCGCGATCCGGCGGGCCGTGACCTGGCTGGAGTCCGTGCAGAACGACGACGGCGGCTGGGGCGAGGACCTGCGCTCCTACAAGGACAGCAAGGAGTGGAGCGGCAAGGGCGCCTCCACCGCATCCCAGACGGCGTGGGCGCTGATGGCGCTGCTCGCGGCGGGGGAGAGGGACTCGGCGGCCGTCGAGCGGGGCATCGCCTGGCTCGCCTCGGCACAGCGCGAGGACGGCACCTGGGACGAGCCGTACTTCACCGGCACCGGTTTCCCCTGGGACTTCTCCATCAACTACCACCTGTACCGGCAGGTGTTCCCGCTCACCGCGCTCGGCCGCTACGTCCACGGCGAGCCCTTCGCCGACCGGCTTCCGGCACACCGGGTCCGCGCCGAGGCCAAGGGGACCTGATGAGCACCCAGCCCGCCCCGGCCCCGCTGCTGATCGCCTGCGCGCTCGGCATCGAGCACCTCGCCCTGCGCGCCGGCGACAGGAGCGGGGCGGGCGGGCCGGTCACCGTGCTGCGCACCGGCATGGGACCGAAAGCGGCCGAGCGCGCGGTCGACCGGGCCCTGACCGGCCCGGCGCTGGCCGACGCCGCCGTCCTCGCCACCGGCTTCTGCGCCGGCCTCGCCCCCGGAATGCACCCCGGCGACCTCGTCGTGGCCGAGGAGACCCGGGACCCTCGCTCGACCGTCGCTTGCGTCGGCACGGAACTGCTCGTGAAGGAACTCTCCCGGACCCTGCCCGGGCGCACCGTCCACACCGGCCCCCTCACCGGTTCCGACCACGTCGTACGCGGCGCCGAACGGTCCGCGCTCGCCGCCGGCGGTGCGATCGCCGTGGACATGGAGTCGGCGGCCACCCTCTTCAGCGCCGTGCGGGCGGGCGAGCGCCCGGTTGCGGCCGTCCGGGTGGTCGTGGACGCTCCAGAACATGAACTCGTCCGGATCGGCACGGTACGCGGTGGAATATCGGCTTTCCGCGTTCTTCGGTCCGTATTGCCTACTTTCTTCGAATGGCACCGTAATGTGCTGCTCCCCCGGAGGTGAGCCCGATGGCCATGCCGTTGCGCCAGTCCATCAAGGTCGCTACCTATCTCGCCGAACAGAAGCTGCGCAAGCGGGACAAGTTCCCGCTGATCGTGGAGCTCGAACCGCTCTTCGCCTGCAACCTCAAGTGCGAGGGCTGCGGCAAGATCCAGCATCCGGCGGGCGTGCTCAAGCAGCGCATGCCGGTCGCGCAGGCCGTGGGCGCCGTGCTGGAGTCGGGTGCGCCGATGGTGTCCATCGCGGGCGGTGAGCCCCTGATGCACCCGCAGATCGACGAGATCGTGCGCCAGCTGGTGGCCAAGCGGAAATACGTCTTCCTGTGCACCAACGCCATGCTGCTGCGCAAGAAGATGGACAAGTTCACGCCCTCCCCCTACTTCGCCTTCGCCGTGCACATCGACGGGCTGCGCGAGCGGCACGACGAGTCCGTGGCGAAGGAGGGCGTGTTCGATGAGGCGGTGGAGGCCATCAAGGAGGCCAAGCGGCGCGGCTTCCGGGTCACCACCAACTCCACCTTCTTCAACACCGACACTCCGCAGACCATCATCGAGGTGCTCAACTTCCTCAACGACGACCTGAAGGTCGACGAGATGATGATCTCGCCCGCCTACGCCTACGAGAAGGCCCCCGACCAGGAGCACTTCCTCGGCGTCGAGCAGACCCGCGAGCTGTTCAAGAAGGCCTTCGCGGGCGGCAACCGCAAGAAGTGGCGGCTCAACCACTCCCCGCTGTTCCTCGACTTCCTCGAGGGCAAGGTCGACTTCCCGTGCACCGCCTGGGCGATCCCCAACTACTCGCTGTTCGGCTGGCAGCGCCCCTGCTACCTGATGAGCGACGGCTATGTGCCGACGTACCGCGAGCTGATCGAGGAGACCGACTGGGACAAGTACGGCCGCGGCAAGGACCCGCGCTGCGCCAACTGCATGGCGCACTGCGGCTACGAGCCCACCGCCGTGCTGGCCACCATGGGATCGCTCAAGGAGTCCCTGCGCGCCATGCGCGAGACCGTCTCAGGGAACCGGGAGTGAGGCGGTGACCACCGTCTCCCTGGGGGTCCCCGAGGTACCGGTCCGGCCGGTCGCCGCGCGGCGTGTGTCGCGGCAGATCCAGGTCGGGCCGGTGCCGGTCGGGGGCGGCGCGCCGGTGTCGGTGCAGTCGATGACCACGACCCGTACGTCGGACATCGGCGCCACGCTCCAGCAGATCGCCGAGCTCACCGCCTCCGGCTGCCAGATCGTGCGGGTGGCCTGCCCCACCCAGGACGACGCCGACGCCCTCGCCACGATCGCCCGCAAGTCGCAGATCCCGGTGATCGCCGACATCCACTTCCAGCCGAAGTACGTCTTCGCCGCCATCGAGGCCGGGTGTGCGGCCGTGCGCGTCAACCCCGGCAACATCAAGAAGTTCGACGACCAGGTCGGTCGGATCGCGCGCGCCGCGAAGGACCACGGCACGCCGATCCGCATCGGAGTCAACGCCGGCTCGCTGGACGGGCGCCTGCTCCAGAAATACGGCAAGGCGACCCCCGAGGCCCTGGTCGAGTCGGCCCTGTGGGAGGCGTCCCTCTTCGAGGAGCACGACTTCCGCGACATCAAGATCTCGGTCAAGCACAACGACCCCGTAGTGATGATCGAGGCCTACCGTCAGCTCGCCGAGCAGTGCGACTACCCGCTCCACCTGGGGGTGACGGAGGCCGGCCCGGCGTTCCAGGGCACCATCAAGTCGGCCGTCGCCTTCGGCGCGCTGCTCTCCCAGGGCATCGGCGACACCATCCGGGTGTCGCTGTCCGCGCCGCCCGCCGAGGAGGTCAAGGTCGGCATCCAGATCCTGCAGTCCCTGGGGCTGAAGGAGCGCCGGCTGGAGATCGTCTCGTGCCCGTCCTGCGGCCGCGCCCAGGTCGACGTGTACAAGCTCGCCGACGAGGTCACGGCCGGCCTGGACGGCATGGAAGTCCCCCTGCGGGTGGCCGTGATGGGGTGCGTGGTCAACGGCCCCGGCGAGGCGCGGGAGGCCGACCTCGGCGTCGCCTCCGGCAACGGCAAGGGCCAGATCTTCGTCAAGGGCGAGGTCGTACGGACCGTGCCCGAGTCGAAGATCGTCGAGACCCTGATCGAGGAGGCGATGAAGATCGCCGAGCAGATGGAGCGGGAGGGCTCCGCACCCGCCGCCGGGAAACCGGCAGTGACGGTGAGTTGACATACGGCACGGACCGAGAGGGGGCCCGAGCGTGACGATCCTGGAGAGCATCCGGCAACCACGCGACCTGAAGGCGCTGTCCGAGGCGGAACTGGGCGCACTGTCCGAAGAGATACGCGAGTTCCTGGTGCAGGCGGTCACCAGAACCGGCGGACACCTCGGGCCCAACCTGGGCGTGGTGGAACTGACCATCGCCCTGCACCGGGTCTTCGAGTCGCCGGCCGACCGCATCCTGTGGGACACCGGCCACCAGTCCTACGTCCACAAGCTGCTGACGGGACGTCAGGACTTCTCCAAGCTGCGCGGCAAGGGCGGCCTGTCCGGCTACCCCTCACGCGAGGAGTCCGAGCACGACGTCATCGAGAACAGCCACGCCTCCACCGCGCTCGGCTGGGCCGACGGCCTCGCCAAGGCCCGCCAGGTGCGGGGGGAGAAAGGCCACGTCGTCGCGGTGATCGGCGACGGCGCGCTGACCGGCGGCATGGCCTGGGAAGCGCTGAACAACATCGCGGCGGCCAGGGACCGGCCGCTGATCATCGTCGTCAACGACAACGAGCGCTCCTACGCCCCCACCATCGGCGGCCTCGCCAACCACCTGGCGACCCTGCGCACCACCGACTCCTACGAGAAGATCCTCGCCTGGGGCAAGGACGTGCTGCTGCGCACACCCGTCGTGGGCAACACGATCTACGAGTCCCTGCACGGCGCGAAGAAGGGCTTCAAGGACGCCTTCGCACCGCAGGGCATGTTCGAGGACCTGGGCCTGAAGTACGTCGGCCCGATCGACGGGCACGACATCCGGGCCGTCGAGTCGGCGCTCAGGCGCGCCAAGCGGTTCCACGGCCCGGTGCTGGTGCACTGCCTCACGGTCAAGGGGCGCGGCTACGAACCCGCCCTGAAGAACGAGGAGGACCACTTCCACACCGTCGGCGTGATCGACCCGCTCACCTGCGCGCCGCTCGTCCCCTCCGACGGGCCCTCGTGGACCTCGGTGTTCGGTGACGAGATCGTGCGGATCGGCGAGGAGCGGGACGACGTCGTCGCGATCACGGCGGCCATGCTGCACCCGGTCGGGCTCGGCGGGTTCGCCGCCCGCTTCCCGGACCGGGTGTGGGACGTGGGCATCGCCGAGCAGCACGCGACCGTCTCCGCGGCGGGCCTGGCCACCGGCGGACTGCATCCGGTCGTCGCCGTCTACGCCACCTTCCTCAACCGCGCCTTCGACCAGCTGCTGATGGACGTCGCCCTGCACCGCTGCGGGGTCACCTTCGTCCTCGACCGGGCCGGCGTCACCGGGGTCGACGGGCCCTCCCACAACGGCATGTGGGACATGTCTGTCCTCCAGGTCGTGCCCGGCCTCAGGATCGCCGCGCCGCGCGACGCCGACCAGTTGCGCGCCCAGCTGCGCGAGGCCGTCGCCGTGGACGACGCGCCGACCCTGGTCCGCTTCCCGAAGGAGTCCGTCGGGGCGTCGATCCCGGCGATCGACCGCGTGGGCGGTCTCGACGTGCTGCACCGCTCGGCCGACAGCCCGCAGGTCCTCCTCGTCGCGGTCGGCGTGATGGCGCCGGTGTGCCTGAAGGCCGCGGAGCTGCTGGCGGCCCGGGGCATCGGCTGCACGGTCGTCGACCCGCGCTGGGTCAAGCCCGTCGACCCGGCGCTGCCGGGCCTCGCGGCCGAACACCGCCTGGTCGCCGTCGTCGAGGACAACAGCCGCGCGGCGGGCGTCGGCAGCGCGGTGGCCCTCGCGCTCGGCGACGCCGACGTGGATGTGCCGGTACGGCGCTTCGGCGTCCCGGAGCAGTTCCTCGCCCACGCCAAGCGCGGTGAGGTGCTGGCCGACATCGGCCTGACGCCGGTGGAGGTGGCCGGCCGGATCAGCGCGAGTCTGGCCGTGAGGGAGCTCGACGGCCCAGTCAAGGAGAGTGAATGACCACGGAGTTCGACCTCGGCGCCCTGCTCGCCGAGCGTGGAGCCGAACGCTACGAGCTGCACGCGCGCCACCTCAATCCGCAGCTCCCGCGCATGCTGCGCACCATCGGCTTCGACAAGGTCTACGAGCGGGCCGAGGGCGCCCACTTCTTCGACGCCGAGGGCAACGACTACCTGGACATGCTCGCCGGGTTCGGAGTGATGGGCCTCGGCCGCCACCACCCCGCCGTCCGCAAGGCGCTGCACGACGTCCTCGACCTGGACCTCGCCGACCTCACCCGCTTCGACTGCCAGCCGCTGCCCGGCCTGCTCGCCGAACGGCTGCTCGCGCACAGCCCGCACCTGGACCGGGTGTTCTTCGGCAACAGCGGCACCGAGGCCGTCGAGACGGCCCTGAAGTTCGCCCGGTACGCCACCGGCAAGCCGCGCGTGCTGTACTGCGAGCACGCCTTCCACGGGCTGACCACCGGCTCGCTGTCGGTCAACGGCGAGTCCGGCTTCCGGGACGGCTTCGCCCCGCTGCTGCCCGACACGGCCGTCCCGCTCGGTGACCTCGACGCCCTCGCGCGGGAGCTGCGCGAGGGCGATGTCGCCGCCCTGATCGTCGAGCCGATCCAGGGCAAGGGCGTGCACGAGGCTCCGCCCGGCTATCTGCGCGCCGCGCAGGAGCTGCTGCGCCGGCACAAGGCGCTGCTGATCGCCGACGAGGTGCAGACCGGTCTCGGCCGCACCGGCGACTTCTACGCCTACCAGCACGAGGACGGCGTCGAACCCGACCTGGTCTGCGTCGCCAAGGCCCTCTCCGGCGGCTACGTACCGGTCGGCGCCACCCTCGGCAAGGAGTGGATCTTCAAGAAGGTCTACTCGTCCATGGACCGCGTCCTGGTCCACTCGGCGAGCTTCGGCTCGGGCGCCCAGGCGATGGCGTGCGGCCTCGCCGTGCTGTCGGTCATGGAGCAGGAGCAGATCGTCGCCGGAGTGCGCACGACGGGGGAGTTGCTGAGGTCCCGGCTGGCCGCGCTGAGGGAGAAGTACGAACTGCTCGCCGACGTCCGCGGCCGCGGGCTGATGATCGGCATCGAGTTCGGCCGGCCCACGTCGCTGAAGCTGCGCAGCCGCTGGACCATGCTCCAGGCGGCCCGCAAAGGCCTGTTCGCGCAGATGGTCGTCGTGCCGCTGCTCCAGCGGCACCGGATCCTCACCCAGGTCTCCGGCGACCACCTGGAGGTGATCAAGCTGATCCCGCCGCTGATCATCGACGAGGCGGACGTGGACCGTTTCGTCGACGCCTTCACCGCCGTGATGGACGACGCGCACAGCGGCAACGGGCTGATGTGGGACTTCGGCAAGACGCTGATCAAGCAGGCCGTGACGAACCGGTAGCCGTACGCGCAGGGCTTTGCCTCTGAGGCAAGAAATTTGCCGCAGAGGCAAGCCTGCGGCTGAATGGAGCCATGAGCTCCTCCGAGTCCCCCGCGGAACCGGCGGGCGACCTGCCCGCGGTGGCCCCGCAGCTGCGGTCCCTGCGCCGCCGCGCCGGCCTCACCCTGGAGGCCGCCGCCCGCGCCGCCGGACTGTCCCCGGCCCATCTGTCCCGGCTGGAGACCGGCCGGCGCCAGCCCTCACTGCCGATGCTGCTCGCGCTGGCCCGTATCTACAGTACGACCGTCTCCGAGCTGCTCGGCGAGAGCGTCGCCGAGCGGGACGCCGTCGTGCGCGCCGTGGACATGGAGCCGAGCGCGGCCGGCGGCTGGACGTACTGGCAGGCCGGCGCGCCCGGCCGCGGCATGCAGGCCCTGCGGGTGCAGGTGCCCTACGGCGCGCAGGGCGACATCGTGCGGGTGCACCCCGGGGAGGAGTGGCTGTACGTCCTGGCCGGACGGCTCAGGCTGCGCCTCGGGGACACCACCCACCGGCTCGGCCCGGGTGACAGCGCGCACTTCGACTCGCTGACCCCGCACCGGATCGCCGCGGAGGACCCCGGCGGTCTCGAGCTCCTGTTCGTCCACACACTGCTGCAGAGCCCCACGGCCACGCTGTGCCTGGGGCCCGCCCACCCTGGAGAGGCACGATGAGCGACTTCGAGGAGAAGTTCCCCCGGACCCTGTGGATCCGGCTCATCATCTACATCGCCGTCGGGCACCTCCTGGCCGGGTTCATCTGGCTGCTGTTCGAGCTGGGGTCCGGCCAGTAGGCGCCCCCGGCCGGCGCCGGGGGCTTCAGTCGAGCAGCCGCGCCCGCAGCCGCTCCCGGGTCTCGGGGGTGATCCCCAGGCCCTGCTCCAGGTAGGCGTCGACGCCGCCCCAGGTCTCCTCGATGGTCTCCATGGCCGCCGTGAGGTACTCGGCGCGCGCGTCGAAGAGCGGGCTGAGCAGCTCCATGACCTCGGGGGTGTAGGCCGACTGCGCCGAGCCGCTGCGGCGCACCTTGTAGCGGCGGTGCTTCTCGTTGGACTTCAGGTAGTCCTCGACGACGGCGTCCTTCTCCACGCCCAGGGCGAGCAGGGTGACCGCTATCGACAGGCCCGCGCGGTCCTTGCCCGCGGCGCAGTGCATCAGGGCCGGGACGCTGTCCTCGGCGAGCGCGTGCAGCACCCGGGAGTGCTCGCCGGTGCGCTCCTTGATGATCGTGCGGTAGGAGGCGATCATCCGGTTCGCGCCCCTGCCGTCGGCGAGGATGCCGCGCAGCTGGTCGAGGTCGCCGTCGCGGACCATCTTCCAGAACTCGGCGCCGTCCGCCGGGTCCGACAGCGGCAGGTTGACGTTGCGCACGCCCGGCAGGTCGACGTCCGGGCCCTCCAGCCTCTGGTCGGCCTCGTTGCGGAAGTCGAAGATCGTGTGCAGCCCCAGCGAGGAGAGGTACACCGCGTCCTCGGGCGTCGCGTGGGCGAGGTGGCCGCTGCGGAACAGCACCCCGTGCCGGACCCGCCGTCCGTCGACCGTGGGCAGCCCGCCCACGTCTCGGAAGTTGCGCACTCCGGTCAGCTCGGGTTCGGTCGACGGCACCTGCTGCGTCACGAAGGGCTCCTCCCGCTCGTGCCCGCCGACGCGGCTCGAATGGCCGACGGGCTGCCCTTTGACGATACGACATCGGTTCCCGGGGCAACCGGTTGTCCCCGCCTCCGGACGGCGGCGGACGAATGGGCCGGTTATCCGCTCACGTCACTTCTGGGCTTTCTGCCCGAATTAGGGCCTTCCTTCCAACTCGCAAGGAAATGAGGGCCCCTGGAATACGGACGCGTGAGGAGGGTCATAACCGTGACCGTCCGTCGTACGTCATGTTCACGTAATGACGAGGGATTTCCTGGTGAATTGACGAACCGAAGGCGGCCCGAATACACACAGTGTGACGGCGAATTCCCTCATTGGATCACGGCAAACGCCCCTTCACGCAACCATTCGCTTGTCCCTGCGCGTCCTGCTCGCTTACGTTCCCCACCGAATCCGGACGGACGCCGAATCCTGCCGCCGTCCGGCGCACCGCACCCACCCACCCGACGCACGGCAGGAGCGGGGGACCCACAGGTACGACGCCTGTTCCGGTTCCCGGAACGGCTATGGGGTGAAGCCGCGCCCAGGCGCGGCCGGGCATCTCCAGCCCGAACCCGACAGCTCACCTCGCAGGCGCCGGAGAGGAAAAGCGCCATGCCCGCAAAGGGTAAGCACCGTCGTCCGAAGACCCAGCGTCTCGCCCGCACTCTCGCCGTCGCCGGCACCGGCGGCGCCGCGCTCGCGCTGCCGCTCATCGGCGCCGCCGGCGCACACGCGGCCACCCCGCAGACCGCCGCCCAGTCGGTGTCCGGCAAGGCCGTCCAGAACCTGCCGTCCGCCGGGAAGCAGGCGGAGCGGTCCGGCGTGCGCGTCTACACCGTCAAGTCCGGCGACTACCTGTCGAAGATCGCCGGCGAGCAGCACGTCGCCGGCGGCTGGAAGAAGCTGTACGAGGACAACCGCGAGGCCGTCGGCAGCGACCCGTCGCTCATCCACCCCGGCCTGAAGCTGACCCTCGGCAAGAAGGCCGCCGCGGCGCACCAGGCCGCCCCGTCGCACAAGAGCGAGGCGCCCGCGCACAAGGCCGCCGCCAAGCCCGCCAAGCCCGCCGAGGCCGCCAAGCCCGCCGCCAAGCCCGCCCAGTCGACGAGCACGGCCACCGGCTTCACCCTCCCGGTCAGCGGCGCCACCATCGGCACCGCCTACCACACCCCCGGCAGCATGTGGGCCAGCGGCTACCACACCGGCGTCGACTTCGTCGTCCCGACCGGCACCACCGTCAAGGCCGTCGGCGCGGGCACCGTCGTCACCGCCGGCTGGGGCGGCGCCTACGGCAACCAGGTCGTCATCAAGCTGAACGACGGCTACTACGCCCAGTACGCCCACCTGTCCCAGCTCTCCGTCTCGGCCGGCCAGACCGTGACCATGGGCCAGCAGCTCGGCCTGTCCGGCGCGACCGGCAACGTGACCGGCCCGCACCTGCACTTCGAGATCCGCACCACGCCGGACTACGGCTCCGACGTGGACCCGGTCGCCTACCTGCGCGCCCACGGCGTCACCGTCGGCTGACCCCGCGCCGCCCCGGCGGCCACCCGTCTGACACGCCACCAAGGCCGGGCCCCGATCCACGGGTGCCCGGCCTCCGGTGTGTCCGCAACAGGCCACGCCGACCCGGCGGATCACTTATTCCCGGCTCCGCCGGACTCGCGGAGTGGCTTATCTCACCGACCGTCAACCCCTGCCTACGGTCGCGTAGGTCACATTCGAGGGTGAATCATGGCCTGCTGTGGCAGACGATTCGAAGAGTGACAGCAGAGCAGTGATCGGGTCGTACGTAGCGGTGGGGGACAGCTTCACCGAGGGCGTCGGCGACCCCGGGCCCGACGGTCAGTTCGTGGGCTGGGCCGACCGTTTCGCCGTACTCCTCGCCGACCGGCGGCCCGAGGGCGACTTCACCTACACCAACCTCGCGGTGCGCGGCAGACTCCTGGACCAGATCGTGGCCGAGCAGGTCCCGACGGCCCTCGAACTCGCCCCCGACCTGGTGTCGTTCTGTGCCGGCGGCAACGACATCATCCGCCCCGGCACCGACCCCGACGAGGTCGCCGAGCGGTTCGAGAAGGCGGTCGCGCAGCTTTCCGCCGCGGCCGGCACGGTCATGGTGACGACCGGCTTCGACACCCGGGGCGTGCCGCTGCTCAAGCACCTGCGCGGCAAGATCGCCACCTACAACGGGCACGTCCGGGCCATCGCCGACCGCTACGGCTGCCCGGTGCTCGACCTGTGGTCGCTGAAGTCCGTGCAGGACCGCCGCGCCTGGGACGACGACCGGCTGCACCTGTCGCCCGAGGGGCACACGCGCGTGGCGCTGCGGGCCGGACAGGCGCTCGGCCTGCGGATCCCGGCCGACCCCGAGCAGCCCTGGCCGCCGCTGCCGCCCCGCGGCACGCTCGAGGTGCGGCGCGACGACGTCCACTGGGCGCGCGAGTACCTGGTGCCGTGGATCGGCCGTCGGCTGCGCGGCGAGTCCTCCGGCGACCATGTGACCGCCAAGGGCACGCTGTCCCCGGACGACATCAAGCTGCGGATCGCGGCCGTCGCCTGAGCCGCCCGGCGAGGGGCGGACCGCACACCGGCGGCCGCCCCTCGCCCGGCCGTCAGGTCGGGAACTCCCCGTACCACGACCCCCGCACGAGGTGCTGGGGCAGATACGGCGACGAGGTGTCCACCGGGAAGCCCGCGTCGTGGGCCAGTGAGGCCAGCGCCAGCGGGCCGAGGGCGACCAGCGCACGCGGGTCGCCGGAGCCCTGCCAGTAGCGGGCGTGGTGCGCGAGCGCCTCGTCGAGGGCGGCGGCGAACTTCTCCTGGTCACGGGCGATGAACCGGTGGAACAGCGCGATCGGCTGGTAGTCGACCAGGTTCAGGAACTCGCCCGGCGTACGGGTCGCCACCTGCGGGTCGGACGTCCGGATCGTGGTGACGAGGCGGTCGGCGACCTCGTCCATGGGGCGCCGCAGGATGAAGGCCTGCAGCGTGCCGATCCAGTGGAAGAGGTAGTCGTCCGCGTCGCCGGCCCGGCGCAGCACGTCCACCGGGACCTGGCTCAGCCGCGTCAGCCGCTCGCCCTCCCGGCACACCAGCGCCAGCCAGAACGCCTCCAGCCAGGCCCGGCCGTCGCCCTGCGGAGCGTCCGGCGTTTCGAACAGCGCGGAGCCCTCCTGCATGGCGCGTACCCACGCCTCCCAGCTCTCCAGCTTCACCGCGGCGGGGTCGTCGGCGGCCTGTGCGTGAGCATGGGCGAGCGCCGCCGCGAAGGGGGAGGGGCCGTCCTGGTCCCCGCGCAGCCGCTTCATCAGCTCCAGCAGCTCCTGCGGGGCCCGCACGGACAGCGACCGCGTCTCCTGGTCGATGTGGGTGAGACACACCAGCCGGCCCCGGTGCCACCAGTACAGCCGGGGGGTGAGCGAGCCCGGCCCGTCCTGGCAGGCGCCCAGCGCGTAGGCGCCCAGGTCGTTGACCGCGTCCACGACCGTGCCGTCCTCGATCGGATGGAACGCCAGCAGATGCCGCGTCGGTACGGCCACCAGCGCGCCGGCCTCGGGCAGTTCCCGGCCGGTCACCTCCCGCACCAGCTCCGGCAGCGCCAGCGCCCTGCTCGCGACGAAGTGCGAGTCGCCGTACACCGAGTGCAGCACCGCCCCCGTCGCGGTGCGCACCTCCTCGTGCCGCACGGGCTCGGCGAGCAGGTTGGCCCGGCCCGCCGCCCACAGCTGCTCGGCGCCCACCCGGGCCACGTCACCGTCGTGCAGGATGCGCACCGACTCCGGAGTGTCCAGGGCGAGGGCCGCGAGCAGACCGTCGGCGACCGGGCGTACGTAGTGGAAGCTGCCCGCCGCCTCCTCGGGGAACGCGTCGTCGGGCAGCAGCCGCAGCCGTGTCCCGCGCAGCAGCTCTGCGGCGTCCTCGCCGCCGCTCGAGGCGTTCTCCAGGCGCTCGAAGTGGAGCCGGACCAGCTCGGGCCAGTGTTCCTCGGGTATGTCGCGGCAGCGCTGGGCCAGCGTCGTCAGGGGGCTGCGGCGACCGCCGTGCAGGACGTCCGCGCCGTCGGCGACGACTTCGTCGCCGTGCCGGGCGCCGAGGTGGCCGACGGCCAGGGAGCGCAGCCGGTCGGCCTGCGCCCGGGTCAGCATGGGCAGATGGGGATCGGGTGTGTGCAGTTGGTTCACCCCGGGACTCTACGAGGCCCCTTCCCACCGCGCCGCCGCACCCCCGCGGTGGTGCCGCTCACCGCGCCTGCGCGGTCAACGCCTCCCGGGTCAGCCCGAGTTCACGGGCCAGCGCCTCATCGACCCACTCCTGCGCGCGGATGCGCGAGACCGTGCCGCCGTACGCGGTCAGCTGCACCGCCAGCCCGTCCAGCAGAGCCGTCAGCCGCAGCGCCGCGGCGGCCGGGTCGGGGCAGCTGAACTCGCCCGCGGCCACCCCTTCGGCGACGACCTCGGCCAGCGCCGCCTTCCACTGCCGGTCCAGGTCGCGGCCCACCTGGCGCAGCGGCGGCTCGCGCAGCGCCGCCGACCAGCCCTCGATCCACAGCCGCCAGCCCTTGGCCTGCCCGGTCGGCGCGTACCAGCGCACCGCCGCGCGCAGCCGGCGCAGCGCGGTGGTACGGCGGCCGAGCAGCTCCCGCAGCCGGGCGAGGTCGGACTCGGCGGCGTACGCGAAGGCCGCCGCGACCAGCTTCTCCTTGGTGGAGAAGTGGTACAGCACCAGCGCGTTGCTCACTCCGAGCGCCTGGGCGACGTCGGCGATCCGCACCGCCGCCACGCCCCGCTCCTCGATCTGCTCCACGGCGGCCCGCAGGATCTCCTCCCGCCGCTCCGCCACGCTCAACCGCACTCTCGCCACGGCTGTTCACCCTAGTGCAGCGCCCGGGGCCGGGCACCTCGATTGCCCGGCCCCGCGCGCTCAGCCCTGGGTGTCCGCCCCGGTCGGCAGCGGCGGTTCGGCCGCCACGCGCGCCCACTCCTCGTCGGTCATGACCCGGGAGCACAGCAGGAAGCGGACGCCCTGGTACTGCGACGGTGACGGTGCCAGGGCCGCACCTCGACGCGTGCCCAGTCGTAGATCCGCAGGCCGTGCGCCCCGCTGCCGCAGGAACGGCGTTTCCATTTCTGCCGTGCCAGGCCGCTGAACAGGTCGTGGACGGGGTGGTCGATCGCCCAGCGGGTGACCACGGTGTCGTGCCGGGTCGTGTCCATGACGTGGAAGACGTCCGCCCGCTCCAGCTCGGACCGCCAGCCCTTGAAGAAGCCGTAGGCGGCATCCGCGGTCACCCACCGAATGGGCCGTGGCATTACCTCATGGCGGCATGCCGGCCCGCCGTGGAGGTCCGCGGCGGCTTGACCAAAGCGCTGAGATGCCGCGGGTCAGCGGGGCGCGCTGGTGAACGCCTGCCGGTAGGAGCGGGGTGGTACGCCCCGGCGTCGTACGAACTGCTCCCGCAATACGGCCGCACTGCCGTAACCGACCTGGCGAGCGATCTCCTCGACGGGGAGGTCCGTGGTCTCCAGCAGCTCCTCCGCCCTGCTCAGCCGCAGATGGCGCAGCCAGGCGTGCGGGGTGGTGCCGGTCGCGGCGGTGAAGCGGCGGGCGAAGGTGCGTTTGCTCATCGTGGCGCGGAGCGCCAACTCCGTTACGGACTGCGGCTGGTGGAGGTTCTCCCGGGCCCATGCGAGGACCTCTGCCAGCCGTACGTCGCAGCCGTCCTCGGGGACGGGCGTGGCCAGGTACTGGGCCTGTCCGCCGTCCCGGTGGGCGGGCAGCACCATGTCCCGGGCGATGGCGTTGGCCTGCGCGGCGCCATACTCCCGCCTCAGCAGGTGCAGGCACAGATCGAAGCCCGCGGCGGCTCCGGCGCCCGTGACGATGGTGCCCTCGTCAATGTAGAGGGCGTCGGGTTCGACGGTGACCCCGGGAAACCGACCGGCGAGGAGTTCGGCGAACCGCCAGTGGGTGGTTGCCCGCCGCTGGTCGAGCAGTCCGGCGGCGGCGAGTGCGAACGTACCGACGCAGTGGGCCGCGACCACGGCTCCGCGCGCGTGCGCGGTCCGCAACGCGTCGAGTACGGGCGGGGCGGGCGGTATGCGGAAGCCGGCGCCGGGCAGGGCGATGACGAGGTCTGCTGCGGCGAGCCGGTCCAAGCCGTGCGTGACGGAGAGCGGTACTCCGCAGTCCGCGGCCACCTCTCCGGGCCGGTCGGCGCACAGCGCGAAGTCGAAGCCGGGCAGGGCCGCTCCGTGCGGGCCGAACACCTCGGAGACGATGCCCACGGCGAGCATGCCGACGCCGGGAGGGACGTACGCGGCGACAGACGTGAAAGGCGGCATGAGTGCAGTGTGGCAGTCCGCTGGCACGAATCCTGCGATCATGGGCAGGAGTGCCACTCGTCAACCCTCGCCGGTCCCCGCAGGATTGTGGTCATGACAGACGCACCGCTCGGCCGCAGCGCCGCTTTCAAGGTACTGACCACCGGTTACGTGGGCTCCACGGGCCCCGGGGTCGCCGCGACCGTTTCCTATGTCTCCGATGCGGGACGACACGTGATCTTCGACCCGGGCATGGTGGCGAGCCGCGATGACATCCTCGGGCCGCTCGCGGAACTGGGCCTCGCCCCCGAGGACATCACCGACGTCGTCCTCAGCCACCACCACCCCGACAACACCATGAACGTGGGTCTCTTCGGGCGTGCCCGGGTGCACGACCACAAGGTGGAGTACCTGGACGACAAGTGGACGAATCGGGATGCCGAGGGCTACGAACTCACCCCGTCCCTGCGCCTGATCCGTACCCCGGGCCACAGTCCCGAGGACATCACGCTGCTGGCGGGCACGGGCGAGGGCGTGGTGGCTTTCGCGGGTGACCTGTGGTGGCACGAGAACGGCCCGGCGGACGACCCGGTGGCCCCGGACCGTGAAGTCCTGCGAAACTCCCGCCTGCGGGTGCTCGCCGCGGCGGACCTGATCGTGCCCGGCCATGGCAGCCCGTTCAACCCGTCCGAAAACGTCCCGGTCTAAAGCGCGTTGCGGACAGCTAAGGGGCATTGATAACCGCTGAGTTATCGATCGGCTCACGAAGTCTGCGTTGATCCTGGGGTGGCCTCGGGGGACGCTGGTTCGTGTCAGGGACGACGCGTGCCGTCGGGGTTCCTGACACCCAATCAGTCTTTGAAGCCCAGGAGTTGGACCCACGTGAGCGAGAGGCTCGACATGACCGTGACCTACGCGGTGCACAACGCGCTGCGCAGGGAATTGGGGCACGTCGCCCGGGCCGTCGCCGTCCATCGTGCCGGTCTCCGGCGTGTGCTGCGCGTGGCCCCGGGCTGGGGAATGTTCCAGAGCGCCCTGCACGCCCATCAAGCCGCCGAGGACGAGGCGCTGTGGCCCCCGCTGCGGCAGGCGCTGGCCGGTCGGCCCTTCGACCTGACGCGGTTGGAGGCGATCGAGGCCGAGCACGCCGCCCTCGTCTTTCTCGTCGGAGCGGTCGACGACGGATTGACCGACGTCCACATCGGGCCGGACCTTCTCGGGGAGCTCGCCGACGGCCTGGTCACCGGCCTCGACAAGCACCTCGACCATGAGGAGGAAACCGTCCTCCCGCTGGTTCAGGCCGTCCTGAGCCAGGAGCAGTGGGATCTCTTCGGACGCGCCCACGCGCGCCGGATCGAACCGTGTGCGGCGCGGTTCCTGCCCTGGCTCCTGGACGGCGCCGATGAGCGGACCGTCACCTCGGTCCTGGACCAGCTCCTGCCCAAGCACGCGCACCACGTGTACATGCGCCGGTGGCGACCCCAATACGAGGCGCTCGACCTGTGGGGGACCCGCGACACCGTCGCCGTCACCCGGCCGTGAGTTCCGCACTGCCCACGCTCGCGGCCCGCGCATTCTCCTCTCTCACCACACCCTCAAGGAGTTCCTCTTGTCCACGGCCGAATCCGCCCGAAGATCCGCCGGCTCCGCACCGACGTCGGAGCCCGGACCTTCGGTTTCCTCCGTGCCCCTGCGCAGATGGCTCGCCCTGGTGGCTGTGGCTGTCGGCACCTTCGCCATGGTGACGGCCGAGCAGTTGCCGATGGGGCTGCTCACTCCCATCGGCGGCTCGTTGGACGTCTCCGAGGGGACCGCCGGACTGCTGGTCACCGTGCCGGGTCTTGTCGCCTCCGCCACCGCGCCGCTGCTGCCCGTCCTCATCCGGCGGGCCGATCGGCGCACCGTCCTGATCGCCCTGCTGGCTCTGATGGCCGCCGCCAACGTGCTGTCCGTACTGACCTCCGACTTCGCTGAGCTGCTCGTCTCGCGATTCCTCATCGGCATCAGCATCGGTGGGTTCTGGGCGCTCGCGGCCGGTATCGCCGTGAGCATGGTGCCCACCGCTTATGTCGGTCGGGCCACCGCCCTCGTCTTCGGCGGTGCCACGGCCGCCAATGTGCTGGGCGTCCCGGCCGGAACGCTCATCGGGGAGTTCAGCAGTTGGCGGACCGCGTTCGCCACCGTTGGCGGCCTCGGCCTGCTCGTGGTCATCGCGCTGCTTCTCCTCCTGCCGTCGCTGCCCGCCCGCGCTCCCGTTCGGCTGAGCACGCTCGCGGCGCAGTTCCGAAACCCCGCCGTCCGCACCGGAGTAGTCACCACATTCCTGCTGGTGGGAGGACATTTCGCGGCGTTCACCTTCGTCAGCCCCGCCCTGCGGGAGATCTCCGGCATCAGCCAGAGCATGGTGGGCCCGCTGCTCCTCGTGTTCGGCGTCGCCGGCATCCTGGGCAACTTCCTCGCCGGTGCGGTCGTGGGGCGCGATGTGCGGCGCGTGGTCATGATGATCGGCTGTTCGCTCGCCCTGATCCTGGCGCTCTTCCCGCTCGTCGGGACCAGCCCCGCGGGCGGGATCGTGCTGTTGATCGGCTGGGGTCTGGCCTTCGGCGGAGTGCCGGTGAGCGTCCAGACCTGGATCCTGCAGTCGGCGCCCCGCGAAGCCGAGGCCGCCACCGCTCTGAACACCTCGGTGTTCAATCTGGCGGTCGCTCTCGGTGCCCTGTTCGGCGGCCTCGCCGTCGACGCCGCCGGTCTCGATGTCGCGCTCTGGGGCGCCGCGGTGGTCGGCCTGATCACCACGGTCACGGTCTGGCGCACCCGGGGCACAGCGGCCTGACGCCGTCACGTCCGGGTTCCCGTCCATCGGCCGCGCGCATGACGGGGCCGGTCGACGGAAGGTCCTCCGATCTCTCCATGGCCGAGACCGCGGCATCGCTCTTCCGGGGATCGGCCGCCGACTACCACTGAGGAAGCCTCCATGAAGCCACAAGTCGCCGGTGCCAGCGCTGCCCAGGAGGACGTGGACGCCATCGTGGCGCTGGTCGCCGAGTTCGAGCACGCCCAACAGAACGCGCTGCCCGACGCGTTTGTGGGGCTCTTCCGGCACGACGCCTTCTGGTCGATCCCGTACGGCACCGCACTGACCGGCATCGACGAGATCGGCGTCTTCGCGCGCCAGGTGCTGCCCCGGACAACCTGCTTTCCCGGCACCGCGAGGGCAGGGGCCGGCGCGGATGCCGGGAGTCGAGCGAGGCCGGCCGCCGTTGGGCGTCGCTGGTGGCGGCTTGTCCCGGTGTGGCGCCGGGCACCGCGCTCCACCTCATGACGAAGGCCGACGGCCGGTGGCTCGTCGCCTTCGCGCAGAGCACCGTGCCCGGAGAAGCCCTAGAACCCGTGGAAGTCGACCTGCCCGCCGTGTGCTGACCCGGCAACGTACATCCGGAACAGGCCGACTCAGTCCCACCACTACGAGAAAGGAAAGGCCCGTTCGCATGTCACGAGAGTTCACGGTCGCGGCAGTGGACATCCGCCTGCGCGGTGTCGACTCCTTGGGCGACGGACCCCCGCTGCTCTTCCTCAACGGAGGCTTCTCCACACGGCGTCAGTGGAACCGGGTCATCGACCGCTTGGGCGGCAGATACCGCACCATCACGTTCGACGACCGCGCGAGCGGCGGATCGGGACCTTGCGCGGACTTCGCGGTGCGTGACGCGATCGACGACGTCGACCGGGTGATCGAGGCGACGGTGCTCCGGCAGCCGATCCTGGTCGGCTGGTCCCACGGCGCGACGATCGCCGTGTGTTACGCGGCGGAGTACCCGGAGCTGGTGGGTGGCCTGGTCCTCGTCGACGGCGCCTATCCGGTCTCGCTGCTCGACGAGGCCGGCAAGGACCGTGTGCGCGAAGCGTTCCGCGGATCCGGCCGGTTCACGCGCGTCGTGGCCGGGCTCGGCGGTGCCCCCGGGCTGTCCCCCCGGCAGAGGGCGGAGGCCATCATCGCGACGGACGAGGTGAACGGCGGACTCGCGGCCGATTTCGCGGCCCTGCGCTGTCCGACCACCTTCGTCGTCGGGAGCGGCGGGCACCCCGGGGCGTCCCACGAACGGACGCGCGTGATCGGGGCCGCCGCACGGGCCGCGGCGGACAACGCCCAGGTGACCGTATTCGCCACCGCGACCGGCCGTCCTGCGCGCGTCCTCGCCCGGGACGCCGATATCGTGGCCGCCGCGATCGACGAGGTCGCCCAGCGGTCGACGCGTCTGGCCGTCACGTGACGGCGCACCTTGCTCGGCAGCCGACGTACCGTCGCGGGCTCCGGGTCACAGGCGCACTCGAGCGGTCCGGGCCACTGTTCAGGCACTGCCACGAGCACCCGGGCGGCGCGTCAGAACTGGAAAGCGCCGAGTTCGCGGACCGTGTCGGCGAGGGCGCGGATCGCCTCGTTCTCGGACTCGGTCCGCCAGATGAGGACGTAGGACAGGGCCGCCAGGTCGGGGACGGGTATCCAACTGATGTTCGGCATGCCCCAGTGCCGGGTGACATGGCTGGGGAAGCCGTGGATGGTCTCGCCCATGCCCACCTGGTTGATCATGTCTTCGGCGTTGGTCGTGGGCCGACCGCGCTCGATCAGCCGTCCCCGCGGTGTGTTGAAGGGTAGATAGCCGTCCTCCCAGTACTGAGGAATGTCGGGCGGCATGGCGTGCTGGAAGTCGGCGAACATTTCCAGCCGTACCGAGGTGCGCTGCGCGAGTGGGTGCTCGGCCGTAACAGCGAGGATTCGGGGGTCCCTCATCAGGACGGGCCCGATGGTGAAGTCCGGCTCCTCGACGGGCAGCCAGACGACCAGGACGTCGAACTCTTTGTTGCGAAGCCGGGCGAACGGGTCGATATACACCAACTGGCGGATCTCCAGCTCCCACTGGGGATGCCGCGACCGGAAAGCCTTCCAGTAGAAGTGGAGGTCGGCGACGTTGAACGGCATCATGCCGATGCGGATCCGGTCGGTGACGCCGCGGGCGGCGAGCCGGGCGCGTTCCAGGGACGCGTGCAGGCCCGCGTAGACCGGCTGCAGGTCGTCGCGCAGTTGGCGTCCCACTTCGGTCAGGCGCACGGTACGGCTGGTGCGCTCGAAGAGCGCGGCACCTATGCGTCGTTCCTGTGTCCTGATGGCCTGACTGACCCGGGCCTGGGAAACCCGGAGCCGCTCGGCGGTCCGGCCGAAGTGCAGTTCCTCGGACAGCACCAGAAAGATCTCGATGTCACGCAGCTCCATGACGCCCCCGTGTCCCCGCCCGACATCCCCCATGGTCGTCGAGCCCGGGAAGTATATGGCGATCATTCCCGATGGCTGAAACAAGTTGATCGTGTACGTCGTGCGCCGCGCTCGTCCAGCGCCGAGGGAGGGAATGGCAGCCCATCGGCGGGTACGAAACGGGGCATGTCCCGCCAAGGTACGCATGGTTGAGCAGGTGGGCGGGCGCTCGCCCGTGGCCGGCGCCACGCATAGGGCTGCGCCGACGCCGACGGCGGTGCCCACGACATCGTCGACCACGCCCACCCTGGCGGTGAGGCGTCCGAAAGAGGGGAAGAGCGCCGATGACCGACGCGGTCTTGGCGGATGGCGCCGACCTGAGACCTTTCGATCTCAGCGGCCGGGACTGTGAACGCGCTGTCATCGAAGGTTTGTTGAGGGGAGCGCGGGCCGGCCGGGGTGGGGCCGTGGTGGTCCTGGGGGAGTCCGGGTCGGGCAAAACGGCGCTGCTCGACCAGTGTGCTGTGGCGGCAGCGGACGGAGGCCGACTGTTGCGGTGCACGGGCGTCCAGTCGGAGGCGGCACTGCCGTATGCCGGTCTACAGGTGCTTCTTCGGGGCACCCTGGACCGTGCGAGCTGCCTGACGGAACATCAACTGCGGGCACTGCGCGGGGTGATCGCCCTGGACGCCCCGCCCGCGGGCGACCGCTTCCTCGTCGGAGCCGCGACGCTGAGCCTGCTCGACGAGCTGGCCGAGGAACGTCCGGTCGTGGTTCTGGTCGACGACGCGCACTGGCTGGACCTGGAGACGATGGACGCGCTGCTGTTCGCGGCCCGTCGGCTCGGTATGGGGCGGGTGGCCATGGTGTTCGCCGCCCACGAGGAGTCCACGGTCTTCGACGGTGCGCCCGGCGTGCCGATGCTGCGCCTGGGGCCCATGACCGACGAGGAGGGCGCGGCTCTCCTTACCCGCCGTGCGCCCAATCTGCATGCGGTCGTACGCGACCGCATCGTCGGCCTCGCGCAGGGTAATCCGCTCGCCCTGGTCGAGCTTCTGGGGGCCCTGACGACGGCCCAGCGGAAGGGGAGCGAGCCGCTGGACGCCCGGGAAATGGCCGTGTTGCCGGCTTCGTGGCGGGTGCGGCGGATCTTCGACGAGCGGATCAGGGCGCTGCCCGAGCCGACCCGGTCGCTGCTGACGGTCGCCGCGGCCGACGACACCGGTGATGTGGCTCTGGTGGTCGCGGCAGCGGAACGATTGGGCGCGGCCGCCTGGGACTTCGGGCCCGCGGAGGCAGCGGACCTGGTGCGGGTGTCCGGGCACCGGCTGGCGTTCCGGCATCCCCTGGTGCGCGCTGCGGCGTACCAGGGAGCGGTGCTGACCGAGCGGACATCCGCGCACCGGGCGCTCGCCGAAGCGACATCGGCCGCCGGGGACATGGGCCGCCGGGCCTGGCACCTGGCCGCGGCGACCGTCGGCTACGACGAGGTGGTTGCAGCCGAACTGGAGCGCAGCGCCAAGCTGTTCCGCTCGCGGGGCGGCCAGGCCGCGGTCGCCGCCGCCTATCGACGGGCCGCACGGTTGACCGAGGACCGGGAGGCCCGGTCACTGCGCCTGGCCGCCGCTTCGGCCGCCGCGGCCGAAGCCGGACAGGCGGAACTCGCCGAGGCCCTCGCCGACGAGGCGGGTCCGGTGAGCAGCCCGTCGGCAGTCGCCCGGATCGCCAGCGTCCGTGCAGCCCTCGAACGGGAGCGGGGCCGTGCCGAGTCGGCGCGGCTGCTGCTCGTCGAGGCGGCTGCCCAGGTGACGGCGCGCTGTCCCGCCAAGGGGGCGCGCTTGCTGTTCGAGTCGGCCGCGATGGCCTGGGACGCGCCGGACCCGGTCGTCGCCGCCCGGGACACCCAGGCGCGGGTTGCTGCTCTGGACTTCGGCGGCCATCCCGTAGAGCGTGGAGCCGCGGGAGTGCTCGACATGCTGACGGGTGACCAGGCGAGCGGGGCCGCGGCGATACGTGAGTTCGCCACGTACGTCGTGCGGACCCGGCAGGAGCGCAGCCTGACCGATCAAGTGCGGCTGCACGGCTGGGACATGCTGCTCGGCGAGTACCGGACGGTGCACGACGAGGCCGTGGCCCTGGAGTGGGAGTGCCGTGCGCAGGGTGCCGTCGGGGTACTGGCGCGGGTGCTGCTGCGGCTTGCGCGGCTGCGGCTGTTCCTGGGGCGGCACCGGGACGCGTACACGACGGCGGTCGAGGGTTTGGAGATCGCTTGCGACACGGGTCAGCGCCATCTCGCCACGATGCTCAGCGGTGTCCTGGCGGTGCTGGAGGCGCTCGACGGACAGGGCCCTGGCGGCATGGACGGACCGAAAGGGAGCGAAGGCCGAGAGGGCGGGAACCGGCAGGGTCCCGTCGAGTGGGCGGGGGAGTACCCGTGCCCCGGCGTCGAGCCGATCCCCGTCTGGCTGACCAGGGCGCAGGGCCTGCTCGACCTCGGGCGCGGCCGCTACGACCTGGCGATGCAGCGCTTCACCGCACTGACCGGCGGTCCGCACGGGCACCTCATGGTCTGCGTGCACAGCCTGCCCGACCAGGTGGAGGCCGCCGTCCGGATCGACCGGGCAGCCGACGCCGGGCCGGCCGCGGACCGGTTCGCGCGCTGGGCCCGGGCCACCGGGACCACGTGGTCAGGGGCGGTCGAGCTGCGCTGCCGCGCCCTGCTCGCCGACGATGACGCGAGGGCGGAGGAGTTCTACGAGCGGGCACTCGCCGCCCACGAGGGGGACGGCCGCCCCTTCGAGCAGGCACGCACCCGACTGCTGTACGGGGAGTGGCTGCGCCGTGGCAGGCGCCGGGCAGCGGCCAAGGAGGAGCTGACCATGGCCCTGGAGTCGTTCGAAAGCATGAGAGCTGGCGCGTGGGCGGGCCGGGCCCGGACGGAGCTGCGGGCAGTCGGTGTCGCCCCGACCGCTTCGGCAGCGGGCGCGCACCACGTCGACCAACTGACCGCGCAGGAAAGGAGGTCGTCCTGCTCGCGGCGACCGGCCTGAGCAACCGCGACATCGGCGCGCGCCTGTTCCTCAGCCCACGCACGGTCGGCTACCACCTGTCCAACGCCTACCCGAAGCTCGGTGTGACCTCGCGGGCCGCCTTGGGGGCGCTCGACCTGGGCTGACATCCGCTCACCCCGTCATCCCCGTAAACCAGTCGACCCCGAAGCTCCGGTCGACCTCGTCACCTGCGCCTGCCGGTACGCGACCAGGTCGTTCGACGGATCCGCGATCGGGGGCGCGCTTCCTACGGTTCTCCTGTTCGGGAACAGTGGCTTGGGAGGGTTCATGAAGGTTCTGGTACTCGGCGCCACCGGTTACATCGGCTCCGCGGTCGTGTCGAAGCTGACCCTGGAGGGCCACGACGTCGTGCCGCTGGTGAAGAACGCGGCCGCACTGCATCCGGACACACCGGTGCGGGTCGGCAATCTGGCCGACCCGGCCTCCCTGCGCGCGGCGGTGACGGACGACGTGGACGCGGTCGTGAACCTGGCCACGCCGACCGGCGACGAGGCGGTGGACACCGCCGCCCTGGAGGCGCTGCTCGCTCCGCTGCGCGGCACCGGCCGTGCATTCGTCTACACCAGCGGCGTCTGGGTCCTGGGCGCCACCTCGGGCACCACTCTGACCGAGGACGCAGACACCAACCCCATCGCGATCGTCGGCTACCGGCCGCTGATCGAGCAGCGCGTGCTCGCCGCCGCCGAGGACGACGTGCGGGCCGTGGTGATACGCCCGGGCATCGTCTACGGGCGCGACGGTGGCATCCCCGGCCTGATGACCGGCTGGGCCCGGGAGCACGGGACCGGCCGCTACGTGGGTCCGGTTACGACTCGCTGGCCGATGGTGCACATCGACGACCTCGCCGAGCTGTACGTCCTCGCACTGACCAAGGGTCACTCGGGCGACCTCCTGCACGGTGTGGCATGGGAGTCCGTCCCGGCGGCTGCGATCGCGGCCGCCGCCGACATCGCCGCGGGCGGCATCGGCCGCGCCGAGCCGTGGCCGCAGCCGGAAGCCGCCGAGACGCTCGGGGAGCCGTTCGCCGAGGCACTCGCGCTCGACCAGGTGGTGTCGGGGCGGCGGGCCGTCGAAGAGCTGGGCTGGCGGCCGAGCCGCCCGGACGTCCTCACCGAGCTCGCGGGAGCCAACCGTGGCTGACGCCGACGTCCTCACGACGCCCCCGATCTGCCGCACCTGCGGTACCCAGTACGCCGCGCCGCGTCCCGACTGCCCGGTCTGCCTGGACGAGCGGCAGTACGTGAGCCCGGAAGGCCAGCGGTGGACGACGCTGGCCGAACTGCGCGAAGAGGGCCACACCGGCCACTTCGAGGAGCAGGGCCCCGGCGTTCTCGGTATCGGCGTCACCCCCGAGTTCGCCATCGGCCAGCGGGCCCTTCTCCTGCGTACAGCCGCCGGCAATGTCCTATGGGACTGCACTCCCTACCTCGACGACACCATGGTCAGGGCCATCGAGGAACTCGGCGGCATCGACCACATCGCCATCAGCCACCCCCACTTCTATTCCTCCATGGTGGAGTGGGCCCACGCCTTCGACGCCCCGGTCCATCTCCACGAAGCGGACCGCCAATGGGTGGGCCGCCCGGACCCGGCCGTACGCTTCTGGGGCGGCCGCACACTCCGACTCACCGACGAACTCACCCTGATCAACCCGGGAGTTCACTTCCCCGGCAGCGCGATCCTGCACTGGAGCGCGGGCGACGGCGCCCTCTTCACCGGCGACGTGGTCAACGTCTGCCCGGACAGCCGCTGGGTCACCCTGATGTACAGCTACGCCAACCACATTCCGGAGCGCCCCCACGCAATTCGCGCCGCCGCGGATCTGCTCGCCGACTACCGCTTCGAGCGTATCTACGGCGCCTGGTGGCACCGTGCCGTCACCTCTCACGGGAACGAGGTTCTGGCCCGGTCCGTCGAACGCTATCTCCACTTCGCGCAGGGCACGGTCGCGGGCAACTGACAAGGCGAGTGACGAGCGCACCGTGGGGGCAAGTCGGGGAGGGTCCCGATTGTGGGGTGTGTGTCGTCGTTGCCGTTGTACTCGGGTTCGCCGCTGTCGAGGACGTGGACCAAGTCGTAGCCCTTGGCCCGAGAGAACCCGAACACTGCAGAAGCGTCTTCGACGCTGCCGCATGGTGCGCCCGCCGCAGGTCCACAGGATGGTGCCGGACTCGTCCGTGACCGCGGTGACGAACCCCGCGTCGTCGGCGATGCTGTGCAGCTCACCGGCCAGGTCGCCGACCGGGCGGCGCAGCGGCGAACGGGCCCAGCGGCGGGCGGCGGAATCCCCCGCCACGGCCGGCGCGCTGTCGCGGTGCGGGTCCACGCTGCTCAGCGAGCGCACCCACGACTCGCCGACCTCCGGACGCAGGGTCCGGGCACGGGGCGAGGGGCCCGCCTGCTTCAGCCGCGGCACCCAGCGGGTCCACTCGTCCTCCAGGGTGGCCCTGCGCCGCTGGAGGTCACTGCGCTGTGACATCTCTCCCCCTGCCGTCGTCCGGGGACGGTCGCCGCATTGTCCACCCGCGGTGCGCGCGGCGCACCTGCCCGCGCGCACCTGCCCCCGCGGGCCTGCCCGCGCGCACCTGCTCCGCGGGCCTGCCCTGGCGGCGCGTCCGTCCTCCCGGCCCCCGTCCGTCCTCCCGGCCCCTCCGCCTCGCCGTCGGCCCCGACGACGAGTCATTTGCCGTCGGGCCGACGACAGAGTTATCGGACAAGCCGTCCGTGAAATCAAGCCCGCGTCCGGGTGTGCGGGTCCGATGGCGCCGTCCGGCACCCCTGGTGGCGACCCCCTGGTTCCGGGCCGCCCCGTGGTCGGCGGCCCGGCGGACCATAATGGAACGCCCCGACTCTTCTGGAGGTGCCGTGACCGGCTCCCGTCCCACGAGCACCGGGCTGCGCGCGCTGAGGCCGGCGGCCTTCGGCGCCGACCCGGCCGGTGAGCGCCTGGCGCGCATCCGTCGTTCGCCCCACTTCAAGGACGGCGTGTTCGTGAACCCCGGCGGCGCCGCCCGCACCCGCCCGTCCGGCTCCGCCATGGACTTCGCCAAGGTGTACTTCGACAAGGAGGCCCGCCCCCGGCGCTCCCCGACGGGCACGGTCCCGGTCCACGCCACCACGCTCGCCGACCTCGCCCGGCCGCCGGCGACGGGGCTGCGGCTGACCTGGATGGGGCACTCCAGCGTGCTCGCGGAGATCGACGGGCAGCGGGTGCTGTTCGACCCCGTGTGGGGCGAGCGCTGCTCGCCGTTCCCCTTCGCCGGCCCCAGACGGCTGCACCCGGCGCCACTGCCGCTCGCCGCCCTGGGTCCGGTCGACGTCGTCGTGATCTCCCACGACCACTACGACCACCTCGACATGCCCACGATCAAGGCGCTGGCCGGCACGGACACGCTCTTCGCCGTACCGCTCGGTGTGGGCGCCCATCTGGAGCACTGGGGCGTCGCGGAGAGCCGGCTGCGCGAGCTGGACTGGCACGAGGACACCAAGGTCGGCGCCCTCACCCTGACCGCGGCCCCGGCCCGCCACTTCTGCGGCCGCGGCCTGCGCAACACCCAGCACACGCTGTGGGCGTCCTGGATCGTCGCGGGCGAGGAGCACCGGATCTACCACAGCGGCGACACCGGCTACTTCGACGGCTTCCAGGCCATCGGCGCCGACCACGGCCCGTTCGACGCGACGATGATCCAGATCGGGGCGTACAGCGAGTTCTGGCCGGACATCCACATGACTCCCGAGGAGGGCGTGCGCGCCCACCTCGACCTCCAGGGCGGCGCGCCGCACGGGGCGCTGCTGCCGATCCACTGGGGCACCTTCAACCTCGCCCCGCATCCGTGGGCCGAGCCGGGGGAGTGGACGCTGGCGGCCGGTGAGGTGGTCGGGCAGCCCGTGGCGGTGCCCGTGCCGGGCGCGCCCTTCGAGCCGGGCGGCGAACTGCCCACCCGGCCCTGGTGGCGCGGCGTCTCCCAGACCCTCAGCCGTGGCTGGCCGGCCCCGGACCTGGGACTGAGGGCGGCGCGGGGACTGGACCTGGTGGGCGACGACTGAGAGTGGATGGCCGAGCAGCGGACGCCTCGCGGTACGGGCGAGGGCCACAGCCGCGCCGGCCGGTACGGGCGAGGCCCCCAGCGGCGTCGATCGGCGCGGGCGAGGCCCTCAGCGGCGCCGGCCGGTGAGGACCACGCCCAGGAGGGCCGTCGCGGGGACGTAGCCGAAGTGGCGCGAGTCCTGGGTGCGCGGGGCGTCCCCACGGACGACCAGGGCGCCGGGCGGCACCCGCCCGCCCCGCGGGGCGCCGACGGCGGCGCGCACGGCCTCCGGCACCGGATCGCCGGGCAGCGCGGCGACCCGTTTCACCAGCCAGTCCAGGCGGGCCCCGCCCTCGGCGGCGGGCATCGGGTTGCGGAAGACCACCGCGTCGCCGCGCCGCACCTGCCGCGTGCGGCGCACGAGGAGCCGGTCGCCGTCCGCGAAGGCCGGGCTCATGCTCGATCCGGTGACCCTGATGAGCGTGAGCCGTGTCCGCAGGGCGCGCACCGAGCCGAGCAGCAGCACCGCGCCCGCCGCCAGCGCCGTCAGCGTCCGCCCCGTCCCCGCCCTCGTCGCCGTCCCCCTCCCCATCGACGTCCCCGTCAAGGTGCCGCCTTCGTGGCGCGGGCGCCTCACGGTGCCGCCTCCGTCGTCCTGCCCCGGTCGCCGTGGGCGGTGTAGCCCGCCGCCTGCAGGGTGAACAGCCGGGCGTAGTGCCCGTCCCGGCGGGCCATCAGCTCGTCGTGGGAGCCGAGTTCGGCGATCTCGCCGTCCACCAGCACGGCGATGCGGTCCGCCGCCCGCAGCGCGCCGAGCCGGTGGGAGACCAGCAGCGCGGTGCGTCCCCGCCGGTGCCGGCCCAGCGTGCGGTGCACCTCGTGCTCGGCCTCCGGATCCAGGCCCGAGCTGGGCTCGTCGAGGATCAGCAGGTCCGCGTCGCGCCGCATCAACGAGCGGGCCAGCGCGACCCGTTGCCACTGCCCGCCGGACAGCGTGACCCCCGTGGCGCCGTCGTCCTCGCCCCGGTGGACCCGGCTGAGCTGGGTCGCGTACCCCTCGGGCAGGTTGCGCAGGGTCCCGTCGATGCCGGCGAGCGCCGCGCTCGCGTGGATCCGCTCCCGGTCCTCGCGGTGCGGCAGGTCGCCGATGCCGATGTTCTCCGCCGCCGAAAGGTCGTACGTCATGTAGTCCTGGAAGGTCACACCGACCCGGCGGCGCAGCTCGGACACGTCCATCGTGCGGATGTCCGTGCCGTTCCACAGGATCGCGCCGCGCTCGGGGTCGTAGAACCGGCACATCAGCTTGATGAGGGTGCTCTTGCCGGCGCCGTTGCGGCCCACGAGCCCCGTCGCGGTGCCCGCCGGGAGGGTGAGGCTGACCCCGCGCAGCACCCAGGGGCCGGCCGGGTCGTAGCGGAACCACACGTCGCGCAGTTCGAGACTGCCGGTGAGCGCCGGCACCGGGCCGGCGCCGCCGGGCAGGTCGTCGGGGGTGTCGAGCAGGTCGAGGTAGTGCCCGAAGAGCCGGACGCCCTCGGCGGCCGTGCCGGCCTGGAGCACGATGGAGGTGAACGCCCCCTGCACGCCCGCCGCGGCGGCGACGAAGAGCGTGACGTCGCCGACGGTGAACCGGCCACGGGCCGCGCCCACCACCACGAGGACCGTGCCGAGCCCGGCGACCAGCGCGTTGAGCGCGGCGAACGCCGACTGCACGAGGGCGCCGCGGCGGGCCACCGCCAGCTGGGCCTCGGTGGCGTCGCCGAGCGCCCGCACCAGCCGGCCGTTCATGAAGCCGCCGAGTCCGAACAGCCGGATCTCCTTGGCGGCCCGCGGGTCGGTGAGCAGCGAGCGGTAGAACAGATGGCGCCGCAGCCGGGCCGAACTCAGTTCCCAGACCACTGCCTGACGCCGCGCCAGCGACAGCCGGGCGAGCAGGGCGGCGGCGCCGACCAGGAAGAGCAGGCCCACCATCGGCGGCCACACGGCGAGCAGCGCGCCGGTGAAGGCGCCGATCGCGGCCACCGCGCGCACCGCCTCCTGCGTGAACATCGTGATGTTGTGCGGCGCGTCCTCGCAGGCCTGCTGGGCGAGCCGCAGCCGGTCGTGGAACGCCGGGTCCTCGAACCGCCGCAGCCCGTGGAACGTGTCGACCTTGGCGAACAGAGTGCGCTCGACCTCGACGACCAGCCGCCTGCGCACCAACTCGTCGAGGTAGGCCGAGAGTTGCAGGAGAACGGCGGACAGCGCGCCTAGCGCGGCCACGGCGATCCCGAGGCCGACGGCACGGTGGGTGTCGGTGTGCGCGCCGCGGCCGAGTTCGTCGAACAGCAGCTTGGTGAGCCAGGCGGCGGCCGCCGGCAGGACGCCGACGGAGAGGGTCGTGGCGAACAGCAGCGCGGCGGCCGCGGGTGCGCCGCGGAACTGCAGGGCGATCGCCGCCCACGCGGCGCGGGCCCGCAGCCGGTTCCCCGGAGGCGGCGGGGCCTTCGGGGAACCGGCCGGTGGATCGGCGTGCTTCATCGGCGCGTTGGGCCCGACGTCAGCAGCTGCCGTCCTTCACGCAGGGGCCGGAACAGCTGTAGACGTAGCGGACGTGGTTCACGCACTTGCAGAACGTGCCGTGCTCCGGGACGCAGGCGCCGGCCCGGTCCTCCTCGAGGAGCATGCCGAGCAGCTTGTCACCCATCGTTGCGATCACACGGGTCATCGCGGACCTCCGTCTAGGAATGAAGGCCGGCCATGGTGAGGCCGGCCGCGGCAGAAGTTAAGTCCTGTGGCCAATTGAGCGCAAGGGCGCAAAAGTTGACGCAGTGATTCCACATTCACCGGAAATTCTTGAGCGGGAAATGAACACTGTTGCTCATGTCGCCTTGGGGTTAGATTGCCTCCGGCTCAGTCGTCCCAGAGAGGTGAGGGCTGCTCGTGGCATACGCCCTGCTTGCTGTCCGGCTTCTCGCCGGCATCGTGTTCGCGGCCTCGGCGACCGGGAAACTGCGCGGCGCCCAGGCCTTCACCGGCTTCGAGGACTCCGCCCGCGCCATGGGCGTACCGGCCCGCGTCGTGCGTCCCGTGGCGGTGGCCGTCGTAGCGGGGGAGTGCGCCGCGGTGGTGCTGCTCGCCCTGGGACCGGGCGGTGCCTTCGGCTTCGGGCTGGCCCTGCTGCTGCTCGTCGCCTTCACGGCCGGCGTCGTCCGGGCGTTGCGCGCCGGGACGCGGACGTCGTGCGCCTGCTTCGGCGCGTCGACGACGCCGCTGGGGCGCCGGCACGTGGTGCGCAACACCGTGCTGCTCGCCCTGGCCGGCTTCGGGCTGGCGGCGGCCCTCGCGGGGACGCCGGCGCCGGGGCAGCCGGCCGGTGTGCTCGTCGCGGCGTTCGCCGCGCTGGCCGGCGCGCTGCTCGTGATCTTCACCGACGAGCTGGGCTCGCTCTTCGACGACGGCGCCCCCCGCACCCCGGGACGCGTCCGCAGATCCGCCCCGTAGGCGCCGGCCGCCGCACCGTACAGGCGGCTCGCCCTCCCGGACCGCCGCGGCGGACACCCCGCCCGGCGATGACACGAGACCACGGAGTCACCCATGCCCTTCCTCGTCAGCGCCGTCGTGCTGCTCGCCGTGCTGTGTCTGCTGAACCTGCTGCTCACCTTCGGCGTCATCCGCAAACTGCGGGCGCAGGCCGCGGAGAAGTCCGACAAGGTGGTGGACGGGCTGATCCTCCCCGCCGGCTCCACCGTGCCCTCCTTCTCCGCCGTCACCACCACCGGCGAGCGGATCACCCGCGACGGTCTGGGCGAGACCATGCTCGCCTTCTTCACCCCCGAGTGCCGTGCCTGCAAGGAGCGGCTGCCCCTCTTCGTGGAGCAGGCCCGCGCCACCGCGCTCCGCACCGGCCGCAGCGTTCTGGCCGTCGTGCACGGCACGCCGGAGGAGGCGCGTGAGCAGGTCGCGGCCCTGTCCGGGGTGGCCCACGTCGTCGTCGAGGAGGGCGACGGGCCGCTCGGCGAGGCCTTCGACGTCACCGGGTACCCGGTCTTCGGTCTGCTCACCGCCGACGGCACCCTCGCCGCCACGGCCTTCGACCCGGCCCGCCTGCCGGCACGGGTGCGGACGGCGATCTGATCCCGCACCGACGCCAATCCTCACACTGAGTGATGCCAAGGGGAGGGCTGTAGGGGGCCGCGGACCGGTCGCGAGCGATCCCCACCGGGTGCCCGACCGAACAGAGAACGAACCGGGCGAGGGCCGGGAGGTGACATGCCTCCCGGCCCTCGCCCTTTCGTCATGACCGCTGCTGAGCAGCTCTGATCGATAGGTGATCGCCACTGTTCACATCCCGGGCGGTCTTATCGGTCTGTCGTACGAAGCCTCATACCAGAGCGGGATGCTGTGCGCGGGACTTTGTCAACTGCCTCTCGCATGTGATGCGTTGCCGACTACTGTGAGTGTCCGTCGGGCGACCCCTCCCGACGGACCAGGACCCCAGTACGAGGACACCGATGTCTCACCTCCGCGCACCGGCCGCACGCGCAGACCGCCGTGAGGGCGGCGGGCGGCACGGGCGGCCGGCAGTCCGCACCCACTCCTCCGTCCCCGAGGCCCACATACGGCCGCAGCTGCTGCGCCTCGCCGTGCTCCCGCCGACCGCCGTCGCCCTGAGCGCCTGCGCGGCCGTGCTGTTCACCGTCCGCACCTCGGGACCACGCCCCGGCGCCGGCCTGTGGGCCGTGCTGGCCGGCGCGGCCGCCGTCGCCCTCGCCGGCATCGTCATCGCCGCCGTCGCCGCCGACCGCACCGCCCGGTCCGTCGGCGACCGGGTCGGCGCCCTGCGCCGCAGCAGCGCGCGCGGCGAGGCGGACCTGCGCGCCCTCGTCGACGCGCTGCGCCGCGGCGAGGCCCCGCCCGCGCCCCCGCAGCGCCGCGCACCGGGAGCCGACGCCGACGACCTCGACCTGCTCGCCGCCGACCTGACCCGCGCGCACGACGGCGCCGTCACCGCCGTCGTCCAGGCCGCACAGCTGTCCAGCCAGACCGGCAGCGAGCAGAAACTGGAGGTCTTCGAGAACCTCGCCCGGCGGCTGCAGTCCCTGGTGCACCGGGAGATCTCCATCCTCGACGAGCTCGAGAACGAGATCGAGGATCCCGACCTGCTCAAGAGCCTCTTCCACGTCGACCACCTCGCCACCCGCATCCGCCGCCACGCCGAGAACCTCGCCGTGCTCGGCGGCGCCGTCTCCCGCCGGCAGTGGAGTCACCCCGTCTCCATGACCGAGGTGCTGCGCTCGGCGATCGCCGAGGTCGAGCAGTACTCACGGGTCAAACTGGTCCCGCCGATCGAGGGCACCCTGCGCGGCCACGCCGTCGCCGACGTCATCCACCTGCTCGCCGAACTCGTCGAGAACGCCGGCGTGTTCTCCGCCCCGCACACCCAGGTCCTGCTGCGCGCCAACCTCGTCACCTCCGGCCTCGCCGTCGAGGTCGAGGACCGCGGCCTCGGCATGCCCGTCGAGGAACAGCAGCGGATGAACCAGCTCCTCGCCGACCCCGACCAGGTCAACGTCGCCCGGCTGCTCGCCGACGGCCGCATCGGGCTCTACGTGGTCTCCCAGCTCGCCCGTCGGCACGGCATCCGGGTCCGGTTGCAGACCAACATCTACGGCGGCGTCCAGGCCGTCCTCGTCGTCCCGCAGGCGCTGCTCGGCGCCGACGCCGACAGCGGGCCCGGCGCCGTTCCGGCGGGCGGACACCGACCGCACGACGTCGGCACCGGCGCCGGCCCGGCGGTCACGGGCGGGCGGCGCGACTCCGGCACCGGCGCGCACCCCGTCGTCGTACCGCCGCAGCAGGCCGGACCGCCGCAGCAGGCGCACCCCACCGGGCTGTACGCCGTGCCGCCGCACGAGCCGCATCCGGCACCGGCGAGCGCACCCCACGCCGGCGTCCCGGACGGTGCGGGCGACGGCGCGCCGGTTCTACCGCAGACGGACGGAGACCGGCTCAACGGCTCCCAACCACCCGAGAGAGAACGGCACTTGACCGGGCAACCGGTTGAGGCGGACGCCCGCCGTCCCGCGTTGCCGCCGTCGGAGCGGCCCGCGTCCGTGCGGGACGAGCGGCCCGCGTCCGTGCGGGACGAGCGGCCCGCATCCGTGCGGGACGAGCAGTCCGCGTACCCCCCGCCCGAGCAGCCCGCCGCCCCCCTGGCCGACCGCGCGGCACGCCCCGCTGCCCGTACCGACGGCGCCGCCCGCGAGGCGAGTGTTCCGCCGTTGCCCGTGCGCGGGCGGCAGCAGGAGCGGCCCACCCCGGCCGCTGCCGTGCCCGGCATCCGGCCCGAGGACCGGGCGGCCGTGGAGGAGATCGCGGGCGCCCCGCCGCTCCCGCGGGCCGGAGTCGTCCGCGGCACCATGGGCAAACCCGGGCTGCCGCGGCGCCGCGCCCAGGAACACCTCGTCCCGCAACTGCGCGGCGGCCCCCTGCCCCGCCCCGAGGACGACGCCGCCGGGCCCGACCCGGGTCTGATGGCCGCCTTCCAGCGCGGCATCACCCTGGCCGAGGCCCAGCAGAGCCTCGACCCGGTCACCGGCCCCCGCCCGGAACCTGTGGCCGGCCCCACCGCCCTGCACCTCCCGGCCCAGCACGCCCCGCACGCCCCGCACCCCGGGCTGCACGCCGTGCACCGGCCCGCGCCACCCGGAACCCGCGACGGCATGCCCACCACCGCACCGGACCGCTGCGACGGCATGCCCACCACCGCACCGGACCGCTGCGACGGCATGCCCGCCACCGCACCGGACCACCGCGACGCCGCCGCGCCCGACCGTCTCACCACCCGGCACGACGGGAGCGCACCGGCCGGATGACCACCCCCACCGCTCCCGCCCCACCCCGTACCCCAAGGAGTCGATCCACCATGGCGAGCGATGCGCCGACCGCCCAGGCAACCGACCTCGACTGGCTGTTGAGCGGCCTCGTCCAGCGCGTACCCCACACCCGCAGCGCCGTCCTGCTGTCCTGCGACGGGCTCGTGAAGTCCGTGCACGGGCTCGATGTGGACAGCGCCGACCACATGGCCGCCCTCGCCTCCGGCCTGTACTCGCTCGGCCGCAGCGCCGGAGTGCGCTTCGGCGACGGCGGCGACGTCCGGCAGGTCGTCGTCGAACTCGACGCGACGCTGCTGTTCGTCACCACCGCAGGCTCCGGCACCTGCCTCGCCGTGCTCGCCGGCCGCGAGGCGGACGCCGCCGTGCTCGGCTACGAGATGGCCATGCTCGTCAAGAGCGTCCGCCCCTACCTGGTGACCGCGCCCCGCCAGCAGTCCGCCGAACCCCCGGCGATGCGGCCTTGAGCGTGGCGGCGGCCGGGGAAGGACCCTGGCTCGACGACGCGGCCGGCCGGCTCGTGCGCCCCTTCACGGTGAGCAACGGGCGCACCCGCCCCAGCGTCGCACTCGACCTGATGTCACAGGTGATGGCCACCGGGGCGACCCCCCTCGGCTATCTCGGCCCCGAACACGCGCAGGCACTCGACCTGTGCCGGGCACCCCTCTCGGTGGCCGAGATCGCCGCCCACCTGAAGCTGCCGGCGGTGGTCACCAAGGTGCTGCTGTCCGACCTCGTGGACACCGGGGCGGTCACCACCAGACCACCGGCGTTCCACCACCAACCCACCGACCGGGCCCTACTGGAGGCAGTGCTCGATGGACTACGACGACAGCTCTGAGACGTCCTACGACCGCTCCGGCCACGGCGGCCACCCCGCGTACCGGGCCGGCGCACCCGCGGACACGGGCCACGACGACGGCGACCCCTTCCCGACCGCGCTGAAGATCCTCGTCGCCGGCGGCTTCGGGGTCGGCAAGACGACCTTCGTCGGCGCCGTCAGCGAGATCGCCCCGCTCAGCACCGAGGAACTGCTCACCACCGTCAGCGCGGCCACCGACAGCCTCGTGGGCATCGAGAACAAGATGGAGACCACGGTCGCCATGGACTTCGGCCGCATCACCCTCGACCCCGAGCACGTGCTGTACCTGTTCGGCACCCCCGGACAGGAGAGATTCTGGTTCATGTGGGACGAACTGTGCGAGGGCGCCCTCGGCGCGGTCGTCCTCGCCGACACCCGGCGGCTGCAGGACTGCTTCGCCGCCGTCGACTTCTTCGAGGAACGCGGCCTCGGGTTCATCGTCGCCGTCAACGAGTTCGACGGCGCCCATCGCTACGACCCCGAGGAGGTCCGCGCCGCCATCGACCTCTCCCCGGAGATCCCCGTCGTGCGCTGCGACGCCCGGATCTCCGCCTCCAGCGTGCAGACCCTGCTCACCCTGGTGCGGCACCTCATCGCCTACGCCCCCGTCGCCCCCGCCTCCACCCGCGGCGCCTGACAGGAGAGACCGTGACGCCCCCAGATCATCGACTGAACCACCCCCGGACCGCTGGAGAACGGCCATGAGGTACGAGCCGCCGAGCCCCGTCGGCCGGCTGCTGCTCACCCCCGAGGACCGCGACGGACCCGCCCGCACCCGCCGCCTGCGCCTGCTGGGCCTCGGCGAGCGGCCCGAGCCCGCCCTCGACTCCTACGCCGGCCACCTCGCCGACCTCACCGGGGCGCCGTTCGGGATGGTCAACTTCCTCGGCGCGGACGCCCAGTTCTTCGCCGGGCTGCACGCGCCGCCCCCGCCGCCGCCCGCGCCGGGCGAGCCGCCACGCCCCGCGCTCGGCCGGGTCCTGCCGCGCGACCACGGGTACTGCCCGCACGTCGCCGTGCGCCGCCGTGCCCTGGCCCTGGAGGACGTCGCCGACTACCCGCGCTTCGCGGGCAACCCGGTCGTCGACGAGTACGGCATCCGCTCCTACCTCGGCGCGCCGCTCATCGACTCCACCGGAACGGTCCTCGGCACCGTGTGCGTCGCCGACCGCGCACCACGGACCTGGGGCAAGGCCGGCCTGGAGACGATCAAGTCCGCGGCCGCCGACCTCGCGGGGCGGCTCGAACACGGGCTGGTGTGAAGACCGGCCACGGGGCACATGGACGGGCCGGATCGACGGTTGCCCGGGCGGCGGGATCCAGGCATGCACGGGCCGGTGCGACGGCCGGCCGTGATGAGCACCTCGGCGCGTGCACGGGCCGGTGTGACCGCCGGCCGTGATGCGTGCACGGGCCGGTGTGACGACTGGACCGAAGGCGTGAAGGAAAGCTGTGACGCCGCTTAAGAAAAGCTCGATGGACCCCGGCGTGCGCTATACGGCAGATTGCTGAACGCATTCCCATCCCTCTTCCCGCACGCGGGCTTCTTCGGCCTGCCCGCGCCCGGGCCCGAGCACCACAGGAGCCGTAGCGTGAAGGCGCTGGTCAAGGAGAAGGCGGAGCCCGGACTGTGGCTCACGGACGTGCCGGAGCCGGCCATCGGCCCCGGAGACGTCCTGATCAAGGTGTTGCGCACCGGCATCTGCGGCACCGACCTGCACATCCGCGCCTGGGACGGCTGGGCGCAGCAGGCCATCGGCACGCCGCTCGTGCTCGGCCACGAGTTCGTCGGCGAGGTCGTCGAGACCGGCCGCGACGTCACCGACATCGCCGCCGGGGACCGGGTCAGCGGCGAGGGCCACCTGGTGTGCGGCAAGTGCCGCAACTGCCTGGCCGGCCGCCGTCACCTGTGCCGGGCCACCGTCGGCCTCGGCGTCGGCCGCGACGGCGCGTTCGCGGAGTACGTCGCGCTGCCCGCGTCCAACGTGTGGGTGCACCGGGTCCCCGTCGACCTCGACGTCGCCGCGATCTTCGACCCGTTCGGCAACGCCGTGCACACCGCGCTGTCCTTCCCGCTCGTCAACGAGGACGTGCTCATCACCGGCGCCGGCCCCATCGGCCTGATGGCCGCCGCCGTGGCCAAGCACGCCGGGGCCCGGCACGTCGTCATCACCGACGTCAGCGAGGAACGCCTGGAACTGGCACGCAAGATCGGCGTGAGCCTCGCCCTGAACGTGGCGCGGGACCAGATCGCCGACGGGCAGCGTGAGCTGGGCCTGCGCGAGGGGTTCGACATCGGTCTGGAGATGTCCGGCCGGCCCGAGGCGCTGCGCGACATGATCGCCAACATGACGCACGGCGGCCGTATCGCCATGCTCGGCCTGCCCGCCGAGGAGTTCCCCGTCGACTGGGCCCGGATCGTCACCTCGATGATCACCCTCAAGGGCATCTACGGCCGGGAGATGTTCGAGACCTGGTACGCGATGTCGGTGCTGCTGGAGGGCGGCCTCGACCTCGCCCCCGTGATCACCGGCCGCTACGGCTACCGCGACTTCGAGGCGGCGTTCGAGGACGCCGCGAGCGGCAAGGGCGGCAAGGTCATCCTCGACTGGACCGCGTGATCCCGCCCCGGCCTCTTCCCCCGCGAGCACTCCAAGGAGCTTCCCCGATGTTCGAATCCGTGCGCGACGACCTGCGCGCCACCCTCGACGAGATCCGCGCCGCCGGCCTGCACAAGCCCGAGCGCGTCATCGACACCCCGCAGTCCGCGACCGTCAACGTGAGCGCGGGCGGCCGCCCCGGCGAGGTCCTCAACTTCTGCGCCAACAACTACCTCGGCCTCGCCGACCACCCCGACGTCGTCGCCGCCGCACACGCGGCGCTGGACCGCTGGGGCTACGGCATGGCCTCCGTGCGCTTCATCTGCGGCACCCAGGAGGTCCACAAGGAGCTGGAGGGGCGCCTCGCGGCGTTCCTCGGCCAGGAGGACACGATCCTGTACTCCTCCTGCTTCGACGCCAACGGCGGTGTCTTCGAGACGCTGCTCGGCGAGGAGGACGCGGTCATCTCCGACGCCCTCAACCACGCCTCCATCATCGACGGCATCCGCCTGTCCAAGGCCCGCCGCTTCCGCTACGCCAACCGCGACCTGGCAGACCTGGAGACCAAGCTGAAGGAGGCGTCCGACGCCAGGCGCCGCCTGATCGTCACCGACGGCGTCTTCTCCATGGACGGCTATGTGGCGCCGCTGGCGGAGATCTGCGACCTCGCCGACCGCTACGACGCGATGGTCATGGTCGACGACTCGCACGCCGTCGGCTTCGTCGGCCCCACCGGCCGCGGCACGCCCGAGCTGCACGGCGTGATGGACCGCGTCGACATCATCACCGGCACGCTCGGCAAGGCCCTCGGCGGCGCCTCCGGCGGTTACGTCGCCGCCCGCGCCGAGATCGTCGCCCTGTTGCGCCAGCGCTCCCGGCCCTACCTGTTCTCCAACACGCTCGCCCCGGTGATCGCGGCCGCCTCGCTGAAGGTCCTCGACCTGCTGGAGTCGGCCGACGACCTGCGGGTCCGGCTGCGCGAGAACACCGCGCTGTTCCGCCGCCGGATGACGGAGGAGGGCTTCGACATCCTCCCCGGCGACCACGCCATCGCGCCCGTGATGATCGGCGACGCGGCCGTGGCCGGCCGGATGGCCGAGCTGCTGCTGGAGCGCGGCGTGTACGTGATCGGTTTCTCCTACCCGGTCGTGCCCCAGGGCGCCGCCCGCATCCGCATGCAGCTGTCCGCCGCGCACTCCACCGACGACGTCAACCGGGCCGTGGACGCGTTCGTGGCGGCGCGGGCGGAGCTGGGCGCCTGACCCCGGGCCCGGCCCGGATTCCTGCGCAGCGCGGCTGACCTGTGCGGCTGACCTGCCCGGCCGACCTGAGACAATCGATTCCGTGATCGAAGCGCGGCGGCTCCACATCCTCCGTGCGGTGGCCGACCACCGCACGGTGACGGCGGCTGCCGCCGCGCTGTACCTCACCCCGTCGGCGGTCTCCCAGCAGCTCACCGCGCTGGAGCAGGAGACCGGCCACCGCCTGGTGGAGCGCGGCGCCAAGGGCGTACGGCTCACCCCGGCCGGTGAGATCCTGCTCAGCCACACCAACGCCGTCCTCGCCCAGCTGGAGCGGGCCGAGGCGGAACTCGCCGCCTATGGCTCCGGGCAGGCCGGCACGGTCACCGTCGCCGCCTTCGCCACCGGCATCGCCCAGGTCGTCGCGCCCGCGGTGGCCCGGCTCGCCGGGACGGCCCCCGGCATCCGCATCCGCGTCCAGGACGCCGAGGGCGACGCCAGCCTGCCGATGGTGCTGGACCGGCAGGTCGACGTAGCGGTCGCCGTCGAGTACCGCGGCGCGCCGGCCGCCGACGACCCCCGCCTGACGCACATGCCGCTCTACGCGGAGCCCTTCGACGCGGTCGTCCCGGTCAGCCACCGCCTCGCCGACGCCGTCGAGGTGCCCCTCGCCGACCTGGCCAAGGACCCCTGGATCGGCCCGTACCCCGGCAACCCCTGCCACGACGTCGTCGTCCTGGCCTGCGAGCACGCCGGTTTCCAGCCCCGCCTGGAGCATTCCTCCGACGACTTCCGCGCCGTCGTCGCCCTCGCGGCGGCCGACGCCGGCGTGGCCCTCGTGCCGCGCTCCGCCCTGCGCGGCATGGACCTCACCGGCGTCGTCGTCCGCCCGGTCGACGGCGCACCCCCGACCCGCCGCGTCTTCGCCGCCGTACGCCGCGGCGCGGAGGAGCACCCGCTGATCCGCCCGGTCCTGGACGCGCTGGCCGAGGCGGCCGAGGGCTAGGCCGCAGTCGGCCTGTTCCAAACGACAGGGCCTGGGGGCCCTGTCGTTCCCGCAAGTGCGGGGAACGGCCGGCGCATGACCGAGTCTGTGCTGTCATGCGCGTGACGATGATCCTTCCGGCTCTGACCGAGGCGGCGTTCGGCGGACCATGACGCCGGCGTCGTGCAGGCGGCGCACCACCGCCGCGTCATCCGTGCCGACGTTCTGGTTCTTGCGGTGTCCGGCGAGGTTGGCGTCGTTGACCAACGCCAGCTTCGTCTTCGGGCTCGACAGGGACGGCCCGGACGTCGTCGACCGGACGGTGCTACTGGCGGCCTACCGCGGCTTCTACCGCTGGTCCAGCGTCTGGCGGGGCTCGGACGGGAGTGAGGCCGCCGTAACACGGCTGTCTCATATCCGGGATAACGTCCCTGATATGAGACAGTCTGAAGTCGTGGGCGCCGACGTCGACGTGCGCCTCGGAGTGCGGCTGGCCGAACTGCGCGCCGAACAGGGCTGGTCGCTCGGTGAGTTGGCCGAACGCTGCGGCATCAGCCGTTCGACCCTCTCGCGGGCCGAACGGGCCGAGATCAGCCCCACCGCCGCCCTGCTGAACCGGCTGTGCAACGTCTACGGGCGGACCATGTCCCAGCTGCTCAGCGAGGTCGAGGCGGAGCCCGCCGCCGTCGTGCGCGCGGAGGACCAACCCGTCTGGGAGGACCCCTCGGCCGCCTTCGTACGGCGCTCGGTGTCCCCGCCGCACGCCGGGCTGCGCGGCGAACTCGTCGAGGGCAGGCTCGCCGCCGGCGCCGACCTCGCCTACGACCGTCCGCCCGTCGCCGGCCTGGAACAGCACATCTGGGTGCTTCAGGGCGCGCTGGAGGTGACCGTGCAGGACGTCACGCACCGGCTCGGGGCCGGTGACTGCCTGCGGATGCGGGTGTGGGGACCGACGCGGTTCCGGTGCGCGGACGACACCGGCGCGCGCTACCTGCTGGCGGTGGTGCGGCCGTGAAGCGCCTGAGCCACTCCCAAGTCCTCGCAGCGGCACCGGAGTTGGCGGAGCTGCTGATCGACACGGTGGCCGGCGGCGCTTCCGTCGGCTTCCTCGCGCCCCTGGACCGGGCCGAGGCCGTCGCGTGGTGGCGGGAGCGCGCACAGGCGGTGGCCGCCGGACGGCTCACGGTGTGGGTCGCGTACGACGCGGGACGGCCGGCCGGCACCGTGAGCCTCGCCCTGCCCGACAAGCCCAACAGCCGCCACCGCGCGGAGATCGTCAAGCTGATGGTCCACCGCCGCGCCCGCGGCCGTGGACTCGGCCGCGCCCTGCTGGCCACCGCCGAGGCGGCGGCCGTCGCGGCCGGGATCACCCTGCTGCACCTGGACACCGAGACCGGCAGCGGCGCCGAGTCCCTGTACCGCTCGGCCGGCTGGACACGCGCCGGGACGATCCCCGACTACGCGGCGAGCCCCGACGGCGTGCCGCGGCCGACGACCCTGTATTACAAGCAGGTCGGGCCGGCCGGCGCCGGCGGGTGAGTGTCAGTGGCAGCGGTTACCGTTCCTGCCATGCCGGATGCCGAAGACGTACGCCGTGTCGCGCTGTCCCTGCCGGACACGACGGAGAAGACCGCCTGGAGCATGCCCACGTTCCGGGTCGCGGGAAAGATGTTCGCCACGCTGCCCGAGGACGAGACCTCCATGGCGGTGCGCTGCCCGAAGGAGGAGCGGGACGAACTGGTGCTGGCCGAGCCGGAGAAGTTCTGGATCGCCGCGCACGAGGCGCAGTTCGCCTGGATCCGGGTCAGACTCGCAGCGCTGGAGGACGAACGAGAACTGCGCGACGTCCTCGCCGACTCCTGGCGCCAGGCGGCCCCGCCCCGACTGCTCGAGTCCTACCCGGAATTGGGGCCGTCGGCCCCGGAATGACACGTGGGGCGAAAATCCCCACGGCGTTGTCAGTGGCGCGTGGCATGATCCGTCGGCAGTGACGGCAGCCGGAGCGGAGGGGGCTCCGGCTGCCTGAGAACACCGGGAGGGGAGGGCCTGGGATGGGTGACGCGGGGACCGCGACGGGGGGCGGCGCGGGCAGGGCCGGCGACTCCGCAACCGCCAGCGCGGGCGGCGCGGGAGGGGTGTGGTCGCGGGACTTCGCGCTGTTCTTCGGCGCGCGGGCCGTGGCCCGGCTCGGCGACACCATGCTGCCGGTCGCCCTGGCCGCCGGACTGCTCGAGCACGGGTACGGCGCGGGCGCGGTCGGTCTCGCCATGGCCGCGACCGCCGCCGCGTTCGCCGGGCTCGTCGTCTTCGGCGGGGTCCGCGCCGACCGCTCCGGCCGGCGCGGACGGAACACGGCTGACCCCGGCCGCGTCCGGCGCGCCGACGGATCGGCCGTCGAGGCCCCGGCCCGCGCCGACGGATCGGCCGGCGAGGCCCCGGCCGGTAGCGACGGATCGGCCTACGACAGTCCGGCCCGTGCCGACGGAACGGCCCACGATGCCTGGCCGCGTCGACGGAACGGCCACGAAGTCCGGTCGCGGCGACGGGACACGGCTGAGTCAGCCGGCCGGCCGCAGGAACCCGGCGATCCGATCGCGCAGCGAGGCGGCGTCCAGCCCGTGCGCGGCCACGTGCTCCTGGACCGTCCCGTAGCGCCGCAGCTCGCGCCGCCCGACACCGAGCCCCAGCACGCGGTGCGGCAGGTCGGCCAGGGCGTCGTTCGCCGCGGCCGTCGAGGTGCCCGCCAGATACGGCTCGACCAGCACGACGTCCGCCCGGGCCGCCTCGGTCGCCCGGCGCAGGGCCGCTGGGTCGAAGGGCCGCACGGTCGTCGCGTACAGCACGGTCACATCGAGGCCCTCGGTCGCCTCGACCACGGCGTCCAGCATCGGTCCGACGGCGACGACGACCCCCGCGCGGCCCTCCCGCACGGTCAGGAACCGTTCCCCGTCGACGGGCCGCCCCAGGGCGTTCGCCTGCACCGACAGCCGCACGTACACCTTGTCGTCGCCCGCGGCGACAGCGTGCCGCAGCAGGGCCTCGGCCTCGTCCGGATGGCCGGGGACGTGCACGGTCCAGCCGTCCAAAGTGTCAAGCAGCGCCACGTCCCCCGGCGCCATGTGGGTGAACCCGCCCGCCGGCCAGTCGAACGAGGCGGCCGCGCTGACCAGGACGGCGCCGAGCCCCTGGTGCCCTAGGTCCAGCTTCACCTGCTCGAAGGGCCGCTCCACCAGAAAACTGGCGAAGGTGTGCACCACCGGCCGCAGCCCGGTCAGCGCCAGACCGGCGCCCGCGCCGACCAGCAACTGCTCCCGGATGCCGACGTTGACCACCCGGTCCGGATGGCGGCGCATCGCCTCGGCGAAACCGTCCTTGCCGATCTCGGCGAGCACGACGGCGACCCGTGCGTCCTCGTCCAGCAGCCGGGTGAGCACGGGGGCGAACCGCTCGCGCATGGTCTCCATGAGATCGCTCATCCTTCCGGGTTCAGACGTACTTCGGCTCGACCCGGGCGACCACGACGTGCGGGCGGCCCGGATGGGGTGCGGTGAACGTGGCGTACAGCGCGTCGTGGTCGCGGCCGTCCACGGTCACCGCCGACCAGCCCGCCGCCTCGAAGCGGGCCGCGATGCCGCCGGGCCGGGCATGGCTGGCGGAGGCGTTGTCGATCACGACCGTGTGCAGCCGGTCCAGCCCGGCCGGCCCGGCGAACGCGATCGCCTCGTGATTGCTGCCCTCGTCCAGCTCCGCGTCCCCGATCAGCACCCACACCGCCGGATCAGGCAGCCCCTGCGCGCGCAGTCCCAGCGCCGCGCCGACGGCGATCGGCAGCCCGTGCCCGAGCGAGCCGCTGCCGATCTCGGCGCCCGGCACGAGCATCCGGTCCGGATGGTGCCCGAGCGGCGAGTCGTACGCCCCGAAGCCGGTCAGCCAGTCCACCGGTACGAACCCCTTGGCGGCCAGCACCGCGTAGTACGCCATCGGCCCGTGCCCCTTGGACAGCAGGAACCGGTCCCGCGCCGGGTCGTCGAGCCGGTCCGGCCCGACCCTCAGCACCCGGTCGTAGAGCACCCACAGCACGTCCAGCGTGGACGTGGCGGCCGGCCCGTGCTTCTCGTCGCCGGTCATCAGGCCCATGAGTCCGGGCAGGTCGGCGTAGCCGTACCCGCGGACCTCCTCCTCGGTGATCGTCATGCTGACGAGCGTGCAACCTCAAGCGGACTTGAGGTCAAGGGCCGTCTTCCGAGGCTTCTGGGCCGCCTTCCGAGGCTCCCGGGGCGGCCGCGCCGGAAAGGGGCGCGCGACCACCGACGCGGGTGCGGTATTGTTTCCCTGTCCGTACGGCCGGGGGAAACCCCAGGTCAAACGGGCAACGGGACGTGGCGCAGCTTGGTAGCGCACTTGACTGGGGGTCAAGGGGTCGCAGGTTCAAATCCTGTCGTCCCGACTTCGCGAAGTCGCGAGGCGGAGGCTGTTCCGGCGATTGCCGGAGCGGCCTCTCCTTCGTTTCCGGCAACGTCGCTCCCGCCGTCGGGCGACCGCCGCGTCTACCAGGTGCGTTCCCGGCGCAGCGCCGACTCCGTCAGGGCCCGGATGTGCACGCCCTGCAGGAAGAGGTCGTAGAACCACTCGGGGAGGACCAGCATCGAGGTGGCGGCCACCCGCCAGCCCCGGGCCTTCACGGTGACCGCGCGCTCGATGGCGTAGAACCCGGTGAGAGCCAGCCAGATCGGTGCGATGTGCAGTCCGGCGCCGGTGGCCAGGTACCACAGGACGGCTCCCAGGTAGATGGCCGACACGGCCGCGCCGAGCAGCGCGATCAGCTGTCGCACCCAGCCTTCGCAGGTGTGGCGGGTCAGCCCGTAGTCGAAGAGGTTCTCCAGCGCCCCGCGCTTCCAGCGCAGTCGCTGCCTGGCCAGGTCGCCCCAGGTCGGCATGACCTCCGTCGTCATGGTGGCGTGGGAGGGGGCGACGACCCGCCAGTCGCGGTGTTTGAGGGCGAGCGTGAGTTCGTTGTCCTCGGTCAGCACCTTGGTGTCGTAGACGCCGTCGGCGGCCGGCAGTCGTCCCTCGCGGCGGGCGGCCAGGACGTCCCTCAGCGCCGCCACCCGGAACAGGCAGGCGGTGCCCGTCAGGCACAGCACCTTTCCCCGCTTGCGTGCGGTGTCCCGGGCGTACCGGACGTATTCGTTGCGCTGGAACGCGCCGCACAGTCCACCGCCCTCGCGGCCGCGGAAAGTGCCGCCCACGGCGCCGTGGTCGCGCAGCAGGGCGGCGTACGCCACCTCGATGAAGGGCGGGTCGAGGTAGGTGTCGGCGTCCTGCACCAGGACCGCGTCGTCGTCCGCGAGGGTGGGCAGCAGTTCGCCGAGCGCCCCGTTGAGATTGCCGGCCTTCTTGTGCCGGTTGCCGACCGAGTGGCGCACCTCGGCGCCCGCGCGGCGGGCGATGCGCTCCAGTTCGGCGGTCGTCCGCGGATCCCGGTACGGGTCGAGGGTCACCACGACGCGGTCCGCGGGATGCGTCTGCCGGCCCAGTGCGGCGAGCACCTGCGGCAGGGTCTGGACCTCTTTGTAGGCGGGGACGACCACCACCACCTGGTGCGGGACGCCGGTGACAGAGCTGTGGCCCTCGGTGCGAGACATGTCGTCCGCCCTCCGTCGAGCAGTGCCGGATGGGTACCAGATGGGTCCAGGTATGTATGTTTACGTCGTATACGTACACTATGGAACGAGGGGGGTGCGCAGTCAACGCGAGCCAGGCGGGCCGAGGGTCGTGGAGGTACGGCATGGCGGCCACAGGACGGGGCGGCGGTTACGGCCGGCTGAGCCGGCAGCGCATGCTGGCCGGCGCCCTGGAACTGGTGGACCGGGAGGGGCTCGCCGCGCTGAGCATGCGCCGTCTGGGCGCCGAACTCGGCGTGGAGGCGATGGCGCTCTACCGACATGCGGCGAGCAAGGACGAGCTGCTGGACGGACTGGTCGAGACGCTGTACCGCGAACGGGAGGAGCGCGGCGAACGGGAGGAGCGCGGCGAACCGGAGGAGCGCCGGGCCGCCGGGGAAGGGCCGGTCGCCGTGGAGGAGGAGTCCTGGCGCGCCGGCCTGCACCGCGTCGCCCGGACGACGTACGAGATCTGCCGGGCGCACCCCCGGGCCGCGCCGCTGCTGACCACGCGGGTGCTGGAGGCGCCGCCGGCCCGTCGCCCGCCGGCCGTCCAGCGGCAGCATGTGGCGGTGCTCGACCTGCTGGGGGAGGCCGGGCTCGACGAGCGCCGTGTCCCCCTGGTGTTCCGCGCCTGCCTCACCTGGATCCACGGCTATCCGGCGGTGGACCTGTGCCTCATGGACCCGCCGGAGGAACTGCCCGAGCTGCGGGCCGTCACGGCCGCCGAGCCGGGCGGACCGGCCGCTCTCGCCGCCGGACTGGACGCGCTGCTCGACCGCCTCGTCGGGCCCGCCGAGCCGCGGGGCCCCGGGCGCCCGGGTGATCGCGGCTCGTCTTGACGTCGGCGGGTCACGGAGAGAGAGTTGTATGTATACGACGTAAACAACATCTAGCGTCGTTCGGCTCTCTCACTTTCCGAAAGCACGCAACTCCCATGGAGCCGGGGTTTTCTTTCGGCGTGCTTTCCCTTTCCCCGAACGTCCTCTTATTCCGCGTAGCCGCCCGTATGTCCGCATCTGTGGTATCGGCCGCTTCGCGTTCGAAAGGAGCACCTCATGGCGGACTACACAGGCGCGGGAACCGCAGCGTCCGCCGGCGTCGGAGCGGGCGTCCTGCCCGTCACCGGCGGGGTGGACAGCATCTGGTTCTGGGTCGTGATGTTCGTCCTCGTCTCGGCGGGATTCGCCGTGCTGCGGCTGGTCCCGCGCAGGACGCACAACGACGACACCTAGGCCGCACCACCGGCAAAAGCCCGAGGCGGGGCCGCCGGTCCGGCGGTCCCGCCACGACGCCGAGGCGGAGGCACCATGCGGACACTGATCCGTCTGTTCGGTATCGGTCTGATCCTGGCCGGTCTGCTGGTCGCGGGTCTCGCCACGCTCCAGAACTGGCAGCGCGACCAGGCCTACGGCCGGGCCCAGCGGGACCTGCGCGCGCAGCTCGCGCACCCCCCGGCCGGGCACGACGAACCGGCCGTCGCCGCCAGGACACCACGCATCCCCCGCACCCGGCCCGAGCCCGGCCCCCGGGACGGAACCGCGCTGGCCGTCCTGCGCATCCCGAGATTCGGCTCCGCGTATCACCCGGTGATCGTCGAGGGCGTCACGCAGACCGATCTGGCCAAGGGACCGGGACACTATCCCGGCTCGGCTCTGCCCGGCGCGGTCGGCAACTTCGCGGTCGCCGGTCACCGGACGGGCTGGGGCGAGCCGTTCCGGAAGCTGAACGCACTGGTGCGCGGCGACGCACTCACCGTCGCATGGCGCGGGCGGACGTACACCTACCGCGTCACCGGCACCAGGACCGTCGAGCCGACCGACGTGGGAGTCGTCCTGCCGGTTCCGGGCAAGCCCGGCGTCACCCCCGACAGGGCGCGGATCACCCTCACCACCTGCGCGGACCGCGACCCGCTGACCCGCGCCTACACACACCGGCTCATCGTGTGGGGGGAACTGGAGCGAGGGCCCGGGCCGCAGTAGAGCGCGAGGGGGGCGCCCGTCAGTAGGCGCGCGCCACCAGAGCCACGTTGCCCGGCTGGTCGTCGCTGTCGGGAACCGAGCCGTCCGCGGCGACCAGGCACCGCACCGTCACACCCTGCTCGGCGAGCGCCGCCTCGCCCTGTGGCCCCAGCGTGGCCCAGGGGATGCGCGCCCAGCCGGTGGCCGCTGCCCGCACCGCCTCCTCGACCGTGGTCACGTCGACGGTGCGGTCCTCGCGGCGCCGGCGGGACTGCGCCAGCAGCAGCGCCTGGTCCTCCTCCAGCACCTTCGGCAGGATCACCGGCAGCGCGCCGATCGGCATCGGCGTCCTGCCGCCCTCGATCCGGCGGACCAGCACCGCGGTGCCGTTCTCCAGGTCGCGGGGCCCCACCTCGATCCGTACGGGCACGCCCTTGAGTTCCCAGTCGACCGCGCGGCGGCCGAACGGCAGGTCGGCGCGGTCGTCGACGTGCACACGGATGCCCGCCGCCCGCAGCCGCTCACCGATCTCCCGCACCGTGGCCAGGACCGCCTCGTCCCCCTTGATCGCGAGGACGACCGCCTGGACGGGGGCCAGCCGCGGCGGGAGGCGCAGGCCGTCGTCGTCGCCGTGCATCATCACCAGCCCGCCGACCATACGGGTGGTGGAGCCCCACGAGGTCTGCCAGACGTACTCCTGGCGGCCGTCCTTCGCCAGGTACCGGATGTGGAAGGCCTTGGCGAAGTTCTGGCCGAGTTCGTGACTGGTGCTCAGCTGCAGGGCCTTGCCGTCGCCCATCATGCCTTCGAGTGTGAGGGTGTTGATCGCGCCGGCGAACCGCTCCCTGGCCGTCTTGCGTCCCGGCACGACGTCCATGGCGAGGAGGTTCTCCATGAAGTCGGCGTAGACGTCACGGTGGATGCGGGCGGCGTAGTCCCGGGCCTCCTCGTACGTGGCGTGCGCGGTGTGGCCCTCCTGCCACAGGAACTCCGTCGTCCGCAGGAACATGCGCGGGCGCAGCTCCCAACGCACCACGTTCGCCCACTGGTTGATCAGCAGGGGCAGGTCGCGGTAGCTCTGCACCCACTTGGCGAAGTAGTCGTTGACGATCGTCTCGGAGGTGGGCCGGACGACGACGGGCTCCTCCAGCTCCTTGCCGCCGGCGTGGGTGACGACGGCCAGCTCGGGCGCGAAGCCCTCGACGTGCTCGGCCTCCTTCGTCAGATACGACTGGGGGATGAACAGCGGGAAGTACGCGTTCTGGGCGCCGGCCGCCTTGATGCGGGCGTCCATGTCCTGCTGCATCCGCTCCCACAGGCCGTACCCGTACGGCCGGATGACCATGGTGCCGCGCACCGGCCCGTTGTCGGCCAGCTCGGCCTTGCCGATCAGGTCCTGGTACCAGCGCGGGAAGTCGTCCGCCCGGGGGGTGAGCACGGGTGCTTTCGCCATGGCCCGCATGGTAGGGACGGCGTGGCCGGGGCGCGACGCGTTATTCGCCGCGCGCGTCCCCCCGGGATACGGCGGCTCAGTGCGGCAGGCCCAGATGGGCGAGGGCCTGACGGAGCAGGAAGCCGTGCCCGCCCGGCATCTCGCCCTGCACGCCCGGCGACGCCGCCTCGTGCGGATCGAACCAGACCAGGTCCAGAGCGTCCTGGCGCGGCCGGCAGTCCCCGCTCACCGGCACGATGTAGGCGAGGGACACCGCGTGCTGCCGGGGGTCGTGGTACGGCGTGATGCCCTGCGTGGGGAAGTACTCGGCCACCGTGAAGGGCTGCAGCGAGGCCGGGATGCGGGGCAGCGCCACCGGCCCGAGATCCTTCTCCAGGTGCCGCAGCAGGGCGTCGCGGACCCGCTCGTGGTGCAGGACCCGGCCGGAGACCAGCGTCCGGCTGACCGTTCCGTCCGGCCCGATGCGCAGCAGCAGGCCGATGCTGACGACTTCGCCGCTGTCGTCGACCCGGACGGGCACGGCCTCCACGTACAGGATCGGCATGCGCGCCCGCGCCTGCTCCAGCTCGTCGGAGGACAGCCAACCGGGCGTGGTTTCGGTCATGTCAGACATTGCTTGATCATACTTTCAGGAGGGACCGGGGAGGCGGTAGACTTGGCGGGCGTTGTGTGCTCCCGCCCACTCGGCGATGCGCAGCGCGTCCGGCAGGCTCAGCTCGTCGGCGGCCAGCCGCTCGTCTAGCAGCTCGGCCAGGCCCCGCCGGAAGGCCAGCGCGCCGAGCGCGTAGAACTCCGCCACACCGCAGGCGTCGGAGCTGTACAGCAGCTTGCGGAACGGCGTGATCTCCAGGGCCTCGGCCAGCACCGCCCGTGCGCGGGCCGGACCGACGTGGTGCAGGGTGAGGCCGACGTCCAGGTAGACCTGCTCGAACACCGCGGCCAGGTACGCGGCCTGCCGCTGGTAGGGCCAGCAGTGCAGCAGCAGGACGGGGATCGTGCCGGCGGTCAGATGCAGCCAGTCCGTGAGCAGCGTGGGGTCCGAGCGGTGCAGCCGCAGATCGTTGTCGCCGAAGCCGACGTGCAGCTGGAGCGGCAGCCCCAGGTCGACGGCCGTCCACAGCAGATGCCGTACCAGAACGGGGTCGGTGAGACGGCCGCCGTGCGTCAGCCAGGCCGCGGCCGCGGCGGTGACCTGCGCGTCCGTGGGGCGGGCCGGGTCCAGCGCGAAACCGGTGCGGTAGGCCGCGACCGACTTCACCGCGACCACGCCCGGCCGCCGCACGGCCTCCCGCGCGGCCGCGCGGAACGCGCCGGCGTACGCGTCCGCCTCCACCCCGCGCGCCACCACCGCCTCGGCGACCGACTCCAGCCGCACCACCTCGTACTCCGCCGCCACCTCGTACTCCGCCGCCACCTCGTACTCCGCCACCCCCTCGTACTCCGCCGCCGCCTCGTGTGCCGGCACCGCCTCGTGTGCCGGCACCGCTCCGGCAGCCTCGTACGCCACCGTCGCTCCGGCCGCCTCGGCCGGGCCGGCGGCTCCGGCGGGGGCGAAACCGGTGTCGACGCAGAACACCCCGGTGCGCGCGGCGGCGAGGAAGCGCCGGTTCACCTCGCGCGCGCCCAGCTCGGACCGGCGCGCCAGATACTCCTCGGCCGGAGCGTGCCGTTCCAGGTCCAGCAGGGGAGCGCAGTACCGGCGCACGGCGAGACCGACGGGCGTGTCGAAGGACGACATCCCGGGCCAGCGGTCGCCCTCGGTGAGCAGCGCCTCGAAACCGGCCCGGTCCAGGTCGGTCACGACGACGCCGTGGCAGTGGTGGTCCACCAGCGGCAGCGCGGCCAGCGCGTCGGCGACGGCGCCCACGGTCAGTACCGCCACCGGTAGGCCGCCGCCACCTGCGCGTCGTCCAGCCCCGCCACGGCGGCGACCTCTCCTTCGCGTACGGCGACGACCGCGTCCGCGAGGACGGGACCGAGCGCGTCGCGCAGCACCGCGTCCGCCCGGAACCGCTCCACCGCCTCCGTCAGCGACACCGGCAGCCGGCGCACGCCTCGCTTCGCCGCCTCCTCGGCGGCCAGCAGCGCCGGATCACCGGTGACCTCCTCGGGCAGGACGGCGCCCGAGGACAGGCCGTCCAGCCCGGCGGCGATCACACAGCCCAGGGCGAGATAGGGGTTGGCGGCCAGGTCGACGGGCTTGACCTCCAGGTTCGCGTCCGTCGCGCGGCGGCCCGCCGTACCGGTGATCATCCGCAGGGCGCACTCGCGGGTCTCCAGACCCCAGGCCGTGAACACGCCCGCCCACTGGGAGGGCCTGAGCCGCAGATAGCTCGCGGGGCTCGGCGCGGTCACGGCGGTGAGGCCGGGCAGATGGCCGAGGAGACCCGCCGCGAAGGACTCGCCGTCGGCCGTCGTCCCGTACCGGCCCTCGCCGCCCGTGTGCAGGTTGTTCCCCGCCCGCCACGCGGAGAGGTGGACGTGCCCGCCGTTGCCGACGCCCTCGGCGAGCACGGCCGGCGCGAACGACACCCGCAGCCCGTGCCGCCGGGCCACCGCGCGGATCGTGTGCCGCACCAGCACGCTGCGGTCGGCCGCCGCCACCGGGTCGACGGCGCCGACGGAGATCTCGAACTGCCCGGCGGCGTACTCGGGGTGCAGCTGGTCGACGTCGACGCCCTGCGCGTGGCAGGCCGCCAGCAGATCGGCGAGGTAGTCGCCCAGCTCCACCTGCCGGTCGGCGCCGTACGCCGGGCCGGTGGCGGCGGCCACGAAGTCGCCGTCCGGCGCCGACGCCAGCCCCACCGACCACTCGATCTCGATCGCGGCGCGGAAGGACAGCCCGTGCGTCCGGGCCGCGCCGGCGGTGATCCGGCGCAGGAACGTCCGGCTGCATCCGGGGTGCCGCTCCCCGTCCTGGGTGATCCGGTCGACGGGCGCCCACGCCCATCCCGGCTGTCCGGCCAGCACCGTCAGGTGGTCCAGGTCGGGGAAGAGCCGCAGATCGCCGTCCGGGGAGCCGAGCACGTCGGTGGTGACGATGCCGTCACCCGCGAGGAAGGTGTCGAACACCGGGGACATGCCGACGCCCCATGCCGTCGCCGAGGCGAGCTTCGCGGTCGGAACGGTCTTGATCCGGGTCACCCCGGCGGTGTCCACATACGCCAGCACGACCCCGTGCACGCCCCGCGCGGACAGCTCGGCGGACAACGCGGTGGCCCGTTCCACATCGCCGGGGCGCCCGCCCGGGACCGGATCGGCAAGGGTGGTCATCGCATCCTCCTCGTCGCACCGGGCGTCGCCGCCTCATTGTGCCGTCCGGTGATCACGCTGTCCCGGGAATCGCGACAAGGGGCGCGCCGGTGCCTCCCGTAGGGTGGAAGGGAGGCTCCCCGACCGAAAGCAGGACATGCCCTACAGCAGCGCGCCCCTCGTCAGCACCCCCGAGCACCGCTCCGGTGAGGCCCCCGCCGACATCCGGCTGATCGTCACCGACATGGACGGCACGCTCCTGGACGACGACAAGCAGGTCCCGCCCGGCCTGTGGCGCACGCTGGAGCTGCTGCGCGAGCGGGGCGTGCTGTTCAGCCCGGCGAGCGGACGGCAGTACGCCACCCTGGCGCGGGAGTTCGCGGACGTCGCCGACGGCATGGTGTTCATCGCCGAGAACGGCACCTACGTCGTGCGCGACGGCGTCGAGCTGAGCTCCGACCCGCTGCGGCGGGAGGACGCCGTCCGTGTCGTCGGCGCGGCCCGCCGTCTCGCGGCCGGCGGGGTCGACGTCGGCACCGTGCTGTGCGGCAAGCGGGCCGCGTACGTCGAGCGCACCGACGAGCCGTTCCTGGCCGAGGTGCGCAAGTACTACGCCGAGCACCGCGTCGTGCCGGACGTCACCGCCGTCGACGACGACTTCATCAAGGTCGCCCTGTACGACTTCGGCTCCGCCGAACACGGCACCGCCCCCGGGCTCGCGGACTTCACCGCCACCCACAGCGTCGTCGTCTCCGGCGAGCACTGGGTGGACGTGATGAACCGCACCGCCGACAAGGGCGCCGCCGTCCGCCGCCTGCAGCGCGAGCTCGGCATCACCCCGGCCCAGACCATGGCGTTCGGCGACTACCTCAACGACCTGGAGATGCTGGACGCCGCCGAGTGGTCCTTCGCGATGGCCGGCGCCCACCCCGAGGTCGTCGCCCGCGCCCGCCATCTGGCTCCGTCCAACAACGACAACGGCGTCCTGCGCACCATCGCCCGCGTACTGCACCTGCCGCAGCCGCTCAGCGGGTGACCCGGCCGACCAGCACGAACTCGTTGTACGGGAAGAGCGAGCCGGCGGCCCGGGGGAAGGGGAAGGAGTACGTCCGCGCCACGGCGATCCCGGCCTGTCTGGCGTGCCGGTACAACTCCTCGAAGCCGACGAAGCGCACGTGCGTGGCGTCGCTGCGGTAGCCGGCCTCCTGTGGCGTGATCAGCACGACCGCGCCGCCCGGCTTGACCAGCGGCAGGTACTGCTCCAGCACACTCTGCGCGAGGTCCTCGTCCATGTGCTCCAGGACGTGCGCGCACAGCAGGCTGTCGAAGGAGCCGGGACCGCAGCCGGGCGTCTCGGCCAGTTCCTCCGGGGTGTACGCGGTCAGCCCCCGCTCACGGCACACGGCCACCGAGTGGGCGTTGTGGTCGACGCCGACGCTCTCGGGCCCGCAGTTCAGCAGGTTGCGGCCGAGCCCGCAGCCCACGTCGAGGACGCGGCCCAGATGCAACCGCCGCAGATTCCACCGGTACGGGGCCTGGGTGGGCAGCAGCCGCCGGATGCCGGCCTTCTCCAGCCGCGCGAGCCGCTGGGTGTAGCCGGAAGTTGCTGTTGCTGAGCCAAGAGCTTCGTCCTGGACTCCCGACATCGGTGACCGCCGTCCTCTCGCGTTTCGCACAGGTGATCTGTGTCACAACTTATGACGCGGAGCGTGCGCAGACATGGAACCGGACCCGCCGTTTCCATATTTTCACCTCAACGTCACCCGCGGTACGGCTTGTCCGGGCGGCGGCACCTTGGAGCCGGCCTCGCCCGGCGCGAGAATCACGGCAGCCGATCCCGAGGAGGCAGCAGCATGACCGATCCGGCCGCGGTGGCCCGACTGACGCGCGAGGTGTCCGAGGCGGTGAAGGCCGCGGAGCTCGAGGACTTCTACCGCGACCTGCACCGCCATCCCGAACTCGCCTTCCAGGAGCACCGCACCGCGGGCAGGCTCGCCGCCCGGCTGCGCGCGGCCGGATACGAGGTGACCGAGGGCGTCGCCCGTACCGGTGTGGTGGGTGTGCTCGCCAACGGCGACGGGCCGGTGGTGTGGCTGCGCGGCGACATGGACGCGCTGCCGGTGCGGGAGGCGACCGGGCTGCCGTACGCCTCGACGGTGGACGGTGTGATGCACGCCTGCGGCCACGATCTGCACGTCACCTGGCTGGCCGGGGCCGCCGAGGCGCTCGCGGCGGCCCGCGCCACCTGGTCCGGCACCCTCGTCGTGGTCGGCCAGCCCGCCGAGGAGAGCGGCGGGGGAGCGGCCGCGATGGTCGCGGACGGTCTGCACGAACGCTTCCCGCGCCCCGACGTCCTCTTCGGCCAGCACGTCGCCCCCGGCCCGGCCGGGTTCTACCCGCACACCCCCGGCCTGACCATGTCCGCCGCCGACGACATCGACGTCGTCGTGCACGGCGTCGGCGGCCACGGCTCACGCCCCGAGTCCACCGTCGATCCGGTCGTGACGGCGGCGTACATCGTCACCCGCCTGCAGACGGTGATCTCCCGCGAGGTGGCCGCGAAGGAGTCGGCGGTGCTGACGGTGGGCCAGTTCCACGCCGGCACGAAGCACAACATCATCCCCGGCGAGGCCCGGCTCGCCCTGAACCTGCGCAGCCAGAACACCGCGGTACGCGAACGCGTCCTGGCCGCGGTGCGACGGATCGTGGAGGGCGAGTGCGCGGCGGCCGGCTGCCCCGTCCCGCCCGAGGTGACCGTGCACCCGGGCTACCCGAACACCGTCAACGACGCCGTCCTGGACGGGGAGATCGCCGCGGCGCACCGGGCGCTCTTCGGCGACCACACCGTCTTCGACTTCGGCCCGGCCATGGGCAGCGAGGACTTCTCCCTGCTGGCACCCGAGGGCGTCCCGTACGACTACTGGTACGTCACCTCCACGCCGGACCCGGTGTGGGAGGCGGCCCCCGGCGGCGAACTCGCCGAGAAGTTCGCCAACGTCCCCGGCAACCACAGCCCGTTGTTCGCCCCCGACCCCGGGGTCCTGCTGCCGGGCGTGCAGACCCTGACCGCAGCGGCCCTCACCCGCCTGACGACCTGAGCACCGTGTCCAGGAAGCCGGTGACCTCGGCGAACACCTCGTCCTTGTTCGTCTCGTGGAACACCTCGTGCCGCGCGCCGGCGTACACCCGCTCCGTCGGCGCGCGGCCCGCGGTCAGCCGCTCGACGCCGATCCGGCTGCCCGGCAGCGGCACCAGCCGGTCGTCGTCGCCGTGCAGCCACAGCACCGGCAGCGCTCCCACGTCACCGCCCTTCGCCACCGTCTCCAGCGTGCGCACGAACGCCTGGAGCGTCGGCCGCTTCATCGGGCCGTGCCACACCAGCGGGTCCGCCGCGTACGCCGCCCCCACCGCCGGGTCGCGCGAGAGTGCGGCCGGGCTGATCGGGACGTCGGGGATCTCGCCGTGCCGGGCGGCGTGCGCGAGCAGCCGCTCCGGTGTCTCCCACGCGCCGATCACCGGCCCGGACAGCACCAGCGCGGCCAGGTCGCCGCCGTACCGCTGGGCGTAGCGGGAGGCGATCAGGCCGCCCATGGAGTGGCCGATCAGCACCAGCGGCAGCCCGGGGTGCGCGGCCCGCGCGAGCCCGGCCACCGCGTGCACGTCGGTGACCACGTCCTCGAAGTCCTCGATCAGCACCCGTTCGCCCGCCGACCGTCCGTGCCCGGTGTGATCCGGCCCGTACACCGCCGCGCCGTGCGCCAGGAGTACGTCCGCGAGGCCGCCGTAGCGGCCGATGTGCTCGCCGTAGCCGTGCACGAGGAGGGCGATGCAGCGGGCCCGCGGGTTCGGCCACTCGCGGGCGGCGATCGTGGAGCGCGTTCCGGTCAGGACGTGCTCGCGGGACTCGGCCATGTCTCCTCCGCCGGGGTCGGTGCGGCTCACGAGGGGGGATCTTCCCAGGCGGCCACCCGGCGGTCTATAGTCCAAAACTAGCAGTGCTAATTAAGAGCTCGCTGGTCCACAGCGCCGTCGGTCAGGAGTCCTTCCGTGCGTCCCGTCCACTTCGCGGCCGCCCGCCGCACCCCCATCGGCAAGCTGCGCGGCGCGCTGTCCTGCGTCCGCCCCGACGACCTCGCCGCCGCCGTGATCCGCGGCCTGGTCGCCGACGTGCCCGCGCTCGACCCCGCCCGGATCGACGACGTCTACTGGGGCGCCGCCAACCAGGCCGGCGAGGACAACCGCAACGTCGCCCGCATGGCCGCCCTGCTCGCCGGCCTGCCCGAGACCGTGCCCGGCGCCACCGTCAACCGGCTGTGCGCCTCAGGCCTCGAAGCGGTCACCGCCGCCGCCCGCACCATCGCGGCGGGCGAGGCCGACCTCGTGATCGCGGGCGGCTCGGAGTCGATGAGCCGCGCGCCCTTCGTCCTGCCCCGTCCCGACGAGGCCCTGCCGCACCGCATGGAGACGTACGACACCCGGCTCGGCTGGCGGCTGGTGAACCCGGCGATGAAGGACCTGCACGGCCTGCTCTCCATGGGAGAGACCGCCGAGGAGGTCGCCGCCCGCCACGGCGTCAGCCGCGAACGGCAGGACGAGTTCGCGCTGCGCAGCCACCAACGCGCCGCCGAGGCACGCAAACTGGGCCACTTCGACGACGAACTCCTGCCCGTCCGGCGGCCGGACGGCACGGTCGTCGACGCCGACGAGTGCATCCGCGAGGACACCTCCTACGACAAGCTCGCGCGCCTGAAGCCTGTCTTCCGCTCCGGCGGCACGGTCACCGCGGGCAACGCCTCCCCGATGAACGACGGCGCGGCCGGACTGATCCTCGCCAGCGAGGAGGCGCTGAACGAGCTGGGCCTGGAGTCGATGGGCCAGTACGTCGCCGGCGGCTCGGCCGGCGTCCACCCCGACGTCATGGGCCTCGGCCCCGTCCCGGCCACCCGCAAGGTGCTCGCCCGGGCCGGCTGGAGCATCGGCGAGGTGCAGGAGGCCGAGTTCAACGAGGCGTTCGCCGCCCAGGCCCTCGCCTGCGTGGACCAGCTCGGCATCGACCCCGGCCTGGTCAACGCCAGCGGCGGCGCCATCGCGCTGGGCCACCCGCTCGGCTGCTCCGGCGCCCGCATCCTGACCACCCTGCTGCACCGCATGCGCCGCACGGGCGCCGAGCGCGGCCTGGCCACGATGTGCGTCGGCGTGGGCCAGGGCAGCGCGGTGCTGGTCGAGAGGCACTGAGCACAGGCAACGCCGGCTCCGTACCACGGAGCCGAACGGGGGGCTCCCCCTGACGGGGATCCGTAACAAGAGCCGCAAGGAATCGGAGCGACACTCCATGGCAACCCTCTCCCTGGCCGTCATCCTCGCCGAGAACGCCCGGCGCCGTCCGGAGAAGACCGCCCTGATCGAGGGCGAGCGGCGGCTGACCTTCGCCGAGGTGTGGCGGCAGGCGCTGGCCCAGGCCGGCGCGCTGGCCGGGCTCGGCGTCACGCCGGGGGACCGCGTCGCCCTGATGGCGCCCAACACCGCCGAGTTCCCGCTCGCCTACTACGCCGTCGCCGCGGTCGGCGGGGTCGTCGTCCCCGTGCATCTGCTGCTCTCCGCACCGGAGGTCGAGCACGTCCTGCGCGACAGCGGCGCCACCCTGCTGCTGGTCCACCCGGCGCAGGCGGAGACCGGGCGGGCCGCCGCGGAGGCCACCGGCGTGCGGGTCGTCACCCTCGGCGAGGAGTTCGACAAGCTCGCGGCGGACGCCGAGCCGCTGCCGTCGTACGTCACCCGCGCCGCCGACGACCCGGCGGTCGTCTTCTACACCAGCGGCACCACCGGCGTGCCCAAGGGGGCCGTGCTCAGCCACTTCAATCTGGTGATGAACGCGACCGTCAACGCCTTCGACGCCAACGACATCCGCCCCGACGACATCGCGCTCGGCGCGCTGCCGCTCTTCCACGCCTTCGGGCAGACGGTGTCGATGAACTCCACCTGGCGGGCGGGCGCCACGCTCGTGCTGCTGCCCCGCTTCGACGCGGCCCGCGCGATCGAGCTCATGGTGGCGGAGCGGGTGAACACCTTCCACGGTGTGCCGACCATGTTCGTCTCGCTCGCCGCCGCGGCGGCCGACGCGCCCGCGCTGCCCGCGCTGCGGGTGTGCATCTCCGGCGGCGCCTCGCTGCCCGTCGCCGTGCTGGAGCGGTTCGAGGCCGCCTTCGGGGCGCGGATCTACGAGGGGTACGGGCTGTCGGAGACCTCGCCGACGGCGACGGTCAACCAGCCCTGGTTCGGCACCAGGGCGGGCACCATCGGGCACCCCCTGTGGGGCGTGGACGTGGAGATCGCCCGCGCCGAGGTCGAGGGCCGGATCGAACTGCTGCCGCCCGGGGAGCTCGGCGAGGTCGTCATCCGCGGGCACAACGTCTTCTCCGGCTACCTCGGCCGCCCCGAGGCGACCGCGGAGGCCGTGGTCGACGGCTGGTTCCGCACCGGCGACCTCGGCACCAAGGACGAGGAGGGCTTCCTGCGGATCGTCGACCGGAAGAAGGACGTCATCATCCGCGGCGGCTACAACGTCTACCCGCGCGAGGTCGAGGAGGTCCTGATGCGCCACCCCGGCATCGCTCAGGTCGCCGTGATCGGCCTGCCGGACGAACTGCACGGCGAGGAGGTGTGCGCGGTCGTCGTCCCGGCGCCGGGCGCCTCCCCGGACGCCGCCGCGCTCACCGCCTGGTCCAAGGAGCACCTGGGCCGGCACAAGTACCCGCGGCGCGTGGAGTTCGCCGACGCGCTGCCGCTCGGTCCGAGCATGAAGGTGCTCAAGCGGGAGCTGCGCACCCAGTACGCCGCGGACCGGGGCCCGTCCGCGACGGCATCGGCGACCGGGAGCTGAACGCCGGTCCACAATGGCCGGCGGCCACCTGACGGGACGACGCGGTTTCTGCCGGCCGGATGTCAGGACATAACATCGGTCTCCGCATGGACACGATGACGTTGTGGCACATATCCGGCTGGGGGTTCGCCGCGCTGGCCTTCGCGGCGCTGCTCGTGGGCTTCTCCAAGACCGCCGTGAGCGGGGCGAACACGGTCAGCCTCGCGATCTTCGCGGCGGTCCTGCCCGCCCGCGCCTCCACCGGCGTCCTGCTCCCGGTGCTGATCGCCGGGGACGTGCTCGCGGTGCTCACCTACCGCAGGCACGCCCACTGGCCGACGCTGTGGCGGCTGTTCCCGGCGGTCGCGGCGGGCGTGGTGGCCGGCACGCTGTTCCTGGTGTGGGCCGGTGACGGGGCCGTACGCGTCTCGATCGGTGTGATCCTGCTGGTCATGGCCGCGGTGACCGTGTGGCGCCGGCGCACGGCCGAACAGGCGGCCCAGCCGGACGCGGTCGCCACCCGCGCGGGCCGGATCAAGGCCCGCTCCTACGGCGTCCTCGGCGGCTTCACCACGATGGTCGCCAACGCCGGCGGCCCGGTGATGTCCCTGTACCTGCTCTCGGCGGGCTTCCGGAAACTGGGATTCCTGGGCACGTCGGCGTTCTTCTTCCTCATCGTCAACGTCTCCAAGGTGCCCTTCAGCGCCGGCCTCGGCCTGATCGACGGCCGCTCGCTGCTGCTGGACGCGGCGCTGGCGGTGTTCGTGGTGCCCGGCGCGCTGCTCGGCAAGTGGGCGGTGCACCGGATCAACCAGAAACTCTTCGAGCAACTGGTCATCGCGGCCACGGTGGTGGGCGGCGTGCAACTGCTTCTGCGCTAGCCGACCCGGGCGGCGCCGGTTTCCGCGTCAGGCGGTGGGGGCGGCGCCGGGTTTCCGCGTCAGGCGATGGGGGCGTGGCTTCGTCGAGCGCGGCGAGTGCGGCCGGCGCCTCGACCTGCCGTGGGCTTCTCGGCGCGGCGCGGCGCGGCGCGGCGCGGCGAGGGCGTCGCGGGCGGTGCGCAGCGTCTCCCGGGCCTCGGGGTCTCCCATGGCGCCGAGCACCTGCGGCAGCGGCGTTTCGGCCTCGTGTCAGCAGCTCCAGGGCCGCCGGGTCGTTGCGGATCTGCTGCCGTGCGACCGCGTGGTACACCGCGACCACGTCCTCGGTCCGGCCCGGTATCGCCGCCCGGCAGATCCGCTCGCTGCGGCGGTGCATCTCCGGCCGGCGCCTCGGCCGCCCGGCCGGTCTGGCGCGCGCCGGCGCGGCCGCGACCGCCTCGCCACCGGCGACGGTGCCGCCGGGCGGGTACCGCGCAGAGCCGGTGACGGGCCCGGATCCGGCACCTCGTACCCTCGACGCCATGCCGACCCCGCACGTCCTGATCCTCGGCGGCACCACCGAGGCCCGCCGTCTCGCCGCCGCCCTCGCGGAGCGTGCGGGCGTGCGGGTGACGACCTCGCTGGCGGGACGGGTGACCCGGCCCGGAGCGGTCGACGGCGAGGTGCGCGTCGGAGGGTTCGGCGGCGCTGAGGGGCTCGCCGCGTGGCTGCGCGAGCAGGGGGTGAGCGCGGTCGTCGACGCCACCCATCCCTTCGCCGCCGGCATCACGGCGAACGCCGCGGACGCCGCCGCGCTGACTGGCGTGCCGCTGGTGGTACTGCGCCGGCCGGGCTGGCGTCCGGGCCCCGGCGACCGCTGGCACACCGTCGGCTCCCTGGACGCGGCCGCGCGGGAACTGCCCCGCTTCGGCCGCCGGGTGTTCCTCACCACGGGCCGCCTCGGCCTCGCCGCCTTCGCGCACCTGACGGACACCGACTTCGTCGTACGGTCAGTGGAGCCGCCCGAGGGTTCGCTGCCGCCGCGGCTTCAGGTGATCCTGGCGCGGGGCCCGTTCACCGTGGCCGACGAGACAGCGCTTCTGCGGGAGCACCGCATCGACGTCCTGGTGACCAAGGACAGCGGAGGAGAGGCCACGGCGGCCAAACTGACGGCGGCCCGTGAGCTGGGCCTGCCGGTGGTGGTCGTACGCCGTCCGCCGCTGCCGGAGGGAGTGACGGCGGTGCCGGACGTGGCGGCGGTGCTGGAGCGGCTGGGGCTCAGCCGCGGGTGACCGAGGCCCGCATGCAGGCCCAGGTGTTCGAGGTTGTACGCCCACAGCGTCCCGTGCCGTGGCGCCGAGACCTGGAAGACCACCTTGGCGGCCGAACAGGTCGCCGGACGTGCCCGCCAGCACCTGTGGGCAGCCCCCGTAGGCCCGGTGGCCCGGGCGGGTGTGTCAGGTGTCCTTCGGGTTGCGGCGCAGCAGATACGTGTCCATGATCCACCCCTTGCGCTCCCGCGCCTCGGCCCGCAGCCGCTCGATGCGCGGGGCGGCCTCGGCGATCGGGCCGGAGGCGAGGATCTCGTCCGGGGTGCCGAGGTAGGCGCCCCAGTAGATGTCGATGTCCTGGTCGAGGTACTTCCGGAAGGCCTGGTGCGCGTCGAGCATCACGACCACGTCGTCCACGCCGTCCGGGAAGCCTTCCGCCAGCCGCCGCCCGGTGGTGATCTGCACCGGCCGCGCGACCCGGTTCAGTCCCGTTCGGTGCCGGGCCACGAGCGAGGAGACGCTGCTGATGCCGGGCACGACGTCGTAGCCGAAGGCGACCGCGCCCCGCTGAAGCACCTCGTCGAGGATCGCGATCGTGCTGTCGTAGAGCGCCGGGTCGCCCCACACCAGGAACGCGCCGGTCTCCTCCTCGCCCAGCTCCTCGGCGATCAGCCGCTCGTAGATGCCCGCGCGGGCGCTGCGCCAGTCCCCGACGGCCGGCGAGTACGCGGCGCCGCCTGCGCGGCGGTCCCGCTCCGGGTCGCGCGCCTCGACCACCCGGTAGCCGCCCTCGGGTATGTGCGCCTGAAGCATGTCCCGGCGCAGCCGCACCAGGTCGTTCTTCACCTCGCCCTTGTCGAGGACGAAGAACACGTCCGTGGCGCGCAGCGCCTTGACCGCCTGCAGGGTCAGCTGGTCGGGATCGCCGGCACCGATCCCGATGACATGAATCTTTCGCACGCCCCGAGTCTGCCGTACGCCACTGACAGTGACCGCACCGCCCGCCGGTCACCGCAGCCGGGGCGCACACTCCCGGGCGTCGACGGGCCCGCCGCCGGCCTCCACCACCGCGGCCAGCTCCCGCGCCCACCCGGCGAGTGAGCCCAGGTCCATGCCGTACGGCCGCCCCCGGCCGGTGTCCGCCGCCCACTCCTCGACGGCGCCGGCCCCGCGCCGCAGCAGCCGCGCCCCGCCGGCGGCGTTCCCGCGTGCCGCGTGCGTGAGGCCCACCGCGAGCTGGGCGAGCCCGCGCCACAGCGTCCGCTCCTCCGGCGGCCCCGACTTCCAGGCGTCCTCGAACACCTCGTGCGCGTGGAACGGCTTGCCCTCGTCCAGCAGCGCCTGCGCCTCGGCCACGGACTCCTCCGGGGCGCGCACCACCCCCTCCGGCTGCCGGGCCACACCGGGGGCGCCGTAGGGCAGGGGCCGGCCCAGCCCGTCCCGGGGCCGCGCGTTGCGCGCCCGCCCCTCGCCGTCCCGGTCCCGGGCACCGGCCGGGCGCAGGGGAGAGGTGCCGTCGCCGGATGCCGTGCCGTCCGTGTCCGCGGTGCCTGCCATGGCTCGATTGTCCCGTGCGGTCCGTGCCCCCTTCGGCCCGGCCCCCGGTGTGGGGTAAAGTGCTGTTCGCGCGATCACGCGGGACAGCCGTGGGTCGGCGCGGCCGGGACGTGGCGCAGCTTGGTAGCGCACTTGACTGGGGGTCAAGGGGTCGCAGGTTCAAATCCTGTCGTCCCGACTTTGCGAAGTCGCAGGTGAAAGGCCGTTTCGGAGTGATCCGGAACGGCCTTTCCCGTATGCCCCGGGCAGCACACGTCAGCCCGCCACGCCGCCCACCCGGCGGGTCAGCTCGCGGGCGACCCGGCCCACCTCGTCGGCGATCCGCAGTCGCTGCGCCTCGTCGACCTGCCCGCCGGGGAAGGTGACCGCCACCCCGGCGATCGGGTGGGCGCTGTGGTCCAGCACGGCGGCGGCCACCGAGGAGAAGCCCGTCGTGATCTCGTCCTCCTCCGTCGCGTAGCCACGCGCGCGTACCTCCGTCAGCAGGTGGCGCAGCGCCGACAGCGACGTCGGTCCGAGGTCGTTGCGGCGCACGAACGTCGAGGCGTCCGGGAACAGGGCCCGCACCTGCGCCGCCGGCAGGCGTGCCAGGACGGCCCGGCCGCTGGCCGTGAGGTGGGCGGGCAGCCGTACGCCGACCTCGGTGACCAGCGGTGGACGGCCGGGAGCGCGCTCCTCGATGACATAGACGACCTCACGGCCGTGCAGCACCGCCAGATGCGCGTTGTGCCCGGTGCGGTCGACGAGCCGGGCGAGCGGCACCCTCGCCAGGCGTTCGAACGGCGCCTGGCGGCTGTAGCCAGAGCCCAGTTCGAACGCGCTGACCCCGAGCCCGTACCGCCGCTCCTCCGGCAGATGCACCACGAATCCCTCGCGGGCGAGCGTGTCGAGGAGGTGGTACGTGGTCGACCGCGGCAGGCCGACGTCCCGGCTGATCGCCGCGGCGGGCACGGGCCCGGCCTGACCGGCGAGGTAGCGGAGGATGGCGAGGACCTGTGCGGCGGCTGGTACGACGGACATGGCGCGAGCGTACGTCCGCCCGGGCGCTGCGGACGGACGCCCTCCGCGACGTCTCGGATACGAGACGGATCACCGGGCCGCCATGGCGTCCGGGGTGTGACCTGCGGCTTGACGGACGCCATGGAGCCCGCCGCGGTGAGGCGGGGGCCCGGCGGGCGGCTCGCCGAGACTCTTCCGGGCGGGGCGGCCGGCCCCCGGTCCGCCTCCGCGCGTGCCCTCGCGTCCCTACGATGCGTGCATGACCGACTACGAGGTGGGTGCGGCCGACGAGGACATCGCACCGGCGGTGCGGGACGTCTACGGACCCGTGGACCTGAGTTCGGTGCCCGCGTTCGCGGGCGGGTTCATCAACTTCGGGGACTGGCAGGGGATGCCGCTGGACCGCCCGCTGAGCACCGAGGACCGGGTGCGCAGCGAGCGGAATCTGTACCGGCGTGTGCTGCGCGCCCTCGCCCCCGTGGCGGGGCGCAGCCGCGCCGTCGAGGTCGGCTGCGGGCTCGGGCTCGGCGCGGCGCTGGCGCTCACCGAGTTCGGGTGCGCGGCGGTGACCGGCGTGGACGTCCACCCCGAGCAGCTGGCGCGTGCCCGCGCCACGCATGCCGACCTGCTCGCGCGCGAGCCGAAGCGGCTGCGGTTCGTGCGGGGCGCCGCCGAGCGGATGCCGTTCGGGGACGGGGAGTTCGACCGTCTGTACTCGGTGGAGGCCGCGCAGCACTTCCAAGACCTGACCGCCTTCGCGCGCGAGTCCGCCCGGGTGCTGGGGCCGGCCGGACGGCTGGCCGTCACCACCTTCTTCGTACCCGACGCCGCCCCCGCGAAGGCCGCCGCCCTCGCCGAGCGCCTGGACAGCTTCGCGACCGGCCTGGACCGGCCGCACCCGCTGCCCGCGTTCCTCGGCGCCCTGCGCGACACGGGCTTCGCCGAGGTCCGAGCCGAGTCGATCGGTGACCAGGTGTGGCCCGGCTTCGACCACTTCCTCGCCGGGGTCGACCTGCCCGCGACCTGGCCGCGCAACTTCCTCGGCACGTACCGGGACGGTCTGCTCGACTACTACGTGATCACGGCCCGGCGTCCCGGGCACTGAGGGCGGAACGCCGCCGCGAAAGCGTCCGGCCCCGGCCCGCCGAGGTGGCGGGCCGGGGCCGGGAGGGTGAGCCGGGCGGGTTACGCCAGGGTGCCCACCGCGGCCTCCGCCCTGGACACGGCGGTGCCGGACGAGACGTACGCGAACGTGGCCTCGATCTCGGGCGCCAGCCAGCGGTCGGGGCCGGGGCCCGCCACGACCTCGCGCAGACCGTCGCGCACCGCGGCCGTGCCGGGCGCGGGGTCGAGCGGGGAGCGCAGGTCGAGGGCGCGGGCGGCCGTGTACAGCTCGACGGCGAGGACCCGGGTGAGGCCGTCCACGGCGCGGCGCAGCTTGCGCCCGGCCGACCAGCCCATGGAGACGTGGTCCTCCTGCATGGCGCTGGAGGGGATCGAGTCGACCGACGCCGGCGCGGCGAGCCGCTTCAGCTCCGAGACGATCGCCGCCTGCGTGTACTGGGCGATCATGTGCCCGGAGTCGACGCCGGGGTCGTCGGCGAGGAACGCGTTCAGCCCGTGGTTGCGGGCGGTGTCCAGGAACCGGTCCGTGCGCCGCTCGGAGATCGACGCGAGGTCCGCCACCGAGATGGCGAGGAAGTCCAGTACGGCGGCGACCGGCGCCCCGTGGAAGTTGCCGTTGGACTCCACCCGCCCGTCGGGCGTGACGACGGGGTTGTCGACCGCGCCGGCCAGCTCACGGGAGGCGACGAGCTCGGCGTGCGTCAGCGTGTCCCGCACGGTGCCGTGCACCTGCGGCGAGCAGCGCAGCGAGTAGGCGTCCTGCACCCGGGTGCACTCGGGACCGCGGTGGCTCGCCACGATGCCCGAACCGGCGAGCAGCGCCCGCAGGTTGGCGGCGCTGTCGGCCTGCCCGGGGTGCGGCCGCAGCGCCTGGAGGTCGGCGGCGAACACCGCGTCCGTGCCGAGCTGCCCCTCGACGCTCATCGCGGCGGTGATGTCCGCGACCCGCACCAGGCCCCGCAGGTCGTGGCAGGCGAGGACGAGCATGCCGAGCATGCCGTCGGTGCCGTTGATGAGGGCGAGCCCCTCCTTCTCCCTGAGCACCACCGGGCTGATCCCGGCGTCCGCGAGCGCGTCGGCGGCGTCCCGCAGCTCCCCGCGCGCGTCCCGCACCCTGCCCTCGCCCATGACGGCGAGCGCGCAGTGCGCGAGCGGCGCGAGGTCGCCGGAGCAGCCGAGCGAGCCGTACTCGTGCACCACCGGCGTGATTCCGGCGTTCAGCAGCGCCGCGTAGGTCTCGGCGACCTCGACCCGCACGCCGGTCCGGCCCGTCGCGAGCGTCGACAGACGCAGCAGCATCAGTGCGCGGACGACCTCGCGCTCGACCTCGGGCCCGGAGCCCGCGGCGTGCGAGCGGACCAGGCTGCGCTGGAGCTGCGCGCGCAGCGCGGTCGGGATGTGCCGGGTGGCCAGGGCCCCGAACCCGGTGGAGACCCCGTAGTGGGGCACCACGTCGTCCGCGAGGCCCTCGATGACCTCACGGCTGCGCGCGATCTCCTTCAGCGCGTCCTGGGCGAGCACGACGGGTGCGTCATGGCGGGCGACCGCGACGACGTCTTCGGGGGACAGGGGGCCGACATTCACTTCCACGTTCATGACTTAATGAACTCCCATGTCAGCGCCGCGCCGCGACGGTCCCGGCGGAGTTGGTGTCCGGTATCCCAGACGTTTCGCCGGCCGCCGCGCCGGTGGCGGCGTGCAGCCGCGGACGCAGCCACACCGCGTACACCGCGCCCAGCAGCGCCAGCCAGACCGCCCCGACGACCAGCGCGATGCGGGTGTCGGCGGAGAACGCGAGCAGCACGAGGACGGCGACCATGAACACGACGGCGGCGATCTGCCCGTACGGCCACAGCGGCGCCGGGTAGCGCAGTCGGGCCGCCTCCTCGGGCGTCATCGCGCGGCGCGCCCTGACCTGCGCCAGCAGGATCATCAGCCACACCCACACGGTCGCGAACGTCGCGATGGAGGAGATGACGACGAACACCTGCCCCGGCATCACGTAGTTGAGCACCACGCCCAGCAGCAGCGCCGCCATCATGATGACGACGGTCGTCCACGGCACGCCGTTCTTCGACAGCCTGCGCAGCACGGCGGGTGCCTGACCGCGCTCGGCCATCCCGTACATGACCCGCCCGGCGGCGAAGATGTCGCTGTTGATCGCGGACAGGGCGGCGATGATCACGATGACGTTCAGTACGGCCGCCGCGGACTTCACCCCGATGCTCGCGAAGATCTCCACGAACGGGCTGCCCTCGGCGCCGACGTGCTGCCACGGCGACAGCGACATGAGCACGGCGAGGGTCAGGACGTAGAAGAGCACGATCCGCAGCGGGATGGAGTTGATGGCGCTCGGGATGGTCTTCTCGGGGTTCTGCGCCTCACCCGCGGTGACGCCGATGACCTCGGTCCCGCCGAAGGCGAACATGACGACGGCGAACGACATCACGAAGCCGTGGGCGCCGTGCGGGAAGAAGCCGCCGTTGCTCCACAGGTTCGACACGCTCGCGTGCGCGCCGCCGCCGGAGATGCCGAACACGAGGATCGCCAGACCGGCGACGATCATGGCGACGATGGCGACGATCTTCGCGAGGGAGAGCCAGAACTCCAGCTCGCCGAAGGCCTTCACACTCAGCAGGTTCATCGCGCCGACGACGGCGACGGCCGCCAGGACCCAGATCCAGCGCGGCACGCCCGGGAACCAGAAGCCCATGTACACACCGAGCGCGGTGACGTCCGCGAGGCCGACGATGACCATCTCGAAGGCGTACGTCCAGCCGGTCGCGAACCCGGCGAAAGGTCCCAGGTACTTCGTCGCGTACTCTCCGAACGAACCGGCGCACGGCTGACTCACCGCCATCTCGCCGAGCGAGCGCAGCACCAGGAAGACGGCGGCGCCGCCGATCAGATACGCGAGCAGCACGGCGGGCCCGGCGGCCTGGATCGACGACGACGAGCCGTAGAACAGCCCGGTGCCGATGGCGGAACCCAGCGCGATGAAACGGATGTGCCGCGCGGTGAGCCCCCTGCTCAGTGCGGCCTTGACGGTGCTCAAGGAAAGACCCTCCTTGGGTGGGGCGTCCCGGTCCGGGCCGCGGCCGCACACGGACGGCCGGGGCGGGGCGGACGGGGAGACGTGCAGACGGGGGGACGGGGCGTGCAGACGGGGAAGACCGGGCCGGCGCCGCGTGGCGCTGCGGCCATCGACGGAAACCGGTCGGGGAGGGCCCCTGTATATTCCTGTATAGACAGGAGGGTCAAGAGGTGGACCAATGACCGGACAGACGACCGCATCCAGCAGCACCTCGCCCGCCGTGGGGCGCGCGCTCGACATCCTGCTGCATCTCGCCAGCCGCTCCCGCCCCGTCCGGGTCGCCGCGCTCGCCCGTGACCTGGGCATTCCGCGCTCGTCCGCCTACCACATCCTGAACGTCCTCGTGGACCGCGGCTTCGTGTCGTACGTGCCGAAGGAGCAGGCGTACGGGCTCGGCGTCGCGTCGTTCGAGATCGGCTCCGCCTATCTGCGCCACGAACCGCTCGAGCGGCTGGCGCGACCCGTCCTGCGCACGCTCGCCACGCGCCTCGGGCAGACCGTCCATCTCGGTGTCCTGTACGGCGCCGAGACCGTGTACCTGCTCAAGGAGCGGCCGCCTAGCGGGTGGTCGGCGGACGTGGACGGCGCCCTCGTCACCGACATCGGGGTGCGCCTGCCCGCCCATCTGACGGCCAGCGGGCGGGCGCTCCTCGCGTACGCGCCGCCGGCCCAGGTGCGGGCGCTGTTCCCGCGCCCCGGCGATCTCGTCACCCGGACCGGGAAGGGGCCCCGCTCGCTCACCGAACTGCTCGCCCTGCTCGCGCAGGACCGGCAGCGGGGCTGGTCGGAGGAGGTCGAGCTGGTGTCGGAGGGGTTCCGTTCGGTGGGGGTCGCGGCCTTCGACCACAACGCCCTGCCGGTCGCCGCGCTCAGCAGCACCTGGCGGCGGCACTACTCGCGGCACGAGGAGGAGTACGTCCGCGAGGTGCTCCGCCAGGGGGCGGCGCGCCTGACGGCGGCCGTGTCCGGTCGCGCGCCCTGAACAGGCCGGCGGGCCGGGGCCAGGCCCCTCAGCGCGTCTCGAACGTGCCCTGCAACCGGTAGCGGGACCCCGGATGCAGCAGGCGCGCGACGCTCACCAGCGCGTCCTGCGACCAGGTGCGGCGCTGGATCAGCAGGCACGGCTCGGACCGCCCGATGCCCAGCAGTCCCGCCTCCTCCGGCGACGGCAGCACGGCCTCCACGATGTGCTCGCCCCGGCCCAGCGGCGCCACCTCGGACAGGAACGCGTTCGGGGTGCGCCGCGTGAAGTCCTGGTCGAGATAGCCGGGCGCGAACCGCGGATGCACGTACCGGTCCTCCAGCTGGATCGGCACGCCGTCCTCGATGTGCACCAGCCGGGAACGGAAGACGGTGTGCCGCACGCCCAGCCCGAACTGGGCGGCCAGATCGGGCCCCGCCTCCTCCTCGCACAGCTGAAGCACCCGCGCCCGGTGGCGGTGGCCGCGTCCGCGGACCTCGTCGGCGATGTCATGCACCTCGACCAGCGCGGACGTGCCCTTGCCCGGGGCCACGAAGGTGCCCACGCCCATGACCCGGCGCAGCACCCCCTGCGTGCTCAGTTCCCTCAGCGCCCGGTTGACCGTCATACGGGACAGACCCAGCGACTCGACGAACCGGTTCTCCGAGGGCAGCGCGTCGCCCTCGCGCCACCGGCCGGTGGCGATCTGCTCGGTGACGAGGTCCTTCACGCGCTGGTACGCGGGCAGCGAGCCGGCGGTCCGCTCCTGGTACAGCCGGGCCAGCTCCGCATCCCTCGCGGTCAAGCCGCTCACCGTCCTCGTCGTGTTCGGGTCAGGCCGGAATTCTAGGCCGGACCGTCCTGACCGCCCTCCCGCGCACGCCCTCGCTCCGGGCGGCGTTCCCGCCCCCCTCACGCCGTACCCGTCTCGGATGCGAGAAAGCCGGACCGGGACGCTGGTTCCGCGGCGCCGCGTCGCCTGTCATGGAGGGTGTCGCCCCGGCCTCAGCTTGTCGGCAACATCCCCCTTCCCGCCTGTTCGGCTCGCCCTTCGGCCTGCCCGGACGCGACTTCCCCTGGAGGCACCATGACCGGCGTTTCCCCGGACTCCCGCACCGTCCGCGCCCCCCGCGGCACCGACCTGAACTGCCTCGGCTGGCAGCAGGAGGGCGCGCTCCGGATGCTCATGAACAACCTCGACCCGGAGGTCGCCGAACACCCGGAGAACCTCGTCGTCTACGGCGGTACCGGCAAAGCCGCGCGCAACTGGCCCGCGTACGACGCGATCGTGCGCACCCTGAAAACGCTGAAGGACGACGAGACGCTGCTGGTGCAGTCCGGCAAGCCGGTCGGCGTGATGCGCACCAACGAGTGGGCGCCGCGCGTGCTGCTCGCGAACTCCAACCTCGTCGGCGACTGGGCGAACTGGGAGGAGTTCCGCTCCCTGGAGGCCCAGGGGCTGACCATGTACGGCCAGATGACGGCCGGGTCCTGGATCTACATCGGCAGCCAGGGCATCCTTCAGGGGACCTACGAGACGTTCGGCGCCGTCGCCCGCAAGAAGTTCGGCGGCAGCCTCGCCGGGACCATCACGCTCACCGCCGGTCTCGGCGGCATGGGCGGCGCCCAGCCGCTCGCCGTCACGATGAACGAGGGCGTCGCGATCTGCGTCGACGTCGACCCGACCCGCATCGAGCGCCGGATCGCCCACCGCTACCTCGACGTCGCCGCCGAGGACCTCGACCACGCGCTGAGCCTCGCCATCGAGGCCAAGGAGGCGGGCCGGGCACTGTCGATCGGCCTGGAGGGCAACGCCGCCGAGGTGTTCCCGAGGCTGCTGGAGATGGACGCGCCGATCGACATCGTCACCGACCAGACCTCCGCGCACGACCCGCTGGCGTATCTTCCCATCGGGGTGAGCGTGGCCGAGTGGCACGAGCTGGCGCAGCGGGACCCGGCCGCGTTCACCGAGCGCAGCCGGTGGTCGATGGCCCGGCACGTCGAGGCCATGGTCGGCTTCCTCGACAAGGGTGCCGAGGTCTTCGACTACGGCAACTCCATCCGCGACGAGGCCCGCAAGGCCGGCTACGAGCGCGCCTTCGCCTTCCCCGGCTTCGTCCCGGCCCACATCCGCCCGCTGTTCGAGGAGGGCCTCGGCCCCTTCCGCTGGGCCGCCCTGTCCGGTGACCCGAAGGACATCGAGGCCACGGACCGGGCCGTCCTGGAGCTGTTCCCGGACAACGAGCACCTGCACCGCTGGATCAAGATGGCGGGCGAGCGCGTCGCGTTCGAGGGGCTGCCCGCCCGCATCTGCTGGCTCGGCTACGGCGAACGGCACCGCGCGGGCCTGAAGTTCAACGAGATGGTCGCCTCCGGGGAGCTGTCCGCCCCGGTCGCGATCGGCCGCGACCACCTCGACTCCGGTTCGGTGGCCTCCCCGTACCGCGAGACCGAGTCGATGCTCGACGGCTCCGACGCCATCGCCGACTGGCCGCTGCTCAACGCGCTCGTCAACACCTCCTCCGGCGCGTCCTGGGTGTCCATCCACCACGGCGGCGGCGTCGGCATGGGCCGCTCCCTCCACGCCGGCCAGGTCTGCATCGCCGACGGCACCGAACTGGCCGCCCGGAAGCTGTCGCGGGTGCTGACGAACGACCCCGGCATGGGCGTCATCCGGCATGTCGACGCCGGCTACGAGCACGCCGCCTCGGTCGCCAAGGACCGCGGGGTGCGCATCCCGATGGCGGAGACGGACCCGAAGTGAGCGACACCCCGTACACCGCCGTGACTCCTGTCGTCGACGTGGCGCCCGCGCCCTGGACCGGCCGGGACGACGGACCGGGCGCCGACACCCTGCGCTGGCACCACGCGGTCGTGCCCGGCGAAGCCGCCGTCGCCGAGGAAAGCCTGGCGTACGACGGAAGCCCGGCGTGCGACGAAAGCCCGGCGTACGACGAAAGCCCCGCGTACGACGGAAGCCCCACGCACGACGAAAATCCCGCGTACGACGCCGCGTTGGTCGGGTTCCGCAGCGACGAGGGCGTCCGTCGCAATCAAGGCCGCCAGGGCGCGGCGGATGGTCCCTCCGCACTGCGCCGCGCCCTGGCCTCCATGGCACTCCCGCACCCGCTGCGCGCCCTGGACGCGGGCGATGTCGCCGTCACCGACGGCGACCTGGAGGAGGGCCAGCGCCGGCTCGGCCGGGCGGTCACCCCGCTGGTCGACCGGGGCGTCCCCGTCGTCGTGCTCGGCGGCGGCCACGAGGTGGCCTACGGCAGCTACCAGGGCCTGGCCGCCAGCCGCGCGGTGCGGGGCGGCGCGCGGCTCGGGGTGCTGAACCTCGACGCCCACTTCGATCTGCGCGACGACCCCGTGCCCAGCTCCGGCACCCCGTTCCTGCAGATGGCGCGGGACGAGGCCGACCGCGGCCGGGCGCTGAACTACTGGGTGCTCGGCATCAGCCGGCCCAGCAACACGGAGCGGCTGTTCCGCACGGCGGCGGGGCTCGGGGTGCGGTATCTGCCGGACACCGCGTGCGGGTTGCTCGACCGGCTGGGCACCGACCGGTTCGTGGAGGAGTTCCTCGCCTCCTGCGATCTCGTCCATCTCAGCGTCGACCTCGACGTCCTGCCCGCCGCGACGGCGCCCGGGGTCAGCGCGCCGGCCGCGTACGGGGTCGCGATGGAGGTCGTGGAGCGGGTCTGCGCCCGCGTCGCCGCCAGCGGGAAGCTGGCGCTGTGCGACGTCGCCGAACTGAACCCGGCGCTGGACGCGGACGACCGCACGGCACGCGCCGGAGCCCGGCTGATCCACACCGTGCTCACCACCGCGAAGGGCGCGCCGTCCGCGCGGTGACGACGCACCGTCAGCGGGCGGCGTACGGCTCGCCGTCGGGACCGTCCGCGGGGACGGTCCCGACGGCGTGATCGCGGATGCGGCTACCCTGAACGGTGGCCCCGACGGAAGGAGCGCGGTGATCCCCGTCCCCGCGGAAACGATGGTGGTGACCTACCCCGAGGAGGCCGTCCCGGCCGGGCTGCGGCGGCAGGTACGAGCGTTGCAGGAGGAGGCCTGGCCGTCCTCCGACGAGGCGTCGGCGGCGTCCCTCGCGCCCGTCCACGACCCCGCGCTGCGGCCGGTGTCCATGCTGCTCGTGTCCGGCGACACGGTGCTGGCGGCGCTGGACGTGCTGACCAAGAAGATCACGCACGCCGGGCGGCGCTGGGCGGCCGGCGGGCTGAGCACGGTGGTCACGCGGCCCGAGGCACGCGGCCGGGGGCACGGCAGACACCTGGTGAGGACCGCGCGTGAGGCGATGGCCGGACAGGGCCTGGAGGTCGGCCTGTTCACCTGCGACCGCCCGCTCCAGGCGTTCTACGAGAGCGCCGGCTGGCAGCGGCTGCCCGGCGCCGTCCTGGTCGGCGGGACGGCCGACTCGCCGTTCCCCAGCGACTGGTCCGCCTTCGACAAGGTCACGATGGCCTGCTTCTTCACCGCCGGCAGCCGCGCGGCCGAGCCGTCGTTCCACGACAGCCGGATCGCGCTGCACTCGGGCAGGATCGACAAGCTCTGGTGATCCGCCCACACCGGGAGCGCGACCGGCGCGCCGGCCTCAGCGGGCGGTGCGCCGGCCTCAGCGGCCGGTCGGCCCGCTGCCGGTGAAGCGGTCGAGGAGGGCGTCCAGCCCGGCCGCCAGCCCGTCCGGCCCGCCCCGTTCGGCGAGCGCCGGCGCGGTGCGGCGCAGGGTGGGCAGCTCCTGCGACGGCAGACGGTGCAGGCCCAGCCGGAAGGCCGGGTCGGGCTCGTCGGGGTTGTCCACCATGGGCCGCAGCTCGACCGAGACATAGCCGAGCAGCCAGGCGACGCAGGCCTGGAAGGCCACGGCGCTCGCGGCCTCGTCCAGGCCGGCCTCCTCCAGCAGGGCGAGCACCCGCTCGTGGCTGCGGAGCACCGGCAGCGGCCTGCGGGCCATCGGCACGGCCAGCAGCCGGGTCGTCAGCAGCGGCACCGCGTGCGGGTGGGCCAGGCACACGTCGTACAGCGTCCGGGCGAAGCGGTGCAGGCCCGCGCGCCAGGCGGGCGTGTCGTCCGGGGCCGGCTCCGCGGCGTCCAGGCGTTCCTGCAGCTCCAGGTGCATGGCCTCGACCAGGCCGTCCAGCAGGGCTTCCTTGCCCTCCGCGTACCGGTACAGGGCCATCGCCTCGACACCGAGTTCCGCGCCCAGCCGCCGCATGCTCAGGGCGCCGAGCCCCTCGCGGTCGACCAGTTCCAGCGCGCTGGCCAGCACCCGCTCCCGGGTCAGCCGGCCGTAACGGCCCCGGTCGCTGGCGCGCCGTGCCGGGGTGGTGTCGGGATTCTTCGCCATGGACCGCCTCCTCGTGACTTGACCTTACGCGTGCCCGGGGCCATCCTGTCTGTATACGCCGTAAACGTACACGATACGGATACGGCGACCCCCGCACTTCCAGGGCGGGGGCGGCGAGGTGGCCGACATGCAGCTCCCCTTCCTGCACGGACAGGACGACGCGGAAGCCGTCCCGGCACCCGGGACCCTCCCACGGCAGCGCGGTTTCGCCCTGCCCAGCTACGTCCGCGACGGCTACGACGATCCGCGCGCCGCCGAACATCTGCGCCGGATCGCGCGGTCGGGCGCCAACTGGGTGCAGCTCACCCCCACGTGGTACCAGCCGACCCCCACCGCCGACCTCATCCGCCCCACCCGCGTCACCCCCACCGACGAAGGGGTCGCGCGGATGATCCGCCTGGCCCACGCACACGGCCTGAACGCCCTGCTCAAACCCCACCTCGACCTCGACGACGCCGGCTGCCGCGACACGATCCGCCCCGCCCGGCCCGCTCGCTGGTTCGCCGCCTACGCCGAGTTCATCGCGCACTACGCCCGCCTCGCGGCCCGCTACGGCGCCGACGCGTTCACCGTGGGCACCGAACTCGCGGGCACGGTGGACGACCGCGCCCGCTGGCTGGCGCTGGTCGACCGCACCCGTGTCGTCTACGGCGGCTCGCTGCTCTACGCGGCGCGACTGGAGGAGTACGAGCACGTCGCCTTCTGGGACGCGGTCGATCTGATCGGCGTGGACGCCTACTGGCCGCTGCCCGCGGGCCCGCACCGGGACACGCAGACGCTCACCCGGGCCTGGCGTCCCGTCCGCGACGCGCTCGGGGAGTTCGCCGCCCGCACCGGCCGCTCCGTCCTCTTCGCGGAGGCCGGGTACTCCAGCGTGCGCGGCGCGCATGCCGGCCCGGTCACACCCGGCACCGAGGAGCAGGCCGCCGGCTACGAGGCACTGCTGCGCACGTTCACCGGGCTGCCCTGGTGGGCGGGCGTCCACTGGTGGGTCTGGGCGCAGCTCCCGGCCCCGACGGACCGCGTCCGGACCCTGGACTACTCCGCCCAGGGCAAAGGGGCCGAGCGCGTGGTGGCCCGGTGGTGGGCCGGCCGCACGCAGGTGCCGCACGTCGCCCGCAACGGCCCGGTGGGAGGCAGGACACCATGACCCCCGTCGAGGACTACGCCCTGCTCGGAGACATGGGCACCGCGGCCATGGTCGGCCGCGACGGCTCCATCGACTGGCTCTGCCTGCCCCGCTTCGACTCGCCGGCCTGTCTCGCCGCGCTGGTGGGGACGCCCGACAACGGCTTCTGGCGCGTCGCCCCCGCTGGACCCGGCACCTGCGCCGGGCGCGCCTACCGGCCGGACACCCTGGTGCTGGACACCTGGTGGCGTACCGCGACCGGCGTCGCGCGGGTCACGGACTTCATGCCGCCCGGCTCGCCGACGCCCTGCCTCGTGCGGATCGTGGAGGGCGTCGTGGGCGAGGTCTCGCTGCGCAGCGAGCTGCGGCTGCGCTTCCACCAGGGCCGCGTCGTGCCCTGGGTGCGCGGGGTCGCCGGCTGCACCGTCGCGGTCGCAGGGCCGGACGCGGTGTGGCTGCGCGTCGAAGGCGACGGGCGGCTGTCCGGCGACGAACACGCCACCGTCACCGAGGTCACCGTCCCCGCCGGCCGGCGGGTCGCGCTCGTCCTGGCGTGGGCGCCCTCGCACCTCACGGAGCCGCCGCCGTCGCTCGCCGTCCCCGCGGAGACCCTGCTGAAGGAGACCGCCGACCACTGGCGCGACTGGGCCGGCCGCTGCCGCTACCAGGGACCCTGGCGGGACGCCGTAGTGCGCTCCCTGATCACCCTCAAGGCCCTCACCTACGCCCCCACCGGCGGCGTCGTCGCCGCCCCCACCACCTCGCTGCCCGGTTGCGTCGGCGGCGGGCGCAACTGGGACCAGCGCTACTGCTGGCTGCGCGACTCCACGCTGACCCTGTCCTGCCTGCTGCGCAGCGGCTACCGGGAGGAAGCGGTGGCCTGGCTCGACTGGCTGGTGCGCACCGTCGCCAGCGACCCCGCCGACCTGCAGAGCGTCTACGGCGTGTGCGGGCAGCGGCTGCTGCGCGAGACCGAGGCGCCCTGGCTGACCGGTTACGAGGGCTCACGGCCCGTCAGGTTCGGCAACTGCGCCAACGGGTCGTTCCAGCTCGATGTCTACGGTGAGGTACTGGACACCCTCTACCAGTCCCTGCTGGTCGGGATTCCGATGCCGGCCCATGTGTGGGAGCTGGTCGACGCGCTGATGGGCTACCTGCTGCGGCACTGGCGCGAGCCCGACCAGGGCGTGTGGCAGGTGCGCGGGCCGCGCCGCCACTTCGTGCACTCCAAGGTCATGGCGTGGGTGGCCGCCGACCGGGCCCTGCGCATGGGCAAGCTGCTGGGCCGCAACGGCTCCTCCCCGCAGTGGTGGGCCATGCGGCAGGAGGTGCACCGGCAGGTCTGCCGGGACGGCTGGGACCCCCGACAGGGCTCCTTCGTGCAGTCCTACGGCTCCACCGAGCTGGACGCCACCGCCCTGCTCATGCCGCGGCTCGGCTTCCTGCCCGCGCAGGACCCACGGGTGCGCGGGACGGTCCACGCCCTGCGGGCCCTCGACGAGGACGGCTTCCTGCACCGCTACGCACCCGGCGGCCGAAGGGTGCACCCCGTGGACGGCATGGCCGGTCGTGAAGGAGCGTTCGTCTCCTGCTCCTTGTGGCATGCGGATACCCTCGCAGCGACCGGCCATGTCCTCGAGGCGCGGGAGACGTTCGAGCGCGTCCTCGCCGTCCGCAACGACGTCGGACTGCTCGCCGAACAGTGGGACCCGGCCACCGGCCGCCAACTGGGCAACGCCCCCATGGCCGTCAGTCACCTCGCGCTGGCCGAGACCGCGTTCGCCCTGTCAGCAGCACCATCCCGGTATCCCCGTACTCCGGCAGGGTCGGATCGGCGTCGATCCTCGTGACGTCCAGCTCTTCGGTCAGCGGCGTGAACACCCTGGTGACGCGCTCGCAGTCCACCGGGCAGCCCGGCCAGCGCGAGGCCGCCCCGATGCGGTAGGTGGGCAGGTTCTCCATGAACGCCGCCACCAGGTGCCCGCCGGGCACGACACAGCGCGCGAAGTGCCCGCAGAAAGCGGCGAACTCGTCGAAGTCCTCGCTCGCCCCCTCCGCCACGAAGTGCATCGACGCCAGCTCGTACGCCCCGGACGGCAGCGCCCGCACGTCGCCGTGCACCACCCGCACCCGGGCCAGCGCGGCCGGCAGCGACGCCGCGATGCGCGGATCGAGCCGACGGCACAGCGCGTGGAAGTCGCTCCAGCTGTCGTCCGGACCTGCGGCCAACTGCCGCCGCAGATACGCGACATTGGCGGCGCCCGCCTCCACCGCGTCGATCCTCGCGCTGACCGCGGAGGCCAGCAGCAGCGGGTAGAGGTTGGGACCGGCGCCGAACTCCACCGTGCGCGCCAGGCTCCCGGCGGGCAGGGTGCCGTAGTACGCGGCATGGTGGGCGATGACCGCGGCGTCGCACGGGTGCAGTTGGCGGTAGTTCTCGGCGAGGTAGTCCTCGACGGGCCAGCCGTCCCAGTCCACGTCGTCGTTGCGGATCGACATCGGCGCCGCCTCAGCCCCGGTGCCGCAGCGCGCCCCGCGCGTCCAGCGCGGTCAGCGCCTCACCGAGGCGGTCGATGTCCTCGTCGGAGTTCAGCGCCGTGATCTGCGCGCGGAAGCCGACCTGCCCGCGTGGCACCAGCGGATAGGCGGCGAGGGTCACGTAGACGCCGCGATCCCACAGGAAGTCCGCGACCGCCGGAAGACCGTCCGGGTCCGCCAGCGGGATCTCCACGATGGGCAGCTCGCCCGCGCACGGTGTGTCCAGGCGCAGCGCGTGCACCAGGTCCAGCACGCGTGCCGATTTGCGGTGCAGATCGGCGCGGATCGCGTCGCCCCGCCGCTCGTTGACGTCCAGGCCGGCCAGCACGGTCGCGAGCGAGGCGGTGGGCGAGGGGCCGGAGTACAGATAGGGGCCGGCCGCGATCTTCAGATGGTCCTTCAGCGCGCTCGGCAGGGCCAGGAAGGCCAGCAGCGACGAGTACGCCTTGGAGAAGCCGCCCACCAGCACGATCCCGTCGTAGGACATACCGGTGTGCCGGACCACCCCGTTGCCGCGTGAGCCGTAGGGGCACGGCTCGTCGGGGGAGCGCTCGCCGATGACGCCGAAGCCGTGTGTGTCGTCGATGTACAGCGTGGCGCCGCGCTGCCGGCAGATCCGGGCGAGCGTCGGCAGGTCGTACACGTTGCCGCTCATGCTGTTCACGCCGTCCAGGCACACCAGACGCGGCGTGCCGGACGGCGCGTCCCGCAGCATCGCGTCCAGTTGCTCGGGCCGGTCGGCGTGGAACCGGTGCAGGCTCGCGCCCTGGCCCCGGGCCGACACGCACCCCTCGTACACCGTGCGGTGGGCGGTGGCCTCCACGAACACGTCCCCCTGCTCCGCCAGCAACGGGATCACCGCGTGGTGGATGAGGGTGGCCGTCGGCAGCAGCAGGGTGTCCTCCGCGCCGAGCAGCGCGGTCAGCCGCTCCTCGATGTCCGGGTAGAGCCGCGGGCTGCCCAGCAGGCGCGACCAGCTCGGATGGGTGCCCCAGCGCCGCACGGTCGGTCCGATCGCCTCGATGATCTCCGGGTCGTGGTCGAAGCCGAGGTAGTTGCACGACGCGAAGTCGATCAGCCAGTGTTCGCCGCAGCGGATGTGCCGGCCGCGCACCTCGTCCAGGACCGCGTCGCTCATCGGGCTCGTGCGGCGCAGACGGTCGAGGTCCGACCAGCGGGGGTCGCGCCGGACCGGCGCCAAGGGGGCGGGGGTTCTGTGCATGGTGGTGTGTCCCCTCTCGAGGGTTGTCCCGCTGTGCGCGGCCGCCGTCCCGCCGCCCGGAGCCGGGGACGCGCTCGACGCCGGAGCGCTCGCCGGGGGCGCCGGGACCAGCGAGCTCTGCCCGGGGCCGGCGGCCGGGCGGGCGCGGCGGGCCCCGGCTTCAGCCGCGCCGGTCCCGCGTGTGGCCCCGGCTTCGGTGGTGTCGCCCTCGCGTGCGTTCCCGGCTTCAGCGGCCCCGGTCTCGCGTGCGGTCCCGGCTTCAGCGGTGTCGCTCTCGTGCGCCGTGCCCGCGGCCGGAGGGACACCCGGGGGAGCGCTCCCGGCGGCCGGAGGGGCACCCGGAGGAACGCTCCCGGCGGCCGGGGGGACAGCCGGGGGAGCGCTCGCAGCCGCCGCTGCGGCCTCCGTGCGGGCCGCCTGGACGCCGTCCGCCGTCCCTGTGCGCGGGGGCGCGATCATGGAGGCCGTCCGCCGCAGCACGGCCTCTCCCTCGTCCAGCGACATCGGCGGCGCGAACAGGTAGCCCTGCCCGAACCGGCAGCCCATGCCGGCCAGCAGCTCGCGCTGCGCCTGCTGCTCGATGCCCTCGGCTATCACCGTGAGTCCGAGCGTGTCGGCGATCCGGACGATCCCCTCGACGAGCGCCACCTGCCGCGGGTCGCGCGGCAGGTCGTCGATGAACGTCTTGTCTATCTTCAGCACGTCGAGGGGGAACTCCCGCAGATAGCGCAGCGAAGAGAACCCGGTGCCGAAGTCGTCCACCGCGATGCGCACCCCGAGGTCCCTGACCCGGCCGATCGCGGAGTCGATCTGCTCGTCCCGCTGCATCAGCACCGACTCGGTGAGCTCCAGCTGCAGCGCGTCCGGCGCGAGCGACGCCAGGTCCAGCGCCCGGCACACCGCCCCCAGGAAGTCGGGGTCCCGCCACTGGCGGCCGGAGACGTTGACGCTGACGTACGGCGGGTCGGCGGGCCGGATGCTGCGCTGCAGCCGGGCGATGTCCGCGACGGCGCTGCGCAGTACCCAGGCGCCCAGTGGGGTGATGTGGCCGGTCTCCTCGGCCAGCGGGATGAACTGGTCGGGCGGCACCAGGCCGCTCGGCGAGTGCGGCCAGCGGGCCAGCGCCTCGAATCCGACCACCTGCGGCATCGGCTCGCCGAGGTCGACGATGGGCTGGTAGCACAGCGCGAACCGCTCCTGCGCGATCGCGTCGTCGAGATGGGCCAGCAGATCGTGCCGCTGCGCCACCCGCACCCGCAGCTGGGGCAGGAAGCGGCGCCACTGACGTTTCCCGGCCGCCTTCGCCGCGTACAGTGCCATGTCCGCCAGGGCCAGCAGCTCCTCGGCGTCGCTGCTGTCGAGTGCGGTGGCCACGCCCACGCTGGCGGAGACGGTGACCGCCTCGTCGGCCAGGTGGAAGGGGCGGCTGAACGCCTGGATCAACTGGGCGGCGAGCAGTTCGGCGTCCAGCGGCTGCCGGGCGTCCTCCATCAGCACCGCGAATTCGTCGCCGCCGAGCCGGGCCGCGGTGTCGGTACGGCGCAGGGTGAGTGCCAGCCGCTCGCCCACGGCCTTCAGCAGCCGGTCGCCTGCCGAGTGCCCCAGGGTGTCGTTGACGGTCTTGAAGTCGTCCAGGTCCAGGAAGAGCACGCAGGTCAGCGTGGACTCCCGGCGGCCACGCAGCAGGGCACGCGCGGTCCGCTCCAGCAGCAGCACCCGGTTGGGCAGACCCGTCAGGGAATCGTGGAAGGCCCGCTGGGTGAGTTCCTGCTCCAGCTGCCGCTGCTCGGTCACGTCCCGCAGGGTGACCACCAGACCGCCGACGGTGGTGTCCTGTCTGAGGTCGCTGCACCGCACCTCCACCTCGACGCGGCCGTCGCCGCGCAGCACCCACCAGTGGTCGTGCGCCTCCCGGCGTCCGTGCCGGCCCAGCGCCCCCAGGGTGCGGTCCACCCGGTCCCGGTCGGCCGGCGCCACCAGGTCCCGCAGGGCCGTCCCGGTCAGGTCGCTGTGGCCGAACACCGCCAGGGCCGAGGGGCTGGCGTACCGCACGGTGGTGTCGTCGTCGACGATGAGGATGACGTCCGACGCGTTGCGCACCAGCGTCCGGAAGTAGGCCTCGCTCTCCTTGCGCACGATCTCCCGCCGCAGTGCCACGCGCTCCAGGGCGAGCCCCGCGTGCGAGGCGAGGATCTCCAGGGAGCTGCGGACCTCGCTGAGCCGCCGCTCGGGGCCGGCCGCCACCAGCGCGCCCGCCGGCTCGGTGTCCGCGGAGGTGTCGGGCGGCGCCATGGGGCAGACCAGGGTGCCGGGCAGGCCGTTGAACCGGGTGGCGAACCGTGGGCCGAACCGGTCCACGGGCACGGTGAGCGAGCGGTGCGCCGGCTCCCCCGCGCCGACCCGGGCGGGCGACCGGCCGAGGGAGGCGTACAGCTCCCGGGCCTGCGGCGCGGTGAGGAGCACAGCGCGGTGCGGTACGTCCCCTCCGATCAGGCGGCCGACCGCGCGGACGCACGCCGCCGCGACATCCTGCGGGGCGATCGCGGCCACCAGCGAGACGGTCGCCGCGCGCAGGGTCTGCTCCCGGGCCACCGCCTTGCGGTGCGCCACGACCATGACCGTGAGCCGGAAGATCACCAGCAGGAACATCAGCGTCGAGAAGACGGCGAGCGTCGTCGCGTCGCGCACCCGGCCCAGCCGCTCCTCCACGAGGAGCAGCGCGGGGGCGATCAGGGTGGCGGCGGTGAGCAGGATGAGCCGGGGCCACCGCAGGAGCAGCGACTGCGGCGGGGGGTCGGCGGCGGTGAGCTCCGCCATGGAAGGGTGCAGGCCCGCCAGGCCCCAGGCGGTGTAGAAGACGACCCAGCCCGAGTCCAGCACCGTGCCCGCCTGCCAGGTGCCGTTGAGCTGGAGGAAGCCGTAGGCGATGTCGAAGCACAGCAGGGTGAAGGTGCCCAGCACCAGCAACTGCACCGCCCGGTTCGGGCCGGAGGCCGCGCTCGGGGCGAGCAGCCGGGCCAGCATCGCCAGGACCAGCAGGTCCCCGAGCGGGTAGGCGACGCTGATCGCCCGCTGTTGCCAGGTCAGCTCGTCCTGGGCGGCCAGCGGCTGCACCAGGTACACCCACACCGGCAGCGCGACCCCCGCGGTGACGATCAGCGAGTCGAGCAGGCTGGGCAGGTCGCGGCCCACCCAGCGGTGCCGGACCAGCCCGAACAACCCTGCCGCCAGCAGCGGATAGACGGCGAGATAGCAGGCGTCGGCGGGGGAGGGGAACGGGTTGGACGCGTGGAAGTACTGCTCCGAAGCGTTGTAGTACGTGTCGCCTGCCGAGAAGGCCAGCAGCCCTGCGGCGAGCACCAGCCACGGCCAGCGCACGGCCGGCCGGTTGCTCCGGACTCCGGTGAGGACGGCCGCCACACCGCCCAGCCCGATCAGCGCCCACAGCGGGGTCCGCAGAGCCGGCACGAGCAGATACACACAGCTGGCGACGAGGACCGTCGCGAGGTAAGCGGCCGGCAGCCGGCGGGTCGGCAGCACTGGCAAGCGCCTCCCAACTCGGAGGACACCGGGCTGCGAAAAAGCGTCAACCTGGAGAGTGCAACTGCCTACTGATCCTAGGCACGCCGCACGCCGGGCCGCATCTTCGGTGCGGTCCTCACTCCTCCCCGGCGCCGGGTGGGAGGGCGGAGTCGCCGTAGCCGACCGGATGCAGTCGCTGGAAGCGCCAGGCGTCGCGGCACACGTCGTCCAGGTCGCGGCTCGGGCTCCAGTCCCAGTCCCGGCCGATCGCCCCGGCGTCCGCGACCCGCCGCGCCGCGTCCCCGGGGCGGCGCGGGGCCATCTCGTACGGCAGTGGCCGGCCGCACAGCCGGGAGAACGTGGTGACGACCTCCAGCACCGAGGAGCCCCGCCCGCTGCCGAGGTTGTACACGTGCAGGCCCGGCGCGTCGGCGAGATGGTTCAGCGCAAGGCGGTGCGCCTCGACGGTGTCCAGGATGTGCACGTAGTCGCGGACCGCGGTGCCGTCGCGGGTGGGGTAGTCACCGCCGTACACCCGCAGGCGCGGGCGCCGGCCCACGGCGACCTCTGCCATCGCCGGCACCAGGGAGTCCCGGGTGCCGGGTCCGCCGTCGCCGAGCAGTCCGCTGGGATGGGCGCCGGCCGGTGTGAAGTGGCGCAGGCACACCACCGTGTATTCGGGGCGGCGCAGGCAGACGTCGGCGAGGAGTTGTTCGCAGGCCCACTTGGAGGCCGCGAAGGGGTCCTGCGGGCGGACCGGGTCGCTCTCGGCGAGCGCGTCCCGCGCGTCGGGCGCGTAGAGGGCGCAGGTGGAGGAGAACACCAGCTGGCGCACGCCGTGTTCGTGCATGGAGTGCAGCAGCGTCATGGTGCCGCCGAGGTTGACGTCGTAGTACTCCACGGGCGAGGTCAGGGACTCGCGGCCCGAGGTCAGGGCGGCGAAGTGCACCACCGCGTCCACGGCGTGCCGCGCGAACACCGCCGACAGCGCCCGGCGGTCGCGGATGTCCAGCTCGTACACGGCGCCGACGAACCGGCCGGCGAGCCGCTCCACGCGGGCGAGGATCTCTCGCAGGGCGGGAGCCCGGTTGTCCACCACGATCACCTCGTAGCCGTGGTCGAGCAGGTCCACGCAGGTGTGGCTGCCCAGGAAGCCGGCTCCGCCGGTGACCAGGATCGTGGACGGTGCGCTCATGGACCGGGCTCCTTCGCGCACGATAAGATGTACGTATACGACGTATATCCCGACTGTGCTCCGCCCACGGCGGCCCGTCAAGTACGGCGGGCCGGACACCCCGCCCTGCCCCCCGGCCCGCCGCGGATCCCCTATTTGCGGACCAGCAGCTCGAAGTCGAACGAGTAGCGCGACGCGCTGTAGACGTGCGTGCCGTGTTCGACCGCGCGGCCGGTGTCGTCGTACGCCGTGCGCTGCATGGTGAGGAGCGCCGCGCCCCGCTGCTCGTCCAGGCGGGACGCCTCCGCCGCCGTCGCCGAGCGGGCGCTGACGCGTTGCCGCGCGCTGTGCAGGCTGATGCCGGCCGCGCGCATCAGCCGGTACAGGCCCGTCGTCTCCAGCCGATCCGAGTCCAGGTCGAGCAGATTCGCGGGCAGGTGGTTGCACAGCAGCGCCACCGGCCTGCCGTGCGTGAGGCGCAGCCGCTCCAGCACGATCACCTCCTCGCCCTCGGCCATCCCCAGCGCCGCGGCCACCTCCGCGCTCGCCGGACCCCGCTCGTTGCGCACGACCCGCGTCGAGGGACCCTGCCCGGCCGCCTCCAGGTCGTCGTACAGGCTGCTCAGTTCCAGCGGGCGGCGGACCTGCCGGTGCACCACCTGGGTGCCCACCCCGCGGCGCCGCACCAGCAGGCCCTTGTCGACGAGGGACTGGATCGCCTGGCGGACCGTGGGGCGGGACAGGCCGAGCCGGGCGGACAGATCGACCTCGTTGCCCAGCAGGCTGCCCGGGACGAGCACGCCACGCCCGATGGCCGCCTCCAACTGCTGGGCCAGCTGGTGGTAGAGCGGAACCGGACTGGCCCGGTCCAGGTCGAAGTCCACCCCGTCCGTGCCGGACCCCGCGGCGCGGGACCGCGTCATGACACCCCCCTCACAGATGGCGGCGGCGGTCCGCCACCCGCTGCTCGTACCGCGCGCGGGCGGCCACCGCCGCCTCACGGCCCGCCACCTCGGCGACCGGCACGTCCCACCAGGCCTCGGCTCCCAAAGCGGTCGGCGCCGGATCGGTCTCGACGTACACGCAGGTCGGCCGGTCCGCGGTGCGCGCCGCGGCCAGCGCCTCACGCAGCTCGGCCACCGTCTTGGCGCGCAGCACCTCCATGCCGAGACTGGCCGCGTTCGCCGCGAGATCGACCGGCAGCGGCGGCCCGGTGAACGTGCCGTCGGCGGCCCGGTGACGGTAGGCGGTGCCGTAGCGCTCGCCACCGGTCTCCTCCGACAGCCCGCCGATCGAGGCGTAGCCGTGGTTCTGGATCAGCACCAGCTTGACCGGCAGCCCCTCCTGCACCGCCGTGACGATCTCCGTCGGCATCATCAGATACGTCCCGTCGCCGACCAGCGCCCACACCACCGCGTCCGGCGCCGCCTGCTGCACGCCGATCGCGGCGGGGATCTCGTAGCCCATGCACGAGTAGCCGTACTCCAGGTGGTACTGGCGCGGGCTGCGCGCCCGCCACAGCTTGTGCAGGTCACCGGGGAGCGAACCGGCCGCGTTGATCACCACGTCCGTGTCGCCGACGACCCCGTCGAGCGCGCCGAGCACCTGCGTCTGCGTCGGCACCGCGCTGTCGTCCGGCGCGTGCAACGCGCTCTGGACGACCCGCTCCCAGCGCTCCTTGCCCGCCCGGTACTCCGCCTCGTACGCCGCGTCCACGCGGTGCCCGGCGAGCGTCGCCGTCAGCTTCTCCAGACCGCCGCGCGCGTCGCAGACCAGTGTGCGCGCCGCCAGCTTGTGCGCGTCGAAGGCGGTGATGTTGAGGTTCACGAACCGCACGCCGGGGTTCTGGAAGAGGGTGCCGGAGGCGGTCGTGAAGTCCGAGTAGCGGGTGCCGACACCGATGACCAGGTCGGCGGTGCGAGCGAGGTCGTCGCACACGGCCGTGCCGGTGTGGCCGATGCCGCCGACGTCGGCGGGGTGGTCGTAGCGCAGGGAGCCCTTCCCGGCCTGGGTGGAGGCGACCGGGATGCCGGTGGCGTCCACCAGCGCGCGCAGCGCCTCCTCCGCCTCGCTGTGGTGGACGCCGCCGCCCGCGACGATCAGCGGGCGGGACGCGGCCCGGATCTCACGGACGGCCTCGGCGAGTTCGATCGGGTCCGGCGCCGGCCGCCGTACGAACCACACACGGTCGGCGAAGAACTCCACCGGCCAGTCGTACGCCTCCGCCTGCACGTCCTGCGGCAGGGCCAGCGTCACCGCGCCGGTCTCGGCCGGGTCGGTGAGCACCCGCACGGCCTGCAGCGCGCTCACGATCAGGGCCTCGGGCCGGGTGATCCGGTCGAAGTAGCGGGAGACCGGGCGCAGGGTGTCGTTGACCGACACGTCCGCCTCCACCGGGTGCTCCAGCTGCTGGAGCAGCGGGTCGGCGGGGTGCGCGGCGAAGTAGTCGCCGGGCAGCAGCAGCACGGGCAGGCGGTTGATCGTGGCGAGGGCGGCTCCGGTGACGAGGTTGGTGGCACCCGGCCCGATCGACGTCGTCACCGCCATGGCGGACAGCCGGTTGAGATGCCGGGCGCGGGCGACGGCCGCGTGCACCATCGCCTGCTCGTTGCGGCCCTGGTGGTACGGCATGACGTCCCCGTACTCGACGAGGGCCTGGCTGATCCCGGCCACGTTGCCGTGACCGAAGATGCCCCAGGTGCCGGCGATCAGCCGGCGGCGCACACCGTCGCGTTCGGTGTACTGGGCGGCGAGGAACCGCACCAGGGCCTGGGCGGTGGTCAGACGGAGGGTGCGGGCGCTCATCGGGAGGTCTCCGGTGCGGTGTAGAGGGGGAGTCGGGGGTCGACGCTCTGCCCGGACCAGGTCTTGCGGATCCAGGCGTGGTCGGGGTGGTCGCAGATCAGCCAGGACCGCTCGGCCCCGGGGCCCGCCATGACGTTGAGGTAGTACATGTGGTGGCCCGGCACCGCCATGGACGGCCCGTGCCAGCCGTCCGGGATGAGCACGACGTCGCCGTCGCGGACCTCGGCCAGCACGTCCGTCTCCCGGCCCGGACCGGACGGCGAGACCCGCTGGTAGCCGAGACCGGGCGTACTGCCGTGGGCGGCGAACTCGAAGTAGTAGATCTCCTCCAGCACCGACTCCTCGCCCGGGCGGTGCTCGTCGTGCTTGTGCGGCGGGAAGGAGGACCAGTTGCCGCCGGGGGTCAGCACCTCCACCGCGATCAGTTTGTCGCAGTCGAAGACGCCCGCGGCCGCGAAGTTGTTGACCTGGCGCGAGCAGGCGCCGGTGCCGCGCAGCTCGACCGGGACCGAGGAGGCGGGGCCGTAGCGGGCGGGCAGCCGGCGGGCGCAGCGGGCGCCGGTCAGCGCGAAGCGGCCGCCGGCCGCGGAGGTCACGGTGGCGCGGGCGTCGCGCGGCGCGTAGGCGAAGTCGCTGACCGAGCCGAAGACGTCCACCCGGCCCGCCAGCGCGAAGGTGCTGTGACCGAAGTCGTCGGCCACGGCGACGGTGCAGGAGCCGGCGAGCGGCAGCACGATCCACTCGCTGTCGCCGGTGTCGAAGGTGTGCGCACCCCCGGCGGGCAGCTCCAGCACCCGCAGGGCGGAGTACCCCCAGCCGGCCTTCTCCGGGCCGATGTCGACGGCGTAGGGACCGCCGGCCGCCTTGCCCGCGGGCAGGTGGTACGTCATGAACTCCTCCGTTTCACAGCACGCGTCCTACGACAGGCTTCCCCGGCGGGCGGTTCACAGCAGACCGACGGCCGTGTCGACCGCCTCCTCCACGCTGCCCGTGGCCGGGTAGAGCAGCGAGCGGCCCACCACCAGGCCGTGGACGGTGGGCAGTCCGAGCGCCTTGCGCCAGCGCTCGTAGGCGGCGTCCTGGTCGTCGCCCACGTCACCGCCGAGCAGTACGGCGGGCAGGGTCGAGGCCTGCAGCACCTCGCCCATGTCGTCGGGGTCGTCGGTGACGGGCAGCTTGAGCCAGGTGTAGGCGGAGGTGCCGCCGAGGCCGGAGGCGATGGCGATGGACCGGGTGACGGCCTCAGCGCCCAGGTCGTTGCGGACCCGGCCGGCCACCCGACGGGAGAGGAACGGCTCGACGAACACCGGCAGGCGCAGGGCCGCCATCTCGTCGACGGCGCGGGCGGTGGCCTCCAGCGTGGTGAGCGAGCCGGGGTCGTCGTAGTCGATGCGCAGCAGCAGCTTGCCGGCGTCGAAGCGCAGCCGGTCGAGGTCGGTGGCGCGGTGCCCGGTGAACCGGTCGTCCATCTCGAAGCGGGCGCCCGCGAGCCCCCCGCGGTTCATCGAGCCCATCACGACCTTGCCGTCCAGCACGCCGAGCAGCAGCAGGTCCTCCAGGACGTCGGCGGTGGCGAGCACCCCGTCCACCCCGGGCCGCGACAGCGCCGTACACAGCCGCTCCAGCAGGTCCGCCCGGTTCGCCATGGCCAGGCGCCGGTCGCCGACGGCGAGCGCGCCGCGGGCCGGGTGGTCGGCGGCGACGATCATCAGGCGGCCGGAGCCGTTCAGCAGCGGCCGTCGGACGCGGCGGGCGGCGGCCTCGGCGACGGCCTCCGGGTGCCGCGCGCGAACCGTGACGAGGTCGGGGATGCTGAGAGTCAACACGTCGCTCCGTTTCCGCGTCAGGGCTACGCCCGCGCCCCTGGGGTAGGGATCGGCCCGTACCGGCGTGCCTGCCGCCTCCCAGGTGTAGGTGCCGGGAGCCGGCACTGTCAATAGTTTGTACTTACATTCGGACCTTGTTGTGAAATGATGTCTTAACAAAGTATTGACAGCGGGCGTCGCAGCGACTTGTATCCCGTCCCAGCGCAACAGCCGAATCACCCGGGCTCCCGATCCCCTCCCTTTCCCCCGTCGCACACGTCGCACAGTGAGGTGCAGGAAAGATGGACCGCTCTTCTCACTCCCGCAGACTCGCCCCGGTCGTGGCCTTGGCCGCGGCGGCGGCCCTGGCCGTCGCGGGCTGCTCCAGCAGCTCCGGCGGCAAGAAGGCCGAAGAAGGAGGGGCCGCGGCCTCCGCCGGCAAGGCCAGCACTCCGCGGATGACGGTCGCGCTGGTGACCCACCAGTCGCCCGGCGACACCTTCTGGGACATCGTCCGCAAGGGCGCCGAGGCCGCCGCCGCCAAGGACAACATCAAGCTCATCTACTCCGCCGACCCCAACGCCGGCAACCAGGCCAACCTGGTGCAGAACGCGATCGACCAGAAGGTCGACGGCATCGCCGTCACCCTCGCCAAACCGGACGCCATGAAGGGCGCCGTCGCCAAGGCCACGAGCGCCGGCATACCCGTCGTGGGGCTCAACTCCGGTGTCAGCGACTGGAAGAAGCTCGGCCTGCTGGAGTTCTTCGGCCAGGACGAGACCGTCGCCGGCGAGGCCTTCGGCAAGAAGCTCAACGAGGTGGGCGCCAAGAACGCCGTCTGCGTCATCCAGGAGCAGGGCAACATCGGCCTGACCCAGCGCTGCGACGGCGTCAAGAAGACCTTCTCCGGCTCCGTGCAGAACCTGTACGTCAACGGCACCGACATGCCGTCCGTGAAGTCGACGATCACCGCCAAGCTCAAGCAGGACACCGGCATCGACTACGTCGTCACCCTCGGCGCCCCCTTCGCGCTGACCGCGGTGCAGTCGGTCGGCGACGCCGGCAGCAAGGCCAAGGTCGCCACCTTCGACCTCAACAAGGACCTCACCAAGGCCATCAAGAACGGCACCATCCAGTTCGCCGTCGACCAGCAGCCCTACCTCCAGGGCTACCTGGCCGTCGACTCCCTGTGGCTCTACAAGAACAACGGCAACTACAGCGGCGGCGGCGAGCAGCCGGTGCTCACCGGCCCGGCCTTCGTCGACAAGTCCAACGTCGACCAGGTCGCCGGCTTCGCCGCGAAGGGCACCCGGTGATCGTATGACCCAGCAGGCTGCGCCGGCGGTGGGGACACCGCCGGCCCCCGGCCGCAAGGAGTCCGACGGCCGCACCCGGCAGCGCTCCCTGGTGTTCCGGCTGCTCGCGCGGCCCGAGGTCGGCGTCTTCCTCGGCGCCGTGGCCGTCCTGGTCTTCTTCCTGATCGCGGCGCCGACCGTGCGCCAGGGCAGCTCGATGGCCACGGTGCTCTACCAGTCGTCGACCATCGGCATCATGGCGCTGCCGGTGGCACTGCTCATGATCGGCGGCGAGTTCGACCTGTCGGCCGGCGTCGCGGTCATCACCTCGGCGCTCACCGCGAGCATGCTGAGCTTCCAGCTGAGCATGAACGTGTGGAGCGGCGTGGTCGTGGCACTGATCGTCTCCCTCGGCATCGGCGCCTTCAACGGCTGGATGGTGGTGAGAACGGGGCTGCCCAGCTTCCTGGTCACCCTCGGCACCTTCCTGATCCTCCAGGGCGTCAACCTCGCGGTGACCAAACTCGTCACCGGCAACGTCGCCACCGACGACATCAGCGACATGGACGGCTTCAACCAGGCGAGAAAGGTCTTCGCCTCCTCCTTCGACGTCGGCGGCGTCCAGGTGAAAGTCACGGTGGTGTGGTGGCTCGTCTTCGCCGCGCTGGCCACCTGGGTGCTGCTGCGCACCAAGTACGGCAACTGGATCTTCGCCGTCGGCGGCAACAAGGACAGCGCCCGGGCCGTCGGCGTACCCGTGAACTTCACGAAGATCACGCTGTTCATGACCGTAGGCTTCGGCGCCTGGTTCGTCGGCATGCACAACCTGTTCTCCTTCAACACCGTGCAGTCCGGCGAGGGCGTCGGCCAGGAGCTGATCTACATCGCCGCGGCCGTCATCGGCGGCTGCCTGCTCACCGGCGGCTACGGCTCCGCGATCGGCCCGGTCTTCGGCGCGTTCATGTTCGGCATGGTCAACCAGGGCATCGTGTACGCGGGCTGGAACCCGGACTGGTTCAAGGCCTTCCTCGGGGTGATGCTCCTCGGCGCGGTCCTGATCAACCTGTACGTGCAGCGCACCGCGACACGGAGGTGAGGTGACATGACCACCAGCGGAACCCACGGCGCGATCCTCGCGGACACCGTGCCCGAGAAGGACGCCCCCCTCGTCGAACTGCGCGCGGCCGGCAAGTCCTACGGCAACATCCGCGCCCTGCACGGCGTGGACCTGAACGTCCTGCCCGGCCGGGTGACCTGCGTCCTCGGCGACAACGGCGCCGGCAAGTCCACCCTCATCAAAATCATCTCCGGGCTGCACCAGCACACCGAGGGCGAGTTCCTCGTGGACGGGCAGCCGGTGCGCTTCACCACCCCGCGCGAGGCCCTCGACCGCGGTATCGCCACTGTCTACCAGGACCTCGCGACCGTCCCGCTGATGCCGGTGTGGCGCAACTTCTTCCTCGGGTCCGAGATGACCAAGGGCCCCTGGCCCGTCCGCCGCCTCGACATCGGCCGCATGAAGAAGACGGCCGACCAGGAGCTGCGCAACATGGGCATCGTCCTGGACGACCTGGAACAGCCCATCGGCACCCTCTCCGGCGGCCAGCGCCAGTGCGTGGCCATCGCCCGCGCCGTCTACTTCGGCGCCCGGGTGCTGATCCTGGACGAGCCGACCGCCGCCCTCGGCGTCAAGCAGTCCGGCGTGGTCCTGAAGTACATCGCCGCCGCCCGCGACCGCGGCCTCGGCGTCATCTTCATCACCCACAACCCCCACCACGCCTACATGGTCGGCGACCACTTCAACGTGCTGCGGCTGGGCACCCTGGAGCTGTCCGCCGCCCGCAGCGAGGTCAGCCTCGAGGAACTGACCAACCACATGGCCGGCGGCACCGAACTCGCCGCCCTCAAGCACGAACTCTCGCAGGTCCGGGGCGTCGACGTGGAGGGGCTGCCCGAGACGCCGGACCTCTCCGCCCCCGCGGCGGCCCCTGCGCCGGAAGGAACCCCCTGACATGCCCGCTGCTCTGAGCCGCATCCGGGTCGGCTCCGCCCCCGACTCCTGGGGCGTGTGGTTCCCCGACGATCCCGCGCAGGTGCCCTGGCAGCGCTTCCTCGACGAGGTCGCCGAGGCCGGCTACGAATGGATCGAGCTCGGCCCCTACGGCTACCTGCCCACCGACCCGGCCCGGCTCACCGACGAGGTCCGGGCCCGCGGCCTGCGGGTGTCCGCGGGCACCGTCTTCACCGCCCTGCACCGCGGCCTGTCGGTGTGGGACGCCACCTGGGAGCACGTCGCCCGGGTCGCGGCCCTCACCCAGGCCATGGGCGCCCGGCACCTCGTCGTCATCCCGTCCTTCTGGCGCGACGACAAGACCGCCGAGATCCTGGAGCCGCCGGAGCTGACCACCGAGCAGTGGGCGTACCTCACCAAGGGCATGGAACGGCTCGGACACGAGGTGAAGGAGACGTACGGCCTGGACATCGTCGTCCACCCGCACGCCGACACCCACATCGACACCGAGGCCCATGTCGAGCGCTTCCTCGACTCCACCGACTCCGAGCTGGTCAACCTCTGCCTGGACACCGGGCACTACGCCTACTGCGGCGGCGACAGCGTCCGGCTCATCGAGACCTACGGCGAGCGGATCGGCTATCTGCACCTGAAGCAGGTCGACCCGGAGATCCTCGCCGAGGTCGTGGCGCACGAGGTGCCCTTCGGCCCGGCGGTGCGGCGTGGAGTGATGTGCGAACCGCCGTCCGGGGTGCCGGAGTTGGAGCCGGTGCTGGTGGCGGCGCAGAAGCTGGGCGTGGACCTGTTCGCCATCGTCGAGCAGGACATGTACCCCTGCGAGCCCGACAGGCCCCTGCCGATCGCGGTCCGCACCCGGCGCTTCCTGCGCTCCTGCGGGGCCTGAGCCCACCCCGGGGAGGGGGCGGCGCAGCGCCCGCGGCCCGACAGGACGCGGTGGGCGGGCGCTCCTATGCTGGTGGTAGCCGGTGTGACCCATGGGGCCACTGGTACACCAGGGCCGTCGGCCTGTGCGGCGGCCGCTGTCCCGCCGCCTTCCACGACGTTCGCGGGACGTTCCCTCCCGCCGTTGATCCGGGGAGCAGGCCCATGTCGTACGCTTCCACCCGACTGCGCAGGTCAGCGGTCGTCGCCGCCGCGTTGGGCATCCTCGCGGCGCCGGCCGCGGCCGGCGTGGCCGTCGCACAGCCGACCGCGGCCCCCACGCCGCCGTCCCCGCCCGGCTATCCGCCCGGCTCGCCGTCCTCGTCGGCTGCGACCTCGCCGGCCTCGCCCGGCTCGGCGTCTCCGTCCCCGACCGGGGCGTCGCCCACCTCCGCGTCCCCGTCCGCGTCCCCGTCCACCTCTCCGTCCCCGTCCGGCAACGACGTCCGCTCGCTCACGCCCGCCGTGCGGCGGCAACTCGACGTCGCCGTACAGCGGGTGATGCACCAGGCGAACATCCCCGGCGTGACCGTCGGCGTGTGGACGCCCGACAAGGGGCAGTACGTCAAATCCTTCGGCGTCGCCGACAAGTCCACCGGCCGGAAGATGACGCCCGACCTGTACATGCGGATCGGCAGCGAGACGAAGACCTTCACCGTCACGGCCGTCCTGCAACTCGTCGACCAGGGCAAGATCGGCCTCGACGACACCATCGACAAGTACATCAGCGGCGTGCCCAACGGCAACAAGATCACGATCCGGCAGCTGGCCGGCATGCGCAGCGGGCTGTTCAACTACTCCGCGGACGAGGGCTTCTACAAAGCGCTCACCTCCGACCCGAAGCGCGCCTTCACCCCGCAGCAACTGCTCGCCTACTCCTTCAAGCACCCGGTGCTCTTCCCGCCCGGCCGGCAGTTCTACTACTGCAACACCAACCTGGTCCTGCTCGGCCTGGTCGTCGAGAAGCAGAGCGGGCAGAAGCTGGACCAGTACATCCAGCACAAGATCATCGACCCGGTCGGCCTGAAGCACACGCTGTTCCCGACCGGCAGCGAGTTCCCGACGCCGCACTCGCAGGGCTACACCAACCAGACGGCGACCGGGAAGGTCGAGGACTCCGCCGACTGGAACCCCTCCTGGGGCTGGGCGGCCGGCGCGATGATCTCCCAGCTGGACGACCTGCGGGTGTGGGCCCGCACGGTGGCCACCGGCAAACTGCCGAACGGCGGTGACATGGTCAGCCCCGCCACGCAGAAGCAGCGGCTGATCACACCCGCGACCACCATCCCGGGCGCCGGCTACGGACTCGGCATCTTCAACGTGCAGGGCTGGATCGGGCACAACGGTTCCCTGCCCGGCTACGAGTCCCTCACCATCTACCTGCCGTCCGCCAAGGCGACGGTCGTGGTGGTGCTCAACACCGACATCAACTACAAGGGCGAGGAGCCCAGCACCCTCTTCGGCCGGACCGTGACACAGATCGTCTCCCCGAACCACGTCTTCAACCTGCCAGCGGAACCGGCGGCGCGGTGACGTCGGGGGAGGGCAACGGCTGAGCCCCGGCCGGAACACCGGCCGGGGACAAGGTGCGTGCGCCTTCGTGGTCACCTGGCCTGGCCCGGGCCGGGGTCAAGGTGCAGTGCGTCGTCGAGGTCACCTGCCCTGGGCCGGCCGGGAGTTGAGGCGCCACGCTCCTCGGCCGCCACCCGGCCCGGCCCGGTCCCGTCACGGTTCAGGCGTCGCGGACCTCCGCGAGCGTCACCGACCGGTGCTCGTGCAGGGACAGCGTGCACGCCTCCGCGATCCAGCCCGCCTCCAGCGCGTCCGCGATCGTGCACGGCGAGGGCCGGGTCCCGGCGATCAGCTCGGTGAACGCGGCCAGTTCGGCGCGGTAGGCGGCGGCGAAGCGGTCCATGAAGAAGTCGTGCGGGACGCCGGAGGGGAAGGTGACGCCGGGCTCGGCCGAGCGCAGCGGCAGCTTGTCGTCGAGGCCGACGGCGAGGGAGTCCGTGAACCCGTGCAGCTCCATGCGGACGTCGTAACCCCGGGCGTTGTGCCGGGAGTTGGACACCACCGCGATGGTGCCGTCGTCGAGGGTGAGCAGCGCGCCGGTGGTGTCGGCGTCGCCGGCCTGCCGGATGTAGTCGGCGCCCCGGTTGCCGCCCACGGCGTACACCTCGGTGACCTCGCGGCCGGTCACCCAGCGGATGATGTCGAAGTCGTGCACGGAGCAGTCCCGGAAGATGCCCCCGGACGCGGCGATGTAGGCGGCCGGCGGCGGCGCCGGGTCCAGCGTGGTCGACCGCACGGTGTGCAGCGTGCCGAGTTCCCCGGACCGGACGGCGGCGCGCGCGGCGGCGAACCCGGCGTCGAAGCGCCGGTTGAAGCCGATCTGGACCGGCACGTCGCCGCCCTCCACGGCGCGCAGCACCTCGACGCCCTCGGCGATGGTGCGGGCGACCGGCTTCTCGCAGAACACGGGCACACCGGCCGCCACCCCGGCCCGGATCAGCGCCGGATGGGCGTCGGTGGCCGCCGCGACGACGATGCCGTCCACCCCGGAGGCCAGCAGCGCCTCGGGCGAGTCGGCGACCTCGGCGCCGAACCGTTCCGCGGCGGCCTTGGCGGCGTCCGCCAGGGGATCGGTGACGACGAGGGACTCGACGGCATCGAGCCCGGACAGGGTCTCGGCGTGGAAGGCGCCGATGCGGCCGAGGCCGAGGATTCCGATACGCATGATGCTCCTGGAGACGACGAAAGATGAGTGTGGCGGTCAGTCCAGTCCGCCGAGGACGTTCTGGTCCCAGTCGATCACCGAGCCGGTGACCACCCCGGACCGGTCGGACAGCAGGAAGACCACGAAGTCGGCGATCTCGTCGGGCCGGCCGAGCCGCCCCATCGGCAGCCGCGCCGCCGCCTGCTCCTGCCAGTCGTCACCCGCCCCGTGGTAGGCCCGCTGGGTGGCGTCCTCGCCCTCGGTCGCGGTCCAGCCGATGTTCAGGCCGTTGATCCGGACGCGGTCGTAGCGGTGGGCGTGCGCGACGTTGCGGGTCAGCCCCGCGAGCCCCGCCTTCGCGGCCACGTACGGCGCGAGGAAGGGCTGCCCGCCGTGCGCCGACGACGTGATGACGTTGACGATCGTGCCGGGCGCCCCGCGGGCCAGCATGTCGGCGACGGCCGCCTGCATCGCGAAGAACGGCCCTTTGAGATTGACGGCGATGTGCTGGTCGAACAGCTCGGGCGTGGTGTCGAGCAGCGTGCCGCGCGCGGTCAGCCCGGCGGAGTTCACCAGGCAGTCGACGCGGCCCCAGGCGTCCACCACCGCGGTCACGGCCGCCCGGGCCTGCCCGGCGTCGGCCAGGTCGGCCCGCACGTACAGCGCCTTGCCGCCGCCGGCCGTGAGCTCCGCGACCAGCGCCTCGCCGGGCTCGGGGCGGCGCCCGGTGACGGCGACGACCGCGCCCTCACGGACCGCGGCCCGTGCGACGGCCGCGCCGACGCCCTGGCTGCCGCCGTTGACCAGCACCACCTTGTCGTCGAGCAGTCCCATCCCTGTCCCCGGCTCCCTTCGTCTCCGTGTCGGCTTCCCTCATCCGCGCGTCAGCTCGTGCGCCGCTCGGCGCCGGCGCGCAGCTGGGCGCGAAGTGTCTCAGGGCTCCACTCCTCGGCGAGCGCGCGGCGCACCAGATCGGCCTGCGAGGGCGGCGCGAGCCCCTCCACCGGCGGGTCGCGGTCCAGGTCGGTGGGGAAGGGATAGCCCTCGGCGCTCGCGGCGATCACCTGCTCCAGCCACTGCTCGCCCGCCCCGTCGGCCTTGCGCTTGAGCAGCACCGGATAGACGGCGTCGACGACGGCCTCGCGGTTCACGCTCTCCATGGCCCGGCCGAACGCGGAGGACACCTGGAGCAGGTTGGCCGTGCGCCGGATGTCCGCCGAGCGGTTGGTGCCGGCCGCGTGGAAGAGGGCCGGATTGAAGAAGACGGCGTCGCCCTTGGCGAGCGGCACCTGCACATGGTGCTCAGCGAAGTACGCCCGGAACTCCGGCAGCCGCCACGCCAGGTACCCGGGCTCGTACAGCTGGGAGTAGGGCAGGTACAGCGTCGGCCCGGACTCCACCGGCATGTCGCAGTGGGCGACGGCGCCCTGCAGGGTGAGCACGGGGGAGAGGCGGTGCACGTGCGCCGGATAGGCCGCGGCGGTGTCGTTCGCGAGGAAGCCCAGGTGGTAGTCGCGGTGCGGGTCTTGCGCCGCGCCGCCCGGGTTGACGACGTTGACCTGGGAGGTGACCTGGTAGCCGGGGCCGAGCCAGGCCCGCGAGGCCAGCGCCACGACGTCGTTCGCGTAGTAGTCGGCGAACGCCTCCGCGTCGCGCAGCGCGGCCTTCTGGAGGGCGTTCCACACCCGGTCGTTGGCGCCCGGGCGTGCGAAGTGGTCACTGGGCGTCCGGTCCGCGGCGCGCTGCTCGGCGATCAGCGCCTCGAAGACGGCGGTGAGCCGGTCGACGACGGACGGGTCCGGGAAGGCGCCCCGGAAGACGGCGATCCCGGGGCCGTCGGCGAGGACGTGGACGATCTCGGCCTGGATCTCGCGGCCGGAGCCGAGCTGCCCGGCGTCGTAGAGCGGCACGTTGTGCTCGACGGCGGCGGCGTGCGGACAGTCGGCGGGGCCGGTGGTCCGCTCGATCAGGGTGCGGAAGGCGGTCAGGTCGCAGTCCGGCTCGGACAGCCAGGCGCGCTGCGGTGCGGTGGCGGACATCGCGGTCCCTTCGTTCATCACGTGACGCGTGGCCGACGGCGCGAGGTGCGGGTCACGGAGTCACGCGGCTCTGTCATTCTTGTCAGGACAAACACGGCGAACAACCGGCAGGCAGCCATCAAAAACCCCTCAAGGAGCCGACCGTGGGCCACCCCTTCCCGCTCAAGGAGATCGCACGTCAGGCCGGTCTGAGCGAGGCCACGGTCGACCGGGTGCTCAACGGCCGCGGCGGGGTCCGCGCGTCCACCGCGCAGGAGGTGCACCGGGCCATCGCCGACCTGGACCGGCAGCGCACCCAGGTCCGGCTGATCGGCCGCACCTTCATGATCGACATCGTGATGCAGGCGCCGGAACGGTTCTCCACCGCCGTACGCGCCGCCCTGGAGGCGGAGCTGCCGTCCCTGCACCCGGCCGTGCTGCGCTCCCGCTTCCACTTCCGCGAGACCGGGCCGGTCGAGGAACAGGTCCGCGTCCTGGACCGGATCGCCCGCCGGGGCTCCCAGGGGGTGCTGCTCAAGGCGCCGGACGTGCCCGAGATCACCGCCGCCGTCGGCCGTCTCACCGCCGCCGGCATCCCCGTCGTCACGCTCGCCACCGACCTGCCCGCCAGCACCCGCGTCGGCTACGTCGGCATCGACAACCGCGCCGCGGGCGCCACCGCCGCCTATCTGACGGGCCAGTGGCTCGGCGACCGGCCCGGCAACGTCCTCACCAGCCTCAGCAGCGGCTTCTTCCGCAACGAGGAGGAGCGCGAGATGGGTTTCCGCAGCGCCATGCGCGCCCGGCACCCCGGGCGCGTCCTCGTCGAGATCGCCGAGGGCCAGGGGCTCGACGCCACCCAGTACGACCTGGTGCGCGCCGCCCTGGAACGCGACCCGGACATCCGTGCCGTGTACTCGATCGGCGGCGGCAACATCGCCACGCTGCAGGCCTTCGCCGACCTCGGCCGCGCGTGCGCCGTGTTCATCGCGCACGACCTCGACCACGACAACACCCGCCTGCTGCGGGACCACCGCCTGTCCGCGGTCCTCCACCACGACCTGCGCCATGACCTGCGAGAGGCCTGCCACCTGGTGATGCGGGCCCACGGCGCGCTGCCACCCGCCGGGCCCACCCTGCCGTCGGCGATCCAGGTCGTCACCCCCTTCAACATGCCGCCGCAGGCCGCCCTATGACCGGGGCCGGGCGCACGCGGACCGAGCGCGTGAGGATCGAGGGCGTGGACTTCACGGCCGCGCTCACCCCGGGCGACGGCATCGGCCTGCTCGCGCTGCACGCGAGCGTCGAGGGCGGCACCGGCGAACTCGCCGACGAGCTGGCGGATCGGTGCGGTGCGTCGCGGCTGGTGTTCCGGCAGTGCGACGGGGAACCGGTGCACATCACCTCGGCGCGGATGGCGGCCGCCCCGTGCGCCCTGCTGCACCACTTCCTCACCCACGTCGACGTCGTCGTGTCGCTGCACGGGCATCTGCGGACGGCCACCCCCCGCTCGATCTTCCTCGGCGGCGCCGGCCGGAGCGCGGCTTGGCTCCTGGCGGGCGGCCTTCAGACGCTGCGGCCGCGGTTCGAACCGGTCACCGACCTGGCGCTGATCCCCGCCGCCCTGCGCGGCCTCAACCCGCGCAACCCGGTGAACATGTCCGGCGGCCCGGGCGTGCAGGTCGAGCTGCCGCTGCTGGCCCGGACCACGAGCCAGGGCCGCGCGGGCGGCGCGGACATCCCGCCGCGCGACGTCGCCGACGCCCTCGCCGACGGCGTACGACGGCTGCGGGCGCTCACCCGGGAGGCGTGACGCCGGTACCTGGCGGGGGAGCGTCCTGGCCGGAGAGTGTCACCCACGCCCCGCTCGCGGCCGAGCGGGCCATCGCGTCCAGCACGGTCGCACTGTGCACGGCGTCCGTGAGCGTCGCCCCGTACGCGGTGTCCTCGGCGATCGAGCGCAGGAAGCGGTGGCACTCGATGACCTTCAGGTCGTCGTAGCCCATGGCGTTGGCCGCGCCGGGCTGGAACGCGCCGTACTCGCCGGCGCCCGGGCCGACGTACACCGTGCTCACCGGCTGGTCCTGGTACGTCGTACCGCGGCTGACGCCCAGCTCGTTCATCCGCCGGAAGTCCCAGAAGACGGCGCCCCGGGTGCCGTGCACCTCGAAGCCGTAGGCGTTCTGCTCACCGACGGAGACCCGGCAGGCCTCGAGCACGCCGCGGGCGCCGGAGGCGAAGCGCAGCAGGCAGCTGACGTAGTCCTCGTTCTCCACCGGGCCGGGCGCGCCGCCGCTCGCACGCGCGTGGCCGGCGGTGGCGCCGGCGGGCCGCGCCCGCTCAGGGACGAAGATCGCGGTGTCGGCGGTCAGGGAGGCGATGTCGCCGAGCAGGTACCGGGCGAGGTCGGCGCCGTGCGAGGCGAGATCGCCGAGCACCCCGCTGCCGCCGCGCTCTCGCTCGTAACGCCAGGTCAGGGCACCGTCGGGGTGGGCGGCGTAGTCGCTGAAGAGCCGGATGCGGACGTGTGTGACCGCGCCCAGCTCCCCGGAGCGGATCAGTTCGCGGGCCGCCTCGACGGCCGGGGCGTTGCGGTAGTTGAAGCCGACCGCGCCCCGCACGCCGGCCTCGGCGACCGCGTCGGCGACCGCGCGGGCGTCGTCGGCGCCGAGACCGACGGGCTTCTCGATCCACAGGTGCTTGCCCGCCTCGGCCATGGCGACGCCGATCTCGCGGTGCAGGAAGTTCGGCGCGGTGACGCTGACCGCCTCCACCCGGGGATCGGCGGCCACCTCACGCCAGTCACGGGTCGTCGAGGCGAAGCCGAACTGCGCGGCGGCCTCCTCGGCCCGCCCCGGCACCTCCTCGGCGACGGCGACCAGCTGCGGACGCAGGCCGAGGAGGGGGAAGTGATGGAGTACGCGCGCGTACGCCTGCGTGTGCACCCGTCCCATCCAGCCGAACCCGACGACGGCGACCCCGAGCGTGCGTGCCATGACAGCCCTCTCACGTTTGGACCGTTCCAACCAGCTTCTTCCGCCACATTGTGCGGGCCCACCGCCGCTGTCAAGCCCTTTGACAACCCGGGGGCTTCATGGAACGGTCCACGTCATGAGGCAGCCGACGATCCGTGACGTGGCCGAGCGGGCGGGGGTGTCCAAGTCGCTCGTCTCGCTCGTGCTGCGGGGCTCCGGCCAGGTGCGCCCCGAGAAGCGGGACGCGGTGCTCCGGGCGGTGCGGGAGCTCGGCTACCGGCCCAACGCGGCGGCCCGCACCCTGAGCGAACGACGCTCCCGCACCGTCGGGGTGCTCCTGCACGACCTGCGCAACCCCTGGTTCGTGGAACTGCTCGACGGTCTCAACTCCGTGCTGCACACGGCCGGCCTGCAGATGCTGCTCTCCGACGCCCGCCTCGGCCGCCGCGCGGGCCACGACCTCGCCGAACCCTTCCTGGACCTCGGGGTCGACGGCCTGGTCGTGGTCGGTACGCTGCCCGACCCGGCCGGCCTCGCGCGGGTGGCCGAACGGCTCCCGGTGGTGGTCGCGGGAGCGCGGGAACCGGTGCTGCCGGGCGTGGACGTGGTGGCGGGCGACGACGAGCGGGGCGCCCGGCTCGTCGTGGAGCACCTCGTCACGCTGGGCCATCGCCGGATCGCCCACATCGCAGGGCACGGCGCGGTCGGCGAACTGCGCCGGAAGGGCTACGCGTCCGCGGTGGTAGCGCACGGGATCGAACAGCTGGCCGAGCCCGGGGACCTGACGGAGGAGGGCGGCTACCGGGCCACGGTCCGGCTCCTCAGCCGCCCCGACCGGCCCACCGCCATCTTCGCCGTCAACGACATGACGGCGGTCGGCGTGCTGACGGCGGCCGCGGAGCTGGGACTGAACGTGCCGCGGGACGTCTCCGTGGCCGGCTACGACAACACGAGCATCTCCCGGCTCCGGCACGTGTGGCTGACCACGGTCGACACCGCCGGCCACGAGGTGGGCCGGCGCGCCGCCCGCTGCCTGCTCCAACGCTTCGAGCACCGGGAAGGCTCCGCCCGCGTCCAGCTGACCACGCCACATCTGGAGGTGCGGGGGACGACGGGACAGCCCACCTAGGGCCGGACGCCGGGCACGCGCAGCCCTGTCCGGTCAGGCGACGCTGACGCTTTCGATCATGACGTGATGGTCGGAGAAGGCCGACTCGGCGACCGCGCACCAGCGTCGCGGCTCACTGCTGAAGAGGTAGTCGATCTTCCATCCGCCGTCGTGCGTGGGCCGCCCGGTACGGGAGGCGCCGTCCTGGTCGCACTCCACGTACCCCGGGGTGCCGGGTCCCCGGGAGTACAGGTCCGCGGGCCAGATCCACGCGTCGGTGTTGCCCGGCTGGTCTGGGGCCAGGCTGTTGAAGTCACCGCCGAAGACCACCTTGGGGAAGCCGGCGGTGACGTTCTTGATGTCCTTGAGCTGGTCGTCGCGGTAGTCCCAGTCGGGGTGGTCCGGATTCACGCCGGCGCGCGACAGATGCACCGTGCACAGCCTGACGTTCCACCAGGTCGCGGTGGCGCACTGGAAGGGCTGGTTCAGCCCGGTCCGCGGCTGGGTGAGGGGATAGGAGGTGGCGTCGGCCATCCCCGCCTTGATCACGATGGCCGTGCCTATCCGGTCGGCGCGGTCGTCCGGACCGTCGTTGCCGCATCGGCTGTTCCAGGTCGCACCGTCCTGCGACCACTTGTAGGGGGCGAAGCTCTTGCTCCACCCCGCGCCGAGCTTGCCCATCAGCAGGGTGAGGTCGTCCTCGCACACCTCCTGAAGAAGCACCGCCTGCACATAGTCGTGGTCGACGTGGTACTTGACCACATCGGTCTTCTGCTCCGGCGTGCCGGTGCCGGCGCAGTGCCAGCTGTCGCGTTGGCTGCCGCACATGTTCCACGACATGACCTGGAGATTCTTCGGCTCCGCCGCGCTCGCCGCCGGCGCCGCGGCGCCCAGGACCAGCAGCGCCGCCAGCCCGCTCACGATCTTCATGGGACCCCCCTGCTCAATCTTCGATCTTGAAGCGGGAGGAGCTTATCCGACCGGGGCGTCACAGCCCGATCGCGTACACCTTGCGCAGTGTCTCGTGCACCGTCCACGTCGTCCGGTCGCCCTCGCGCAGGACCGCCATGTCGCCGGGGCCGACGTGCAGGGTCGGTCCGCCGTCGACCTCGACGGTGGCCGACCCGCTGATGACGACGAACATCTCGTCGGCCTCCGTGTCGGTGACCACGCCGGGGGTGATCTGCCAGACGCCGCGGACCTGGCGCCCGTCCTCGGACTCCCACACGACCTTGCCGGTCACCTCGGGAGAGCCGGAGACGATCTGGGCGGGGTCGAGCGGCTCCGGCGTGAGGTCGGCGTCGGGGACGTGCAGTGCGAAGCTGTGGATCATGCGGCGACCCTAGCGGCACGGCTGCGACGGCGGTGCTGGACACAGTGTGCGCGTTCGCCCCGGCCGAGCGGACACATCGTCGTGCGCGTTCGCCCTGGCCGAGTGGACACATCGTCGCACCGTGCACGCACCGTGCACGCGTTGGTTCGCCCCCCGCCCCATCCGGGCAAGTGGCAGGCGCCCGCGGCCCGGGTGATCGTGAGGGCATGGCCGACCCCGACTCCCCGCCGACGGCTGCCGCGCCGCGCGGCCACGACCCGCGCGAGATGATCCTCTTCGGCGGTGTCTACGGCGCCGTCCTGGCCAGCTCCATGGTCGCGGCCCTCACCCAGTACGGGCACTCCTCCGCGCACAGCCGCCGCTACGACGCCCTGTGGCTGCTGATCACCGCCTTCGCCTCCGCGCTGGCCCACGGCTACGCCCACTACATCGCCGAGCGCGGCCCGCACCGCCGCTGGGACGCCCTGCGCGCCCTCGTCGACGAGTGGCCCCTGGTCACCGCCGTCCTGCCGACGGTGCTGGTGCTGGCGGGAGCCGGCTGGGGCTGGTGGCCGCCCGACGGCGTCGAATACCCGGCGTTCGCTCTCAACATCGCCCTCCTCTTCCTCCTCGGCCTGACAACGGCCCGCTGGTCCAGCCGCAGCTGGCCGACGGCCTTCGCCATCGGAGCGGTGGACGCGCTGCTGGGCTTCGTGGTGGTGGTGGCGAACGCGGTCATCAAGTAGAGCCGGCAGCCGCTCCCGCCTCGTTTGCCGAGGGCTGCCCCGGGCCGGCTGCGTGGGCACTACAGTCATCTGCCTGCGGCATGTCACACCGTGTCGCTCGATAGGCCCGTAGGGCAGGGGATGTCCGCGCGCCGGGAGCGCGCGGTGGCTGGGGGGCTTTGTGTACGAAATGATCAAGGGCTCGAACGTATCGCTGGCAGCCCTGAGCGAAGACGTGGGATCCGTCGTCGTCGCGCTGGGGTGGGCCAGTCCGTCCGGTGAGGGGGACGCGGACGTGTCCGTGCTGCTGCTGGACGCGAACGGCAAGGTCCGCAGCGACGCGGACTTCTACTTCTACAACAACCCGGTGGCCGCCGACGGCAGCGTGCAGTTGCTCGGCAAGACGCCGACGGAGGGCGGCAGCGAGGACCGCATCGTCTTCGATCTGACCGCGGTGCCGTCCGGCATCGAGCGGATCGTCGTCGCCGCGAGCCGCCACCGGGGCGCCCGGTTCGGTGAACTGGACGACGTCCGGGTGACGTTGGCCGACGCGGCCGGTGAGAACCTCCTGCGCTTCACCATCGACGACGCCGGCTCCGTCAGCGCCGTCATCTTCGGCGAGCTGTACCGGCGCGCGCAGGAGTGGAAGTTCAGGGCCGTCGGCCAGGGCTACGACAGCGGTCTCGCCGGTCTGGCCACCGACTTCGGCGTCGACGTCGACGACGCGGAGGAACCGGACGCGACTTCGGCGGCCACAGTGCTCGACGACGCGGGCAGCGACGAACGGCAGGACACCACGGCCACGCCGTCCGCGCAGGCGACGCTGGAGGCGGTGCCCGCACCGCGCCAGCCCGCGGACGGTCCGGCCCCCAGGAAGCCGTCCGCCCGGCCGCGTACGGCGAAGAAGAAGATCACCCTGCCCACGGTGGCGGCGAAGACGCTCGCCGAGAACGACGCCTGGAGGCAGGCCAGGCTCTTTCCCGTGTCCGCCCTCAAGAGCGACCGTGATCGCGAGATGCGCGCCACCTCGGTCCTGCTGTCGGTGATGGCCCAGGTGCCGGAGTTCGGCCGCAGGCTCACCGCGGCGTTCGGCGCCCCGGCCGGGCGCATGGAGACGTTCACCGAGGTCTCCCTGCCGCACGGGGACACCCCCCGGCGCCCCGACGGAGTCATCCGCGTGGAGCGCGCGGGGAAGCTGTGGACCGCACTGGTCGAGACGAAGACCAACGGCAACCCCCTGAAGGACGAACAGGTCCAGGCGTACATGGACATCGCCGCGCGCCGCGGCTACGAGGCGGTGATCACGCTCTCCAACGACGTGGCCTTGGAGGGCACACCGCTCGTCGACGTCAAGATCGACGGCCGCCGCAAGCACAAGGTCGCTCTGTGGCACCTGTCCTGGGCCGAGGTGGCGCACCAGGCGCAACTCCTCATCCGGCACGAGGGCGTCGGCAACGCCGCGCACGCCTGGCTGCTCCAGGAACTGCTCCACTACCTCCAGCACGAGAACTCCGGCTGCCACGGGTTCCAGAACATGGGCTCGGCCTGGGTCCCGGTGCGCAACGGCATCGACGACGAGACGCTGTGCCAGGGCGACCCGCGGGCGCTGGAGGTGGTGGAGAGCTGGGAGCGGCTGATCCGCCAGGTCTGCCTGCGGCTGGGCGGTGAACTCGGCCAGAAGGTGCTTCCCGTGCAGCGCACTCGGCGCGGCACGGACCCGCGGGCCCGCCGCAGCCTCCTCGCCGACCAGCTCTGTCTGGACGGCCGCCTCCACGCCGAACTGCGCATCGAGGGCACGCCCGGGGTCCTCGCGATCAGCGCGGACCTGAGGACCGGCAAACTGCGCACCTCCATGGAGATCCCCGCACCCGAGCAGGGCTACCCGCTGTCCTGGGCCAAGCGGCTGGTGCGCCGGCTGGCCGAGGCGCCGGCGGACCTGCATGTCGAAACCCTGGTCGACTCGGACGCCGGCGGCCCACGGGGCACGCTGGAGCGGTTGCGTCCCGAGCCCGGCGACATGGTGCCGAAGGACAGCGGTGTGCGGATCACCGGTTTCCGTCTGTCGCTGTCCAAGGGCATGGGGAGCGGCCGGGGCAACGCCGAGTCCGGCTTCATCCGCAGTGTCGACGACGCCGTCCAGCGCTTCTTCAGCACGGTGGTCGTCCACCTGGACGGCGCAGCGCCCCGCCGGGTGAGCGTCAGGTAGCCGGGGACAGCCCACGGCGAGGGCCGGACCGCAGCGTACGCGCTACGGCCCGGCCCTCGCCGCTTCCGCTTCGACCTCGGTCAGCGCGCTCCCTCACCTCAGCCACTGCTTAGATGAGTAGGGCTGTACCGCTTCCGCCGCTTCTGGACCCCGCACCTGGACGACCTCGCCACCGACCTCGCCGCCGCCGCCGCGAACGCCGGCTGCGCGGCACCGACGAACCCCCGAGGAGCACCCCGTGATCGACGTGACCCACCAGATCGGCAGCGTGCGCCGCACGGTCGGCCGCCGCGACCTCAAGGCGGGCGAGGCCCGCGTGGTGACCGTGAGCCGGACCTACGACGTCCCGCTGGACGACCTCTGGGACGCCTGCACCAACCCCGAGCGCATCCCCCACTGGTTCCTGCCGGTCGAGGGCGACCTGCGCGAGGGCGGCCGCTTCCAGCTGCAGGGCCAGGCCGGCGGCACGATCGAGCACTGCGACCCGCCCAGGGGCTTCACCGCGACCTGGGAGTACGGCGGCGAGACCAGCTGGATCGAGCTGCGGCTGACCCCGGAGGGGGAGGGGCGGGCCCGCTTCGAGCTGGACCACATCGCCCACGTCGACGACACCAAGTGGGCGGAGTTCGGGCCCGGCGCGGTCGGCGTCGGCTGGGACGGGATGCTGGTCGGCCTCACCCTTCACCTGAGGACCGGCCGGCCCGTCGATCCGGCCGAGGGCATGGCGTGGATGACCTCCGAGGAGGGGCGCCGCTTCTCCACCGAGAGCAGTGAGGCCTGGTACGCGGCGAACGTGGCGAGCGGCGAGGACGAACGCCGGGCCCGGGCGGCCGCCGACCGCACGACGGCGGCGTACACGGGCGCCGGCTGACCGCCCCGCCCGCCCGGCGGGAGCACCCGCGCGGGTGGGGTAGGGTTTACCTGCGTGATCACGCGGTCCACCGCGTGCGACGCACCGGGACGTGGCGCAGCTTGGTAGCGCACTTGACTGGGGGTCAAGGGGTCGCAGGTTCAAATCCTGTCGTCCCGACGGTGCGAAGGGTCTTCGCGGGCGAGAGTCCGCGGGGGCCCTTTTTGCGTGCCGCGCCTTCCCGCCCGCTGACCAACCGATGGACGCCCCCTTGACGGTGGGTCGTGGCCGGTCGACACTCCAGGGCAGGGAATCCTAGTGAACAGGTAGGGAATGGCATGAGGACTCGTGCACCGCTCCCGGCCCACGCCCGGGCGGGCCGTTCGCCCCTGCTCACTTCCCGCCGTCACATCGACCTGTTGCGCGTCTGCAGCGCCATCAGCCCGGCCGGCTGAGCCTGCGCCCGCGGCCCTCGCCGGGGAAGCGACCGCGTTCCGTGCGTCGGTGCCCCGTGTGTGCTCCAGGCCGCCGGGTCCGCGTGCCACCCGTCGCTTCGGGCACCGTCGGCTGCCGTATCGATCGCTCGCCGGGTGCTGCGCGCCGCCGACCTTGTCCGGCAGCCCCCAGTAGCCGTCCCGCCGCCACCCCCCGTGCGCCCCCGCGCGCCCGACCCCCGGGAGACCCATGTCCCTCGCACCGCTCGCCGCCCACCCCTCCGCGCCGTCCGCGTCCGCCTTCCGCGGGCGGATCGGGCGTGACGCGCGCAGTGGGCACTACGCCGTGCCTCGTCGTTACCGGCTCCACGTGTCGACCGCGTGCCCCGACGGGCTGCGCATCGCCGTCACGCACAGCCTGCTCGGGCTCGGCGAGAGCTGTCCGGTCACCTTCCTGCCCGCCGTCCCGGACTGCTCCGACGGCGGTCACGCCACGCTGCGCCCGCTGTACGAGGCCAGCGCCCACCGCTACCCGGGCCCGGCCCTCGCGCCCGTGCTCAGCGACGACTGGTCCGGGCGGATCGTCAGCACGCACGCCCGCGACATCATGCGCGACCTCGACCGGCACTTCGCCTCCGGCCACCCCGCGCTCTACCCGCGCGCCGGCGCCGCCCGGATCGAGGCCGTGGAGCGGCTGTGCACCGAGGGCATCGAGGAGGCCGCCCAGCGCGCCGGATCGGCGACCGCAGACCCGGCGGAGCGGTCGGCGTCCCTGCGTACGCTGCTCACCTCGCTGGACGACGCCGAGCGGCTGCTGAGCGGGCCGGAGGGATATCTTCTCGGGGAGCAAATCACCGCAGGGGACGTCGAGTTGTGGGTGGCGCTGGTGCAACTCGACACCGTGCACCGGCATCACCTCGACGCCGCCGCCGTGCAGCGCATCGCCGGCCATCCCGCCCTGTGGTCCCACGCCCGCCGCCTCGCCGCCCACCCGGCCTTCGGCGCCCACCTCGACCTCGACTCCATCGGCCGCCGTCACCATACCCGTTGCCGAGGTCTGGAGGCCGCCGGGTCCGCCGTGCAGATCCTCGACTGGGCCCGCCACACCAGGTCCCAGCAGACGGACGGCCGTTGACAGCGGTTCGGTCAGCTGTCTTAATTACGGCCCAGAACGGTCATGAGTGTCAGCGACAAGCCCTGGCTCGCTGGCCGGCAACCCTCGCTCCGCGGTGGGGTGCCCCAGGTGACGACCGGACCGGATGACGTTTCGGTAAGCGCGAGGCCCCCGAGGGCCGGAACAGTGACGGTGACATGATGCACGCAGCTCCCAGCACGGCGGCCCGCCGCGCCGTGGGCTGCGTGCGGCCGTACGCGAACCCGCTGGTCGCCGACCGGGCCGTCGATCTCCTGCGCGTCAACAGCGCACTGTGTACCGCACCGGGCCGAGCCCGCTGCCGGGGCTGACCCCTCAGCCGTCCGCCCCGCGCTCCTCCGCCGCACCCGCACCCGCGGTGTGCCGTCGCCCGCCCGAGCCCCCGGTACCGTGCGCCCTCCGCGCCACCGCCCCGTCCGCCGCGCAGCCGTCCCGCGCCGCCCGGACGCGGTGACGCGCGGCCCGCCACGGCCGAGGGCGCCGCCGACTCCCCGCCGGAGCCCACCATGAGCCAACTCCCAGGCGCCGCCGTCTCCCTCGCCGAAGCGCCCGTAGCCGACGTACCGTCAGTGAAGCAACACCCGCCGCGGGTCGTGCCGTTGCGGCATCCCGGACGCTGGGTCGCCACCGCCGTCGTGCTCGTCCTGCTCGCCCAGTTCGTGCACGGGCTGGCCACCAACAGCTTCTACCAGTGGGACCGCTTCGGCTACTGGTTCTCCCGGCCCGCCATCCTCGACGGCCTCCTCATCACCCTGGAGGTCACCGCCTGCAGCGCGGTCCTCGGCCTGCTCGGCGGCATCCTGCTCGCGCTCGCCCGGCTGTCCAGGAGCCCGGTGCTGCGGCTGGTCAGCTGGACGTACGTCTGGGCGCTGCGGTCCATCCCGCTCATCGTCGTCCTGCTGTTCCTGTACAACTTCTCCGCCCTGTACAAGACCCTCAGCCTCGGGGTGCCCTTCGGGCCGGCCTTCCTCACCTTCGACGAGTCCCGGCTGGCGACCGACATGGTCGTCGCCGTCGTCGGCCTCAGCCTGAACGAAGCCGCCTACGCCGCCGAGGTGGTCCGCGGCGGCATCCTCTCCGTCGACCAGGGCCAGCACGACGCGGCGGCCGCCCTCGGCCTGCCCAGGAGCCGCCAGTTCACCCGGATCGTGCTGCCGCAGGCGCTGCGCTCCATCGTCCCGAACTACGTCAACCAGCTGATCGGCCTCGTCAAGAGCACCTCCCTGGTCTTCTACGTCTCCCTGCTCGACCTGTTCGGCGCCGCGCAGACCATGGGCTCCACCTACCCCGGCGACATCGTGCCGCTGCTGCTCGTCGTCACCGTCTGGTACCTGCTGCTCACCAGCGCCGTCTCCGTCGTGCAGTTCTACGTCGAACGCCACTACGCCCGCGGCGCCGCCCGCTCCCTGCCGCCGACCCCGCTGCAGCGCGTGCGCGCCGGACTCACCGGCCTGCGCGCCCGCGCCCGCCACGAGGCCGCCGTATGACCGCACGGCCGTCGTCCCCCTCCGCTCACCCCGTTCACCCAGCGACAAGGACAGCCATGACCAGCCACGCCACCCGACGCCACCTGCTGCGCGGCCTCACCGCCGCGACCGCCGCCGCGCTGCTCGCCGGTTCGCTCGCCGCCTGCGGCGGGGACAGCGAGGCCGCCACCACGGCCGACAGCGCCGCCGCCGGGACGGTGACCGTGGGGCGGCTGTCCAACGGCGCCGCCCAGGAGACCACCGTGAAGGTGACCGAGGTGAAATCCCTCAGCGCCGAGGTGCCCTCCGCGATCCGCGAACGCGGCACCCTCCGCGTCGGCGTCGGCGCCCTGCCGTCCGGCTTCCCGCCGCTGGCCTACGTCGGCGGCGACCAGAAGACCCTCACCGGCGCCGAACCCGACCTCGGCCGGCTGGTCGCCGCGGTCCTCGGCCTCAAGCCCGAACTGCGCAACTCCACCTGGGAGAACATGTTCGTCGGCCTCGACAGCGGCAAGTCCGACGTGCTCTTCTCCAACGTCACCGACACCGAGGAACGCAAGCGAAAGTACGAGTTCGCCTCCTACCGGCAGGACAACCTCGCCTTCGAGGTCCCCAAGGCCGACCCCTGGACGTTCGACGGCGACTACCGCGGCCTCGCCGGGAAGACCGTCGCCGTCGGCAGCGGCACCAACCAGGAGCGGATCCTGCTGGAGTGGAAGAAGAAGCTCCAGAGCGAGGGCAAGAAGCTCACCGTCAAGTACTACCAGGACCACAACAGCACCTACCTCGCCCTGAGCAGCGGCAAGATCGACGCCTACTTCGGCCCCAACCCGGGCATCGCCTACCACGTCACCCAGACCGCGAAGACCCCGCAGGCGACCCGCACCGCGGGCACCTTCTCCGGGGCCGGCGCCACCCTGCAGGGCCTGATCGCCGCCACCACGAAGAAGGACAGCGGGCTGGCCAAGCCGGTCGCCGACGCCATCAACCACCTCATCCAGAACGGCCAGTACGCGCAGTGGCTCAAGGCCTGGAACCTGTCCAACGAAGCTGTCACCACAGCGCGGATCAACCCGCCCGGCCTGCCGCTGGACAACTCCTGACACCGGGAACAGCCCTGCCCTCAGCGGGCGTTGCACCCACGACGACCCCGGCGCGGCGGCAACCGCCGCGCCCCGCACCCCGGAGGTGACGCCCGTGCTCCGCAGCCCGCGCGCCGTCCGCCTCCACACCCGGCCGCACATCGATCTGCTGCGCGTGGCCGGCGCCCTCTGTCGCGCCTGACGCCCGGCCGCCGGACCTCTCCGGCCGACCGCCCTCACGGCCTCCGCCGCGCCCGCGCCCCGTCGCTCCCCGGGGCCGGCGTGTCCCACAGACCTTCAGGAAGGCATCCTCGTGTCCTCGACTCCCTCTGCCCCCGTGCACCTTGCCGTCGCCCTGGACGGCACCGGCTGGCATCCCGCCTCCTGGCGCGAGCCGGTGGCGCGGCCCCGCGACCTGTTCACCGCCGGCTACTGGGCCGGCCTCGTCACCGAGGCCGAACGCGGTCTGCTCGACTTCGTGACGTTCGAGGACGGCCTCGGCCCGCAGTCCTCCCACTTCCTCGACCCCGACGAGCGCACCGACCAGGTCCGCGGCCGTCTCGACGCCGTCCTGATCGCCTCCCGCGTCGCACCGCTCACCTCGCACATCGGCCTGGTGCCGACCGTCGTCACCACCCACACCGAGCCGTTCCACATCTCCAAGGCCATCGCCACCCTGGACCACGTCAGTTCCGGCCGGGCCGGCCTGCGGGTGCAGATCTCCGCCCGGCCCGCCGAGGCCGCCCACTTCGGCCGCCGCACCATCGAACGCGTCGACGCCTACGACAGCCCCGCCGCGCGGGACGTGGTGACCGAGCTGTTCGACGAGGCCGCCGACCACGTTGAAGTGATACGGCGGCTGTGGGACAGCTGGGAGGACGACGCGGAGATCCGGGACGTGACCACCGGTCGGTTCATCGACCGGGACAAGCTGCACTACATCGATTTCGAGGGCCGACACTTCAGCGTCAAGGGCCCCTCCATCACCCCCCGCCCTCCGCAGGGCCAGCCGCCCGTCACGGCGCTCGCCCACTGGACCGTCCCCAACCGGCTGGTGGCCCGCCAGGCCGACGTCGGCTACGTCACCCCGCACGACACCGGGCAGGCCCGGGCGATCGTCGCCGGGATCCGCGCCGAACAGCAGGCCGCCGGGCGGGCCGGTCAGCCGCTGCACGTCTTCGCCGACCTGGTGGTCTTCCTGGACGACGACCCGGGCGCGGCCGCCGCCCGCCGGGAGCGTCTGGACGCCCTGGCCGGTGAGCCGTACACCAGTGACGCGCGGATCTTCACCGGGACGCCCGCCCAACTCGCCGACGTGCTCCAGGAGTTCCAGGAGGCCGGACTGACCGGGTTCCGGCTGCGGCCGGCCGTCGCCGGGCACGACCTGCCCGCCATCACCCGCGGGCTGGTACCCGAACTCCAGCGCCGTGGCGCCTTCCGCCGCGCCTACGAGGCCGGCACCCTGCGCGGCCTGCTGGGCCTCGCCCGCCCCGCCAACCGCTACGCCACCGCCTGAGCCGGAGGGAATCCACCGCCATGACCAAGCCGCTGAAGCAGATCCACCTGGCCGCGCACTTCCCCGGCGTCAACAACACCACCGTGTGGAGCGATCCGAAAGCCGGCAGCCACATCGAGTTCGACTCCTTCGTGCACTTCGCGAAGACCGCCGAACGGGCCAAGTTCGACTTCCTGTTCCTCGCCGAGGGCCTGCGGCTGCGCGAACACGCCGGGAAGATCTACGACCTGGACGTCGTCGGCCGCCCGGACACCTTCACCGTGCTCGCCGCGCTCGCCGCCGTCACCGAGCACCTCGGGCTGACCGGCACCATCAACTCCACCTTCAACGAGCCCTACGAGGTGGCCCGCCAGTTCGCCAGCCTCGACCATCTCTCCGGCGGGCGCTCCGCCTGGAACGTCGTCACCTCCTGGGACGCCTTCACCGGCGAGAACTTCCGCCGCGGCGGCTTCCTGCCGCAGGAGGAGCGCTACAGCCGCGCCCAGGAGTTCCTCGCCACCGCCCACGAGCTGTTCGACTCCTGGCGCGGCGACGAGATCGTCGCCGACCAGGCCACCGGCACCTTCCTGTCCGACGCCAAGGCCGGCGCCTTCGTGCACCAGGGCCGCCACTTCGACATCCACGGACGCTTCAACGTCCCGCGCTCCCCGCAGGGCCGCCCGGTCATCTTCCAGGCGGGCGACTCCGACGAGGGCCGCGAGTTCGCCGCCGCCGAGGCCGACGCCATCTTCAGCCGCTACGGCACCCTGGAGACCGGCCGCTCCTTCTACCAGGACGTCAAGCGCCGCCTCGCCCGGTACGGCCGCCGCCCCGACCAGCTGCTGATCCTGCCCGCGGCGACCTTCGTGCTCGGCGACAGCGACGCGGAGGCCGAGCAGGCGGCCCGCGAGGTGCGCCGGCAGCAGGTCAGCGGCGCCACCGCGATCCGCCACCTGGAGTTCGTGTGGAACCGTGACCTGTCCGGATACGACCCGGACGGCCCGCTGCCCGACGTCGACCCCGACGTCAGTGAGGACCACATCGCCCGGGGCCGCGCCCAGGTACGCATGTACCGCGATCCGCTGGCCATCGCCCGTGAGTGGCGCGAGCTGGCCGAGGCGAACAACTGGTCGATCCGCGACCTCGTCATCCACACCGGCAACCGGCAGAACTTCGTCGGCTCCCCGGCCACCGTGGCGGCGGCGATCAACGAGTTCGTGCAGTCCGACGCCTCCGACGGCTTCATCCTCGTCCCGCACATCACCCCCGGCGGCCTGGACGAGTTCGCCGACACCGTCGTCCCGCTCCTGCAGGAACAGGGTGTCTTCCGCACCGACTACGAGGGCACCACGCTGCGCGACCACCTCGGCCTCGCCCACCCCGACGACACCGAGCGGGAGGAACGGGCGGCTTCCTGACGCACACGGCGCCCACCGGGCTCCGGCTGCCATGATCGGCCCATGACACTCCACATCACCCGGGCCACGGTGACGGACCTGCAACAGGTGGTGGCGGACCACCCGCGCTACTGGGGCGAGCGGGACCTGCGCGCCCTGCACCAGCCGGTGTTCGTGCGGGAGTTCGGCGCCACCTGCCTGGTGGCCCGCGCCGACGACGGCATCCGCGGCTACCTGGTGGGCTTCGTGACCCCGGACCGCACCGGCTACGTCCATCTGATCGCCACCCGCGACGACAGCCGGGGCACAGGTCTCGGCCGACGGCTGTACGAGGCGTTCACCGAGGCGGCCCGCGCGCAGGGCGCGGCCCGCCTGAAAGCGATCACCTCCGTCGGCAACAGCGGCTCGATCGCCTTCCACCGCGGCCTCGGCTTCGCAGCGCGTGTGGAGGACGACTACGACGGGCCCGGCCGGCCGATGGTCATCTTCACGCGCCCCCTGCGGCCCTGACCGGACGGCTGCGGCCGGAGACGTCATCATCCAGGAGCGGAGCGTGGGAGGTTGGTGCAGGGATCATCGCCCCGTTGCTCTGCGCCGTCGCCCTGCTGGGCTCGGGCCTCTTCGCCGCAGGCCGACCTCGCTGCTTTCAAGGAGGTCCGCGAGGAACTGGACCGGAGGATCGAGCGGCAGGAGCGCCGCATCGACAGCCTCACCTCGGCTGGAGGGCGCGACGGGCACGGTTGATGGCGTTCTGCGCGTCGGCCCCGTAGACCGCCGACTCGGACAGTGTGTGCCACACCCGCAGGTACGACGCCACGGTCTCCGTGTCGTCCAGCCACAACTCCGCATGCCAGTCCTCGGTGATGGCCAGCTTGGTCTAGCCTCCGTGCTGAAGGGAGGCCGCATGTCCGAGTGGATCGACCCGCGGTACGCAGAGCTGGTGGCAGCGTGGAAGCGTGCACAGCAGCCTGAGTCACGCGACCCGGACCCGAAGCCGGTGCGGGGGTTCATCATCCCGCGCACGGCCTGAACGTCAGTTGCAGCGGCCCGGCCGGCGTACCTCGTCGCTGGGTCGCTTGGCATATCGCGACTACCTCAGCGCACGCGGTCGGCGAGTGGGGCATCAAGCACACGAGTGAGCGCGGCAGCGGCCGGCGACGTCATCCAAGTAGTGTCTGCCAGGGTCTGACAGACACTATCCCCCGAAGTTGACGTCCCCGGCCGCTTTTCCCCCGGTGCCGGACTGTGGTGCGAGCGCGGCGCTCCGGGCGGCGCCGCGCCGTCAGCAGCGCATCACCGCCGTCTCGTCCGCGCGCTCGTCGTCACGGCACCAGCATGCCCGGCGCCCCCACCCCGCCGCCTGAGTCGGGGGCTGCTCAAGTCGTCCTGTATCAGAGCCGAGTAGGGGTGCTCCTGTTGTCGTGACGAGTTTCGACCGTGACGCGCGGACTCTCCGGCCGGCCTGGCCGTTCACCGGCCGGGAGGGCGAACTGGACGTGGTTCGCCGCTCACTGGCCGGTGGACGGCCCGGGCTGGTGGTGACGGGCGGCGCCGGCTGCGGCAGGACCCGGCTGGCCGCCGAGGCCGTACGCGGAACCGACTGCGCGAGAATCGCCGGCATCCCCGCCACGCCCGGCGCCCGGGAGACGCCCTACGGCGCGTTCGCGCCGCTGCTGCCGGACACGGCGTCCCCTTACGAGGCGCTGCGCAGGCTGGGCGGTGTACGGCAGTTACTCGTCGACGACGCGCAGTGGCTGGACGGCGCCTCGGCCGCGCTGGTCCACCAGCTGGCCCTGCACGGCCGTACCCGCCTGCTCGTGCTCGTCACCGACGGCCACCCGGTCCCGGCCCCGATCACCCGGCTGTGGACCGGCGGCCTGCTGTCCCCGCCTCGTCCTCGCGCCGCTGCCCGCCGAGGACACCGCGCGTCTGCTCGCGGCCGCCGTCGACCACGCCCCGGAACCGCTGACCGCGGCCCGCCTGCACCGGCTCGCCGACGGCGACCTGCGGCTGCTGCGCGGCCTGCTGGACACCTTGCGCGCGCACGGGCGGCTCACCCCCGTGCCCGGCACCGACACCTGGGCCTGGCGCGGCCCGCTGCCGGTCACCGCCGCGGTTCGCGAGTACGCTGCGACGCCGCTGGACCGGGCCTGCCCCGACGAGCGTGAGACGCTCGACCGCCTCGCCTTCGCCGCGCCCCTGCCGCTGGACGCGGGCGCCCTGGACCTGCGGGCCCTCCAACGCCTGGAGGCCGCCGGGCTGATCGACGCCGACGAGCACGACGCCGTACGCCTCACCCACCCGCTGCACGGTCCGGTGCTGCGCGCCGCCGCCGGCCGGCTGCGCGCCCGCCGCCTGGCTCCGACCGCGGACGACCTCGCCCTCGCGCTGAAGGCCGAGACGGCCGCGCTGGAACGCCGTATCGACACCGACGACGTCACCGCGCTGCCGACCCCGGTGGGGGACTGGCTCGCCACCGAGGGCGCCGGCGTCCCGGCCGCCTACGCCGCCCTGCGCTCCCGCTTCGCCCGTCTGCGCGGCGCGCTCCGCGAGGCGACGGCGTGGGCCCGGCTGAGCCCCGACGACCCGGGGTGCCGTACCGAACTCGCGCTGGCGGCGGCCCAGTCGGGCGAGCCGCTGCCGGACGGGGGGACCTCCGCGTGGTGCGCCGCCGCCCGCGGGGGAGCAGGCTGCCGCCCTGGCGCTGCTCGGCCCCGGCGACGCCTACGACGCCGTCCGGCCCGGCGCACCCGAGCGGGCCCTGGGGCTGCTCCCGCCGGGCGGTGTCTTCGCGCGGCACGCGGCCGCCCTCGCCCGGGCGGACGGCCCCGCCCTGGACCGGGTGGCCGAGGAACTGGCGGAACGCGGCTTCCTGCTCTTCGCGGCCGAGGCGCACGCCCAGGCCGTACACGTACACCGCGACCCGGGCCGCCGCCCGCACCGCACGCACCCGGGCCGCCGCCCGCACCGCACGCACCCGGGCCGCCGCCCGCACCGCACGGACCCGGGCCGCCGCCCTCGCCCGCCGCTGCCCGGGCGCCCGCACCCCGGCGCTGACCGGGCTGGTGCTCGGCGAACTCACCGCCCGGCAACGGCAGATCGTCACCCTCGCCGCCGCCGGCCTGAGCAACCGGCAGATCGCCGAGCGCCTCACCCTGTCCGTGCGCACCGTAGGCAACCACCTCTACAGCGCCTACACCCGCCTCGGCACCGGCGACCGCGACGCCCTGCCGCGGCTGGTCGAGCCGCCGCGCGACCAGCAGTCCGCCGAGCGCCCCGTCACGCCGCGCCGAACGCGGTGAACGCCCAGCCCGTGGCCTGGTGCACCGCGTCGTCCGGGACGGCGGCGCGGGCGTCGCGCAGCGCCTCCGCGAGCGACAGACCCGCACCGAGGCCCTTGTGCAGGGCGAGCATCAGCGGCACCACCGCCGCGTCGTTGACCGGCGCGCTCGCCGCCACCACCCCGGCGGTGCCCAGCGGCAGCAACGCCGTGACCAGGCCGAGCAGTTCGTCCGCGCCGACGGAGGCGAAGCGGGCGGTGTCGCAGCAGGACAGGATGATCCGGTACGGGCTGCGCGCGAGACGTTCGAAGTCGTGCACGATGAGCGGCCCGTCGGCCATCCGCAGCGACGAGAACAGGGGGCTGTCGGCGCGGAAGGCGCCGTGCGCCGCGATGTGCGCGAGGGCCGCGCCGTCCAGTTCCGCCAGCACCCGCGCCGCGCGCGCGTGCTCGCCCTCCAGCAGCGTCGGCGCGCCGTACCGCCCGGCCAGCTCCGGCACTTCGGCGCCGCCGGTGGCCAGCCCCGGCCCGCGCACCAGGACGTGCCGGCCGTCACCCGGTGGCTCGGTGCCGCGGGCGCGCAGCCAGCTGCTCGCCGACGGCGACACGCTCACCACCCGCTCCGTGAGCGACGGCAGCACCGCCCACGGCACGCGATGCAGCCGCCCGGGCGGTACGACGACCAGCGGGCCGGAGCCGAGATGCCGGGCCGCCTCGCCGAGCAGCAGCTCCTCCAGCCGCCGCCCCGCCGCGCGCAGCACCGGCAGCCGGGCCGCGGCGCCGGGATGCGCGAGCCGGCGCAGCCCCGCCTGCACATGCTCCGCCTCCGCCTCCGCCTCGGCGAGCAGCCCCGCCGTGAACCGCCGCACCCGGCCCCGTCCCACCAGCAGCGCATGCACCCGCCCGTCCACCACGGCGAGTTCGACGAGCCGCCCGTCACCGAGCCGCTCCAGCAGCCGCCCCACGTCGAACCGGTCGGCGCCGCCGGGCGCGTCCCCCCGCAGACGCAGGGTGCGGGAGCGGATCTCCCGCTCCAGGCGCCGCTGTTCGCGCTCCAGCGCCGGCACGGGCCGGCCCTCGCCGCGGGCCTCCTCCGCACGGGCCGCGATCTCCCGGAACGCGGTCAGGTCGCTCAGCAGCGCCGGATCGGCGGGCGGCCGGGTGGGCGGCGCGCTCAACGCGGTCGCCCGCCACCGCTCGCTCCACTCCAGCAGACGCCGCGGCCCGCCAGAGTCCAGGCTCGCCCGCTGCGCCATCGCCGCCAGCTCCGCGCCCTGCTCGGTGGCGCGGGCCCGCAACTCCGAGGCGCCGAGCGTCATCCGGTAGGCGTCGAGTACGGCGAGCCCGCTGCGGCACGCCTGCAGCACGCCCCGGCTCGACCCGGCGGCCCGTGCGCGCAGCGCCTGCGCCGCCCAGCCGGTGACCCGGGCCGGCGGCGGCCCGCAGTGCCGGCTGCGCGCCGCCGGCGCCAGGTGCCGTTCGGCGTCCTGCGGCCGTCCCAGCGCCAGCGCGATCCGCCCGGCCAGCAGCGACGCCTGCGGCGCGGCCGGCGCCCCGAACGACGCCAGCCGCTCGGCGACCCGCGCCGCGTCCGCCACCAGTCGCCCCGAGGGCCGCCCCGCGGCGAACCGCGCCTCGATCAGCACCAGCCGGGCGTGCGCCTCCCACCACGGGCGCCGCTGCGCCGCGAACAGCCGTACCGCCGCCGCGGCCCGGGCGATCGCCGTGTGTGGGTCACCGGCCGGACGGGCGGCCCGCGCGGCGGCCAGCAGCAGCTCCGCCTTGCGGGTCGGCTGCCCGCCGATCCCGTCCAGCGCCGAGATCGCCGCGTCCGCCTCCGCCAGCGCCTCCGGCGCGAGCCCGGCGGCCATCAGCACCTCGCAGCGCCGGATGTCGAGCATGAACGTGGGCGTGCCCAGCGCCGCGTACCGCTGCTCCGCCTCGTCCAGAAGCCGCAGCGCCACCGGCACGTCCCCTGCGCGGAACGCCGCCAGCCCCCGGCTCTCCACCGCGTCGGCCTTGTCGTGCTCCTGGCCGGTCGTCTCCCACAGCGCCTCCGCTGCGGTGAAGTCGGCGTCCGCGCGCTCCACCGAGCCCAGCGCCAGATGCACGGTGGCCCGCAGGGTCAGCGCCCGCGCCGTCCAGATGACGTCGTTCTCCTGCCGCAGCACGGGTATCGCCCGGCGCACGTCCTCCAGCGCCTCGCGGTGCCGGCCCAGCACCCAGCGGGCGTAGGCCCGGCGGAACAGCACCTGCGCCCTGATGTGCCCGCTGCCGCGCTCGACGCCCCGCTCCAGCGCCGCCAGGCCCTGCCGGGTGCGTCCCGCGTGCACCAGGGCCACCCCGAGCGTGGCCAGCACGTCCGCCTCCCGGTCGGCGAGCTCCGCCCGCGCCGCGAGGTCCCGGGCGCGCCGCAGATGACGCAGCGCCAGACGCAGATCGCCCCAGTCCCGCTCCCAGATGCCGATCACCTGGTGCGCCACGGAGGCGCGCACCGGGCAGGGGTCCGCCTCCAGCACCTCCCGCGCCCGCGCCAGCGCCTCGTGCGGGGCGGCGAACACCATCGGCAGCAGGTCGAACACGGCGTCGCTTCCCGAGGTCACCCCTGGGATGGTAGGGGACCGGGAACCACATCCCCACCAGTGTGCCTCTGTATCAGTCGGGGACCCGGCGACTCTCACCTACGACGGTTGCCCCGAGGGGGAGGACGCGACATGCCACCACAGCGATTCCGGGAGCAGTTCGACCAGATCCAGCGCTCCATGCCGGGCGTGTCCCTGGCCCTGGGCCCGGACGACGCCGCGGAGTTCGTGTTCGAAAAGGGCGTCGTCCTCGTGCGCGACGGCGACGACGCCGCGTTCGTCGAGGACGCCGTCCGCGCGCACTTCACCGCCACCGACGGCCTGGACCCGGCCCCTGTGCGGCGCGCGGGCCCGCGGGCCGGCCGCTCCGGCATCACCCGCGTCCAGGTCGCCGACCCCGGCCGGGGCACCCACCCCGGCGACCCCGTCGTCGGCCACGCGCTGCGCGCCGTACGGCAGGCCGAGGACCGCACCGGACGCCGCCTGGTCAGCCGCAACCACGTGGTGTCCATCGCGGTGAACTCCTGCCCCGGCGACGAGCCGGTGCCCGCCGGACGCGCCACCGGCCCCAACCCGGCGCCCGCCGGGGGCGATTACGACCCGGAGCGGGCCGTGGGCGTGCTGGTGATCGACAACGGTCTCAGCCACGACTACCGCGCCCACCCACTCCTCGCCCACACCCGGGGCGACCTGCATCCCCGGGAGACCGACGAGTCGGGCGTGCTGCGCCAGTACATGGGCCACGGCACGTTCATCGCCGGGCTCGTCGCCGCCGTCGCTCCCAGCACCGACATCACCGTCCTCGGCACCCTCAACGACGCCGGCGCCATCCTGGAGTCCGAGTTCGGCGACAAGCTCTTCGAGGCCGTCGACCGGCACGGCTGGCCCGACATCCTCAGCCTGTCGGCCGGTACCTCCAACGGCCGCACCGACGGCCTGCTCGGCGTCGACGCCTTCATGCGCGAACTGCGCGAGCAGCGCACCCTGCTGGTGGCCGCGGCCGGCAACAACTCCAGCGCCGGCCCGTTCTGGCCCGCCGCCTACGCCACCGTTCCCGGTTTCGAGGACGCGGTGCTCAGCGTCGGCGCGCTGCGCGACGACGGCGAGTTCGGCGCCTGCTTCACCAACCACGGCCCATGGGTGCGGGCCTACGCCCCCGGCGAGCGCCTCACCAGCACCTTCACCGGCTTCACCACACCCGTTCCCTACGTCTACCACCACTCCACCTACGATGCCTGCCGCTACGGCTTCACCTACGCCTGCACCTGCACCACGCCCGGCCACACCGGGCTGCTCAGCGAGGACGGGGACGCCGGCGCCAAGCCGGACCAGGTGATGTTCGAGGGGCTCGCGCACTGGAGCGGCACCTCCTTCGCCACCCCGGTCGCCGCCGGGCTCGTCGCCGCGCACATGAACGCCCGCAAGGAGACCGACCCGCGCACCGCACGGACCCAACTGCTCGCCGCCAACCGAGAGTTCGCCGAGGTTCGCGGGGCGCACGTGCCCGCGCTGCGGCCGCCCACCTGGCGCCCGGCGCCCGCCCCGGGCTCATGACGGCCGGGGCGGCCACCTGTACGGCGTACCATGACGTGCCGTACACGAGGGGTGGGGCAGTCGTGGACCGTGCAGAGGTCGGCACGCTGGTCCGGTCCGCCGTCGACGGTGACGGCGCGGCCTGGAAAGCGCTGGTGGAAGGGCTCAGCCCGCTGGTCTGGTCCGTGGTGCGCGCGCACCGGCTCTCGGACGCCGACGCGCACGAGGTCTACCAGACCGTGTGGTTCCGCTTCGCCCAGCACCTGGGGCGGCTGCGCGAGCCCGACAAGGCGGGAGCCTGGCTGGCCAGCACCGCGCGGCACGAGTCGCTGAAGGTGATCAGGAGTCTGCAACGGCTCACCCTGACCGACGATCCGCACCTGCTGGACCGAGCCAGCGAGGAGGACACGCCCGAGCAGTCGCTGCTGCAGGCGGAGGAGGCCGCCGCCGAGAGCGAGCGCATCCGTCGGCTGCGGCGGGAGCTGGGGGCGATGGGGGAGCGGTGCCAGGGGCTGCTGCGGGTGCTGATGGCCTCGCCGCCGCCCAGCTATCAGGAGGTGTCCGCGGCGCTCGGCATCGCCGTGGGCAGCATCGGCCCGCTGCGCCAGCGCTGCCTGCGCCGGCTGCGGGCGCGACTGGACGCACGGGGGGTGCGGTGAACGACAACGACGGCTTCGGCCTCCGGCCGGTGGGTGACGACGACGGCTTCGGGACGGTGAACGACGACGACGGCTTCGGGCCGGTGGGCGACGGTGTGGGGCCGGTCGAGGGAGAGGAACTGGACCGGCTGGAAGGGGAGTTGCGCGCGGCCGCGGACGTGCTGGACCCGCTGCCGGCCGCGCTGAGCGCGATCGCCGTGGAGGCCTACGCCCTGCACGACCTCGACGCGCGGATCGCGGAGCTGACCTTCGACTCCCTGACCGACGCGCTGCCGGTGCGCGGGGCGACGGACGCACCGCGGATGCTGACCTTCCAGGCGGGGGAGCTGACGGTCGACGTGGAGGTGGGCGCCGAGGGGCTGTACGGGCAGGTGCTGCCGCCGCAGCAGGCGAGCGTGGAGGTGCTGACCGGACCGCACGCCGGCGCCGCGCTGACGGCCGACACGATGGGCCGCTTCACCGCCGCCGCGCCGCCCGCCGGGCCGTTCGCACTGCGGCTGCGGACCGGCGGGGACGTGGTCGTCACGGAGTGGCTGCGGGCCTGACCGGGAACGTGCCGCGGATCAGCCGGAGACGGCGTCCACGAGACGGGCCAGGGCGCCGGCGAGCTTGCCGAGGCCCGGCCCGGAGGGTCCGCCCGGCTCGCTCATGTAGGTGTCCCGGCGGATCTCCACCATCAGCGCGCTGACCCGCGGTTCACGGCCGTAGAAGTCCAACGGCACGTACGTCCCGCTGAACGGGCTGTCCAGGCCCGTCTCCCCGCACCCGGCGAACGCCTCGCGCGCCGCCTTCAGCAGGGCGGGCGGGGTGTGGAAGGCGTCCGTGCCCAGGCACACCGGCGGGCGCACGCCGGTGCCGTGCAGCTCGTAGGGCAGCGGAGCGGTCGGATACGAGTGCACGTCGACGATCACGACCCGCCCGACGGCGTCGAGCCGCTGCGCGACGGCCTCCGTCATGGCCTGCGCGTAGGGCCGGAAGTACCGCTCCAGCAGCGGCTCGGGGTCGTGCCCGTCGGGCCGCAGCACCTCCCGGTGCGTGGTCCGCGTGTACACGGCGCCCATGCCGACGGCCGTCATCTCCTCCCGCTCGTCCGGGAACCGCTCCGGATCCACGACCAGCCGCGACATCCGGTTGACGAACCGCCACGGCGTGACGCCGGCCAGCCGGGCCGCCGCTTCGGCGATCTCGGCGGTGTGCGCGTCGGTGATGTGGTCCAGCTCCCGCGCGAGCGCGGCGTCGTCGAGCACGATGCCGGTGCGTACGTCGCCGGGTATCTCCCGCGCGGAGTGCGGCACATGCAGAAGCACGGGCGACGCGGCCGCTCCGGGCAGCAGCTCGAAGGACGGCTCGACTGGGGTCATGGGGCGGCTCCGGGGACGTCGTCGGTGGCAGGGTGCATGATCAAGGTGCCACATCGCACACCGCCAAGGAGCCCTGCAGGGAAACGGCACGCCTACGCCGCCCCGCAGCGGAGGCGCGAGTCCTCGTGCCCTCGAGCCCGGCCTACCGGCCGCCGGCGCGCCGACGTGTCCTCACGGGCACCCGCCGGGTCGGCGCGGGTGCCCGCGCCCCGGCGAACGCCGGCTCGGCGGAGGCCGGCACGCGCTCGTACCCGCGAACGCCCGGCTCCCGCCGCTGGCGCGCCCATGTGTCCTCACGGGGGTCCGCAGGGGGTGGCGCGGGTGTCCCTCCGCCGGGTAGGTGCCTGCTCGGCGGAGTCGGTGTGGGCTCGTGCCTCCAGGGGGTGTCGCCCCAGCTGGGCGGCGGCGTGGGCGTCCTTGCGTCGGCGACGGTGGCTTCCTCGGGGGCCGGCCTGCGCGCTCGTGTCCGCGAACGCCCGGCCTCCTGCCGCTGGCGCGCTCATGTGGCCTCACGGGGGTCCGCAGGGGGCGCGGGTGCCCCTCCGCCGGGTAGGCGCCTGCTCGGCGGAGTCGGCGGGTGCTCGTGCCCCCAGGGGGCGTTGCCCCGCCGGGCGGCGGTGTGGGCCCCTTGCGTCGGCGGACGCCGGTTTCCCCGGGGGCCGGCGTGCGCTCGTGCCCGCGAACGCCCGGCCTCCCGCCGCTGGCGCGCCCATGTGTCCTCACGGGGTCCGCAGGGGGCGGCGCGGGTGTCCTTCCGCCGGGTAGGTGCCTGCTCGGCGGAGTCGGCGGGTGCTCGTGCCCCCAGGGGGCGTTGCCCCGCCGGGCGGCGGCGTGGGCGTCCTCGCGTCGGCGGACGCTGGCTTCCCCGGGGGCCGGCACGTGCTCGGGCCCGCCGCCGGGCCCGCTGCCGGTGCGCCGACGTGTCCTCATGCGGGCCGCAGGGAGCTGTGCGGGCGTCCCTGCACCGATGGGCGCCCGCTCGGCGGCGGCCGACCGCGGGCTCGGGCTCGCCCCAGGGGGGACCTTGTCCCGCCGGGCGTTCCCGCACCGGTGGGCGCCCGCACCGGTGGGCGCCCGCACCGGTGGGCGCCCACAGGGGTGGGGTGCGCTCATGTCTCGTAGCCCATCGGCTTCAGTGACCGGACCGGGCCGGACCGGATCGGACCGTTCGGGGCTCCGTGGGGGTAGGCGCTGGCAGGGCATCTGCCCCGCAGACGCCTCCGGCAGCGCATCCCTGCCCCGGAAAGCATCCCGGCAGCGCGTCCGCGCCCGTACGCACCTCCGCCCCGGCCGCGTGGTGTGCGGGCGGGGCGGGGGCGGTTGGGGCGGTGGGGCGCCGGTGTCAGGTCAGGGACGCCAGGGCCTCGTTCCAGGTGGCCGACGGGCGCATGACCGCGGCGGCCTTGGCCGGGTCGGGCTGGTAGTAGCCGCCGATGTCGACCGGCTTGCCCTGGACGGCGTTCAGCTCTTCGACGATCTTCTGCTCGTTCGCGGCCAGCGTCTCCGCGAGCGGCTGGAAGGCCTTGGCCAGCTCGGTGTCGTCGCTCTGCTGCGCCAGCTCCTGCGCCCAGTACAGGGACAGGTAGAAGTGGCTGCCGCGGTTGTCGATGCCGCCGACACGACGGGTCGGGGACTTGTCCTCGTTGAGGAAGGTCGCCGTGGCCCGGTCGAGGGTGTCGGCGAGGACCTTGGCCCGCGTGTTGCCGGTGGCCTCGGCGAACTGCTCGAAGGACGGGACGAGCGCGAAGAACTCACCGAGGGAGTCCCAGCGCAGGTAGTTCTCCTTGACCAGCTGCTGCACGTGCTTGGGCGCGGAGCCGCCGGCGCCGGTCTCGAACAGGCCGCCGCCCGCCATCAGCGGGACGACCGACAGCATCTTGGCGCTGGTGCCCAGCTCCAGGATCGGGAACAGGTCGGTCAGGTAGTCACGCAGGACGTTGCCGGTCACCGAGATGGTGTTCTCGCCGCGGCGGATGCGCTCCACCGACAGCTTGGTGGCCTCGACGGGGGACAGGATGCGGATGTCCAGGCCCTCGGTGTCGTGCTCCGGCAGGTACTGCTTGACCTTGGCGATCAGGTTGGCGTCGTGGGCGCGCTCCTCGTCCAGCCAGAACACGGCCGGGTCGCCGGTTGCGCGGGCGCGGGTGACGGCCAGCTTCACCCAGTCCTTGATCGGCGCGTCCTTGGTCTGGCAGGCGCGGAAGATGTCGCCGGCCTCGACGCTCTGCTCGATCAGGACGGCACCGGAGGCGTCGACGAGGCGGACCGTGCCGGCGGCCGCGATCTCGAAGGTCTTGTCGTGGGAGCCGTACTCCTCCGCCTTCTGCGCCATCAGGCCGACGTTCGGCACCGAGCCCATGGTGGACGGGTCGAACGCGCCGTTGGCCTTGCAGTCCTCGATGACGGCCTGGTACACGCCGGCGTAGGAGGAGTCCGGGATGACGGCGAGGGCGTCGTGCTCCTGGCCGTCGGCGCCCCACATGTGGCCGGACGTGCGGATCATCGCCGGCATCGACGCGTCGATGATCACGTCGGAGGGGACGTGCAGGTTGGTGATGCCCTTGTCGGAGTCGACCATGGCCAGCTCCGGGCCCTCGGCCAGCTCGGCCTCGAAGGACGCCTTGATCTCGTCGCCCTCGGGCAGGGCGTCCAGGCCCTTGAGGATGCCGCCCAGACCGTCGTTCGGGGTCAGGCCGGCGGCGGCGAGCTTCTCGCCGTACTTCTCGAACGTCTTAGGGAAGAAGGTGCGCACCACGTGACCGAAGATGATCGGGTCGGAGACCTTCATCATCGTGGCCTTCAGGTGCACGGAGAACAGCACACCCTCCGCCTTGGCGCGGGCGACCTGCGCGGCGAGGAACTCGCGCAGCTCGGCGACGCGCAGCACGGACGCGTCGACGACCTCGCCGGCGAGGACCGGTACGGACTCGCGCAGCACCGTGGTGGTGCCGTCGGCGGCCACCAGCTCGATCCTCAGCGTGCCGTCCTGCTCGACGACCACGGACTTCTCGGTGGAGCGGAAGTCGTTCTCGCCCATGGTCGCCACGTCGGTCTTGGACTCGGAGGACCAGGCGCCCATGCGGTGCGGGTGGGTCTTGGCGTAGTTCTTCACGGAGGCGGGGGCGCGGCGGTCGGAGTTGCCCTCACGCAGGACCGGGTTCACGGCGGAACCCTTGATCTTGTCGTAGCGGGCGCGGATCTCGCGCTCCTCGTCGGTCTTCGGCTCGTCCGGGTAGTTCGGCAGCGCGTAGCCCTGCCCCTGCAGCTCGGCGATCGCGGCCTTGAGCTGCGGGATGGACGCCGAGATGTTCGGCAGCTTGATGATGTTCGCGGCCGGCGTCTTGGCCAGCTCGCCCAGCTCGGTCAGCGCGTCCGGGATGCGCTGGTCCTCGGTGAGGTACTCCGGGAACACGGCGATGATGCGCCCGGCCAGCGAGATGTCGCGGGTCTTCACATCGACACCGGCCTGCGAGGCGTACGCCTGGACCACCGGCAGGAAGGAATACGTCGCCAGGGCCGGGGCCTCGTCAGTGTGCGTATAGATGATGGTCGAGTCAGTCACCGGGTGCTCCGCTCCACGTCTGCAACATTGCTCGACATCAAGATATCTCGTGATGCGGTCCGGCTCGACAAGGGTCCTGGCCGGAAATCACGCCGCGGCCCGGTCCGCGCCCGGCCGCGTGGCCGCCGGGCGGCTCAGTCGCGGCGGACCGTGTCCGGGCCGGTACCGCCGGTCATCTCGCGCGCGATCCAGCGGCAGATCACCTCCACCACGTACTCACGCTCGACGGGGGTCAGCTCGCGGCCCTTGGGGATGCCGTGCCAGCGCTGGAGGCAGCTGCGGCAGCAGGTCGCGGTCGCGTGCTGGGCGACGAACACCGGGTGGCCGCGGTAGGGCGTCTGCTTGCCGTCCTTGTACGGCTCGGCCGGCGCGAGCCGCTTCGCGATCAGGTCGTGGGCGTGCCGGCGGATCGTCGCCGGGCCCTTCAGCTCGGCGGTGGCCCGGTCGCGGCCGCGCAGCCGGAACTTCGACCGGAACGGCTGGCGCGCGAGGGCTTCCAGCCGCCGGTCGATGTGGTGGGGATTGGTGGGGGAGGTCATTCCGCTTCCGAGCGTAAGCGCTCCTCGGGGGGCCGTGCGCAATCCGGGGAGGTCGGAGGCGGTCGTCTGGCGCCTGCGGGTGCGTCGTGGCTGGTCGCGCGGTTCCCCGCGCCCCTTCGGGGTGCGGCTACTGCCCGGGGAGGGAACCCGACCGCGCGTCCTCGGAGATGCGCTGGTGCGGGATCGTCGCCTGGCCCTGCTGGAGGGTGACCGTGCGGGCCGGGGCCGGGATGTGGATGCCCTCCGCGCGGTAGCGCTTGTGCAGGCGCTTGATGAACTCGTGCTTGATCCGGTACTGGTCGCTGAACTCCCCGACGCCCAGGATCACCGTGAAGCCGATCCGCGAGTCGCCGAAGGTGTGGAAGCGGATCGTCGGCTCGTGGTCCGGCAGCGCCCCGGCGACGCCGGTCATCACCTCGGCGATCACCTCGTTGGTCACCCGCTCCACATGGTCCAGGTCGCTGTCGTACGCCACCCCGACCTGCACCAGGATCGTCAGGTCCTGCTCGGGCCGGGAGAAGTTGGTCATGTTGGTCTTGGCCAGCTGGCCGTTCGGGATGACGACGAGGTTGTTGGACAGCGCCCGCACGGTCGTCTGCCGCCAGTTGATGTCCTCGACGTAGCCCTCCTCCCCGCTGCTCAGCCGGATGTAGTCGCCCACCTGCACGGTCTTGGAGGCGAGGATGTGGACGCCGGCGAAGAGGTTCGCGAGCGTGTCCTGCAACGCCAGCGCGACGGCCAGACCGCCCACGCCCAGGGCGGTGAGCAGGGGCGCGATCGAGACGCCGAGGGTCTGCAGCACCACCAGGAAGCCGATCGCCAGGACCAGCACCCGGGTGATGTTCACGAAGATCGTCGCCGACCCGGCGACACCGGAGCGCGACTGGGTCACCGCGCGGACCAGCCCGGCGACGACGCGGGCCGCCGACAGGGTCACGACGAAGATCAGCCACACGGTCAGGGACTGGTTGACGGTCCGCTGCACCGCCCGGGTCAGCGGCAGCACGGCCGCCGCCGCGGCGGCGCCGCCCGCGACGGCCGCCCAGGGCACCACCGTGCGCAGGGCGTCCACGACGACGTCGTCGCCGCTCCACTTCGTCCGCTTGGCGTGCTTGGCCAGCCAGCGCAGCAGGGTGCGGGAGAAGAAGGCCGCCAGCAGGCCCGCCGCCAGGGCGATGCCGGCCAGCACCAGGTCGTCCAGGGTCGGCGCGCGGTTCACCGGCCGCCTCCGGGAAGACGGTCGTCCACGGCCGACGGCGGGATGTGAGGTCTCGTCACGTTGTCACCTGCTCGAACTGCTTGTGTCGGGGATGCGCGCCGCACGCGCCCGACGGGGCGTCAGAGCGCGGCGCGAGCGCTCATCCTGCCGTATCCGGGACAGCAGTTCGACACCGGGCGGGGACGCGGAGAGCAGCCGCGGTTCGCTTCCGACGGCCCCTGACCGCCCTTTCCGTGCCCGTCCAGGGCGTCTGGCCCCGGCGCTGGGGAACACCGGTACCCCTGACGCACATGCGCCGTTCGGCATACTTGTACCATCGCACAAGCGCCGCCAGTCGGCCGGTTTGGATGGCATCTGCGTTTCCCTCCGTCCGGCGTACGGGTACGGTCCCCCGGGAGGTGGTACTCCGTGAGCCCATCCATGACGGAACCGGACGTCGCGGCGGCCGGACCGGTCGCCGAGGTCGCGTTGACCGGGGATCTCGCGCGTCCGGCGCGGATCACCGTGTCCGATCTGCTCGCCTGGCCCCTGCACGCGGCGCGGGTCAGCTTCGAATGCGCCACCAGCGGGACGCAGGACCACACGTTCGAGGGCCCGCTGCTCCACGACGTGCTGTCCGCCGCCGGTCCCGGGTTCGACCCGGCCCGCCGCAAGGACCGGCTGCGTTTCCTGATCGCCCTCACCGGCACCGACGGCCACCACGTCGTCCTGTCCTGGGCGGAGATCGACCCGGACTTCGGACGGGCCCCGGTCCTGCTCGCGGTGGCGGCGGACGGCGCGCCGCTGGACCGGGCCGGACCCCAGCTCGTCCTGCCCCAGGACCGCTGCGGCGGCCGGTACATCAGCGGCATCACCGCCATCCGGGTGGACGGCGGCTACCGCGCGCGGTGACCATCGGTCCGGTGCGGGGCAGCCACACCCGGTCACGCGGCAGCGGGAGTTCTGTGAAGCGCAGCCCGGTGGCGGCAGCCGGAAGCGGAGGCACACGGGCGCGCGCCAAGCCCATGGGCGGCCCTGCTGTGCCGTACCGAGGGCTGTGCCGTACCGAGGGCCGGGTCAGCCGTCGAACGACCCGTGCCGCCCCGCACCCGACGCGAAGCGGCCGGCGCCCCGCGTCGCCTCCTGCAACACGCCTGTCCCGTGGGCGAGTTCGACGCGCAGCGCCTGTCGTTCGTCCAGCCCCTCCTGGTCCAGGACCGCCGCGCGGTCGGAGCGCAGACAGTCCTGCGGGAGGCGCGCCAGGACGGCGGCCAGTTCCTCGGCGGCGGCGCGTGCGGTGCCGGTGGGGACCACACGGGTGGCCAGCCCGATCTCGTACGCCTCCCGAGCCGGTACCGGGCGGCCGGTGAGGATCATGTCCAGCGCGCGGCCGGTGCCGATCAGCCGGGGCAGCCGTACCGTGCCGCCGTCGATCAGCGGCACTCCCCAGCGGCGGCAGAAGACGCCGAACACCGCGTCCTCCTCGGCGACCCGCAGATCGCACCACAGCGCCAGCTCCAGCCCGCCGGCCACCGCGTGCCCCGCGACGGCGGCGATCACCGGCTTGGACAGCCGCATCCGGGTCGGCCCCATCGGCCCGTCTCCGTCCTCGGAGACCCGGTTGCCACGCTCCCCGCCCATCGCCTTCAGGTCCGCGCCCGCGCAGAACGTGCCGCCCTCCCCCCACAGCACCGCCACCCGTGCCTCGTCGTCCGCCTCGAAGGCCCGGAACGCGGCGGCCAGTTCCGCGGCCGTCGGCCCGTCCACGGCGTTGCGCACCTCGGGGCGGGACAGGACGACCGTGGTGACGTGATCTCGTCGTTCGACGCGGACCGGCATGACGGATCCCCCCTCTGGGCGGCGCTGTACGGCGACACCCGCAGGTTACTCGCGAGTCGCCGCCCTCAGATCACCTTCAGGCGTACCAGCGCTCCCAGCGTCAGCGCACCCGGCAGCAAAGGCAGCCACACGGTGAGGATCCGGTAGGCCAGCACAGCCGCCGTCGCCACGGCCGCCGGACCGCCCGCCGCGACCAGGGCCACCACCAGCGCGGCCTCCACCGAGCCGACCCCGCCCGGTGTGGGCACCAGCGCCACCGCCACGGTCGCCGCGAGGTAGGCCACCGCGATGTGCGCGGGCGGGACGGGAAGGTCCAGTGCCTGCCCGACCAGGACCAGACCCGCCGCCTGCAGCGCCGGGAAGGCCAGCGAGCCGCCCCACAGCGCCAGGGCGCGCGCGGGGCGCGTGTGCACCGAGCGGGCCTCGCCGAGCGCGGTGCGCAGGAAGCCGTACGCCGCCGTGCGCAGCCGCCGTACGCAGGCCAGCGTCACGCCCGCGGCCAGCGCCAGCGCGGCGGCGGCCGCCACCAGCGGCAGCAGCGCGCCGCCGGGCAGCAGCGTGCCGACGCTCAGTGCGTCCGGGAAGGCGATCAGCAGCACCGACAGCAGGACGAGCCTGCCCACGGACTCGGCGAGCATGTACAGGGCCAGGGCCGCCGAGGAGCGGGCCAGCGGCACCCCGCACACCGTCATGAAACGCAGGTTGACCGCGCTCGCGCCGAGCCCGGTGGGCAGCAGATGGTTGGCGGCGCCGGCCGCGAACTGGGTGGCCAGCAGCCGCCGCCGGGGCAGCCGTTCGACGAGGGCACCCTGCCGGGTGAAGGACGCCGCCACCCAGGTCAGACAGGTCGCGCCGGCCGCCGCCAGCAGCCACGGCCACTCGGCGGTGCGCAGCTGGCCGAACCCTTCGGCGAGCGTGGCGCGGTGCCGCACGGCGACGACGGCGACGAGCAGGAGCGGAAGCAGACACAGCACCTGCCGGACCGGGACGCGACGGGGGAGTCGTCCCTGCGGCAGTGGGGGGAGGGAGACGGTGGTCACATCCGGAGAGGTTCTCGGCACCGCGCCAACGGCGGGTTGCGGAAGCGGGGACGGCACATTGCGTACGGTCATCGGATCCTTCGAACGGGGGGACGGACGGCGGACATTGACCTCAACGATGATTGAGGTTCTACGTTTCTGTCCATGAGCATGGAAACCACCGCCTGGACGCAGTTGCACAGCGTCATGACCGCTCAGCAGGAGCGGCGACCCTTCGACCTCGCGACGCTGCGCCGCATCGGCGCCTTCGCCCGCCCGCACCGCCGCCGTATCGCCGTGTTCGTGATGCTCGGGGTGGGGACCGCGCTGCTGGCCGTGGCCACCCCGATCCTCGCCGGACGCGTCGTCGACGCGATCGTGTCGGGCGGCGAGGCGGCCCACGTCGTACGCCTCGCCCTGCTCATCGCGCTCATCGCGGTGGCCGAGGCCGCGCTGGGCATCCTCTCGCGGCGGCTGTCGGCCACGCTCGGCGAGGGGCTCATCCTCGATCTGCGCACGGCTGTGTTCGATCATGTGCAGCGCATGCCGGTCGCGTTCTTCACACGGACCCGTACGGGAGCCCTGGTCTCCCGGCTCAACAACGACGTCATCGGCGCCCAGCGCGCCTTCAGCAACACCCTGTCCGGCGTGGTCAGCAACCTGGTCACGCTGCTGCTCACGCTCGCGGTCATGCTGACGCTGTCCTGGCAGATCACCCTGCTCGCGCTGGTGCTGCTGCCGGTGTTCGTGGTCCCGGCCCGGCGGATGGGCAGCCGGATGGCCCGCATGCAGCGGGAGGCGGCAGCGCTGAACGCGTCGATGGGCACGCGGATGACCGAGCGCTTCTCGGCCCCCGGTGCCACGCTCGTGAAGCTCTTCGGGCGGCCGGAGGAGGAGTCGGTGCAGTTCGCGCTGCGCGCCCGGCGCGTCGCCGAGATCGGCGTCCGCACCGCCACCGCCCAGTCCGCGTTCATCACCGCCCTGACCCTGGTCTCCGCGCTCGCCCTCGCCCTGGTCTACGGCCTCGGCGGCTTCTACGCCCTGCGCGGCACGCTGCAGGCGGGCGCCGTCGTCTCCCTCGCGCTGCTGCTGACCCGGATGTACGCGCCGCTCACCGCGCTCGCCGGGGCCCGGGTGGAGGTGATGAGCGCCCTGGTCAGCTTCGAGCGGGTCTTCGAGGTGCTCGACCTCAAGCCCCTGATCGTGGAGAAGCCGGACGCCCGCGAGGTGCCCGACGGGCCGGTCGGCGTCGAGTTCGACGACGTCCGCTTCGCCTACCCGGCCGCCGACCAGGTCTCCCTCGCGTCCCTGGAGGAGGTGGCCGCCCTCGACACACGCGGCGGCGCCGAGGTCCTGCACGGCATCTCCTTCAGCGCCGAACCCGGCCAGACCGTCGCCCTCGTCGGCTCCTCCGGCGCCGGCAAGTCGACCATCGCCCAACTGCTGCCGCGGCTGTACGACGCCGACGCCGGCGCGGTCAGAGTCGGCGGCGCCGACGTCCGCGACCTGACCTTCCGCTCGCTGCACGACACCGTCGGCATGGTCACCCAGGACGGCCACCTCTTCCACGACAGCGTCCGCGCCAACCTGCTGCTCGCCCGCCCCGAGGCGAGCGACGACGAACTGTGGGACGCGCTGCGCCGCGCCCGCCTGGACGACCTCGTCCACTCCCTGCCCGACGGCCTGGACACCGTCGTCGGTGAGCGCGGCTACCGGCTCTCCGGCGGCGAACGCCAGCGCATGACGATCGCCCGGCTGCTGCTCGCCCGCCAGCGCGTGGTCATCCTCGACGAGGCCACCGCCCACCTCGACAACACCTCGGAGGCGGCCGTCCAGGAGGCGCTGGCCGAAGCCCTCGCCGACCGCACCGCCGTCGTCATCGCCCACCGGCTGTCCACGGTGCGGACGGCCGACGTGATCCTGGTGGTGGAGGCGGGCCGCATCGTGGAGCGCGGCACGCACGAGGAGCTGCTGGCGGCAAAGGGACGGTACGCCGAACTGCACCGGACCCAGTTCGCCCGGCCGGAGGGCGCGGCCGGGGCCGCCAAGCGGCTGACGGGGGAGACGGTGGCCTGAGGGCGACGCCGGGCGGCTGTGCACCCGGTCGGAGGAGAGCACCGGCCGGGCCGCGATCCGTCTCGGGGTTCCGGACGCGACCCGGCCGGAGTCGTGGATTCCGGTGCGGTGCCGGTGACTTCAGTCAACAGCGCCCGCCCGCCCGCCGCATCTCCAGCGCACCGAACGGCCGAACCCACCGACGCCGGCGACCGGGGCTTATGCCGCGGGAGCCCCGCACCGGAGGCCGGGGCTTACGTCTCCGGAGCTGCGGCACTGGCGGCGGGGTGTCATGTCACCTGGGTCCGGGCGCTGGCGGCTGGGGCTTACGTCTCCGAGCTGCGGTATCGGCGGCCGGGTGTCAGGTCACCTGAGTCCCGGCACCGGCGGCCGGGTGTCACGTCACGTGAGCCCTGGCGCCGGCGGCTGGGGCTTACGTCTCCGAGCTGCGGTACCGGCGGCCGGGTGTCACGTCACCAGAGCCCCGGCACCGGCGGCCGGGCCTCACGTCACCGGGACCCGGGCACCGGCGGCCGGCCCGTCTTCAGGACCCCGGCATGGCGGGCGCCCCGTACGTCTTCAGGACCCCGGCATGGCGGGCGGGCCGTACGTCTTGTGGGCCCCGCAACCGCGGGCGCGCGGTCCCAGTTCGCCGGAACCCCGGCACCCCGCACCCGCTCCCCGCGTCACCAGTGGCCCGGTCGTTCCAGTCCCGTCGGGAGGAGCGTGGACGCGTCGCCCCTGGCCGCGTTCAGCTGGGCCTGGGTGACGAAGAGCGCGCCGGAGAGGTCGGCGCCCGAGAGGTCGGCGTCGCGCAGGTCCGCGCCGATCAGGTCGGCCGAGCGCAGGTCGGCGCGCTGGAGGGTGGCCGCGATCAGCAGCGTGCCGCGCAGACTGGCGCCCCGCAGGTCGGCGCCGGCCAGCCGGGCCCCGATCAGATCGGCCCCGCGGTGGTCGCGGCGCCGGCCGGGCAGGCCGCCCCGCGTCAGTTCGCTGGCCCGCAGCAGCAGCTCGTTCACCTCGCCGCGCAACGCGTTCACGTCCACCGCGCGGATCTCCTCGGCGCTGCCCCGGGTGATTTCCTCGATACGGCCGGACGCGCGCCGCAGGTCACGGTGGACGGGCCGGGCCGCCGCGAGGCCGAGCGCCTCGGTGACGTACCGGAGCAGCTCGTGCAGCTGCCGCATCACCGGGAACACGGCGAACATCGCCCCGGCCGTGCCCGGCGCGCTGCGCCAGTCCGTGCCGCCGAAGGTGACCTGGGAGACCTTCTGGCCCGCCCCGAAGCAGTCGAAGACGGTGCAGCCCGGATAGCCCCGCTCCCGCAGGTCGGTGTGGATCCCGCAGCGGAAGTCCGCCTGGAGGTTCCCGCACGCCTTCCCGGCGGGCTTGTCGGCGGCGAAGTCGGCGGAGCGGGCGAACGGCAGCGCGACGCAGCACAGCCCGAAGCACGACGCGCAGTCGGCCTGCAGGTCCGCCCGGCGTGGCGCGGGAAGCGGCCGTTCAGCGCCGCCGGACGCCTCCTCCTTGCCCCGCGCCGCCTCCCGGGACGACGGGGCCTGCGGCGACCGGCGACCGCCACGTCCGCTCCCGGCGGCGTCGGCGCCCCGGCGCGCGGACGGGGCGGGGCGCTTGCGGCCCCCGGCGGGGGAGGGGGTTCCGTGCTGTCGGGACACCGTGCATGCTCTCCAAGGACGAGACGAGCGCCGTCGGCGCTGCGCAGACCGGCTGTCCATTCTCGCAGAGCGCGCCCGGACCCCGGCCGGCCCCGGATGTCACGCCGTGACCGCCGCCTCGTCGCTGTCCGCCAGCCACAACAGCACCGGCGACAGCCCCAGTTCCACGACCGCCAGCAGGATCTGGAACCAGTGCGGCCGGCCCGCGACGGCCAGGGACAGCAGCCGCGCGGCCCCGCCCAGCAGGAACACCCCGGTCAGCACCCGGACCACGGCCGCCGGGACGGGGGACTGCCGCACCGCCCACAGCCAGGCCAGCCCGTACCCGGCGAAGACCGCCCCCATGAACCGCCCGAAACTGTCGAGGGTCGGCCCCGCCGAACCGGCGCCGGGGATCGCGGCGTTGCCGAGCAGCACGTGGAAGAGGCCGATGGCCATGCACGCGTACCCCATCGTCCAGGCGAGTCCCCGCAGCGCCCCGGCTCTGGTCATGGCGAACGCCCCCGTCACGTAGTAGACACACGTCCAGTAATGCGTTCAGGGTAGGCGCCGCTAGTAGACACATGTCAAGTAACATGCCGCCCATGTCCCCTCGCCGCCGCCTCAGCCCCGACGAACGCCGGGCCGAGATCCTCGCCGTCGCCGCGCGGCAGTTCGCCGAGCGCCCCTACGACGAGGTGCTGATGGAGGACGTCGCCGAACGCGCGGGCGTCTCCCGCGCGCTGCTGTACCGCTACTTCCCGAGCAAGCGGGACCTGTTCGCCGCGCTCTACCGGCAGGTCGCCGAGCGGCTGCTCGACCTGACCCGGCTCGACCCCGCCGAGGACCTGGCGGACCAGCTGGCCCAGGGCCTGGACGTGCACATCGCGTACTTCGCGGAGAACCGCAACACCGTCCTCGCGGCCAACCGGGTCCTGGCGGGTGACCGGCTGATCCAGACGATCATGACCGATGAGCTGGACGCCCTGCGCGAGCGCCTGCTCGGCGTCCTTCCGGTCGCCGACGCGGGCACCCGGCAGGCCGTCTCCGGCGTCCTGAAGAGCTGGCTGGTCTTCGTCCAGGTGCTGTGCGTCGACTGGCTGACCGAGCCGACGTGCACCCGCGCCGAACTGCGGGACGTGTGCGTGGGTGCCGTGCTGGGCGCCTTGCGCCCCCTGCTTCAGGAGGACCCGGCGCCCGGCCGGCCGTACTGAGTGACGCCGGGCCTCAGGCCTGCACGACCTCGGCGGAGTTGATCACGACCTGCTGCTTGGGCACGTCCTGCGCACCCGTCGGGACCTGCGCGATCGCGTCGACGACGTCCTTGCCCTCGACGACCTCGCCGAAGACCGCGTAACCCCAGCCGTCCTGGCCCGGGTAGTTCAGGAAGTCGTTGTCGCTGACGTTGATGAAGAACTGCGCGCTCGCCGAGTGCGGAGCGGACGTCCGCGCCATGGCGACGCTGTACTTGACGTTCTTCAGGCCGTTCTTCGCCTCGTTCTCCACCGTGCGCGGGGCGGGCTTGATGCGCATGTCGGTGCCGTGGCCACCGCCCTGGATCATGAAACCGTTGATGACCCGGTGGAAGATCGTTCCTGCGTAGTGGCCGCTGTTCAGGTACTGCAGGAAGTTCTCGACCGTCTTCGGGGCCTTGGCGTCGTCGAGGCTGAGGACGATGTCGCCCATCGTCGTCGAAAGGCGGACGTTGGTCATGACTGCTTCTCCACTCGCTGTACGTCGTCTCTTCCCTGCCCGAACAGGCACGGGAAACACGTCAGTCTTTCACAGGCCCTCCGGATGCACCGTGTCCCACTGGTCCGGCACGACGGAACCGTCCTGACGGAGCACCGGGCCGCGCGTCCCGTCCGGACGCCCGTAGCCGGTCGTGGCGCACGGATACGGGTCCGCCCTGCGCGGCGCCGGGCGGGGCGCAGGTGCCGCAGGCGTTGTCGCCGTACCAGGCCGGTGAGGGAGCGAGGACCGGGCACGCGCGCGGCGTGGACTGCGCCACGGCCGGGCGGCCGGCGGCCAAGGGACCTGGCGGTCAGGGCCAGGGCCGCGCCGGCCACCTGCCATCGACGGCTCTTGCCGAAGATGGGATACGCCTGCTGGGGGTGCGGAACGCCGGGGCTGCGGAAACATGCGGACGGCCGCCGGCCTCGCGAGCGGGCCGGCGGCCGTCCGGGGCGGCGGGCAGGGCCTACAGCGGCGTGACGTACGCGCCCGCGATACCGCCGTCGACGAGGAACTCGGCGGCGTTGACGAAGGAGGAGTCGTCGCTGGCGAGGAACGCCACGGCGGCCGCCATCTCCTCCGGCTCGGCGAACCGTCCCACCGGCACGTGCACCAGACGGCGCGCGGCCCGCTCCGGGTCCTTGGCGAACAGCTCCTTCAGCAGCGGGGTGTTGACCGGACCGGGGCACAGCGCGTTGACGCGGATGCCCTCCCGGGCGAACTGCACGCCCAGCTCCCGGGACATCGCCAGCACGCCGCCCTTGGAGGCGGTGTAGCTGATCTGCGAGGTCGCCGCGCCCATGACGGCGACGAAGGAGGCGGTGTTGATGATCGACCCCTTGCCCTGGCGGCGCATGTAGGGCAGCGCCGCCTTGCAGCACAGGTAGACGGAGGTGAGGTTGACCTCCTGGACGCGCTTCCAGGCCTCCAGGCCGGTCTCCAGGATGGAGTCGTCGTCGGGCGGCGAGATGCCCGCGTTGTTGAAGGCGACGTCGACGCTGCCGTACGTGTCGTAGGCGGTCTTGAACAGGGCTTCGACCTGCTCCGGGTCGGTCACGTCGACCTGCACGAACAGGCCCCCGGTCTCCTCGGCGGCGGCCTTGCCGGCGGCCGCGTCGATGTCGGCGCACACGACGTGCGCGCCCTCGGAGGCGAGCCGGCGCGCGCTGGCCAGGCCGATGCCGCTGCCGGCTCCGGTGACGACGACGGTACGGCCGACCAGGCGGCGGCAGATGGCGGACTCGGTCACGGTTGGTTCTCCTCGGTGCTGATGAAGACGTTCTTGGTCTCGGTGAAGGCGGTGAGGGCGTCGGGCCCCAGCTCCCGGCCGATGCCGGACTGCTTGAACCCGCCGAACGGGGTCCAGTAGCGGACGCTGGAATGGGAGTTGACGGACAGGTTCCCGGCGGCGACCGCCCGTGAGACGCGGATCGCGCGGCCCACGTCCCGGGTCCACAGGGAGCCCGACAGGCCGTAGTCGGTCGCGTTGGCCAGGCGTACGGCGTCCGCCTCGTCGTCGAAGGGCAGGACGACGGCGACGGGGCCGAAGATCTCCTCGACGGCCGCCGGGTCGTCGGGGCGGCCCTCCAGGACCGTCGCCGGGTACCAGAAGCCCTTGCCCTCGGGGGCCTCGCCGCGGATGACGACCGGGGCGCCGTCGGGGACGTAGGAGCGCACGCGTTCGCGCTGGGCGGCGGAGATCAGCGGGCCCATCTGCGTCCCGGGGTCCGCCGGATCGCCCACCCGCCATGCCGTGACGGCCGGTTCGAGCAGCTGGAGGAAGCGGTCGTACACCTCGCGCTGGACGAGGATGCGGCTGCGGGCGCAGCAGTCCTGGCCGGTGTTGTCCAGGAAGGAACCGGGGGCCGCGGCGGCGGCCTGCTCCAGGTCGGCGTCGGCGAAGACGATGTTCGGGCTCTTGCCGCCGAGTTCGAGGGTCACCCGCTTGAGCTGCGCCGAGCCCCTCGCCAGCACCTGCCTGCCGACGGCCGTGGACCCGGTGAACACCACCTTGGCGACGTCCGGGTGCTCGACGAGCGCGGCGCCGGTGACCGGTCCGGCGCCCGGCAGCACCTGGAACAGCCCCTCGGGCAGCCCGGCCTCCAGCGCCAGCCGGGCCAGCCGCATCGCCGTCAGCGGCGTCGTCTCGGCGGGCTTGAGCAGCACCGCGTTGCCCGCGGCCAGCGCCGGGGCCACGCCCCAGCAGGCGATCGGCATCGGGAAGTTCCACGGCGCGATCACCGCGACGACCCCGAGCGGCTCGTGGAAGGTGACGTTCAGCCCTCCCGCCACCGGGATCTGACTGCCTGTCAGGCGTTCGACGCCGCCGGCCGCGTAGTCGAAGAGGTCGCGGGCGTTGCCGGCCTCCCAGCGGGCGTTGCCGATCGGATGGCCGGCCTCCAGGACCTCCAGTCCCGCCAGCTGCTCCAGATGGCCGTCGATGACGGCGGCGAAGCGGCGCAGCAGCCGGGCCCGGTCGCCGGGCGCGAGCGCGGCCCAGGCGGTCTGGGCGCGCGCGGCGCGGGCGACGGCCTCAGCCACCTCCGCCGCGCCGGTGGCCGCGACGGTGGCGACGACCTCCTCGGTCGCCGGATTGACGACCTCGTGCTCGGAGGGCTCGGAGGGTCGGGAGTGCTCGGCGGGCGCGGTGCGCCCGGCGTGCGCGGAGTGTTCGGACAAGGGGTTCCTCACATGCGCTCGAAGGAACGGAAACGCTCCCAGTCGGTGATGGCGGAGTCGAAGGCGTCCAGCTCGACGCGGGCCATGTTCAGGTAGTGCTCGACCACCTCGTCGCCGAAGGCGGCCCGCGCGATCGGGGAGGACCGCCACAGCTCGGCGGCCTCCCGCAGGGTGCCGGGCACGTGCCGGGCGTCGCTCGTGTACGCGTTGCCGGTGCACGCCTCGGGCAGGGCCAGCTCGTGCTCGACGCCGTACAGCCCGGCCGCGACCAAGCCCGCGACCGCCAGATAAGGGTTGACGTCGCCGCCCGGCAGCCGGTTCTCCAGGCGGTGCCCGGGGCCGTGGCCGATGACCCGCAGCGCACAGGTGCGGTTGTCGGGGCCCCAGGCGACGGCGGTCGGCGCGAAGGAGCCCGGGCGGAATCGCTTGTAGGAGTTGATGCTCGGCGCGTACAGCAGGGTGAAGTCCCGCATCGCCGCCAGCTGTCCCGCCAGGAAGTGCTCCATCAGCGGGGACATCCCGTACGGCCCGTCGCCCGCGAGGACGGGACGGCCGGCCTCGTCGCGCAGCGAGAGGTGGATGTGGCAGGAGTTGCCCTCGCGCTCGTCCCACTTGGCCATGAAGGTGAGGGACACGCCCTCCTGGGCGGCGATGGTCTTGGCGCCGGTCTTGTAGATGCTGTGCTGGTCGCAGGTGGTCAGCGCCTCGTCGTAGCGGAAGGCGATCTCGTGCTGTCCGAGGTTGCACTCGCCCTTGGCGGACTCCACGGTCAGGCCGGCCGCGCCCATCTCGTTCCGGATGCGCGCCAGCAGCGGCTCGACGCGTGCGGTGCCCAGCAGCGAGTAGTCGACGTTGTACTGGTTGGCGGGCGTCATCTCGCGGTAGCCGCGCGACCAGGCCGCCTCATAGGTGTCCTTGAAGACCATGAACTCCAGCTCGGTGCCCGCGTACGCGGTCCAGCCGTGCTCGGCGAGCCGGTCCAGCTGGCGGCGCAGGATCTGGCGCGGGGAAGCCACCACCGCCGAGCCGTCGTGCCAGGCCAGATCGGCGAGCAGCAGCGCGCTCCCCGCGTCCCAGGGCGTGCGGCGCAGGGTCGTGGGGTCGGCGTGCATCGCGAAGTCGCCGTAGCCGCGCTCCCAGGAGGACATGGCGTAGCCGCCGACGGTGTTCATGTCGGTGTCCACCGCGAGGAGGTAGTTGCAGCCCTCGGTGCCGTGGTGGAGGACCTCGTCGAGGAAGAAGCGGGCGGCGAACCGCTTGCCCTGGAGCCTTCCCTGCATGTCGGTGAAGGCGAGGACGACAGTGTGGATCTCCCCGGTGTCGACGAGTGTCACCAGGTCGTCGACGCTGAGCGGGGGCGTACGGTCAGCCACGGAACGGCCTCCTGTCGGTACGGACGGAGACCCTAAGGTATGCATACAGACCTTTGTATAGGAAGAGGCTGAGGGGCTTGCGCTCGGCAGTCCGGAGCGCAAAGGTGTGCACCCGTACCTTTCATCGAGGTAGGGAGCGGCCCATGACCGAGGGCACCGACGCACGCCTGACACCGTCTTCCCCCACAGCGCCCCCGTCGCCGGACGACGGCTATCTTGAGCGGCGCACCCTGCGCCGCGGCAGCGCCGGATGGCTGCTGCTGACCGGCCTGGGCGTGGCCTACGTCGTCTCCGGCGACTACGCCGGCTGGAACTTCGGCCTCGCCGAGGCAGGTTTCGGCGGCCTGGCCGCCGCCGCCCTGCTGATGGGCGTGATGTACACCTGCCTGGTCTTCTCGCAGGCCGAGATGGCCGCCGTACTGCCCACCGCCGGCGGCGGCTACGGCTTCGCCCGGCGGGCGCTGGGTCCCTGGGGCGGGTTTCTCACGGGCACCGCGATCCTCATCGAGTACGTCCTCGCCCCGGCCGCCATCTCCATCTTCATCGGCGACTACGTCGAGTCCCTGCACCTGTTCGGACTGACCTCCGGCTGGCCCGTGTACCTCGCCTGCTTCGCCCTGTTCATCGGCATCCACCTGTGGGGCGTCGGCGAGGCACTGCGCTTCAGTTTCGTCGTCACCGGCATCGCGGTCGCCGCCCTGATCGTCTTCGCCGTCGGGGCCCTCACCCGGTTCGACGCCGGCCGGCTCGACGACATCCCCGTCGACCACACGGCCTTCGCCGCCGGCTCCTGGCTGCCGTACGGACTCCTCGGCATCTGGGCGGCCTTCCCCTTCGGGATGTGGTTCTTCCTCGGCGTCGAGGGGGTGCCGCTGGCCGCCGAGGAGACGAAGGACCCGGCGCGCTCCCTGCCCAGGGCCATGGCCCTGTCCATCGGCATCCTGCTCGTCCTGGCGCTGGTCACCTTCCTCACCGCGACCGGGGCGCACGGCTCCGCAGCGATCAAGGACGCCGGCAATCCGCTGGTCGCCGCGCTGGAAGGCGACGGAGGGCCCACCGCGCTGAGCCGGTTCGTGAACTACGCGGGTCTCGCCGGGCTCGTCGCCTCCTTCTTCTCCCTCATCTACGCCGGCTCCCGCCAGCTCTTCGCCCTCTCCCGGGCCGGTTACCTGCCCCGCTTCCTGTCCCTGACCAGCCGCCGCAAGGCGCCCTACCTCGGCCTGCTGGTGCCCGGCGCGCTCGGTTTCGCGCTCGCCGCCGGCACCGGCGACGGCGCGCGCATGCTCAACGTCGCCGTGTTCGGCGCGACCATCTCCTACGCCTTGATGGCGCTGTCCCACATCGTGCTGCGCCGCCGCGAACCGCGGCTGCCGCGGCCGTACCGCACGCCCGGCGGCGTCGTGACCTCCTCGGTGGCCCTCGTCCTGGCGTGCGCCGCGCTCGACGCGACCTTCCTGGTGGACCAGACCGCCGCGCTCATCGCGCTCGCCGTGTACGCGGTCGCCCTCGTCTACTTCGCCCTCTACAGTCGGCACCGTCTGGTCGCCTCCGCCCCCGAGGAGGAATTCGCCGCGCTGGCGGCCGCCGAGGCCGAACTCGAACGCGACTGATCCCCGCCCTGCGCCCCGGAAGGAAAGAACCCCGTGCCCACGCCTGTCATCGGCATCAGCACCTACCTCGAGTCCTCCGTGCGGTGGGGCGTGTGGGACCTGCCCGCCGCCGTCCTCCCGGCCGGCTACCACGAGCTGGTGCAGCGCTGCGGCGGGCTCGCGGCGCTGCTGCCGCCGGACGACCCGGGTGCCGCCGAGGAGACCGTCGCCCGCCTGGACGGCCTGGTCGTGGCCGGCGGCCCCGACGTCGACCCCGTCCGCTACGGCGCCGAACGCCACCCGCGCACCGGCCCCGCCCACGAGCGCCGCGACGCCTGGGAACTCGCCCTGATCCGCGCCGCGCTCGCGCAGGGCACCCCGCTGCTCGGCATCTGCCGGGGCATGCAACTGCTCAACGTGGCCCTCGGCGGCACCCTCGTGCAGCACCTGCCGGACGTGGTCGGACACGGCGGCCACTGCGGGCCGCCCGGAGTCTTCGCCCGGCACGTCGTCAAGCCGGTGCCGGGCACCCGGCTGGCCGCGGCGCTCGCCGGGGCCGTCACCGTGCCGACCTACCACCACCAGGCCCTGGACCAGCTGGCCGAGGGCCTGACGGCGAGCTGCCACGCCGAGGACGGCACTGTCGAGGCCGTCGAGCTGCCCGGCCCCGGCGGTTTCGCGGTGGGCGTGCAGTGGCATCCGGAGGCCGGGCGGGACGACCGGGTGATGGAAGCCCTGATCACGGCGGCCCGGGCCCGGCGGGACACGGGCGGTTAGGTCAGCGCGGCCACCAGGTTCGCCACCGTGACCGTGTTGAAGACGAAGGCGATGACCGCGTTCGCCGCCACCGTCCGGCGCATCTCCCGCGAGGTGACGTTGACGTCGGTCGTGCCGAACGTCGTCATGACCGACAGGGCGAAGTAGACGTAGTCCGCCCAGGCCGGGGAGTCCTCGCCGGGGAAGTCGAGCGCCTTCTCGTCCTCCACGAGGTTGTCCGCGTGGAAGGCGACCGCGAAGGACAGCATCACGCAGACCCAGGCGCACACGACGAGCGTCAAGGTCGCCACCACCCGCGGGGCCTGGGGCAGCGACGAGCCGATGTGGCCCGGCCGCCACACGACCGCCACCACCAGCGCGGCCGCGGCGATGAAGATCGACACCCCGGGGCCGGGCGCCGTCCCGAACACGTAGCGCTGGAGCAGCGTGCCCCGGGTGGTGCGGTCGGCCCAGGTGCGAATGTGCTCCGGAGCCGCCAGGGAGAAGGCGGTCACCGTGACGGTGAGGTAGGAGAGGAGATAGACGAACATCACCAGCACGCCGACGTCCGCGCCCGCGATCCCCGCCGACCCGCTGTTCAGCACCAGCGCGAGGACGAGCACGGCGCCGGCGGTGAGCGTACTCATCGCCGCACGCCGGCGTTCGGAGAGCCAGGAACGCACCAACGGACTCCCTCGAACGCGATCTCGGCGGGGCAGCAGTGTACGGCGGTGCGCTGCGCGGCCCGGATCAGCCGCGCAGCGCCGAGGCGAAGATTCTCGGCAGGGCCGACCAGCGGGGCGCCGCCGCGAAGTCGGCGAGCAGTCGGCCCGTGGTGGCCGCGGTCCGGTTGGTGACGGACCACGGCGGCCGGGGGGAGAGGGCCATCTCCCCGTGCAGCACCGAGCGGGGCGCCGGCCGGAACGGCCCGCGCACCACCGTGCGTTCGGGCCCGTCCAGCAGCAGGGCGTTGTGCACGACGCCGATGCCGCTCTGCACGTCGTCCAGGGTGTGGCCGGGGAAGGCACCCCAGGTGGCGGTCGCGGTGAGGTAGCCGACGCCGGTCCAGGCGTTCAACGCGACCGTCCCGTACCGCAGTTCGGCGATGCACTCGTCGAGCGCCGGACCGAGCGCGGTGAGCGTGCGCGGGTGCGCGATGAGGTTCACACCGAGGGTGCCGGTGAGCTGCTCGTTCGTCTTCTGGCCGGGGTTCACCCACAGAGGGCTGCTGTGGTGCGTCTACGGGGGGCTGCTGCTGTGCGCCGTCCTCACGGTGTTCTCTCCCACCGTCTCCGGATCGGCGTACGCGCTGCTGCCGGGGGCGGACATCAACTGGTATCCGTTCCGCACCCCCGGCCTGATCTCCGTACCGGTGGCGTTCCTCCTGGGGTGGCTCGGCAGCAGGAACCCGAGCCGGAGTCCGGTTCGTGCCGGGAGTTTGGCGGAGCAGGGGGTCATCTGAGGGCGCCGTCGGTGGGCAGGGTCTGTTCGGCCCAGATGACCTTGCCCTCGCGGCTGTGCCGGGTGCCCCAGCGCTCGGCGAGTTGGGCGACCAGCAGCAGCCCGCGTCCGCCCTCGTCGGAGGTGCGGGCGTGGCGCAGGTGCGGCGAGGTGCTGTTCGCGTCGAAGACCTCGCAGGTCAGCGTGGACTGAAGGATCAGCCGCAGCTGGATCGGGCCCTTGCCGTAGCGGATCGCGTTGGTGACCAACTCGCTGACGATCAGCTCCGTGGCGAAGGACAAATCCTCCAGCCCCCAGGCGGTGAGTGTCTCGGCCGTGCGGGCGCGGGCGCCGGCGACGGCCGCCGGGTCCGAGGGGAGGTCCAGCGTGGCGACGTGGCCGGGGTCGAGGGCCCTGGTCCGCGCCACCAGCAGGGCCACGTCGTCGGAGCGGTTGCTGGGCAGCACGGCGGCCAGCAGCCGGTCGCAGATCTCCTCCGGTGCGTCCGGACCGTCGGTGAGCGCGTCGCACAGCGCGGCGCGCGCGGAGTCGACGTCACGGCCACGGCTCTGGATCAGGCCGTCGGTGTACAGGGTCAGCAGGCTGCCCTCCGCCAGCTCGAACTGGGCCGTCTCGAAGGGGAGTCCGCCCAGGCCCAGAGGCGGGCCGATCGGCACCTCCGGGAAGTCGACCGACCAGGTGGCGTCGACACCCCGTGTGCCAGGGGGAGTTGCCACCGCGGGTACGACATGACCGGCGCTGGCCAGCGTGCACAGGCGGGACACCGGGTCGTAGACCGCGTACAGGCAGGTGGCGCTCAACTCGCCGTCGTCCCGTGCCTCCTCGCGCTGCAGGCGGATGACCACGTCGTCCAGGTGCGTCAGGAGTTCGTCGGGCATCAGGTCGATGTCCGCGAAGGACCGAACGGCCGTGCGCAGGCGTCCCATCGTGGCGGCGGCGTGCAGACCCCGCCCGACGACATCGCCGACGACGAGGGCGACCCGCGCCCCCGACAGCGGGATCACGTCGTACCAGTCGCCGCCCACGCCGGCCCGGGCACCGCTCGGCAGATAGCGGGACGCCGTGTCGACGGCGGACTGCTCCACCGCGCGCTGCGGCAGCAGGCTGCGCTGGAGGGTGAGCGCGGTGGTGCGCTCGTGGCTGTACCGGCGGGCGTTGTCGATGGACACCGCCGCCAGCGACGCGATCTCCTGCGCCAGCAGAAGGTCGTCGTCGTCGAAGGGGGCCGCGGTGCGGCGGCGGACGAACTGGGCGAGGCCGAGGGTGTTGCCGCGGGCCCGCAGGGGGAGCAGCAGGGCCGAATTGTGGTCGGCCGCGGGTGCCGTGGCGTGGTGCAGACGCGGCTGTCCCGAGGCCAGTGCGCGCGCGGGTTCCGACTCCGCCGGGTAGGTGTGCGTGCGTCCGGTCGCGACCGGCAGGTCCGCGTCGTCGTCCAGCGCCGAACGCTGCGCGATACGGCGCAGCACCGGCGTACGCGTCGGCGGAGCCGGTGGATGGGCGTCGCCGTCGTGGAGCAGGGAGTCGAGGAGGTCGACGGTGACGAGGTCGGCGAAGTCCTCGGTGCCGAACTCCGCCAGCTCCTCGGCGGTACGCGCGGTGTCCAGGCTCGTCCCGATCCGCCGGCCGGCCTCGTTGGCCAGCAGGAGACGTCGCTGCAGCCGCCGGTCGCGTTCCTCCTGGTAGGCCGCGACGACCTGCTCCGAGCCGCGGTCGACGTACGCGAAGGTCGCCCCGATCAGCCGCATGGCCGCGGCGTTCATCAGCTCCCAGTCGTCGGTGAGCCGGACCGCCTCGCCCTGGAGCAGCTGGATGAGGATCATGTTGCCGAGGCGGTAGGAGCGCAGCAGCCGGCTGATCGGCACGCCGCGCCGGGCGGCCTGGCGGGCGATCTCCAGCGCCTCGGGCGGCGCCTCGACCTCTGTCACGTCGATATGCCCTACGAGCACGTCCAGGAACCTGGTGATGTGCCCGGCCGTCTCCTCCAGCGCGAGCGCGGCGATCTCCTCGTGCTCCCACAGGTCGGGCATGTCGACGCTCAGGCGTTGCAGCAGCAGGCCGGCCGACTCCACCGCCCGCGGTCTGAGCTCTTGAGCCAGACGACGGAGGAACGCGTCGACATCGATGCCCATAACGGAAACGTACCGAAGCAGCCGCATCCCCGCCCCTCCAGCGAGGCCCGCGAGCGGGGCGCGTGCTACAGCGGCGCCGGGGACGACGCCCCCGCGATCAGCAGCCGCGGGGTTCCCGTGCCGTCCGCGGGCACGCTCCACAGGTCGCTGCCGCCGACCGTGCCGTCGGCGGGCAGGGCGTAGGCGAGGGTGCGGTCGTCGAGCCAGGTGGCCTGGTCGTCGACGCTGTGGCGTTCGGCGAGCGGCGTCCGGCGCAGCGTCCTGAGGTCCAGGACGTACTCGTGCCAGAGCGAGGCGCCGGACAGGACCCGCTTCTTGTAGGCGACCCGGGTCCCGTCGGGGGAGAGCGAGGGGCACTCCACGTTCTCGGCGAGGGTGGTCACCGTACGCCGGGAGAGGGACCCGCGGACCAGATGGGTGTGGCCGGCGGTGTTGAGGGTGGCGTAGAAGGTGTCGTCGTCGGCGGCGAACGTGACGCCCCAGAAGTTGGTGTCCGAGGCGTGGTACGGCTTGCCGTCCTTGACGACGGAGAACGTCTCCAGGCTGGGCGTGAGCCGCATCGTGCGGGTGTCCAGCACGGAGGTGCGGGTGGAGAAGAAGGCCGACGAGTAGGACTCGCCGGAGACGAAGACGGTCCAGGCGGCGAAGCGGCCGCTGGGCGAGACGCGCGCGCGGCTCGGGGTGCCCGCGAGCGGGAACGTGCGCACGGTGCGCAGCCGGGCGTCCAGGAGCAGGGCGCGGTTGCTCTGTTTCAGGACGCCCGGGTTGGTCTGGAGGCAGATGCCCGTGCCGGCCGCCGCGTAGAAGCGGACGCACTTCAGGCTCGCCGCGATCCGCCCGCCCCTCGGCTCGCCGGCCGGTACCGAGGCCACAGCGCCCCGGTGCGGTCCGGCGGCCGCGTTCACGAACAGCAGGCGGCCCTTCTGGTCCAGCGCCGGCGCGCCCGCGGTGACGGTGGGGCCGCCGGACTGCTCCTGGCCGGCGCGGTCGGCGCGGCCGGCGGCGTGCAGGACGACGCCGGTGCCGACGCCGGCGAGCAGCAGTACCGCCGCGAGAAGGATGAACAGGCGGCGGCGCAGCGGTGTCATCCCGGTCCTCGCGGTCGTGGGCTGGGTGGTGCCGGTGGGTGTCGTGGTCATCGGGGGCCGTCCGCGGGCCGCAGTACCAGGCCCGCGACGGCGGCGCAGCACAGCAGGCCGACCGCCGAACCGGCCAGCGCCGCGCCGTCGCCCCACACCGTCCACGCCGCGCCGAAGGCCAGCGAGCAGCAGAAGCGGGCCAGCGCCTGACTGGTGCCGACGATGGCCAGACCGCTGGCGCGCAGGTGCTCCGGCACCACGCCGGCGAGGGCGGCCGGCAGGACGCCGTCGGTGGCGGCGTAGAACATGCCGTGCAGGGCGAGTACCACCGGCGCGAGGAGCGGCGTGGCCGGCGCCCACAGCAGCAGGGCGTACGCGAGGAGCAGGGCCAGGTGCCCGGCGAGGAACACCGTGCGCCGCCCCACCCGGTCGGCCAGCGTGCCCATCGGCACGGCCAGCAGCAGGAACACGACGGCGGTGCCCAGCGGCAGCAGCGTGAACCACGCGTCGCCGACCCCGGCCCGCCGTTGCAGCAGCAGATAGACGAACGCGTCGCTGACGGTGGTCAGGCCCAGCAGCGCGGCACAGCAGGCGAGCGCCCGCAGCCGCGGCAGGCGCAGCAGGGCGAGCGCCTCACGCAGCCGGACGGGAGGCCGCCCGGCGTCGGCCTCATCCGGGTGTTCGGCCCGCGCCCCCTGCCGCCGTCCCGGCACGAACAGCACCAGCACCAGCACGCCGAGCGCGGCCACGCACGCGCTCACGCCGAACACGGCGTCGTAGCCGTCGGCCGCCGCGCGCAGGATGAGGAAGGCCGCCAGCGGGCCGAGCATCGCGCCGGTGGTGTCCATCGCCCGGTGCACGCCGAACGCCCGGCCCTGGTACGCGGCCGGCGTGGACAGGGAGATCATCGCGTCGCGCGGCGCGGTGCGCAGGCCCTTGCCGGTCCGCTCCAGCGCCAGGACCGTGCCCAGCGTGCCGAGGCTCCCGGCGAGCAGCAGCAGCGGCTTGCACAGCGCCGACAGGCCGTAGCCGAGCCCGGCCATCAGCTTGTGGCCGCGCACCCGGTCGGCGAGGTGCCCGCCGGTGAGCTGGACCAGCGCGCTGACGCCGTTGTAGATGCCGTCGAGGGTGCCGAACCCCAGCGGGCTGAAGCCGAGCGTGCTGACGAGGTAGAGCGGCAGCACGGCGGTGACCATCTCCGAGGAGATGTCGGTGATGAGGCTGACCGTGCCGAGCACGAGCACCACCGGGGCGACCCCGGGCCGCCGGCCCCGTATGCGGCCCGGGCCGGCGTCCGCCTGCGCCGGTGCGGAACGGTCGGTGAGGTACATGTGCCAGGACTCCCGGTGCGCTCAGTTCCGCCGGCTGCTCTCGTCGCGCAGCCAGGTGCCGAAGTCCCCGGCGCGGATGGCCCTGCGCGCGCCCCGGCGGGCGACGAGCGCCGCGGCGACGAAGACCACGACCCCCGGCAGCAGCGACGGCTCCGCGCGCAGCAGTGACGTCAGGTCCGACCGTCCGGTGCGCGCCGAGGCTCCTCGCGGTATCTGCTGCTCGGCCTGGGCGGTGGAGACCGCGGCCCGGATCCGCCGTTTGATCAAGTCACGCCAGGTGCGCGGCGGATGGACCACGACCCGCGCCGAGCCGACCACGCGCCGCTCGTGCGCGGCGAACGCCAGCGACGCGGCCAGGTCGTCCGCCATCAGCGGCGGCAGCGCGGCGATCCGGTCGTGCCCGGCCTCGGAGACGGCGATGACGCCCCGGCCGAACAGCCCCTCGCGCACCGCGGGCAGTCGCTGCCACACCCGGTAGTAGGCGCGCACCGGCCAGGCGCAGGCGGCCAGCGGGATGTGCCGCCGCGGCGCGGTGGCGAGGATCCGCGCCGTGCCGTCGGTGCCGTCGTCCAGGGGCCCGGTCAGGGCCCGTACGTCGGCGGCCGTGAGCACGACGTCGGCGTCCACGTACAGGCGCGGGAAGCCACGCGCGTGGTCGTCGCCCGCCCGCAGCGCTGCGTGTTTGGAGGGGACGGGGATCTCGACCACCCGCACGCGCGGACCGCGGGCGGCCGCGACGCGCGCGGTGTCGTCCGTGCACCCGTTGCACACGACCACGATGTCGGTCTCGCCCTCGACGGCATCGGCCAGCAGCGCATCCAGGAGCCGGCCGAGGACGCGCGCCTCGTTGTGCGCCGGGATCACGATGCTCGTCACGCGGGCAGTATGCCCCGGGTGACGGCCCTGCGCTGCGTGTTTCGTCCAACTGTTCCCGGGACTGGGTCCCGTGGTCTAGATTGAGGTCCGCCGGACCGGTTTGGGAGGGGAACCAGACCCTGGCTGCACGTCAGGGAACGGCGTTGTGCACCGGATGCCGAAACAGGCAGCCGGCCAACACGCGGGGGGCACGAAGCGGTTGGGGAACCGCTGAAACTCCCTTGTTTTTCAGTGCCGTTGGGCTGAGGAGACACAACGGCGCCGATTCAGTCCCGGCTGCGGGTCTCGACCGCATGCCCGGTTTTCGTTGGCTCAGGCATAGCTGCGCATGTGGTGGTGGGGGGTCCATGACCATTGAGATGACGCATGAGCACCTGGTTGTGGAACATAGACGTCCAGATGCTCGTCGAAGACGCTGGGAACGCACGTACCGAAGAGCTCTGCTGGTCGCGGACGCCTCCGCGGCCCTGGCCGCCGCCCTGGTGATCCACGGGGCGTACGGCCGCTGGGCGGTGGCGCTGCTGCTGCCGCCCCTGTGGATCGTGGCGATGCTCGCCCACCGCACCTACGAGCGCGGCGCCCTCGGTCTGGGGGCCGAGGAATACCTGCGCGTGCTGCGCGGCGCCGCCCTGCTGCCCGCGCTGGCGGGCACCTGCTGGCTGTTCACCCACGACGCGGGGTTCCTTCACGACATGGCCATGGCCGCGTTGCCGGCCGTCGCCCTCGCGCTCCCGCTGCGCTACGCACTGCGCCGCCGGCTGCACCGGCGCTGGGCGCGGGGCCGCGACCGCAGCGCGACGCTCCTGGTGGGGCCCTCGCGCGGGGTCCTGGAGCTGACCGCCGTGCTGCGGCGCACCGCCGGCGCGCGCGCCCTGCACGTCGCCGGCGTGTGCGTGAGCGACGCCGACCACAGCGCGCAGATCCGCCGGCTGGGAGTGCCCGTCCTCGGCGGCGCCGGCGACCTGGACGACGTCATACGGGCCATGGGCATCGGCACCGTGGTGGTGCTCCCGGCACCGGAGTTCGACGCCGCCGTCCTGCGCCGCATGTCGTGGACGGCCGCCGTCCACGACGCCGACTTCCTGCTGGCGCCCGTCCTCACCGACGTGTCCGCCTCCCGCCTGGCCGTGCGCCCCACCAACGGCGTGCCGCTGCTGCGGGTCCAGGCACCGAACCTCTCCCGGCTCTCCCGGCTGCCCAAGGAGACGCTGGACCGTTCGCTCGCGGCGGCACTGCTGCTGCTGTTCGGGCTGCCGATGCTGCTGATCGCCCTGATCGTCCGGCTGGACAGCACCGGGCCCGCCCTGTACCGCCAGCAGCGGGTGGGCCGTTACGGCGACCAGTTCACGATGCTGAAGTTCCGCACGATGCGGCAGGACGCGGACGCCCTGCGGGCCGAACTGGAGCACCTCAACAGCAACAGCGACGGACTGCTGTTCAAGGTGAAGCAGGACCCGCGCGTCACCCGCGTCGGCTCGTTCCTGCGCCGCAGCTCGCTCGACGAACTGCCGCAGCTGATCAACGTGGTCAAGGGCCACATGTCGCTCGTCGGCCCCCGCCCTCCGCTGCCCCACGAGGTGGAGGAGTACACGCCGGACATCAAACGCCGGCTGCTGGTGAAACCCGGTCTCACCGGGCTGTGGCAGGTCAGCGGCCGCTCCGACCTGCCCTGGGACGAGGCGGTCCGGCTCGATCTCGGATACGTGGACAACTGGTCGATGGGCCTGGACCTGTCGATCCTGCTGCGCACCGGCTCGGCCGTGGTGCGCGGAACGGGGGCCTACTGATGAGCCAGGGCAAGCGGAACCACGGGGGCCCACTGATGAGCCAGGGAAAGAGGAACACCGTGACGCAGGAGCCGTTGGGGGTCGCCGTCGTCGGGGCCGGCTACTGGGGCCCCAACCTCGTCCGCAACTTCCAGGCCAGCGACCGGTTCCGGCTGCGCTGGCTGTGCGACCTCGACGTGGACCGTGCCCAGCGGGTCCTCGGCACCTACTCCACCGTGCAGGCCACCGCCGACTACGCGGCCGTCCTCGCCGACCCGGCGGTGGACGCCGTCGCCGTGGCCACGCCCGCCGGCACCCACCTCGACATCGCCCTGGCCGCCCTGCGCGCCGGCAAGCACGTCCTCGTGGAGAAACCCCTCGCGGCCACCTACGCCGACGGCCTGCGCCTGGTGAACGAGGCGCAGGAGCGCGGCCTGACCCTGATGTGCGACCACACCTACTGCTACACGCCCGCCGTGGGCCGTATCCGGGAGGCGGTCCACTCGGGAGAACTCGGCGAGATCCACTTCGTCGACTCCGTCCGCATCAACCTCGGGCTCGTCCAGAAGGACATCGACGTGCTGTGGGACCTGGCCCCGCACGACCTGTCCATCCTGGACTTCATCCTCCCCGACCACGTCGAGCCGGTCGCCGTCGCCGCCCACGGCGCGGACCCGATCGGCGCCGGCCAGGCGTGCGTGGCCTATCTGACGCTCCAGCTCAACACGGGGGCCATCGCCCACGTGCACGTCAACTGGCTCTCCCCGACCAAGGTGCGCACCACCATGGTGGGTGGCGCCAAACGCACCCTGGTCTGGGACGACCTCAACCCGCTGCAGCGGGTGGCGATCTACGACCGCGGCGTGGACCTGGCCGCGCCGCAGGAGATCGGCGCGGACGAGCGCCGCGACATGCTCGTCTCGTACCGCTCCGGCGACATGGTCGCCCCCGCCATCGCCGAGCGCGAAGCGCTGCGCGGCATGGCCGAGGAGTTCGCCGACGCGATCCGGCACCGGCGGGCGCCGCTGACCGACGGCCGTGCGGGTCTGCGGGTGCTGGACATCCTCGAAGCGGCCTCCCGGAGCCTGCAGTTCAAGGGCGCCGTCGTCGGCCTGCGCGCCGGGCACTGACGTTCCCGTCAAGGGCCGGGCGCCGGCGTCTCCGTCGCAGCGCAGGGTACTGCCGTTCCACATCAGCGAGAGGGCAAAGCAGTTGAGCAGCGTACGAGGCAAGAAGATCCTGGTCACCGGAGGCGCGGGCACCATCGGCTCGAACCTCGTCGACCTCCTGGCCGAGGGCGGTGCCCGCGAGATCGTCGTGCTCGACAACTTCGTGCGCGGGCGGATGGCCAACCTCGCCCGGGCCCTGGGCGGCGGCACCGTGCAGGTCGTCGAGGGCGACATCCGGGACGCCGCCCTGGTGCGCAAGGTCACCGAGGGCGCCGACCTGGTGTTCCACCTCGCCGCGATCCGCATCACGCAGTGCGCGGAGGAACCCCGGCTCGCCAACGAGGTGATGGTCGACGGCACCTTCAACGTCCTGGAGGCGGCGGTCGACGCCGGGGTGCCCAAGGTCGTCGCCTCCTCCTCGGCGTCCGTCTACGGCATGGCCGAGACCTTCCCGACGACCGAGCACCACCACCCGTACCACAACGACACCTTCTACGGCGCCGCCAAGGCCTTCAACGAGGGCATGCTGCGCAGCTTCCACGCCATGTACGGGCTCGACTACGTGGCCCTGCGCTACTTCAACGTGTACGGCCCCCGCATGGACATCCACGGCCTGTACACCGAGGTGCTCATCCGCTGGATGGAACGCATCGAGGCGGGCGAGCCGCCGCTGATCCTCGGCGACGGCAGCCAGACCATGGACTTCGTCGACGTCCGCGACATCGCCCGCGCCAATGTGCTGGCCGCCGAGTCGGACGTCACCGACGAGGTGTTCAACGTCGCCAGCGGCACGGAGACCTCGCTGAAGGAGCTCGCCGAGGGCCTGCTGGAGGCGATGGGCGCCACCGGTCTGAAGCCCGAGTACGGCCCCACCCGCACGGTGAACGGAGTGGTCCGGCGCCTCGCCGACACCTCCCGCGCGGCCGAGCGGCTCGGCTTCACCGCGCGCATCGACCTGCGCACCGGCCTCAAGGACCTGGTCGAGTGGTGGCGCGCGGAGCGGGAGGCGGCCAAGTGACCACCGACCGCATCCCCGTGATGATCCCCTGGCTGGGCGAGGAGGAGGCCCGGGCGGCCTCCGAGGCCGTGCTGTCCGGCTGGGTCGCCCAGGGCCCCCGGGTCGCCGCCTTCGAGCGGGCCTTCGCCGAGCGGGCCGGCGCCGAGCACGCCGTCGCGGTCAGCTCCTGCACCACGGCCCTGCACCTGTCCCTTCTCGCCCTCGGACTCGGGCCCGGCGACGAGGTCGTGGTGCCCTCGCTGTCCTTCATCGCCACCGCCAACGCCGTCCGGTACACCGGCGCCGAGCCGGTGTTCGCGGACGTGGACCCGGCCACCGGCAACCTGACCGCGACCACCGTCGACGCGGTGCGCACCCCGCGCACCCGGGCCGTCCTCGTCGTCCACCAGGGCGGCGTCCCCGCCGACGTGCACGCCCTGCGCGCCGCCTGCGCCGACTGGCAGCTGCCGCTGGTCGAGGACGCGGCCTGCGCCATCGGCTCCACGGCCGGCGGCAAGCCCGTCGGGCAGGGCGCGCTGATCGCGGCCTGGTCCTTCCACCCCCGCAAGATCGTCACCACCGGCGAGGGCGGCATGCTCACCACCGACGACGCCGCCTGGGCGGCACGTCTGCGCCGGCTGCGCGAACACGGCATGAACGCCTCGGCGGCCGAGCGTCACGCCAGCGACAAGCCGGTCCTGGAGAGCTATCTCGAGGTCGGCTACAACTACCGGATGACGGACATCCAGGCCGCGGTCGGCCTGGTCCAGCTCGGCAAACTCGACGCGATGATCAGCCGCCGCCGTGAACTGGCCGCCCGCTACGAGGCATTGCTGCGCGACGTCCCGGGCCTGACCCCGGTGCGCGACCCCGCGTACGGCGAGAGCAACTTCCAGTCCTACTGGGTGCTGCTGGAGCCCGGTTTCCCCGTCGGCCGGGACGACCTGCTCGCCGCGCTCGCCGCGGCCGGCGTCTCCGCCCGCCGCGGCATCATGGCCGCCCACCTCGAACCCGCCTACGCCGGCCACCCGGGCGCGCCGCTGCCGGTCACCGAACGCATCAGCCGTGACTCGCTGATCCTGCCCCTGTTCCACACGATGACCGAGGCCCAGCAGGACCGTGTCGTGGCGGTCCTGCGGGAACAGGCCGCACGATGAACACGCTGCTGATCGTCGGCGCCGGCGGCTTCGCCCGGGAGACCGCGCAGGCCGTGCGGGACGCGGGCGACGCCATGCTGCTCGGGCACCTCGACGACAACCCGGCCCTGCACGGCACCGACGTCGACGGCGTGCCCGTCCTCGGCGGCTCGGACCTGGTGCACGACCTGCCCGACGCCCGCGTGGTGCTGTGCGTGGGCAACCCGCGCGACTACGGCGCCCGCGCCCGCCTGGTGCGCCGCCTCGGCCTGCCCGAGGACCGCTACGCCACCGTGGTCCATCCGGCCGCGGCCGTGTCGGCGACCTCGCGCGTCGGCCCCGGCTCGGTGCTGCTCGCGCACTGCGCGCTGACGGCCGCCGTCCACGTGGGCGCGCACGTCGCGGTGATGCCGCACACCGTCCTCACCCACGACGACGTCGTCGAGGACTACGTCACCCTCGCCGCCGGGGTGCGCCTGGGCGGGGGAGTGCGGCTGGCCACGGGCAGCTATGTGGGCTCCGGGGCCCTGGTCCGGGAGGGCACGACCGTCGGCGCGTGGTCGCAGATCGGGATGGGGAGCACGGTGCTCGGCGACGTACCGCCGGGCGAGGTCTGGGTGGGGAGCCCGGCCCGGCGGCTGCGGGAAGCGGCCACCCCGGCGCTGGACGAACTCGCGACAAGAGCAATGGGGGGACACAGGGCATGAACCGGATTCCGCTGGTGGATCTGAAGGCGGCGCACGCGGAGGTCGCCGACGAGGTACGGGCCGGCTTCGACCGCGTCCTGGACGGCACCGCGTTCGTCGGAGGCGACGAGGTCCACTCCTTCGAGCGCGAGTACGCCGGCTTCGGCGGCGTCGCGCACTGCGTGGGCGTCGCCAACGGCACCGACGCCGTGGAACTCGCCCTGCGCGCGAGCGGCGTCGGGCCCGGCGACGAGGTCGTGGTGCCCGCCAACACCTTCATCGCCACCGCGGGCGCCGTCGCCCGGATCGGCGCCCGCCCCGTCCTCGCGGACTGCCTGCCCGGCAGCCACCTGCTCGACCCGCAGGCGGCGCTGGACGCGGTCGGCCCGGCCACCCGCGCGGTGGTGCCCGTGCACCTGTACGGGCAGATGGCCGACGTCACCGCTCTGGCCGGGCAGCTGCCCGCTCACGTCCGGGTCGTCGAGGACGCGGCGCAGTGCCAGGGCGCCGACCGTGACGGCCGCACACCGGGCAGCGGTGGCATCGCCGCCACCAGCTTCTACCCGGGCAAGAACCTGGGCGCCTACGGCGACGCGGGCGCGGTCCTCACCGACGACGAGGAACGCGCCGGCCTGGTCCGCGCGATCGCCAACCACGGCGGCGTCGCAAAGTACCGCCACGACGTGCCCGGCTTCAACAGCCGCCTGGACGGGCTGCAGGCCGTCGTCCTGCGCGCGAAACTGGCCCGCCTCGCGGACGGCAACGCGGCCCGCCGCGCGGCCGCCGCCCGCTACGACACGCTGCTCGCCGCCCTGGCGGACACCGGCCGCCTGACCCTTCCGGTGACGGAGCCCGGCAACGTCCACGTCTGGCATCTGTACGTCGTCCAGGTCAGCGGAGCGGACCGGGACGACGTCGTCGGCAAACTCAACGCCGAGGGCATCGGCGCCGGCGTGCACTACCCGCAACCGGTCCACCTCACCCCGGCGTACCGCCATCTCGGCCATGTCGCGGGCGACTTCCCGAACGCCGAGCGGGCCGCCGGGCGGATCCTGTCGCTGCCGCTCTACCCGCAGATCACCCCCGGCCAGCAGCAGCGGGTCGTGGACGCGCTCACCGAGGCGCTCGCAAGCTGAACCATCCGGCTCCACCCCGACCGCACGGGTCGGTCCTGCACAGCACCGCTGAGAGGTCCACATGAACAGTTGGAGCAGACGGCTACGGGGCGGGCGCCTCGCCGTCGTGGCAGCATTGATATGGGCGGTGCTCCCGCAGGCCGTCCCCGCGCAGGCGGTGACCGATCCGTGCGGTGCGGGCTCGAACCCGGTCGTCTGCGAGAACTCCAAGCCCGGCAGCCCCAAGTCCGACTGGTTCTCGGCCAACGCCTACGGCGACATCAAGGGGTTCACCACCAAGGAGAGCGTCCAGGCGGGCGACACGGTCCAGTTCAAGGTCCAGTCGAAGACCCCGTACCACATCGAGATCTACCGGCTGGGCTGGTACGGCGGTGACGGCGCCCGCGAGATGTCGACGGCGGCACAGGCGGCCGTGACGTACCCGGCCAACTACACCACCGGCCCCCGGAGCTGCACCACCAAGAGCGCCACCGGGCTGGTCGACTGCGGCAACTGGCCGGTGACGGCGAGCTGGACCGTGCCCGGCGACGCGGTGTCCGGCCTGTACATCGCGAACCTCACGCAGACCGACGGCGACGGCCTGATGCCGTACCCGTTCGTCGTCCGCAAGGACTCCAGCACCTCCGACGTCGTCGTGCAGACCAGCGACCAGACCTGGCAGGCGTACAACGACTACGGCGGCCAGGACCTGTACGGCGGGGCGGGGCCCGCGCCGGACGGCCGCGCCTACGAGGTCAGCTACAACCGGCCGCTGGACATCGGCGGCGACAACGGCATCTACGGCTCCGAGTTCATGATGCTGTCCTGGCTGGAGCGCAACGGCTACGACGTGAGCTACCTGTCCGGGGTGGACGTGTCCACCAACGGCGCCACCCTGCTGAAGAACCACAAGGTGTACCTGTCCTCCGGCCACGACGAATACTGGACGCAGAGCCAGTACTCCAACGTGCTCGCGGCTCGCAAGGCCGGGGTGCGAGAGGCCTTCTTCAGCGGCAACGAGGTCTTCTGGAAGACCCGGCTCGCCCCCAGCACCGACGGCACGAACACCGCCGACCGCACCCTGGTCTGCTACAAGATGACCAAGATGGCGCAGAACAACGGCGTCGCCGACCCCAGCGGCATCTGGACCGGCACCTGGATGGACCCCGCCTCCACCCAGTACGGGCAGGCCTACCAGCCGCCCAACATCCTCACCGGCTCCATGTTCACGGTGAACGGCTACCGCAGCGACGCCATCACCGTCCCCGGCTCCTACGGCAGGAACCGGCTGTGGCGCAACACCTCCGTCGCGAACCTCACGCCGAGCCAGACCGCCACCTTCCCGACCGGCACGCTCGGCTACGAGTGGGACAGCGACATCGCCAACGGCACCCGGCCGGCCGGGGCCATCGACCTGTCGTCCACGACGGTCGACATCAACGACGGCAAGCTCCGCATGGACTGGGGCAACGTCTACGGCAACGGCACCGCGACGCACAACCTCGTCGCCTTCCGCGACCAGACCTCCGGGGCGCTGGTCTTCGGGTCGGGCACCGTGCAGTGGTCGTGGGGCCTGAGCAACGTCCCCACCTACAACCCCGCCGACACAGTGGTCACCGAGGACGCCCGCATGCAGCAGGCCACCGTGAACGTCCTCGCCGACATGGGCGTCCAGCCGAAGACGCTGCAGAGCAACCTCGTCGCCACCGGCGCCTCCACCGACACCACCGGACCGGCCCTCACCGTGACGAGCCCCGCCTCCGGCGCGACCCTCCCGGCCCTGAAGCCGGTCACCCTCACCGGCACCGCGACGGACACCGGCGGCGGAGTCGTCGCCCGAGTGGAGGTGTCCACGGACGGCGGCACGACCTGGAACGCCGCGAGCGGCCTCACGTCCTGGAAGTACACCTGGACGCCGACCACCCCGGGCGCGGCGTCGATCAAGGTCCGCGCGGTCGACGACAGCGTCAACATCGGCGCCGTCACGACCCTCCCGGTGACCGTCGGCCCGCAGACCTGCCCCTGCACCGTGTGGCCGGCCTCGGCCGTGCCCGGCACGGTCAACGCGGGCGACGGCAGCTCGGTGGAGCTCGGCGTCAAGTTCCGCACCACGGTGGCCGGTTCGATCACCGGCGTCCGCTTCTACAAGTCGCCCGCCAACACCGGCGCCCACACCGGCAGCCTGTGGACCGCCTCCGGCACCCGCCTGGCCACCGGCACCTTCACCGGCGAGACGGCCTCCGGCTGGCAGCAGCTGAACTTCTCCACCCCGGTGGCCGTCAAGGCCAACACCACCTATGTCGCCTCCTACTTCGCCCCCAACGGCGGATACTCCTACGACGGCGGCTACTTCACCGACAGCGACGCCGGCCTCGCCCCGCTCACGGCGCTGAAGTCCGGCACCGACGGCGGCAACGGCGTCTACCGGTACACCTCCACCAGCGCCTTCCCGTCCTCACCGTCCTCCGGCAGCAACTACTGGGTCGACGCGGTGCTCGACACCTCCACCGCGAGCACGGCCCCGCCCACCGTCACCGCCACGTCCCCGACCTCCGGGGCGGCCGGCACATCGATCACGGCACCGGTGTCGGCCACCTTCAACGCGGCCGTCGACGCCGACAACCTCACCTTCACCGTGAAGGACCCCGACGGCACCGCCGTCCCGGGCACCCTCACACTCCCCTCGGCGAACAAAGCGACCTTCACCCCGTCGACCGAGCTGGCCCTGCACACCACCTACACCGCGTCCGTACAGGCCACCGACCTGTGGGGCAACGCCATGGCGGACCCGGTGACCTGGAGCTTCACCACCAGTGCCACCCCGCCCGCCGTCACCTGCCCCTGCACCCTGTGGAACGCCGGCACCGTCCCCGCCACCACCGACGTGAGCGGTGACGCCAACTCCGTCGAACTGGGCACCCGCTTCACGTCCTCGACGGCCGGCTGGATCACCGGCGTCACCTTCTACAAGGGCACCGGCAACACCGGCACCCACACCGGCAGCCTGTGGACCGACGACGGCACACTGCTCGCCACCGGCACCTTCACCAACGAGTCGGCCTCCGGCTGGCAGACGCTGACCTTCGCCACCCCGGTGGCCGTCACGGCCGGCACCCCGTACGTCGTCTCCTACCACGCCCCGCACGGCAACTACGCCGTCGACGGCGGCTACTTCACGGCCGCCCACCAGGCGTACCCGCTGACCGCCACCGCCGACACCACCGCCCACCACAACGGGCTGTACCGCTACGGCGCCGACCCGGCCTTCCCGAACAGCTCCTACGGCTCCGCGAACTACTGGGTGGGCCCGGTCTTCACCGCCGACAACCCGAGCGGGATGCTCGCACCGGCCACCGCCTCGGAGGTGACCACGTCCTCGGTGACGCACACCGCCGACGCGGGCGCCCCCCTCGTCACGGCCCTGCCCGCCGGGACCGCCCTGTCCTCCGTCACCGCGACCGTGACCGTCCTGCCGGGCCCCACGGCAGCCGCCGCCAGGAAACTCCACGTCACGGCCGTCACCTCCTACGACCGGGCCACGCACCGGGTGTCCGTCCACCTGTCGGCCCCGCTGCCGGACGGCACACGGTTCACGGTCACGGTCCACGCCCGCGACGAGCACCGCCACCCGGTGACGTCCCACAGCTGGACCCTGACCAGCAAGACCGTCCGCAAGAAGAAGAACTGACCGACCGAGCGCACCGGTGGTGGCCCGCGCCGCGCGGACCACCACCGGGGATTGGCTGCCGCATCGATGAGCACCGTCAGTGTTGTCATCCCCTGCTACAAGTACGGCCACTTCCTCGCCGACTGCGTCAGCAGCGTCCTGGACGAGCAGGACGGCGTGGACGTCCGGGTCCTCATCATCGACGACGCCTCGCCCGACGACTCGGCCGAGGCCGCACAGAAGCTGGCCGCCTCCGACCCGCGGATCGAGGTCCGCGTCCACGAGACCAACAAGGGCCACATCGCCACGTACAACGAGGGCCTGCTGGAATGGGCCGACGGCGACTACGTCGCCCTGCTGTCCGCCGACGACCGGCTCGTCCCGGGCGCCCTGGTCCGCGCCGCCGCCCTCCTCGACGCCCACCCCGAGGCCGGGTTCGCCTACGGCCGCCCGCTGCGCTTCCAGCACGGCGGCCCCCTGCCGAAGGCCCGCTCCCGCTCCACCGGCTCGGTCGTCTACCCCGGCCAGTGGTGGCTGGAGCGCCGCTTCCGGGAAGGCACCGGCTGCATCACCTCACCCGAGGTCGTCGTCCGCACCAGCCTCCAGCGCACCGTCGGCGGCTACGACCCGGCCCTCCCGCACGCCGGCGACATCGAGATGTGGATGCGGCTCGCCGCGCACGCCGACGTCGGCTACATACGCGGCGCCGACCAGGCCTTCTACCGCGTCCACGGCGACAACATGTCCACCACCGACTTCGGCGGCCAGCTCGACGACCTGCGGCAGCGCCTCGTCGCCTTCGACTCGGTGCTCACCAAGTGCGCCGACCGGCTGCCCCACCGCGACCGCCTCGCCGAGCAGGTCCACACCCGGCTCGCCCGCTACGCCCTGCGCCGCGCCTACCGGGCCTACGACCGGGGCCGTACCGACGTCGTCCCGGTCGACGCGTGCGTCGCGTTCGCCGAGGAGTGCCTGCCCGGCTACCGGGCCCTGCCCGAGTACCGGGCGCTACGGCTGCGACGGCGGATCGGACCGGCCGCGATGCCGTATCTGCAGCCGCTGGTGTGGTCGGCCGTGGCCGACCGCGGCCGGGAGCGGCTGTGGTGGGAGTCGTGGAAGCGCCGCGGCATCTGATGCGCCGTCCGACGCGCCACCGGCCGCGCTCACCGCGCCACGGGAAGCGGACCGGCGTGCCGGCCGGGAGTGAGCGTGCGGCGGCCCATCAGATACCGGTCGAGCCACAACGCGCCCACCACACCGCCGGCCACACCCAGCAGGGCGGCGCCCGCCAGACCCCGGCTCGGCGTGCCCCGCACCTCGGCGGCGCTCGGCGAGACCAGCACCGAGGCGGTGATCCGCGCCCCGCCGGACACGCCCTGGGACGACTGCAACGCCTCGACGTGCCGGGTGTAGACGTCGACGACCCGGCGTACGGCCGTCACGGCGGAGCCGGAGTCCGACGCCTGCGCCTGCACCTGGAGCGACGGGATCAGATAGCGGGGCGTGGCACTGGTGCCGCTGTTGCGGGGCACCAGGTGATAGGTCCCCCCGACGCCCGCCGCGCGCAGCTCCCGGTCACCCGCGGGGGACTGGAGCTGCTGGATCACCGAGTAGGAGACCAGGGCGAGCGGCGGCTGCAGATTGGTCAGCTGGTTGGGCTGGTTACGGGTCACCGGCGGCTTGAGCACGACCACCGCGGAGCCGACGTACTGGGGCGCCGGACGTACCACCTGCCAGGCCCCGGCGGCCGTCAGCAGCAGCGCGGCCACCACGACGTACCAGCGCCGCAGCAGCGCGTCGGCGACGTTCCCGGGCGACATAGGAGATCCTTCCGTCACCCCCGATACTGGCAGGGCGCGCGGCGCGATGCCACCGATTGGGGGGACGGTACGTGAGCCTTGGTGAGATATGGGCCATCCTGCGCAGACGCTGGTACTTCATGGTGCCCTTCACCCTGCTCAGCCTGCTCGGCGGCGGCTACCTGTACATGACGGTGCCCGTGGCCTACCAGTCGCAGAGCTCGGTCGCGCTGCTGGACTCCTCGGCCGTCGCCCGGCTGGCGCCGACGTTCGGCAACCCCATCTCGAACGCGGGCGGTTCGCTGATCGTCACCGCCGACGTGCTGATCCGCACCCTGGAATCCAGCGACGCGGCGAAGGAGCTGCACGGCCGGGGCGTCACCGATCCGTACACGGCCGGCTTCGCGCCGGCGAGCGAGAGCCCGCTGCTCTCGCTCAGCGTCACCGGAACCGACCGGGCGAAGGTGCTCGAGGAGACCAACACCCTCACCGCGTTCGCCGGTGAGCAACTCGACGCCCTCCAGGAAGCCGCCAAGGTCCCGCCCGCCTACCTCGTGCAGACGGCGCCCGTCGTGCTGCCGCAGACGCCCGTGGCGAAGGCGAAGAGCCGCTACCAGGACGTCGCGGCCGTCGTCATCCTCGGCGTCGTCAGCGCGTTCCTGCTGTCGATCCTGATGGAGGGCGTCGCGGTGGTCCGCCGCCGGCGGCGCACGGAGCCCCGCGCGAAGGAGACCCGCGCCCCGGTGGGTGTGCTCGCCCGGCGCGTCGACGCCACGGCGATCCTCACCGTCTATCTCTCGCTGGCCTTCTTCATCCCCTCCAACCTCGCCCTGCCCGCGCTCGGCGGCGTCGGCACCCCGGCCAACGTCTTCGCCCTGCTCGGCCTGTTGTGGTACCTCGCGACCTGGCTCGGCGGCCGCATCCTGCCCGCGCCGGGCACCCGGCTCGCCCGGGTCGCGGTGGGCGTGCTCGGGGTGGCCGTCCTCCTGGCGTACATCGCGGACGCGATGCGGGAAAGCTCGCACCAGGAGGTCCTCGGCGCCGACCGCGGGCTGATCGGCTACCTGGTGTGGGTGTCGCTGGTCGTCCTGACGTCGGCGGCCGTGCAGGAACGCGGCCGGCTGGACGTGCTGCTACGCCGGGTGGTGGTCCTCGCGTCCGTCGTCGCCGCGATCGGCTTCTACGACTTCTTCGCCGCCACCAACATCGCCGACTCCCTGCACATCCCCGGCCTGCAGACCAGCGTGGCCCAGGTGTCCGTCATGGACCGCGGCGCCTTCACCCGGCCCCGCTCCACCACGGCCCAGCCCCTGGAGTTCGCCGGGGTGCTGGCGATCCTGCTGCCCTTCGCGATCCAGCAGGCCTTCGATCCGGTACGCCGTCATCTGCGGGCCTGGCGCCGCTGGGCGCCGGTGGTGCTGCTGGCCGGCGCCCTGCCCCTGTCGGTGTCGCGGACCTCGATCATCGGCCTGCTGCTGGTGGCCGCGGTGATGGTGGTGCGCTGGAAGCCGGCCCGGCGCTGGGCCGCGATCGGCGTGATGACGGCGTCCGTCGCCGTCTTCAAGGTGCTCATCCCGGGGCTGATCGGCACGATCACGGGCCTGTTCGCGTCGTTCCTGTCCAACTCCGACAGCAGCACCCAGGCCCGCACCGTCAAGTACAGCGCGATCGTGCCGTATCTGAAGGAACACCCGCTGTTCGGGCGGGGCTTCGGCACCTTCACGCCGGACCTGTACTTCTTCACCGACAACCAGTACATGCTGGGCCTCGCCGAGATGGGCGTGGTCGGGCTCCTCGCCCTGCTCACCCTGTTCGTCACCGGCATCCACCAGGGCGGCGCGATCCGGCGCCTCGCCCGCACCGAGGCCGACCGCGAACTGGGGCAGGCGTTCTTCGCCTCGTCCCTGGTCGCGCTGGTCATCAGCGCCACCTTCGACTCGCTGAGTTTCCCCATGTTCGCCGGCATGTTCTTCCTGCTGCTGGGCGCCGGCGGCAGCTACCTCGGATTCATCCGGCGCGAGGCCGCTGCCGCCGCCGCCGTGAACCGCGGCACGCCCGCCGAAGCCCGGCTTCCCGATCTCGTGGAGTCCCGATGAGCCGCGTCGCCGTCATCGTCGTCACCTGGAACAGCGCCGCGGTGCTCCCCGGGTTCCTCGCCGCGCTCCCGGACGGCATGACCGGCCTGGACTGGCGGCTGGTCGTCGCCGACAACGACTCCGCCGACGACACCGTCGACGTCCTCAAGACCCTGGCCCCCGGCGCCACCGTCGTGCAGACCGGCCGCAACGCCGGATACGCCGCCGGCGTCAACGCGGCGCTGGCCGCCGCCGACGGCCACGACGCCGTCCTGATCTGCAACCCGGACATCCGTATGCGGCGGGGCTGCGCCAGACGCCTCGTCGACAGCCTCGGCGACGGCGTCGGCATCGCCGTACCCCTGCTGTACGAGGAGGGCCGCGACACCCCGCACCCCTCGCTGCGCCGGGAGTCGAGCGTGCCGCGCGCCCTCGGTGAGGCCGTCATCGGCAACCGCCGGGCCGGGCGCTTCCCGGCGCTGAGCGAACTCGTCACCGACCCCGGCGCCTACCGGCGGCCCACCCGCGCGGACTGGGCGACGGGCGCGCTCATGGCGGTCTCGGCCGACTGCCTCGCCGCGTGCGGCCCGTGGGACGAGTCCTTCTTCCTGTACTCGGAGGAGACCGAGTTCTGCCTGCGGGCACGCGACCTCGGACACGCCACGCAGCTGGAACCGGCCGCCGAGGCCGTCCACCTGGGCGGCGACTCTCAGGTGTCGCCTTGGCTGTGGACGCTGCTCACCCTCAACCGGGTGCGGCTGTACCGGCGACGCCACGGGCCGCTCGCGACGCTCGGCTTCCGTGGGGCCGTGCTGCTGCGGGAGACCTCACGCGCCCTCCTGGGCCGCGCCGCCAGCCGCGCGGCCGCCCGCGCGCTCCTCACCCCGGGCGCGCTGAGGGCGGCCCCGGGACCTCAGGAGGACCACGTCGTGTAGAAACTCGCGGGATTCACCAGGTACCGCACGGTGGCGTGCGGCACGTGGCGCACGCGGTGGCCGCGGCTGTAGCGGTGGATGAGCTCCCAGTCCTCGCGCGGCATCACCTGCGGCGTGCGCCGCAGCCGGCTGAAGCGCAGAGCCCTGGTGCGGCGCGCGACGAACGCGTTGGTGTCCAGGAACGACTCCCGTGCGGAGCGGCGGCGGTCGAACGGCACCGACAGCACGTCGCGTTCGGTGCCGTCCGGCAGGACCCGGCGCAGCGCCGTGTACACGCCGTCCGGTCCACCGGGGGACTCCAGGGCGGCCAGCGCCCGCGCCAGGTGGTCCGGCTCCCACAGGTTGTCGTCGTCCAGGAACGCCACGTACCGCGAGCGGGTGAGGCGGATGCCCACGTTGCGCACCACGCCGGCCACACCGCTGTTGCGGGCCAGCGACACCGCGAACAGCCGTGGATCGTCGGGTAGTTCGGGGAGACCGGCGCCGTCGTCGACGACGATCACGACCTGGTCGCGCACGCTCTGGGCGAGAGCGGAGCGGACGGCCGCCCGCAGCGCGTCGGGGCGGCGATGGGTGGCGATGACCGTGGCGACGAGCGCGGCGGGCGGGTCGGCGGCGGCCGCGAGCCGGCGGACCTCCGCCGTCTCGAAACGGCCCAGCCGCAGCGCGGACGGGGCGAGCAGGACCTTGTTGCGCAGCTCGAAGAGGACGAGCCAGCCGAAGGCGCGCTTGAGCAGCTCCCAGGGGGCGCGGACGATGTGTCGCATGATCCCCTTCCTCAGCCGGCCGGCTTGGGGACGATCGGGGTGCCGTCGGAGAACCGGTTGCCGCGCCAGACGTTCCCGGCCCCGCCCTCGTTCCAGGCGGTGACGGCGCCGTAGACGCCGGAGTTGCGGTGGTAGCGGCGGGAGAAGACGTTGTCGGTGACGGTGATCCGCGTCGCGCCCGGCCCGCCCCCGTACAGCGCGTACGCGCCGCCGGCGAGCAGGTTGCGGTCGACGGTGACCTGGGAGACGTGGCCGGTGTCGGCGAACAGGCCGATCGCGGCGGACGCCCCGCGGTCGACGGGTACGCCATTGAGCAGCGTGTTGTGCCGCACGACCAGCCGGCCCTTGTTGCCGCCGCCGCTGATCACCGCGTCGGTGTGCTGCCACTCGCCGCCGGTGTTGCGGAACGGCACGAGGTCGTGGACGTAGTTGTCGTGCAGGTAACCCTGGCCCATGGACAGGGCGTTGCCGAACACGGAGACGTCGCACCAGCCGACCTCGACGGAGCTGGTGCCCATGTTGGAGACGGCGTAGTCCACCCCGCCGTTGTCCGGGCCCTTGCCGGGGACTGCGGTGATGGTGCTGTGCAGGACCTTCAGGCCGCTGTGCCCGGGGCGCAGGTTGATCCCCCACCAGTTGGCGGAGGTGATCCGCGAGTCGACGACGGTCACGTCGTCGGCGTAGATGTCGAGGGAGCCGGTGAGGTCCCAGCCCCTGATGACCGTGCCGTCGGTCCTGACGCTGATGTCGCCCGTGGAATGCGGGGTGAGGGAGGTGCGCGGGCCGGTGGTGCGGGCGTCGGGGAAGCCGGCCTCCCCGGGAAGCGGCGGCTTGGCGTCCTGCGCCCTCTCCGGGGAGGGGGCCGGAGCGGGGTCGCCGGCCGGCGAACAGGCGGCGCACAGCACGAGGGCCAGGCCGGCGAGCAGGAGGCGCAGCCTCGTCATACGGTCTCCGGGGCAGGGGAGACGAGCAGGAAACGGCGGCTCGGCAGGACACACACCACATAACACGCCAGCGCGGCCGTGGCGGTGAGACACACGGCGAGGAGGCCCTCGCCCAGGAGCCGTTTGGCGGCGAGGACCACCAGCGTCATCACCGCGCCCCCGAGGAAGGGCCAGGCGCAGGCACGGGCGAGGGGAGCGAGACCTATCCCGGCCCGGCCGAGCGCGTGCGCGAAGGCGGGCACGACGAGACCGGCGGCGACCAGCACATGGCCCTGGGAGACGCCGACGATGCCGTTCAGACGGGCCCCGGCGACGAGGACGGGGATCAGGGCGACGACCCACAGGCCCTGGGTCAGGATCAGCGAGCGGCGCTGTCCCGCGGCGATGAGGCAGTCGTAGGCGAGTTCGCAGCCGATGCGGACCAGGCCCAGCGCCATCAGCCAGGGCAGCGCGGCCGCCGCGGGCACCCACGTGCCGCCGTACACCAGGTGCACGATCGGGGCGGCCAGGCCGCCGAGCAGCACGCACAGCGGGACCGTCCCGGTGACCAGGACGCCCAGGGCGCGGCTGAACCCCTGCGCGAGCGCCTGCGGGGAGTCGGCGAGACGGGAGAAGCCCGCGAAGGAGACCCGCCGGGCCGCCTCGGAGATGACCCGGACCGGCCAGCCGGACATGTTGAACGCCAGCACGTAGAAGCCGAGCGACACCCCGCCGAGGGTGGAGCCGACGACCAGCGTGTCCACGTTGACGACGGCGAGCGCCAGCAGACTGGCTCCGGCCAGCGGCAGCCCGAACTTCAGCAGCGCCCGGGCCTGCACGGGATCCCAGCCGAACCGCAGGGTGCCGGGCGCGGCCAGCGCGCAGCCGACGAGGGCGGCGACGTTGCCGGCGACCGCACCCCAGGCGAAGCTCATCGCGCCCCCGCCGGCGAACGCCAGCGCCAGGGTCACGGCGGTGCTCAGGACGAAGTTGAGCGCGTCGACGACCATCCGCCGGCCCTGGGCGAACTCCCGGGTGAGGATGGCGGCGGGCACCTGCGCCACGCCGTCGATCACCAGGCACAGGCACATCACGCGCAGCACACCTGAGGCGTCCGGCGAGTCGAGCAGCACCGCGACCGTCGGCGCCGCGGCGAACAGGGCGGCGTACAGCAGGCCGCTGGAGGCGGTGGCCAGGGTCAGCACGGTGGGGGCGAAGCGGCGCGGATCGCCCTCCCAGCGCACCAGGGCCAGGCTGACGCCCAGTTCGTTCGCCGACAGCAGGACCAGCAGCACCGTCTGGGCGATGCCGTAGACACCCCACTCGGCCGGTCCCAGCGCGAAGCGCGCCAGCAGGATGCCGGTGGCGAAGTTGCCCAGCCGCATGACGAGGGTGTTGATCAGGCTCCAGCGGGCTGCGGAGCGGACCTGGTGGCCCAGGGAGGCGGGAGCGGGAGTGCCGCCCGGTTCAGCGGTGCGGCTGTCCGGTGTGCGGACGCTGTCCATGCTGTCCATGCGCGGACTCCTCGTCGAGCGGCTCGGCGGCGGACTCCGCGGTCATGACGGACCGCCCGGCCCTCGGCTGCGTGGCGGACCTGTTGTCGGGGGACCTGCTGTCGGCCGAGCGGGACCAACTGGGTGCGGTCCGCAGGGCCATCGTCTGCTCCACGACCGGCTCGCCGGTCCCGGACTGCGCGGGCCTCGCATCCCGCGGACGGCGGCGCGCCTCCACGAAGAAGACGGCCACCAGGCTCAGCACCAGGCCCAGGACCCCGGCCATGATCATGTACTCGAGCCGGGTCTTGGTCTGCGCCACCGGGTTCTGCGGCGGCACGATCGCCGTCATCCGGATCATGGCCTTCGGGTCGACCCGCTGCTGGCGCTGGAACTGCTCCAGCCGCTCCTGGGCGTACGCCGTCAGGACACGGTCGGCGGACAGGACACCGGCCTTGTCGGTGCCGGTGACGGTGAGCCACATCAGCGGCCCCTGCGCGTTGTCGGCGAGCTTCGCCTCGAACGTGCCGGTCGCGCCCCGGGACTTCAGCTCCCGCAGCGAGCCGTCGGAGTTCAGGTTGCGGGCCAGGCTGTCGGCCATGCCGGTCAGCGAGGTCTGCGTGCTCAGGAACGGGTTGCCGTCGTAGGCGACGGTGGCCTTCTGCGAGTTCAGCAGGACCACCGTGCTCTGCGACTGGTACGTGACCGGCACCGTCAGCGCCACGGCCGCGATCAGCGCCGCGGTCAGCAGCAGTCCGGGCAACAGCACCTTCCAGCGCCTGCCCATGACACGGAAGATCTCAGCGAGATCCATGGTGGTCCCCCCTCGCGGCCCGACGTGCCCCGAGCATAGGGTGCGGGCGGATCATACGGGCAGTGGCCGGTCGGTCGGCCGCGGCCGGGTGCGCGCGGTCCCTCCCTCCAGCAGGACCTCGGCGATACGGTCGCTCGCGCGGCCGTCCCACAGCTCGGGCCGGCGCGGCGCGGGCGGGGCGTCCAGCACCCGGCGCACGGTGGTCACGATCCGCTCCGGATCCCGCCCGGCCAGCACATTGGTGCCCTGCTCGACGGTGATGGGCCGTTCCGTGTTGTCCCGCAGCGTCACGCACGGCACGCCGAGCGCGGTGGTCTCCTCCTGCACGCCGCCGGAGTCGGTCAGCACGAGCCGGGCGCCCTCCTGCAGGGCGATGAAGTCCAGGTACCCGGCGGCCGGCACCAGCCGGACACCCCCGGGCACGCCGGTCTCCGCCAGCCGGCCGGCCGCGCGCGGGTGCACCGGCAGCACCAGCGGGCAGCGCCCGGCGACCTCGCCCAGGGCCTTCAGCAGCCCGGCGAGCACCTCCGGGTCGTCCACGTTGGCCGGCCGGTGCAGCGTGACCAGTCCGTACTCGCCCCGGGTCAGCCCGTACCGGCCGAGGGCACCGGAGGTCCGGGCCCGGTCCAGGTTGGCCAGCAGCGTGTCGATCATGACGTTGCCGACGAGGTGGACCTGGTCGTCCCGGTACCCTTCGGCGCGCAGGTTGTCCACGGCGTCCGGCGAGGGGGCCAGCAGACAGTCGCTGACCCGGTCGGTGACGACCCGGTTGACCTCCTCCGGCATGCTCCAGTCACGGCTGCGCAGACCGGCCTCGACGTGCGCGAGCAGCGGCCCGGCCTTCGCCGTCACCAGGGCGCAGGCCAGGGTGGAGTTGATGTCGCCGACCACGACGACGACGTCCGGGGACACCTCGTCCAGGAGCGGCTCGAACGCGGTCATCACCCGTCCGGTCTGCTCGGCGTGGCTGCCGGAGCCGACGCCGAGGAAGCGGTCGGGCGGCCGGATGCCGAGGTCGGCGAAGAACACGTCGTTCATGGCCGGGTCGTAGTGCTGACCGGTGTGGACGAGGACGACCTCCGCGCCCCGGCGCTCCAGCGCGTCCATCACCGGCTTGATCTTCATGTAGTTGGGTCGCGCCCCCGCGACACACACGACGCGCATGTCTCAGAGCACCTCGATCGTGGGGCCGGCCGTCAGCCGCCGACGGCAGTCGAGGACGAAGGGGGCGTACTCGGCGATCAGTTCGTAGTCGAAGCCGTCGTGGTCGGTGAGCAGGACCACCACGTCGGCGGCCGCCAGCTCCTCCGGCACCGGTTCGACCCGCACCAGCCGGGCGTCCACCGGCAGGTCCTCCACGACGTGCGGGTCCGCCGCCCTGACCTGGGCGCCCATGTCGAGCAGCAGTTGGGAGATGCGCAGCGCGGGCGACTCCCGGGCGTCACCGGTGTTCTTCTTGTACGCCAGCCCCAGCAGCAGGATGCGCGAGCCGTTCACGGACCGGCGTCTTTGGTTGAACAGGTCGCTGATGCGGCGCGCCACGTACTCGGGCATGTGGCTGTTGATGTCGTTGGCCAGCTCCACGAACCGGAAGGACTGGCCGAGTTCGCGCTGCACCCGCCAGGACAGGTAGGAGGGGTCGATCGGCAGGCAGTGGCCGCCGACGCCCGGTCCGGGCGTGAACTTCATGAAGCCGAAGGGCTTGGTGGAGGCCGCGTCGATGGCCTGCCACACGTCGATGTCCAGATGGTGGGCGAACATCGCGATCTCGTTGACCAGCGCGATGTTCACATGCCGGAAGGTGTTCTCCAGCAGTTTGGCGAGTTCGGCCTCCTTGGGCGAACGCACCGGAACGGTCGTGTCGACGAGCTGCCCGTAGAAGTCCCGCACCGCCTTCAGGGACGCCGCGTCGACACCGGAGACCACCTTCGGCGTCTGCTGGAAGCCCCAGACGGCGTTGCCCGGGTCGATCCGCTCGGGGGAGTAGCCGAGGTGGAAGTCGGCGCCCGCCTTCAGGCCCGAGCCGTCCTCCAGGATCGGCGCGAACAGCTCCTCGGTGGTGCCGGGGTACGTCGTCGACTCCAGCACGACGGTGGCGCCGGGGCGCAGATAGCGGGCGAGGGTGGCCGCCGACTCCTTGATGTAGCGCAGGTCGGGGGTGCCCTCGTGCAGCGGGGTCGGCACCGTGACCACGGCGACGTCGAAACCGCCGCAGTCACGCGCCAGATCGCTCGGACGGTAGCTGCCGTCGTCCAGCGCGGCGCGGATCCGCTCCGAGGAGACGTCCTCGACGAAGGACTCACCGGCGGCGAGGCTCTTGATCCGCCGGGCGTCGACGTCGTAGCCGATCACCTCGTGCCCGACCTCGGCGGCCCGCACGGCCAGCGGCAGTCCGACGTAACCCTGTCCAACCACGACGACGCGCATCAGTGACTCCTGTTCGCGGAAGCGGGCGACGGGGTGAGCCGGACGAACTCGCGCGCCGTCATGAGAAGGAAGGAGGCGTTGGTGGTGACATAGCGCCGGCCCAGGCGGCGCGGCTCCTGCAGCGCGCGGTACAGCCACTCCAGGCCCCACCGCTGCCAGGTCCTCGGGGCCCGCCTGGTGACGCCGGCCAGGATGTCGAAGGAGCCGCCGACGCCGTGCACGACGCGGGCTCTGGTGCGGGCGCCGTGCGCGGCGGTGAAGATCTCCTTCTTCGGCGAGGTCATGCCGAGGAAGAGCATCCGGGCGCCGCTGCGGGCGATGCCGTCCGCGATCGCCTCCTGCTCGCGGTCGTCGAAGTAGCCGTTGCGGCTGCCGGCGACCTTCAGGCCGGGGAAGCGGACCGCCACCCGGCGCAGCATCTCGGCGAGCACCTCCTCCTTCGCCCCGAGGAAGTACACGGAGAGGCCGGCCGTCTCCGCCTCGGCCAGCAGCCGCAGGAACAGGTCGATACCGGCCACCCGTTCCGGCAGCGGGGCGCGCAGGACCCGGCCGGCCCACACCACGGCCTGTCCGTCGGCCAGGACGAGATCGCAGCCGGTGACGGCGTCGGCGAGCCGGGGGTCGCGCCGCATGTTCACCAGCTTCGCGGCGTTCACCACGCCGATCTCCAGCTGACGCCCGTCGCGCACCGCCTCGAGGCAGCGCTCCACGGTCTCGTCCATGGTCAGCGGGTCGACCTCGATCCCGAACAGGGACTGACGCGCGCTCATATACGGCCCCCCAGCCAGGCGTGCAGCATCCAGCCGAACTCGTACGGCCGGCACTCGCGGTCCACGGACAGCGGCCGGTACACCCGGTCCAGGGCCGTCAGCCGAAGGTTCGGCGCGACCCGGGTGGCGAGCCCCCGGGCGGCGCGTACGGCCTTCTTCGGGTCGCCCCGGAAGACCTTGCGCCAGGTGACGCCGAGGTCGTCCAGGATCATCGGCTCCCGGTGCGCGGCGCCGGCCAGTTCGGGCACGTCCGTCATCCAGCGCAGGCCTCTGCGGATCGCCGCGCCGAAGTCGGTGCCTCCGGCGTCAGCGAGGTCGAACAGCGCGGTCGGGGCCATCGCGTGCTGATGGACGCTGTAGACCGGGTAGCCCTCCACGACACGGCCGGTGCGCGCGTCGTAGTGCCACCACCACTGCCCGCCCTCGCCCTGCAGCGCGCAGATGCGGGCGGCGCACGCCTCGGACGCGGCCAGCGCCTCGGCGTCGCCGCCGTCGCTGCTCGCGTGCGCCCGGGCCAGGGCCTGCACGGGGTAGGTCTGGTCGGCGAAGCAGCTCACGTGCTCCCGGTACCAGGGCACCAGTCCGGGCCCGGTGGCGTGCAGGAACAGCGGGCTGTCGCCGAGGCGGGCGCGCAGCAGACGGTCGCGGGCGGCGCCGAAGTGCGCCTCGACGTCGGCGGTGTCCCGGGCGGCGGCGAGCGCGGACAGCACCCACGCCGCCTCGACGGTGTACTGCGGCCGGCCCGCTACGTCGAGGGCCTCGACCCGGGCGAGGGCGTCGGAGAGCTTGGGGTGCCCGGTGTCGGCGGCGGCCCACGCGATGAGCGCCGCGTCACCGAGGCTGGTCACCGCGGGCAGGGACTCGATCAGCAGGCCGACGAACTCCTCCGCCGTACGGCCGTCGAGCACCGCACGCTGGCGGTCCTCCGGGAGGAACCGGACGCCGAGCGCGGTGATGGCCGCGTACCGGGTGCTGATCCCGCGCCGCTGAAGGGCCCAGGAGCCGTCGGGGCGCTGCTGCCCCGCCATGGTGAAGGCGAACGCCTCACCGCCGGGCAGCAGCATCTTCGGCAGCCCCGATTCGGCGAGGGCGAGGAGCCGCCCGGCGAGCGTGAGCAGCTGCGGCTCCTCTTGACCGAGCGCCGCGAGACGTGTCGTGGTCATCGTGTGGACACACCAACCCCCCTGTTGTGCACCTACGTGTGATCGCCGGGACGGAGAAGACCGCACGGCGGAAGGAAGACGCCGGACGCCGGTCGTCGAGCGCCCGTCGTCGAACGCCGTTCGTCTGACGCCGAGTCAGGACGTCGATCACGGACCTCGACCACGTGCCTCGGCCACGGACGTCGATCACGGGCATCGATTACGGACGTCGAATACGGATGTCGATCATCGGACGTCAGGCGTCGGAGCGGCGCTCGCTCCTCGCGTCGGACACAGAGGTCACCACCGGTACCCCCCCTGGGCGCTGGTTTGTGTGCTCACTGTGCCCCATCTCCACAGTTCGGACACATGTTATGCCTGCGGATGTTCGAGGATTGGCGTTTTGCGAAAATCAGACAGTCACACGCGCTCGAAAAGTTCGCCGTCCTTCTCGTCGTACAGCGCGCCCGTCTCCGGGCACTCCCATCCGCCCGGCTCACCGTCCCGCTCCACCAGTCGTACGCCGGCCCGCCCGACCCAGCCGATCCGGCGCGCCGGAACGCCCGCCACCAGCGCGAAGTCCGGCACGTCCCGGGTGACCACCGCCCCCGCGGCGACCAGCGCCCAGCGCCCGACGCGCACCGGCGCGACGCACACCGAACGCGCCCCGAGCGACGCCCCCTCGCCCACGGTCACGGCCACGGCCTCCCAGTCGTCCCCGCGCTTGAGCCGGCCCCGCGGGTCCACGGACCGCGGGAAGCAGTCGTTGGTGAGCACGGCCGCCGGGCCGACGAACACCCCGTCGCCGAGCACCGCGGGCTCGTAGACCAGGGCGTAGTTCTGCAGCTTGACGTTGTCGCCGATCCGCACACCCGGCCCGACGTAGGCCCCCCGGCCCACGATGCACCCGCTGCCCAGCCGGGCGTCCTCCCGGATCTGGGCGAGGTCCCAGACGGTCGTCCCGTCCCCGATCGTCGCGGCTTCGTCGACCTGGGCGGTCGGCTGGATCCTGGAACTCATGGCGCTGAACCTTTCTCTCCTGGAGCGGGCCGCCGAGGCCGCGGACCGCGCGCAGGCGGCGGCGGTGGTCGGCGGTACGAGTGCGGGGTGAGCGCCGGGCAGCCGGGGTCGTGGCGAGCCGGGCCGAACGGCCCGTCGTGGTCGTAGCGCCGCTGAAAGTACCGCCCCCGGCCCCGTCGAGCCAGACCGTACTCGGTCAGAACAGGGGTTCGTTTCCCGGCCTGCCGGCACACCAGCAAGGCCGCGGGCCGGGGGCTGCCCGCCCGGTCGGTGGCGGCAGGCAGGTCCCCCTGGCGTGATGCCGCTGGGGGCTTGCACGGGCCGTCGGACGGCGTGGCGGGACACGAAGGGACGCGTTACGGCACCGAGCCGGTCCGTGGCGCCGGAACGCCGTCCGCGGTTGGTGTGGTGAGGCCGTACTGGGCGGCCTGGGCGGCGAACATGCCCTGGTAACGGCCGCCTTCACGGGCCATGAGTTCCTCGTGGGTGCCGTCTTCCACGAGGCGTCCCTGGTCGAGGACGTAGATGTGGTCGGCGTTCATGGTCGCGGCCAGCCGGTGGGTGACGAGCACGACCGCGTGCCCTTCTGCGGCCAGGGACCACAGCTTGGCGAACGCGGCGATCTCCGCGTGCGGATCGAGCGCCGACGTCGGCTCGTCGACGAGCAGGAGCGGCGCGTCACGGTAGCGCGTGCGCGCGGTCCCCAGCTTCTGCCACTGCCCGCCCGACAACTGGACGCCGCGCTCGTACCCCTTGAACACGATCGAGTCCCAGCCGTGCGGAAGGCCCTCGATCAGATCGAGCACCTCCGCTTCCCGCGCCGCATCGCGGACCCGGTCCATGTCACGGGGGCGGTCTCCGGCACCGATGGCCACGTTCGCCGCGGCGGTCATCTCCCAGCGCGGGAAGTCCTGCGCCAGCATCCCGACGGAGGCGAAGACCTGGGCGCGGTGCGCCGCACGGAGTTCGACCGCCTCGCCCGACTCGCCCTCCCACCAGACGTTGCCCTCCGTGGGCAGCAGCAGCCCGGCCAGCACCTTGGTCAAGGTCGTCTTGCCCGAGCCGTTCGCCCCGACCAGCGCCGTCACCTCACCCCGCCGCACCCGCACACTCACCCCCTTCAGCGAAGGGGAGTCGGCTCCCGGGTAGGTGAACGACACCTCCTGCACCCGCACTTCCCGCACGGGCGTGGGCAACGGCGTACCCGTGAGCGGGATCGCGTGCTCACGCGCCACCGCGATGGCGTCCTCCGTGTCCGTGAGGAACAGCAGCTCCTCGTACAGCCGGTTGACCTGCTGCACCAAGGAGGTGAGCCGTGCCGTCGAGGTGCGGATGGCGATCACCGCCGTCCCGCCGACGGCCAGCGGCAGACCACCGCCGGCCAGCAGCCACCACAGCAGCCCGTAGCAGGCCAGCGACGCCAGCCCGGCGAAGGCGCCCGCGACCAGATCCGTCCCGGCCTGTTCCCGGGCCAGCCGCCGCTGCTCGGCCTCCGTCTGCCGTGACATCTCCTCGTAGCCGGACAGCAGCTTGGTCCCCGCCGCGTGCACACGGATCTCCCCGGCCGCGTGCGGGCGGGTCAGATAAGCCAGCAGGGAGGCGATCGCCCGCCGGTGGTCGACCCAGTTCAGGCGTGAGATGTAGTCGCGGCGCGCCGAGCGGACCGCTCCCCATCCCTTCGGCAGGGCGACGGCCAGCAGCATCGGCAGCAGCGCCCAGTGCAGCGACGCCAGGACGACGGCGGCCGCCGCCATACCGATCACCACATTGCCCACGCCGACCGACAGCCGCAGCATGTTGCGGGCGGAGTCGGTGCCGAACCTCCCCGCCTCCAGGACCCGCTGGATCTCCGGCCGCTCGGTCGCCTCCACCTCGACATGCGTGACGGCCGCGTAGTACCGGGCGGAGACCGCGCGCTCCACCTGCGGCTCCAGCCGCCCGGACATGGCGGTCGACCACGCCGACAACAGCGCCGTGGCCACTGCCGTGACGGCCAGCACGGACAGCGACGGCAGAGCGTCGCGCAGCTTGTCCGTGGTCGGGCCGTCGGCGAACAGCCGTGCGAGCACGCTGTTGACCGCCACCAGCCCCCACGCGGCCGTCACGCCCTGCCCGAGCTGGGCCACGACGACCCCGGCCAGCGCCCGCCGGTCGCTGTGCAGGCCGGTCCGCAGCACCATGTCCACCATGCGGGGCAGCGCGGCCGCCATCTGCCCGAACCGCAGCCGCGTCAAGGGCCCTTCGTGACGCACGAAGGACTGGTCGTAGCGGAGTCGTCCGCCGTACAGCTCGCGCTCCGCGTTCGAGATCGTGTCGGTTGTCGTCCTTTTCCCGGCGTCGCGGGACGCACCTTGATGTGATCCGGCTGATGTCAACGCAGGCCTCCGTCGGACGCTCGTCGCTGTGGTCGTCGAGTCCAACGACGTGGCCTGCGTTTCGAACACATGTCTTTCGGTCGGGCTGCGCAGCCCGGGGTGGAGCGGTTCGCTGAAGGTGCGCGATGCACCGACCCGTGCCCCGCAAGAGGCCGTGCCGGGAGACGGTTGGCCGAAACGCCGATGCCCTGTCCGGCGGTGACAGGGACAACCTCTCGAACCGCATCGACACGGGAGCGGTGATCCGCGTCACAGCGAGATGCTGTGCCGTGTGTTAGTGTCATGCGTTTGCGTGGTCGTCGCGGTGGGCGATTCTGCCTGATCGGTTCAGCTTGTGTGCGGGCTGTTCAAGCCTGCCGGGCCTTCCTCGGTACGTTCCCCTGCGGAAGGCTGTTCATGAAGCATCGCGACGACTCCGGCATCGCTCACGGCGGTCCCGCCCAGCCCGGAGCCACGACTCCGGCGCTGCCCCCGGCCGCATCCTTCTCCGGTCTTGAACTGCCGGTGGAGGTGGTGCGGACCCTGAGCGGACTCGGAGTGCGCGAACCCTTTCCGATCCAGGCCGCCACACTGCCCGATGCCCTGAAGGGGCGCGACGTCCTGGGGCGTGGGCGCACCGGATCGGGCAAGACGCTCGCCTTCGGCCTGCCGCTGCTGACACGTACGGCCGGGCGGCGCGCCGAACCGAAGCAGCCTCTCGCGCTGATCCTCGTGCCCACCCGGGAGCTGGCCCAACAGGTCACCGCGGCGCTGGCGCCGTACGCCGAGGCGCTGCGGCTGCGGATGGCCACCGTCGTCGGCGGCATGTCCATCGGCCGGCAGGTCGCCGCGCTGCGTGAAGGAGCCGAGGTCGTCGTCGCGACCCCCGGACGCCTGCACGACCTCATCGAGCGCAACGCCTGCCGCCTGGGACGGGTGAGGATCACCGTGCTGGACGAGGCCGACCAGATGTGCGACCTGGGATTTCTGCCGCAGGTGGTCGATGTGCTCGACCAGGTGCACCCCGACGGCCAGCGGATGCTGTTCTCCGCCACTCTGGATCGCGACGTCGATCAGCTGGTCCACCGCTATCTCCACGACCCCGTCATCCACTCGGTCGACCCGTCCGCGGGCACGGTCTCGACGATGGAACACCACGTTCTGGTCGTCCACGGCCCCGACCGCTACGCCGTCACCACGGAGATCGCCGCCCGTGACGGCCGCGTACTGCTCTTCCTCGACACCAAGCACGGCGTCGACCTGCTCACCCGGCATCTGCGGGCCAGCGGGGTGCACGCCGGAGCACTGCACAGCGGCAAGTCCCAGCCGCAGCGCACACGGACCCTGGCGCAGTTCAAGAACGGCCAGATCACCGTTCTGGTGGCGACCAATGTCGCGGCCCGTGGCCTGCACGTCGACGACCTCGACCTCGTGGTCAATGTCGACCCGCCCACCGACCCCAAGGACTATGTGCACCGGGCCGGCCGCACCGCCCGCGCCGGTGAGTCCGGCAGAGTGGTCACGCTCGTGCTGTCGGGCCAGCGGCGTGAGACGAGCCAGGTGCTGGCCGGCGCCGGCATCGAGCCGACCGTCACCAAGGTGCGCTCGGGCGAGGCGGAGCTGAGCCGGATCACCGGCGCCAAGGCTCCCTCCGGCACCCCGCTCGACGGCGGGCCCGCCGTCCCCCGGCCCAAGAACACCAACGCTCCCTTCCGAGGCCTCGGCACCAGCAAGGACCTCTCCCGGGGCGCCGGCGGCAAGTCGCGAAAGTCCGGCGAGGCCCGCAAGCTCGCCGAGGCCCGCAAGGCCGCCCTCGTGCGCCGCAACGGCTGAGGGCCACTGTCCTGACACCCGCCGGAACACAGCCGAATGATGTTGCCGGCGCCCCGCACCGCGCCCGGCATGACAAGCTGTGCTTGCTCACCCCCGAACCCAGGAGGTCACCATGACCGCAGAACCCGTATCCCCGGAAGGTTCGGAGCCGGCCGCCCCCGAGACGTCCCCTCTGGCGCCGGACAGCGACGGCAACTACGACCTCAAGCGCAAGTTCCGTGAGGCCCTGGCGCGCAAGCGCGGTGCGCAGGCGGACGCGGCCGATGTCGCCGCCAACCCGGATGCGTCGAAGGTGCGCGCGGCGCACGGCCCGGCTGCGAGCCAGCGGTCGTTCAGGCGCAAGAGCGGCGGCTGAGCCGACCGGTCCCTCGTTTCGCCGGAGGGACCTTGGAGCCTTGCGGCGGTCCCGTCGCGAGGCGCCGACACGGCTCGGACGAATCGCCAGGTGCCGGCACCGTGCGCGAACGACGACGGGACGGCGAGCATGCTGCGCTTCGCCGTCCCGGGTCGCTGCCGGTCAGAGGCCGTGGGGGTGGTTCACCGCCCAGTCGGCCGGGGGTGAGCGCGTAGAACGCCGATGTGCCCGCCTCACACTCGTAGATCACCCAGGGCCTGCTCCACCACCGGGCGAGCCTGGTCATCTGTCGACGCCGCCCCCTCAGCTCGAGAGCACCGCCAAGCGGATGTGTTGTTCCGCCCCGTGCTACGGCGACGTGGGCAGGTGCGGGGAGCGGAGGACGAGCAGGGTGATCTCGCTGGGGGCGAAGACGCGGAACGGCGGGCCCCAGAAACCGGTGCCGCGGCTGGTGTAGAGGAGGGTGCGGGCTCCGTGGTGGCTGAGGCCGGCGAGGACGGGCTGGTCGATGCGGACCAGGTGGTGGAAGGGCCAGATCTGGCCGCCGTGGGTGTGGCCGGAGAGCTGGAGGTCGATGCCGGCGGCTGCCGCCCGGTCGATGAACTTGGGCTGGTGTGCCAGGAGCAGGACGGGCAGGTCGGGGTCGGCGCCGTTCAGGGCTCCGGCGAGGTGGGCACGGTGGCCTGCCAGGCCGGAGGACTCGGCGGTGACGTCATCCACGCCGGCGACCACGAGGGTGTCGCCTCCGCGTTCGAGGAGCAGGTGGCGGTTGCGCAGCGGCTCCCAGCCCAGCTCGTCCATCAGGTCGACCCATCCCTGGGCCTCGCTGTAGTACTCGTGGTTGCCGGTGACGTAGACCCGGGCCCGGGTGGCCCGCACGGTGCCGAGCGGGGTGGCCTGGGCGCGGCGGCGTTCGGCGGTGCCGTCCGCGATGTCGCCGGTGTGGCAGACCAGGTCGGCTTCCAGAGTGTTCACCGTCTCGCACACCCGTGCCGACCAGCGGGCGCGATCGAGTGGGCCGTAGTGGGTGTCGGTGATGAGGACGACGCGGGTGCCGTCCAGCCCCACGCCGAGTCGCGGGAGTCGCACGTCGAGTCGGCGCACGCGTGGCACGCGGCGGGCCTCGGCGTACCCCCAGGCGAGCAGTACGGCGGTCACGCCGAGGACGGCCCAGGTGACGATGCGGGCCCGGTCCTGGCTCTCGCCGACGCCGGCCACGGTCAGCGCGAGCCGCAACAGGACGCCGAGCAGAACGGACCAGGTGAACAGGACCCAGCTCGTGCCCAGCAGGGTGTCACCGATGATCGCCGCCCGGTCCTGCTGGCGTCGGCCGTGGCCACGCGCCATCGCGAGCGGCATACCGATCAGGCCGAGGGCGAACACGAGGGTGCCGGCCAGCGTGACGGGCAGCGGCCAGTGCTGGCCGGTGTACAGGAGCACGCAACAGGGCACGGCCCACAGCAGGACGGGCGCGATCAGGGGGATGTAGCGCATCAGGCGGCGTAGTCGGTTCGGCCGCGGTGTTTGTGCTTGACCCTCGGCGGGCTGGGTGCTGCTGGTGTCGGTCACGCTTTCCCTCCCCGGCCGGGCTGCCGTCTCGCGCACTGTATCCGGTCGCCCTCGGGCCGGCCGAACCGGCGTTCATGGAGGCGGCCCCCCAACTCGATATCCCGGATGGATCTCGATCCTGCGGCCGACCAGGCACTGGATCACCTGGCCGGGACCCCCCTTGAGGAAAGTACTCTCAACGCTTCCGCCGACGCCCGCGCCGGCCGGCAGTCGCTCCGCCGGCCGCCCCAGCCCCGGCGGTGACCGCTTCCGCCTGCGGGCCGGGCCGGTCGGCCGCCACCACCAGCGCGGCGAGCGCGGTCGTGACCGGCACCGAGGCGACCAGGCCGATCGAGCCCACCAGCGTGCGCACGATCTCCTCGGCCACCAGCTCGCTGTTGGCGACCGTGCCCACGCCGCTCTGCGCGATGGAGAAGAGGAGCAGCAGGGGGAGGGCGGCTCCCGCGTAGGCGAGGACGAGCGTGTTGACCACGGAGGCGATGTGATCGCGGCCGATACGGATGCCCGCTCGGTACAGGCCGCGCCAGCCCATCGAAGGGTTGGCGGCGTGCAGCTCCCAGACGGCTGAGGTCTGCGTCACGGTGACGTCGTCGAGCACACCGAGCGAGCCGATGATGACGCCGGCGAGCAGCAGACCGCTCATGTCGAGCTTCGGGTACAGGCCATGGATCAGGCCGGTGCTGTCGTCGGTGTTGCCGGTGAGGGCGGCCCAGCCGATGAACGCCGAGCCCAGGACGCCGATCAGTGCCAGCGAGAGCAGCGTGCCGAGCACCGCCACGGAGGTGCGGGCCGACAGGCCGTGGCACATGTACAGGGCGATCAGCATGATGGCGCTCGACCCGATCACCGCCACCAGGAGCGGGTTCGAGCCCTGCAGGACCGCCGGCAGGACGAAGAAGTTCAGTACCAGGAAGCTGATGGCCAGCGCGACCAGAGCCATCACGCCGCGCAGCCGGCCGACCACGACGACGGCGAGGGCGAAGATGCCGGCCAGCAGGCCCATCGGGAAGCGCCGGTTGACGTCGGCGACCGAGTACTGCAGGTCCTTGGGCGCGGAGGGTTCGTATGCGGCGACGACCTTCTCGCCCTGGTGCAGTTGTCGCGGCTGGTCGGGCTGCACGATTTCGGTGAAGGTACGGCCCTTGTCCTTGCCGGTGTCGACCTGGATCGTGGCTTTGTGGCAGGTGCCGTTCGCCTGTTGCTGTGCCGAGTTGCCCTCGGCGGTGGAGGTGTCGCCGGTGGGGGTCTCGGCGGAGGCGTTCACCGACTTGCAGCTCACTTCGACGACCTTGGTGACCGTCGCCTGCTGGGTCTGCTGGTCGAAACCGACACCAGTGCGCTTGTGCGGCGGGGCGTCGCCCGGCCACAGCACCACGAGCCCCACCACTACCGCGGCGGTGAAGGGGATCAGGATCGCCGCGATGACCTTGCGCAGGTGCCGGGAGACGGGCGCGGCAGGGCCATGGCTGTGGCTGTGTCCGTGGGTGTGCGCCCCTGCCCGACTGCCGGCGTCCAGACCGTGTCCGTGAGCGGAGCCATGTCCGGCGCCGGTCACTGGTGCGTGCCCGTGGTCAATCGCCTGGGAGGGGAGGTGGCCCGTGCCTGCGCCGGGTCCGTGGCCGGCGTGAGGTATCGGCTCAGGAGGATTCCCGTACCCGTACCCGTACCCGTACCCGTAGGCGTGGCTCTGCTCGCTCGCACGGCCGTCTCCGGGGTGAGGCGGGTCGCCGACCCGGTTCCAGTCTCCAGCACTCTGCCGGTCAGCGGTTCCCATGCCGTCTCCCTCGCGGTCGCCAGTCCCCCCTCCGGAGCCGCTCCTGCGCGGCGGCTCTGGGGAAGGGTACGGGAACGGTCCTGCCGTGGTCCCGGTCCGACCGCCGCCGGACTGGGCACGACCCCGGCTTCGTCCCGAGCGGCCAGACGCCGCGAGCAGGTCACGTCCGCGCCCGGGCCCAGCTTTCCTCGCAGGTATCCCACTGGATGCGCCGGCGGCCCGCGCCGACGCTGTCGCCGACTCCGGACCCGGTCGCGGAGGACCAGAAACGCCGCCAAAGGGTGGCGGCGGTCCTGGTCCCCCGCATGCTGCGAACTGCCGACCGGCTCAGTTCACAGCGCCGTTCAGCCGGTGAAGGCGGCGGTGCCGTTGGGGACGCCGAGCCCGGACGGGCCGTCGTAGCCGGTGGTGCCGGTGCACAGGTAGGAGCCGCCGCAGCTGCCGTTGGAGCCGCTGGTGACGTCGTACAGCGCCGAGGTGTGCGCGTAGGGGAAGGAGGCCGGGGTGGAGCCGGCGGACGGGGCGCCGCCCAGGGCGTAGGTCGCCGCGATCAGCGGGGACGAGGCGCTGGTGCCGCCGAAGACCATCCAGCCGGTGGCCGAGCGGTAGCTGTCGTAGACCGCGACGCCGGTGTTCGGGTCGGCGACCGCGGACACGTCCGCCACGGTGCGGTTGGCGCAGCCGGTGTCCTTCTGCCAGCTGGGCTTGGCGTCGTAGGCGGAGCAGCCGGAGCCGGCTCCGCTCCACACGGTGTCGGTCCAGCCGCGCGTGTTCGAGGCGGTCGTCAGGGACGTGCCGCCCACCGCCGTCACATACTTGGACGCGGCCGGGTATTCCACGCCGTAGCCGTTGTCGCCGGAGGACACGGTGATGGCGACGCCCGGGTGGTTGAAGTACGAGGAGTCGTACGTCGCGTCGCTCGACGACTCCGAGCCGCCGTAGCTGTTGGAGACGAACTTCGCACCCAGTCGCACCGCGGTGTTCACGGCCGTGCCCAGGTTGGTCATGCTGGCCGAACTGCTCTCGACCAGCAGGATCTTGCAGTTCGGGCAGGCCGCGCTGACCATGTCGAGGTCGAGGGAGATCTCCTCGGCCCAGCCGGAGTCGCCGCGCGGGTAACTGGTGCTGCCGTTCTGGTTCACCTTCTTGAAGCAGCCGTTGGCGGTGGTGCAGGAGGGCAGGCCGTACTGGGAGCGGTAGACGGCGAGGTCGGCCTCGGCGTTCGGGTCGTCGTAGGCGTCGACGATCGCCACCGTCTGGCCCGAACCCGCGCTCGCGGACGGCAGTTTGTACGCCGCCTGCAGCGAGGCGGGGCCGTAGCCGGAGGGAGCGGCGGCCGCGGTCAGGGCGCTCTCGGCGTGGGCCGATTTCGGGGTGCCCGCGGTGACCTGCAGGGCGTTGCAGGCCATCTCGCCCTTCTTCGTCGGGGCGGCGCAGGCGTGGGCGACGGTGACCCCGTGGGACGGGGAGGTGGTGGACTGGGCTGCCTGGCCGGCGGGGGCGGCCAGGGCCAGAGCGGCCGTGGCGAGCGTGGCCACGGCGGTGAGGGAAACGGTTCTGCGCAACGTACGTCCTCCGCATGGTGGGTGAACCGGGAAGGGCTGTGGGGGGTGCGCGATACGACCTCGGCGCGGGGTGTGCACCGTGGCCGCGCAGACCGTATGAATGTCGGGGCCACGACAACAAGACGGCAATTGAAACCGGAACGTTCCTTTGCCTTTCCTGGGGCGTTCATATGCTGCTGCTGGGGGAGTCGTGGCCGAAATTCGCCCCGACCGTGGCTTGACGGAACCCGGGTGACGCTTCATCCAGAGTTCACGCGAGCGCACGGTGCACACGATGATGAGCGCGGTTGAACGCCTGTGCTGTGGCCGCCGTAGTCAGGGTGAGGTATTCCCGCAAACGCTGCCCGCCGGAGGTGCCGTACCCGTGGCCACCACGAGATCAGCCCCCACCATCGGGACGGACGACCGGGACGCGATGACGCAGGAGCCAGATGGCCGGGGCCGGCCGGCGGACACCGCGGGTGAGCGTGCCGGCGGGGAACGTACGGCCGGTGACGGCCGGCATGTGAACTCCTCCGTCGTCCTGGTCACGGTCCTGCTCCTCATCGTCATGGGGCAGGGCCCGATTCGCAGGGCTCTCGCCGCTCCGGTGATGCAGAGCTGGATGACGGTGTTCGTGGCGGTGGTGCTCCAGGCCCTGCCCTTCCTGGTGTTGGGCGTCCTGCTGTCCGCGGCGCTCGCGGTCTTCGTCCCTCCCTCGTTCTTCGCCCGCGCACTGCCCGGCCGCCCCGGGCTCGCCGTGCCGGTCGCGGGCCTGGCGGGCGCGGTGCTGCCCGGCTGCGAGTGTGCGTCGGTCCCGGTGGCGGGTGCGCTGGTGCGTCGTGGGGTGACGCCCGCCGCGGCCATCGCGTTCCTGCTGTCCGCGCCGGCGATCAACCCGGTTGTGCTGACGGCGACGGCGGTCGCTTTCCCGCGCCATCCGGAAATGGTGCTGGGGCGTTTCGCGGCCGGCCTGCTCGTCGCGTGCGCCATGGGCTGGCTGTGGCAGCGACTCGGCCGCACGGAGTGGCTGCGTCCGCCGGCCCACGCGAGATACGACGGGCAGAGGAAGGGCGCGGCGTTCTGGGACTCGGTCCGGCACGACGTGATGCACGCGGGCGGTTTCCTGGTTCTGGGGGCGATGGCGGCTGCGACGCTCAAGGCGGTGGTCCCGGCGGACTGGTTGCGCACGGCGGCGGGCAACCCCCTTGCCGCTGTGGGTGCGTTGGCGGTCCTGGCCGTGCTGCTGTCGATCTGCTCGGAGGCGGACGCGTTCGTGGCGGCGTCGCTGACGCAGTTCTCGCTGACGGCGAAGCTGGTGTTCCTGGTGGTCGGCCCCATGATCGACCTGAAGCTGTTCGCGATGCAGGCGGGTACCTTCGGCCGCGGTTTCGCGTTCCGCTTCGCCCCGGCCACTTTCGTGCTGGCGGTCGCGGGAGGGGTCCTGACCGGGGTGGTGCTCTGGTGAACAGGCAGGCCCAGGCGGTGGTCATGTTCCTGGTCGGCGCGGTACTCCTGCATTCCGGGTGCACGGACCTGTATCTGCGGTACGTGAAGGCCGGGTTGCGGCCGCTGCTGCTGGCGGCGGGGGCCGTGCTCGTAGCCGGAGCGGCGGCGACGGTGTGGTACGAGTTCACAGGCCGGAGGGGGCAAGCCCAGCAGCACGACCATCGTGCGGAGGACGGTCACGGTCACGGGCACCGAGAACCACGCGTCGCGTGGCTTCTCCTGATCCCCCTCCTCGCACTGATCCTGGTGGCGCCGCCGGCACTCGGCTCCTTCAGCGCGATGCGTGCCGGTACGGCGTTGCAGCAGCCGTACGGCTACGCGAAACTTCCGGACTCGGACCCCCTCCCGATCAGCCTGGCCGACTACGCGGGCCGCGCGGTGTACGACCACGGCCGGTCACTGGGCACACGAAAGGTGCAGATCACGGGCTTTGTCGCCCTGGACACACGGGGCGCACCGTTCCTGGTCCGCATGTCCCTGAACTGCTGCGCCGCGGACGCACAGCCCGTGAAGCTGGCCCTGACGGGCGACATCCCACCGGTCCTGCAACCGGACACCTGGCTGCGGGTGACCGGCACATACACCCCGAAGCGGACCAGGGACCCGGTCAACAACCGTCCGATCCCGTATGTGCGGGTCACCGAGGCGGTACCGGTGCCGACACCGCGCGATCCGTACGACGAGAGCTGGAACCAGTGAAAGGCCGAACGGGCGCTGCTGAAGTCGTCGGTGGAGGAGCCGTTGCTGGTGGCGCCGGTCGGGGGGTAGGTCACCGTGTTGTTCGCGAAGACGCCGGTGGTGAGGTGCTCGGTGGAGATGCCCGGGAAGAGCACGCCGGCTTCCCAGTGGCAGCTGTGCGTGGGCGAGCCCCCCGACCTGCCGCAGCACCCACACTGCCGGCGTGGGTGCTGCGGCGGTTCAGGGGGCTCGCCCTGTGAGCGGAGTGGCCGTCGCTCACCAACTGCTCTTGGTCACGCCGGGCAGTTCACCGCGTGTGCCATCTCGCGTACCCGGATGCGGGACAGGCCGAAGGCGCGCAGGTGGCCGCGGGGGCGCCCGTCCACGGCGTCGCGATTGCGCACGCGGGTGGCACTGGCGTCACGGGGCTGCCGACGCAACTCCCGCTGAGCGGCAGTCCGTTCGTCCTCCGAGCTGCGGGGGGACGCCATGATCGCCTTCAGTGCGGCACGCCGCGCGGCGTACCGCGCCACGACGAGGCGCCGCTGCTCGTTCTTTGCGATCTTGCTCTTCTTCGCCATCAGACCTTCCCTCCCCGGGCACGGATGCGGGCCACCGCTGCCTCGACGCCGATCAGGTCGACCGTCTTGACGCCCTTGGCGGACAGGGTGAGGCGGACGTGCCGGCCCTCGCTGGGCAGCCAGTAGCGCTTGCGCTGGATGTTCGGGTCGAACCGGCGCTTGCTGCGCCGGTGGGAGTGGGAGATGTGGTGGCCGAAGCCGGGTCGGCGGCCGGTGAGTTGGCAGTGGGCGGACACGGGTTCCTCCTCGGTGGGTCGGTGACGGCAGCACACTAGCAGCTAAATGAAAATGAAAACCAATCTCGTGTATGGTGCCGTTCATGGCCCGTAACGAACTCCGCCCGATCATCAAGCTGAGGTCCACCGCCGGCACCGGCTACACGTACGTGACCCGCAAGAACCGCCGTAACGACCCCGACCGGCTGACGCTGCGCAAGTACGACCCCGTCGCCGGCCGCCACGTCGACTTCCGTGAGGAGCGCTGAGAGCTGTGAAGCCCGGAATCCACCCCGAGTACCGCCCGGTCGTCTTCCGTGACCGGGCCGCCGACTTCGCCTTCCTCACCCGCTCGACGGCCACCGGCGACAGGACCGTCGAGTGGGAGGACGGCAACACCTACCCGGTCATCGACGTCGAGATCTCCTCGGCGAGCCACCCCTTCTACACCGGCACCCAGCGGGTCCTGGACACCGCCGGGCGGGTCGAGCGCTTCGAGCGGCGCTACGGACGCGGACGGGGGGAGCGGTGAGCGGGCTGCCGGTCGCGATCGTCGCGGGGCTGCATGCCGACGCCCGCCGCGCCGCCGTAGAGGAGATCCTGCGAACGGTCCCCGGCTCGGTCGCGCTGCACCACGACCTGACGGCCGCCGTCGACAGCGCGGTACACCGCACGGTCCGCGACGCCGACGGTCTGCTGAGCCGCGGCGAGGCGCCCTTGGTGAACGACTGCGCGTGCTGTGCCCTGCGTGAGGACCTGGTTCCCGAACTGCTGCGGCTCGCGCACGAGGGCAGGTACCGGCTGGCGGTCGTGGAACTGTGGGACTCGGTCGAGCCCCAGGCGATGGCCGCGGTGATCGCCGCCGCGGGGGCCACGCTGACGCTGACGGGCGTCGCCACCGCGGTCGACCCGGCACTCGTCCTGCCGTACCTCGCCAGCGGTGACGATCTGGCGGACGTGGGCCTCGCCGCCGCGCCGACCGACCAGCGCACCGTCGCCGACACCTTCGCCCGGCAGTTGGAGCACCCGACGGTGATCGCCGTCGTCGACGACGGCTCGTCAGGGGAGAGCGCCGACGACACCGACCGTGCTCTGCTCGCCCAGCTCACCCCGGGTGCGCGAAAGGTGGGCGTGAACGGCGGGGCCCTGGGGTCCGCTCTGCTGGCGGGATTCGACGTGGCGGCGGCCGCGGCCCGCCTGCACCCTGCATGCGCGCTGCTGCCGCAGGAGTGCGACGAACACGGCGTGACCACCCTCGTCTGGCGGCGCACCCGGCCCTTCCACCCGCAGCGTCTGTACGCCGCTCTGGAGGACCTGACCTGTGCCGCCGCGCGCAGCCGTGGGCGTTTCTGGCTGGCCGACCGCCCCGACACCCTGCTGTCCTGGGATGCCGCGGGAGGTGCCCCGTGCGTGGAGTCGGTGGGTCCCTGGCTGGCCGCTCTGCCGGACGCCGCGTGGGAGATGGTGCCCGCCGAACGCCGTCTCGCCGCTTCCCTGGACTGGCACCCCGAACACGGCGACCGCTGCCAGTACCTCACCTTCACCTCGCCCGGCCTGGACCGCGACGGTCTGCTGACCCTGCTCGACTCGTGCCTCCTCACCGACGACGAGTACGCGGCCGGCAGGAAAGGCTGGCAACAACTCCCGCACGCCTTCGACGAATTGCTCGACCCAGTGACCTGACAGAGAGGACCGACCCACCATGCCCCGACGCACGAGCAGCGGGCGGCAGACCGCCAAGCGCCAGCGCGTCAACCCGCTGGACGCCGCCGGCATCACCTATGTCGACTACAAGGACACCGACCTGCTGCGGAAGTTCATCTCCGACCGCGGGAAGATCCGCAGCCGCAGGGTGACCCATGTGACGCGTCAGCAGCAGCGGCAGATGGCACAGGCCGTCAAGAACGCACGGGAGATGGGTCTCTTGCCCTACGGCACCCGGTAGCCGGCACGGCCCAAAGGATCGCCCCGGCGCCGTCACCGCCTCTCATACGAGTTCGACGGCTCTCCGACCTGGCCGACCGTCTTCGAGTCCAACTCGGGGGCCGGGCCCCTTCCGAGCCCAGCTCGCCCTTGGGACGCCAGGTTCCCGTGACCGTTACCCGCCTGTCGCCGGCCGGGGGCATCCGCGCCGCGGACCTGCACCTTCACCGTCGTCGCGTCCGCCGCTCACCACGAGACCAGCAGCCAGCCAGCCAGGCGACGCGCGGGCCGGCCGTGTGGGTGTGCGCGTGCCCGTGGCCGTCGTGCGGGTCCGCGTTGCCGTGGCCGTGTGGGCCCGCCTCCTCGTCGCCGCCCGACACCTCCCGTGCGGTCCGCACTCCCGCCACGCCACCCAGCAGCGCAGCCGAAGCCACTCCTCCCCGCCCGAAGCGCGCCCACAGCCAGCCCATCACCACGGCCGTGGCGAGCGACTCCACGAGCCGGGCCAGAGGGCAGCGGCCGGGGCGACCCCGCACCGCATCAGGCTGCCGGCCACCGGGACGGACCCGCATTCGCACACCCGGGCAGTACGGCACCGGCGGCGCCCGCGACGGGCACGGCGAGGGCCTGATTGCGGGGGAGTGGCCGGCTGAAGTCCCGCTCGGGGACGAAGGCGCCGATGGCGGCGGAGACGACCGACCGTGCCCAGCAACAGGAACGGGATGCCCTGGACGACGACGGCCGCTCGCTACTTCGTCTGGCACATGGACAGCCGCATGCCGGTGACGGAGGCTGTGCGCAGGCCGGGCCCCGGCCCGCAGGTGCAGCAGTCGGCGTGAGGATCCGGCACATCGAGTGCCTGTGCCGGGCCGGGCGGCGCCGTGGCTGCGTTCGCCGCCCGGCCCGGGGTTCTCAGACGGCCGACACGAGTTCGTGCTCGCAGGTGCCGTCGATGTTGTAGGTGTCCCACGCGGGAAACGGGTCGCCGGGCGGCAGGGTCTCACCGTCGGCCATGAGGCAGTCGGTCAGTGCCGCGTGCAGGGCGTCAGCGCGCAGGTGCGTGCCGATGAAGACCAGTTCCTGGCACTCGGGGCCGTCGGTGTCACGGGCGGCGGAGGGATCGAAACGTGCGACCGAGCCGGCCTGTGACCACAGGCCCGTCACCTGCGGCCGGCTGGCCAGCGTGAAGAAGCCCTTGGAGCGCAGGATCCGCCCGTACGCGCCGCTGTCGAGTCCCTCGGTCACGAATGCCCACAGCCGGCCGGGGTGGAAAGGCAGTCCGGCCCGGAAGACGGTAGAGGAGATTCCGTACTCCTCGGTCTCGGGGACGTGGTCGCCGTTCAGCTCCCGCACCCAGCCAGGCGCTTGCTGGGCCCGTTCCAGGTCGAACAGCCGGGTGCCGAGTACGTCGTCGGCCTTCACCCGGCCGTGGACCGCCGGGACGAGGCGCGCGGCCGGGTTGAGGCGGGCGAGCGTCGCGCGCAGCCGGCCGGCCGACTCCTCGTCGACGAGGTCGAGCTTGTTGAGGACGATGACGTCGGCGAACTCGACCTGGTCCATGAGCAGGTCGCTGACGGTGCGTTCGTCGTCCTCGTACTGGTCCAGGCCGCGCTCGACGAGCTCGTCGCCCGTCGTCAGCTCACGCAGGAAGTTCGCCGAGTCCACGACCGTGACCATGGTGTCCAGACGGGCCACCTCTTCGAGGGTGGCGCCGTCGTCGCGGGCGAAGGCGAAAGTCGCGGCCACCGGCATGGGTTCGGAGATGCCGGACGACTCGATGAGCAGGTAGTCGAAACGGCCCTCGCGCGCCAGCCGGTCGACCTCCTGAAGCAGGTCGTCGCGCAGGGTGCAGCAGATGCAGCCGTTGGTCATCTCGACCAGTCGTTCCTCGGTACGCGACAGGGCCGCCTCGCCGCCGCGCACCAGGGCGGCGTCGATGTTGACCTCGCTCATGTCGTTGACGATGACCGCGACGCGAAGGCCCTCGCGATTGCCGAGGACATGGTTGAGGAGGGTGGTCTTGCCCGCGCCGAGGAAGCCGGACAGGACGGTGACGGGCAGTCGCCCGAAAGGCTCGGAAGACTCGGAAGGCATCGAGAGATCAGTCACTCGGGGCGCAGCAGGCCGCGCTCGTACGCCTTCACGAGGCGCTGCGGCACCAGGTAGGAGACGCCGTCGACGGTGACCGGGACGAGAGTTGGCGTGGCCGCTTTCCACTGGGCGCGGCGGTGACGGGTGTTGCTGCGGGACATCTTCCGCTTGGGAACAGCCATGGGGTCCTCCTGAGTAGACGCGCAGAACGCTACATGAAAATGAGAGTCATTACTAACTGGGTGCGGGGTGGGTGAGTCCGGGGGAGGCCGGCCTCCCTGCTCCCCACCGTCGGCTGCGGTAGCCGCCCACAAGCCGGCAGACGACGTAGAGGGTGAAGGAGATGGTCGTGACGTAGGGGCTGATGGGGACGCTGCTTCCCAGGGCGAGCAGGATGCCGCCCTCGATCGAGGCAACGGCGAAGACCACGCTGAGCAGGGGCAGCAGGACCGGTGAGGCGGTGACGCGGGCGGCTGCCGCGGCAGGTGTCACCACCAGGGAGAGGACCAGTAGTGCACCGACGACCTGGACCGACAGGGCGACCGCGAGTCCCAGTACGAGCATGAAGGCGATCGACAGGCCACGCACCGGTACCCCGCGGGCCTCGGCGACGTCGGGGTCGACGCTGGTGAAGGCGAGCGGCCGCCATATGACCGCGAGGGTGAGGAGCACGACGGCAGAGGTGCCGAGCAGCCAGGTCATCTGCGGGGTGTCCACGGCGACGATCTGACCGGTGAGGAGCCCGAACTTGTTGGCCGCCCGGCCCTTGTAGAGGGCGAGGAAGAGCACACCGAGCCCCAGGCCGAACGGCATGATGATGCCGATCACCGAGTTGCGGTCGCGGGCTCGGGTGCCCAGGACGCCGATCGCGCCGGCCGCGAGGAGCGAGCCGGTGATCGAGCCGGCCACGAGGTTCGCCCCCAGCAGGAGCGCGGCCGAGGCGCCCGCGAAGGACAGCTCGCTGATGCCGTGCACGGCGAACGGCAGGTCACGCATGATGACGAAGACTCCGGCCAGGCCGCCGACCAGGCCGAGCGCGACGCCGGCGATGAGGGAGTTGCGGACCAGCGCCAGCAGTTCGCCGTAGTGGTCGAAGGCGAAGACCTGGTGCCAGATCCCGTCGGCGAGCGTCATGGGCGCACTCCGTCGGTCTGGTCGGTCTGGTCGGTCTCGAGAGGGTGCGGGTCGGCGGGCGCGTCGGGCGCTCCCACCACCACGACCCGGCCGTGGACGCGGACGACGTCGACCTGCGTGCCGTACAGCGTGGACAGAGACTCGGAGGTCAGAACCTGGTCGGGAGTGCCGACCCGGTGGCCGCCGCCGGCCAGGTAGAGCACCCGGTCCACCAGGCCGAGCACCGGGTTGATCTCGTGGGTCACGAAGACCACCGCCGTGCCGTGCGAGCGGCGCCGGGCGTCCACGAGGTCGGTGACGGCCCTCTGGTGGTGCAGGTCCAGGGAGAGCAGCGGTTCGTCGCACAGCAGGATGCGCGGATCGGTGGCCAGAGCCTGGCCGATGCGTACGCGTTGGCGTTCGCCGCCGGACAGCAGGCCGAGCGGGACGTCGGCGTACGCCGACGCCCCGACCGCGTCGAGGATCTCGTCCACTCGGTGCCGGATCTTCCTGGTACCCGGGCGTGGGCCGAAGCGGTGTCCGTCGATGCCGAAGCGGACGAGATCGCGGGCCCGCAGCATGGCCTGGGAGGGCAGGGCGGCCTGCTGGGGGACGTAGCCGATGTGCCGGGCGGCCTCGCGTGCGGGCCGGCCGAGGACGGTCAGTGTCCCCGCGGACAGGGGCTGCCGGCCCAGCAGGGCTCTGATGAAGCTGGTCTTGCCCGCGCCGTTCGGGCCCAGGACGGCGAGGAACTCGCCCGGGAGTACGTCGAGTTCAAGGCCCCGCCACAGTGTGCGCTCGCCGTAGGACAAGGCGGCGCCGCGCAGGCTGATCACGGCGGTGGTGCCGATTGTTGAGCGGGCCCGGGGCACGGAGGCCATGCCCGGCTGCCTCACTTGTCCAGCGCGCTCGCGAGCGCGTCCACGTTGGCGGTCATCCAGCCGATGTAGTCCTTGCCGTTGGGCAGGGTCTCGGTCACGGGTACGACGGGGATGCCGGCGTTCTTCGACGCCCGCTCGGCCTTCTCCGTCTGGGGGCCGGAGGTCTGCTCGTTGTAGACCAGCACCTTGACCTGCTTGCCGGTGAACAGTGCCAGCGTCTCCTGCAGGACCTTGGGGGAGACGTCGTCGCCCTCTTCGATAGCCTGGCTGAACTCCTCGGGCGTCTTGTCGACCAGGCCGCTCGCCTGGATCACATACAGCGGCACGGGTTCGGTGATCGCCACCCCCTCGCCGCCGTGCTCCTGCTTGATCTGAGCTTCCTTCGCCTCCAGCGGCTTCAGCTTCGCCTTGAACGTCTTCGCGTTCTTCGTGAAAGTGGCGGCGTTCGCGGGGTCGCCCTTGCCCAGGGCGGAGGCGATACTGTCGGCGATCTTCGCAACGGCGGGGAAGTCGTACCAGACGTGCTCGTTGAGTTCTCCGCCCTCGGGGGCGGTCCTGCCGGAGACCTTGACCGCGTTGATCAGCTGGGCGGAGGAGTTGCCGCCGCTCCTGAGCATCTTGTCCATGAACTCGTCGTAGCCACCGCCGTTCTCGATGACGACTTTCGCCTTGGACAGGGCCAGCTGGTTCCGGGTGCTGGCCTCGTAGGAGTGCGGGTCCTGGCTGGGGTCGGTGATGACCGAGGTGACCGCGACGTGGTCGCCGCCGATCTGCCGGGCGATATCGCCGTACACGTCGGTCGAGGCGACCACCGGGACGGCCGACGAGGAGGTCCGGGCGGCTGCGGAGCTCCCTTCGCTTCCAGAGTCCGACGAGCTGCTGCAGCCTGCCAGAAGAGCCAGGGATGCGCCGGTTATCAGCGCCAGGCACCGGGACGGGGACGGGGGCATGGTTCCTCCAGCAGAGGGGGGGGCGACGTTTTCACGCCACACGCTAGATGAAAATGAATGTCAAAACCACGCTTGCCCGCCCCTAAGTGAAAATCGTTGCCAACTGTTGACGTGCTCAGCAGTCGCGGAACTCCGGTGACCGGTGGGCTTGCAGCGTCGCGGCGGCGGAGGTGGCGGTGGGCTCGTCGAGCCGGGCGGCCGCGAGGGCATCGCGGCCGCCGACGCGGGCGTCATCGGCGTGCGCGGGCGCGGGACTCGCGCGGCGGGCGGATGAGCTGGAGCGCCAGGGCGGGCGGCGGTTCGGCGATTCCGGGTCCGCCGGCCCGCGCCCACCGCAGCAGGTCGTCGGTGCTGTCGTCATCCATGGCGAAGCCGACCCACACGGCGCGGCCGCCGGCCCGGCGGCCGGTGGTGGAGGGCTGGACGACGATGACGTTGGCCTGGTCGCAGGGGCCGAGGCAGTCCGTCGTACGGACCTGGAGGCCGCCTTCTGCCGCACCGGCGCGCAGCCGATCCAGTTGCCAGGCGTGGTCGGTGCCGGGGTGCCTGCGCGGGTTGCCGCAGCAGCACCCCCGGCAGACGACGAGCGTGCAGGGCCGGGGAGCGGCCGCCCGGATCACGGACCGGTTCACAACGCGGACCGGGACGGCACGCCGTACGCCCGGATCCGGCCGTCCCTCCAGGCGCCGGCCAGCAGGTGCGGTCCCGCCCAGGCCAGTGCCGCGACAGAGGCGCCGGTCCCGTTCAGCTCGCGAGCCGGCCGCAGACGCGCCTGAGGCCGCCCGGACGTGGCGTACCACAGGGCCACGGTCCCGTCGGTGCCGCCACTGGCCAGGTGCCCGCCAGCGCCGGGCCGCCAGGCGAGCGCCGTCACTGTCTCGTGGCGGCGCAGCGAGCGCGGTGCCGTGCCCTCCGGGCCCTTTCCGGAGAAGTCCCACACCGTCACGTCGGGTGCGCCGTCGGCTGCCAGCCAGCAGCCGGTGTCGTCGAAGGCGAGGCGGGAGACCTTCTCCGGGTAGCCGGACATGGTCAGCTCGCCCCCGTCGCGGGCGCGCCAGATGTGGATGGAGGCGTCCTGGTTGCCGCTGCAGATCCACCTCCCCGTGGGCGCGACGGCGAGCGCGAGGTGCGAGCCCGCATAGGGGTAGGTGGCGACCGGCGTCTCGGTGTGCCGCTCGTGGCAGCGCACCGCCCCGTACGCGGCCACGGCCAGGCGCCGCCCCTGCCGCATCCAGGCGAGGTCGGTGACGGTGGACGCGGCGGGCTCCGTCCGCCACAACTCGTCGCCGTCCGCGTCGAGTACGAGCACCCGACGGCCGGAGGCGACCGCGACCCGGTGGTCGTCGGCCCAGGCTGCGGCGGCCGACCAGGCGCCGGACTCCCGCACCGTCGTACGGCCGTCGGAGCGGCGCCACAGCGCGTACCCCAGGGGGCCGGTCGCCACCACATGCCCCGCATCCGGGGCGAGCTCAACCCTGAGCGCACCGCCTGGAAGGCCAAAGGATCCGACCTCGGCGCCCAGCGCGGCGTCGAGAACCTGCACGGTCCCCTCGGCGCCCGCGACGGCGATCAGACCGCCGCGTGCGCTGAGGGCGACGGGTGCATCGTCGACGCCGACGTCCCAGGTGGGCGGAGACTGCACCGTCGTACTCACGCGACCGCTCCCGCCGAGGCCAGGCAGTCGGCGAAACCGCGCTCGAGGGCCTCCCGGTCGAGGGCGCGGCCGATGAACACCAGTTTGTTCGTGCGCGGTTCGCCCTCCCGCCAGTCGCGCCCGAAGGTGCCGTCGAGCAGCATGTGCACGCCCTGGAAGACGTACTGCTTCGGTGCTCCGGCGATGGCGAGGATGCCCTTGGAGCGGAAGAGGTCCACGCCCTTGGTACGCAGCAACTGGCCGAGCCAGGCGTTGAGCCGGTCCTCGTCGAGCTCGCCGTTCAGCTCGATGCCCACCGAGGTGACAGTGGTGTCGTGCTGGTGCTCGCTGTCGGTCAGGAAGGCCGGGTCGTCGGCCAGCACCCGTTCCAGGTCGAACGCGCCCACGTCGAGAATCTGGTGCAGCTCGATGGCGGCGTGCTGGGCCCGCAGGACCTGGACCGGGGCATTGATCGACCGGATGCGGGCCTCGACCTCGGCGATCGTCCTCTCGTCCGCCAGGTCGGTCTTGTTGAGGACGACGCGGTCGGCGAAGGCGATCTGCTCGACGGCCTCGTTCTCCACGCCGTCCGGCTTCACCTCATCGAGGTGCTGGAGCACGTGCGCGGCGTCGACGAGGGTGACGATGGCGTCCAGCCGCAGCTGGGAGGCGATTTCATCGTCCATGAAGAAGGTCTGGGCGACGGGAGCGGGGTCGGCGAGGCCGGTGGTCTCGATGAGGATGTGGTCGAACTTCTCGCGCCGCCGCATCAGCGCGCCGAGGATGCGGATCAGATCTCCGCGCACGGTGCAGCAGATGCAGCCGTTGTTCATCTCGAAGATCTCTTCCTCGGCGTCGAGCACGAGGGCGTCGTCGATGCCGACCTCGCCGAACTCGTTCTCGATGACGGCGATCCTCAGGCCGTGGTTCTCGGTGAGGATGCGGTTGAGGAGGGTGGTCTTGCCGGAGCCGAGGAAGCCGGTCAGGACAGTGACGGGCACCCGCTCATCGCGAGGTTCGGAGGGTTCCAGGGTGGTCAAGTAGATCTCCTAGTCGTGCTGTTCAGGGTTGCGCAGGGCGGCCCGGAGGTCTTGCTCGGTGATCTGGTCGGCGGGCTGGTGCAGGGTCCAGCGGCGGGCCGCACCCTCCATCGGCAGCACGACGACGACGGTCTCCAGCGGCGGGCAGCCCGGCTCGGTACAGGCCAGCTGGCGGATCATGACGGCGGTGTCGTCGTCGAGTCCCAGCAGGTTGCGCACGCACTCCTTCAGCTCGCGCAGCTGCGGGCTCGGCGCGGGATGACCGGGGCGCAGCCCCAGGGGCTCCCATGGCATGACGCTTCTCCTTCGTCTCCGGACGGCTCGTCTCCGGAGGGCTGGCAGTCGGTGCAGATGCCGGTGAGTTCGACCGTGTGCTCGACGGCGGCGTAGCCGGTCGCGGCGGCGACCACGGCCGCCCACTCCTCCACGACGTCGGAGCCGACGGGCCGGCTCTGCCCGCAGTCCCGGCACAGCAGGTAGTGGCGGTGGCCGTCCGCCGGCCGCTGCCGGTACAGCCGTCCGCCCACTTCGTCGCGTACGACGTCCACGCCGCCCTCCGCCTCCAGGTCCCGCAGGGCTCGGTAGACCGTGGTCAGGCCGATGGAGTGGCCGGCGCCGGCCAGCAGGGCGTGCAACTCCTGGGCGGACACGAAGTCCTGGCACCCGGCAAGGGCGTGCAGGACCGCCTTCCGCTGCCGCGTCGCCCTGCTGCCCATGGCGCATCACCCCTGAGCCGTCGCCGAGTCGGTACGGCTCCACGGTAGGTGAAAATGAAATCCATGTCCATGTGAACGTTGATTCATGCGTTCTGGTGTTACCTCCTCATGGGCGGCGTGTGGGCGGGGTTGAGGTTCGGCTTCGGCTTATGGTCGGTCAGACACCGACATCCGGAGTAAACATGCAGAAAACGGATGAACTGGTAGACCGGGTGGCAGGAGTGGCAGTCGCTTCCGCCGGCCCCATCGCGCCCCGCCGCCGACCGCGGTGGCCCTTCACAGCCGTCGTCGCGAGCGCAGTCGGCGTGACGCTTCTGCTTCTTCTCACAGGCACCGTGCGGCTGAACGACCCGGCCGTTCAAGCCTGGCGGACCGTGTGCCTGGCCATCACCGTCCAGGCGCTTCCCTTCCTCCTGCTGGGCACCGCACTGTCCGGCGCGATCAATGCGTTCGTGCCGGCCGACCTGTTCACGCGCGTGCTGCCGAAGCGGCCCGCGTTCGCCGTTCCGGTGGCCGGCGCGGCGGGGGTGGTGCTGCCAGGCTGCGAGTGCGCATCGGTCCCCGTGGCGAACAGCCTGATCCGCCGCGGTGTCACCCCGGCCGCCGCCTTCGCCTTCCTGCTCTCCGCGCCGGCGGTCAACCCGGTCGTGCTGACTGCCACCGCCGTCGCCTTCCCCGGCAACCCCGCGATGGTCGCCGCCCGCTTGCTGGCCTCGCTCGCCACCGCCGCCGTGATGGGCTGGCTGTGGCTCTGGCGTGGCAGGGAGGAGTGGCTCAGGCCCACCGCCCGGCACGCCGGCCACCATCCCGGGCACAGCCGCTGGCGGGAGTTCCAGCAGGGCTGCCGGCACGACTTCCTGCACGCCGGCGGCTTCCTCGTCCTCGGCGCCATGGCCGCGGCGACCTTCAACGTGATGGTGCCGCGTTCCGTCCTGGACACCTTCTCCGCCTCCCCGTGGCTGTCGGTGCTCTTCCTGGCCGGGCTCGCCGTCGTTCTCGCCGTCTGCTCGGAAGCCGATGCCTTCGTCGCGGCGTCACTCACCGGCTTCTCGCCCACCGCGCGGCTCGCCTTCCTGGTGGTCGGGCCGATGGTCGACCTGAAACTCATCGCCCTGCAGGCGGGAACCTTCGGCCGCGCCTTCGCCTGGCGCTTCTCCACGGCGACCACCGTCGTGGCGATCTCCGCGAGCGCCCTGATCGGAGGGGCACTGCTGTGAAACGCCCCGCACAGGCACTGCTCCTGGCCCTGACCGGCATCGGCCTGCTGCACGCCGCGCTCTTCACCGATCTCTACCTGCGCTATGTGAAAGAGGGGCTGCGCCCGCTGCTGATCGTCTCAGGGGTTGTGCTGTTGCTCCTCGGTCTGGCAAGCGCGGTGCGGGCCGGGAAAGACGCCGAACACACGGAACGCACCGAACAAGCCGAAGAAGCGGAACACGTCGGCCATGCACACGACCACGACCACTCCCGTGTACCCGGCGTAGCCTGGCTGCTGTTCTTCCCGGCGCTGAGCCTGCTCCTCTACGCCCCGCCGGCACTGGGCGCGTACACGGCGGCGCGGTCCAACGACAAGGCGGTCAAGGAACAGCAGGCCTTCGACCCGCTGCCCGCGACCTCACCACTGCCCGTGACCCTCGGCGACTTCACCGGTCGGGTCCAGCAGGACCGTGACCGGGCCATCAAGGGACGCACCGTCCAGATGACCGGCTTCGCCACCCCGGCCGGACACGGCGGCGGCTGGTATCTGACCCGGATCATCTTCACTTGCTGCGCCGCCGACTCGCAGACCGTGAAGGTGCGGATGTACGGCACCCAGGCCCCGCCCGCCAACACATGGCTGGCGGTCACCGGCACCTGGCACCCCCGCGGCGCGCTCGGCACCAGGACCGCGGAAGCCGCACTCGACGTCCGAAGCGCCGAACGCGTCGCCCCGCCGGTCAACGCCTACACGGACGACCTGCCGCTCACGCCCTCCAGGTGACGCCGTGTCCCCGCTCGCGGGCGCGGGTGATCATGACGGAGTAGGTCACGCGGAGGGCCGCCGCAGTGGGGCAGGTTCCGGGTCTGCGGGGCAGCCGGTTGCCGTGCCACCTGGGGCTTGCGCGGGTAGGCGATGATGTGCTAGGCGTCCACTGGGTGAGGTGTCCGAGGGGAGGGCGGTCGGCCGCCCGACCCGTACGTACGACAGGGGGAGCCCGTATCCGCCATGCCGTCGCCTCCCAGCAGCGATACTGGATGCATGGACACGACGATCACCGCACCCCGCGCCGAGGTGCTGCGGGACCGCTACCGCAGCCGACTGCCCGAGCGCTTGCAGGAGCTGGCCGGCCCTGTCGAGGGCAACGTGGATCTGCCGCTCCACATCGTCTGGTCCGGGCGGACGAGCTACAGCCTGGACCGTCCGAAGTCCCGCATGACGCTCTACCGGACCGTCCTCGCCGAAGGACTGAGTGAGGACCTGGTGGCCCTCCTGCACCACCGGCTGCTCACCGAGCAGTGGCCTGTGCTGCGGCGCTTGATCAGTCCCTACATCCGCGAGGTCTGGGAGGACGCCTTCCCCGAGCTGCTCCGCACCGCTCCGGCCGACACGACCGCCGGGTGAAGCTCACTCCGCTCCACGAGCGGCTCCTCGCCGACATCCTCGACCTCGGCTCCCCCTATCCACTGGTCCTTACCGGCGGATACGCCGTTCAGGCCCACGGCCTGGTCGAACGCTTCAGCCGTGACCTCGACGTCGCCACCGAGAACCCCGCTCCGATGCAGGAGATCGTCGCGTCACTCACAGCAGGCCTCAGCGCGCGCGGATGGCGAACCACGCACGTCCAGACCGATCCGCTCAGCGGCCGGTTCCTCGTCACCGATCCGGACACCGGCGAGGAGTGCGAGGTCGACGTCCTCAAGGAGGCGTTCTGGGCTCCGCCTGCCCTGACCCCCTACGGCCCCGTTCTTTCCCTCGACGACGTGATCGGCACCAAGGTCCGTGCCCTCGCCGACCGCGGCACCGTCCGCGACCTCATCGACGTCCAGGCTGCCTCCCGTCACCGCTCCACCGCCGACCTCGAATCCCTGGGCCGCCGTCGCGCCCGCGAAGAGTTCAGCCTCGAAGATCTCCGGGACCGGCTGATCGGCGCGGACTGGTACGAGGATGAGGACTACACCGCGTACGGGCTCACCCCCCGGCAGATCGAAGAACTCAAGGCGTGGGCGCTGGAGTGGGCAGAGGATCTGGGTGCACGGATCCATGACGAGAACGCCTGAGAGGCGGTCATCGCGTCCATCTCCTTTACCGCCGTTGCCACGAGAGGATGCGGTGTAGCCAGCGGGTTCCAACCTGGAGCCGTGCACGGTGGGTGTTTGCCCTGCACGGCGGATGTGCATGGCAGCCGAGCGATACCCCCCAGTGGACTCACCGCGAAACCGGGCTGCGGTAACGGTCAAACACTGCATCCCGCTCCCACTCCCATGTCCAGTCCGGGTCCCGACGGTGGAACTCGGTAGCGGCCAGCTCGAAGAATTGGTCGGAAGGTTTCCGGCTGGATCCATTGACTACCAGTGCTGACAGCATCGGCTCGGGACCGGTGCTGTCCCTGCGGCAGACGTCTGCCAGCAGAAGCGACATCATCCGGCTGTGATAGTGCACCCGGTGCTCCGGTGCCACGGCCTCGCTCAGCGCCTTGTAGGTGTCGGTCCGGCCCTCCCGGGCCCACCCCTTCAGAATCGCTACCATGGCGTCCCGCGCAGCCATGTAGTGGACATCTCCATACTTCATGTGAGCCCCCGCCAGTCGACTGGAGCGACACGGTATCGAGTCGGGGCGGTGCTGAGGTTGGATTTGAAAAAGTCGCCCCGCGCGCCGCCTCGGAGACGGGGGAGCGCGGACGTCCACCGCGACGTCCGGCTCGCTCTCGAATGTCAGTGCCGCCTCCTACGATCGCCGTTGATCAGCCTGCAGCAACGGAGGGGGTGTGATGGACAAGATCCGTCGCGGAGAGCGAGGCAAGCAGAAGACACGGCAGTGGCTCATGGTCCTGACGGCGCATCGGGGCTTGTGTGTCTACTGCGGTCGTTCCGCGGCTACCACGATTGACCACGAGAAGCCCATCGCCGATACCGGGGCAGACGTCTGGTGGAACTCCGTTCCGGCCTGCGAAGATTGCAATCGTTGGAAGAAGGGCCGCACCGCGCGGCGATGGGTGGCCGACATGGATCTCCATCACAGGTGTCCGGAGGCAGGCTTCGCAACTCGAGGTATGCCCCCAGGGTGTACGTCGGCATCACAAGACGTGTGGAGCGTTTGCAGCGAGAGATAGCCGACATGGACCGGCGTGAGTGGTTCCAGCTGCACTACGATCGTTGCAAGGCGGAGTTGCGAGGCTACCCCCACTGTCCTTGGCGGACGCCGAAACTGAGGACTTCGCGGACCGTCTGTACGCGCCTGACCGAGGCCGGCCAGACGGCCAGGCTCGCGCGGCGGACCCAGAAGGAGCCGTGGTGCCCTCGGGTCCGCCTTAGCGGCTCCACCCGATGGACGTCCCACATCTGCTCGGCGAAAGCGCCGAGACTATCGATCTTGCACCCGCAGTCCAGCACGCCTCGTTGCCGATGCAGGGGCTGCGAGGAATCCGCTTGTCATCCGACTCGGTCCACCGGACCGGTGCATGCTCGGTCAGTCCTGTCCGCTGCACATCGTGCTTGATGCCGTGAGCCTTGGCGTATTCGTCCAGATCGTCGATCACGAGAAGGCGGCTGGACCACTCCCCGGGCCATACGGCGTACAACGTGGACTCGCCGGCCATTGCCCGCTCGTACGCCGCTCGGTCACTGCCGTGGGTGACTCAGCAGTCCTTCGGGGCGGGTAAGCGAGGCCATGCGCTGCATCGCCCGCGCCTACACCGTCACGGCGAGTCGAGGCCCACGCTCCTGGCCGTCGGGTGGTTTGGTCGTCCGACCAGAGGCCGTCCGGACGGACCTGTCGTCTCAGAGGCGCGTCAGCGAGACGAGCGCGCGCAGGGTTCCTCGTTCTGCCCCGGCAGCAGACGCAGGGCGAAGACGGAGCCGTCGGCGTGGACGGAGACGGGGCCGCCCCAGTTCTTGTCGAAGGCGAGGCGGGGGCGGACGCCGCGGCTCGCGTGGACGAGGGCGCGGTACTCCTCGACATCGCCTCTGGCGAGAAGTCGGAAGACTTCCTTGTCCACGCCGGAGAACGCCTCGACGCGGGGGCCGTTGAGGCGGAAGACGTGGTCGGTGCCGACGTACTCGTTGCCGAAGAGGGTGTGGGCGGCGTCCTGGATGCTCATGCTGGCCGCGTGTTCGAGGCCGGTGAAGCGTTTGCGGCCCTGCCGGTCGGTCAGGTGGCGGGCGGTGGCGTGGCCGGAGCCGGTGAAGGCCATGAGGCTCGCCGCGGTGGTGTGGGCCAGGGACTCCTGGAACCAGGCGTAGTCCTTCGGCTGCACGTGGCAGCCCCGTACGGGCTCCGGTGCCACCAGGCCCTCGGCCGGCGGGTGGATGTCCGGCATCACGTTCGCCTGGAACGGCGGGGCGTTCCGGTTCGCTTCCCGGCCCTCTGCCGGGGACAGCCGACCACCACTGCCCGGTGCCTGGAGGGCGTGGACGGTCATCGTGCCGCCGTCCGTCGGGAGCTGCGTGCTGAACAGCAGGCTAGGTGTCTCGTTCCACGCGCCGATGTGGACCGCTTCGGCGTGGGCCGAGGCGGAGGCCAGTTGCTCGGCGGAGGTGGCGGAGTCGCTGTGGTTGCCCTTGCAGGCGAGGGGGATGGCAAGAGACGGCTCGCCCGGCTGCCAGACCTCGGCGAAGTACTGGGGACGGTAGCGGTACTTCACCTTCTCGCCCTTGTCCCTGCTGGTGAGGGCCCAGCCCGCGCGTAACGCCGTGTCGGCGGGGACGATCGTCACCGAATGGTCGGGGAAACGGCTGCGCAGCATGTGCTCGGTGAGGGTGAGCGCGAAGCCGATGCCGAGCTCGCCGGACTGCAGTGACTTGTAGTGGTCCGCGATGCGGTGGCCTTCGTCGGTGAGGCCGAGGAAGGAGTCACGACCGCCGGCCAGGGCTTGGGTGTACTTGAGTGCGCCCCAGTGTTCCGCCAGCCCCCGGCCCGCACCACGCCACGACAGGGCAGTGGCCCGGGCGAGGGTGTGCAGCACGTCCCAGAGGGTCATTTCGAACTGCCAGGGCAGCTCCGTCGGCAGGATCGGGACGAGGGCGGGCTTCCGGCGGAGCGGCTCGTCCTCATTCTCCTTGCGCTTCTCGTCGTCCGCCGCGATGGCGGCCTTCACCTTCCCGACGAGCGCGTCGTCCGAGTGGACGGAGACGTTCGAGGGCTGGGTCAGGTCTTGGAGCACTTCCTCGGTCGGCTTCAACAGCTCTCCTTCACGGTGTGCGAGCGCGGTTCGCCATCGGCTGGACCGTAGGGAAGGGAGGAGCGGCGCACGCAAGTGCGCAGGGGCGCGTGACCTGGTCTTCGCCTCGGGCGGGAGGCAGGCAGCGAGCCGGCTTCCGGGGCGGTCGAGCGCCGACCGGCCGATGGCCAAAGGGACCGTGTTCCACGAACCAGAGCGATGTCGGTGCCCGACAGGCGGGTGCGTGGAGGCACTTCGTCCGTGTGCAGAGTGGTCTTCCGCATCTTTGATGGCGCATCAGGTAAGTCAGCATCCGGTCAGCATGAGTCGCCGGGCTTTTCCAGAGGATTGCCTGAACAGGCGCCGGTGCGGCGCGAAAGCCCAGGCGTGAAGCCGTCTCGCCCGAGCGGAGCGATGTTCCTCACAATCCTCGACCGGCGTGTCCCGGTGTACAGTCGAGACCGCCCTTGACCTGCACAAAGCAGGCAGGGAGCCTTCAAACAGGAGTCCAAAGTGCTGCGTACTCTGTTCAAGTCCAAGATCTAGCGTTTGGGTGTTTCCGCAGGTCAGGGCCCTGATCGCCGCCTTCGGGTCAGCAAAAGGTCAGCATCAGGCCGGACGGTGTCCGGCATGCTGACCTACACCTGTGGCAGGGGCCTCCTGCGCCGCCCGGCGCCCCGCTCAGAAGGCTTGATACGTGGCTCGACAGCTCGCTCGTGGGATGGGGTCCTTCTTCAAGGAGTGCGGTTGTTCCAGGCTGACCCGCTGCTCACACCCGTACACGAGTCGGTTCCGGGACGCTCTCGGCAAGCAGCGCGAAGAGGTCGGCTACGACACGCAGGATGACGCGATCGAGCGCCTTACGCAGATCTATGCGGAGAAAAAGAAGACGGCGCCGTCCGTTGCCGAGGCTCGCCGGGAACTCGGTCAGCAGACGGTCGCGGAATACGCGAAGCAGTGGCGGCCGCGGCAGCGGAGGATGCACCTCGGTGGCGGTGACGTGCACCTTGGTCTGCGGCGAGTTTGGCCCAGACCCGGGCCCTGCTCCATTCGCTGAACCGGCGGTGCGCGGTCGGCCCCGACGGGCCGAAGGATGGCGGTAACTGCTTCCATGTGCACCCTGACGTGGCCACGAACACAATCGCGGCCAGCACCTCGCGATCCCCGTACCGCCGTCGGCCACCACCTTGAGGCCGTGTCGGGGATGGCGGCACCACCCGCGCGAACAACTCCCACAGCTCATCCGGCACCAGGCGCTCCACGATGTCCACGACCGCAGACTATCGAACACGCCGAATGAGATGTCCTCTTAGAGCCGCCCGGCTCCTCGACCCGTCCGTGCCGATGGTGATGTACTGCTGGGGGACCAGGCTGCAGCGTCACTCGCGCCGCCCTCGCGCTGGCCGAACTCGGTGAACAGGTCGAGGAGATGTCGGGCGGCTTCGAGTGCTGCGCGCGAGGGCTCCACCCACGAGACGTGGCAGGGACCGGCCCGTTGCGACGCCGAACCCGTCACGGCACCGGTGAGCTGCGCGTGTGGCTGCTGACAACCGCTGCCCCGGGAGCCAAGGGTCACACGAGGTAGACGGTGCGGCCGCTGACCGGCGACTTGGGGCCGTAACAGTAGGCGCCGCGACCCGTGGACAGCAGCGGTGCGCCCAGCGCTTCGGCGAGCAGGCTGGAGGAGCACGAGGCGAGCACCTCGGGACCAACCAGACGGTGGTCGGCGCACTTCGCGTAGGACTGTCCCGCGGTGACGGTCTCCGCCACCGAAGCCACGGGCAGGCCGAACCCGCCTTGCTCGTGGAACGAGCGCAGCTCGCCGGCGGGCAACTGCGTGTGCTCCGCGTCGCACTCGTCGTCCCAGCAGGTGCGCATAGCGGAGGAGACGGCCAGTGCGACGCTCGACGCCACGAGGCGGATCTCGCCATGTAGCGCCGCCGTGCGAAGGACCGCTGCTCGGGAGGAGTGAGACGTTGCTATGTGATAAAGAGCAAACGAGTCAGTGACAGCTGTACTGCCCAGGGCGCCCAAGAGTTCTTCTGGGGTGACCATCGCAGATTCATTCCTCATCGTTGAGTTGAAATGAGTCGGCACCCATACCGCTGTTTACGGATCGGGTGCTTCGCGCGTTTCCGGTGTCAGCCGGCCAGTAGGCCGTAGAGATGCCGGGTGACGTCCTGGACGAGCAAGCGCTCGTGCTGGACGACGAAGAAGTGCCCACCCGGCAGCACCGCCTCGCGCACGCGACCGCGGATAACGTCGGACCAGCCGTTCACGTCGTCCGCGTCGGTGCCCGGATCGGCGGAGCCGCGGTAGAAGACGGCGGTGGTGTCCAGTGCCGCGGGCGGCTCCGGGTGACGGTACGTCCGGCAGATCCTGAAGTCGCCGCGGATCGCGGGAAGGGTCAGCTCACGCAGTTCCGGGTCGTCGAGTACGTGCGTGTCCGGACTCCCCAACTCGTCCAGTTTCCGCATCAGGGCCTGATCGTCGTCGCAGTCGACGTCCAGGGGCCGCACCCGGTGGGGTGCCGCGCGTGCGGCCAGGAAGAGCGGAATCCCACCGATTCCGTGTGCGCTCTGAAGACGGGCGGCCACCTCGAAGGCCACCGAGGCTCCCATGCTGTGGCCGAACATCGCCAACGGCCGGTCGGCCAGCGGCACGAGAGCCGCGGCGACCGCGTCGGCGAGCTCGTCCATGGAGCCGGCACACTCCTCTCCCAGCCGTTCCTGCCGGCCGGGGTACTGGACCGCCACCACGTCGATCTCTGCCGGGACCGACTCGGGCCACGAGCGGAAGAAGCTGGCGGCGGAGCCGGCCGGCGGGAAGCAGACGAGACGTGCCTTCAGGTCCACGGCCGCGGGGCGGTGACGACGCAACCACCGGGAGTGCCCGACACCGGTCCGTGCCGAAACCGTGTACGAAACGGCACCGCTCTCACATGTGGTCAGCGCTGCATTCGACGTGCCCACCCCGCTTGTCCCCCTGTTTCTCGCATGCACCCTACCCCGCTTGCCCGAAGGCGCCGGTACCTCCTTGAGGCTACGTGCACTTGTCCTTGACGCTTCGTCAATTAAGCGACACCTGTGCGCTTTCTGGGGCGAACATATGTCCCTTGACGCGGCGCGTACACATCCTTATGATCATCCGTCAAGTAGTCAAGACTGTCCGGAAACCCCTCACAGAGGGCGCCGGCAGGGCTTCTGCTGCGGGGGATCAGGGGGACGCGTCCACGTCCCTATCGATGTCTGACCGGGCATCTTTCCACGGTGTTGCTCGCCATTCCTGCTGCGCCCTGTCGTCGGACCCATCCACGGCTCAGCAGAACGAGGTTGCGGCATGACCAACCCCTTCGAGGACGCAGACGGAACGTACCTGGTCCTGATCAACGACCAGGAGCAGTACTCTCTGTGGCCCGGCACGATTGACGTGCCCGCCGGCTGGCGGATCGTCCTCGACGCAGCCCCGCGCCAGGAGTGCATCGAGTACATCGACACCCACTGGGTGGACATGCGGCCCAAGGACCTGCGCGAGGCCATGTCCGCCGGTTCCTAGCGCGAGGACCGAACCCAGCCGTCGAGGCTGCGGGACTGCACACAGTCGCGGCCCGGTGCCCAACGATCAGATCCGCCACCCAGGGCCGCCGACCACAGATCCCCTGGGGAATCACGTTCACTTCAGGGGAAGACTTCAGGTGTCTGGTACTCGCTCGTCCTGGCCCTTGTCCGCCGCTCAGTCGGGTGTCTGGTTCGCCCATCAACTGGGCGTCACGGAGCTTGAGTACAACGTGGCGCAGAGTGTCGAGATCGACGGGCCCGTCGATGTGGCGGTCTTCCGGCGGGCCATGGACCAGCTCCTCGCGGAGACGGAGACCTTCCGGGTCGCCTACAGCGAGGAGAATGGAGAGATACGCCAGACCCTGGAGCCGGAGCACGGCCCCGGCCCGGTGTTCCACGACCTCTCGGGGGAGCCCTCACCCGACAAGGCCGCCGAGTCACTCGTCCGTGCGGACCTGGGCCGCCGCCTCGACCTCCTGAACGGCGACTGCCAGTACACCTTCCTCCTGCTGAAACTCGCCGATGACCGCTTCCTGTGGTACCAGCGCAGCCACCACGTCGCCATGGACGGCTACGGCGGCGCCCTGTTCACCCGCCGCCTCGCCGACATATACAACGCACTGATCACCGGCGCCACCCCCGCCGCCACCCCCTTCGCGTCCCTCGGCGACCTCCTCGCCGAGGAGAACGCCTATCGCGCCTCCGACGCCTTCGTACGGGACCGTGAGCACTGGTCGGCCTGCCTCGCCGGCCACGAGCCCGCCGCTGCCGCGCACACCGCGCCCCGCGTCAGGACCGCCGTACCCGACGGGACCCCCTCGCCGGCCACCGTACGGATCACCTCCCACCTGCCGGCCGCCACGACGGAGGCACTGCGCGCCGTCGCGCGCGAGGCCAGGACCCACTGGTCCGCCGTCATCACCGCCGCCACGGCCGTCTACTTCCAGAGCCTGACCGGTTCCTCCGACGTCCAGCTCGGCTTCCCGGTCACGGCCCGTACGAGCGCGACGTCGCGCCGTACCCCCGGCATGGTCTCCAACATCGTCCCCCTGCGCGTGACCGTGCCCGCGCACCACACGTTCCGGCAGACCGTCGCCGAGACCGCACGCGAGATGAAGGCGGCACTGCGCCACCAGCGCTACCGCCACGAGGACGTGCTGCGCGACACCGGAGCGGCCCCGGGCGACGGCCGCTTCTTCGGCCCCATGGTCAACGTCATGTCCTTCGACGACGACCTGTCCTTCGGGGGGCATCGCGCCACGGTGAACAACCTCGCCAACGGCCCTGTCGACGACCTGTCGTTCGCGGTGTACGACCGGACCGGGGAGAGCGGCCTGCGGATCGACCTCGACGGGAACACCTCCCGGCACACGGCAGACGAGGTCGCCCAGCACCTGGAGCGGTTCGAGCGTGTCCTCACCGCCCTCGTCGCCGCCCCGCAGACCCAGGCCGGCCGCGTCGACGTCCTGTCCGACGACGACCGCCGACGCGTCCTGCACGAATGGAACGACACGGCGACCGCCCACCCCGCGGACGGTAGCGCCCTGCTGTCCGCCCGCTTCGAGCGGCAGGCAGCGCGCACACCCGACGCCACGGCCCTCGTCCACGGGGACACGCGGCTCACCTACGCGGAGCTGAACCGCCGCGCGAACCGGCTCGCCCGGCTACTCGTCGCGCACGGCGCGGGCCCCGAAAGCGCCGTCGGTCTCGCTCTGCCCCGATCCGTGGACCTCGTCGTCGCCATGTACGCGACCGTCAAGGCAGGCGCGGCCTACCTCCCACTGGACCCCGAGTACCCACTCGACCGGCTCCACGGCATCATCGCGGACGCCACGCCCGTCACCGTGCTGGCCTGCGACTCCACGGCCGGCCTCCTCCCCGAGGACACCCACCGCATCCTCCTCGACGACCCGGGGACACGGGCGGCACTCCTCAGCGCCCCCGACACCGACCTCACCGACGCCGACCGCACGGCACCGCTGCTCCCCTCCCATCCCGCGTACGTCATCCACACTTCCGGCTCCACCGGGCGCCCCAAGGGCGTCCTGATCACACACGAGGCGATCGACAACCGGCTGGCCTGGATGCAGGACGACCATCCGCAGGGACCCGGGGACCGCGTCCTGCAGAAGACCCCCGCAGGCTTCGACGTGTCGGTGTGGGAGTTCTTCTGGCCGCTGCGGGTCGGCGCGACACTCGTCCTGGCCGAGCCCGGTGGGCACAAAGATCCCGCGTACCTCGCCCACCTGATCCGCACCGAACGGATCACCACTCTCCACTTCGTGCCGTCGATGCTCGCCGTGTTCCTGGCGGAGCCCACCGCCGCGCGCTGCGCCGACACCGTACGCCGTGTGTTCTGCAGTGGCGAGGCCCTGCCCCTGCACCTGGCCCGAGCCTTCCGCACCACCTTCGGCGACACCCGTCTCGTCAACCTCTACGGACCCACCGAAGCCGCGGTCGACGTCACCGCCTGGGAGTACCAGGAAGGAACCGGAGCCGGGGGCGCGCCGATCGGCCGCCCGGTGGCCAACACCCGCGTGTACGTCCTGGACCGCCGCCTGCGGCCCGTCCCCGTGGGCGTGGCGGGAGAGCTCTACCTGTCCGGCGTCCAGCTCGCCCGCGGCTATCTGAACCGCTCCGGCCTGACAGCCGAGCGGTTCGTCGCGAACCCCCACGGCGCGCCCGGCGAACGCACGTACCGCACGGGCGACCTCGCCCGCTGGCGCGCCGACGGCACCGTCGAGTTCCTCGGACGCGTCGACTCCCAGGTGAAGATCCGTGGCTTCCGCGTCGAACTCGGCGACGTCGAGGCAGCCCTGACCGCACTGCGGGGCATCGCCCGAGCCGCCGTCGTGACCCATGACCGGCACGGCGACCAGCACCTCGTCGCCTACGCCGTTCCGGAGCCCGGTGACGCGGCCGACGGCGCCGAACTGCGTAGGGCACTGGGCGAACGTCTGCCGGAGTTCATGGTGCCGTCGGTGGTGGTGGTGTTGGAGGCGCTGTCGTTGACGGCGAACGGGAAGTTGGACCGGCGGGGGTTGCCGGTTCCGGAGTTCGGTGGTGGTGCGGTTTCGCGTGCGGTGCGTTCGGTGCGTGAGGACGTGTTGTGCGGGGTGTTCGCTCAGGTTCTAGGTGTGGAGCGGGTGGGGGTCGAGGAGAGTTTCTTCGATCTGGGTGGTCATTCGCTGTTGGCGACTCGTGTGGTGAGTCGGGTGCGTGCGGTGCTGGGTGTGGAGTTGCCGCTGCGGGCTGTGTTCGAGGCGCCGTCGGTGGCGTTGCTGGCGGAGTGGATCGGTCGTGCGGAGGGTGCGCGGGCCGGTGTGGTGGCGGTGGAGCGGCCGGCGGTGGTGCCGTTGTCGTTCGCGCAGCGTCGGATGTGGTTCCTGAACCGGCTGGAGGGCACCGACGCCTCCACCTACAACGTCGCCTTCGCCCTGCGCCTCGACGGCACGCTGGACCGCAGCGTGCTGGCAGCGGCCCTCGCCGACGTCACGGAGCGCCACGAGTCCCTCCGCACGATCTATCCCGAGGATCCGTCGGGACAGCCGTACCAGAACGTGCTGCCCGCCCACCAGGTCGGCACGCTCCTGACCACGGTCCTCAGCGACGAGGAGGTTCTACGGCGGGACGTCGTCGCGTTCGCCGCGCGCGGCTTCGATCTGACCACTGAGGTGCCCCTGCGTGCCTGCCTGTTCACCAGGCACGAGACGTCACACGTCCTGGTCCTCGTGCTGCACCACATCGCGGGTGACGGTTGGTCGATGGCTCCGCTGGCGCGTGATGTGGCGACCGCGTATGAGGCTCGGGTGGGCGGGCTCGCCCCGGGGTGGGAGCCGTTGCCGGTGCAGTACGCGGATTACGCGTTGTGGCAGCGGGGGTTGCTGGGGGAGGAGTCTGATCCGGAGAGTGTGCTGAGCTGCCAGGTCGCCTTCTGGACGGAGACCTTGGCCGGGGTTCCGGACCAGTTGGAGTTGCCGACGGATCGCCCGAGGCCGGCGGTGGCCACGTTCGGTGGGGACACGGTCCCGGTCGAGGTCGGGCCGGAGCTGCATGCGTCGCTCGCTGCGTTGGCGCGGGAGTCGGGTGCGAGCGTGTTCATGGTGCTCCAGGCGGCCTTCGCCACGCTTCTGTCGCGTCTGGGTGCGGGGACGGACATTCCGATCGGTTCGCCGGTCGCGGGCCGTACGGACGAGGCGTTGGACGATCTGGTCGGGTTCTTCGTGAACACGCTGGTGCTGCGCACGGACCTGTCCGGTGATCCCACGTTCCGTGAGCTGATCGGGCGGGTGCGGGAGACGGACCTGGCGGCTTACGCTAATCAGGACGTGCCCTTCGAGCACCTGGTGGAGGTGCTCAACCCGACGCGGTCCATGTCCCGCCACCCGCTCTTCCAGGTCATGCTCGTCCTCCAGAACAACGACCAGGCCGACCTCCGTCTCCGGGGACTCGGCCTCAAGGTCGAGCAACTCGGCACGCAGACGTCCAAGTTCGATCTCCTGCTCTCCGTGGGCGAGCGGTTCGGTGCGGATGGCCGGATGCTTGGGCTCGAAGGGCACCTGGAGTTCGCGACTGATTTGTTCGATCGTGGGTCGGTCGAGCGGTTGGTGGAGCGTTTTGTTCGTCTGCTGACGCAGGTCACGGTGGTGCCGGATGTGCGGGTGCATTCTGTGCAGGTGCTGTCGGCGGATGAGTACGGGCAGCTGGTGTGGGGTTTCAATGACACGGCGGTGGAGGTGCCGTGGGTGTCGTTGCCGGAGTTGTTCGCGCGGCGGGTCGCGGAGTTCCCGGATGTGTTGGCCGTGGTTTTCGAGGATGTGCGGTTGACGTATGCGGAGTTGGACGAGGTGTCGAACCGGCTGGCGCGTGTGTTGCGTGGGTTGGGTGCGGGGCCGGAGTCGACGGTGGCGTTGATGTTGCCGCGTTCGCAGTGGTTGCCGGTGGCGTTGCTGGCGGTGGTGAAGACGGGTGCGGCATATCTTCCGGTGGATCCGGAGTATCCGATGGACCGGATCGCGTACATGTTCGCGGATGCGGATCCGGTGTGTGTGGTCACGGCGAGTGGTGTTGCGGACGGTGTTCCGTCGGGTGTGCGGGCCGCGCGGGTCGTTGTCGATGAGCCTGGTTTCGCGGATGTGCTTGAGGGCGTCGGGGGTGGTTCGGTTGATGTCGTGGGTCTGCGGCCTGAGCATCCGGTGTATGTGATTTATACGTCGGGTTCGACGGGTCGTCCGAAGGGTGTGGTGTTTCCTGCTGGTGCGTTGGCGAATCTGCTGGTGTGGCATGCGGGTGTGATGCCGGCTGGTGTGGGGGTGCGGACGGGTCAGTTCGCGGCGTTGAGTTTTGATGCGGCGGCGCAGGAGATGTTCTCGGCGTTGTGGCAGGGCAAGACGTTGGTGGTGCCGCGGGATGAGGTGCGGCGTAATCCGGTGGAGTTGGTGCGCTGGTTTGAGGCGCATCGGGTGAGTGAGCTGTTTGCTCCGATGCCGATGGTTGAGGCGGTTGCGGAGGCGGCTGCTGAGCTGGGTGTGTCGTTGTCTGGGTTGCGGGATGTGGCGCAGGCGGGTGAGGCGCTGGCGGTGCATGAGCGGGTGCGGGAGTTCTTTGCTTCGGTGCCGGGTCGGCGGTTGCACAACTATTACGGGCCGACCGAGTCGCATGTGGTCACGGCGTTGACGTTGGACGGCGGGCCGGGGTCGTGGCCGGTGTTTCCGTCGATCGGTGTGCCGGTGGCGAACAGTCAGGTGTATGTGCTGGACGGTGGTCTGCTGCCGGTTCCGGTGGGTGTTGTGGGTGAGTTGTATCTGGCGGGTGTGCAGCTGGCGCGTGGATATGTGAATCGTCCCGGTCTGACGGCTGAGCGGTTCGTGGCCAGTCCGTTCGTGCCGGGTGAGCGGATGTATCGCACGGGTGATCTGGCGCGCTGGAACGCGGACGGGACGCTGGAGTTCCTGGGGCGTGCGGACTTCCAGGTGAAGATCCGTGGGTTCCGTGTCGAACTCGGCGAGGTCGAAGCGGCTCTCAACTCGCACCCGGATGTCGTTCAGTCGCAGGTGATCGCGCGCGAGGACCAGCCGGGCGACAAGCGGTTGGCTGGGTACGTGGTCAGTGCCCCCGGTACCTCCGTCGACCCTGCGGAGTTGCGGCGCTTCGTCGAGCGGAACCTGCCGGAGTTCATGGTGCCGGCGGCCGTGATGGTGCTGGAGTCGTTCCCGGTGACAGCGAACGGCAAGCTGGACCGTCGGGCCCTGCCCGCACCGGAGTACGTGTCGGCAGCGACCTCCAGGGCTGCGCGCAACCCACGCGAGGAAGTGGTGTGCGCGGTCTTCGCCGAAGTCCTCGGACTGGACAAGGTCGGCATCGACGACAGCTTCTTCGACCTCGGCGGCCACTCCCTGCTCGCGACCCGTGTCGTGAGCCGCATCCGTACCACCCTCGGAGTCGAACTCCCGTTGCGGGCGCTGTTCGAGGCGCCCACCGTCGCCCAGCTCACCCGCCACCTGAGCGAGGCGGACGCGGCGCACACGGCACTCGTCGTCATGGAGCGTCCGGCAGAGATCCCGCTGTCGTTCGCGCAGCGGCGCCTGTGGTTCCTCAACCGCCTCGAAGGGGCAGGGGCGTCGACGTACAACCTGCCCATCGCCCTGCGACTGACCGGCACCCTGAACCGTGACGCGCTCGAAGCCGCTCTGAATGATGTCGTCCAGCGGCACGAGTCGCTGCGCACGGTCTTCCCGGAAGGCCCGGACGGCACCCCCTACCAGGAAGTGGTGTCCGGGACGCGCGCACGTGTCACGTTGGAGGCGACGGCCACCTCGCCGGACGGCCTGGTGGACATGGTCGCCGAGGCCACCGGTCGGGGCTTCGACCTGACCGCCGAGCTTCCCCTCCGCGCGCACCTGTACGCACAGGACGAGCGAACCCATGTCCTGGTGGTGGTACTGCACCACATCGCGGGCGACGGCTGGTCCATGGCGCCGCTCGCCCGGGATGTGGCCGCAGCCTACGAGGCGCGAACGGAGGGCCGCCTCCCGGCTTGGGAGCCGCTGCCCGTCCAGTACGCCGACTACACGCTCTGGCAGCAGGCGACCCTCGGGAGCGAATCGGACCCGGACAGCGTGCTCAACTCCCAGCTGGGCTATTGGACATCGGCTCTCGCCAACCTTCCCGAGCAACTGGCCGTCCCCACGGACCGGCCCCGCCCGGCGGTCGCCTCCTACCGGGGCGACCTGGTTACGTTCGCGATCGACGGCGAACTCCGTTCCTCGCTAGCCCGGTTGGCGCGGGAGTCGGGTGCGAGCGTGTTCATGGTGCTCCAGGCGGCCTTCGCCACGCTTCTGTCGCGTCTGGGTGCGGGGACGGACATTCCGATCGGTTCGCCGGTCGCGGGCCGTACGGACGAGGCGTTGGACGATCTGGTCGGGTTCTTCGTGAACACGCTGGTGCTGCGCACGGACCTGTCCGGTGATCCCACGTTCCGTGAGCTGATCGGGCGGGTGCGGGAGACGGACCTGGCGGCTTACGCTAATCAGGACGTGCCCTTCGAGCACCTGGTGGAGGTGCTCAACCCGACGCGGTCCATGTCCCGCCACCCGCTCTTCCAGACCATGCTGGTCCTGCAGAACAACGACCGGGCGGACCTCACTCTGCCCGGCCTGACCGTCTCGACTAGTTCCGACCTGGGCGTGGTGGCGCCCGCGGCCCGCTTCGACCTCTGCATGTACCTCACGGAGAACCAGGAACAGGGCGCGGGACTCGCGGGTGAACTGGAGTTCGCCACGGACCTCTTCGACCGTGCGTCGGTGGAGGAACTGGTGGCGCGCTTCGTCCGCGTGCTGCATGCCGCCGTTCTCCGGCCCGACCAGGCACTCAGCGACTTCGACGTCCTCTCCGCGGCCGAGCGCACCCGGATCCTGGAGGAGTGGAACGACACGGGGGCCGACGTGCTCCAAGCCCCGCTGCCCGACCTCTTCGAGCGGCAGGTGCGGCGTACGCCGGACGCCGTCGCGGTCGTGTACGACGACGTCGAGGTGACGTACGCCGAACTGAACTCCCGGGCGAACCGGCTCGCCCGCCTCCTCATGGCCCGGGGCGCCGGTCCCGAGGGCCTGGTCGCGCTCGCGCTGCCGCGCTCTGTCGAGCAGGTCGTCGCCGTGTACGCCGCCGTCAAGGCGGGCGCCGCGTACCTGCCGGTCGACCCGGAGTACCCGGTCGACCGGATCGCCTACATGATCGAGGACGCCCGGCCGGTGTGCGTCCTGACCACGCGGGACACGCTGCCGTTCCTGCCAGCGGACGCGTCGACCGTCGTAGTGGACGCCCCGGGCTTCGAGGACTCCCTCGCGGGCAGGCCGGACGGCGACGTGCGCGACGAGGAGCGGCACGCCCCTCTGACGCTGTCGAACCCCGCGTACGTGATCTACACCTCCGGATCGACGGGGCGCCCCAAGGGCGTCATGATCCCGCACGATGCGATCGTGAACCGGCTGGCGTGGATGCAGGCCAAGCACCCGCAGGGAGCGGGCGACCGGATCCTGCAGAAGACCCCGACCGGCTTCGACGTGTCGGTGTGGGAGTTCTTCTGGGCCCTCCAGGTCGGCGCGACCCTCGTTGTCGCCAAGCCCGGCGGCCACCGGGACCCGGCCTACCTGGTCGAGGTCATCCGGGCACGAAGGGTCACGACCCTCCAGTTCGTGCCGTCGATGCTCGCCGTCTTCCTGGCGGAGCCCGCCTCGGCCACGTGCTCCTCGCTGCACACCGTCATCCTCGGCGGCGAAGCCCTGTCCCTGGAGCTGGCCGACAAGTTCCGCACGACACTGACCGAGGCCCGCCTCTACAACCTCTACGGCCCCACCGAGGCCTCCATCGACGTCACCCGCTGGCCGTACCGGTACGAGCCGGGCGCCTCCAGCGTGCCGATCGGCGCCCCCGTGTGGAACACCCGCGCGTACGTGCTCGACGCGAAGCTGCGGCCCGTCCCGTCCGGAGTCGCCGGGGAGCTGTACGTGTCCGGTATCCAGCTCGCACGGGGCTACGTGAACCGGCAGGCCCTGACCGCCGAGCGGTTCGTCGCCAATCCCTACGGCCCGCCCGGCGCCCGCATGTACCGCACCGGTGACCTGGTGCGCTGGCGCGCCGACGGGAACATCGAGTTCCTCGGGCGGACGGACTTCCAGGTCAAGATCCGCGGGTTCCGGGTGGAACTCGGCGAGGTCGAATCGGCCGTGGCTGCACACCCCTTGGTGGAGCAGGCCGTCGTCGCGGTGCACGCCCAGGGCGACGCCGACGCCCGGCTGGTGGCATACGCCGTTCCCGTCGCGGGCGCGGGCGGCGCGGGCGGCGTGGAGGGCGTGGACCCGGGCGCGGTGCGGAAGTTCGTCGGCGAAAGACTGCCGGAGTTCATGACCCCGGCGGTGGTGGTCGTGCTGGATGCGCTGCCGGTGACGGTGAACGGCAAGCTGGACCGCAAGGCCCTGCCCGTGCCCGACTTCTCGTCGGTCGTGTCGGGCGCTGCGCCCCGTGACGCTCGGGAGCAGGTGCTGTGCGACCTGTTCGCCGAGGTCCTCGGGCTGGAGCGGGTGGGCATCGAGGACAGCTTCTTCGACCTGGGAGGGCACTCACTGCTGGTCACCCGCCTGGTCAACCGCATCCGTACGGAAATGGGAGTGGAGCTGCCCCTGCGCGCCCTCTTCGAGGCTCCGAGCGTGGCCTTGCTGGCCGAGCGCGTCGGCGGGGCGGAGGCATCGCGGCCCGCTCTGGAGCCGGCACGGCGGCCTGCCGAGGTACCCCTGTCGTTCGCGCAGCAGCGCCTGTGGTTCCTCAACCGTCTGGAGGGCGAGGCCGGGGCGGCGTACAACATGCCGATCGCCCTCCGCCTCACCGGAGCGCTGAATCAGCAAGCGATGGCGGCTGCTCTCGGCGACGTCGTGGCGCGCCACGAGAGCCTGCGGACCGTGTTCCCGGAGGGCGCCGATGGCACGTCGTTCCAGCAGGTGGCCGACGCCGCCGGCGCTGTGCCGCTGCCGGTCGAGCACGTACGCGAGGAGGAGCTGGCGGCGGCCGTCGCGGCCCGGGCGGCGCGTGGTTTCGACCTCACGCGCGAACTGCCGCTGAGAGCCTACCTGTTCGCCGTGAACGAGAACGTTCACGTCCTCGTCGTGGTCCTGCACCACATCGCGGGTGACGGCTGGTCGATGGCACCGCTCGCGCGGGACGTCGCTGCCGCGTACGAAGCACGGGTCGCAGGTAGTGCTCCGGCGTGGGATTCGCTGCCGGTTCAGTACTCGGACTACTCGCTGTGGCAGCGGAAGCTGCTGGGCGAGGAATCCGACCCGCAGAGCCTGATGGCCAGACAGGTCGCCTTCTGGAAGCAGACCTTGGCGGGATCGCCGGAGCAGCTGGAACTCCCGATGGACCGCCCCAGGCCCGCCGTCGCCTCGTACCGGGGTGACAGTGTTCCGGTGGAGATCGACGAGGAGCTCCACGCAGGTCTCACGGAACTGGCACGGGAGACGGGCGCGAGCCTCTTCATGGTCGTCCGCTCTGCGTTGGCCGTGCTGCTGTCGAGGCTGGGTGCGGGCAGGGACATCCCGATCGGTTCGCCGATCGCAGGTCGTACGGACGAGGCACTGGACGATCTGGTCGGGTTCTTCGTGAACACGCTGGTGCTGCGCACGGACGTGTCGGGTGATCCGACGTTCCGCGAGCTGGTGGAGCGTGCGCGTGTGGCGGACCTGGCGGCGTACGCGCACCAGGATGTGCCGATCGAGCATCTGGTGGAGGTGCTGAACCCGGCGCGGTCGATGTCGAGGCACCCGCTGTTCCAGGTCATGCTCGCCTTCCAGAACACCACCCCGCCCGACCTGAGCCTCGCCGGCCTTGATATCGCGGTCGAGCAGGCACCCTCGGGCGCAGTGAAGTTCGACCTCTCCCTCAGCCTCGACGAGACCTTCGCCCCCACCCCCGCTACTGGGGCATCCACGGCCGGACGTCATCCCGGGGGGATCACCGGCACGTGGAGTTACGCCGCCGACCTCTTCGACCGCGAAACAGTCGAGGAGATGGCGAGCCGGTTCGTCCGTCTGCTTCGCGCACTGGTCGCCGACCCGGACCGGCCCGTGACACAGGCGGAGATCCTCGCCCCGCAGGAGCGTCGGCGCCTGCTGGGTGAGTGGAGCTCGGCGAGCGGGGAGGCAACCGCGCCCGCGCTGACCTTCCCCGCGATGTTCGAAGCGCAGGCGGCCCGTACGCCAGACGCGCCGGCCGTGGACGGCGGCGGCGAGGTCCTCACGTACACGGAACTCAATGCCCGGGCCAACCGGCTCGCGCGACGCCTGATCGAGCTTGGTGCGGGACCGGAGCGCGTGGTGGCGGTGGCCATGCCGAGATCGACCGACGGGATCGTCACCCTGATCGCGGTAATGAAGTCGGGCGCCGCATACCTTCCGCTGGACGTGGACTACCCGGCGCAGCGCATCGCTTACATGGTCGAGGACGCGGCCGCGGTCTGTGCCATCACGCTCGCCGACAGCGACGTCGCGCTGCCGCCGGGACTGCCTGTCGTCACGGTGGATACTGGCGCGCCTGACGCGGCCACGGATGTCGACCACGCCCATGACTTGCGGGTAGAGGAGCTGTCAACGCCGCTGCTCGCCTCACACCGGGCCTACGTCATGTACACCTCCGGCTCCACGGGCCGCCCCAAGGGTGTGATGATCGAACACCGCGCACTGGCTGCCTATCTGTGCTGGGCGGCGGTCAACCATCCGAGCGTGCAAGAGATCACCGCTCTGCACTCGCCGATCACCTTCGACATGGCGATCACGTCGATGTACACGCCGCTGGTCGTCGGCGGATGCGTACGCATCGTGGACATGTTCCATCAGGATGCCCCCGGTGGGAACGCGCCCGCAGCGGCGTCGGCGCACACAGGGCCCACGCTCATGAAGGTGACTCCCAGCCACCTCCTGCTCCTCAACGATCTCCCCGACGATCAGTCGCCGTCGGCCGAGCTCGTCGTCGGGGGCGAGGCGCTGGCCGGAACGGACCTGACCCCATGGCGTCGGCGCCACCCGAAGGCAACGGTCTTCAACGCCTACGGCCCCACCGAGACCACCGTCAACTGCACCGAGTACCGGATCGCTTCAGGCGCCGACCTCCCGGACGGCCCCGTACCGATCGGTCGGCCGCAGGGGACCTCGCGCGTCTACGTGCTGGACGCCTGGCTCCAGCCAGTGCCTGTCGGCGTGGCGGGCGAACTGTACGTGACAGGCGCGCAGTTGGCCCGCGGCTATGTGAACCGGCCCGGGCTGACCGCTGAGCGGTTCGTGGCTGATCCGTTCGCTGCCGCGGGCGAGCGAATGTACCGCACAGGCGATCTGGCGCGCTGGCGTGCGGACGGGAACCTGGAATACGCCGGGCGTGCGGATCACCAGGTCAAGCTGCGCGGCTTCCGTATTGAGCTCGGCGAGATTGAGGCGGCACTGGCGGCTCACCCGCAGGTCGCCCAGGTGGCCGTGATCGGGCGTGAGGACCGGCCCGGTGACAAGCGCCTGGTCGCCTACGTCGTGCCGGCGCCCGGACACGCCCTTGACGGAGCGGAACTGCGCGCGTCGCTGGGGAAGCGTCTGCCCGAATTCATGGTGCCGTCGGCGCTGGTCGTCCTGGACGCACTGCCGTTGACGGTGAACGGGAAGCTGGACCGCCGAGCCCTGCCCGCACCTGAGTACGACCCCACGACCGCATTCCGGGCGCCGCGCACGGCACGCGAAGAAGCGCTGTGCGTGGTGTTCGGCGAGGTCCTGGGGCTGGAGTCGGTCGGGATCGACGACAGCTTCTTCGATCTGGGCGGGCATTCCCTGCTCGCCACCCGGGTGGTGAGCCGGATTCGCACGGTTCTTGGTGTGGAGGTGCCGCTGCAGGCCCTGTTCGAGGCACCCACCGTCGCTCATCTCGCTGAGCGCATTAGCCGGGCGGACACCGCTCGTACGGCCCTGTCGGCGGTTGAGCGGCCGACGGAGATTCCGCTGTCGTTCGCCCAGCGGCGCATGTGGTTCCTCAACCGCCTGGAAGGCACGGACGCCTCCACGTACAACATGCCGGTCGTGCTCCGTCTGGATGGCCTGCTTGATCACGAGGCGTTGGCGGCGGCTCTGCAGGACGTGCTGGTACGGCATGAGTCGTTGCGGACGGTGTTCCCGGAGGGGGCGGACGGCACTCCCTACCAGGCCATCCGTGGTGCCGGTGCCGATCTCATCGAGGTGGAGGCAGAGCCGGCGACGGAGGACTCGCTGGCTGCTCTGGTCGCCGAGTTCACCGGGCGGGGCTTCGACCTGACCCGTGAACTGCCCCTGCGCGCAGCCCTTTTCGAGCTGGCTGAGGAGAGCAACGTTCTCGTGGTGGTGTTGCACCACATCGCGGGTGACGGCTGGTCCATGGCGCCGCTCGCGCGGGATGTCGCGGCCGCGTACGAGGCGAGGGTGGAAGGCCGGGCAGCGACGTGGGAACCGCTGCCGGTGCAGTATGCGGACTATGCACTGTGGCAGCGGGGTTTGCTGGGTGAGGAGTCCGACCCGGGCAGCGCGCTGAACCGGCAGCTGGCGTTCTGGACCGAGACGCTGTCCGGTGTGCCGGAGCAGTTGGAACTGCCGACGGATCGGCCGCGGCCTGCGGTGGCCTCCTACCAGGGTGACCGGGTTGCCTTCGAGGTGAACGAGGAGTTGCACGCGGGGCTCGCCGCTCTGGCCCGGGAGTCGGGCGCGAGTGTGTTCATGGTGCTCCAGGCTGCGTTCGCCACTCTCCTGTCGCGGTTGGGTGCGGGGACGGACATTCCGATCGGTTCGCCGATTGCGGGCCGTACGGATGAGGCGCTGGATGATCTGGTCGGGTTCTTTGTGAACACGTTGGTGCTGCGGACGGATGTGTCGGGTGATCCGACGTTTCGTGAGTTGGTGGAGCGTGTGCGGGAGACGGACCTGGCGGCTTACGCCAATCAGGACGTGCCGTTCGAGTACCTGGTGGAGGTGCTGAACCCGGCGCGGTCGATGTCGAGGCACCCGCTCTTCCAGGTCATGCTCGCCTTCCAGAACAACACCCAAGCTGAGCTCCAGCTCCCAGGCGTCACGCTCACGGCTGAAGTGGCCGAGGCGGACACAGCAAAGTTCGATCTGCTGCTGCGAGTCGCCGAGCGGGAGTCGGCTGTTGGGGTCATGGACTGTCATTTGGAGTTTGCGACTGATTTGTTTGACCGTTCTTCGGCGGTGTGTCTGGTGGAGCGGTTTGTTCGTCTGCTGGCTGGGGTCGTGGCGTCGCCGGATGTGCGGGTGGGGTCGGTTGAGGTCCTGTCGGTGGGTGAGCGTGGGGAGTTGGTTTCGGGGTTCAATGACACGGCGGTGGAGGTGCCGTGGGTGTCGTTGCCTGAGTTGTTTGCGCGGCGGGTTGCGGAGTGTCCGGGTGCGTTGGCTGTGGTGTTTGAGGATGTGCGGCTGACGTACGCGGAGTTGGATGCGGTGTCGGACCGGTTGGCGCGTGTGTTGCGTGGGGCGGGTGCGGGGCCGGAGTCGACGGTGGCGTTGATGTTGCCGCGTTCGCAGTGGCTGCCGGTGG